>NZ_JBDGKB010000001.1:0-1063049 GCF_057656595.1 Intrasporangium sp. Soil_C_50
ACACCCAGAACTGCCGCCACACCTCACGACCGGCCGGGGGCCGACCCTGCCGCACCACCGAATCCACCATTGACAACCCCCTTCACACGGGCGTTGCGACGACCACTTGAATCCGCCGCGCCTCACCGGGTACGAGGCGCTCTTTCGATCACGCGGTGCGGTGGGGCAGGAAGAGACCGGCGTCGCCGAACTCGTGCCAGCCGTACCCGTGGGCGACGGCCTCGTCGTAGGCGGCTTGGGTCAGTGCCGGGCCGGCCACCGACTCGACGAGCAGCAGGTGCGAGGCATCCGGGTCGTGCCAGCCGGTGACGAGGCCGCCCACGACGCGCACGGGTCGGTCGGGCCCGATGACGAGGTCGGTCCACCCCTCGGTGGCGTGGACGGCGCCGGACACGTCGGTGGCCGACTCGACCGCCCGCGTCGCGGTCGTGCCGACGGCGACGACGCGTCCGCCCCGGCTCCGCACGTGGTTGACGAGGGCGGCGGTGGCGTCCGGCACGGAGAACCACTCGGGCTGCGGCGCCTCGCCCGCCTCCTGCGACGACACGCCGGTGTGCAGCAGCACCGGGGCGACGAGGACGCCCGAGCTGACGAGGCGGGTCACCAGGTCGGTCGTGAAGGGGCGGCCGGCGCTGGCCATCTCGGCGCTGCCCGGGACGCTCGCGAACACGGTCTGGTAGGCGGCGAGGGGGTACCGGTGGGCCAGGTAGCCGTAGGCGATCGGCCGGCCGACACGCTCGAGCCCCGCGAGCAGCTCGCCGACGTCGTGGGCCGCCGACGGGTCGTCGGTGCCCGACGCGTCGAGGGTCACGACCGCAGCACGCCAGAGGCGGTTGCCCTCCCCCGTGGGCGACGAACCGACCTGCGGGTAGGGCGCCTCGAGGCGCAGGCGGGCCCGGAGGACCGACGTCGCCGGCAGCCCCGACAGCGCCCGTTCGTCGGTGTCGGGTGGCGCGAGGTCGACCTCCGCGAGGTCCCCGACGGCAGCGTCGAGGACGGGAGCAGACGCGTCGGGGGCCGTGCGCAGCTCGACGACGGCGGTCTGCTCGTCGAGGGCCGTGGCGACGTGCAGGACCACTGGCCCCCGGCCGGCCAGGACCGCGTCTGCCTCGCGGGCGCAGGTGGCCGACGTGTTGACGACGAGGACGTCACCGGGTCGCAGGTGCTCGCCGATGCGGTCGAAGCCGGTGTGTGTGACCCGCGGACCGGTCGCCGTGCCCTGCGCGACGAGGAGCCGCACGGCGTCGCGGCCGCCCGCCCGCTCCTCGGGCGGGGTCTCGGCGGTGAGGTCCCCGGTGGGACGGAAGCGGGTGGAGGGGGCGTGGCGCAGCAGCGTCGTCACCGGGCCACCACCGGGGCGGTGCCGAGAGTGGCAAGCAGGTCGGCCGCGACGACCCTGCCGCTCGGTGGGCGCGTGTCGAGGAGCGCGAGCACCGCGGGGACGGCGACCTCCTCCGGCAGGGGTCGGTCGCTGATGTCCTCGTCGGGGAACGCGTCCTGGTGCATGCCCGTCCGCATGTCCCCGGGGTCGAGAGCCCACGCGCGGACACCGGCCACCTCCTCCCCCAGAGTCAGGGTCAGGTGGTCGAGCGCTGCCTTCGAGGCGCCGTAGGGGCCCCAGGTCTCGTAGTGCCCGACGGCTGCGTCGGACGAGAGCGTCACGACGGCGCCACCGGCGCGTTCGAGGTCGGGCAGGAGGGCGCGGACGAGCTCGTGCGGCGCGAGGACGTTGACGGCGAGGACCGCTGCGAGGTCGTCGCTCGTCACCTCGCGCAGGCCGCGCATCGGGAGCGGTCCGAGGGTGCTGGCGTTGGCGACGAGCAGGTCGAGGCCGGCCCCGGCGCTGCGGGTCCGGACGGCGTCGACGACCTCGCGGCGGTGCACCGCGTCGGAGACGTCGCCCGCCACGCCGACGACGACACCGGCGCTCGCGCCGGCGGCGATCTCGACCACCGCTCGGTCGAGGTCGGCCGTCGTGCGGGCCGTGAGGACGAGAGACCAGCCGCGGCCGACGAGGGCGGTGGCGAGGGCGCGGCCGAGACCGCGGCTGGCACCGGTGACGAGTGCGATGGGCATCGGGATCTCCTGGTTCGTGGTCGAGAGCCACAGCGTCTGACCTCAAGTCAGCTTGAGGTCAAGACTCGACCCGTCCACCCGGTCGGGCCGTGGCACGACAGGCCCGAGCGGCGGCATACGATCTGGGCATGACGACGGCACCGGCACCGCTGCCCCTCCTCGTGCTCGGCCAGGGCACCGACCTGCACACCGAGCGCGGCGTGGAGTGCCCGGGCGACCTGCCCGCACCGTCCGACCCCGGCCTGGTCGAGCGCGCCCGGGCGGCAAAGGCCGCGCTCGGCGACCGCGTCTTCGTGCTCGGGCACCACTACCAGCGCGACGAGGTCATCGAGTTCGCCGACGTCACCGGCGACTCCTTCAAGCTGGCCCGTGACGCCGCGGCCCGGCCCGACGCGCCCTACATCGTCTTCTGCGGCGTCCACTTCATGGCCGAGTCGGCCGACATCCTGACGAGCGACGAGCAGACCGTGATCCTGCCCGACCTCGCCGCCGGCTGCTCGATGGCCGACATGGCCGCGATCGCCCAGGTCGAGGACTGCTGGGACCAGCTCGCCGCGGCGGGCATCGCCGAGCACACGATCCCCGTCACGTACATGAACTCCTCGGCGGCCATCAAGGCGTTCACCGGACGCCACGGCGGCACGATCTGCACCTCGTCCAACGCCCGCACCGCCCTCGACTGGGCCTTCGAGCAGGTCGGCGGCCTCGGGCTGGACGGCGACGGCACCGGCAAGGTGCTGTTCCTGCCCGACCAGCACCTCGGCCGCAACACCGCCGTTCGCGAGCTCGGTCTCTCCCTCGACGACTGCGTCGTCTGGGACCCGCACCGCCCCAACGGCGGCCTGACGCGCGAGCAGCTCGAGTCAGCCCGGATGATCCTCTGGCGCGGGCACTGCTCGGTGCACGGGCGGTTCTCCGTCGAGGCCGTCGAGGCGGCCCGCCGCGAGATCCCCGACGTCAAGGTCATCGTGCACCCCGAGTGCCGCTACGAGGTCGTCGAGCTCGCCGACGAGGTCGGCTCGACGGAGAAGATCATCCAGACGATCGCCGCCGCGCCCGACGGCACCTCGTGGGTCGTCGGCACCGAGCTCAACCTCGTGCGTCGCCTTGCCGCCCAGTTCCCGAACCAGCGGATCGCCTTCCTGGAGAAGAACGTCTGCTACTGCTCGACGATGAACCGCATCGACCTCCCCCATCTCGTCTGGGCGCTCGAGTCGCTCGTCGAGGGCCGGGTCGTCAACCCGATCCGCGTCGACCCGACCGTCGCCGCCGACGCGCGTGCCGCGCTCGACCGGATGCTCGCCCTGCCCGGCAAGACCCACAAGGACTGAGCCCGTGGCGCTGCCGCTCGACCGCATCGCCGTCATCTCCGACGTCCACGGCAACGTCACCGCCCTGGAGGCGGTCCTCGCCGACATCGAGGCGCGCGGCATCACCCGCGTCCTCAACCTCGGCGACGTCGTCGGCAAGGGGCCGCGCGGCGCCGAGGCGATCAAGCGCACACGTGAGGCGTGCGAGCTGACCGTCCGCGGCAACTGGGACTCGCTCATCGGCGACTGGGAGGGTTACGTCGGTCGCGGCGACGTCCCGCGGTTCGAGGCCGGCCAGTGGACGCGCGACGAGCTCTCCGACGAGGACGCGGCGTGGCTGTCAGGCCTGCCCAACGCCTACGACCTCGTCATGAGCGGCAAGCGGATCCGCCTCTTCCATGCATCACAGACGAGCGAGTTCGTGCGCGTGCGCTGGGAGCACACGCAGGACGAGTTCCGCGGCATGTTCACCAACACCGACTTCACCGGGCCCTGGGCGCCCGCCCTCCCGGGCCACCCGGCGCAGGCCTGGCCCGAGGGCACCACGCCCGACGTCGTCGGCTACGGCGACATCCACGGCACCTACCTCGAGGTCGACGAGGGCCTCCAGCTCTTCAACGCCGGAGCCGTCGGCAACCATCTCGACGACCCCACCGCGCCCTACTGCATCCTCGAGGGGCTGGCGGACTCCCTAGCCCCCCAACCGTTCTCGATCCAGTTCGTGCGCGTGCCGTACGACATCGAGGCCGAGGTCACGGCCGCCCGCGACCTCGGCATGCCCGGCGCCGACGCGTACGCCCTCGAGCTGCACGAGGGCATCTACCGGGGCCGCGGCTCCGGCTCCTGACGCGTCCGCTCCCCCGGCTCACCCCCGCGGCATCGCGCCCAGGCGGGCGAGCAGGAGCGCCTCCGCCTCGCAGACGCGCGCGAACTCCTCGAGGTGCAGCGACTCGTTGGCACCGTGGGCGCGGGTGTCGGGGTCCTCGACCCCGGTGACGAGGATCGCGGCGTCGGGGAAACGCGCGGCGAAGTCGGAGATGAACGGGATCGACCCGCCCACCCCCATGTCGACGGGGTCGACGCCCCACGCGTCGGAGAAGGCGGCGCGGGCCTGGTCGTAGACCGGGCCCTCGGCGTCGGCGGCGAAGCCGGAGCCGTGCTCCTCCAGCTCGACGGTGACCTTCGCGCCCCAGGGCGCGTGCTCGAGCAGGTGCGTCTTCAAGAGCTCGAAGGCGGCGACCGGCTCCTGCGTCGGGGCCAGGCGCATCGACACCTTGGCCGACGCGCGCGCGGCGAGCGTGTTCGAGGCCTTGGCGACCGACGTGACGTCCATGCCGATGGTCGTGATCGACGGCTGGTTCCACAGCCGCGTCAGGATCGAGCCGGTGCCGATGAGGTCGACGCCGTCGAGCAGACCGGACTCCGCGCGGAAGCGCGCCTCGTCGTAGTCGAGCTCGGCGGCCGTGCCCTTGTCGAGGCCTTGGACGGCGACGCTGCCCGCGTCGTCGTGGAGGGTCGCGAGGAGGCGGATGAGCGCGGTCACGGCGTCCGGGGCCGCGCCACCGAACATGCCCGAGTGCACCGAGTGGTCGAGGGTCTGGACACCCACGACGGCCCGGACGCCACCGCGCAGCGTCGTCGTCAGGGCGGGTTCGCCGATGGCCCAGTTGCCGGAGTCGGCGATGACGATGGCGTCGGCGGCGAGGCGGTGGCCGTGCTTCTCGAGGATCGTCGGCAGTGACGCGGAGCCGTACTCCTCCTCGCCCTCGACGAACACGGTGACGCCGACCGGCAGGTTGCCGGCGTGGGCCCGAAGGGCGGCGACGTGCGCCATGACCCCGGCCTTGTCGTCGGCGGCCCCGCGGCCGTAGAGGCGACCGTCGCGTTCGGTGGGCTCGAACGGCGGGGTGTCCCAGTCGGCGTCCTCTCCCGGGGGCTGCACGTCGTGGTGGGCGTAGAGCGTCACCGTCGGCGCACCCTCCGGGCCGTCGAGGTGGCCGATGACGGCCGGGCGGCCGCCCTCGACGATGATCTCGACCTCCAGCCCCTCGCGGCGCAGCAGCTCGGCGACGGCCTCCGCGCTGCGGGCCACGTGGCTCTGGTCAAAGCTCGTCGCGGAGACGCTCGGGATCCGGACGAGGTCCTCGAGGTCGGCCCGCACCTGTGGCATGAGCCGGGCCACTCGGTCGCGGATGGCGCTGATCTGGTCCTGGGAGAGCACGTCGTCGGTCACAGGCCGACCCTACCGACCGCCGGGGCGCGCTCCGCGCCGGCCGACATCGCGGGTGGCTGCGCGGTTCGCATGCGCGTCGGTTAGGTTCTGGCGCCGTGGGAACGAACGCCTTCACGCCGGGACAGGATCCGTGGCTGCACCGGCTGGGCAACCTGCGCAACGTCGTGCGCCAGGAGATGGTGACGCGCCAGCTCGCGGCGCACCTTCCCCGGGGGCCGCTGCGCGTGCTCGACGTCGGCGCGGGACAGGGCACCCAGGCGTTGCACCTCGCCCGGTCGGGCCACAGCGTGACGGCCGTGGAGCCCGATGCCAGGATGCGCGCGTCGTTCGAGCAGGCCGCGGCCTCGCTGGAGCCGGGGCAGCGGGACCGCGTCACGCTCCTCGCCGGCGACCTCGCCTCCCTCGCCAGCGTCACCCGACCCACGGCCTACGACGTCGTCATGTGCCACGGCGTCCTCATGTACCTGCCGGAGAGCCGGTCCGCGATCGCCGCTCTCGCGCGCCGCACCGCACCGGGCGGCATCGTGTCGCTCGTCGCGCGGAACGGAGCCGCGATGGCGTGGCGACCGGCGGCTCGCCGCGACTGGGCCGGCGCCACCGCGATGCTCGACGAGATCGACGCAGCCCGCGCGGAGGGTCGGGATGCTCGCTACCGCAACGAGATCGGCGTCGACGCCCGCGCCGACACGCTCGAGGCACTGACGGCCGACTGCACTGCGAACGGCCTCGCGGTCCAGGCCTGGTACGGCGTCCGGGTCGCGTCGGACACCGTCCCGGTCGACGAGCCGACGCCCGACGTCGAGGCGCTAGGAACGCTGCTCGACCTCGAGGAGCGCCTCGGCCGGACCGACCCGTACCGCGCGCTCGGCACCCTGCTGCACGTCGTCGCCGCGCCCGCCTGACACGCCACCACGCCGGCCCGGACGGAGGCTCGCGCGTGCGGGCCGCCCCGTCGACCGGGGCCGGCGTCGGTGGTTGACTCGGTGGATGGATCGGGTGGACCGGGCCTTCGAGGCGGTGCCGCGGACCGGGTTCCTGCCTCGCGCCGCGCGCTGGCGGGCCGGCCACGACGGCCCCATCCTCATCGGGCACGGGCAGACGAACTCGCAACCGCGGACCGTCGCCGACATGCTCCGCCTGCTCGACGTCCAGCCGGGCCAGCGCGTCCTCGACGTCGGCGCCGGCTCGGGCTGGACGACCGCGCTGCTCGCCCATCTCGTCGGGCCGGACGGCGTCGTCGTCGGCGTCGAGCTGGAGCCCGACCTCGCGGCCTGGGGTGCCGACAACCTCGCCCGGCGCCACGCGCCGTGGGCCTCCATCGCCGTCGCCGAACCGGGCGTGCTCGGGCTGCCCGACCGCGGCCCCTACGACCGCATCCTCGTGTCGGCCGAGGCGGCCTCGCTCCCCCGGGCCCTCATCGACCAGCTGGCCGACCCCGGCCGGATGGTCGTGCCCGTCGCCGGCACGATGCTCCTCGCGGAGCTGGTCGACGGCGTCGTGACGACGAGCGGGCACGGCCGGTACCGCTTCGTGCCGCTGCGGGAACGACTCGAGGGGTCGCAGGGACACGAGTGAGGCATGCGTCGGGCGGGGTGGACGATTCCGGCCCAGCCCCCACCCTCGCCTAGAGTGGTCCCGTGTTCGGACGCAAGAAGACCCTCAACGACGAGCTCGCCTCCTCCTCCACCGCGGTGCAGGACTCCGAGGCGCGCCCCGGCGCCAAGAACCGGCCCACCCCCAAGCGCCGTGACCAGGAGGCCCTCAACAAGCGTCCGCTCATCGTCACCGACCGCAAGGCTGCCGGCAAGCAGGACAAGACGGCCCGCCGCGAGGCGATGGCCACCCAGCGCGCAGGCATGCTCGCGGGCAACGAGAAGTACCTCCCGGCCCGTGACAAGGGCCCACGACGCCGCTTCATCCGCGACACCGTCGACGCCCGCTGGAACATCGGCGAGTTCATGCTGCCGGTGATGCTCCTCGTGCTGCTGCTCAGCTTCGTGCGCACCAACTGGGCGCTCATGCTCGTCTTCGTGCTCGTCTACGGCCTCATCCTCGTCGCGATCGTCGACGCCTACCTCATGTGGCGCCGCACGCGCCCGAAGCTCGAGGCCACGTTCGGCGGCGCCGAGAAGGGCGACGCCTGGTACGCGATCATGCGCGCCTTCCAGATGCGCCGCACCCGGATGCCCAAGCCGCAGGTCGCCCGCGGCGAGCAGCCCCGCTGAGGCTGCCCCGCACGAGCCCGAGAGCCCTCGGACGCCGCCCGGCGTCCGAGGGCTCTGTGCGGTGGCGGGGAAGGCGGCCGCCTCAGTGCTGCAGGTCGGCGAACGCCAGCGGCTCGCGGGTGACCGCGTACGTCGCGAAGTAGAGCTTCTCGACCGACCCGTCGGCGGCGCGCACGACCTCGAGCACCTCGCCCCGCTCGCGCCCGGCGGCGGCGCGGAAGCGGTCCGGGCCGTCCGGCTCGAAACGGGTCTCGGACAGCGCGTCGTCCTCGGACAGGCGCGCCCACAGCAGGCCCTCCCGGACGAAGAAGGTGATCGGTGACCCCTCCGACCACCACAGGCCGAGCAGCTCCTCGAGCGCGGGCCGCGGCGTCTCGGGGACCCAGGCCGGCGCGTGCGCGGGCTCGGTGTCGAGGACGGCCTCGACGAGGTCGGTGGCGAGGGCGAGCGTCAGGGCGTTCGACGTGCAGTTGGCGAAGACGACGGCCCCGACGCCGTCGCGACGCCGGACCCGGAGGCCGGTGAGGTAGCCGGGCATCGCACCACCGTGGCCGACGTACACCCGGTCGCCGCGCCGGCCCATGCCGAAGCCGAGCCCGTAGGCGCCGGACCAGCCGTCGACGTCGGTCATGATGAGCGGCCGGCACATCTCCTCGACCGTCTCGGGCGCGACGACCCGGTCGTCCGGGCGCGCGACGTAGGCCGCGTACCGCGCCATGTCGGCGACCGTCGACCACAGGCCGCCGAGCGGAGCCGTGGCGTTGAGCGTGAAGAGCGGCTCCTCGGTGGCCGTGCCGCGGTAGGGGTCGACCTGGTAGCCGCGGGCCCGTTCGGGTGCCGGGGCCAGGCCGGTACGGGTCATCCCGAGGGGCGCGAGGACGCGCTCGCGCACGACGTCCTCCCAGCCGCGGCCGGTGACGGTCTCGACGACGTGGCCCAGCAGGCCGTAGGCGAGGTTCGAGTAGTGGAAGGCATGGTGCGCCGGAAGCACCTGCTCGGCGTCCTCGACACCGGCGAGGAAGGCCTCCTTCTCCGGCGCCGACAGCGACTCCCAGATGTTGCCGACGGGCTCGCGCTGGAGCCCGGAGGCGTGGGCGAGCATCTGCCGCAAAGGGACCCGTGCGTGGCGGGTAGCCGGCAGGTAGGTGCCGAGCTCGTCGTCGAGGGTGAGCAGGCCGTCGTCGCGCAGCGCCATGACCGTGAGGGCGGTGAACGTCTTGGTCACCGAGCCGATCATGAACTGGGTGTCGTCGTCGGCCGGGCGGGGCACGTCGCCGAGCTCGGCGGAGCCGACGTGGCCGGACCACACGAGCACACCGTCGCGCACGACGCCGGCGCTGACGCCGGGCGAGCGCCACGTTCGCTGCGCCGTCGTGACGCGCCCGAGCAGCTCGCGCGCCAGGCCGGACGAGAGGCTGTCGTGCGACGCGGCGACTGCGCTCACTCGGCGGCCCGCAGGCTCATCGGGCCGTAGACGACGGCACCGGCCTCGCGCAGCGTCACCGACTCGACGCCGCGGCCGAGCAGGTCGCGCCACGTCTCGCCGAGGTAGTTCTCGGCGTCGCCCTGGGTCGGGAAGCCCGTCGTGGCCAGCCCCTCCCCCTCCATCGGCTCACCGTGCGCGTCGAGGTACAGCCAGGACCAGTCTCCGCTCATGCCCGTCACCCTAGACGCCTGCCGGACGCCGACTCACGCCGACGGGGCCCGGTCGTTTGACGGGTGGGCCGGGCGCGTGCCACGGTTCGCCTAACCGATGGACGTCGGGGCAAGCCGGTGCGACTCCGGCGCTGACCCGCAACCGTGACCCGGAACCGCGCCCCCACCGGGCGTCGCGCCGGCAGCCGGAAAACCCACGCCCGTCCGGCTCCCAGTCAGTCTGTCGTGGAATGCGGACCGGAGTCACCGAGGACGGCTCCGTGACCTGGGGGCCCGGCACGGTGTCCGACCGCGAGGAGGAAACCGTGTCCACCGTTGCCCGCACCCCGCTCCGGGTGCTGCTCGCCGTGCTCGTCGCCGCGGCCGTCACCGTGCTCACCACCGGACCCGCGCAGGCGGCCGCCTACCGGTTCTGGGGCTTCTACCAGCTCTCCAACGGCCAGTGGACCTTCGCCCAGAAGGGCTCGGACCAGACCGTCCCCGCCGACGGCAGCGTCGACGGCTGGCGCTTCGCCGTCGGCGACGAGAGCTCGACCCGCCTCCCGCGCGCCGTGCTCACCTTCGATGCCATCTGCGCCTCGACGCCCGCCGTGTCGGGTTCCAAGCGCGTCGGCGTCGTCGTCGACTACGGCCGCCCGGCCGACGCCGAGGACGCCGCGACGCCCCCGGCTCCCCAGGCGGTCTGCGCGGTCGTGCCCACGGCCGCGACGAGCACCGACGTGCTGGCCAAGGCCGGCGAGCTGCGCATCGAGAAGGGCCTCGTGTGCGCCGTCGCGGGCTACCCCGCGAGCGGCTGCGGTGGCCCGGTCAAGCAGGTCAGCGCCGAGGCGAAGGCCGCGGACTCCCCGGTGACGATCGCCGCACCCGCCGCGTCGACGAGCGCCGCCCCTGCCGCGAGCGCCCCGGTCGACGCCACCGCGCAGCCCGCGTCGTCCTCGACCGGCACGACGGTGGCCTGGGTCGTCGTCGCGCTCGTCGTCCTCGCGCTCGCCGGCTACCTCGTCGTCCGCTCGCGGCGCTCGCGCTCCGACGCCTGAGGCGGGCGACTCGACGGCGATGCGACCCCGTGCGCGGCTCCTGCACCCCGCAGCCTGGTGGCTGTGGGGGCTCGGGCTCGCCACGGCCGCGTCCCGGACGACGAACCCGGCCGTGCTGCTGCTCGTCATCGCCGTCTGCGTCCTCGTCGTCACCGAGCGGCGCGACCCCGCCACGCCGAACCCGCTGCCGGGCTTCCTCGCCATCGCCGCCGTCGTCCTCGCGTTCCGGGTCGTCATGACCGCGCTGCTGGGCAACGGGGTCCACGGCGAGGTCGTCATCGTCACGTTGCCGCAGGTGCCGCTGCCGGACTGGCTCTCGGTCATCCGCCTCGGCGGCCCGATCACGCTCGAGGCGCTGCTCTTCAGCCTCTACGACGCGCTGCGGCTCGCCGCGGTGCTCGCCTGCCTCGGCGCGGCCAACGCGCTGGCCACCCCGCGCCGGCTCCTGCGTTACCTGCCGGCGACGCTGTACGACGTCGGCACGGCCGTCGTCGTCGGGCTGACCTTCGCACCACAGCTGCTCGCCGACGCTCGCACCGTGCGGTCCGCGCGTGCCCTCCGGGGCCGCGACGCCCGCAGCCTGCGCGAGACGGCCCGGCTGACCGTGCCGGTCCTCGAGACCGCGTTCGAGCGCTCGCTCGGTCTCGCCGCGTCGATGGAGTCGCGCGGCTACGGTCGGGCGGTGCACAGCAGCACCGGCACCCGTCGCCTCGCCAGCGGCCTGGCCCTGCACGGCCTCGTCGGCGTCCTCGGCGGTCTCTACGGGCTCCTCGACGCGTCGGCCGGCGGCGCGCTCGGGCTGCCCCTGCTCGTCGTCGGCGTCGCACTCGCCGCGAGCAGCCTCGTCGTCGGGGCGTCGCGCGAGGGCCGGTCGGGCCACCGGCGCGACCGCTGGGAGTGGCCCGAGACCCTCACCGTCGTGGCCGGCGTCGTGCCGGCGGCGGTCCTCGTCATCGCCGGGCTGCGCGGCTGGAACGGCGTGACGCCCACCCAGCGCGCCGAGCTGCCGGCGGTGCCGCTCGTCGCCGTCGCGGCCGTGCTCGTCGCGGCCCTGCCGGCGTGGCTGACGCCCCGCCCCCGGGAGGTCATGCCGTGATCAGCTTCGAGCACGTCAGCGTCACGTACGCGGGCGCCGAGGGGCCGAGCCTCCTCGACGTCTCCCTCGAGATCCCCGAAGGTGAGCTCGTCCTCGTCGTCGGCCCCACCGGCAGCGGCAAGTCGACCCTCCTGCGCACGGTCAACGGCCTCGTCCCGCACTTCAGCGGCGGCACCCTGAGCGGCCGCGTCGTCGTCGACGGCCTCGACACCGCCGCGCACCGGCCCCGGGACCTCGCCACCGTCGTCGGCCTCGTGGAGCAGAACCCGTCGTCGACGTTCGTCACCGACGTCGTCGAGGACGAGGTCGCCTACGGCATGGAGACGATGGGGCTCGACCCGACGACGATCCGGCGCCGGGTCGAGGAGACGCTCGACCTCTTCGGGCTGACTCCGCTGCGGGCCCGCGCGCTCGGCACCCTGTCGGGTGGCCAGCAGCAGCGCGTCGCCATCGCTGCCCTCTTCGCGGCCGGGCCGCGCGTGCTCGTCCTCGACGAGCCGACGTCGGCCCTCGATCCTGTTGCGGCAGAGGAGGTCCTGGCGTCGCTGCACCGCATCGTCCACGACCTCGGCGTCACCGTGGTGCTGGCCGAGCACCGTCTCGAACGGGTCGTGCACCACGCCGACCGCGTGCTCCTCGTCGACGACGGCCACGTCTCCGAGCTGCTCGACCCGGCCGAGGCCATGGCGCTGTCGCAGATCTTCCCGCCCGTCGTCGGGCTGTCCCGGCTCGCGGGTTGGACCCCGACGCCGCTGTCGATCCGCGACGCCCGGCGTCGGGCCGCATCGCTGCGCGAGACGCTCGGCGCGCGCACCCCGCCGGACCACCCCGTGCGGTTCGCCGGCTCCGCCCCGGGCGGCGCGGCGCTCTCGCTGGAGCGCGTCGGCGTGCGGCGCGCCGGGCGCGTCGTCCTCGACGGCGTCGACCTGGAGGTGGCACGAGGCTCGGTGACGGCCCTGATGGGTCGCAACGGTGCCGGCAAGTCGACCCTGCTCGGCGCGGTCGCGGCCCAGCACCGGCTCTCCGGCGGACGGGTCCGCGCCGGGACCCACGGCGCCGACCCGCACGCCCTCGCGCCCCGTGACCGGGTGCGCGCCGTCGGGCTCGTGCCGCAGCAGCCCGAGCTGCTCCTCTATGCCGACTCGGTGGCCGCCGAGTGCGCCGCGGCCGACGCCGACTTCGGTGTCCCGGAGGGCACGGCGACGGGCGTCCTGGCCCGCATCGCCGACGGCATCGACCCCGACGCGCACCCGCGCGACCTGTCCGAGGGGCAACGCCTCGAGCTCGCCCTCGCCGTCATCCTCGCCGGCAGCCCCGAGGTGCTCCTGCTCGACGAGCCGACGCGGGGCCTCGACTACGGGGCCAAGCAGCGCCTCTGCGGCGTGCTCGCCGAGCTGGCGGAGTCCGGCACGACGGTCCTCGTCGCGACGCACGACGTCGAGCTCGCGGCCGAGGTCGCCGACCGCGTCGTCATCCTCGCCGACGGCGAGGTCGTCACCGACGGCCCGGCGCGCGACGTCCTCGCCTCCTCCCCCGCCTTCGCCCCGCAGGTGACCAAGGTGCTGCTGCCGCAGACCTGGCTCACCGTCGGCGAGGTGGCCCGCGCCCTCGGGCGGACGGCATGACGACGGGCGCGACCGCCCCGCGAGCGGTACGGACCTCCGTGCCGGCGTCGCGGCGCGTCATCCCGCTGCGATGGCCCGCCGTCCTCGCGGTCCTCGCCGTCGGCCTGGTCGGCCTGGCCGCCTTCACGTGGCCGTTCTTCGCGCCCGGGCAGGTGGCCACCGACCACGGCAACGACGCGCCGTGGTTCTTCGCCGTGCTCCTCGGCCTGCTCGCCGTCGTGTGCCTCGCCGAGGTGACGGCCGGCCGGCTCGACGCCAAGACGATCGCCGTGCTGGGCGTCGCGGCCGCCGCCGGTGGCGCGTTGCGCCTGCTCAGCGCGGGAACGGCGGGCCTGGAGCCGATGTTCTTCGTCGTCATCGTCGCCGGACGGGTCCTCGGGCCGGGGGTCGGCTTCGTGTCCGGCGCCCTCGCGGTCACGACCGGCGCGCTCATCACCGGCGGCGTCGGCCCGTGGCTGCCCTTCCAGATGGTGTGCTCGGGCGCCATCGGCCTCGGCGCCGGGCTGCTGCCCGTGCCCGCCGGGCACCGCGCCGAACGGTGGGCGCTCGCGGCCTACGCGCTTGTCACGGGTCTCGTCTACGGCGCTGTCATGAACCTCTGGTTCTGGCCCTTCCTCGGGGCGAGCGCTCCTGTCGGCATGGGCTTCGTGCCCGGCGCACCCCTCGCCGTCAACCTCCAGCACTACGCCGTCTTCTACGTCTCCACGTCGCTCGCGTGGGACCTGCCGCGGGGGCTGCTCAACGCGGCGCTCGTCGTCGCCGCGGGGCCGGCCCTGCTGCGGGTCTTCCGGCGTGCGGCGCGGCGCGCGGCCTTCGACGCCGCGGTGCGGTTCGAACCACGTCCGGACTCCACGGAGGAGGCACCGTGACGCGTCGGGCCGCGAGCACGACGCTCGTCACCGGCCCGGTCCGCAGCGGCAAGAGCCGGCACGCCGAGGACCTGCTGTCGGCGCACCGCGACGTCACCTACGTCGCCACCGGGCCCCTGCCGGGGCCCGACGACGCCGAGTGGCGGGCGCGGGTGGAGGCGCACCAGGCCCAGCGGCCCCACACGTGGCGCACCGTGGAGACCGCCGACGTCGCCGGCGTCCTCGCGACGGCGAGCGGCCCCGTGCTCGTCGACTGCCTCGGCACGTGGCTGACGAGCGTCGTCGACTCCGCCGGGTGGGACGACCTCGATGCCGCGGCCGCCGAGGTTCGTCGACGCGGCGCCGCCCTCGTCGAGTCGCTCTGTGCCGCAACCGTTCCCGTCGTGGTGGTCACCAACGAGGTGGGGTGGTCGCTCGTGCCGACGATGGCCTCGGGTCGCCTCTTCCAGGACGAGCTCGGCCGGCTCAACGCGGCCGTGTCCGTGGTGGCCGCGCGGGTCCACCTCGTCGTCGCCGGACGCGTCCTCGACCTCTCGCACGCGCCGGTCGTGCCCTCGCACCCCGGCCCGCGGACCCTCGATGCGTGACGCCTGGCGCCTCGCCTTCGGCACCTTCACAGCCCTGCGCGTGCCGGCCCCTGCGTCGGTCGGACCACGCGAGCTGGGCCGGGCGCTGCTCCTCGCGCCGGTCACCGCGCTCCCCTTCGCCGTCGCCTGGGCGGCCCTCGGGGTCGCGGTCGTGCTCGGCGCCGCCCCGCCCGCGGTCGGGGCCGTGCTCGCGCTCGTCGTCGTGGCCCTCGGCTCACGGGCCTTCCACCTCGACGGGCTCGCCGACCTCGCCGACGGCCTGACGTCGGGCCACGACCCGGCGCGGTCCCTCGAGGTCATGCGGCGCGGCGACACCGGCCCCGCCGGCGCCGCAGCCCTCGTGCTCGTCCTCGGCCTCGACGCGGCAGCCCTCGCCGCGCTGCTCCCGTCGGCGGTCGGCGTCGCGCTGGGTGTCGTCGCCCTCCTCGGCAGCCGTCTCGCGCCGGCCGTCTGCGCCCGCAGCGGCGTCCCGGCGGCTCGTCCGGAGGGGCTGGGTCGGTCGGTCGCGGGCACCGTCGGTCGGGGCGCCCTCGCGGGCCTCGTCGTGGCCTGCACCGCGGTCGGGGGCCTCGCGGCGGCCCTCACGGCCCTCGCCACCGAGCAGCGGCCCGACACCGGCGTCGTGGCAGCCGTCGTGGCAGGAGCGGCCTGCGTGCTCGGCGCGGCCGCCGGGGCGCTCGTCGTGCGTGCGCACGCCGTCGGACGCCTGGGCGGGGTCACGGGCGACGTCGTCGGGGCGGCGGTCGAGGTGTCCCTCGCGGCCGGTCTCGTCGTCGCGTCGGTCGCCGTGCGCCTGATGTCCTGACGTTCCGACCGCGAGAAGGTGCCCACTGTGGACCAGACGATCGAGTGGGCACCTTCTCGAGGGGCGGGCGTCAGGCCTCGCGGACCTGCACCTGCACGAACGGGGGCCTGACGACCGTCGCCTCGACCGCGCGACCGCGCACGTCGACCGACACGGTGGTGCCGTCGGCGACGTCGGGAGCCAGCAGCGCGAGCGCGATGCCCTGCTTGAGCGTCGGGGAGAAGGTGCCCGAGGTCACCTCACCGACAGCCTCACCGTCGCGGCTCACCGTGCAGTGCGCCCGCGGGATGCCACGACCGGTGACGAGCAGGCCGCGGGACAGCCGCGTCGGGGCCGCCTTCTCGGCGACGAGCGCGTCCTTGCCCCAGAAGGCGTCCTTCTTCCAGCCGACCGCCCAGCCGGCGCGGGCCTGCACGGGCGAGATGTCGAGGGAGAGGTCCTGGCCGTGCAGCGGGTAGCCCATCTCGGTGCGCAGGGTGTCGCGAGCGCCGAGCCCGCAGGGCAGGCCCTCGAACGGCTCCGCCGCGGCGACGAGGGCGTCCCACAGCGCGGGGGTGTCGTCCCAGCGGGGCACGAGCTCGTAGCCGCGCTCGCCGGTGTAGCCGGTGCGGCACACGATGACCGGGCGGCCCTCCCACTGCGCCTCGACGAACGACATGTAGTCGTGGCCGGTGGGCAGGCCGAGCGACTCGAGCACCTCGTCGCTCTTCGTGCCCTGCACCGCGATGACCCCGTACTCGCGGTGCCGGTCGGTCACCTCGATGCCGTCGGGCGCGGCCGCGCGCAGGCGGCGCACGACCTCGGCGGTGTTGGCGGCGTTGGGGATGAGGAAGACGTCGTCGTCGGCACGCAGGTAGGCGATGAGGTCGTCGACGACGCCGCCGGACTCGTCGCAGCACAGCGTGTACTGCGCCGACCCCGGCTCGATGCGGCGCAGGTCGTTGGTGAGGCACGCGTTGACGAAGTCGGCGGCGCCCGGGCCCGACACGGTGGCCTTGCCGAGGTGGCTGACGTCGAAGATGCCCACGCGCTCGCGCACCGCCGTGTGCTCGCGGACGACGCCGCCACCGGGGTACTCGATCGGCATGTCCCAGCCGCCGAAGTCAGCCATCTTCGCGCCGAGGGCGACGTGGCGGTCGTGGAGGGGCGAGGTGAGCGGGGAGGTCGTCCCCGACGGCGCTGTCGTCATGCCGCTCAACCTACCGCCCGGGGCTCATCGGCCCCGCCGGCCGCCTCCTGCGAGGACGTGGGGGCGCGGCTCGTTATCATCGGCGCCGTCGCCTCCCGACGCCGAGACCGCACGACGGACCGTGCGCCGGGACGGCACCAGGACGCGCGCACCCGTGCGGCGCCCGCCGACCATCGTCGTCGCACCACGTCCAGTGGACCGACCGGCACCACCGTCCAAAGGAGGCCTCCGTGGCCCAGCTGACCATCTCGAACCGCTCGGCCGCCGACACCGCCGGTGACGCGCTCGTCGTCGCCCTCGTCACCGGCGACGACGGCGCGACCCTCGCCCCGGGCCACGACCTGCCCCGCAAGGCCGTCGCCCACCTGACCTCCGCCGTCACCGAGCTCGAGCTGGCCGGCAAGGTCGGCGAGGTGACGACGCTGCCCTCGGTCCCGGACGTGAGCGCCCGCCTCGTCGTCCTCGCCGGCGTCGGCGCCCTGACGGCCTCGCCCGACGCCGGAGCCCTCGAGGACGTCCGTCGTGGCATCGGTGCGGCCGCGCGTGGCCTCGCCGCGAAGAAGAAGGTCGTCGTCGCGGTCCCCGGCACGTCCGTCGAGGTCGTCGCCGCCACCGCCGAGGGCGTGGCCCTCGGCGCCTACGCGGTGTCGAAGGTCGGCTCCGAGTCCGCCTCGGCCGACCAGCAGTCCGCCGCCTTCGCCCTCGTCGGCCCGGGCGACGCCGCCTCGCGGCGAGTCGTCAAGCGCGCCGCGGCTCTCGGCACGGCGATCGCCTACACCCGAGACCTCGTCAACCTCCCGCCGAACCTGCTCTACCCCGAGACGTTCGTCGACTCGCTCGCCGAGCGCACCAAGGGCACGAAGGTCAAGCTCAAGTCCTACGACATGAAGGCGCTGCGCGCCGGCGGCTTCGGCGGCACCGTCGGCGTCGGCCAGGGCTCGGTCAACGATCCCCGCATCGCGGTGCTCAGCTACTCCCCGTCGCGCCCGAAGGCCTCGATCGCCTTCGTCGGCAAGGGCATCACCTTCGACTCGGGCGGCCTGTGCATCAAGCCCGCCAACGGCATGCTGACGATGAAGTGCGACATGGCGGGTGCAGCTGCCGTGGCCGGCGCGGTCCTCGCGATCGCCGAGCTGGGCCTGCCCATCGCCGTCACCGGCTACCTCGGCCTGGCCGAGAACATGCCGAGCGCGAGCGCGCAGCGGCCGAGCGACGTCGTGACGATGCGCGGCGGCAAGACCGTCGAGGTGCTCAACACCGACGCCGAGGGGCGCATGGTCCTCGGCGACTGCATCGCCCTCGCGTCCGAGTCCACGCCCGACGCCATCGTCGACATCGCGACGCTGACCGGCGCCCAGGTCATCGCGCTGGCCGACACCGCGGCCGTCATGGGCAACGACGACGCCTTCCGCACCCGGGTGCTCGACGCCGCCCAGGGCGCCGGCGAGGCGATGTGGCCGATGCCGCTGCCCAAGGAGCTGCGCGGCGGCCTGGACTCGGTCAACGCCGACCTTGCCCACAAGGGCGGCCCGGAGGGCGGCATGCTCACGGCCGGCCTCTTCCTCGGCGAGTTCGTCGGTACCGGCATCCCGTGGAGCCACATCGACATCGCCGGCCCGGCCTACAACGACAAGGCGCCGAACGGATACTCCCCCAAGGGCGGCACCGGCTTCGGCGTCCGCACCCTCGTGGGGCTCGCCGAGTCCTACGCCTGAAGCCCCCGCTCCCTCCCACCGTCGAAAGGCCACGTTCGGCTGGGTCGGGACACTCGAGAGGCCAGGACGCGACGTGCGTCCTGGCCTCTCGACGTGGATGAGGCGACCGTTCGTGGCCTCTCGACGGTTGGGGTGGTGGGGCGGGTGCGGTCAGCCGCCGGACTTGCGGCGGAACATCTGCTGGTTCTTCGCCGGCCCGTGCGCGCCGTGCACCTTCGAACGGTCGTGGTCGTCGGAGACGTCCTTGCCGCCGTGGGCGTGCTTCTTGTCGAGGGCAGCCCGGAACTTGGCCTTCATCTCCTCGTCCGGGCCCACCGGGGCGCCTTCCTGCTTCGACATTCGAGTCCTCCTGGATGCGGGGCGGGGCGCGCCGGAACGGCACGGTGCGGACGTTGTCAACCCTGTCAGCCAGGCCGTTGCCGGTCCACCCCTTTGCCCGGCGCGTCGCGTCGGGCGTCGCGTCGGGCGTCGCGTCGGGCGTCGCGTCAGGCGTCGCGTCAGGCGTCGCCCTGGCGCTTGCGCGTGTTGTACTCGCGCATGCGGTTCGGGTAGCCGGTGTGGTTGACGTCGTAGGCGGGGACGCCGAGGCGGCGGGCCAGCTCGTAGGCGTCCTTCGGGGTGCCGACGGCGCGCCGGGTCCACTCGCCGTCCCAGGCGATGAGCACGACGGTCGTCGGCGTAACGCTCGTGGCCGGCTCGACGTAGGCCTCGACGCCGCGACGCGTCTCGGCGAAGGTGCGCAGGTGGGTCTCGACGGCCTTGCGGTCGATGTCCATGGTGGGCCCGTCCGAGCGTCCGAGACGCGCGGACACCTTGCCCCCGGAGCGTCGCGAGAACCAGCCCATGGCGGAACTGTACGTGGTCGACCCGTGCACACATGCGGGTCCGACGCGTCTCCGAGGTGTGTCTGAGGCGTGCCCTGGTCGGGGGCGGCTGCAGGCGTGACCTGCCTGTGACGTCCCTCGGGATCAATGACAAGATGCTCTTGCACCCACACCCCCGGGTGCCCACCACATCTGAAGGAGCGCACCCACATGTCGGCTGACGCCGCAGGCGACTACGACGTCGTCATCCTCGGTGGGGGCTCGGGCGGATATGCCTGCGCCCTCCGGTCGGCGGAGCTGGGGCTCTCCGTGGCCCTCGTCGAGAAGGGCAAGCTCGGGGGCACGTGCCTCCATGTCGGGTGCATCCCGACCAAGGCCCTCCTGCACGCCGCGGAGGTCGCCGACACGGCACGCGACGGCGCGCACTTCGGGGTCAAGACGACCTTCGAGTCGGTCGACATGAGCGGCGTCAACGCGTACAAGGACGGTGTCGTCTCCCGTCTGCACAAGGGCCTGCAGGGACTCGTCAAGGCCGCGAAGATCGAGTACGTCGAGGGCGCGGGCGTCCTCGACGGCCCGAACACCGTCGTCGTCGGCGACCGTCGCATCACCGGCCGCAACGTCGTGCTCGCCACCGGCAGCTACCCGCGCACGCTGCCCGGCCTCGAGATCGCCGGCCGCATCATGACGAGCGAGCAGGCCCTGACCATCGACCACGTGCCGGCGCGCGTCGTCGTGCTCGGTGGCGGCGTCATCGGCGTCGAGTTCGCCTCGGTCTTCAGGAGCTTCGGCTCCGAGGTCACCGTCGTCGAGGCGCTCCCCCGGCTCGTCGCGGCCGAGGACGAGGCCATCAGCAAACAGCTCGAGCGCTCGTTCCGCAAGCGCAAGATCGCGTTCAAGACGGGTGTCCGCTTCACCGGCGCGACGCAGTCGGGCGACGTCGTCACCGTCTCGCTCGAGTCGGGCGAGACCATCGAGGCAGACCTGCTCCTCGTCGCCGTGGGCCGCGGCCCCGTCACCGAGGGCCTGGGCTTCGAGGCCGCCGGCGTCACCGTCGACCGCGGTTTCGTCCCCACCGACGAGCGCCTGCGCACCGGCGTCCCGGGCGTCTACGCCGTCGGCGACATCGTGCCGGGCCTGCAGCTGGCCCACCGCGGCTTCGCCCAGGGCATCTTCGTCGCCGAGGAGATCGCGGGCCTCGCCCCGGCGGTCATCGTCGAGAGCGGCATCCCCCGGGTCACCTACTGCGACCCCGAGATCGCGAGCGTCGGCCTCACCGAGGCCCAGGCGCGCGAGCGTTACGACGAGGTCGAGACCTACGAGTACAACCTCGGCGGCAACGGCAAGTCCCAGATCCTCGGCACCCAGGGCTTCGTCAAGCTCGTGCGCGAGAAGGGCGGTCCGGTCGTCGGGGTCCACATGATCGGCGCACGGATGGGCGAGCAGGTCGGCGAGGCCCAGCTCATCGTCAACTGGGAGGCGCACCCCGAGGACGTCTCCGGTCTCATCCACGCGCACCCCACGCAGAACGAGTCGCTCGGCGAGGCACACTTGGCCCTGTCGGGTAAACCGCTGCACGCACACGCTTGAGCCAGTAACTGGGAAGAGGAGAGAACACGTCATGTCAGAACGCGTGACCATGCCGGCCCTGGGTGAGTCCGTCACCGAGGGAACCGTCACCCGCTGGCTGAAGAATGTCGGGGACAGCGTCGAGGTCGACGAGCCGCTCCTCGAGGTCTCGACCGACAAGGTCGACACCGAGATCCCGTCGCCCGTCGCGGGCACCCTGCAGGAGATCCTCGTGCAGGAGGACGACACGGTGCCGGTCGGCGCCGACCTCGCCGTCATCGGCGACGGTGCAGCCCCCGCCGGGGGCGGCGACGCCCCTGCCGCGCAGGAGGCCGAGCAGCAGCAGGCTGCGCAGCACGAGCAGCAGGAGCAGCAGGACGCGCCGGCACCCGAGGCGCCGAGCACCGACCAGGAGCCCCAGGCCGCCACGAGCGAGCCCGAGGCAGCACAGGCCGAGCAGACGCAGGCGGCCGCCTCCCCGTCCGAGGGCGGCGAGGGCCAGACCGTGACCATGCCGGCGCTCGGCGAGTCCGTCACCGAAGGCACCGTCACGCGGTGGCTCAAGGCCGAGGGCGACGAGGTCGCCGTCGACGAGCCGCTCCTCGAGGTCTCAACCGACAAGGTCGACACCGAGATCCCGTCGCCGGTCGCCGGCACCCTGACCAAGATCCTCGTCGGCGAGGACGAGACCGTC
The DNA here is from genome assembly GCF_057656595.1 of Intrasporangium sp. Soil_C_50. Taxonomy (NCBI): domain Bacteria; kingdom Bacillati; phylum Actinomycetota; class Actinomycetes; order Micrococcales; family Intrasporangiaceae; genus Intrasporangium; species Intrasporangium sp. Soil_C_50. Next base: position 21,511 of record NZ_JBDGKB010000001.1, read on the forward strand.
CCGGTCGGCGGCGACCTCGCCGTCATCGGTGGCGCCCCCGCGGCGGCCCCCGCCCAGGAGGCCCAGAAGCAGGAGGAGCCCGCACAGGCTGCCCCGGCCCAGGGGGCCCCGAAGCAGGAGGCCCCGAAGCAGGAGGCGCCGAAGCAGGCGGAGCAGGCGCCCGCGCCGTCCCCGGCCGCCCAGGCTCCCGCCCAGGCCGAGGCCGAGACGGCCGAGCAGCAGGCCGCAGGCCTGCCCGCCGACGCCGAGCGTCCCGCGGCCCAGCAGTCGCCCGAGGGCTCGGCACCCGCCGACACGCCGTCGCGCGACGACGCCGCCGCCTACGTGACGCCGCTCGTGCGCAAGCTCGCGCAGCAGCACGGCATCGACCTCGGGTCGGTCAGCGGCACCGGCGTCGGCGGCCGCATCCGCAAGCAGGACGTCCTCGACGCCGCCGAGGCGGCGAAGGCTCCCGCGGCCCCGGCTCCTGCCGCGTCGGCTCCGGCCCCGGCGGCAGCCCCGTCGGCACCGGCCGCGAGCGCCGCGGTCTCCCCGAAGCGCGGCACGCGCGAGAAGATGAGCCGCCTGCGCAAGGTCATCGCGACCCGCATGGTCGAGTCGCTGCAGGTGTCCGCCCAGCTGACGACCGTCGTCGAGGTCGACCTCACGAAGATCGCCCGTCTGCGCGCCAGGGTGAAGGGCGACTTCGAGGCCCGTGAGGGCACGAAGCTCAGCTTCCTGCCGTTCCTGGCCCTCGCTGCCACCGAGGCGCTCAAGGCCCACCCGATGGTCAATGCGAGCATCGAGGGCGACGAGGTCGTCTACCACGGCACCGAGAACCTCTCGATCGCCGTCGACACCGAGAAGGGCCTCATCGTCCCGGTCGTCAAGAACGCCGGCGACCTCAACATCGCGGGCCTCGCCCGGGCCATCGCCGACGTCGCGGCGCGCACGCGCAGCAACAAGATCACGCCCGACGACCTCGCCGGCGGCACGTTCACCATCACGAACACCGGCAGCCGTGGTGCGCTCTTCGACACCCCGATCATCAACCAGCCGCAGGTCGCGATCCTCGGCACGGGCGCGATCGTCAAGCGTCCCGTCGTCGTCACCGACGCCGACGGCGGCGAGACGATCGCGATCCGCTCGATGATGTACCTCGCGCTGTCCTACGACCACCGCATCGTCGACGGCGCCGACGCCGCGCGCTTCCTCGGCACGATGAAGGAGCGTCTCGAGGAGGGCCGCTTCGAGGCCTGAGCCGGGCGATCGCCCCGCAACGCCCGTAGGGTGTGAACCATGACGAAGCGCGTCGCCATCACCGGCTCGTCCGGCCTGATCGGCGGCGCGCTTCGTCGTCATCTCGAGGCCCGTGGCGACGAGGTCGTCAGGCTCGTGCGACGCCACCCCTCCGGCCCAGGTGAGGTGCGGTGGGATCCTTCGCGCGGTGAGCTGGATCCCTCGGCGCTCGAGGGCGTCGACGCCGTCGTCAACCTCGCCGGCGTCGGCATCGGCGACAAACGCTGGGACGCCGCGTACAAGCGGGAGGTCGAGCGCAGCCGCACCGACGCCACGGGCACGGTGGCGCAGGCCCTCGCGCAGGCGCGTGGCCGGGGCGCGACCCCCCGCCTGGTCAACGCCTCGGCGGTCGGCTACTACGGCGACCGTGACGGCGAGGTGCTGAGCGAGGCGAGCGCCCCGGGTGGCGACGTCCTGGCCGGCATCGTGACACGGTGGGAGGGCGCCGCCGACCCCGCCCGCGAGGCCGGGGTGCCGGTGGCGTGCGTGCGCAGCGGCCTGGTCATGAGCCCTGACGGCGGCGCCTTCAAGCCGGTGCTGCTGCTCGCGCGCCTCGGTCTCGCCGGGCCGATGGCCGGCGGCGACGAGTGGTGGCCGTGGATCACGCTCGTCGACGAGGTTCGCGCCATCACCCATCTGATCGACCAGCCCCACCTCACCGGGGCGTTCAACCTCGCGGCACCGGGGTCGGCCCGGCAGAAGGAGATCGCCAGGGCCATCGCGACGGCCCTGCACCGGCCCGCCGTGCTGCCCGCGCCACGCCTGGCCCTGCGGGCGGTCGTGGGCGAGTTCGCCGACTCCATCGTCGCGAGCCAACGAGTGGTGCCCGAGGCGCTGCTGGCGGCGGGTTTCACCTTCGAGCACCCGGACCTCGAGAGCGCGGTCAGGTGGCTGGTGCGCGGCTGATCGACTCGATCCGCCACCCCTGCGCTCCACGCACGAAGTGGAAGTCGAGCATCTCCCCCTCCTCCGCCGCACGCGCCGCCCGGGCACCGGCGTCAGTGACGACGGTGTAGGCGGTCCAGTCGACGCGGGCGCGCACGACGGCGGTCGGCGAGGCGGACCCGGCGGTGGCGCCCGGCGCGGGACCCGAGCCGGCAACCGGGACGTACGTGGCGGTGGCGACCTCGAGCCGCAAGCCCTCCCACCGTGTGCCGGTCGAGCGCAGGGTCGCGACGACCTGCCGGTCGGAGGTCCAGCTGGGACCGCCGACGCGGTGCACCGCGGCCAGTCCTGCGACGTCGCGGCCGACGAGCGCCCGGGTACGGGCATCGCCGAGGACCTGCATCAGCTCGGCGGCGTGGTCGGCCGGCGCGGTCGGCGACCGGAGCAGCACAGCCGGGTCCAGGGCCGGACGGTCGAGGCCGGTCGGCGCGACGCGCGTCGTGACCGCCGGCGCGGGCGGTGTCGCTGGCGGTCTCGCCCGCGGGCCGGCGAGTGTCGGGGCCGGCGTCGTGGCTCCCGCGGTGGCTGCGACGGCGACGCTTCCAGGCACCTCGGGCCGGCCACCACCCGCGCCACCGCGCGACGCGACGGCCCAACCGCCCAGACCCACCGCCACGACCGCCGTGCCCACGAGAGCGACGAGCGGACGGCGCACGCCGCGAACCAGCCGATACGGGGCCAGGGGCGCGACGAGGGGCCCGAGCGCTGACGCGAGACCCACGCCCGACAGCAGGCGTGGCAGGCCGCGCTCGCGTCGGGGGTCGGCCGACGGGGCCTCGTCACGAGCCTGCGCGCGGAGACGGTGCGTCAGGGCCGAGGCGAGGTCGGCTCCGAGCACGACCTCGACCGGGTCGGCGGGTGCCGCCTCGTAGAAGAGCCGGGCAAGCGCGTCGGAGGGCGGACGCTCGGACGGGTCGGGGTCGATGCACGCACCGATGGCGTCGGCCAGCTGTTCCCCGACGTGGGAGGCCACGACGTCGCGGTCGAGGCGCAGCATGGTGCCGGGTGCGCCGTTGCCCGTGGCGCAGAACCAGGCGAGGGCACCGATGGCGTAGACGTCGCTCGCCTCGGAGGGTGCGGCGCCGGCGACGACCTCGGGAGCGACGAATCCCGAGGTGCCCCAGACCTGCTCGTCGACAGCTCCGGCGAGGCGCGCCGCGCCGAGGTCGAGCAGCACCGGCCGGCCGTCAGGGGTGACGCGGACGTTCGCGGCGGAGATGTCACCGTGCAGGCCGCCCGCGCGGTGCAGCGTCGCGACCGCGTCGCACAGCGGCGTCAGGACGGTGATGATCTCGCCCGTCCGGAGGTGACCGCGAGCCTCGACCATCGCAGCCAGGGCCACGCCGTCGACGCGATCGAACACGAGCGCCTCGCGGCCGTCCTCGAGCGGGACGACCGAACGCAGCGCCACGAGGTGCTCGTGGCGGACGGCGAGGAGCACCTGCTGCTCGGCGACCGAACGCTCCGAGCCGGAGCCGTCGTGCGGGACCTTGACCGCGACGCGTCGGCCCGACGCGTCGACCCCTGCCCACACGACCGAGGACCCACCGGCACCGATGACGGCCTCGAGCCGATGGCCGGGGACCTCGGGCGTCTCGTGCTGCTCCTCGTCGTCGTTCACCCGGTCATCGAAACAGAGCCACCGCTGGCGCCGCGGGCGTCATCCACAGGGCCCGCGGCGAGCCGGGTGAGGGCTCGGCCACGGCTCGACCGGGCCTCAGTCGGGGCTCAGTCCGGCCTCAGTCGGGCTCAGTCGGGGCTCTGGCCCGGGGTCACCACGTCGACGACGCGACGGTCGCGGGCACTGACGCGGGCGGCGTCGATGACGGCCAGCACGTGCACGGCGTCGCGCGGGTCGACGGGCATCGTCGCCTGCGGGTCGGAGGTCGCGAGGGCGCCCGCCACGGCCCGGTAGAAGTCGGCCTGGTCGGCATCGGTGACCACCGGGCCCGGCTCGCGCTCGTCGCCACGCACGATCCAGCCCACGGCGTCGCCCTCGTTGAAGAACTCGGTGAACGAGCTGACGTCGTCGAACTGCTTGCCGATGACGTACGCCCCGGTCGAGCCGTTGACCCGCGCGCGCGGCCCCGGCGCCCCGTTGACCGAGCTGGAGAACAGGTGGCTCACGACGCCCGAGGTGTGCCGGCACGCGAGGAAGGTGTCGTCCTCGGCCGTCACGGTGCGGGCGTCGAGCTCGGCGTACACGGACTCCACCTCGCCGTGGAGCAGCACCGCCTGGTCGACGAGGTGGCTGTGCAGGTCGAGCAACAGTCCTCCACCCTCCGTGGGGCCGACGGTCTCGCGCCAGCGCTGCTTGGGCACGGGCCGCCAACGGTCCCAACGGTATTCGGCGCGCCAGATGTCACCCACGAGGGTCTCGTCGCGCACGATGCGCAGCGCCGCCAGCTCGGGGTCGAAGCGTCGGTTGTTGAAGACGGTGAGTGGCACGCCGTGGTGGGTGGCGAGGTCGACGACGCGCAGGGCACTGCTGGCGTCGACGGCGAGCGGCTTGTCGACGACGAGCGGTATCCCGGCATCGATGACCGCCTCGGCCTGCTCGCCGTGCACCCCGCTCGGCGAGGCAAGCACGACGAGGTCGAGGTCGGCGACGCCGAGGAGCGCCTCGAGGTCGGGCACGACGTCGGCCTCCGGGTGGTCGGTCCGCACCTGCTCGGCCCGTTCCGCGCTCGACGTCGACACGGCGGCGAGCGTCAGTCCGGCCCGCGTCAGCAGCGGCGCGTGGATGCCGCGCCCCGCCGAGCCGTACCCGACGAGTCCGACCCGGCGGGAGTGAACGGGGCGGGCGGCGGGGTCGCTGTCGGGCATGCGACCACCCAACCACACCGGCGCGGACGCCCTCACGGTGCGGCGTACGCTGACGCCATGCGTTTCGTGCACCTGGGTCTCGACCCCGACTTCGTCGACTACGAGCAGGCCTGGCAGGTGCAGCGCGACACCCACGCAAGGGTCGTCGCCGGCGAGGAGCCCGACACCGTGTACCTGCTCGAGCACCGCGCGGTCTACACGGCCGGCAAGCGCACCGAGCCGCACGAGCGACCCAAGGACGGCACGCCCGTCGTCGACGTCGATCGCGGCGGCAAGATCACGTGGCACGGCCCCGGCCAGATCACCGGCTACCCGATCGTGCGGCTGCCCGCCCCCATCGACGTCGTGGGCTACGTCCGCGCCCTCGAGGAGATGATGATCCGCGTGTGCGCCGACTTCGGCGTCGTGGCGGGCCGCTCCGAGGGCGAGAGCGGCACGTGGATCGCCGCCGACGACCGCGGGCCGCGGCGCAAGATCGGCGCCATCGGCATCCGCGTCAGCCGGCAGGTGGCGATGCACGGCTTCGCCTTCAACTGCGACCCGGACCTGTCGTGGGGCGAGGTCATCGTCCCGTGCGGCATCCCCGATGCCGGCGTCACGTCGCTCTCGGCCGAGCTGGGCCGACGCGTCCCGGTGACCGAGGTGCTCCCCCACGTCGAGAAGCACCTCGCCGACATCCTGCCGACGCTCCGGCCGAACCGACGCGCCCTCGCCGGCGCGACCGAGGGCGCCTGACCCAGGCGTCCGAGCCCCGCCTGGCCGGCGCGGGGGCGCGGCACCCGTCCTCGCCCGCCGACGCGTCCGTCCCCCTAGGGTGTGCTGCACCAGCCGGTCCACCCAGGGGGTTCGATGGACGTCGCCGTCCGCACCGTCAATTTGCGCAAGACCTATCTGAGCCGAGGCGTCCGACGCGTGGCCGTCCAGGGTCTGTCGATGGCCGTGCCGCTGGGCGGGGTCCACGGGTTCCTCGGGCCCAACGGCTCGGGCAAGACGACGACGATCCGCATGGTCCTCGGCCTCGCCCGGGCCGACTCGGGCACCGCGGAGGTGTTCGGCGAGCCGGTGCCGCACCGGCTGCCGCACGTCATCGACCGGGTCGGCGCCATCGTCGAGTCGCCGAAGTTCTTCCCCGCCTTCACGGCCCGCCGCAACCTCGAGCTGCTCGCCGGAGGCATCGGCGCGCCGCGCCACCGCGTGCAGGAGGTCCTCGAGGCCACCCACCTCGGCGACCGGGGTCGGGACCGGTACGCCGGGTTCTCGCTCGGCATGAAGCAGCGCCTCGCCATCGCCGCGACCCTCTTGAAGGACCCCGACCTGCTCATCTTCGACGAGCCCACCAACGGCCTGGACCCGGCCGGCATCCGCGAGGTGCGCGACACGATGAGATCCCTTGGCGCACAGGGCAAGACGGTCCTCGTCAGCTCGCACATCCTTGCCGAGGTGGAGCAGGTCGCCGACACCGTCTCGATCATCGGCCACGGCACGCTGCTCGCCGAGGGCCCGGTCAGCGAGATCCTCGGCGGGACCGGTACGTCCCAGGTGCGCGTCGGGGTCGCCTCGCCGGAGCGGGCCGAGCAGGTCCTGCGCGACGCGGGGTTCACCGCGACACGCGACGGCGAGCACCTCCTGGTCGGCGCCGAGGACCCGTCGTCGGTCACGCGGGCGCTCGCCGGGCACGGCCTGTACGTGAGCGAGCTCGTGCCGGTCCGACCCGACCTCGAGTCGGCGTTCCTCGCCCTCACTGCCGACGAGGGCCTCGGGAGCAAGGCCGACCGGGAAGCCGGCGCCGGCGCGAAGGGAGGCCGGGCGTGAGCGAGACGATCCTGTCCCCCGACGCCCGCCCGCGCTCCGAGGTGCGCCCCACGGGCACGTCGTTCGCCGGGCTCGTCGGCGTCGAGCTGCGCCGTCTGTGGTGGCGTCGCCTCACCAAGGCAGTGCTCGCCGGCGTCGTGCTCTTCGTCCTCGCGATGGTCTACAACGCGTACAGCTCCTCCACGCCGGAACGGCTCGCGCAGCAGCTCGACCAGTACCGGATCATGCTCGAGGACAACAAGCGGCAGCAGGAGCAGATGAAGGAGCAGCTGCCGCAGATGATCAAGGACTGCGAGGCCCAGCAGACCCAGGAGCGCCAGGCGAGCAACGACCCCACCATCGACCTCGGCTGCGCCAGCATCGGCACGATCCAGGGCCCGACGTTGGAGGAGATGGGCATCGTCGTGCCACTCGCTGACTCGATCACCGAGGCCGCGATGGAGCCGCTCGTCTCCGTGCTCGCCTTCCTGGTGCTCATCCTCATGGGCAGCTTCGTCGCGGCGGAGTTCACCACGGGGTCCATGGCCAGCTGGCTGACGTTCAAGCCGCGCCGGGTGCAGGTCGCGGCCAGCAAGCTCGTCGCCGCCGCCATCGGCGCCACCGCCCTCGCCGGGTTCTCGGTGGCGCTGCTCGCCCTGGGGGCGCGGATGGTCGCCACCATCAACCGGCCCGGCTCGGACCTCCAGCTGCCGGACCCTCCCCCGCTCGACGAGTCGCTCGGGCAGCTCGTGCTCCGCGCCGTCGTCCTCGTCCTCGTGGCCGGCGTGCTCGGCGCGGCCCTGGGCCTGCTCATCCGGCACACGGCCGCGGTCGTGGGGGTCCTGCTCGGCTACGTCGTGCTCGTCGAGGGGTTCGCCGTGCACGCCCTGCTCCAGGGCCGGCTCACGCCGTTCGCCGTGGTGCCGAACGCGTTCGCGTTCCTGCACAAGGGCTACGCGTACATGGCACAGACGTGCACGGCCGAGCGGTGCACGTACGCCGAGCAGAGCGTCGGCTACACGCACGGCTGGGTCTACCTGCTCGTGGTCGGCATCGTCGTCGTCGGTGCGGCCGTGCTCACCTTCCGGCGTCGTGACGTGAGCTGACCTCGGAGACTGACGCCGAGACGTCACGCCGGCCACGGGGCACGGGCGTGGTCGGGAGCGTCGTGCGGGAGGCGTAACCTGTCCGGAGCAGGAAGTCCCGACCAAGGAGCCCGTGTGTCTGTCGTTCCCGACGGCCGTCGTCTGCTGCGCGTCGAGGCGCGCAACGCCGAGACCCCCATCGAGCGCAAGCCCTCCTGGATCCGCACGACCGCCAAGATGGGCCCCGAGTACACGGCCCTGCACTCGATGGTGAAGTCCGAGGGTCTGCACACCGTGTGCCAGGAGGCCGGCTGCCCCAACATCTTCGAGTGCTGGGAGGACAAGGAGGCCACCTTCCTCATCGGTGGTGACGTCTGCACCCGGCGCTGCGACTTCTGCGACATCGCCACCGGCCGGCCCACCTCGCTCGACCTCGACGAGCCCCGACGCGTCGCCGAGTCGGTGCGCCAGATGGGCCTGCGCTACTCGACCGTCACCGGCGTCGCCCGTGACGACCAGCCCGACGGCGCGGCCGGCCTCTACGCCGAGACGATCCGCCAGATCCACCTGCTCAACCCGAACACCGGCGTCGAGATCCTCCCGCCCGACTTCGGCGCGAAGCCCGAGCTCGTCGGCCAGGTGTTCGACGCCCGCCCCGAGGTCTTCGCGCACAACCTCGAGACGGTGCCGCGCATCTTCCGCCGCATCCGCCCGGCGTTCACCTACGAGAAGTCGCTCAAGGTGCTCTCGATGGCCCGCGAGGCGCAGCTGGTCACCAAGTCCAACCTCATCCTCGGCATGGGCGAGACCGACGCCGAGATCGAGGAGGCCATCCGCGACCTGCACGACTCCGGCTGCGACATCCTGACGATCACCCAGTACCTGCGCCCCTCGAAGCTGCACCACCCCATCGACCGCTGGGTCAAGCCCGAGGAGTTCGTGCACTGGTCCGAGGTCGCCGAGCAGATGGGCTTCAAGGGCGTCATGGCCGGCCCGCTCGTGCGCTCCTCGTACCGCGCCGGGCGCCTCTGGGCCACCGCGATGCGCAAGTGGGGGCGCGAGATCCCGGCCCACCTGTCGCACCTCGCCGAGGCCGCGGAGTCCCCCGCCCGCCAGGAGGCGGCGTCGTTGGTGGCCCGCACCCAGAGCGCCGTATCCTGAGCACCATGGCACGCAACAAGGACGGCGCCTCGAGCGCGCCCACGGACAAGAAGCCGGGACGGCTGTCCCAGATCCGCGACGTCTACCGCGCGGCGCACGCGACGGACCCCACCATCGGCTGGTGGATGCTCCTGTCGTTCCTCGTCGTCCTCGGCGTCCTGCTCGTGGCGGGCCTGCTCCTGCACATGACGATCATCTTCACGATCTTCGGTGTGCTCTTCGGCATCCTCGCCGCGACCATCGTCCTGAGCCGGCGCGCCGAGAAGGCCGCCTACTCCCAGATCGAGGGCCAGGCCGGTGCCGCCGGCGCCGCCCTCACCTCCATCCGCCGCGGGTGGTACACCGACCGCGAGCCGGTCGCCGCCGACGTCGCCCGCGCCGGTGACATCAGCTCGGCCGCCATGGTCTACCGCGCCCTCGGCCGCCCGGGCGTCGTGCTCGTCGGTGAGGGCCCGACCGGACGCGTCCAGAAGCTGCTCGTCGCCGAGAAGAAGCGCGTCGAGCGCGTCGCCCCCGGCGTCCCCGTCACGACGATCCGCGTCGGCAACGGCGATGGCGAGGTGCCGCTGCCCAAGCTCGCGAGCAAGGTCCAGCGCCTCAAGCCGCAGATCACCAAGGACGAGATGGCGATGGTCAACAAGCGCCTCAAGGCCATCGGCGGCCTGCGCGCCCCGCTGCCCCCCGGCGTCGACCCGGCCCGTGCCCGCATGGACCGCAAGGCCCTTCGCGGCAAGTGACCGCCTGATCGAAAGAGCAGTTCGTCCCTCGCGGGCGGACTGCTCTTTCGCCGTGAGGGGGACGAACTGCTCTTTCGATCGTCAACGGGTGCGGACGATGACGGTGTTGGGCACCTTGTCGTGCAGGCCTCGCCCGTCGCGGTCCCAGACGATCGCCGGGATGAAGAGGCACAGCAGGACGGTACGGACCAACGCCTGTACCGGGTGGACGCGGTCGCCGGACAGCGAGCGGACCTGCAGCCCCGCGACCCGGTGCCCGATCGTCGTGCCGAGCGTGCCGACGAGCAGCAGGTTCATGACGGCGAAGATCCCGAGGACGACGAAGTTCTGGCTCCCCGTCGCCGGCGGCTCGGAGAAGGGCAGCGGCACCCCGAACAACCCGCGCGCGATGAGCGTCGCCAGGGCCCAGTCGACGAGGACGCCCACGAGCCGGATGCCGAAGCCGCCCACCGAGCCGGCGCCGCTCGGCGGCAGGCCGAGCGCCCGTCCGCGCCAGTCGTCCGGTTGCTGCGTGCGCTCGCGCGGGCCCTGCAGCCACGAGCCGAAGTCCTTGCGGTCCACCACGGCACCAGCGTAACGAGACACGGGCCACAGCCTTTGCCCGGGCCTGTCCATCCGTAACACCGGCGAAACATTCGGGTCATGGCAGGGAAACTGCGACTCGCTAGGGTCGATCCCGACAGCACGAGGCCGTCACCCTGGCTTGCCCGGTGACGACCTCGCCCCACATCAGGAGGTTGGATGTTCAGCTCAGCTGACGAGGTCCTTGCGTTCATCAAGGACGAGGACGTCAAGTTCGTCGACATTCGGTTCTGCGACCTGCCCGGCGTCATGCAGCACTTCAACGTGCCGGCTGAGTCGGTCGACGAGGACTTCTTCACCGTGGGCCAGATGTTCGACGGGTCCTCGATCCGCGGCTTCCAGGCGATCCACGAGTCCGACATGAAGCTCGTGCCCGACCCCGCCACGGCCTTCGTCGACCCCTACCGCGTCGAGAAGACGCTGGTCATGAACTTCTCGATCCTCGACCCGTTCACCGACGAGCGCTACAGCCGCGACCCGCGCAACATCGCGAGCAAGGCCGAGGAGTACCTCAAGTCGACCGGCATCGCCGACACCGCCTACTTCGGCGCCGAGGCCGAGTTCTACGTCTTCGACGACGTGCGCTTCGAGACGAAGCAGAACGCCGGCTACTACTTCATCGACTCCGTCGAGGCCGCGTGGAACACCGGTCGCGAGGAGGAGGGCGGCAACAAGGGCTACAAGACTCGCTACAAGGGCGGCTACTTCCCCGTCTCCCCCGTCGACCACTTCGCCGACTTCCGCGACAAGATCTGCCTCGAGCTCAAGGAGGTCGGTCTCAACGTCGAGCGCAGCCACCACGAGGTCGGCACCGCGGGCCAGATGGAGATCAACTACCGCTTCAACACGCTGCTGCACTCCGGCGATGACCTCATGAAGTTCAAGTACGTCGTCAAGAACTCGGCCTGGAAGCAGGGCCACACGGCGACGTTCATGCCGAAGCCGCTCTTCGGCGACAACGGCTCGGGCATGCACACCCACCAGTCGCTCTGGAAGGACGGCGAGCCCCTCTTCTACGACGAGCGCGGCTACGGCGGCCTGTCCGACCTCGCGCGCTGGTACATCGGTGGCCTGCTCAAGCACGCCCCGTCGCTGCTCGCGTTCACCAACCCGACGGTGAACTCCTACCACCGCCTGGTCCCGGGTTACGAGGCCCCGGTCAACCTCGTCTACTCGGCCCGCAACCGCTCGGCCTGCGTGCGCATCCCGATCACGGGCACCTCGCCCAAGGCCAAGCGCATCGAGTTCCGCGTGCCCGACCCGTCGGCCAACCCGTACCTGTGCTTCGCGGCCCAGCTCATGGCCGGCCTCGACGGCATCAAGAACCGCATCGAGCCGCCGGAGCCGGTGGACAAGGACCTCTACGAGCTGCCGCCCGAGGAGCACGCCGCGATCCAGCAGGTGCCCGGCTCGCTGCCTGCCGTGCTCGACGCGCTCGAGGCGGACCACGAGTACCTGCTCCAGGGCGACGTCTTCACCGAGGACCTCATCGCCGCCTGGATCGAGTACAAGCGCAAGAACGAGGTCGACCCGATCCGCTTCCGCCCGCACCCGCACGAGTTCGAGATGTACTTCGACATCTGATCGACTGGGCCGACGCCGGCCCTGACCTGCAGCGACGCGACGCCCTCGCCCGAGGATCACCCCCGATCCCGCGGCGTGGGCGTCGCGCTCGTGTCACGACGGTGCGGCGACCAGCGGGGGCAGGGTCCACCGCCCATCGAGGACCTCCTCGCGTGGCCGGTAGAGCCGCACGAGATAGTTCCAGCCCGCTCCGGGCGTGGGCAGCGTGTTCGGCCCGGTGACGGTGTCGTCGGGCACGAAGCGGACGGTGATCGGTCCGTCCCGGTCGTCACCGTCGCGAACGGCGGTGATGCTGTTGAGGCTGTACCGCCCGGACGCGTTCGGTTCGAAGTAGCCCGCGGCGTCGTAGACGCTGACCGACCAGAAGGCGTCGACGGGGACGTCGTGCAGGGTCAGGCTGTACGAGCCCGGCGGGACCCGCGGGTCGACGCCGAGGTAGACGGCCTCCCTGCTCGGCAGGCCGCCCCAGCCTGCAGCGGTACCGATGAGGTGGCGCACCGGGTCGACCTCGTCGCGCGAGCCGAACATCCGGTCCGAGCCACGGAGGTTGCGGGCCAGCGCCAGCAGCGCCTGGCGCGTCTCGTCCAGGGAGGACTGGTCGTAGTCGGGCGACAGGTAGGGCTGCGCCGAGCCGGCGTCCACCGAGATCGCGTCCTGGATGCCTGCCACGGTCGCGAGGTCCGCCGGGTCGTCGGGGTCCACGAGGATGCGCACGGCCAGCAACGCGTGGTCCGTGCCGACGTCCTCGACCCCGAGCCGGTGCTCGCCGGCGTCGTGCAGCACCTCCACGACGAAGTGGTCCTCGTCGACGACCATGGCCGAGAGGTACCGGCCGCCGGTCTGCGGCAGTGACAGCGTCACGCCACCGGTCAGGTCGGCCACGGCGAAACTGTAGAGCGTGTCCCGGTTGAGGCGGATGACGGTCTGCTCGTCGATCGCGGCCGGCGCCCGGTTGTGCCGGAAACGGTTCACTTCCCCCGCCGACTCCTGCAGGTCGTGCAGCATGCGCGCCGTCTCGGCCCGGACGAAGGTGTCGGCACTGACCCACAGACCCATGACCCGTCCCTCACGCGGTGTCGGCCCGCGGTCGGGTCCGCGGGCACCGGTGTCGCCGAGCGTAGGGCCGCGGGCCGTTACCGGGCCTCGCCCTTCGAGGGTGAGGCGGGCCCCGGCGCCAGGGGACCGGCGCCGTAGGTCGACGTCAGAGGTCGGCGTCGGTGGGATCGACGCGGGTCGTCGCGCCCGGACTGAACGTGCGCGACTCGACGACCTGGAGGGCGAGCAGGAGCCCGCCGAAGAGCAGTGGCGTGGTGAGCAGCAGAAGGCTCATGAGGGTTCCTCGTGTGGACGGTTGCCGACGTCGGTGCGACTGGTTGGTCGCCCCCTCCCCGAGGAGACGTCGTCCCCCACGGCGTACCCGGTGACGGCGAGGAGCAACCACCGGAATCGGGACCTATCCGGCTGGGTATGGTCACGGGCGTCAGCAACCACGTGCGGTCGGGGCCGCACCCCTCACGAGGATGTCTGATGTCCCCTCACCCCTCCCTCCCTTCGACCCGGTGCGCCGATGAGTGACTGGCGCGCCGACGCACGCGTCCGTGTCCGGGCGCTCGGCACCGCCCTGCACCGGGCCGGGCCGGAGCGCGATGCCCTGCTCCTGCTGCTCAAGGCCGCCCTCGCGGCGGTGCTGGCATGGCAGTTCGCCCTGCACGTGCTGGACAGCCCGATCCCCTTCTACGCCCCGATGGCGGCCCTGCTCGTCGTCGACCGCACGATGGTGCGCTCGATCGCGGGCAGCGCCCAGCGCGTCGCGGCGGTGGTGCTCGGGCTCGGCGTCGCGTGGCTCGCGGCGACGTTGTTCGGCGCGACGTGGTTCACGGTCTTCGGTGTGACGCTCGTGGCCCTCGTCATCAGCCGCTGGTCGCGGCTGGGCACCCACGGGTCCCAGGTCCCCTCTATGGTCCTGCTCTCGCTCATCACTGCGGGCGGCACCGACGAGCAGTTCACGTACCTGACGATCGTCGAGACCATCGCCGGTGGCATCATCGGCGTCGCCACCAACGCCGTCGTCCTCACCCCGTTGCACCTGACCAAGCCCCGTCAGCGGGTGTCCGCACTCGCGCGGCAGGTGCGCGAGCTGCTCGGCGACATCGCCACCGGACTCGAGGGCGAGTGGGACGCGGACTCGGCGCGCCACTGGTACCAGCGGGGCAACGAGATCACCGACAAGACCCCCCTTGTCATCGACGACATCGAGACCGGCCGCGAGAGCACGCGGTTCAACCCGCGGGCGAACCTGCGTCCGGCGACGCTGGACTGGGAGGGCTACGCCCAGACCGTGGCCGCACTGCGTCGTTGTCTCTGGCACGTGACCGGCGTGGCGCGCACCCTCGTCGACGCCGCGGATCCCGACCGGGCGCAGCCGGTGCCCTCCGCCACCTTCCTCGGCCGCTATGCCGACGCCCTGCGCGCCACCGGCCGTGCCGTGAGCCGGCTCGGTCGCCGCGACGACGGCGACGGCGCCGGCGGCGCCGGCGGCGACGGTTTCGACGCGGCGGTGGGGCAGGCTCGGAAGGTCCTCGTCGAGCTGCGCGACGAGGTGCGCGAGACGCCGCTCGACGACCCCGACCAGTGGCCGGTCTACGGCTCCCTCATCAGTGACGCCCTGCGAGCCCTGCAGGAGCTCGAGGACGCCCGCGGGCGCGCAGCGGTGCCGACCGCGGGACCGGTGCGCCGGCCGGCGCAGCGTGGGGTCCTCTTCCGGCTCACGTCCCGGCGGCGCGCCGAGGAGTCCGCCCAGACGCACGGGCCCGGCGACGGCGCGAGATGATCACTGGGGCCATCGACGACCCCACCGGCGCCCGCGTCACCGGACGCACGGCGGGTGACGACCACGGACGACCACGAGGAGACCAGGTGAGGCCGGACCGCGACCCGCGCGAGCGCTTCCCCCGCTCGGTGTACGCCGACGGTGACGAGCCGGACCCGAGGTTCAGTCTCGCCAACGAGCGGACGTTCCTGGCCTGGATCCGCACGGCCCTCGCCTTCATCGCCGCCGGACTGGCCATCGAGGCGCTGCAGGTGCCCATCACGCAGTGGCTGCGCGTCACCATCGCCGTGGTGCTCGTGCTCGCCGGGCTCGCGGCGACGGCGCAGGCCTGGCTCGCGTGGACGCGCACGGAGCGTGCGATGCGGCGCGGGACGCCGCTGCCGTCATCGGGCCTCAAGCTGCCGATCGCGCTGATGCTCGGCCTCGTCGCCCTCGGGGTCCTGGTGGGCGTGCTGCTGTGACGGCTCCGCTCCCCACTCCGCGCGACCGCGGCCTGCAGCCCGAGCGCACGGCGCTGGCCTGGCGGCGCACGGCGTTGTCCGTGGCGGTGGGCTCACTCGTCGGGCTGCGCGTCCTGCCCCCGCACCTGGGCGTCCTCGGTTACGTCGCCTGCGCCCTCGGCCTCGTCTGGAGCCTCGACCTCGCCCTCACGTCGGTACGGCGCTACCACCGGGCCGATGCCACGGTGCGGGCGTCCGGGTCCGCCCCCACGGACCCGGACGCGTCGGTCCCGACATCCGCCCCGGCCGGGGCGGACGTCGCACGCACCGCGGCCGCGACGGTGCTGGTCGCCGTCCTCGCCATCGTGTGCGTCGTCGTCATCGCCACGGCCTGAGGCCCGCACCCGCTCGGCGGGGAGGGAGACACGCCGCATCGACCGGACGAGACGCGTCGCGCGGGGACTCGCTCCCGACGCCTCAGCGGCGACCGGCGACCAGCCCGTTGACCCGGTGCAGCAGCTCCCGCGGGCTGAACGGCTTGACGACGTAGTCGTCCGCGCCGATGGCGAAGGCCGTGTCGACGTCGTGGTCGCGCGCCTTGGCCGTGAGCATGAGCACCGGAGTCGCCGGTCGGTCGCTCCCCCGGATCATCCGCAGCACGTCGATGCCCGACAGGCCCGGCATCATGACGTCGAGGACGACCATGTCGTGCGGCTCGGTCGAGAAGGCCTCCCAGGCGGTGATCCCGTCCGGCACCTGCTCCACCTCATAGCCGGACTCGGACAGCTTGAGCCCCACGATGTCGAGGATGTCGGCGTCGTCGTCGGCGATGAGGATGCGGGTCCGGCGACCCGGGTCGGCCGGCTGGTTCGGGTCGCTCACTGCGGTGTCCTTCGTCGTCGGGTACGCACGGCGGCAGGCACCACCACGCGCGACGCGGGCCATCGACCCGGCCGTCACGGTCCTTTATAGGCACAGAACGGGCAGCCGGCCGGCAAACACCCCCGTCCCGACCCGACCGGTCCACGTCGGGGCACGTACGAACGCCAAGCGTCCGCCTCGTGGACGCCGGGTCGGGCCATCGCACCCCCCGGGTACGTCTCCTGACGTGAACGAGCCCGTTCCCCACCCACCGGGCGCCCCGGCGCCCGTCGTGGAAGCAACCGACGCTCCGGACCCGCGTCGCTGGAAGGCGCTGTGGGTCTGCCTCGTGGCGGGGTTCATGACGCTGCTCGACGTCAGCATCGTCAACGTCGCCCTGCCCTCGATCCGCACCGGCTTGGACGCCTCGCCCAGCGAGCTGCAGTGGGTCGTGTCGGGCTACGCCCTCACCTTCGGGCTGACGCTGGTGCCCTCCGGCCGCCTCGGCGACGCCCTCGGGCGACGGCCCGTCTTCATCGTCGGCGTCGTCCTCTTCGGCCTGGCCAGCCTCGCCTGCGGCCTCGCCCCGACGAGCGCGCTCCTCGTGGCTGCCCGGCTCGTCCAGGGCGCCGCCGGCGGCATCCTCAACCCGCAGGTGTCCGGGTTGATCCAGCAGCTGTTCCGCGGCGCCGAGCGCGGCCGGGCGTTCGGCCTTCTCGGCGCGACCATCGGCATCTCCACGGCGGTGGGCCCAGTGACCGGTGGCCTCATCCTCGACCGGCTCGGCGCGGAGCACGGCTGGCGCTGGATCTTCTTCGTCAACCTGCCCGTGGCGCTTGCCGCGGTCGTGCTCGCGCGGCGCTGGCTGCCGGGCCCGCCGGCGCGCGACCGCAGCCGCCGCCTCGAGCTGGACCCGATCGGGGTCGTGCTGCTCGGTGCGGCCGTGCTCGGTCTCCTGCTACCGGTCGTCGAGACGGGTCACGGGGCGCGGTCGGTCTCCTGGTGGGTGGCAGCTGGGGGTCTGGCGCTGCTCGGCGTCTTCCTCCTCTGGGAGCGGCGCGAGGCGCGGCACGATCGCGAGCCGGTCGTCGACCTGCACCTCTTCGGCGTGCCGGGCTACGCCGCGGGTGCCGCGGTCGGCACCATCTACTTCGCCGGCTTCACCGGCATCTTCTTCGTCCTGACGATCCACTTCCAGCAGGCCCTCGGCTATTCGCCGCTGCTCGCGGGGCTCGCCGTCACACCCTTCGCGGCCGGGTCGGCGGTCGCCTCGGCGCTCGGCGGGCGGCTCGTCTCACGCTGGGGTCGTTCGCTCGTCACGGCCGGGCTCGCCGTGGTGCTCGTCGGGCTCGTCGCAACCGACATCGTCCTCGGGGCGGCCACCGGCGCGGCGTCCGGGTGGGCGCTGGCTGGTCCGCTGCTCGTCGCCGGCATCGGCAGCGGCTTCGTCATCTCCCCGAACGTCACGCTCACCGTCGCCGACGTCCCCGTCGCCCGGGCGGGCACCGCGGGTGGCCTGCTGCAGACCGGACAGCGGATCGGTACCGCGGTCGGCATCGCCCTCGTCGGGTCGGTGTTCTTCGCGTCGACGCCGCCCGACGCCGGCGTGGCCCTGCGGGTGGCCGCGGGCCTGGTCGCCGTCGCGCTGGTCACGAGCGCCGTCGACGTCGCGACCCGCCGTCGCGCCGCCGGGTCGTCGACGCGCTGACGGCTCGGCGACCCGTCCACCGTCCACGGGGCGCCCCGTCGCGGGCGGGGCGCTCCGTCGCGGGCGGGGCGCCACGGTCGCCAGGACAAGCGACCACGTGGCGCCGTGCCGTGGGCGGGAGGCCCGCATCACCACGACAAGGCACCACCTGGCGTCATCGTGCGGGCGGTATCGCCGCGGACCATGCAGCCCTGCTCGGTGGGCCGAACCCGTCCGGCGGACCTGCACGGTCAACACGACATTCCGCGTTCTCGAGACACGAAACAGTCACAAAAGGAATACTTCGGACAGTCGTCGCTCCCGCCTCCGAGAGCCACCCCCGGCCCTCGTGCGTCCGGACGTACGTGCGGGACCTGACGACACCACCCCTCGCGCCAGACGAGCCCGGTTCCCAACCGGGCCGATCCCGCACGCAGTTGGAGACCCACCCGCATGTATCCCACCACGACACCACGCCAGTCCCCCACCGCCACGACCACCCGCCGTCGTCGCCCAATCCGCGCCCTCGTCGCCGTCGCAGCGCTCGTCGCCGCGGTCCTCGTCCCCGCGCTCGCGTCACCGGCTCGGGCCGGCGACGCCACCGTCCCGCCCATCCCGAGCGGCCTGCCCGCCGCCATCGAGGGTCTTTCCCCGTACGTCCCCGACACGGCGTGCGACCTGCGCAACCGCGCCGGCACGATCAAGCTCGGCAACCTCATCAAGGCGACGTACGCCAACAGCTACAGCACGCTGCGCGCGTGCACCGGCGCCACCACGCCCAACTCCGAGCACTTCGACGGACGGGCCCTCGACACGTTCTTCAACGTGCGCAACACCGCGCAGCGCACCGACGCCAACGCCCTGATCACGTGGCTGCTCGCCACCGACGACAAGGGCAACACGTTCGCCAACGCCCGTCGGCTCGGCGTCATGTACATCATCTGGAACAACAAGATGTGGAGCTCGTACCGGACCCAGGACGGTTGGCGTCCGTACCTCAACTGCGCCTCGACTCCCGCCCCGTCGGCTGACACGAACTGCCACCGCAACCACATCCACCTCTCCCTTTCGTGGGAGGGAGCCATGGGCCGGACCTCCTTCTGGACCAAGGCCGTCGCCCCGGTCGACTGGGGCCCCTGCCGACCGGCCGACCTCTCCTGGTCTGCGTGGTACTCGAAGGCCAACCCGCGCAGGTGCTCCTCGTACCCCGCCGTCGGTGCCCCGGCCTCGGCCAGCCCGCTCCTCAAGCAGCTGGCCCCCCGGTCAGGGATGGTGCTGCGGCCCGGGATGGCCGGCACTGCGGTCACGGTCCTCCAGAAGGCGATCGGGGCCACCCAGAACGGCACGTTCGGTGCCGCGACCGTGAGCCGGCTCAAGTCGTGGCAGAAGGCCCACGGGTTGCCCACCACCGGCGTCGCCTACCACTCCACGTGGCGCGTCCTGCTCAAGGCGAACGGGATGCACTGACCCGAGACGCGTCGACCCCCGGGTCGCCCCGATGACCATCGACCCGCCCGGCGCCCCGCCGGGCGGGTCGATGCGTCCCGGCGCGTGGAAGCCGACGCGTCCGGCGCATGGGTAGCCGATGCGTCCCGGCACGTGGGAGCCGACGTGCGTCCGTTGGCCGGGCGACGCGTCAGGCCGCGCGGGAGGAGGGGGCGTAGGCGCGCTCGACGGCGCGGCGCACGTGTCGGTGCGGCCACGAGATCGCGAGCAGCACGATGAGCACGAGGCACACGCCCGCGCAGATGGCCACGCCCTCGGCGGCGCCCATGTGCTTGCCGACCCAGCCGGCAGCGAGGAAGGCGATGCCGGCCGCGGCGATCGACACCGAGCCGGCGAGGGAGAAGATGCGCCCGCGCAGCTCGGGTTCGGTGACGAGAGCGAAGGTGGCCTGCAGCGGCACCATGAACGCCTGGCACATGCCAGACACGACGAAGAGCGCGGCCACGACGACGATCGGGGGGTCGAACGCCGTGGCGAGCAGCGGCAGCGGCATCGCGAGCGCCAAGGGCACGATCGACCGGTTCTGCTGGTGCACGTCACGGCGGCCGATCAGGACGATGCCGAGGATGGCCCCGACGATGGGCGAGGCCATGAGGACACCACCCCAGCTGGCCCAGCCGTGCTCGGCGGCGATCGGGATGGCGAGGGCCTCGGGCGCAGAGATGCCGAGACAGGCCACCGCGCTGAGCAGGACGAGCCGGGCGAGAACGGGGTGGCGTGCGAGGTCGCCGGCGGCGGTCCCGAGATCGGTCACGAAGCCGCGCAGGCCCTTGCCGCGCCCACCCGAGACGGGCCGCAGCTGGACGACGACCGCGATGACCATGGCGGCCGCGACGAAGGTCAGCAGGTCGATGAGCAGACCGGTCTCGGCCCCGACGAGGGCGACGATGCCGCCACCGAGGGCGAGGCCGATGGCCTGGTTGGTCTGTTCGGCCATCGCCCCGAGGCCGATGGCCCGGGCGTAGGTGCGGCGGTCCTCGAAGAGGTCGGTCATCAGCACCATGTTCGAGGCCACGGAGGCGCCGCCGACGAGCTCGAGCAGGAAGAGCACCCCGAAGACCGCAGGGAGGTTGACCACCGAGCTGCCCACGAGGAGCCACATGAGCACGACGACGCAGGCGGCACGGAGGAGGTGGGACCAGATGAGCACCAGCTTGTACGGGAACCGGTCGACGACCGGCCCGACGAGGCTGCGGCCGAAGAAGGAGGGCACCAGGCTGACGGCCAGGGTGGTCGCCGTCGCGAGCGGGGACTTCGTCAGCTGGAAGACGACCGCGGCGATGGTCACGCGCGCGATGTAGTCGCCCCACATGGACAGCGCGTTGGCGAGGAATACCGGCAGGAACTGCGGGGTACGCAGGACCGCGGCGTACGAGGGCACGCCGGTCTCGGACTCGCCTCCGCTCGGTCTCACGGGATGACGCTACCCCGAGGTGGGGAGTCGTAAAAGTTGAAATCAGTGGCGTGCCGGCATCTCCTCGCGACCCGCCGCCACAGCTCCCAGAGCTCGGCGCCGTCTCCGGCCGGCCGACCCATGATCCGGCCCATGCCGTCGGCGTCGCGCACGTCGGACGGGACGCTGTCGATGGGCCGTCCGCGCCACAGGACCCCCGCGTTGCGCAGGAGCGCACCGAGCCGCCACGCCTCACGCAGGGCCCGGGCGTCGTCGGCCCCGACGAGCCCCTCGGCGGCGAGGGCCTCGAGCGCGGCGATCGTGCTCGTGACCCGTAGCGAGGGGTGGTCGTGGGCGTGGCGCAGCTGTCCGAGCTGCACGGTCCACTCGACGTCGGTGAGCCCGCCACGCCCGAGCTTGATGTGGGTGCGCGGGTCGGCGCCGCGCGGCAGCCGCTCGCTCTCGACGCGCGCCTTCATCGTGCGGATGTCGCGCACCTGGCTCTCGTCGAGTCCGCCCTCGGGCCAGCGCAGCGGGTCGATGAGCGCCCGGAACGCCTCGGCGAGCTCGTCGGAGCCGGCCACGGGTGTCGCCCGGAGCAGTGCCTGGAACTCCCACGTCAGGGCCCACCGCTCGTAGTACGTGCGGAAGGAGTCGAGGCTGCGAACGAGCGGCCCGTTCTTGCCCTCGGGCCGCAGGTCGGCGTCGAGGCCGAGGGCCGGGTCGGCCCCGTTGCCGGAGAGCAGCTTGCGCAGATCCTGGACGACGGCCGTGGCGCGGGCCTGGACGTCGGCCTCGGCGCTGCCGTCGGCCGGGCGGTGCACGAACATGACGTCGGCGTCCGAGGAGTAGCCGAGCTCGGCGCCGCCGAAGCTGCCCATGCCGACGACGAGGAGCTCGCCGCCGATCGGTCCGTTCTCCCGCTCGGACTCGGCGACGACCGCCTCGAGGGACACCTGGACAGTTGCCGCCGTGAGGTCGGTGAGCGCGGTGCCGACGCCGGTGAGATCGACCTCGCCGACGAGGTCGGCCAGCACGATCCGGAGCAGCTCGTGACGGCGGATGGCCCGGACGGCGGCCACGGCGTCGCCCGCGGTCTCTCGTCGTCGGGCGGCGGAGCGCATCGTCGCCTCGATGGCGGCCCGCCCCCGTGGCCTGAGCCCGTTGGGGTCGCCGAGGATGGACACGCTCTCCGGTGAGCTGACGAGCAGGTCTGCGGCGTAACGGCTTCGAGCCAGGCAGTGCGCGAGCCAGTCGGCGGCGCGGCCTTCGTCGCGGAGCATCTTGAGGTACCAGTGCGTCGTGCCGAGCTCGTCGGACACCCGCCGGAACGACAGGAGGCCGGCGTCGGGGTCGGCTTCGTCGGCGAACCACGAGAGCATCACCGGAAGCAGGGTGCGCTGGATGGCGGCGCGCCGACTGACGCCGGTCGTCATGGCCTCGATGTGACGCAGCGCCCCGGCGGGGTCACGGAAGCCGAGGGCCGCGAGTCGCTGCTTGGCGGCCTCGGCACTGAGGCGGGCGTCGGTGGGGCTCAGCTTCGCCACGGCGGCCAGCAGCGGTCGGTAGAAGAGCCGCTCGTGCAGTCGGCGCACCTCGCGGGCCGAGGCCTGCCGGTCGGAGACGACGGCCTTGTCGGGGTGCGTGCGGTGGCCCATCGACCGGCCGAGCCGGCGCAGGTCGGGCTCGGTCACCGGCATGAGGTGCGTGCGCCGGAGCCGGTGCAGCTGGATGCGGTGCTCTAGGCAGCGCAGGTGGCGGTAGGCGCGGTCGAGCACCGCGGCGTCGTCGCGACCGACGTAGCCGCCGCGGGCCAGGGCCGCCAGGGCCTCGAGGGTGGTGGCCGAGCGCAGCGACGGGTCGGTGCGGCCGTGGACGAGCTGGAGCAGCTGGACGCTGAACTCGACGTCGCGCAGGCCGCCGGGCCCGAGCTTGAGCTGGCGCTCGGCCTCGCCGGCCGGGACGTGCTGCTCGACGCGTCGGCGCATGGCCTGGACATCCTCGACGAAGTGGTCGCGGCTGGCGGCCTCCCACACCATCGGGGTGATCTCGGCCTTGTAGCGCAGGCCGATCTCCTTGTCCCCCGCCGAGACCCACGCCTTGAGCAGCGCCTGGAACTCCCACGTCTTGGCCCAGCGCTCGTAGTAGGCCTTGTGGCTGCTGATGGTGCGCACGAGCGGGCCCTGCTTGCCCTCGGGTCGCAGCGCGGCGTCGACCGGCCACAGCGTGCCCTCGGGCGTCGGCGCGGAGCACGCGCGCATCGTCGCCGTCGCGAGGGCCGTGCCGACGCGCAGGGCGGTGTCCTCGTCGACGCCGTCGGCGGGTTCGGCCACGAAGATGACATCGACGTCGCTGACGTAGTTGAGCTCTCCCCCGCCGGTCTTGCCCATGCCGATGATCGCCAGACGGCACGCCTCGTGGCCCTCCCCGTACTCCTCACGGGCGATGGCCAGGGCGGCCTCGAGGGCGGCCTCGGCGAGCTCGGCGAGGGCCTCTCCCACGGTGGGCATCATCGCCAGGGGGTCGGGCGTCGTCAGGTCGAGGGCCGCGATCCGGATCAGCCCGCGCCGGTAGGCGATGCGCAGGCACTCTAGCGCCGGACGGTCGTCAGGTCGGTCCGTGACGGCGCCGACGAGCTCCGCGCGGATCTCCTCCCCGCCGACGCGTCGGGCCCGGGCCGCCTCGACCCAGTGCTCCGGGTGGCGCACGAGGTCGTCGACGAGCGCCGTCGACGCGCCGAGCACGGCGGTGACGCGGTCGCGGCCGGCGCCCGCGGTGGCCAGCTCGCGCGCGAGGGCCGTGATGCCCCAGTCGGGGTCGTCGTCGAGTCGGGCCAGGGCCTCGGTGACCCGGACGAGGCCGAGGAGCCCCTCGTCGGGGTCGGCGGTGTCGCCCACGGACGCGATGAGGTCGTCGAGCTGTCCGTCGGACGTGGCTGCCCGCAGAGGCGCCAGCGCCCGGTCGTCGAGGAGCCCCGCGGCCCGGGCCGGGTCGGCGAAGCCGAGCCGGGCGAGCGCGCCGGTGGTCGTGGTCGTGCGCGATGACATCGGTGTCGGGTCAGCTCGCTTCGGGTCGCGTCAGAGGCGGGGCAGGTAGCGGTCGAGCTCGAACTGGCTGATCTCGTGCCGGTAGTCGAGCCACTCCTGGCGCTTGTTGCGCAGGAAGAAGTCGAACACGTGCTCACCGAGGATCTCGGCGACGAGGTCGCTGCTCTCCATGACCTCGAGCGCCCGGCCGAGCGAGGCCGGCAGCGGCTTGATGCCCATGGCCCGACGCTCGGCGTCGGTGAGGCTCCACACGTCGTCCTCGGTCTCGGGCGGCAGGTCGTAGCCCTCCTCTATGCCCTTGAGGCCGGCCCCGAGCAGGACGGCGAAGGCGAGGTAGGGGTTGCAGGCGGCATCGAGCGAGCGCACCTCGACGCGCGTCGACTGACCCTTGTTCGGCTTGTGCATCGGCACCCGGACCATCGCCGAGCGGTTGTTGTGGCCCCACGTGAGGTGCGCCGGCGCCTCGCCCCCGCCCCAGAGACGCTTGTAGGAGTTGACCCACTGGTTGGTGACCGCAGCGATCTCGGCACCGTGGGTGATGAGGCCGGCGATGAACTGACGCCCGACCTTGCTCAGCTGGTACGGGGCTCCCGCCTCGTAGAACGCGTTGGAGTCGCCCTCGAAGAGCGAGAGGTGGGTGTGCATGCCCGAGCCCGGGTGCTGGGCGAACGGCTTGGGCATGAACGTCGCGTAGATGCCCTGCGTCAACGCGACCTCCTTGACGACCGTCCGGAACGTCATGATGTTGTCGGCCGTGCTCAGGGCGTCGGCGTAGCGCAGGTCGATCTCGTTCTGCCCGGGCGCGCCCTCGTGGTGGCTGAACTCGACCGAGATGCCCATGTTCTCGAGCATCGTGATCGCGGCGCGACGGAAGTCGTGGCCCGTGCCGTGGGGCACGTGGTCGAAGTAACCCGCGTCGTCGACGGGGACCGGCCGGCCCTGGCCGTCGCGACCCTGCTCTAGGAGGAAGAACTCGATCTCGGGGTGGGTGTAGAAGGTGAAACCGAGGTCGGCGGCCCGGGTCAGGGCACGCTGGAGCACGTGCCGCGGGTCGGCGTTGCTCGGCGAGCCGTCGGGCAGCTGGAGGTCGCAGAACATGCGCGCCGTGCCGGGCGGGTCGCCGCGCCACGGCAGGATCTGGAAGGTCGAGGGGTCGGGCTTGGCGAGCATGTCCGCCTCATAGACACGCGTCAGGCCCTCGATGGCCGAGCCGTCGAAGCCGATGCCCTCGGCGAAGGCGCCCTCGAGCTCGGCCGGCGCGACGGCCACGGACTTGAGGGTGCCGAGGACGTCGGTGAACCAGAGCCGGACGAACCGGATGTCACGCTCTTCGATCGTGCGCAGCACGAACTCTTCCTGACGGTTCATGTGTCGATCCTGCCCCATGGGTGTTACGCCGATGTGAAGACACTCGCACCGCAAGACGCGGCACGCGAACGGGCCCCCGGGGAACATCCCCGGGGGCCCGCGCGTCAGGACACGAGGGTCACTTGAACTTGACCATGACCTGCAGCTCGTTGCCACCGTCACGCGTGTGCGTGACCGTCATCGTCGTGCCCGAGCCGGCCACCTTGGTGGACGCCCACGGGTTCGCGGCCGACCAGTAGCGGTTCGGGTCGGAGTCGTCGAACGTCGGGATCGCCGGCTGCGACGGGACCGTGGTCTCGACTCCGTTGCGGTGGAAGCTCACCGCGTCGGTGGCCTCCTGGCCGAACGTGGCGTCGAACGGCTGGCGACGGTTGCCGAGCATCGTCTGCGTGCCGTTGGCGTTGTTCAGCATGATCGGCGCCGGACGCGCGTCGACCGGAAGGATCTCGCCGCCACCCGGGTGGGCAGAGGTGTTGTTGTCGCCGTACTCGCCGTTGGCGTACGTCACGAGCATGCCGTTCTGGTACGGGAAGCGCTCCACCCAGTCGGGCTTGGTGGTGCCCCAGCCGAAGTTGTACGGGCCCGTCTGCAGCGTCTTGTCGTAGCCGCTGTAGGTGCGGTTCTCAGCGAAGTAGAAGTCCTGCACCTGCTTGCTCGTGGTGCCGTCGATGATGGAGAACCCACCCTTGGCGGTCCACGCACCGGCGCCGGCCTCGACGTCGTCCACCGCGCCGGTGACACCGTCCGTCGTGACGGCGACGTCGTCGACGAAGGCCTCGCTGGAGACGCCACCGTCGGTGGCGACCCGGAAGCGGAACTGGATGTTCTGGCCCTTGTAGGCCGAGAGGTCCCACGTCTTCTGCGCCCAGGCGAACTTACCGTCGATCGGAGCCCCGACCGGAACCCACGTGCTGCCGTTGTCGGTCGACACGTCGCCGTAGAGGTAGTCGTAGCCCTTCTCGAGGTTGCCCTGCACGAAGGCGCTGATGGACGCCGAAGTCTTGGCACCGGTCAGGTCGACCGGGCGTGACAGCGTCGAGTTGAGGTTGTCACCGAAACCGCTCCACCACTCGGCCTTGCCGGAGTGAGGGGTGTTGCGGTCGGACTTGACCGTGCGCTCGGGGAGCGGGACGACGATGGCCTGGACGGAGCCGGTCTTCGTCGCGAGGTCGGCCTGGCTCAGCTTGACCGACGTGTTCTCACCGAATGGCACGGTCTTGTAGTCGAGCCAGCCGAGCTGGAGCTTCTCCCACGCACCCATGTAGCCGGGCGTCGTGCCGATGGAGTCGGTGCCGTGGTTGAGCCACGAGCCGCCGCTCATGAGGGTCCAGAACGCGGTGCTGTTGTCGCCACCGGCCGTGTCGTAGAGGTCGGGCAGGCCGAGGTCGTGGCCGAACTCGTGCGCGAAGACGCCGAGGCCGCCGTTCTCGGGCTCGGTGGTGTAGTCGCCGATCCAGATGCCGGTGTCACCGATCTGGATGCCGCCGAGCTTGTTGCCCTCCGGGCCGACCTTGCCGGCACCGGTCGAGTTGACGTACCAGCGGTGCGACCAGATCGCATCGGTGCCCTGGGCGCCGCCACCGGCCTCCTCGCCCTCGCCGGCGTGGATCGCCTGGAAGTGGTCGATGTAGCCGTCGGGGCGGTTGTAGACGCCGTCACCCTGGGAGTCGTAGCGGTCGACCTTGTCGAACTGCTGCAGGTAGGCGCGGATCTCGGCGGTCGTCTTGCCCTTCGCCTTCTCGGCGTTGAACCAAGCCTGCGCGGTGTCGTTGATGTAGTTCCAGTAGCCATTGGACTGCGGCACCGTGTTGGAGCCGTAACGCGCCTCGTTGTAGGGCACGGTCACCCAGTCGGAGACGTCGCCCTTGGCGAGGAACCGACCGTTGGACTGCTTCTGGTAGAAGTCCTTGAAGGACTCACCGTCGCCGAACATCATGTCCATGTAGTGCTGGCGGTTGAAGTCCGGGATCCAGTACGTGGAGTTGTCGTCGGTCGAGCTGCCGTCCCAGTTGCGGTCCGGCGCGGCGATCTGGTTGTGGACCGGACCCGGCGCGGTGGACTGGCCGGTGTAGGTCTTGTTCCCGAAGTCGGTGAGGATCGTGAAGATGTCCTCCTCGCGGTTCACCGGGTAGTTGACGTACTTGGACTTCTTCGGCTTGCCGTTGGCGTCGTTGCCCTTGCCCTTGACCTCGATGACACGGTTGCCGTTGATGGTCTTGGTCGTGGCCTCGCCCTTGAGGAGCTTGGCGACGGCGTCCTTGCGCTCGGCGGTCTGCGCATCGGCAAGGGGGTTGGGCAGGTTGTCCGGGCGGGAGGCCTGGGCCGCTGCGGGGTCTCCGCTGACCGGGGCCTTGGCAACGGGGGTTGCCTGAGCCTGCACCGGGGCCGTGAGACCGGTGACGACGAGCGCCCCCACGGCCAACCCCGAAACAGCACTCCAATGGCGCTTGTTCACGATCTGTCCTCCTGGTCACAGGCGCCGCAAATCGGGCGCCTCGCGTATAAGAGCACAGATCACAGACAATTTGGCTCTGGGTCACAGAGGTTTCGAAAAAAGTTGTGACACAAGGTATTTCGGCACCTGAAACGTAAAATCTTCGTAAAGGACAGCCGCTCTGCTCTTGGATTCCGGGACGAGATCGGATACAGGTCACACCAGCCCCACGCGTTGCAGCTCGCCGCCCCAGGACCGGCGGTGACGCCACCGATATGCTCCCCCGATGAGCACAGACGCCCCCGAGGAGCAGAGTCCCTACGGCGCCGGCAGCCGGGGCGAGCAGCCCCCCGCGAGCGCGGCGGCCACGGCCCCCACATCGCGGAAGGTGCGCATCCCCCACCTGCACGCCATGAAGGCCGAGGGCCGGCGCTGGGCGATGCTCACCGCGTACGACATGTACGCGGCACAGATCTTCGACGAGGCCGGCATCCCGGTTCTCCTCGTCGGCGACTCCGCGGGCAACAACGTGTACGGCTACGAGACGACCGTGCCGGTCACCCTCGAGGAGATGGTGCCGCTCGTGCGCGCCGTCGCGACCGCCGCCCGACGCGCCCTCGTCGTCGCCGACATGCCCTTCGGCTCCTACGGCGGCTCGGTCGAGCAGGGGTTCGCCAGCGCGGTCCGCCTCATGAAGGAAGGCCTGGCGCACGCGGTCAAGCTCGAGGGCGGCACCGCGATGGTGCCCCTCGTCAAGACGCTGACCGACGCCGGCATCCCGGTCATGGCGCACCTCGGGTTCACCCCGCAGAGCGAGCACCAGCTCGGCGGCTACCGGGTCCAGGGCCGCGGTGACGCCGCCGATGCCCTCGTCGACGAGGCCCGGGCCCTGCAGGACGCCGGCGCGTTCGCCGTCGTCCTCGAGATGGTCCCGGCGCCGGTGGCCGAGCGCGTCACCGAGGTGCTCGCCATCCCGACCATCGGCATCGGCGCCGGCCCCGGCACCGACGCGCAGGTGCTCGTCTGGAGCGACTTCGCCGGCCTGCGCGCGGGCCGCGCTCCCCGGTTCGTCAAGAAGTACGCCGACCTCCGGGGCACCCTCCTCGACGCCGCACGCGCCTACGCCGACGACGTCGAAGCCGGCACCTTCCCCGGCCCCGAGCACTCCTTCGAGTCCTGACGGTCCCGCGACGTCACGTGACAGTGCCCGGCACCGTGTGGTGCCGGGCACTGTCAGGACCGATGCGGGGGCGCGTCAGTCCTCGACCTCCTCGTCGTCCCACGAGGTCCCCGACGTGCCCGAGGTGCCCTTCTCGTTCCAGGCTCGGTCCTCGGAGTCCCACTTGTCGGTCTTCGCGTGCGCGGTGTCGAGAGCCCGGCGGGCCTCGTCCTCGGTGGCGTACGGGCCCAGCACCTGCTCACCGCGGCTGCGGTTCTCGTCGGTCTCGACCTGACCGGTGTCGACGTTGTACCAGAAGCTCACTGACGCACTCCTTCTCTCCACGGGACCACCTGCGCCCGCGACCGCGCGCGGCCGGCAGGCGTCCTCAGCCGGGGTCCGTCTCGTGGGCAGCCCTCGTGGCTGCCCACCTGCGACGACCTAGACTCCACCGTATGCCGTTGCTCCAGCCCGGGGTGTCACCACACCCGCTCAGTCCGCGACGCCCGGTGCCGGCCTCGATCGAACGCCCGCACTACGTCGACGTCCCGAACCCCCGGGAGGACGGCGACGTCGCCGTCAAGGACGCCGAGACCATCGAGCGGATGCGGCTCGCAGGCCGGGTCGCCGCGGACGCCATGGCGGCCGCGGCCCAGCGCATCGCCCCCGGTGTCACCACCGACGAGCTCGACGCCGTCGCCCACGAGTACCTGCTCGACCACGGCGCCTACCCCTCGCCGCTCGGCTACAAGGGGTTCCCGAAGTCGGTGTGCACGAGCGTCAACGAGGTCATCTGCCACGGCATCCCCGACGCTCGCCCGCTCGAGGACGGCGACATCGTCAACATCGACGTCACGGCCTACGTCGGCGGCGTGCACGGCGACACCGACGCCACCTACCTCGTCGGCGATGTCGACGAGGAGTCGAGACTGCTCGTCGAGCGAACCCACGAGGCGATGATGCGTGGCATCCGCGCCGCCCGGCCCGGCCGCGAGATCAACGTCATCGGACGCGTCATCGAGAGCTACGCCAAGCGCTTCGGCTACGGCGTCGTGCGCGACTTCACCGGCCACGGCATCGGGCTGGAGTTCCACTCGGGGCTCATCGTCCCGCACTACGACGCCGCGCCCAACTACGCCACCGTCATCGAACCCGGCATGACCTTCACCGTCGAGCCGATGCTCAACCTCGGCACGCACGAATGGCGCATGTGGGACGACTCCTGGACCGTCGTGACCCGCGACGGCAAGCGCTCGGCGCAGTTCGAGCACACCATCGTCATCACCGACGACGGCAACGAGATCCTCACGCTCGCCACCGGCGCGACCGCGTAACCTCGCACACGCTCGCCACACGCTCGCACCAAGGCCGGCTGGAGGCCGACCGGTCCAGCACCACGACACGTCCTCGACAAGGAAGCAGGGACATGGGCAAGAAGGGCAAGCCCCTCGGTATCGACATCGGCGGCAGCGGCATCAAGGGCGCGCCGGTCGACCTCAAGGCGGGCGACCTCGCCGGCAAGCGGCACAAGATCCTCACCCCCAAGCCCGCGACGCCCGACGCCGTCGCCGAGGTCGTCGACCAGATCGTCGACCACTTCGCCGACGTCACGGGCGACTCCCCCATCGGCGTGACCGTGCCCGCCGTCGTCATCCGCGGCCGGGTCCTGTCGGCCGCCAACATCGACCCGACGTGGATCGACACCGACGCAGAGGCGCTCATCCAGGAGCACACCGGCCGGGCCGTGACCGTCCTCAACGACGCCGACGCCGCCGGCCTCGCCGAGATGTACTACGGCGCCGCCAAGGGCGTGCAGGGGCTCGTCATCCTGACGACGCTCGGCACCGGCATCGGCTCGGCCCTCATCCACGACGGCCGCCTCGTGCCCAACTCCGAGCTCGGCCACCTCGAGATCGACGGCTTCGACGCCGAGGACCGGGCCGCGTCGTCGGTCAAGGACGTCGAGGGGCTCTCCTGGGACGAGTACGTCGAGCGGCTCCAGCGCTACTACGACGTCATCGAGAAGCTCTTCTCCCCCGATCTCATCGTCGTCGGTGGCGGCATCTCCAAGGACAGCGACGACTTCCTGCCGCGCCTCAAGCTGCGGTGCCCCATCGTGCCGGCGCAGCTGCGCAACCAGGCCGGCATCATCGGCGCGGCGCGCCTGGCCGTCGACCTCGCCAAGGCCTGACCCGCCCGGCGCCGGCACCGACCAGTGCCCGCGCTCCGCGTTCATCGACGGGGAGCGCGGGTTCTTCTGTGCCGCAACCCATCCCGTGGCCGTGTGCCCGGGCGCGCCTTGCTCAGACGCGCAGGAGGTCGGCTAGCAGGTCCGGCGCCCGCCGGTCGAAGATGCGCGCCCCGTACCTGAGCCCCACGCCGGCGAGGACGGGCCCCAGTGCCACGCCGACCACTCCGGTGACCCACACGAGCCACGGCGCCGCCTGCGTCGCGTAGGCGAACCACGCGAGCAGCAGCAGCGGCGCGGACAGCACGAAGGTGGCGGCGCTCGCGAGGGTCTGGGCCAGGATCGTGATGCCCGCGGCGCCCGGCGGCGCACTGAACGGACTCTCCCCCGGCTCGGCCACCGGGTACGGCAGCACGATGTTCATGACGCTCGACACCGCGATCCCGGCTCCGAGCACCCCGGCCGAGACGCCGAGCGCGAGGGGCAGCAGGTCCCACCGACCACCGAGCCAGACGCCGACGAGGACGTACACCGGCACGAGGACGCCGGCCAGCAGCAGACCCGGCACGACGCGTCCGAGCCGGTCGTCGAGGCCCCGGATCCCGGCGGCGACGTGCAGCGAGAACGCCTGCGACTCGTACGCGATGGCGTTGTGCTCGCTCCAGCCGAGGAGGAAGGCGAGCAGCGGGCCCATGAGCAGGGGCGGCCAGTCGATGTCGGCGCTCGCCCAGGGGATGAGCAGCGCCAGCGGGAAGAGCGGCGTCATGAGCAGGCTGATCTGGTAGCGCGGGTCGCGTCGCCAGTACGTGAGCACGCGCCCGGCGACGGCTCCCGCCGGGTGGTCCGGCACCCGGGCCAGCAGGCCGAGGTCGCCGGGGGCGCTCGTGCCGGAGCCCCCACGCGGGACGGCCCGCGGGTTCTCGACCTGCCGGGTCACCGCGCGCGACCAGAGCACACCGACGACGAGCAGGAAGCCGAGGGCAAGCACGAGCCGCACGGCCCCGACGAGGGGTCGGCCGGCAGCGACGTCGCCCGGCGCCGCCCACGCCCAGCCGAGCGGCGTCCACGCGACGACCTTCGACACGGCCACGGCGAGCCGCTGGAGGTCGTGGGCGTTGGCCGCGACCCAGACCAGCGGGCCGACGAGGACGAGGACGACGAGCCCCACGACGACGAGCGTGTCACGGCCCCGGCGGCTCGACGTCGCGACCGCGGCCAGCGCGGACACCCACCGCGAGAGGGTGATCGCCGTGAGGATGCCGACGCTGGTGCCCACGACGGCCACGAGCGTCGAGGCGGACGTCTGCGACCACGCGACGACCACGCCGAGGCCGAGCACCGCACTGGCCACGGCCGGCAGCCCGACGAGCGCGGCCGTGATGAGGCCCACCGCCAGCGCCCGCGGCGGGACCGCGTAGAGCGCGAACCGGCTCGGGTCGAGGGTCGGGTCGGACCCGAAGGAGAAGAGCGGCACGACCGTCCAGAGGACGATGCCCAGCGCACCGGCCAGCGGCAGCGCGACGGTGGCCACCTCGAGCGAGGTGCGCAGCGTCGCGACGATGAGCGTCAGGCCCAGCACGAGCACGGAGAAGTACGCCACGCCGACGACCGCGCCGATGGTCTGGGCCCGGCTGCGGCGGAAGACATTCGCCAGCAGTGCGAGCTTCAGTCGGACGAGGTGCGCAACCACGACAGCCCCACCACCTCGGTCGAGCCCCCGACGAGGTCGACGAAGCGCTCCTCGAGCGAGCGGCCGTCGCGCACCGCGTCGAGCTCGCCGGCGGTGAGGACCGACCCCTCGGCGATGACGGCGACGTGGCTGCAGATGCGTTCGACGAGATCCATGACGTGGCTGGAGAGGACCACGGTGCCGCCGGCATCGACGTAGTCCGCCAGGATGCGCCGGATCGTAGCGGCCGACAGGGGGTCGACGGCCTCGAAGGGCTCGTCGAGCACGAGGACGCGCGGCGCGTGGACGAGCGCCGCCGCGAGCGTGACCTTCTTCGTCATGCCGGCGGAGTAGTCGACGACCAGGGTGCCCTGCGCACCGGTGAGGCCGAGCGCGTCGACGAGCTCGGTGGCACGCTCGGCCGCGAGCTCGCGGGGCATGCCGCGCAGCAGCCCTGCGTACGTGATGAGCTGGAGCCCGGTGAGGCGGTCGAACGTCCGCAGCCCGTCGGGAAGGACACCGAGCAGCCGCTTGGCCGCGGTGGGGTCGGCCCATACGTCGTGGCCCAGGACGAACGCGCGTCCGGCGTCGGGGCGCAGCAGGCCGGTGACCATCGACAGGGTCGTGGTCTTGCCGGCGCCGTTGGGCCCGACGAGACCGAAGAACGACCCGCGCGGGACGTCGAGGTCGATGCCGCGCACGGCCATGAGGTCACCGAAGCGCTTGCCCAGACCGCGCACGGCGATGGCCGGCCCGTCGTCCGGGACCCC
Organism: Intrasporangium sp. Soil_C_50; assembly: GCF_057656595.1. NCBI lineage: Bacteria > Bacillati > Actinomycetota > Actinomycetes > Micrococcales > Intrasporangiaceae > Intrasporangium > Intrasporangium sp. Soil_C_50. Next base: position 54,852 of record NZ_JBDGKB010000001.1, read on the forward strand.
TTGCGGCGCAGGCAGGTCCGGCGGTGGTGACTCGCTCATGCTCTCCCCCCGGAGTGCGGTCGGGTGGTCAGGAGGTCAGTGGCTCAGCAGTTGCACGGCTCAGAAGGTGGCGGACTCGTCGTCGCGCAGGTCGATGTAGTCGAGGCCCTCGACGCCGGCGAGGTTGCGCACGTGCGTGGCGTACATGTCGCGGCCGACGTCGGACAGGAGGGCGTCGTGGATCGGGATGAAGACCTTCGGGGCGATGCGGCCGACGAACGCGATCGAGTCGCGGCTCGCTGCCCACGGGGCGTTGAGCGGGTGCGCGAGCACGTCGACCGGTCCGGGTTCGGCGTCGTAGGCGTCGCCGGGGTGGAAGAGCGAGGGCTCGCCGTCGGCCCGCAGCACGAGGCCGACGTTGGGGATGCGCGGCATGGCCTCGTGGTTGAAGGCGTGCAGCTCGCCGACCGGCGTGACCGTGACGTCACCGACCTCGAACGGCTCCCCCTGACGCGTCGGCACGGCGTCGAGCCCCTCCTCGCGCAGCTTCTGGGCGGTCAGCGGGTCGGTGTGCACCGGCGCCGACGAGTTGGCCCGCACGAGCGCCGCGACGCGTTCGGGATCGAAGTGGTCGGCGTGGTTGTGTGTCACGAGGATCGCGTCGAGAGCGGTCAGCTGCTCGAAGCCCCGCGAGAACGAACCGGGGTCGATGAGGATCCGCCGGTCGGCCGTCTCGACGAGGAGGCAGGCATGTCCGAGGTGAGTCACGCGCATGGCCTCAACCTAACCCAGCACCTCCGGCCGGGACATGGAGTACAGCAGGCGCGCCGAGCCGGCGAGGGCGAGCACCATGCCGCCGAGGAGCAGCCAGGTCAGCGGTCTGTCCGGGTGCAGCGCTTCGCGGTCGCGCAGCATCGCGACGAGCATCGCCGCGACCATGACGGTCTCGGCCTCGACGAGCAGATGCAGGCGCACCCACCGCGGGTCGCGGAAGGCCACGAGCCCGGCGCAGCCGAGGCAGAAGACCGCACCGACGACACGGGCCGTCAACGGGGTCAGCGTCCACGGCCACACCCGTGACAGGGCGCCCGGAAAGGCCCAGAGGAGCATGCCGAGCAGCAGGGACGCCGCTCCCCCGAACTCGATGACGCCCGATGCCACCCGCCCGACGCGTCGCTCGTCGTCGCGGGGCGGTGCGGCGACGCGCATGTTGACGACCCACACGACGGCGACGACCGGCGGCGCGACGAAGTAGAGCGCGGCCCAGACCCAGAACGCCGGGTGCCCGTGGGTGAAGCGGTCCCAGTGCACGATCGTCGCCACGCCGAGCAGCGCCGCGAACACCGTGACGGCCGGCAGTCCCGCCGACGCCAGAGCCCAACGGTGCGCGCGGGCCGTGCGCACGAAGAACCAGACACCGCCGAGGTAGGCCGAGGCGAGCACCATCGCCGTCAGTGGTGGCGAGATCGGCCATGCGAAGAGCCGGCGGGTGTCGGCCGGGAAGCCGTAGAGCAGCACGACCGCGACGGCGAGGAACGGCGTGATCCCCCACGCGAGCACCCGCGTCGATCCGAGCACCCGGTCGTCGCGCACCGGCTGCGCGCGCGTCGGCACCGCCGTCACGGCTCCCCACCGCCGACGCGTGAGACCGCGTCGAGCAGCGCGCTGTGGCTCGCCACGAGCGCGCGCCGCTCGGCTGCGAGGATCGGGTCGGACCGGTCGCACCCGCCGGTGACCCACCGGTCCGACAGGCCCATCGCCTCGACCCGGTGCCGCGCCGCAGGCTCGACACGTTCCCGGTCCGCCCCGTAGACGTAGGCGTAGAGGTCGACGAGCGCCGCCACGAGCTCGTCGAGCGTCACGTCCTCGTGGTACTGGTGCGCCCGGTGGACGCGCCACCACTCGACCTCGAGCGCGCTGGCCCGGACGGGGTCGATCGGCAGGTCGCCTCGGTCGGCGACGAGCGCGTAGAAGCGGCGCATCTGCTCGCGCGCACCCTCGGCGTCGTTGTCCGGGACGGGCGACCACAGCTGGTTGGCCCGCAGGACGCACCACGCGGCCCGGGCGGTGTCGATGCGACCGAGGCCGAAGCCCGAGGCGACCATGCCGTACGCCCCGCGCAGGAAGGCCGGCCACTCGTGGAGGTAGTACGCGGTCCAGGCGTCGGTCTCATGGTGCCCGACGGCGACCGGGTCGAACGAGCGCGGCCCACGGCCGGACGCGTGACGCATGAGGCCTCCTCGCACGAGGGACGCCCGGCGGCGCGTGCGCGGAACCCGCTGACGCCGTGCGCTCGTCCCCCCAGAATAGGGACGAGGAGTCGCCCCGTGAGGAAGTTCTGGACATGAGCGGACCCGTGGACGGACGCACCGTCGCCGACGTCGTGGCGACGATGGACGAACGGCTCGAACGGCTCGAATCGCCCAGCGGCGCAGGGCGCTCGGCGCAGCGCGACTTCCTCGCCACCTACCGGCGCACGACGCTCGCGGTGGGTCGCGCCGTCGAGGACGCGCGCTTCGAGGACCCGGACTGGGTGGAGCGCTGGGACGTCGTCTTCGCCGGCCTCTACCTCGAGGCGCTCGACGCCGACCTGACGGGCGCTGGGACCGTGTCCCGTCCCTGGCGTCTTGCGTTCGACGTGCCCGAAGGCCTGCCCGCGCTGCGCAACGTCCTCGCTGGCATCAACGCCCACGTCAACTACGACCTCCCGCAGGCGCTGCTCGCCGTCATCGACGACGCCGATTTCGAGGACCCCTACCTGCTGGCCCGGCGCCGCCGGGACCACGAACGCATCGACGCCGTGCTCGCCGGCCGGGTCGCCGCCGAGGACGCCGAGCTGGCGTCGACGTCAGGACGGACGCTGCTCGACCGCGTTCTCGTGCCCGCCAACCGGGGCGCGTCGCGTCGGTTCCTGCGCGAGGCACGCCAGAAGGTCTGGCACAACACGGCCGAGCTCCAGCACGCGCGCCTCGCCGGCGCCGAGGCGTACGCGACGCGGCTCGCGGAGCTCGAGGTGCTGAGCGCGGCGCGCGTCGCCGACCTGCTCGCCCCCGGCCAGGTGCTGCTGCGCCTCGCCGTCGCCGGGTTCGGCGTCACGCTGCCGCCCGTCGCGTGAGCGGCGGCGGCCGCGCCACGCGGTCGCGACGCGTCCGATGACGCATCCGACGATGCGGCAGACGACGCGTCAGGCGTCGATCGAGGACATGTCGCCGTAGCGGGCCCCGACGACGGCGTCGCGCGGGACGGCGGCCTCGAGCGCCGCGAGGTCGCCCGGCGTCAGCGACACCGCCGCGGCGCCGACGTTCTCCTCGAGGTAACGCACCCGCTTGGTGCCCGGGATCGGCACGACGTCCTCGCCCTGCGCGAGGACCCACGCCAGGGCCAGCTGCCCCGGCGTGACGTCCTTGGCCGCAGCGAGCTTGCGGACCCGGTCGACGAGCGTCAGGTTGGCCGCGAGGGCCTCGCCCTGGAACCGCGGGAAGTACGCGGTGCGCCGCGAGTCGCCGGACTCGAGGTCGGCCTCGGCCGAGATGGCGCCGGTGAGGATGCCGCGGCCCAGGGGCGAGTAGGGCACCAGGCCGATCCCGAGCTCGCGCAGCAGAGGCCGGATCTCGTCCTCGACGTCACGGGTGAAGAGCGAGTACTCGGTCTGCAGCGCCGTGATGGGGTGCACGGCGTGGGCGCGGCGGATCGTGTCGGGCGAGGCCTCGGACAGGCCGAGGTGGCGCACCTTGCCGGCCGCGACGAGCTCGGCCATCGCCCCGACCGTCTCCTCGATCGGCACGTCCTTGTCGACGCGGTGCTGGTAGTAGAGGTCGATGTGGTCGACGCCGAGCCGCTGGAGCGAGGCGTCGGCCGCGCGGTGCACGTACTCCGGTCGCCCGTTGATGCCCAGTCGCGTGCCGTCCTCGGCGCGCTCGTTGCCGAACTTCGTCGCGAGCTGCACCTCGTCGCGCCGGCCGGCGACGGCGGCGCCGACGAGCCGCTCGTTCGTGAACGGGCCGTACATGTCGGCGGTGTCGAGGAACGTGACACCGAGGTCGAGCGCGCGGTGGATCGTCGCGATGCCCTCCTGCTCGTCGCCGGTGCCGTAGAACTCCGACATGCCCATGCAGCCGAGGCCGAGGGCCGACACGGTGAGCGCGGCGGCACCGCTGCCGAGCGTGCGTGCCGGTAGGGCCTGGAGGGTGCTCGTCTCGGAAGGGTTCGTCTCGGGGGTGTTCGCGGTCATGTCGACGAGTCAAGACCTTCGAGCGCGCTCGAGGTCAAGGCGATCCGCTGCCTTCAGGCACGGTCGCCCTCGACACGAGCGCGGTACATGCCGATCTTGTTGTCGATGGCGCCGAGGTGGTCGGTGACCTCGGCGAGCTGCGCCAGCACGCGGGCGCGGTGGGCCTGCAGCAGCTCGAGCCGCTCGATCTCGTTGCTCTCCCCGGCCCGGCACAGCTGGGCGTAGGCCTTGATCTCGCGGATCGGCATGCCCGTGGCACGCAGGCACGTCAGCATCTTGATCCAGCCGAGGTCGAGCTCGGTGTAGACCCGATGGCCGGCGCTCGAGCGGCTGACACCGTGGACCATGAGCCCGTCGCGCTCGTAGTAGCGCAGCGTGTGGGTGGTCAGGCCGGTGCGCTCGGCGGCCTCGGCGATGGTCATTCCGGTGTCGATGGCGGTCACCGCTCCATCGTCGCCCTTGGAGTGCGCTCGAGGTCAAGGGGTCCTCGGTCGATCGGCCCGACACGGGCCGCGTGGGCCCTCAGGCCCCGCGGGGGGCCTTGCGGCAGGCGAGCCTCGCCCGGCGCAGCCGCCGCACCCGGGCGCGTCCTCCGACGGCCGACGCCTCGCTCAGGGCGTGCAACCGACGCTCCTCGGCATCGGGCCATGCCCAGCACGAGTGCTGGTCCAGCCGCCGGTGCGCACAGACGTTGTCCTCCGTCATGGCCTCGCCTCGGCGAACCGGCTGAACCGGGTGGCCCGGGTGCCCCTGATGATCGACACGCTGACCCGCTCCTTCCACACTCCTGCGGTGGCCGCGGACCCGTGAGGTTCCCCCTGACGCTCACCGGCCCGGAACCACTCGCGCCAGCTCGGGCTCGCGCCCGATGTCAGTTACAACGACGTGGACGCCACCTCGGTCACGGACTGGGTCCGTCCTGCTGGTGAGCCTCCACCGACGAGGCCGGGCCCGCCCCTCCACGAACCGGCCTGGCCCCGTCATTGAGGTAGACGACGCGCTGACGGATTCATGACACGGTTTTCAAAGTTTTTTCACAAGGATCGAATTTCGTGTAACGCCCGCGGACTGCGAGACGATGGAGGCGTCGGAGCGCCCGTTCGACAACCCCTGACCGAACGGTCGCACCGACCCAGCGTCCGCCACCCCTCCACGTTCACGTGCCGCGGACGCCGTGCGGAGCCCCGGTCCGACCCCGATGGACCGGGGCTCCGTCATGCCAGCCGGGCCGTCGCGTAGCCGGCATCGCTCTGGGGACCCCCCGACCACGGCCGTCGCGCCGTCGATGAGGATGAACTGCGACCCGGCCGGGCCGAATCGCACGTACGGGGTCTCGGAGGTGATGTGAGGGGGTTGGCGTGGCGACTGCGCTCGCTCGTGATGAAGCGCAGGTCGATCCCTCGCGCGAGGGACTGCTGGTCGACGGCGTTCATGGTGTGCGAGGGATCGAACAGGTGCAGCGGGTGCGGCACGCAAGTCGGCACGCAGCTCGGCAGCACCGTCGGTGCGGCGCCCGCCCTCAATCGTCCGTCTGTGCACCCGACGCCCCTGTCCGTCCCGAACAGGATGCCCGACGGGCGGGCGTCGTGTCGTCGGGTGCGGGCCGGTCATCGGCGGGGGCGTGAGCACCGCGACGCGCATCGAGCCGTCCCGACGTCAGCGGTCCCGGTGCCCCGGCGCGCGCGCCACGAGCTCGTAGGTGTGCCAGTGCTTCGGCCCGGAGAACGACCTGCCGTCGCGCTCCGCAGCCGGGCCGCTCTCGCGCACGTCGGCGGGGCCGCCGTCAGCCGGGCGAGGGTGACTCCCTGACGATGTCGACCGAGATCTCCACCGCCGCAGTCGAACCGCGGTTCTCGAGCCAGTGCAGCGTGCCGTGGTCCTCGGGCCATCCCGGGCCGGGGCCGTACTCGGTGTCGACGCCGTCGCGGTGGTCGGTGATGACCCCCTGGATCACGAAGACCGTGCCGGGCCGGTCCCGGTGGTCGTGGACCGGGCCGAGGACGCCACCGGGCTCGATGGTCACCTTCCGCATCCTCAGCGACCGCCCCTCGAGGCCCTCGATCTCGGGTCCCAGGTCGACGCTCGCGAGCAGCTCCACCTCCACACCCCTGGTCTCGGGTCCCTGCTCCGCCTCGCCCATCGAGCGCTCCTCTCCGTCGTCCGACCATCCTGACGCGGCTGGACGCTCGCGTCAGGCGCTACCGACGCTTCGCAGACGAGTCTCGGCCGGCTTACGCGACGCTGGACCGTCGGTTCGACGGGTCCGGAGCGCCACGCGCGGGCCCGGCGATCTCGGCCCACACCGCGTCTAGCGAGAGGTCGAGGACGTCGGCGATCGCCGCGATGGTGGGAAAGGCCGGGGTGGCGACGCGGCCCGACTCGATCTTGCGGAGGGTCTCCGGCGACACCCGGGCGGCCAGCGCGGTGTCGAGCATCGAACGCTGGCCCCGCGCCCGGCGCAGCAGCGCTCCGAGACGACGTCCGCGCTCGACCTCCGCGGGGGTGAGTGGCAACCTGACCATGGTCCCGATACTAATACCGGGATAACATTGCCGGGATAGTTATTGGAGCCACGGGAGGGCGCCCATGATCGAGATCCTGACCCCCAGCCAGCTGCCGCGAGCCAGGGCCGCAGGGTCGTTCGTCGCCGACACCCTTCGCACCCTGCGGAGCCGGACCGAGGTCGGCACCAACCTCCTCGAGATCGACCGGTGGACCCGGGAGATGATCACGGCCGCCGGTGGCGAGTCCTGCTACGTCGACTACGCGCCCTCGTTCGGACGCGGGCCGTTCGGCCACCACATCTGCACGTCGGTCAACGACGCCGTCCTGCACGGGCGTCCGCACGACTACGTGCTCGCCGACGGCGACCTGCTCTCCCTCGACCTCGCCGTGTCCACCGACGGGCTCGTCGCCGACTCCGCCATCAGCTTCGTCGTCGGCGGGGCACGCCCGCCGGGGAGCCTCGCCCTCATCGAGGCCACCGAGCGGGCGCTGGCCGCCGCCATCGACACCGCCGGCCCGGGGGTCCACCTCGGCGACGTCTCCCACGCGATCGGGTCGGTTCTCACAAAGGCGGGCTACCGCGTCAACACCCAGTTCGGAGGTCACGGCGTCGGATCGACGATGCACCAGGACCCGCACGTGGCCAACACCGGACGCCCGGGGCGCGGCTACCGGCTGCGCCCGGGCCTGCTGCTGGCCATCGAGCCGTGGGTCATGGCCGACACCGACGCGCTCGTCACGGACGCCGACGGCTGGACGCTGCGCAGCGCCACCGGGTGCCGCACGGCGCACAGCGAGCACACGATCGCCGTGACCGACGACGGCGTCGAGGTGCTCACGCTGCCGACGCCGGCCTCCTGACCCGCCGCCGGTCACCTGGTGGCGCGCGACGAGCTGTTGGGACTCCGGCCCGACACGGTGCCGGCGACCTCGGCGACCTACCCGACAACGCGTGCGGTTGGATGGGCGCCGTGAGCACCTGGGACGGCGTGGCCGAGGCGTACCGCACATCCTTCGCGACGCTGTGCGCCGGCACCGTCGAGGCCCTGCTGTCCGACACCACGGGCGCCCGCCATCTTGACGTCGGCTCGGGCACCGGACACCTCGCGGCGCGCGCCGCCGCGCTGGGGCGGGCGGTCGTCGCCGTCGACGCCGACCCGCAGATGGTCGCGCTGTCGGCAGCCGTCGTACCCGGCACGGTCCTCGAGGCGTCCCTGCCCTGCCTGCCGTTCGCCGACGACTCGTTCGACACCGTCACCGCGAACTTCGTCGTCAACCACGTCCCCGACCCGCGCGCGGCAGTACGCGAGCTCGCCCGCGTCACCCGGCCCGGCGGCCGGGTCGCCGCCACGATCTGGACGACACGGCTGCCCGGGTGGGCCACCCTGGTGGGCGAGGCCTTCCGCGCCGCGGAGGTCGTGCAGCAGGCCGGCACGCGGCTGTCCCCCGAGCTCGACTTCGAACGCTCGGTCGCGGGACTGGGCGCGCTGGCGACGTCGGCCGGCCTGGACCTCGTGCGGAACACCGAGCTGACGTGGGACTGGGAGATCGGCGTCGACGCGCTGTGGGCCGGGATCGCCGGCGGCGTGGCCGGCGCCGGACAGACGTACCTGGCGCAGACGCCCGACGTACAGGCGGCCGCCGAGTGCGGGTTCCGCAAGGCCGCAGGACAACTCGCGCCGGACGGCACTCTGCGGCTGCCCAGCACTGCCGCGTACGTCCTTGCCTCGGCCTGACCGCTGTCGAGCGCCGACTGCGGCCACCCCCATCCCTCTCCACGCTACCGCGGCGGTAGGGGCTTGCGGCAAGGCCCCTGCCGTGGGCCAGACTGCTCCTTCGTGTCGAGCGGACGGGGGATGTCATGAGCAGTGCAGAGCACGAGGTGGTGGTCGTCGGCGCCGGGCCGACGGGCCTGGTACTGGCCGGCGAGCTGGCCCTGGCAGGGGTGGACGTCGTTCTCCTGGAACGGCGCCCGACGCCTGAGCTGGCCGGGACGCGGGCGCGGGGGTTCCACTCGCGCACCCTCGAGATCTTCGACCAGCGCGGCATCGCCGGCCGCTTCCTTTCTGCCGGCCGGACCGCGCAGACCCTGAGCTTCGCGGGCACGCCGCTCGACGTGACAGCCCTGCCGACTCGGCACCCGTACACCCTCGCGCTGTCCCAGACCGGCGTCGAGGACGTCCTGCGCGGGTGGGTCGAGGAGCTCGGTGTGCACATCCGCCACGACGCCGAGGTCGTCGGCATCGAGAAGGACGACACCGGCGTCGACGTCGTTCTCGCACAAGGCGACCCGCTCCGCGCGGGGTACGTCGTCGGCTCGGACGGCGGACGAAGCACGGTCCGACGAGCCATCGGCATCGAGCTCGTCGGCGCCGAGGCCACCCGCAGCCACCTCATCGCCGAGGCAGCACTCACCGACGAGGCGCCCACCGGGCTGCGCCAGGACGCCATCGGCATCCACGGCATCAACCCGGTCGGCGGCGGCACCGTCGGGATCGTCGTGACCGAGGCGGCCGTCGGCCCGGCGACCGAGCCCACGCTCTCGGACCTCAGCGCGGCGCTGACGCTCGTGTACGGCACCGACTTCGGGGTGCACGACGCGTCGTGGATCTCACGGTTCACCGACGCCGCGAGACAGGCGTCCTCCTACCGGAGCGGGCGCGTCCTGATCGCGGGCGACGCCGCACACACGCACCCACCGACCGGTGGCCAAGGCATCGGGCTCGGCGTCCAGGACGCCGTCAACCTCGGCTGGAAGCTGGCCCGGGTGGTCCGCGGCCACTCCCCCGCGTCGTTGCTCGACATCTACGAGGCGGAGCGGCACCCGGCCACGGCGCGCGTCCTCAAGAACGTCATGACCCAGGCCTTCCTCCAACGGGGCGACGCACGCACGGACGCCATCCGCGACACCTTCACCGAGCTGCTGACCGACGCCGGGCCCCGGGAGCGCCTGGCCGCCCTGCTGACCGGGCTCGACGTGGCGCTCGACCTCGGGGACGGGCACCCGCTGCTCGGCCGCCGCGTGCCCGACCTCGACCTCGTGACGTCCGACGGGCCGTGCCGGGTCTTCGAGCTGCTGCACGACGCCCGGCCCGTGCTGCTCGACCTCGGCGAGCCCGGGGCCGTGCACGGCGACGCCGGCGGGTGGGAGGGACGCGTCCGGCACGTGCGCGCCCGCTGCGAGCAGGAGTGGGTGCTGCCCGCGCTCGGGCCAGTCCCCGCCCCGACCGGCGTGCTCGTGCGGCCCGACGGGCACGTCGCCTGGGTCGGCGAGGGGACGACGGCCGGCCTCGACGAGGCCGTGGACACCTGGTTCGGAGCGGGCCCGGGCCCGTCGTAGGAGGTTCCACCGCCGTGTCGGCGCCGGCTGGTTCACTGGTTGACACTGTCCACATCACCAGCGAAGCAGGAGCACCCATGCGCAGGATCGTCCTCTACACGATCACCTCGCTCGACGGCGCCGTCGACGACCCGACCCGCGCCTTCCCTCCCGACGTCGACCCCGAGACCCCGCACCCACCGACCTTCGACGACGACCTCATCGAGCTCGAGGCGCGGCTCATCGGCCGGCAGGACGCCGTGCTACTCGGTCGCCACATGTACGACGAGTGGTCTCGCTACTGGCCGACGTCCGACGAGCAGCCCTTCGCCGACTTCATCAACGGCGTCAGGAAGTACGTCGTCACCTCGACGCCGCTCACGACGCAGTGGGGCGAGGCCGAGGCGCTGACCGGTCCCCTCGCCGACGTCGTGCGCGGGCTCAAGGCGACGGACGGCGGCGACATCGGGGTGCACGGCAGCATCGAGCTCGCGCGGTCCCTCCTCGCCGAGGGCCTCGTCGACGAGCTGCACCTGGCCGTCGCCCCCGTCCTCGACCCGGAGGGCCGACGCCTCTTCGACGGGCTGCCCGCCCTGCAGCGGCTCTCGCTCCAGAGCGCGACGCCGACCTCGAGCGGCGCGCTCTGGCTCGTCTACCGGCCCGCCCCGCCCGCGGGCTGAGCCGCCGGCGGCTCACCCATCGGCGCGCAGGGCCTGCTCCATGTCGCGTTCGATGTCGCGCGCCGCGAGGGCCAGTGCGCTGACTAGGTCGACGAGACGGTCCTCGCGGAACCGGACCGTCGGCATCGAGACCGTGACGGCGGCGTCAGTCCGGGTGCCGACGCGGACGCCGCGCCCGATGGCGGTGACGCCGGTCTCGGTGCGGTCCTTGTTGATGGCGAAGCCACGGCGGCGGACGCCGGCGAGGTCCTTCTCGACGGCGGCGAGGTCGGGCCGCTCACCCTCGCGCCCGTCCCACCGGGCGTCGCCGTACAGCTCGGCGAGCTCCTCGGGCGGCAGGTCCGCGAGCATCGTCTTGCCCCCGGAGGCGAGGTGGGCCGGGAAGACCATGCCCTCGCGGTTGCCCACGCGCAGCGACTGGGAGCTCTCGACCGAAGCGACGAACCGGGCGTGGTCCCCAGCCAGCACCATGAGGTTGGCCGACTCGTCGACGCGGCCGACGAGCACCTGCAGGTGTGGGAGGGCGACGGCCCGCAGGAGCGCGGTGTGGCTGCGCGAGTCCGCCTCGAGGGAGATCACCGGGCCCGCGTGGTACCGGCGGTCGGGCCCCTGCCGGGCGAAGTCGCGGTAGACGAGCATCGTCAGCAGGCGGTGGGCCGTCGAGCGCGCGACGCCGAGCCGGTCTGCGACGTCGGAGACGGTCTGCGGACCCTCGACCTGCAGGATCACGGCGAGCTGCAGGGCGTGGTCGACGCTGCGGAGCGCGTACTGCGGCTTCGTCTTCAGGCCGGTGCTCATGTCGTGAACCTCGCTCGACGTGGTGACGTGGGACCTCTCTGATTCTGCCATGAAGAATTGTCTCGTTCTGCCATGTCGAACGATCCCACCATGGTCGGCATGGCAACGACGCCCCGAACCCACCCACCGGCCCGCGCCGAGCGCCTCTCGCGCCGTCCCGCCTGGCTGGTCACCCTGCTCTGCTGGCTCATCGTCGTCTTCGACGGCTATGACCTCATCGTCTACGGCACGACGATCCCGCCGCTGCTCAAGGAGAAGGGCTGGGGCCTGACGCCGGCCTCCGCCGGACTCATCGGCAGCCTCGCCTTCGCCGGCATGCTCGTCGGGGCCCTTGGCGCGGGCTACCTCGCCGACCGGCTCGGCCGCCGCCGCACGATCCTGTGGTGCACCCTGTGGTTCTCGGTGTTCACGGCCCTGTGTGCCGTCGCGTCCGGCCCCGCGGCCTTCGGCGCGTTCCGTTTCGTCGCCGGGCTCGGCCTCGGTGGTCTCGTCCCGTCGGCCAACGCGCTCACGGCCGAGTTCGTCTCGCGGCGGCACCGGTCCGCCGTCTCGACCGTCATGATGTCGGGCGTCCCGATCGGCGGCTCGGCCGCCGCCCTCGTCGGCCTCTGGCTGCTGCCGGAGCACGGCTGGCGGGCGATGTACGCCGTGGCCGTGCTGGCTGTCGTCGTCCTGCTCCCCCTCTGCTTCGTCTTCCTGCCCGAGTCGCCGACCTGGCTACGGGCCCGCGGCCGGGTGCAGGAGGCCGTCGCCGTCGAGACACGCCACGGGCTCGTCCACGACCCGTCCGAGCACGCCGATCCGCACCACCGCGCCGGTTTCCGCGCGATCCTGACCGGTGACTGGCGGCGCCCGACCGTGCTGTTCGCCCTCGCCACCGTGGCCACCCTCTTCGCCTGGTACGGGCTCGGCACCTGGCTGCCCAAGCTCATGGCCTCCGACCCGCGGTTCGAGATGGGTCAGCCGCTGCACTTCCTGCTCGCCCTCAACCTCGGCGCCGTGCTCGGCTCGGTCGTCACGGCGTGGGCCGGCGTGCGGTTCGGACCGCTCCGCAGCGCCGTCTGGGCGGCCGCGGCCGCCGCCCTCGGCCTCGCCTTCCTGCTGACCTACCCGAGCGACCTGGCGCCGGTCTACGGCGCGCTCATCCTCGCCGGGGTCGGCACCCACGGCACCCAGTGCCTCATCATCGCCGCGGTCGCGAACCACTACCCGGCCTCCCTGCGCGGCACGTCGCTCGGCTTCGCCCTCGGCGTCGGACGGCTCGGCGCCGTCCTGGCACCCCAGGTCGGTGGCTGGCTGCTCGCCGCGAACCTCGGCGTCGGCAGCAACTTCCTCGCCTTCGCGATCGCCGCCGGCGCGGCCGCCGTCCTGCTCCTCGTCACGCTCGTCGCCACCCGACCCGCCGCCCGTCAGGCCTCGGCGCCGGCTCCGGCCGAGCTCGTCCACTGAGCCGACTGAGCCCGTTGAGACCGCTGAAAGGAACTGCCATGCCCCCCACGACCGACCCCGACGCCGCTGCCTCCCCCGTGAGCCTCGCCGCCGTGAGCGCCCCCGACCAGCCGACCGTCACGCCCGACCTCGAGGACCTCTACCGGGGCTTCGAGAAGGAGCTGCTCGTGCCGCTCTGGACCGAGATCGGCGACCTCATGCCGCCGCACCCCCGCTCGAAGGCGCAGCCACACCGCTGGGAGTGGGCGACGTTGCTCGAGCTCGCCGGACGTGCCGGCGACCTCGTGCCCGTCGGCCGCGGTGGTGAGCGGCGCGCGATCGCGCTGGCCAACCCGTCGCTCGGCGGCAAGCCCTACGCCACGCCGACGCTCTGGGCCGCGATCCAGTACCTCCTGCCCGGAGAGGACGCCCCCGAGCACCGGCACACCCAGAACGCCTTCCGCTTCGTCGTCGAGGGAGAGGGCGTCTGGACGGTCGTCGGACGTGACCCGGTGCCGATGCGCCGCGGCGACTTCCTGCCGCAGGCGGGCTGGAACCTGCACGCCCACCACAACGCGGCCGACCGGCCGATGGCCTGGATCGACGGACTGGACATCCCATTCCAGTACGAGGTCGAGGCGCAGTTCTTCGAGTTCGGCCGCGACCGCATCTCCGACGTCGAGCGCATCACGCCCGAGCGCTCCCGTTCGCAGCGCCTGTGGGGCCACCCGGGCATCGCACCGGTGTCGCAGCTCGGCGAGGCTCCCGGGTCGCCCCTGCTCTGCTACCGCTGGGAGGACACCGACCGTGCCCTCACCGACCAGCTCGAGCTCGAGGCCGAGGGCTTCGCCGGGACCGTCGAGCACGGACACGCCGCCATCCGGTTCACCAACCCCACCAATGCCGGCGACGTGCTGCCGACGATCCGCGCCGAGTTCCACCGCGTCGCGTCCGGCGCCGAGACCGCGCCGGTCCGCCAGACCGGCTCGTCGGTCTACCAGGTGTTCGACGGCGCCGGCACGGTGACCGTCGGCGACTTCAGCTGGTCGGTGACGCGCGGCGACCTCTTCGTCGTCCCGTCCTGGCAGCCGCTCTCCGTCCGCTCCGAGGCCTCGGCGTCCGACTCCGACTCCGGCGCCCTCGACCTCTTCCGGTTCTCCGACGCGCCGATCTTCGAGCGCCTCAACCTCGCCCACACCCACATCGAAGGGAACAACGCATGAAGCTCGCCACCGTCCGCACCGCCGACGGCTCCACCCAGGCCGTACGCGTGGAGGGCTCGGACCTCGTTCCCCTCGGAGTCACCGACGTCGGCGCCCTTCTTGCCCAGGCGGACTGGCGCGAGACCGCAGCCGCCAGCACGCCCGCGCTGGAAGCCGGCCAGGCGGCCTACGCTCCCGTCGTGCCGCACCCGGGCAAGATCTTCTGCGTCGGGCTCAACTACCGCAACCACATCCTCGAGATGGGGCGCGACCTGCCGGAGTACCCGACGATCTTCAGCAAGTACGCCGACACCCTCGTCGGCGCCGAGGACGACATCCTGCGCCCCGACGAGACCGACCAGTTCGACTGGGAGGCAGAGCTCGCCGTCGTCATCGGGTCGACCGTGCGTCGCGCGTCGACGGCGGAGGCCGAGGCGGCCATAGCCGGCTTCGCGGTGCTCAACGACGTCACCGCGCGCGACTGGCAGTTCCGCACGCGTGAGTGGCTGCAGGGCAAGAACTGGGAGTCCACGACGCCCCTCGGGCCGTGGCTCGTCACGCCCGACGAGCTGCCCGGCGGAGTGCGCCCGACGCTCGCGATCCGAACCGAGGTCGACGGCGAGGTGTTGCAGGAGGACAGCACCGGCGACCTGCTCTTCGACCCGGTGGCCCTCGTCGAGTACCTGTCGACGATGATCACCCTGCGCCCCGGCGACGTCATCGCGACCGGCACGCCCGGCGGGGTCGGCCACGCCCGAAAGCCCGCTCGTTACCTCCAGGCCGGCCAGAAGGTCGTCACCGAGATCGAGGGCCTCGGCCGGTGCGAGAACGTCGTGGTCGCGGACGGGCGCGGCTGATGTCGTCCTCGCTGCTCTCGTCCCGCGACCTCGTCACCGCGGGAACCGCCCTGTTCCAGCGGGCCCTCGACAGCCTCGACGACACCGCTCTGGTGGAGCCGACGGCGCTGGCCGGTTGGACCCGGGCACACGTCGTCGCGCACGTCGCGGCCAACGCGGACGCACTCGTCAACCTCACGACGTGGGCGCGGACGGGCGTCGAGAACCCGATGTACGCCTCGCCCGAGCAGCGCGAGTCCGACATCGCGAAGGGATCGCTCCTGCCGGCTGCGCGCCTGCGGGAGTGGTTCTCCGACAGTGCCGCAGGGCTCGACCGGGCCCTCGGCCGGCTCGACGGTCAGAGCTGGACGAACCTCGTGCGCACCGCCCAGGGCCGCACCGTCCCGGCCACCGAGGTGCCGTGGATGCGCACCCGCGAGGTCATGGTCCACGCCGTCGACCTCGAGGGCGGCGTCGGGTTCGAGGACCTGCCGACCGACTTCCTCGTCGAGGTCCTGCACGACGCGGCCGCCAAGCGCTCACGGGGCGCAGACGGTCCCGCCGTCGTGCTCGTCTCCACCGACCCGACGGACACCCTCGACGGAACGCCTCGCAGCACCGCCTGGCCCGTGGTCGGGCTCGGTGACGCGGTGACGGTGCGTGGGCCGCTCCCCCAGCTCGCGGCCTACGTCACCGGTCGCCATGCCACCGGTCTCAGTGCCGGCGGGGACGCACTCCCCGTCCTGCCCCGCTGGCTCTGACGCCTGAACCACCCGAAAACCCACACCGAGCGTCGAGACGACGAAGGAGTCGAGATGACCACCCACACCACCCCCGCCCAGGCGCCCGCGCCGGTCCGGCCGGCCGACGCCATCGTCGTCGGAGGCGGCATCGGCGGCCTCGCCAACGCCCTCGCCCTGACCCGCAAGGGACTCCACGTGCGGGTGCTCGAGCGCGCGGCCGAGTTCGGCGAGGTCGGTGCCGGCCTGCAGATCGCCCCGAACTGCACCCGGATCCTCGACCAGTGGGGTCTGCTCGACGAGGTGTTCGCCCTCGGCGTCGCGCCCGAGAACCTCGTCATGCGCGACGCGGTCGACGGCTCCGAGCTGACTCGGCTCGACCTCGGTGACGCCCGGGAACGCTACGGCTTCCCTTACGTCGTCATCCACCGCAGCGACCTGCACGGGACGCTGCTCCGCGCGTGCCAGCGAGCCGGCGTCGACCTCGTCACGAACGTGGCGGTGACGGCCTACGAGCAGGAGGCGGACGGCGCGACCGTGGTGCACGACGGTGGACGGGAGACGGCGCGCGCCGTCATCGCCGCCGACGGGCTCCACTCCGTCGCGAGGAAGCTCGTGTCCGACGACCAGCCGGTGTCGTCGGCCTACGTCGCCTACCGCGGCGCCGTGCCGATGGGACAGGTCGAGCAGCTCGACATCGCCCTGGACGACGTCGTCGTCTACGTCGGGCCGAGGTGCCACTTCGTGCAGTACCCGCTGCGTGGCGGCGAGATGCTCAACCAGGTCGCCGTCTTCGAGTCGCCGAAGGCTCTTGCGGGAGAAGAGGACTGGGGAACGCCCGACGAGCTGGACGCGGCCTTCGACCAGACGTGCGCCAACGTGCGTGCCGGCCTTCCGCTCATGTGGCGTGACAAGTGGTGGCGGATGTACGACCGCGACCCCATCGACCAGTGGGTCGTGGGCCGTGTCGCCCTCACCGGCGACTCCGCCCACCCGCCGCTGCAGTACCTCGCGCAGGGCGCGGTCATGGCCATCGAGGACGCCTGGGTGCTCTCCGAGCACGTCGGCGTGCAGCTGTCCGCCGGTGCCGACGGCGAGACGCTCGACTGGGACTCCGCCCTCGCCGCCTACCAGGCGGTGCGCCCGGAACACTGCCGGCGCGTCCTCACGACCGCCCGCGCCTGGGGCGCGCTCTGGCACCTGACCGGTGAGGAGCGGCTCTGGCGCAACGACGTCATGCGCTCGCGCGACGTGCGCGACTACTCCTTCGTGGACTGGCTCTACGGCTCGACCGCGCTGCTGCCCGAGGACGAGCCGCCGATGTTCGAGCCCCTCGGCTCCCCGGCCGCCGTGTCCGCGGGGGTCTGAGCCCCCGACCGGCACCACCGGCACGACCGGCACGATCGAACAGGCCCTCGCCCGAAATCGGGTGGGGGCCTGCCCGGTCGGTGCGCGACACTGGCGGGCGTGGACGCGGAGACCGACACGCCTGAGGACGCCCTGACCGACGCCCTGAGCGACGCCCGGGCGGGCGCGCAGCCGGACGAGGTCGAGGTCGTCGTGGCGCACCACGAGCGCGCCACGCTCCGCGTCGGCGGGATCTTCCTGAAGGTCGATGCCGACCAGGCACGGACCGACGTCGAGGTCGAGGCCATGGCAGTGGCCCCGGTCCCGACCCCGGACATCCTGTGGCGCAGGCCGCCCGTGCTCGCGCTGGCCGCCCTGCGGGGCGTGGCGCTCGGTCGCCTCGGCCGGCCGTCGACGGCATCGCCTGCCGCGTGGAGAGCCGCCGGTGCCACGGTGCGCCGGCTGCACGACGCGCCCCTGCCTCCGTGGCCCGGGGCGAGCCTCGAGGACAAGGCCGCGACCCTCGACCGCGAGTGCGCGTGGCTGCTGGCCTCTGGTGTCGTGCCCGCCGGTCTCGTCAGGCGCAACCGCGAGATCGCCGAGGGCGCGCTGCTCCGGCGGCCGCCGGTGTTCATGCACGGCGACCTGCAGGTCGCCCACGTCTTCGTCGAGGGCGACGAGGTCACCGGGGTGCTCGACTGGTCCGAGGCCGGGCAGGGCGATGCCATGTACGACCTCGCGAGCCTGACGCTCGGGCACCGGGAGAACCTCGACGACGTCGTCGCCGGCTACGGCACGGGCGTCGACGTCGACGCGGTCCGCGGCTGGTGGTCACTCCGCAGCCTGACGGCGATCCGCTGGCTCCTCGAGCACGGCTTCGACCCGGCCGCGCCGGGGTGCGAGATCGACGTGCTGAGGTCGCAGGTGTGAGCGCCGGACGTCGGTGACGCGACGGTGAACGGCGCGTGACGTCTGGCCGGAGGCCGTGCCGGACCGGCACGGCCGCCGGTTGGGCCGGGCACGAGCATCACGACCCGGACCACTCCTTCGAGGGCGGACGCATCGAGCTGAACGGCGGCGCCTGCGACGGGTGGCTGCGCGCCGGCGAGAACGACGAGTTCGCCGTCGGCTACTACACCGACGCCGACCTGGCCTTCTACGGCCGGCCGGCACGCTGCCGGCCGTCTCGTTCGTCGACCCGAAGTTCCTCGACGAGGGCACCGGCTCCTCGACCGACGACCACCCGCACGCCGACATCCGTAGTCTTCCTCGACCAGGTGTACGACGCCGTCCGCACCGGGCCCGGATGGGACAGGACCCTGCTCGTCGTCAACCACGACGAGTGGGGCGGGTTCTTCGACCACGTGGCACAGTCGACCGCAACCTCGCCGAGGTGCTCGACTTCACCCGGCGCGACCTCAGCTCACCGGCGTACCCTGTACCACCGTTCGTCGGGCTTCCTTGTCCTGCGGCCGGGTTCGCCGACTACGAGGACTGGAACGCTCTGAAGAAGCTCGCACTCGACCACGGATGAAGCCTCCCCCGATGACGTCACGACGCCGCCCCCTGCTCGTCACCGCGACGGCTCTGGTTCTCGCCGCCCTCGTCTCGCTCGGCATGGCGTGCAGCGCCCCGGCCGCCACCCCGAAGGCCTCGCAGCTGCCACCGCCCGTGGGCCACGTGTTCGTCATCAACCTCGAGAACAAGGGCTTCGACGAGACGTGGGGCCCGGGCTCCGCCGCGCCCTACCTGTCCCAGACGCTGCGCGACCAGGGCGTCCTGCTCAACCAGTACTTCGGCACGGCCCACAACTCCCTGCCGAACTACATCGCGCAGGTGACCGGCCAGGGACCCAATGCCCAGACCCAGGCCGACTGCCAGGTGTACTCGCCGTTCACGACGGCCGGCCCGACGGTCGACCCCGGCCAGTACGTCGGGAGCGGGTGCGTCCTGCCTGCGGAGGTGCCGAGCCTGCCCGGCCAGCTCGACGCGTCCGGACACTCGTGGCGCGGCTACATGGAGGACATGGGCACGCCGTGCCGCCACCCGCAGCTCGGCGCCGTCGACGACACGCAGAAGGCGCGCGTCGGAGACCAGTACGCCGTGCGGCACAACCCCTTCATGTACCTGCGGTCGGTGACCGACTCCGCCTCGTGCGCGCAGCGCGTCGTCGACCTCGACGCGCTGACGACCGACCTGGCGACGACCGCCACGACGCCGGCCCTCAGCTACATCACCCCCAACCTCTGCCACGACGGCCACGACGCGCCGTGCGTCGACGGACAGCCCGGTGGCCTCACGAGCGCCGACGCCTTCCTGCGCACGTGGGTCCCCCGCATCACGAGCTCCCCGGCCTTCCGCCAGGACGGCGCCCTGGTCATCACCTTCGACGAGTCCGACGGCGCGCAGGCCGACGCCACGGCGTGCTGCGGCGAGGGCCCCGGTCCGAACAGCCCCCTGCCGGGCATCACCGGTCCCGGCGGCGGACGCGTCGGTGCCCTCGTGCTGTCGCCGTTCGTCACGCCGGGGTCGACGAGCACGACGCCGTACAACCACTACTCGCTCCTGGCGAGCATCGAGGACCTGTGGCGACTGCCGCACCTCGGTTACGCGGGGAGCCCTGGCCTGCCGCGCTTCGGCCTCGACGTGTGGGACGGCCGCTGGACCTGACCCCTGTCGCTCAGCGCAGCCGGTCGGACGCGGTACAACCGGTGTCGCGGCACGGGAACCCGAACGGTTGACGGTCAGACCGTACGCTCCGGTCATGTCTGGTCCGGACCACGTCGGTCGCCGGTCGGTGCTGCACGGCTACGGCGACGCCGTCGCCACCACGGGTCTGGCGCTCGTCTCGGTGGACGGCGGCAACGGCTACTGGGACGCCCGCCGCAACGGCACCGACAGCGGGGCGCTGGTCACGGAGGAGCTGATCCCGCTCGCACTGGACCGGTGCGGTCTGCCGCAGGCGACGCGCGTCAGCCTGCTCGGCTGGTCCATGGGCGGCTACGGCGCCCTGTTGCTCGCCGGCGACCTCGGCCGGGCCCGCGTCGACGCCGTCGTGGCGGCGAGCGCGGCCCTGTGGCGCACGGCGTCCGAGACGCCGAAGGCTGCCTACGACGACCGGGTCGACTTCGACCGCCACTCGGTCTTCGGGCGTGTGACGCGGCTGGCGGGCATCCCCGTGCGGCTCGACTGCGGGCGGTCGGACCCGTTCATCGCGGCCAACCGCGCGCTGGCACAACGGCTCACGGGCGTCGAGACCCACTTCGATCCCGGCGGCCACGAGGACGACTGGTGGCGAGCACACGCGGCGTCCGAGATGACATGGCTGGCCGCCCACACGTGACCGAGCCCGGCGGCAGCCGAACCAGGGCTCCGCCGTTCGAGTGTCGGACCGCCCTGGGATTCCGCGATGCAGAAGTTAGTATCCAGCAGACAGAAATTCTGCAAAGGAGCAGCCGCCATGACCGTCCACGACGCGACCGCCGACCTCACCTCCGGGCTCACCACCGAGCTCGACGGGCTGCTGCGCGAGGCCGATACGGCCCTCGCGCGCGACTTCCCCGGGCCCCGCGCCGGGCGCCAGCCGGTCCACACCGTCTACGTCCCGGCCCACCGGCTCGAGGCGGGGCTGACCGCGTCGTGGGGCGCAGCGGCGCTGGCAGCGTTCGACGCCGACCGCGAGGCCTTCGACGCGTTGGCCGGCGACCCGGACCTCGTCGCCGCCGTGCGCCGCAAGCTCGAGACCGAGCCCGTCGAGGACCTCCGCATCGACTTCGAGGACGGCTACGGACCACGCTCGGACGCAGAGGAGGACGACGCCGTCGACCGAGCGGCAGCGCTGCTGCGCGAGAGCGTCGCCGGCGGTTCGGCCCCACCCTTCACCGGCATCCGCTTCAAGTCGTTCGAGGCACCGACACGCAGCCGCGGCGTGCGAACGCTCGTGCGGTTCGTCGACCGGCTCGCCGTCGACGGCGCCCTCCCGGACGGCTTCGTCGTCACTCTGCCCAAGGTGACGAGCGTCGCCCAGGTCGAGGCGATGGTCGTCGCGTCGGAGCGCATCGAGCGCACGCTCGGGCTGAAGCGGCCCATCGGGTTCGAGATCCAGGTCGAGACGCCACAGGCGGTGCTCGGCCCGGACGGCACCGCGCTCGTCGCCCGGATGGTGCACGCGTCGGCCGGTCGGTGCACCGGCCTGCACTACGGCACCTACGACTACTCGGCCTCGCTCGGCATCGCCGCCGAGTACCAGGCCATGGACCACCCGGCGGCCGACCACGCCAAGGCGGTGATGCAGGTGGCCGCCGCCGAGACCGGGGTGCGCCTGTCCGACGGGTCGACGAACATCCTGCCCGTGGGGTCACCGGAGGCCGTCGCCTCCGCCTGGGCGCTGCACCACCGCCTCGTCGGCCGGTCGCTCGCCCGGGGGTACTACCAGGGGTGGGACCTCCACCCGGCGCAGCTCCCGTCGCGTTACGCCGCGACGTTCGCCTTCTACCGCAACGGTTTCCACCAGGCGTCTGCGCGCCTCGCCGACTACCTCGGGCAGCGGGACTCCGCCTTCATGGACGAGCCGGCCACGGCGCGGGCCCTGGCCGACTTCGTGCTGCGCGGGGTCGACTGTGGCGCGGTCGACGCCGGCGAGGCGGTCGAGCGGTGCGGTGCCGCGCGCGCGGACCTCGAGCGCCTGGCCCGCCGTGTCTGACCACAGCCCCAAACCGGGTGACCGGGTCGCGAGACGGATGCGCCGAGACGGTTGACGGTCGTGAGATCGATCCCTAGCCTTCCATTATTCGATAATGGGCTTCCACATCACGGAATTTAAGACCGGGCTCGATCTTCGCCCCATCGCGACGCCGACAACGGCACCCTGTTGGGAAGGCAGCGTCGCGTACAGAACCGCCACACCTCGACAACGGAGTTGAACCATGAGCATCGTTCTGGGCCCGAACCAGTACGGCAAGGCAGAGAGCCGGGTCGTGCGCATCACGCGCGACACGGCCCGCCACGAGATCACCGACCTCAACGTCTCGACGTCCCTGCGCGGCGACTTCGCCGACGCGCACGTCACCGGTGACCAGTCGAAGATCCTGCCGACCGACACCCAGAAGAACACCGCGTTCGCCTGGGCCAAGAAGCACGGCGTCACCTCCCCCGAGGACTACGCCCTGGCGCTCGCCCACCGCTTCCTCGACGCCGCCCCCGCCGCGACCGCCGCCCGCATCGAGGTCGAGCAGTACGCCTGGGACCGCATCCCGGTCGGCGGCGCGGGCCACGACCACGCCTTCGTCCGCCGCGGCGGCGACGTCCGCACGACGGTCGTCACGCTCGAGCGCGGGACGGAGGGCCAGGAGGCCAGCCCGCACGTCATCTCGGGTCTCAAGGACCTCGTCGTGCTCAAGTCGACGGGCTCGGAGTTCAAGGGCTACCTCAAGGACGAGTACACGACCCTCGCCGAGGCCGACGACCGCATCCTCGCCACCTCGCTCGTCGCGCGCTGGCGCCACACGGGCACCGACGTCGACTGGAACAAGGCGTACGACAGCGTGCGCGACACCCTCCTCGAGCTCTTCGCGACGACCTACAGCCGCGCCCTGCAGGAGACCCTGCACGCCATGGGCCAGGCCGTCCTCGAGCGCCACCCCGACGTCGCCGAGATCCGCTTCTCCGCGCCGAACAAGCACCACTTCCTCGTCGACTTCTCCCGCTTCCCGGACGTCGAGAACCACGGCGAGGTCTTCATCGCCGCCGACCGCCCGTACGGCCTCATCGAGGCGTCGGTCCTCCGTGACGACGTGCCCGGCGCACCGGAGGCCTGGCTCGCGACGCCGGGCTTCTGCTGAGGACCCGCCATGAGCGCCCCCACCACCGAGCGTCCCCGCCGGTCCCGCCACCCCGTCGACGAGGTGCTGCCCGCACCGAAGCTCTTCGTCTACGGCTTCCAGCACGTGCTCGCCTTCTACGCCGGCGCCGTCATCGTGCCCATCCTCCTCGCAGGCGCCATCCACCTGAGCACCGAGGAGCTCATCCACCTCATCAACGCCGACCTCTTCACGTGCGGCATCGCCTCGATCATCCAGTCGATCGGGTTCTGGAAGGTCGGGGTGCGCCTGCCGCTGCTGCAGGGCGTCACCTTCACCGCCGTGTCGCCGATGATCGCCATCGGCCTCGCCGCCGGCGGCGGCACCGAGGGCCTGCTCGTCATCTACGGGGCGGTCATCGTCGCGGGCCTGTTCACCTTCTTCCTCGCGCCGTACTTCAGCCGGCTCATCCGGTTCTTCCCGCCCGTGGTCACCGGCTCGGTCATCCTCATCATCGGCATCGCCCTGCTGCCGGTCGCCGCAGCGGACGCGGTGGGCGGGGCCGGGCCAGAAGGCGACCCGTCGAGCGGTCGCAACATGGCCTACGCCCTCGGCACGCTCGCGCTCATCGTCGTCATCCAACGCGTCTTCAAGGGCTTCATGGCCACCGTCGCGGTGCTCGTGGGGCTCGTCGCCGGCACGCTCGTCGCGTGGCTGCTCGGCGACGCGCACTTCGACGCGGTCGGGCAGTCGAGCTGGTTCGGCGTCACGACGCCGTTCTTCTTCGGCATCCCCAAGTTCTCGTTCGCCGCCATCGTCTCCATGGTCGTCGTCATGCTCATCACCGCGGTCGAGACCACCGGCGACGTCTTCGCGACCGGCGAGATCGTCGAGAAGCGCATCGAGCGCGAGGACATCGCGCGGGCCCTGCGCGCCGACGGCGTGGCCACCACCCTCGGCGGCATCCTCAACTCGTTCCCGTACACGTGCTTCGCCGAGAACGTCGGGCTCGTGCGCCTCACCCGGGTCAAGAGCCGCTACGTCGTCGCGATGGCCGGCCTCATCATGATCGTCATCGGTCTGATCCCCAAGGCGGGCGCGATCGTCGCCGGGATCCCGCACCCGGTCCTCGGCGGCGCGGCCCTCGCGATGTTCGCAACCGTCGCCGTCGTCGGCATCCAGACGCTGACCCGGGTCGACTTCCACGACCACCGCAACGTCGTCATCGTCGGCACGAGCGTGGGCCTGGCCATGTACGTGACGGCGCAGCCCGACGTGTCCAAGGCCGTGCCGGAGTGGGCCCAGATCATCCTCGGCTCGGGCATCACGCTCGGCAGCATCACCGCGATCCTGCTCAACGTCGTGTTCCACCACGTCGGCCGGCGCCGCGGGCCGGCCGTGGCGGGCACGCCCGGCAACCTCATCCGGCTCTCGGAGGTCAACGAGATGTCGCGCGAGCAGTTCGTCGAGACGTTCCACAGCCTCTTCCAGGGGCCGAGCTGGGTCGTCGAACGGGCCTACGACCAGAGGCCGTTCAGTGACACGAACGACCTGCGGCAGGCGTTCCAGGAGGCCCTCTTCACCGCGCCCCCGGAGGAGCAGCGCCGGCTCATCGACTCCTACCCCGAGCTTGGGGCCGAGAGCGTCGCCGGCGGCGACGAGGGCGAGCTGTCGCTCAAGGACCAGTCCGCGCTCGGACTCACCCGTCTCGACGAGAAGAGCCACGACGAGCTGTTCGACCTGACGTCGCGGTACCGCGACCGATTCGGCTTCCCGCTCGTGACGTGCGTGCGCGACCGCGACTCCTACGCGCAGGTGCTGCGCCACGGCTGGGAGCGGCTCAACAACTCCCCCAGCCAGGAGCACGCGGCCGCGCTCGTCGAGATCAGCAAGATCGCGGCCTACCGCTTCGACGACCTCGTCGCCGACGCCAACCCGGTGCACAGCGCCCGGCAGCGGATCGTCGACGTGGACCAGATGGCATGAGCGAGCAGACGGAGGTCGGGGTCACACCCCCGGAGGCGGACGTCGCCGCGTTCGACGCCGCACCCACCGGGCAGCTGCGCCCACGCCTGCACGCGTGCCTCGGCGTCGACCGCTGGGTGGAGGAGGTGCTTCGCGGACGACCGTACGGCGACCGCGAGACCCTCCTCGGAGCCGCCGACCGGGCCGCCCGACACCTCGACGACGCCGAGCTCGCCTCGGCTCTCGCCGGGCACCCGCGCATCGGCGAGCGGGCCAGCGCGCCCGAGCACGACGCAGCCCAGTCCGCGAAGGAGCAGGCCGGCGTCGACCGGAACGACGCCGAGGTCGCACGGGCGCTCATGGCGGGCAACGCGGCCTACGAGGCACGCTTCGACCGCGTCTTCCTCATCCGTGCCGCCGGGCGCTCGGCCGCCGAGATCCTCGGCGAGCTGCGGCGTCGCCTCGACAACGACGACGCGACCGAGCGCGCCGAGACCGTCGACCAGCTGCGCCAGATCGCGCTGCTGCGACTGGAGGGACTCCTCTGATGGGCACCCTCAGCACCCACGTGCTCGACACGAGTGCCGGACGACCGGCCGAGGGAGTCCCCGTCCAGCTCCGCTCTGCCGACGGCTCGCTCGTCGGTGAGGGCCGCACCGACGCCGACGGGCGGGTCGGCAGCATCGGGCCCCGCCGGCTCGACGCGGGCGACTACACGCTGCGCTTCGACACCGCCGCCTACTTCGCGACGACGGGCACGACGGGCTTCTACCCCGAGGTGACGATCGCCTTCACGGTGGCCGACGCCGGCCAGCACTACCACGTGCCCCTGCTGCTCAACCCGTTCGGCTACTCCACCTACCGCGGCAGCTGAGGGCGCGGCACGCGGGCACCGGCCGCGCGTGCCACCCACCGCGCACCACCAGCAGGGCCCCAGCGAAATCCGCTGGGGCCCTGCGCACTTCGGCGTTCTCGACCCCGAAGACCAATCGGCGAGACGGTCGCCGCCGGCCCTTGACCCGAGCCGACAGATGTCCCTACTGTTTTGCATACCGGAATATGTTTTCCACTATTCGGAAGAGTGAACGATGTCGACGCTGACCCACCACCACGGCCTGCGCTACCTGGCGAACTGCTCGATGCTCTTCACCGAGCTGCCCCTTCTCGAGCGCCCGGCCGCGGCTCGCGCCGCAGGCTTCGACACCATCGAGCTCTGGTGGCCCTGGCCGGACCAGCCGGTGCCCGCCGACCGCGAGGTGGACGCCCTCGTGGCCGCCGTTCAGGACGCCGGCGTGCAGCTCGCCGGGCTCAACTTCTTCGCCGGCGACCTCGCCGGCCCTGACTGCGGCGTGCTGTCGATCCCCTCCCGCGCGCAGCAGTTCCGCGACAACGTCGAGGTCACCGTCGGCATCGGTGAACGCCTCGGCACCCGGGCGTTCAACGCACTCTTCGGCAACCGCGTCGACGGCGCCACCCCGCAGGAGCAGGACGCCCTCGGCCGGGAGAACCTCGCCCTCGCCGCCCGCGCAGCCGACCGCATCGGTGCCACCGTGCTCGTCGAGCCGGTGAGCGGGCCCAAGCCCTACCCGCTGCGCACCGCGGCCGACGCGGTCGCCGTCGTCGACGACCTGCGCGCCGCAGGAGCCGGCAACGTCGGCCTTCTCCTCGACCTGTTCCACCTCGCCAACAACGGCGACGACGTCGATGCGGCCGTCACCGCGTACGCCGACCGCATCGCCCACGTACAGATCGCGGACTGGCCCGGTCGCGGCGAGCCCGGCAGCGGGCGGCTCGACCTCGAAGGCCTACTCGGTCGGGTCGCCGCCACGGGCTACGACGGGTTCGTCGGCCTCGAGTACAAGCCGCTCACGACGACCCTCGAGAGCCTCGCCGCCTTCGGCGAGCTCACCACCCCGCGTTCGGCCTGACCGCGGCGGACACCCAGCCACCACCGTCCCACCTCGAAGGAGACCGACATGTCCACCATCGCCTTCATCGGCCTCGGCATCATGGGCAGCCCGATGTCCGTGCACCTGGCCCGCGCCGGCCACGACGTCGTCGGCCACAACCTCACCCCCGACCGCTACGGCCCGCTCGAGGAGGCCGGCGGCCGCGGCAGCGGCTCGATCGCCGAGGCGGTCAAGGCCGCCGACGTCGTCGCCGTCATGGTCCCGGACTCCCCCGACGTCGAGGCCGTCCTGCTCGGCGACGACGGCGTCTTCGCCAACGCACAGCCGGGGACGCTCGTCATCGACTTCTCCTCGATCCGGCCCGACGTCACCGCCGAGCTCGCCAAGGAGGCGCACGCCAAGGGCTTCCGCCTGCTCGACGCCCCTGTCTCCGGCGGCGAGGCCGGTGCCGTCAACGCCACCCTGTCGATCATGGTCGGCGGTTCGGCCGAGGACTTCGCGGCGGCCCGGCCGATCCTCGACACCGTCGGCGGCACGGTCGTCCACGTCGGCGGCAACGGTGCGGGCCAGACCGTCAAGGCCGCCAACCAGCTCGTCGTCGCCGCCAACATCGAGGCCCTCGCCGAGGCGGTCGTCTTCCTCAAGGCCTACGACGTCGACCTCGACGCCGCGCTCACCGTGCTCGGCGGCGGTCTCGCCGGGTCGAAGGTGCTCGACCAGAAGCGCAACAACATGCTCGACGAGTCCTTCGCCCCGGGCTTCCGGATCGACCTGCACCACAAGGACATGGGCATCGTCAGCTCGGCCGCGCGCGAGGCCGGCGTCGTCCTGCCACTGGGCAACCTCGTCGCCACCCTCATGGCCGCGGCCCGCGCCAACGGCGACGGCGCCCTCGACCACTCCGGCCTGCTCCGCGGCGTCCAGCGCCTGTCCGGACAGCCCACCCCCTGACCTCCCGCGCCCGTCCCGACCGGACCGGTGCCCCACGCAAGGACACGAACATGGCACGCATGACTGCAGCGCAGGCCGCGGTGGAGATCCTCAAGAAGGAGGGCATCACCCACCTCTTCGGCCTGCCCGGCGCCGCGATCAACCCGTTCTACAAGGCGATGCAGACCCAGGGCGGCCTGCACCACACACTCGCCCGCCACGTCGAGGGCGCCTCGCACATGGCCGAGGGCTGGACCCGCGCGAAGGCCGGCAACATCGGCGTCTGCATCGGCACGAGCGGACCCGCCGGCACCGACATGATCACCGGCCTCTACTCGGCCGGCGCCGACTCGATCCCGATCCTCTGCATCACCGGCCAGGCGCCCGTCGCCAAGCTGCACAAGGAGGACTTCCAGGCCGTCGACATCGCCTCGATCGCCAAGCCGCTGACGAAGATGGCCGTCACCGTGCTCGAGCCGGCCCAGGTGCCGGGCACGTTCCAGCAGGCCTTCCACCTCATGCGCTCCGGTCGCCCCGGCCCGGTGCTCATCGACCTGCCGATCGACGTCCAGATGACCGAGATCGAGTTCGACATCGAGACCTACGAGCCGCTGCCGGTCTACAAGCCGGCCGCCACCCGGGCCCAGGTCGACAAGGCGCTCGACCTGCTCGCCGCGTCGGAGCGTCCACTCATCGTCGCCGGTGGCGGCATCGTCAACGCCGACGCGTCCGAACTGCTCGTCGAGCTCGCCGAGCTGACCGGTGTCCCGGTGGTGCCGACGCTGATGGGCTGGGGCACGATTCCCGACGACCACGCGCTCAACGCCGGCATGGTCGGCCTGCAGACGAGCCACCGCTACGGCAATGCGACGCTCCTCGCGTCCGACTTCGTCCTCGGCATCGGCAACCGGTGGGCCAACCGCCACACCGGCGACCTCGAGACGTACACCGCCGGACGCACCTTCGTGCACGTCGACATCGAGCCGACGCAGATCGGGCGGGTCTTCGCCCCCGACTACGGCATCGTGTCCGACGCCAAGGCCGCGCTCGAGCTGTTCGTCGAGGCGGCCCGGCAGCGCCGCGACGCCGGCACGCTCGCCGACCGGTCCGCCTGGGCGGCCGAGTGCGCCGAGCGCAAGCGAACCCTGTGGCGCAAGACGAACTTCGACGCCGTGCCGGTCAAGCCGCAGCGGGTCTACCAGGAGATGAACACCGCCTTCGGCAAGGACGTGCGCTACGTCAGCACGATCGGCCTCTCGCAGATCCAAGCCGCCCAGCTGCTCCACGTCTACGGGCCACGGCACTGGATCAACGCCGGCCAGGCCGGCCCGCTCGGCTGGACCGTGCCGGCCGCGCTCGGCGTCGCCACCGCGGACCCGGACTCGACCGTCGTCGCCCTCTCCGGCGACTACGACTTCCAGTTCATGATCGAGGAGCTCGCGGTCGGGGCGCAGTTCAACATCCCCTACATCCACGTGCTCGTGAACAACGCCTACCTCGGCCTGATCCGGCAGGCCCAGCGCGGCTTCGACATGGACTACTGCGTGCAGCTGTCCTTCGACAACATCAACGCGCCAGAGGTCAACGGCTACGGAGTGGACCACGTCAAGGTGGCGGAAGGCCTGGGCTGCAAGGCGATCCGGGTGTTCGAGCCGGACGGCATCCTGCCCGCGCTCGAGCAGGCGAAGAAGCTGCTCGTCGAGCACCGCGTGCCGGTCGTCGTCGAGGTCATCCTCGAGCGCGTCACCAACGTGTCGATGGGCACCTCGATCGCCGGCGTCACAGAGTTCGAGGAGCTCGCGACGAGCGACCTCGACGCGCCGACCGCCCTCTACGCCAACCTCGACTGAGGAGTCCCACCGTGCCCCGCGTCGTCATCGCCCCGGACAAGTTCCGGGGGTCGCTCACCGCCTCGGAGGTCGCGTCGCACCTCGCGACCGGCCTGCGTGCGGTTCCCGGCATCGAGGTGACCCTGGTCCCCGTCGCCGACGGGGGCGAGGGCACCGCCGACGCCGCGGTCGCCGCCGGCTTCGACCGCGTGCCGGCCGTGGCCACCGGCCCGACCGGCGCACCGGTCGAGACCTCCTGGGCCCGACGCGGGAGCGACGCGGTGGTCGAGCTCGCGGCGGTGAGCGGGCTCGACCTGCTCCGGGGCGGGACGCCGGCGCCGCTCACGGCGACGAGCCGCGGCACGGGCGAGCTCGTCGCCGCCGCGCTGGCCGCCGGGTGCACGCGGGTCGTCGTCGGCATCGGCGGGAGCGCGTGCACGGACGGTGGCGTGGGCCTGCTCCGCGCGCTCGGGCTGCGCACCCTCGACACCGACGGACGCCCGGTCGCCGACGGTGGTGCTGCCCTCGCCGACGTCGACCGCGTTGTGACGAGCGGCCTCGACCCGCACCTGGGCGAGGCCGACGTCGTCGTCGCGTGCGACGTCGACAACCCCCTCACCGGACCCTCCGGCGCCGCCCACGTCTACGGCCCTCAGAAGGGCGCCTCGCCCGACGACGTAGCCCTGCTCGACGACGCGCTGGCGCACTGGGCCGACCTCGTCGCGGCCGTCACGGGCGTCGACCGGCGCGACGAGCCGGGAGCCGGCGCGGCCGGCGGCGTCGGGTTCGGGCTGCTCGCGCTCGCCGGCGCCCGCGCCCGCCCCGGCGCGGACCTCGTCTTCGAGCTGACGGGGCTGGCCGACGCGGTGGCCGGGGCCGATCTCGTCGTCACCGGGGAGGGGTCGCTCGACGCGCAGTCGCTGCGGGGGAAGGCGCCCACGGCGGTCGCCCGCCTGGCGCGCAAGCACGGCGTCCCCGTCGTCGCCGTCGTCGGGCGGTCCCTGGTCGACCCGGCCGAGGCGCAGGCGGCCGGCTTCGCCGAGGTGCTGACCACGACGGCCGAGGCCGGTTCGGTCGAGGCCTCGCTCGCTGACCCCGGCCCCGCCCTCGAACGCATCGGGCGCCGCCTCGGCCTCGGGCTCGCCGAGCGCCCCGCGACGTCGGGGACGAAGGGGGTCGGACGATGAGGCTCGCACGCGTCGGCCCCGCAGGCCACGAGCGTCCGGTCGTCGAGGCGTCCGACGGCTCGCTGCACGACCTGTCACCCCTGACCCACGACATCGACGCCTCGTTCCTCGAGCGGCTCACGGCCACAGGCGGTTCCGTCCTGCGCGACGCCCTCCGGTCCGGCCGCCTCTCCCCCGTGCCGCACGGCACGTCCGCTCGATTCGGTCCGCCCGTCGCACGCCCCGGAAAGGTCGTCGGCATCGGCCTCAACTACCGGTGCCACGCGGCCGCGATCGGGGCACCCGAGCCCGCCGAGCCCGTCGTCTTCCTCAAGGCCCCGACGTCGGTCTGCGGGCCCGACGACACCGTGCGCCTGATCGCCGGGTCCACCACCACGGACCACGAGGTCGAGCTCGCCGTCGTCGTCGGGCGCGTCCTGCGGCGTGCCTCGCCCGGTGAGGCGCTCGACGCCGTGGCCGGGTACGCCCTCGCCGACGACCTGACCGACCGCACCCTCCAGCTCGGCGGGGCGGCCACCTGGGCGCCCGGCAAGTGCGCCGACACCTACTGCCCGCTCGGCCCGTGGCTCGTCCTGCCGGATGCCATGCCCGCCCCCGACGGCACCGGAGTGCGCCTCACCCTCGCGGTCAACGGCGACCGCCGCCAGGACGGCTGGACCGACGACATGGTGCACGACGTCGCGGTGTGTCTCGCGCACGTCAGCACGCTCATGACCCTCGAGCCCGGAGACGTCGTCATCACCGGCACGCCCGCCGGCGTCGCCGTGGCCGCTGCCGAGCCGCGCCCGTACCTTCGCGACGGCGACGTCGTCGAGGCCGACGGCGGCGCGCTGGGGCGGCAACGCTCCCCGATCGCCGCCGCACGGCATACGGTCGGACACGAGACCACGACGAAGGAGTCGGCCGCATGGCTCTCGACACGCTGATCCGCGCGCCCCGCGCCGTCGTCGACGGTGCCGAGACGGCAGCGGTCGTCGGCCTGCGCGCCGGTCGCATCGCGCTCGTCCGCACCGGTGCCACGCTCGACGCCGCCACCGACGGTGCCGCTCCCGGCGACCTCGACGCGGCGACGGTCGTCGACCTCGCCGACGACGAGGTGCTCCTGCCCGGACTCGTCGACACGCACGTCCACGTCAACGAGCCGGGTCGCACCGAGTGGGAGGGCTTCGCGAGCGCCACCCGCGCGGCGGCCCGGGGCGGCGTCACGACGATCGTCGACATGCCGCTCAACTCGGTGCCGCCGACGACGACCGTCGACGCCCTGCGCACCAAGCAGGACGTCGCTCGCGACCAGGCGTACGTCGACGTCGGCTTCTGGGGCGGCGCCGTGCCGGACAACCTCGCCGACCTCGAACCGCTCCACGCCGCAGGGGTGTTCGGCTTCAAGTGCTTCCTGCTGCACTCGGGCGTCGACGAGTTCCCCGCCCTCGAGCCCGACGCGTTCGCGGCGGCCATGACCGAGACAGCTCGGATCGGTGCGCTCATGATCGTGCACGCCGAGGACGCCCACGCCATCGACCACGCGCCACCGTCCGACGGTCGGGCCTACTCCGGGTTTCTGCACTCGCGCCCGCGCGAGGCCGAGAACCTCGCCGTCGGCCAGGTCGTCGATCAGGCACGCCGCACGGGCGGTCGGGCCCACGTGCTCCACCTGTCGAGCTCCGACGCCCTTCCCGCCATCCACGCGGCACGGGCCGACGGCGTCCGCCTCGGTGTCGAGACCTGCCCCCACTACCTGACCTTCACGGCCGAGGACGTGCCCGACGGCGCCACCGAGTTCAAGTGCTGCCCCCCGATCCGCGAGTCGGCCAACCGCGAACGGCTGTGGCGGGGACTCGTCGACGGCGACATCGACCTCGTCGTCACCGACCACTCACCGTGCACGGCCGACCTCAAGGCCCTCGACAGCGGTGACTTCGGCAAGGCGTGGGGCGGCATCGCCGGACTGCAGCTCGGCCTGGCCGCCACGTGGACCGGCGCCCGCCGACGCGGGCTCGGCCTGCCCGACGTCGTGCGTTGGATGGCCGAGGCGCCGGCCCGACAGGTCGGGCTCGAGCGCAAGGGACGCATCGCCGTCGGCGCCGACGCCGACCTCGCCGTCTTCGCCCCCGACGAGGCATTCGTCGTCGACCCCGGCTCGCTCGAGCACAAGAACCCCGTGTCGGCGTACGCGGGTCGCAGCCTCACCGGCGTCGTGCGCCGCACATGGCTCGCCGGCACCCCCGTCGACCTCGACGCCGACCCGCGCGGCCGGCTCATCAGCAGAGGAGAGGCATGAGCACCCCCCGCTACTACGCACCGAAGGGCGGACTGCCCGCCCAGACCGACCTGACGACCGACCGCGCCGTCTTCACCGAGGCGTACGCGGTGCTGCCGCGTGGCACGATGCGCGACATCGTGACGAGCGCCCTGCCCTTCTGGGAACGCACGCGCACGTGGATCATCGCGCGTCCGCTGTCCGGCTTCGCCGAGACCTTCTCGCAGTACATCGTCGAGGTCTCTCCCGGTGGCGGCAGCGACAGGCCCGAGCCCGACGCAGGCGCCGAGGGAGTCCTCTTCGTCGTGAGCGGCTCGATGCGACTACGCGTCGGGCTCGACGAGCACGCCATGGAGCCGGGCGGGTACGCGTACCTCCCCGCCGGGGCACGCTGGAGCCTGCACGTCGCGAGGGACGCGGCGGAGCCCGCCACGTTCCACTGGGTCCGCAAGGCGTACGAGCCGGTCGACGGCATCGCGCCGCCCGAGGCGTTCGTGACCCACGAGCGCGACGTCGACGCGGTCCCCATGCCCGACACGGACGGCGCGTGGTCGACGAAGCGCTTCGTCGACCCGCTCGACGTGCGCCACGACATGCACGTGACGATCGTCGGCTTCGAGCCCGGCGCGGTCATCCCTTTCCCCGAGACGCACGTCATGGAGCACGGGCTCTACGTGCTCGAGGGCAAGGCGATGTACCTGCTCAACAACGACTGGGTCGAGGTGCAGGCCGGCGACTTCATGTGGCTGCGCGCGTTCTGCCCCCAGGCCTGCTACGCGGGCGGTCCCGGACGGTTCCGGTACCTGCTCTACAAGGACGTGAACCGGCACGCGAAGCTCTCGCGCCAGTTCCTCTGAACGGAACCCTTAGTCCACATCGCGGAAAAACACGGAGTCCGAACCCTTCCTCCGGCACGCCCTCGCGCGTACCATCGTTGCAGCGCCCGACCGCTGTTCGGCATGGATAACCGGCGGTTCGGTTCACTCCCAACCATGCGGCCGACCCCGTCCGGGCCGGTCCGAACGGTGCACGACGCACCACGAGGAGTTGACGATGGCGTCCCTGTCTCCCGCCGCACCCGCGGCCCCGACCCCCGACGCGGCGACTGCGGCGCCGGCGGGCACCCCGTCCGTCACGGTGAACGGCCGTGCGGTCGGCCTCGCCGGGGTCCCGGCCTGGACGAGCGCGCTCGACGTGCTCCGGGCGAGCGGCCTGACCGGTGCCAAGGAGGGGTGCGCCGAAGGTGAGTGCGGCGCGTGCTCGGTGCTCGTCGCCCGGCCCGCGACCGACGGCGCCGAGGGCACGACGACGTGGACGGCGATCAACGCGTGCCTCCTGCCCGCGGCCTCGCTCGACGGCCAGGAGGTCGTCACGGCCGAGGGTCTCGGCAGCCCCGACCACCTGCACCCCGTGCAGCACGAGATGGCGGTGCGCGGCGGATCCCAGTGCGGCTACTGCACGCCCGGCTTCGTCTGCAGCATGGCCGCCGAGTACTACCGCCCCGGCCGGTGCGACGCGCACGACGGGGCAGCTGACGGTGCCGACGCGTCGGGCGAGGGACACGAGCACGGTCCCAACGGTTTCGACCTGCACGCCCTGTCGGGCAACCTCTGCCGCTGCACCGGCTACCGACCGATCCGCGACGCCGCCTACGCGCTGGGCGAGCCCGCCGGCGACGATGCGCTCGCGCAGCGTCGCGACCGTCCAGCCCCCGAGCCGGTGGCCACCCGCGTCGAGGCTGCGGGCGGCTCGTACGCCCGAGCCACCGACGTCGCCGACGTCTTCGCGCTGCTCGCCGAGCGCCCCGACGCCGTGCTCGTCGCCGGCTCGACCGACTGGGGTGTCGACGTCAACCTCAAGGGCGCGCGCGCCCCGTTCGTCGTCGGCATCGACCGCGTGCCCGAGCTGCGCACCTTCGAGGTCACCGACGCGTCGGTCGAGATCGGCGCCGCCCTCACGCTCTCGGAGGCAGAGTCCCGCCTTGCCGGACGCGTGCCGCTTCTCGCCCAGCTCTTCCCGCAGTTCGCGTCACGCCTCATCCGCAACGGCGCGACGATCGGCGGCAACCTCGGCACCGGGTCCCCCATCGGCGACACCCCGCCGGCGCTGCTCGCCCTCGAGGCCGCCGTCGTGCTGGCCTCGGCCGACGGCGAGCGAGAGGTGCCGCTGGCCGACTACTTCACCGGCTACCGGCAGACCGTCCGGCGACCCGGCGAGATCATCCGTGCGGTGCGGATCCCATTGCCGCTCAGCCCGATCGCTGCCTTTCACAAGATCGCGAAGCGCCGCTTCGACGACATCAGCAGCGTCGCGGTGGGCTTCGCCCTGACCGTCGACGACGGCACCGTGACCAAGGCTCGCATCGGGCTCGGCGGTGTCGCCGCGACGCCCATCCGCGCGACCGCGACCGAGGCCGCCCTCGAGGGCCGGCCGTGGACCAAGCAGGTCGTCCGTGAGGCCGCGGCGGTCATGCGCCGCGAGGGCACCCCGATGGACGACCACCGCGCGAGCGCGGCCTACCGCAGCGCCATGCTCGGCAGCGCCCTGCTCAAGCTCCACTCCGCCACCGCGACCCGTCAGGAGGTGGGCGCATGAGCAGCCTGTCCGACCGCCCCGAGCACGCCGTCGTCGGCGAGGCCCTGCCGCACGAGTCGGCGGCCCTGCACGTCACGGGTGCCGCGCTCTACACCGACGACCTCGTCGGGCGAACCGCCGGCTGCCTGCACGCCCACCCCGTCCAGGCGCCGCACGCGCGGGCGACGGTCACGGCGATGCGCGTCGAGCCCGCGTACGACGTCCCGGGCGTCGTGCGGGTGCTCACGGGCGCCGACGTCCCTGGTGTCAACGACGCCGGCGTCAAGCACGACGAGCCGCTCTTCCCGACCGAGGTCATGTTCGTCGGCCACGCCGTCGCCTGGGTGCTCGGCGAGACGCTCGAGGCTGCGCGGCTCGGCGCCGCGGCCGTCGAGGTGGAGTACGAGGAGCACCCGGCGATCGTCACCGTGCGCGAGGCCATCGCGGCAGAGGCCTTCCAGGGCACCCGGCCGCACATGGAGCGCGGCGACGTCGAGGCCGGGCTCGCCCGCTCGGCACATGTCTTCAGCGGCGAGCTCGAGTTCGCCGGCCAGGAGCACTTCTACCTCGAGACCCACTGCGCCCTCGCCCTCGTCGACGAGAACGGCCAGGTCTTCGCCCAGTCGAGCACCCAGCACCCGAGCGAGACCCAGGAGATCATCGCCCACGTGCTCGGACTGCCGAGCCACGCGGTCACGGTCCAGTGCCTGCGCATGGGTGGCGGCTTCGGCGGCAAGGAGATGCAGCCGCACGGCCTCGCAGCGATCGCAGCGCTCGGCGCCACGCTGACGGGGCGACCGGTTCGCCTGCGGCTCAACCGGACCCAGGACCTCACGATGACCGGCAAGCGCCACGGCTTCCACGCCCAGTGGCGCGTCGGCTTCGACGAGGAGGGCCGCCTCCAGGCGCTGGACGCCACCCTGACGGCCGACGGCGGATGGAGCCTCGACCTGTCCGAGCCGGTCCTCGCCCGCGCGCTCTGCCACATCGACAACGCCTACTGGGTGCCCGACGTGCGGGTCAACGGCCGCATCGCCCAGACGAACAAGACGTCGCAGACGGCGTTCCGCGGGTTCGGCGGCCCTCAGGGCATGCTCGTCATGGAGGACCTCCTCGGCCGCTGCGCACCCCTGCTCGGCCTCGACCCCGTCGAGCTGCGGCGTCGCAACTTCTACGTCGAGGGCCAGTCGACGCCCTACGGCCAGCCGGTGCGCCACCCCGAGCGCATCGTCGCCGCCTGGGACGGCGTCCTCGCACAGGGCGACGTCGAGCGGCGACGCGCCGAGATCGCCGCCTTCAACGCGAGCCACGACGACGTCAAGCGCGCCCTCGCGGTGACGCCGGTGAAGTTCGGCATCTCCTTCAACCTCACCGCGTTCAACCAGGCCGGCGCCCTCGTGCACGTCTACAAGGACGGCTCGGTGCTCATCAACCACGGCGGCACCGAGATGGGCCAGGGCCTGCACACGAAGATGCTCCAGGTCGCGGCGACCACCCTCGGCATCCCCCTGGCCAGGGTGCGTCTCGCGCCGACCCGCACCGACAAGGTGCCGAACACCTCTGCGACAGCAGCGAGCTCCGGCGCCGACCTCAACGGCGGCGCCGTCAAGAACGCCTGCGAGCAGATCAAGGAGCGGCTGACCGCCGTCGCCGCCGGACGCCTCGGCGTCCACCCCAACGACGTGCGCTTCGTCGACGGCCAGGTGCGCGGCCTCGGTGACGTCGGCGAGTCCGTCGCCTGGGACGAGCTCGTCGGCCAGGCGTACTTCCAGCGCGTCCAGCTGTGGGCCGCGGGCTTCTACCGCACCGAGGGGCTGCACTGGGACTCCTCGCGGATGCAGGGCTCGCCGTTCAAGTACTTCGCCTATGGCGTGGCCGCGACCGAGGTCGAGGTCGACGGGTTCACCGGCGCCTACTCGACCCGCCGCGTCGACATCGTCCACGACGTCGGCGAGAGCCTGTCGCCGCTCGTCGACATCGGGCAGATCGAGGGCGGGTTCGTCCAGGGCGCAGGCTGGCTCACCCTCGAGGACCTGCGTTGGGACGAGTCCGACCGCCCCTCGCGCGGTCGCCTCGCCACCCAGGCGGCGAGCACCTACAAGCTGCCGTCGTTCTCCGAGATGCCCGAGCAGTTCAACGTCTCGCTGCTCGAGCACGCGCACGAGGACGGCGTCGTCTACGGGTCCAAGGCGGTCGGCGAACCGCCGCTCATGCTCGCCTTCTCGGTGCGGGAGGCCCTCCGCGAGGCGGCCGCCGCCTTCGGCCCATCCGGTGCCACGGTCGACCTCGCCTCGCCCGCGACGCCCGAGGCCGTCTACTGGGCCGTCGAGTCCGCCCGGGCCCAAGGCGTCGACGAGCCGCTCGACCGGCGCGCCGCTCACGCCCACCTCGTCGTCGGTGGCGACGGCGTCGAGCCCGAGCAGCCCGCCCCGGGCGCCCCGGGCGCCCCGGCGATGCAGCCGGAGTCCGAGCGTGCGCTCGACGGCGCCGTCACGGCAGGGGCCCGGTCGTGAACTGGGTGCGCGCCGTCGAGGCGCTCCGCGAGCAGCGTCGGGCCGGGGTGCTCGTCACCGTGACAGCCGTCCGTGGCCACGCACCCCGCGACGCCGGCGCCAAGATGGTCGTGGCGGCCGACGCCGAGTGGGACACCATCGGCGGCGGCAACCTCGAGGCCACCGCGGTGGCCCGGGCCCACGAGCTGCTGGCCGCGCGGGCGACCGCACCCGAGACCCTGACCACGTCGCTGAGCGACAAGGCGCCGAGCGAGCACGGCCAGCAGTGCTGCGGCGGCGAGGTGACACTCCTGCTCGAGCCGCTGCCCGTCGTGCCCGCCGTGGCGATCTTCGGCGTCGGCCACGTCGGCCTCGAGCTCGCCCGCATCCTCGCCCGGCACGACGTCGAGCTGCACCTCGTCGACTCACGCGCCGAGCACGTCGAGCCCGCCCGGCTCACGTGCCTGTCCGATGCCGTAGCGCGCATCCACGTGCACCACTCCCCCGTGCCCGAGGTCGTCCTCGGCCAGGTGCCGCCCGGCACCCACGTGCTCGTCATGACCCACGACCACGCCGAGGACGCCGCGCTGTGCGACATGGCCCTGCGCTGCGCGCACCTCGGGTCGATCGGCCTCATCGGGTCGAGCGCGAAGTGGCGCCGGTTCGAGGTGCTGCTGCGCCGCGAGGGCCACGACGACGCTGCCCTGGCCCGCATCACGACCCCGATCGGCCTGCCGGACATCACCGGCAAGGACCCCGCCACCATCGCCGTGAGCGTCGCCGCACGCCTCGTCCAGGTCTTCCGGGCCGAGACGCCCGCTGCGGGACCGACCGGTGGGACCACCGGCGAGACCACCGACGCGACCGCCGGGGAGGTGCGCGCATGACCCTCTTCCTCGGCACGTTCCTCGACACCCCCGACGCCACCGCCCCGTCGGGCGTGCGCCTGCGCGCCGAGGCCGACGCCGCGCTCCGGGTCTTCGACGGCGTCATCACCGCACGCGGCCCCGCCGCAGCCCTGCGCGCGTCGCACCCGGACGACGACGTCGTCGACCTCCGTGACGGGCTCGTGCTCCCCGGCCTCGTCGACACCCACGTCCACTTCCCGCAGGTGCGCGCCATCGGCGCGCTCGGCATGCCGCTGCTCGAGTGGCTCGACCGGTGCGCGCTGCCCGAAGAGACGCGGCTCGCGTCGGTCGGCTACGCCCGCGAGGTCGCCACGGAGTTCGTCGGCGGCCTCGTGGGCGCCGGTACGACCACGGCACTCGTCTTCGGGTCGCACTTCGCGAGCGCGGTCGACGTGCTCTTCGAGGAGGTCGACCGGGTCGGCCTGCGCGTCACGGCGGGGCTCGTCGTCAGCGACCGCTCGCTGCCCGAGCCGCTGCTGTCGACGCCCGAGCGCACGTACGAGGAGTCGGTGGCGCTGACCCGGCGCTGGCACGGCCGGGGGCGGACGCGGTACGCCGTCACGCCACGGTTCTCGTACTCCGCCAGCGACGACCTTCTCGATGCGTGCGCCTCGGTCATGAAGGACGTCCCCGGCACGTGGTTCACCTCGCACGTCAACGAGAACCAGGCCGAGATCGCCGAGGTGGCACGCCTGTTCGCCGAGGCCGACCACTACGTCGACACCTACGACCGGCACGGCCTGGTCGGCCCCAGCACGGTGCTCGCGCACAACGTCCATGCCACCGACCGCGAGCTGGGCCTCCTTGCGGCACAAGGCGCCTCCGTCGCCCATTGCCCGACGAGCAACTCCGCACTGGGCAGCGGGCTCTTCCCGTTGCGGTCCCACGTGGAGCACGGGGTCCGCGTGGCCCTCGGCTCGGACGTCGGCGCCGGCACCGGGTTCTCCCTCTTCAAGGAGGGCCTGCAGGCCTACTTCATGCAGCAGCTGCTCGGCCCGGCGGGCCTGCCGCTCGCCTCACCCGACCTGCTCTTCCTCGCGACCCGCGCCGGGGCCCTGGCGCTCGGGCTCGACCACGAGGTCGGCGACCTGTCGGTGGGTCGCCAGTTCGACGCCGTCTGGGTGCGTCCCGCGGCGGGCGACCCGCTCGAGGTCGGGCTCCGGCACGCCTCGGGCCCCGAGGACGCCCTCGCCAAGACGTTCGCCCTCGGGACGCCCGGCCACGTGGCCGGCGTGTGGGTCGGCGGCGACCGCGTCAAGGGGTAGAGCCGTACCGGGGAGGTGGAACGCAGCGGGGACACCGTCGGTGACGGTGTCCCCGCTGTCGCGTGGGGCCAGGACCTCAGGACCGCTCGCCGACGAGCAGCGCCTCGTAGGCCGGCAGGGTGAGGAAGTCGGGGAAGTCGTCGGCCAGTGCCGACTCCACGAAGAGCTGACGGGCCTTGTCCCACAACGGGTCCGCGTCGAACACGTCGGATCCGACACGACCGCGCAGGCCGGCGAACTCCTGCTCGACGACGTCCTCGACGAGGGCACGGGTGACGGTCTCGCCCGAGCCGAGGGTGACGTCGTTGTGCACCCACTGCCACACCTGCGACCGGGAGATCTCGGCGGTGGCGGCGTCCTCCATGAGGTTGTTGATGCCGGCCGCCCCGTTGCCCGAGAGCCACGCATGCACGTACTGGATGCCGACCGCGACGTTGCCGCGCAGGCCGTCGAGGGTGCGGTGGCCTGGGGTGCTCGCGACGTCGAGCAGGTCGGCGGCCGTGACCGACACGTCGGGACGCTGACGGTCGAGCTGGTTGGGGCGGTCCCCGAGCGTCTCGGTGAAGATCTCGGCGCAGAGCGGCACGAGGTCGGGGTGGGCCACCCAGGACCCGTCGAAGCCGGCGGCGGCCTCGCGCGACTTGTCCTCGCGGACCTTGGCGAAGGCGCGCTCGTTGGCCTCGGCGTCGCGCCGGCTCGGGATGAAGGCCGCCATGCCGCCGATCGCCATCGCCCCGCGACGGTGGCAGGTGGCGACGAGCAGGTCGCTGTAGGCCTTCATCATCGGCGCGTTCATCGTCACGTCGTTGCGGTCGGGCAGCGTGAACGAGGGCCCGGCGTCGCGGAAGTTCTTGATGACCGAGAAGAGGTAGTCCCAGCGACCGGCGTTGAGACCCGCGGCGTGCTCGCGCAGCTCCCAGAGGATCTCGTCCATCTCGAAGGCGGCGGTGATCGTCTCGATGAGCACCGTGGCGCGGATCGTGCCGGGGTCGAGGCCTAGAACCTGCTCGGCGTGCGTGAAGACGTCGTTCCAGAGGCGCGCCTCGAGGTGCGACTCCGTCTTCGGCAGGTAGAAGTACGGACCGCGGCCACGGTCGACGAGCTCGCGGGCGTTGTGGAACGCGAACAGCCCGAAATCGACGAGTGCGCCGACGGCGGCCCGGCCGTCGAGCAGCAGGTGGGCCTCGTCGAGGTGCCAGCCGCGGGGGCGGGGGACGATGACCGGTGTGGACCCGGCGTCGCGGAGGGCGTACCCCTTGCCGGCGGGGTCGGTGAAGGAGATCGTGCCGCGGACGGCGTCGCGGAGGTTGACCTGGCCGCCGACGACGTTGGC
Organism: Intrasporangium sp. Soil_C_50; assembly: GCF_057656595.1. Classification (NCBI taxonomy): domain Bacteria; kingdom Bacillati; phylum Actinomycetota; class Actinomycetes; order Micrococcales; family Intrasporangiaceae; genus Intrasporangium; species Intrasporangium sp. Soil_C_50. The sequence goes on from NZ_JBDGKB010000001.1 coordinate 96,365, forward strand.
CCAGTGGGGCGTGTTGGCGTCCTCGAGGTCGGCCAGCCACACCTTCGCGCCGGAGTTGAGCGCGTTGATCGACATCTTGCGGTCGGTCGGACCGGTGATCTCGACCCGGCGGTCCTCGAGGCCGGGCGCCGGCGGGGGCACGGTCCACTCCGAGGCGCGCACGTCGGCCGTCCCGGGCAGGAAGTCGAGGCCGGCACCGCCGGCGATCTCCGCGCGACGGCGGGCGCGCGCCTCGAGCAGCTCGTCCCGGCGCGCGGCGAACCGCTGGTGCAGGTCGGCGACGAAGGCGAGCGCCTCGGGGCTCAGGACCTCGACCTGCCGCTCGACGTCGGGGCCCGAGATCGTGATCGACGTGGTGCCAGGCATGAGTGCTCCTCCGCGGGACCGGGGACACGCAGCGGGCGCTTCGGCGACGGTGCCGGGTGTCCTGCAAGACTTGGACCGAGCGTGCTGCCCGCCATCGGGCGATCCGCTCGCTATGATTTCATCATACGGAAATCATTTCTCACAAACAGCACCCTCCTCGTGAGACACCAACCCGAGAGGCACTCCATGCCGGCACGCACGTCGATCTCCGGGGCCTCCTCGAGCGCCCGGTCCAGCGCATCGTCGTCGGCGGACGGGGTCCGGGGTGCCAAGGCGTCCGGCGGTGTGCAGTCGCTCGACCGGGCGTTCACGATCCTCGAGACCATCGCCGACGCCGGCGGCGTCATCAGCCTCTCGCAGCTAGCCTCGGACACGCGGCTCCCCCTGCCGACGATCCACCGCCTCGTGCGCACGCTCGTCGACCTCGGCTACGTGCGCCAGGAGCCCTCGCGCCAGTACTCCCTCGGCCCGCGGCTCATCCGGCTCGGCGAGCTGACGTCACGTCGCCTCGCGGCCTGGGCCCGACCCCACCTCGAGCAGGTCGTCGCGCAGGTCGGCGAGTCGGTCAACCTCGCGATGCTCGACGGCGACCAGATCGTCTACGTCGGGCACGTCATGCCCTCGCAGAACTCCATGCGGATGTTCACCGAGGTCGGTCGCCGCGTCGACCCGCACACGACGGCCGTGGGCAAGGCGATCCTCGCCGGCGACGACGACGCCGGGGTGCGGGCCCTGCTCGCGCGCACCGGGATGGGTGCGCGCACCGTCCACACCATCACCAGCCCTGACGCTTTCGTCGACGAGCTCGGCCTGACCCGGCAGCGCGGCTACGCCCTCGACAACGAGGAGCAGGAGCTCGGTGTGCGGTGCGTCGCCGTCGCCGTGCCCGGCGACCACCGCCTCGCCCTGTCCATCTCGGGGCCGCAGCCACGGATGGGCGACGCCGTCATCGACAAGGCGGTCGGTCCCCTGCGCGCCGCCGCCGCTGCGGTCGCGGCCGAGCTCGACGCTCGCTCCTGACCTCTGTCCGGCATCACTCGACGGGGGTGACGGCCCCCACTGGGACCTCCCCTGTCCGCCTGCGCACCGCCGCCCCCGCCCTCGGCGCGCAGGCCGCGAGGGCCGGTGCAGATCATCCGGCCCGACCGATGTGCCGCGGCGGCGTCTGACGCACGCTGGTGTCCGTTCGAACGGGTCAGCCCGACCCGCGAAAGACGTGCGAGGGGGTGCACGCATGACCGGTCCCGACCTCTCGAGCCCTGCTCCGCAGACGCGTGTCTCGGTGGATGCGCGACGGCTGTGGGGAGGCGGCCTCGCCACGGCCTGCGTGGCTGCGCTGCTCGCCGTTGCCGGCGTCCTCATCTGCCAGGACGTCCTGGACATCCGGCTCGTCCGGCCGGCCCTGCTGCTCGACCTCGCCCACTCGTTCGCGTTCGACTACGCCGTGACCGCGTTCCTCCTGGCGGTCGTCGCGACGGGACTGGCCCACGCCCTGCTGCTGACCACCCCGAGACCGCGGACGTTCTTCGCCTGGATCATCGGCCTGGCCACCGTCTGCGGCGTCGCGGCTCCGTTCGCGTTCGACGTCGCGAGGTCGAGCCAGGTCGCGACGGCTGCCATCAACCTGGCCCTCGGCATCTGCACCGGGTCGCTCATCGGCGCCGTCATGTCTCGGACCGCCCGCCTCGACCGGTAGTGGAGCGATGGCCACGGACATCGTGGTGGGGTTCGACGGTAGCTCCGGTGCCGAGTCGGCCGTCGACTGGGCCGCCCGCGAAGCCGGCATCCAGGGCGTCGTGCTCCGGGTGGTGACGGCCGAGCCCTGGGTCCCCCTGTCCCACGGGGCGCCCGGCGCCGGCGCGGTGCCCCCCAGGGGCAACCACCACGCCGACAGCATCCTCGCCGGGGGCCGACTGCGCGCTGCGAGGGTGCTCGACGACTCGCACCTCGAGGCCGCCGTCATCCCCGGGTACGCGCCCGTCGCCCTGGTGCGTGAGTCAGGAGACGCCGCCCTGGTGGTGGTCGGGCACCGAGAGCACGGTCGCGCACGTGAGTACGCCACGGGCTCGGTCGCCCTGTCGGTAGCGATGCACTCGAGGTGCGACGTCGTGGTGGTGCCACCGGGAGACACCGTGTCGGTCGGGCCCGACCGTCCGGTCGTCGTCGGGGTCGACGGCAGCGACGGCGCCACCCGGGCGGCCCGGCGGGCCGCGCAGATCGCGTCGGAGCGCGGCGCCATCCTCATCCTGGTGCAGGCCTGGCGTGGGCGAGGCGACGGACGGCACGGCCCCGACGCCGGAGGGGACGCCCCGGCCGACGACTTCACCTACTTCGACGGCGCAGCACGCCACTCCCTCGAGGAGACCGCGAACCGGCTGTCAGCCCTTCACCCCGGGCCCCGCGGCCAGCACCAGGTCGTGGAGACCCAGCCGGTCGCAGCACTGGTCGACGCGTGCCAGGGCGCAGGACTGCTCGTCGTCGGGAGCCGCAGCCTCGGAGGGTTCCGCCGGATGGTCCTCGGCTCGGTCAGCCGCGCCGCCGTCCGCCGCGCGCAGGTCCCGATCCTCGTCGTCCGTGGCTGACCTCCCGGCCTCTGCGACGGAGCGCCCCGACCAGGGACTTGCGCCTCTACCCGCGAGAGACGTCGGCCCCGACGCTGGGAGCACCATTCCCGAGCCCGCTGCCCCTCGTTGCGGACGGGCCGAACCAGGAGGCCGCGATGAAGGCGAACATCGGCGACCGCATCGTGCTCGCACCGGTGACGGTGGATGCGCCGATGCGCGACGGTGAGGTGCTCGAGACCCGAGGGGCCGGCGGCACCCCGCCCTTCCTCATCCGCTGGAGCGATGGCCACACCGGGTTGTTCTACCCGGGCCCCGGAGCCGTCCTCAGCCTCGGCACCGGTCATCCCGACGAGGTCGTCGAACCGTCTCCCCCGGAGGCCGCGTCGACGGCGGGGGCGAGCCATGACGCCCCGGCTCGGGGCGCCGAGTCCGCGGGTCGCCGCCGCGTGCACGACTGGCAGGTTCGCGTCACGATCTTCGAGAGCGACGACGAGACGCACGCGAATGTCGTTCTGCTGTCTGACTCCCCGGCTCACCTCACCGCCCGGGGCGAGAGCGTCCGTGGGGCCGACGACCAGCCGGTGCCCGAGATCGGTGACGAGATCGCGGTCGCCCGCGCCTTGCGCCACCTGGCCGACCGGCTGATCGAGGTGGCCACCGGCGACATCGAGACGCTCACCGGTGAGCACGACGTCAGGGTCCGTGCGACCTGACCGCCGCCTCGACGACCCGGCGCCGGGTGGCCTCGCCCCGGACGCCGCGACACCCCGCACGAGCGACACGGCCGACGGCACCGACGGCACCGACGGCACCGACGGCACGAACGTTACGGACGGCCTGGACCCCCGGGAGCCGGCCGACCGGGTGCTGCGCGATCTCCGGACGACCCGGCTGGGCCTGCGCAGCCGGGAGGCCCGCCGCCGGCTCGAGGTGGTCGGCGAGAACTCGCTGAGCGTGCGCTCGGAGCGGTCCTGGCCCAAGGAGCTCCTCAGCCAGCTGACGCACCCGCTCGCCCTCCTGCTGTGGGCTGCCGGGTCGTTGGCCTGGCTCAACGGCAGCGCGCCCCTCGCCGCGGCGATCGTCGTCGTCATCCTCGTGAACGCCGCCTTCGCGTTCGTGCAGGAGCAGCAGGCGGTCAAGGCCGTCGAGGCCCTGACCGCCTACCTGCCCCTGCAGACGCGGGTGCTGCGAGATGGTCGTGCGCTGCGCGTGGACGCCAAGAGCATCGTGCCCGGGGATGTCATCCAGGTCGGCGAGGGAGAGCAGGTCCCTGCGGACGCCCGGGTGCTCTCCGGCTCCGTGGAGGTCGACCTGTCGACGCTCACCGGCGAGTCCCTGCCGGCGCTCCGCACGCCGCAGGGGCGCCACGACGTGCCGCTGCTCGAGGCGCCGGACCTGCTCTTCAGCGGGACGTCCTGCCTGTCGGGCGAGGGGACGGCGGTGGTCTTCGCCACCGGCATGCACACCGAGCTCGGGCGCATCGCCGCCCTGTCCCAGCACGTGCGGCGCGAGCAGAGCCCGCTCGAGCGGCAGGTCAAGCACGTCGCCCGGCTCATCGGCATCGTGGCGCTGGCGATGGGCGTCGCGTTCATCCCGTTGGGGACCCTCGTCGCCGGCCTGTCGCTGAGGGACACGACCCAGTTCGCCATCGGCCTGCTCGTCGCCAACGTCCCCGAGGGGCTGCTCCCGACGATCACCCTCGCGCTCGCCCTGGGTGTCAGGTCGCTCGCGCGCCAGGGCGCGCTCGTCAAGCGGATCTCCGCCGTGGAGACCCTCGGGTCGACGACCGTCATCTGCACCGACAAGACGGGCACGCTGACCCTGAACCGGATGCGGGTGGTGCGCTGCTGGACCGAGGACGGCGAGGTCCGGCTCGACCCTGCGGAGACGGCCCCGGACCCACGCCTGAGCAGCGCCGACGGCGTCGGCCACCGGCTCGTGTCGGCCGCCATGGCGTGCACCGTCGCGGGGTGGACGCCCGACGACCCCGGCCACGAGGCCGGCGACCCGACCGAGGTCGCCCTCCTGCGCCTCGGGCCGAGGGCCTCGCTGGCCCCACCGGTCCACGACGTGGACCGTCCCGTGTACCGGTTCGACCCGAGCCTGCGCAGGATGTCGACGGTCGACGCCGTGGGAGACCTGTCCGTGGTGCACACCAAGGGGGCGCCCGAGGAGGTGCTGGCCCGCTGCACCCGGATCGCGACCGGCCGAGGCCAGGACGCTCCTCTGGGCGCGCCCGAGGCGCTCCGGGTGGCGAGCCTGGTGCAGGACTGGGCAGCCGAGGGGCTGCGGGTGCTCGCCGTCGCGACCCGTCCACTGCCACAGGCGTCTTCAGGGTCCGTCGACCGGGACGACGTGGAGCGCGACCTGACGCTGCTGGGCCTCGTCGCGATGAGCGACACCCCGCGACCCGAGGTCCCGGACGCCGTGGCGTCGTGCCATCGAGCGGGCCTCAGGCTGATCATCGTCACCGGCGACCACGGCCTCACGGCTCGAGGGATCGCCCAGCGCGTCGGCATCGGCGACGAGTCGACACCGATCGTCACGGGGCCTGAGCTCGACCGCCTGTCCGACGCCGACCTCGAGGACCTGCTGGCCCGCAGCCGGGAGCTCGTCTTCGCCCGCAGCTCGCCCGAGGCCAAGCTGCGCATCGCCGACGCGCTCCGCGCCCAGGGCCATGTGGTGGCCATGACCGGCGACGGCGTCAACGACGCCCCCGCGCTGCGGCGCGCCGACATCGGCGTCGCCATGGGCCGGTCCGGCACCGACGTCGCGCGAGAGGCCGCGACGATGGTGCTCACCGACGACAACTTCGCCACCATCGTGGCCGCCGTCCGGGCGGGGCGCCAGATCTACGACAACGTCCGGAAGTTCATCGTGTACATCTTCGCCCACGCCACGCCGGAGGTCGTGCCGTTCCTCCTCTACGCCCTGTCGGGTGGGCGGATCCCGTTGCCCCTCACCGTGATGCAGATCCTCGCGATCGACCTCGGGACGGAGACGCTGCCGGCCCTCGCCCTCGGCCGTGAGCCCCCGGAGCCCGGTCTCATGGACGCGCCTCCCCGACAGCGGGGCCACGGTGTCATCGACCCGCCCATGCTGGGCCGGGCGTGGGGGCTGCTCGGTGGCGTCTCCGCAGCGCTGGTGCTCACCCTGTACCTCGGCACGCTCCTGTCGGGCGGGTGGCGCCCCGGCGCCGACGTCAGCACCGGCCCGCTGGAGCTCGTCTGGCAGCAGGCCACCACGATGACCTTCCTCGGGATCGTGGCCTGCCAGGTCGGCTCCGCCACCGCGGCGCGCACCCAGCACGCGTCCCTGCGGCAGGTGGGCCTGTTCACCAACCGGCTGCTCTGGTGGGGGATCCTCTTCGAGCTCGTCTTCGCCGCCGTGATCGTGTCCTGGCCGCCCCTGCAGCGGGTGTTCGGCACGGCGGTCCCAGAGCCGTGGCAGCTCGCCGCCCTGCTCCCGCTCCCCTTCGTGGTCTGGGGCGTCGACGAGCTGTGGCGCCTCATCATGCGTCGGCGTCACGGTCGGCGCGGACGCGTCGGGCCGACGTCGGACGTGTCCGCGACGCAGTACTGAGCGACGCGACCGTCAGGGGGCGACCCGCAGCCGGTTGCGGACGGCCGTCACACCGGCGATCGCCGACGCAGCCTGGGCCACGAGGCGCGCCTCCTCGGGGCTTCGCACGGTGCCGGTCAGCTCGAGAGCCGAGCCCACCGCCTCGACGTGCACGCGGGCGGCGGTCTCCTGCGCGCTCCGGACCAGCGCAGCCAGGATCGCGCCGGCGGCCTCGTCGGCGGTCGGTGACGTGTACGGCTCGATGTCGATCATGTCGACGACGGCCGTCACGCCCGGTGCTGCCCTGACGGCGTCGTCCAGCGCGATCCGCTGCTCCGTCGAGCCGAGGCACCCGGTCAGGAGCACACGGCTCCCGTGGACGACGAAGCGCACCGCCGCCTCGGGGATCGTGGCGTCCGCCGACACAGCCTCGGCCACGGCCCGGACGACGTCGGCCTCGTCGTCGTTCTCCGCCCGCGGCCGGACGACGAGCTCGTCCGCGATCCGCCTCAACCCGTCCGCGCGGAAGGCGGCCTGCAGGACGGCCTCCTTCTCGCGCTCCGACCCGACCTCTCCCGCGAGCACGATCGTCCCGTCGTCGACGGTGACCGCGATGTGGTCGGCCTCGACGCCGGGGGCGAACCGCAGGTGCGCCGTGACGCGCAGCTCCAGGGCGTGGTCGGTGTCAGTCAGATCCCGGGTCATGACCTGATCCTGCGCCGACTCCGTCACAATCGGCCGGGACCTAGGACCTACGGCCCGGGACCGTCGGGCGCCAGAGCCCGACAGTGGATGGCGTGGGCGTCCGCACCGAGCGCGACGCCCCTCCCCTGCCACCGAGGAGGTACCCATGGACGCACGGGCGTCGACGACCCGACCGGCCCCGATCGCGGTGGGCTACGACGGTTCCACCGCTGCCGAGTCCGCCCTCGAGTGGGCCGCCCGGGCAGCCGTGAGCCGGTCGTGCCGTCTCGAGATCCTGATGGCGCTCGCCCCCTCGGCCGAAGGAGTGCCGGCCCCGATCGGGCTGTCGTCGTCGGTCGTGCCCGGCCGGATGCGTCACGCCCCGGAGGCGATGGCCGACGACGCCCGACGCCTGGCGGCGAAGGTCCTCACCGACGACGCGATCGAGGTGGCCACGGTCGTCGGTGCCGCCGCGCCCGCCCTGGTCCGCGCCTCCGAGCGGGCGCAGATGGTGGTCGTGGGCAACCGCGGGCACGGGGCGCTCGGTTCGGCGCTGCTCGGTTCGGTGTCCTCGACGGTGGCCCAGCACGCGCACTGCCCCGTCACCGTCGTGCGCGGCACGGTCGACGACCCGGACCACCGACGCCCTGTCACCGTCGGGGTCGACTACGTCGAGCCGTCTCCCGCCGCCGTCCGGTTCGCCGCGGACCTCGCGGCCCGGTGGTCGGTCCCGCTTCGGGTCGTCTCGGCCTGGGCCGAGCCGGACCAGGGGCCGATCGGCCTGTCCCACCTGCAGGCCCGCCCGGTCAGCGAGGGGGCGCGAGCCCGGCAGGAGGCGGCCAGGGCCGCGACGCTGGAGGCGGCCGCGCAGGTACAGCTTCTCGCGCCCGACCTCGCGGTGGAGCTGCTCACTCCCGGGGCCCCCGCGGCACCCGCCCTCGAGGACGAGTCGCGGCGCTCCGGCCTCCTCGTCCTCGGGTCGCGCCGGCTCGGTCCGCTCGAGCGCATCGCGGTCGGTTCGGTCGGCGACACGGTCCTCAACCACGCGTCGTGCCCCGTGACGATCGTGCCCACCTGCACCGCACACACGGCTGGACGCTGACGATCGGCCGAAACGGCGTGCGTCGCCCCTGCGGGCGCGATGATCGAGGGGCTGGATCCAACCCCTCAGCGTCGGTCCGGCGGGTCGGCGCGTCCGATGGAAAGGCTGGCCATGTCGTTCTGGGACATCATCTGGTTCATCATCGTGTTCTTCGCCTTCGCGACCTATCTCATGGTCCTGTTCTCGATCGTCATGGACCTGTTCCGCGATCCCGAGGTGTCGGGCTGGATGAAGGCGCTCTGGGTGGCCTGCCTCATCTTCTTCACCTTCATCACCGCGATCGTCTACCTCATCGTCCGCGGCCGCTCCATGACTGAACGGGCCACGCGCGACGCCGGCGCGGTCCGCTCGGCACAGGACGACTACATCCGGACCGTCGCGGGCGGCGGGCCCTCCCCCACCGACCAGATCGCACGCGCCAAGGAACTGCTCGACGCCGGCACCATCACGGCCGAGGAGTTCGAGGCGCTCAAGACCAAGGCCCTGGCCTGACCACCGGCCACCGACCACCGGCCACTGGCCACTGGCGGTGACGCGCCGACCCGGGACCAAGGTCCCTGCCACGGCACGGCCCGCGAACGTACGGTCACCAGCACGACCTGCACAGAAGGCGTCAGATCGAGATCTGACGCGCGCCGGCGACGTCGACAGCGTCGTCCCGTCGCCGGCACCGAACGGCATTGGAGCTCCGCATGTCGCACGCCATGACCCTCCCCACCCGTGTCGACGACCACGCCTCGCGCCTGGCCGAGATGAGCATCCGGGAGCTGATCGGCGCACTGGCGACCACCGAGGAGCGCTTGCGAACCCTGCCTAGTCTCGTCACCTTCGGCGGACGTCTCGTGGCCAACCCCGAGCGACGCCTGCTGCTGCAGCAGCAGCGTCGGGTCATCGGCGCACTGCGCCGGCGCCGCGCCGCGCTGCGCCTGCCGCCGCGACGCCACTGAGCCCACGGCCGACGATCCGTCCTCTGCGAGGGCGGCGTCTGCGCATCCGCCTCGGACCCTGCCCGCTGTCCACTAGCCTCGAATCATGAGTCGGGCGACGGCCCCTCGCAGGTTGACGGCGCGGTTCTGGCGGGGACGGCGGTCCGCCGCCGTGGCCGGGATCGCCTTCGGCGTCCTGCTGCTGGCCGCCCTGACGATGGTGCGCCTGGCCCTCTCGGACACGAGCATCGCCTCGCTGCAGTCGGACCCGTCGAGGCGCTCGCTCATCGGCCTGAGCCTCAACCTCGTCCCGTTCGCGGGCATCGCGTTCCTCTGGTTCATCGGCGTCATCCGCGACCAGCTGGGCGACGTCGAGGACCGGCTCTTCTCCACTGTCTTCCTCGGCAGCGGCCTGCTCTTCCTCGCGATGCTCTTCATGGGCGCGGTGACCACGAGCACCGTGATGTCGCTCGTCGTCGCGCAGAACCCGAGCGCCGAGCTGTTCGACTACGGCCGCGTGACCACCCAGGGCCTCATCTCGGTCTACGCGCTGCGGATGGCCGCGGTGTTCACCCTCTCGGTCAGCACGGTGGGCCTGCGGACCGGGGCTCTCCCCCGCTGGGTGGTGTTCAGCGGCTACGTCGTGGCGCTGGGGCTGATGGTGGCGGCCGGTGAGCACAAGTGGGTGCAGCTCATCTTCCCCGCGTGGGTGCTCATGGTGAGCGTCGTCATCCTCGTGACCAGCCCTCCCGAGCGCGACACGGCGACCTAGCGCGACGCCGTCACCTGGCCACTCCGCGCGCGTCGCACGGCGGGTCGACCGTGACGCCGACGACGTGGAGCTGGCTGTCCATGAGCTCGAGCGTGCGCTGCATCGCCGTCGGCTGCAGCGTCCCGATGCCCGGGCCGTAGGGGTGGTTGAAGAACACCACGAGCAGCATGAGCACGGCGATGACCATCGTCACGGTCCCCATCAGGACGCCCTGCGTCAGCGCCCGTTCCCCGCTGTCGGCGAAGAAGAGCATGAAGCCGAAGAGAGCCAGGCTGAGCAGCAGGAGGCCGATCCACAGCGGCACGGGGATGATCCCCGACGCGGAGTGCAGGCGGGCGTCACGCGCCTCCTGCCGCTGGGTCGTCTGGTCCATCCACCGGTCGTACGCCGACTGCTCGGCGGCCGTGCCCGGTTGGACGGGTTTGATCGTCAGGAACATCCGGGCGCCCCACGGGTTGACCGTCTCGCCCAAGGTGCCCGCATCCACCGCATCCCACTCGGCCCCTGCCACGGACCTCGCGTAGCAGACGAGCTGGCCGGTCAGCGGGCCGGACACATCGGACGGGAGGAACTGGGCCGTCTGCGTCATCTCGGCCACGACCGTGGCCTCGGTCGCCGCTCCCGCCCGCGAGCCGTCGTAGGACTGGAACGCCAGGAAGATGATGAAGCCGAGCAGGACCGAGAACCCGGTCGCGAGCACGCCGAAGACCCCGGCAGCGCGGTCGCCGTCGCTGAAGTAGCCGCCCACGGGGGCCTTTCGGCGCACCAGCAGCATCGCCGTGACCGTCAAGGCCGTGAGGGCGACGGCGATGAGCAGTCCCCAGACGACGTTCACGGGCAGCGCTCGGGCGCGGTCGTGAGGGCCATGCTTGAAGTCTGTGGGCTCTCGGGGGTCCCCGTCAGCCCATCCGGTCGTTTTCGACGGGGCTGCGGACACAGCGCCCCGGTGGCCGTACGCGGCGAGCAGGTCAGCGGGTTCACCGCGCCGCAACGACCGTGGAGATGGTCCTGCCCCAGTGGCCGACGCCCGCGCACCGCGGCACACCGCATACCTCCGGTCGGGGCTTCTGCCCTAGGGTTGCCGGCGGCCTCGTCACCGCGGTGACCGGCCACCCGCCCACCTCGCGTGGGCCGTGACCGCCGACCGAGGATGAAGGGCAGCGAAGGTTTCCGATGATCAACGTCCTGCTGGCTGGTGGCGTCTCGATGGCCGTGGCGCTGCTCTGCACGAAACCGTTCATCGGGTTCCTGGTCCGGCGACGGTACGGCCAGTTCATCCACGACGACCTCACCCACCACCACGTCAAGCGAGGCAAGCCCACCATGGGTGGTGCGGTGATCATCGGGGCGGTCTTCGTCGGCTACTTCGGCTCGCACGCGCTCCTGCTGCTCCTCACCGCCACGGGGACGCTCAAGGTGATCCACAACGGCATCTCGCTCAGCGCCCTGCTCGTGCTCTTCCTGCTCACCGGGCTCGGGCTGGTCGGGTTCCTCGACGACTACACGAAGATCCGCAAGGAACGCAGCCTCGGCCTGACCGGCAGACAGAAGCTCGTGGGCCAGACGCTCGTCACCGTCGTCTTCGCCCTGGGCGCCCTGCTCCTGAAGGACGAGAACGGCCAGGCCCCGGCATCGACGGCGATCTCGTTCGTCAGGGACACCGGCGTCGACCTCGCCTTCGCCGGTCCCGTGGCGGCGGTGGTCCTCTTCATCGCCTGGGCGAGCATCCTCATCGCGGGCGCGTCCAACGGCGTCAACATCACCGACGGCCTGGACGGACTGGCCACCGGGGCCTCCGTCATGGTGTTCGGTGCCTACACGCTGATCGCCATGTGGCAGTACACCCAGGGCTGTTCGGTCGCGCCCGGACCGCACTGCTACGACGTGGGCGACGCGCTCGACCTGGCCGTCATCTCGTGCGCCATCGGGGGCGCGTGCTTCGGCTTCCTGTGGTGGAACACCTCTCCGGCCGAGATCATCATGGGCGACACCGGCTCACTGTCCCTCGGTGCCGCGTTGGCCGGGCTCGCCATCCTCACCCACACCCAGCTGCTGCTCGTGGTCCTCGGCGGCCTCTTCGTCATCGTCACCGCGTCGGTCATCATCCAGGTGGCGAGCTTCAGGTTCACCGGTAGACGGGTGTTTCGCATCGCCCCTCTCCACCACCACTTCGAGATGGTCGGGTGGTCCGAGGTCACCATCGTGGCCCGGTTCTGGATCATCGCCGGGATCTGCATCACGGCGGGGCTCGCGCTCTTCTACGCCGAGTGGCTCACGGGCGGCTAGCTCCTCCTGCGCGGCCGGCTCGCGGCCGGCTCGCGGCCATCGGCTTCATCGGGACCTCAGGACGCCGCTGCGCCCTCCGGGATCGCTCCGAGCTGCTGCAGGAGCGACAGCATGTCCGCGACGCCCCAGTGCTCGCAGACCAGACCGGCATCGTCGAACCGCATGATGTCGATGAGGTCCACCTCGGCGTGGCGACCGGATGCCGGCAGCCCCATGAAGTCTCCGGTCTGGGTCCCCGAGACCGTCACCCGCGCCACGGTCCGGTCCCCGCTGGGAAGAACCTCGACGGCCTCCATGTGCAGGTCCGGGAAGGCGGCGCGGTAGCCGCGGAAGAGGTCGAGGACGCCTGCCTTGGTCGGCGGCAGGCCCGGCGCCTCCTGGTGCTCGACGAAGTCATCGGCGAGCAGGTCGCCGAAGCCGTCGATGTCTCCTGCGCTGATGAGCTCGTAGGTGCGTCGCATCGTCGTGGTGTGGTCCATGGTCGTCCTCTTCCGGGTGGGTGTGGTGGCGGGCCTCAGGCCTCGACGTAGACGGTGAACGGCTGGATGACGCCGTGTGACTCGGCCTGCGCGGCCACCTCCGGGGGCATCGCGGCGATCATCGACATGAACGCCTCGACGTCGTCGACCTCGAGCGCGAGGGCTGCCTGGTTGCTCCCGTCGAGCGCGAGCAGGTCGGTGACCTCCCTGGCGCCCGGAGCGGCGGCGACACGTTCGGCCTTGCCGGCGAGCCAGCGCTGGGGGTCCTGGATGGCGTGGGTGATGACGATTCTCGGCATGTGCTCGACCTCCCGTCGGGATCGTCGGCGTCCCTCGCCGACGCGTGCTGCATGTCCGATCGTCTGGCGCGCGAACGCCCGAGACATCACTCGATCGAGCGATGCACCACGCCGGCCAGCGCCACCCGGTTGGTGACGCCGAGCTTGCCGAAGACGTGGCGCAGGTGCGTGTTGACCGTGTGCGGCGAGATGTACAGGCGCCGCGCGACAGCGCCGTTCGTCAGCCCCTCCGCCACGAGGAGCGACACCGCGTGCTCGGTGGCGGTGAGGCTGGCCCAACCGGCGGTCGGACGGTGCCGGGGGCCACGCGAGCCCCGGTGCACGCCGAGGGCCCGCAGCTGCGCCCGGACCCTACCGGCCCACGCCTCGGCGCCGGCCTGCTCGTGGCGTTCGAGGGCCTCGGTGAGCAGTGCTGCGGCCGCGTCCCGCAGGCCCGACGCGGCCAGCAGCGACGCCGCGTCCTCGCACGCTCCCGTGTGCTCGACGAGGAGGGGCCCGGCCCTGGCCAGGGTCACCGCCTCGAGGACTGCGTCCGCGTCCCCCTCGGCGAGACCCCGGCAGCGCAGCGCCAGGCCCCGAACGCTCGGCACGCCGGGGGCGAGCGGGACCTGGGCGGCGACGGCGTCGGCGACCTCGGCGGCGAGGTCACGCTGGCCCAGCTCCAGCGCGAGACGCACGAGGTCGGGGGCGAGGGCGCGGTGGTAGAACCGGTCATCGATGGCAGCGCTGGCGCGCCAGCAGCGAAGGAGCAGGTCGTAGGCCCCGCGTCGGTCACTCTCTTCGCACATCAGTCCGGCGAGCGCGAAGGCGATGAGCCCGCCGTTGTAGGCGAGCCGGTCGTCGGCCCGCCACGGGGTGAGCCCGGCCGAGAGCGCCCGCGCGGCCGTCAGGTCGCCGGTGGCCGTCGAGATGACGACCCGGAGTGCCAGGGACTGCGACAGCAGCAGCGGGTGGTTCTTGTCCCGTGCGGCCTGGCCGCCCGCGACGAGTGCGGGGAGGGCGTCGTCCCAGTCGCCGACGGCGAAAGCCGCCCCTGCGTCGGCCATCAGCGTGTCCGAGAGCCACCAACCCGTGCCGAACTCGTCGTCGAGGGCTTGGCGGTAGGCCGCTCGCGCGTCGTCCACGCGGTCGCAGTCGAAGAGCGCAAGGCCGAGCAGCAGCCTCGGTTGGAGTGGCAGCGCGCGGGCGTCGTGCGCCTCGGACGCGAGGGCTGCGGCCCGCTGGGCGTCGTCGAGCGCCTCCTCGAAGCGACCCTGCCGGCCCAGGGCCACGTTGAGCGCGCTGAGGGCCCACACGGCCAGCGCCCCGCCGCCTGCAGCCTCGGCGATGGCGAGGGCTCGCCGCGCTGCCTGCTCACCGCCGCGGTGGTCCCCCGAGTACGTCATGACCCAGCTCTGCTGGGCGAGCATCGGAACCTGCTCGAAGGGCCTCAGTGACACCCGCCCGCCGATGCTCCGCTGCACGACGTCGACGAGCTCGGTGGTGCGGTTCTGCAGCGCCAGGGCACCGACCAGGGCGAGCCGGACCGGCGTGTCGACCTCGGCGACGTGCGGCCGGGCGAGGAGGGCCTCGGCCCGCCCTGACGCCTCGGCCACCCTGCCGGCGCGGAGCAGTGCCTGCACCACCTCTGCCGCCACGTGATCGGCGTCCTCCTGGCCCGCGGGCAGCAACGCCTCGGCGTGCTGGAGGAGGTCGACCGCCGCACCGGGTGCCTGTGCCGCCGCGTCGCGGGCAGCCTCCCGCAGCCAGGCGACCGCCTCCACGTCACCTTCCTCGGCGCCGAGCAACAGGTGGCCCGCCACCTCGAGCCGCTCGGCACCTGCCGTCCTCAGCGTCGCGGCAGCCTCGCGGTGAAGGAGGCGACGGGACGACGCCGGTGTGTGCTCGTAGATGGCGTGGTGGACCAGCTGGTGGCGGAAGACGACCCGGCCGTCGACCTCGTCGAGCAGCTGCAGGTCGAAGGCCTCGCCGAGGCCGCGGACGACCTCGGTGGCCGGCTGGTGCGACACCAGCGCGACGTCGCGGACCGACACCGCGTCCCCGAGCGCGGCGGTGACGCGCAGCAGGTCCAGGGTCGTCGGCGACAAGGCCTGCAACCGACGGACGACGAGGTCGTTCAGCGAGGACGGCAGCTCGATGCTTGTCGTCTCGATCGTGCCGTCGTCGGTGCCGCGCAGCAGCTCCTCCTGCGTGAGCGTCCGCAGAATCGCCTTGGCCCACAACGGGTTTCCCCCGGCTTTGTCGAGGAGGACACTGAGGGCGGGACCGGGCGGGGCGCCGAGCTCCCCGGCGGCAAGAGCGGCCACCTCGGCGGCGCCCAGCGGCCCCAGGCGTACAGAGTGTGCGCCGGCCGCCGTCAGGTCCTCGAGGAGGCGGACGACCTCCGATGACAGCGGCGACGTCCGGGTCGAGACCACGACGAGCAGGGGCGACAGCGACAGCCGCCGGACGATGGCCGAGAGTGCCGAGAGGCTCGCCCCGTCGGCCCAGTGGACGTCCTCTGCGACGAGCAGCACCGCGCGTTCTGCACACTCCGCCTCCACGAGGTCGACGACCTCCTCGACGACCCGGTACTCGAGGTCGCCACCCTGCTGTCCCGCCGCGCCCGCTCCCTGTCCGTGGAGCAGGGCCCCGAGTGAGGCCCTTCGTCGGTCGGGCGAGCGAGGGTGGAGGGCGAGGGCGGAGGCGACCACCCCGAAGGGCCGCGCCCGCTCGAAAGGATGAGCGCGGCCGTACCGGACCAGGATGTCGCGGGCACGTGCCTCCTCGGCGAGCGCGTGCACGAGGTGGGTCTTGCCGATGCCCGCCTCCCCCTCCACGACGAGGGCGCCGGCGCGTCCGTCGCCCAGGTCGCGCACCAGGTAAGTCGCGAGGGCGAGTTCCACCGAGCGCCCAACGGACACGGCCGCCGAGGACACCCAGTCAGCGTCCCGCACGGCCGGCGCGGGTGTCCAGACCCGTTCCCCGGACACGGCACTGCGGACGATCGAGCAGCCGGGCAGCCGGGCAGCCGGGCAGCCGGGCGCTCGGGCCGCTGTGTCATCGAACGCACAGACCGGCGTGCGCACTGCAGTCATCATCGAGATGGACGAACAGAGTGGTCACGCACTCGCGAGGAGGTCCCGATGACACACACGACCGACCAGCGCACGCATCGCCTCGTTCGCCGGAGCGCGCTCGCCCCTGCGGTCCTGACCGTGGGGCTCGCCCTCGCCGGCTGCACCGCAGGCACCCTCCCCGTGGTCTCGGCCCGCGCCTCGAGCGCGGCCACGACCTCGCACGCGCCAACCAGCGCGCCTCCTCGGACGTCCACGACCACGACGACCGGACCCGAACGCGACATCGTCCTGACGGGCCGGCACTTCCGCGCGCGGTGCGACGGCAGTGGACCCGCCGTGATCGTCGTGGCCGACTACGGGCAGTCCATGGACGACTCGGGGACTCTGCTGCACGACCTGGTCCCGAACGCCCAGGTGTGCCTGTACGACCGGCTCGGCGTCGGCCGCAGCGACTCGGCGCCGCACCTGCAGACCTTCGCCTCCCTCGCCGACGACCTCGACGGCGTCATCTCCGGGCTCGGGCTCGCGCGCCCCGTCGTCGTGCTCGCCCAGGTGGACGGTGCCCCGATCGCACTCACCTGGGCCAGCCGGCACGAGAAGGACGCCCGAGCGGTCGTGCTGCTGGAGCCCACCCCTCCCGGCTTCATGGGTCCTCGCGGGGCCCTGGTCCGGCTGCTTCCCCCGAACGACCCGGGCAACCTCGACCTGAGCAACTTCTGGCGCGAGATGGACCGGTTCAACGACCCGGCGCGCAACCGCGAGAGCCTCGACCCCAGGTCGTGGGATGCCTACCTGCGGCTTCCGTCCACGTCCACACCGCTCTACGACCTCGTCGGAGCGGCGTCGCGGCCGTGGCCGGCACCGGCCGACGGGAAGACGATCAACCGCGCGTGGCAGCAGGCGCAGAGCAGGGTCCTGAAGCTGTCCTCGACCTCCCAGCTGGTGTCCGTGGCGAAGGACGCGGACTGGCCGCCGGCCATCAAGCAGGCGCTCGAGCACGCACTCCAGAGCTGACCCCTCGCTCGCGGGCGCCGTCGACGTGGCAGGGTGACGCGTTCGACCGGGAGTGGCCGACTCCCGACGAGCTCGTCTCCCCCGACGACCCCGACCCGCTGGCCGGGTGGTACGCCACGGGCGCGGAGACGGCCGCCGGGCTCGTCGACCTCTACCGACGCGTCCAGGCCTTTGCCGACGACAGGATCGACGCCCTGCCGCTGGACGCGGTCGACCACGTCGCCCACTGGAACCACGAGGAGGTCACGCTCCACGAGATCATCGTGCACAAGACCGTGGACCTGCAGCGCCACGCCGGCCATGCCGACATCCTGCGCGAGCAGCTCGACGGCTCCGTCGGCCTCCTGCCCGGGCACCGCAACCTTCCTGGCGCCACGGGACTGGGCGGCGTACACGGGTCGGCTGACGGCGATCGCCGACCGATTCGACTGACGCGCCATCGAGTTCAGAGACTGAAGCACGACGAGGAGCAGCGGACTGCCATGCACACCGACGCGGCACCTCACCTCGCGGAGATCTGGGCCGAGGCGCTCGAGGCGAACCGTGCATCGGTCGCGATCCTGCGCCGTCTCGGCATGCGCGATCTGGGGATCGGGGACCTGGGCAGCTACGCGTGGACGGCGTCCCGGTGCCGCCGTTTCTCCTTGTCGTCGAGGGAGTTCCACTCCCCGAGCCGTGACCGTCCGCGATCAGCAGACCGTCCAGCCTCCGTCCACGACCAGTGTCTGCCCGGTGACGAACGAGGGCGCATCGCTGCACAGGAACAGCAAGGGTCCATCGAGCTCCTCGATCCGTGCGGTGCGCCCGAGCGGCGACCGTGCGGTCAGCCACGCGACCAGGTCGGCGTCCTCCAGGTAGCCGTCGGCGACACCGAGTCATCGCGGCCACGGAGCCCCCGCCGGCGACGGTGCTGGCCACAGCCGCCGCTGCGATGCCGACCCTGGTGCAACGACCGCCACGGCGGTCTCGCGCTCGGAGTGACGAGCCGATGCATCAGGTCTTGACGGGAGGTGATGCGATGTCGCAGTATCTAACTACTGCGATATCGTAGCACTCGCATCCTGCGAGACAGCGTGAACGGAGTAGCTGCCATGATGACCAGCCAGACGACAGTGGCCACGTCGATGCCGACCCCCGGGCCTGACGAGGGGCAACGCCGGCTCCGGGGCCTCACCCGTGCGATGGCCCGGCTGGCGGGGTGGCGCCCCCTGCTCGGCAGCACGTCCGTCTTCGTCGCGTTCGCAGCCGTCTTCTTCGCGTCCTCCGCGCCGTTCGCCATCCCCCGCGTCGAAGCCGCCTGCGGTCAGGCACCTCCCGATGTGCGGTTCACCTCGAGCGCGGCGGACATCATCGGCTTCCTCGATGCCTGCGGAGCCGTCGGTCGTGAGGCATACCGCCACCTCCAGGTGGCGGACCTGTTCTACCCGGCGGTGTTCGGGCTGTTCATGGCGACGTCCCTGGCCTTCGTCGTCTCGCGGCTCGCGCCCGCGCGCCCGGGGCTTCTCGTCGTGGCTGCCGTGCCGCTCCTCGGTGGCGCCTTCGACTACGTCGAGAACGTCTGCGCGTGGCTGGCCATGACGGCCTATCCGGACGCGGCGGTGACGAACTCGCTCTTCGGGCTGGCCTCTGCCGCCAAGAACCTGACGTTCTGGACGGCGGGGGTCGTACTGCTCGTGGCCTTGGGAATGCTGGGCATCGCCCGCCTCCGCCGCAGACGCACACACGCCGCACCCCGCACGGAGGCGCCGACGCAGGCTCGACAGGGGGAGGCCACGAATGGCTGATACCGAGGGGTCGGCACCCACCGAGCCCGCCGGGCAGGAAGCCGGGACCCCTGCGCTGGCAGGCGGCCTGTCCAACGTCCTGTTCGACATCTGGCTGGTGTCCCGGGCCGCGACCGCCCTGATCGACGACGCGATCGCGCCCTCGGGACTCGACGCGGACGAGTTCGCGATCTACTCGGTGCTGGCCTCGGCGCAAGGTCTGACGCCGACCGAGCTGGCTCGCTGGATGGCAGCACCCCCGACCACCGTGTCGAGCTACATCAAACGGTTCGAACGCCGTGGCCACGTACGCAAAGCTGCCCATCCTGACGACCGCCGCTCCTACCGCGTGCACCTGACGGCGGCAGGTGCGGCGGCCCATCAGGTCGCGGGCGAGCGGTTCCTGCCGAGGCTGCACGAGGTCTCGCGCCTCCTCGGACGGGGAGAGCCGGACACGCGACGTCGGTTGCAGACCCTTCACGAAGCTCTCGCCACCCTGAACGAGGAGCAGCGAACGACCCGCTGATGCCCCCGGCCTTCTCAGCGGCCCGGGATTGGCGCTTCGGCGCCGGAAATACCGTGTGGGCGCGCAACACCCAGCGGGGGCCACGTCGGACCTGCGTCGGCCGAGATGGTGGGCGCGCTCGTCGAAGAGGGCCCAACGGCTCTGGTCCTCCGAGTGGGCGTGGGCGACGATCGCAGGCATGTTGATCGCTGAGGATCTCCTGCTCCTGCTCACCGATGACGACACGGGAAGGCTCGTCGCGTCCGGGACGACGGTGGACATCGCGCTCGGGGGCGCCCTGCTGGTGGAGCTCGCGCTCGCCCACCGCGTCGAGGTGGACGACTCCGACGGCGGCAACCGTCATGGCCGCATCGTCGTACGCGACCACTCCCCCATCGGCGACGACGTCCTGGACGAGGCACTGGCCACGGTCACGCGCAAGGAGGGCAAGAAGACCCAGTCCGTCGTGAGCGCGTTGGCCAAGGGCACGCGTGCCCGGCTGTACGGGCGCCTGGTGGCCGCGGGTGTGCTGCGAGCAGAGAACGGGCGCGTGCTCGGCATCATCCCTGCCCGTCGGTGGCCCTCCCAGGACGTCGGCCACGAGACAGGGGTCCATGGCGAGCTCGTCGCGGCCCTACGAAGAGGGGCGACGACCGACGCTCGAACCGGTGCGCTGATCGCGTTGCTGTCCGCGCTGAGGGCGGTCCACACGGTGGTGAACCCAGTCGAGCTGGGGCTCTCCAAGCGGGAGCTGAAGGACCGCGCGAGCCGGATCGCCGAGGGCGACTGGGCGGCCGACGCCGTCCGGTCCGCCATCGACAGCCTGATGGCGGCCATCATCGCGGCGAGCGCGTCTGCTGCCGTGGCCGCCGGAAGTAGCTCCTGACGCGGATCGGGCAGAACATGGCCGGGGACGGATGCCGATGTCCACCGACGACCATGAGCGGGTCGTGGCCGACTCGTCCAACGCTGCCGGAGTTCTCTCCAGGGGTTCGTCTGGATATCCGGCGAGCCAGTGGTCCAAGAGGTAGCGCCTTCGGTTTCGCTGTTTGGCAGCCGCTCACTGTCGACGGCCAGAACTGGAAGCCACGCGCGTCACCGTGGTCGGCATGAGGGGCTTGTCATGACAGAGGTATTCGACACCCGCCGCAGAACGATCCTCCACGCCACCAGTGGAGCGGGTGCCCTCGTCTTCGCTCTGCTCTTGGCCGCTTGTGGCCAGGGAACGAACCTGACGAGCCCCACCCGCGACGGCAGCAGCGTCACCGCCGCGTCGTCCACCGTCGTCCGCAGCCCGTTCGCCGGGGACAAGGCGTGGGTCGCGTACCAGACCGACCGAGCCGGCGGGAGTGTGTGGCTGGTCCACCCGGACGGCAGCGGAGACCACCGACTCGAGACCGGACAGTTCCCTCGAGTACCTGCTCCCCGACTGGTCGCCCGACGGCTCACGTCTGGTCTACGCCACCCGGGGCAGTGCGGGCGAGCCTCTGTACGAGTATGACCTGGGCACGCGTAAGACCCGACAGCTCTTCGAGTGCTCGTCGCCGTGCCTGGGCGATGACGAACCCTCCAACTCGCCCGACGGGACCGTCGCCTTCATCAGAGCCATCGGTCCGCTCGAGGGTGATGGTCCCCACGACTGCGGCATCTGGCTCGGTGACCCGGCTAGCGGCCGTGCCCACCGGTTGACCAGCAACATCAAGCCTCCCTGCGACCGCGAGTACGGGTCTGCTGCACGGACGGGTGGAACGCCATGCTGTGTCGAGCCGCGAAGCGGAATGGCTTCACCTGCGCCGACATCTACCACGCGATCAACGGCTCGAACGGCACCAAGCCGTCAGCGGACATGCTCGGCAATGACTACACCCACCCCTCGCAGAAGGGCAACGACACCATCGCGGGAGTCCTCACGCATATCGGCTTCGATCCCCTGAGGTGAAACCCGTCCGGGCGACGAGAGACCCGGAAAGGGTCCCGGAGAGGCTTGGGCGGTGTCGCCACGGGTGATACTCCCGACCGATGAGAGCATCGGTGCATGTCCCTTCTGACCTGCTCCCTGTGCGGGGACGAGCAGGACCCTTCCGGCCCCGGCGTGTCCTCGCGCCGAAAAGCGTCCGGCGATTGGGCGCATTCGTGGACGCCGTTCATCGAGGACCTCCGCGGCACGCCTTCGCGTTTGGTGCATCCACGGTGCTTCGCCGACGAACGTGGCTTCGATGTCCTCATCGGCGTCATCACTGAGCACGATCAGCGCATCCGACTCGACCTGGCCCAGCACCGGTAGGCATTCTCACCGAAGACATCAGACGCGTGATCCCACGAACAGGAAGGCCTGCATGGACGTCGAGTGGACGATCGCAGAACCAGCGGCCCGACGGACGCGGCCGGTGTCGACGCGGTCCGGCCACAGCGCCTACGCCAAGCAGCTGGACCGCATGTTGCGTGGCGGGTTCGGCTACACGGAGGTCTCGAGGGCCGACCGGGCCTACCCGGCGCTGACGCTGTCGATCCAGGAAGGCCTCGCGGTCGTTCACCGCTTCGACGAGGTCGACACATGTTTCCTTCTCTGCGGCGCCGGGCAGGTCCCCGCCCATGAAACGCGCGACTTCCAGATCCGCGATGACCAGGTGATGTTCACCGGTGAGTGCATCACGACTTCTGCTCACGGCATCGAGGTCCTCAACGCCTTCGCGCAGGGTGCCGACGCCGAGCTTCTGGGCGCGTGGAGGCGGCTCTGAGCGGTAGACCTTCCTGCCCGTGGCAGTGCCGCAGCTCGCGGCGGGAAGGACGCAGCGCGCGCGCCCACCGCCGACCCCGGGCGCATCGTGGAGTTCGTCGACGCGTGCAGCGCCGCAAACCCGTCCGCCGGCCGGTGGCCGCCGTCCGCCGTCTAGCTTGCGTCGGCCGGTCAGTATCGGCCCGTGTCGACGAGTCGCCCGACGGAGCGGCGGTGCAGGACGGTCTTCACGGAATGCGGGGCGCGGTGAGAAGCGGTCGATCGGACGCCGCAGGTCTTGGCGCAAACCTGGCGCGTAGCGGGCGCTCGACGAATCTGAAGCTCAGCTCGGCCAGAACGACGAATACGGCGACCCAGACGACGTCACCGACCACCGAGTGTCCGAACAGGCTGAGCATCGCGATCCTCGCAAGGACGTTCCAGAGATAGATCGAGTACGACCGCTCGCCGAGCCACCGCATCGGAGCGCTGGACAGGAGCGATGCAACCGCCGAGCCGGGCCGCGCCAGGACGCCGGTCAGAAGCACCAGAGTCAGCCCGGTCCCAGCGACGATCACCAGCGAGGTTCGATACGTGTCGTCGCGATATGCCAGGACCGGCAGGAGAGCCAGCCCCACCATGGCAAAGGGCGCAAGATGCCCCACCGCTCCGGACAGCCAGCCGTTGTGAACGACAATGGCGAGCAACGCGCCGGCCAGGATCGGCAGGGCATTCGTGTCGGTACCGAAATACTCGTGCTGGTCGAAACGGATCTCCTGACCCAGGCCAAGGACGAGGTCCAGCGCCAGGATGATTCCGATGAGCGAAACGGTGAGCGCCGCGAACAGCCGACGACTGCGGCGGTAGCCCCAGAGCAGCGCGAACGGCCACAGGAGGTAGAACTGCTCTTCGACGGACAGCGTCCACGTGTAGTTGAAGTAGTCCTGAGTGGCGAAGGGGTGTCCAGCCCAGTCGAAGAGGCTCGTCGTATACGTTGCAGCCGCCCCAGCGGGTGCAAGAACCTGCCCGACACTCAAATCATGTCGACCTACCAACAGCACCACGATGGTCGCCGCCACGACGGTCGCCAGTGCCGGACAGAGACGCGCCACGCGTCGGCGATAGAACGCTCGGACGTCGATGGTTCCCGTTTGGAGTTCGCGGACCAACAGG
Source organism: Intrasporangium sp. Soil_C_50 (assembly GCF_057656595.1). NCBI lineage: Bacteria > Bacillati > Actinomycetota > Actinomycetes > Micrococcales > Intrasporangiaceae > Intrasporangium > Intrasporangium sp. Soil_C_50. The sequence continues at coordinate 119,634 of NZ_JBDGKB010000001.1, forward strand.
CTCGTGATGAGGTAGCCCGACAGGCAGAAGAACACGGTGACGCCGACGAAACCGTCGATCAACGGCCTGGTGGGAGCGTGCTGACCCAGGACCAGGAGAATCGCCGCACCACGGATCCCGTCGAGTGCAGGGCGGTTGCCAAGGGCGCTCACGAGTCACTCCGGGACGGCAGGGGGCGTCGGTCGCTCCAAGGCGATCGGACCGGCCGCGCGAGCAGGATCTGGACACGATGCGTGCCAGTCACGCGCACTCCCGAGGCAGCGCACGGGCCAGCACAGACGGCCCGAGCAGTGCGGGGCGGCTTCGGCAGGCGACGACGGCTGGCCTCGGGACCGAGGCCTTCTCGTGTCCGATGCGTCCCGTTCGCAACAGGGTGCCCTCCTTCGAACATCGCTCCGCGCCCGCTGCCGCGCAGCGTGATCCACGTCGATGTAACGAGTACGACGTGATCGCGCAGCGGGTTCACGGCGACGAGCAGGCGTCGCTGCTGAACGGCAGGCCTCTTCCCTCATCGCGCCGACGAGGGTGCACTGCGCGCGGGCTCAGCCGGGCGGACGGGCTCGAAGGGGTGGGCGCCGCTGCCGGCGCGTCGGCGTGCGGCACAGTGAAGGTTGCGGCGGACCGGGTGGGCCGGTGCCGTCAGAGGGAGAGCCCGGGAGGAGGCGAGGCAGGTGCGCGAGGACGCGAGCGTGATGCACGTCGACGCGGACTGCTTCTTCGCCTCGGTGGAGACCCGGCACAAGCCGTCCCTGGCGCGCACCCCGGTTCTGGTCGGTGGGACCGGGCCGCGAGGAGTGGTCGCGACCGCGAGCTACGAGGCACGGGCCTTCGGGTGCCGCTCGGCGATGCCGATGTCACAGGCACGGGTCCTGTGCCCCGCCGCGACCGTGCTCGCGCCCCGGTTTCCCGCATACGCCGCACACAGCCTCCTCATCATGGACACGCTGCGGCAGCTGTCGCCGCTGGTGCAGCCGGTCAGCCTCGACGAGGCGTTCGTCGACCTGGCCGCGGGCCCGTTCGCCGCCGACCCGGTCACCGCCGCCGACCTGGCGCGCCGGCTCATCTACAACCGCTCGGGGCTGGTGGTCTCCGTCGGGCTGGGACGCTCGAAGCTCATCGCGAAACTGGCCTCCGACGCGGACAAGCCACACGGGTTCACCGTCGTGTCCGGCCCGGACGAGGACCAGTTCCTCATGCCGAAGCCGGTGGGCGCCTTGTGGGGTGTCGGCCCGGCCACGGAGGCGACCCTTCGCACGCTGGGTATCCGCACGGTCGCCGACCTGCGCACGGCAGGGCGGGAGGACCTGGTCCGCGTCCTCGGCGACGCGGCGGGGTGGAACCTGTACCGGCTCGCGCGCGGGGATGACCCGCGTCCGGTCGTCGTGGAGCGCGAGGCCAAGAGTGTCGGTGCGGAACGGACCTTCGCCCAGGACCTGCTCCGGTGGGAGCTGCCGGGCGCGCTCGAGGACGTCCTGGCGCGGGCGCTGCGCCGGCTCGGGCGCCACGGCGGTGGTGCACGCACGGTCACGGTCAAGGTGCGCCTGTCCGACTTCACCACGCTGACCCGCTCGGTCACGCTGGCCCACCCGACGGCGGAGGCTGACCAGCTCCGGGACGCGGTCACCGCGGCACTCACCGCGGCAAATCCGGTCGAGCCGGTCCGCCTGCTCGGGGTGTCCTTGTCCGGGCTGACCCACTGGGCCCAGCTGCGTCTGCCGGAGGACGAGGCCGGCGGCGCTGTCGTCGATGGCCGCAACGCCTTGGACGTCCTCACGGAGGCGCCTGCCGCCGTCGCGGAGTCGGACGCTCCGGTCCCGACCGTGGACGAGAACCACGCCCCCGACGGCGCGACCCTCGAGGGCACCGTGCCCCGGCTCCCCGTGGACGAGGAGCCGGACGACGCTGATGAGGAACGGCTGCCGGCACCGCTGACCCTGCACACCGTCGCGGTCGGGCTGGACGTCTCGCACCCAGAGCACGGTGCCGGCTGGGTGGTGCGGGCCGAGGACGGCGTGGTCACCGTCCGGTTCGAAGGCCCGGACACCCCGCCAGGACCGGAGCGCAGGTTCGACATCCGTCGCGAGCTGCTGATGCGGGTGGGCCCTCCGGAGCCGTGCCCTCCGCCGCGCCTGACCTCCCTGGCGAACCTAGGTGAGGTCGAGGAGCTCACCGCGATGCTGCTGCCGATCGAGGCGACTCCCCCGGCCCCGTGACTGGCGCGGCCCAGCCACGCCGGTCAGTTCCCACGACGCGGGTGCTCCGCATCTGCCGGGCCTTCGGCGTCTTGGAGGACCCGAACGCACCCGGTGTCATGCGGTGGGGAAGCAGGACCGGGTCCCCGGGCCGCGTCGCACGCAGCGAGGGAGTTCCCCGATCCTCAGACGGGCGGGAAACCGGTGGTGCACCTTTGACAGTGAGCGGCCCAATCAGGGTCTGGCCGCAGGACACCGGGAGGGCACCATGTCGGAAACCTGGACCTTCAGCGAGTGGTCGGTCGTGGATGCGGACCCCGCGACGTTCGTCGACGCGTTCCGCAACTTCGCGGACGCGGCGACGAACTCGGGCGGCGCGCACGAGGGCATGATTCTTCAAGACGTGGAGAACCCGGCCCATTTTGTTGTGGTGCGGCGGTGGGACGGCCCTGGCGACGTGGCCCGCTGGGCCGACGAGCAGGGCGCCCACGCCGAGCAGCTGATGTCGCTGGCACCAGAAGGGGGCAGGGCGGCGATCATGACCAAGGTTGCGGAACTGTTGGTCCCGCCCGCGGGCGCGGCGGATGGCGAAGTCTGAAACGCTTCTGCTCGGCACCTGTGGGAGCCTCGGAACCCTGGCAGGTGCGTTGGCCATAAAGATGAGGCGAGCTGGTGAGCGGCGAACCTGGCCATTCGGCCAGGTTCGGGCCGAGTACGAGATCGTCACTGTCGATGGCGACATCGAGGTCTACTGACCTCTTTCGTTGCCAGAGGCGAAAACGTTGCGCCCGTGCGGTCGCCGGAAGCGCTGACACCTGCTTGCGGCGATGCCAACCTGAAAGGTGCAACCGAATCCGCGACAGCAGTCACGTGGGAGGTCACGATGTCAGGTCTCGTGCGCAAGAGCCTCGACTCACCCGAGGAGACGCGCCCCTTCGAAGGGCACACAGGCCAGTTGCAGGTGGTGAACACGCAAGAAGGGGTCGTCGGGCGGGCGACGTTCCTTCCGGGCTGGAGATGGTCCGAGCACGTCAAATCGATCGCCGGCACGGACAGTTGCCAAGCGGCCCACCAGGGCTACTTCGTTTCCGGCCGGATGAAGGTCGTCATGGACGACGGCGAAGAGATGGACTACGGCCCTGGCGACTTCGCGGCCATGGCGCCGGGCCACGACGCCTGGGTCCTGGGGGACGAGCCTTGCGTCTTCATCGATTGGCAGGGTTTCGCCGATTACGCGAAGCGCTGAGGCGTCGGTCCGGCGGGCCGCCGTCTCGAGAGGGCAGCGAGGCGAGCGGTCCGGCTCGGCGCCGCCGCATGCCCGGATAAGGGCCCGAGCAGGCGTGAAGCCCCATCCGATCACGCCGCTGCACGGGGTCTGTCAGTCGACGATGTGAGGCAGGTGCAGGACCTCGCGGACGCCTCATGGTGCCAGCGGTGTTTACCGGCCCCGCTGACGACCACGCGTCACGGCCGAACCGGAAGCACGCTTCCCCTCATGGCTCCTCTCTGTGTCAAGACGCTTCGACGAGGGCGGTTCTAGGCTGGCCGTTGGCGGGTCCGGGAAGTGGCTTGTCCGAAGAGCCGGCGGTGAGTTGTGAGCCGGTCGCGCAGGAGTCAGAGCCGCGACTCAGTTGCCCTCCCGGACCCGTCCCGGCAGCCGTGCTGAGGTCCTCGAGCATGGTCGCGAAGACGAGGTCGGACAGGCGGCGTTTGAGGCATCGCATGGCCTCCATCGACGACTTGCCGGTGGCCTTCTTCCGGTCGAAGTAGGTGCGGCCCTCGGTCGGGTTGCGCAGCTGGACCGTGGCCATGATGTGCAGCACCCGGTTGATCTGACGGTTCCCACGACGAGAGAGCCGGTGCCGCACCACGTCACCGGAGGAGGCATCGATCGGCGCGGTGCCGGTCCAGGAAGCGAAGTGGTTGCGGTCCGGGAACCGGGTGATGTCGCCGACCTCGACCAGCAGCATCGCCGCACCAGTGGGCCCGATGCCGTACAGCTCCGTCAGGGTCGTGCCGGTCTCTTTCAGCGCCGCGGTGAGGTCCTTGTCGGCGGCCTTGGAGCGTGCGTAGATCTTCTCCAGGTCGGCGACCAGCTCCATCGCGAGGTGTTTGCGAGCCTTGCCGGCGGCGTCGCGCGGGCGCACCGGGGCCAGCAGCTTGCGGGCCTGCCGGGCCGACAGGTACAGCTTGGCGCCACCCGGGATCAGCTCCAGCAGAAGGCGATGCAGCTGGCTGATCTTGCGGGTGTGCTCCTCACCGAGCATGCGGCGCCGGTCGACCAGGACGCGCAGCAGCTCGACCTGCGCGTCGTTGACGATCGGGGCGCAGCCCGGACACGCGGACCCCGACCAGCGCGATGGAGTGCGCATCGGTGTCGTCGGTCTTGCGGCCGTTGCCCGAGGTCAGCAGCCGTACCCGGTGGGACAGCTTGGCCGGCACGTCCACCACCTGCTCGCCTTCGGCGATGAGCCGGGTCGCGACATGACGTCCGATCCCGGCGCAGCCCTCAATCGCCCAAACTCGGTCGGTGAACCGGCCTACGAAGGCCAGCATCGCCTCGAACCCGCCCGCATCGGTGCCGAAGCGGGACTTGTCCAAGACGGTCTCGTCGGCAGCCATCACCTCGATCGTGACCGACCGCTTGTGCGGGTCCATCCCGATCACCACAGCCTCCTGGACTGTGGTCCCGCCAGCCCTGCTCATCAGCGTTCCTCCCTTGCCCACGACGGATGTCGGACACCGGGAGGGCACCGCTACTTCAGGCAGCGCATTCCTCTCTTGAGCCTCTCCCGGCCCTAGCGATGCCCGAGGCTGCGCAAACCAAATGAGAGCCTCAACGCGGACGCCGGGCAGCCGATGTGCGAGCGACAACCCCGGGCACCTGAGCCCCAGCCCGGCCAGGCCAGAACCTGACCCCATTCTCTAAGTAGCCGATGAGCGGGCGCACGTGCGTAGGGTCCGGAACATGGACATCCCCAAACTGACGCACGTGCGAGTAAACGTCCGGCACCTCGCGGCATCCATCGACTGGTACGAGCATTTGCTGGGAGTGACCGCCCGGGGCCACTGGCCCCCGCAGGATCCGACATACGTCCACTTCAACGTCGGCCCGGCCCAGTTCGCGCTCGGCCAGTACGAACCCGCCCCGGCAACGGGAGCCCGGTTCAACTTCGAGGTGGACGACGTTGATGTGTGGTGGCAAAGGGTGGGTCAGGACGTCGATGTCCTCGAACCCTTGATGAACACGCCGTACGGCACGCGCAAGTTCACGATCCGCGACCCCGACGGCAACGAGTTGGGGTTTGTCCAGGCGTAGAAAGACGCACGCATCTGCCGCAAGTCGCGCTAAATCGTGTGCACCTCGACGAGCCGCCAGTGCTTCGGATTGGCAGCCACGAGGAGCTCACCCAGAGCGCGTCGGAAGAGCAGGTGGTGGAAGGAGGACAGGCCGTCGCCGAAGGACTCCGGGCAGGCGAGGAAATCGGCCTCGGAGGTGAGCGCGGCGGCACGAATCGGGGCCTCGCCGGCACTGATCGGGAGCCACTTCCAGCGACCGCACACCTCGCAGGTCGCTCCCGTCTGCCTGGCAACGAACTGCGCGTGGCGAGAACGTACCGCCGTCTCGAGGTCCTGCGGCCGGTACCAAGGTTCAGCAGTCCGAACCGGGACGAGCTGCTGCGCGCCCGTAGCCCCGATCCGAGGCTTCATGACCTCGCGGAGCGCCACGCTGAACCCGGCCCTGATCTCAGCGGCGGTCCGCGCAGATACGCACACGACGTCGAACAGCCAGTTCGGCATCCAGACGTCAGCCTTCGGGAAGTTGTGGCCCTGCATCACCAATGAGCCCACTTGCTCGGCACGAGGCGTGCCGCAGCCTCGGCACCAACCATGCTCTCCATACAGGGGCCCCAGTCCGTACGAGTCCTCGGGCCAGGGCCACCCTGGAGTGAATCGGGATGACAGTGCCACCCAATCGTGGGTCTGCGGCTTCACCGCATCAGTATGGAGATAGACCCACGAGAACGCCCTCATCTGCGGCTCGGAGGACCGCCGGTGGGCCTCGAGTGACTGCCGGGTCGCCGTCGCATCGCGTGACTTCCAGGCCGGGCTCAGCGTCGTTCTAGATGGATGGCAAGCGAGGCAGGACGACAAAGGTGTAGCACGCACCCAACGCCACGAGCACGAGGCCCGCGATCCACGCCGCGAACCATCTTCGTTGCACGCTCCTAACTGCGACTACTTCATCCCAGATGGCAACGGATGTGACGGCCCCGACAAGGAACATCAACGGCAGCAGGTACAGCGGCGAAAGCAGAACCGATGCCACGACGAGCAGCTTCTGCCCGAAAGAGAGGCTCGAGTGAGGCGCCGACCGAGGCATGTTGTCCTGACTTTGATCTGCTTACACCGTATCCACACGTACCGGACAACCATTCTGTCGCGGATATGCGGAACCTGGGCGCTTCAGGACGTCCGACTTTGCCGCTCTCCGCGTCAGCCATGGTCGGGCCGGGAACGCCTGTCAGGCGGCGGGTTTGGACGCGGTACTTCCTGGTCACCGTCTGTGGATCGTGAACCGGAACTGGGAGGGCCGGAGCGTTCCGTACGGGGTGCGGGTGGCCACGTGCCAGGTGTGCTCGCCCGGTTGGCCGGTCAGTGGGACCGGCTCGTCCAGGGCGGCGCTCCGACTGTCTCCGGTGGCGTCGGTCAGACCGAAGCCGACGGCGAAGGGGTGCTCGGTGCCGAACAGCACCGCCGGGACGCGTTCGTGGTCCACGATCGAGGTGGAGATCTCCGCCAGGTCCGGGTAAACGGAGGCCGCGTTGGCCAGCAGGGGCCGCGCCTCCACGACGGCCCGGCCTTCCATCACCGGTACGAACGAGCCTGCCCTCCACGTAGCTCCCCCGGCCGAGCAGTACCGGAAGTAGGCGATCCACTCCTGGGCGGAGGTCGGGTCGAAGTTGGGCCCGGAACCGACGAACGCGGGCTGTTCCCCCCGCGCCTGCATCTCCTGCAGCTCGACGGCGCCGAGCAGGACGCCGTCGGGGTCTCGCCAGGTCGCCCCGTTCTGACCGTCGAGGACGACCCACCGCCCCAGGTCATCGAGCCACGCCTCGGTGACCGCGTGGCCGGTGCCCATCCCGGTGTAGTAGTCCTCCCGGAACAACCCCAGGTGCCGGGCCGGGATACCGATCGCGTTGAGCGCCTGGGTCAGCACGATGGTGTACTCCCGACAGGCGAACCGTTCCCCGGCCTCGACTCGGTCCAAGACCGCGTTGGCGTCCCGCCCGGGAACGTGGTTGGCGCTGGTGTGTCGCCAGCTTCCGGTCACCCACGCCAGCAGCGCCAGCGCCGCCTTCTGCGCCGCGCCTGCCGGGGCTGGTACCCGGTCGGCCAGTGCGGCCTCGCCCGCGGCATCGAGCCGGTCCAGTCCGAGCGGACGGATCGGGTTGGTGCTCGGCCACTCGGTCACCTCGACCGGTGGTGGCGGCTTGTTGGCCTCCATCCGGACCAGCAGCTCGGACCAGTCCGGCTCGGTCGCGAAGCTGTCCGCGAACAGCTCGGCGTGGGCGTGCACGTCGTGGAAGCCCGCGTCGATGACCGAGACGAACAGCTCTCGAGCATCAGCCCGGCCCTCGTGGAAAGCCGCCACCGCGCAGGCCGGCCCCCAGATCGAGGTCCAGTACTCCGTGTCCCGCTCCAGCTGGGTCTGCAGCGCCAACAGGTCCGCCCACCGATGCGACCGCATCCGGTCGACGGCCCGTGACCGCAACTCGGCACCGACCTGCGACGGTTCACCCACGTCATCCCCCTGTCCACCCTCAGCCGAGCGACAACCTACCGGGGCCTCGACCCGGAGAACCGCGCACACGCGGCCACGTCGGCACATGCCGTTGATCGATCGAGTAGATGTCATGCAGGTCGTCAACACCCCGGTGGCCCGACGCCGAGCCGCCTGACACCATCACTCCCGTGACTGAAGCACCGCCAGCCGGGATAGCCGAGTGCATTTTCTGCGCCATTGCGGCGAAGAAGGCAGAAGCCAGCGTGGTCTACGAAGACGAGACCGTCGTCGCGTTCCTGGATCTGAACCCAGTCACACCGGGGCACCTTCTCGTCGTGCCACGCGAACATGCAGTCGGCCTGGCAGACGTCGATGCAGCAACCGGCGCTCACGTGTGGTCTGTCGGTCACCAGCTGGCGCGAGCACTGCGGCGCTCGAGCCTGCGCTGCGATGGGATCAACGCGCTCCTCGCCGACGGCGAAGTCGCAGGCCAGGAAGTGTTCCACTTCCACTTGCACGTGATTCCACGCTACGCGGGAGACGGCTTTTCGATGACTGCTGACTGGAAGCAGCGAGAACGTGCCTTGCTCGACGACGATGCGGAAGAGATCAAGGAAGCTCTTGCGCTTGGACTGGGTCGCGGCTGAACGTCCGGAACTGCCGCTCAGAGCGTGCGGGCGGCGATGTGAAGCCTGGCGCAAGGACTGGCAGTTTCCACGCCACGAGGCCGGCCCTACGCCTCTGGACGGGCTCAGGGCCACCCGAGCCCCAGGCGAGCACGGGTCCGGCCGGGAAGCGGGCGTACGTTCGGCCAAGGTCACTCGCCGTCTCGAGCACTTCGAGCGAGGCCACATCCTGTCTTGCCGCCGAGCGGTCATTCCGAGACCAGCAGCGACGGGCGCGGGCGAAAGCGAACCAGTCGGACAACCGGGATACGTGGCGTCGGCGAGGTCCCCGGTCCGCTACAACGCAAACGCCCACCGGGTCAGCAGCTGATGCGCTTCTCGTAGAGGCTGCGCGGGAGCGACCTCGTGCGTGTCCGCGCTCCCGCGCCGCCGCTCGACTTGGAACGACCCGTCGGAAAGCCGGAGCGCTTGCGCGTACGTCTGACCTGACGCGTCCACGACCTTCTCGACGATGACCCACGAGCCGTCACCCTCAGCGAGGTCCTCGAGGAGCAAGAGGAGGACGTCCTCGGACGGGTCGTCATAGGTGTCGCCGTTCTCCATCACAGCTCTGAGCATGCGCGTGGGCATACCTGGAGCCTCTCGCATGCCGGCCCCGCCACCAACACCATCGCAGGAACCCCCGCCACAGGTTGCCTCAGCGCTGCGGCAACTTCCTCAACTGCCGCAGATGGTCCGACCGAGCAGTATGGCGTTGGCCGACGTCAGGACACGCCGCGTTGAGGGCCGGACGCCCGTCATGCAGGGTCGAGGGCGCAGGACCTATTGAGCGAGCCCCACCGCCAGCTGGTAAGAGGGAGTTAGTCTGCCCCTCCCCGTCGACGGCGCACCGCCGCAATGATCGCGCATGCGAGCAGGCCGGCGGTGAAGCTGAACGGCAGAGTCATCGCCCAGACGAACACCACCGCATCCGATGGCGCAGGAACGCACCCGAAGCCGAGGCCATTGCATCGTCCGTCCGCGTTGTGATCAGGCAGGAGCACGTGCAGAGCTAACATCAGCGCGAGCGGCGCAACCCAAAAGATCCCAATCGCGATCAAGTATGGCCGCGGATCCCTTCCCAGTGTCGACCAGCCGACCCTGCCGATAAACACAACCGCAGCGACGCTCAAGAGCACCAACACCATGAGCGACGAAATCATGTCCGGATCTTGGCGCAGGCAATCCTGCATCGCCCCCATAACGCGGGAAATGCAGGCAGCCGCGCCCCGAGGCCTTACGCCGCACGTCAGCGTGGGTTGTCACCAGATCTGCCGTGCCGAGCGCGGGACGTCTGCGCATCCGGCGTTGACGGCGGGAACACGTCCCTAGACTCCCCGCATGTATCGTCGCCGGCGTCTGCAACTGCCCGTCCTGGTCGTGCCCTGCATCCTGGCCATCGCCGTACTGGGCGCCTGCACGGCACCGACCGAGCGAGACATCCCCGCGGCGCCGGAAACGTCCTCGACGACTGTCGGCGTCCCTTCGTCGGATCGGAAAGCGCCGCAGGTGGACACGTCGCCCGCTGCGGTCCGAAAGGCGTGGTCGGTGGCAGTCGACCCGATCACGCAAGCCCGCAACGTCAGCTACGACACGGTGCTGACGATGACGCTGCCCGGCAGCGACGGCAGGCGCGCCAAGGTTGTCGTCTCCGACCGAGTCGACGTCGAGCACCACTTGACCGAGCAGACGGCCTACGGCGACCTGGTGGCTCAGGGCCTCACACCCAGCCACTTCCGGGCAGTGATCGTCGGCGCGGGCGGGCGGAACACCCTCGTCGCCATCGGGGCGGCCCCGTGGCGACGGGCAGCCGACCATACGGCGGCCACCCGGCTGGTGCCGATCGACCTGCCCGAACCACGCACGCTGCCCAGTGGGCTGCGTGCGCTGTCGCTCGTCTCGGTGACGACCGAGTACGGGCGACCGTGCATCAAGGGCGAGCTGATACCCGAGATCGGCCTCACCGCCCTCGGCTTCAAACGCTGGTTGCGACTCGACCCCGATCTCACCCGTCGGCTTTCGGGCAGGGTGCCGGTCACTGTGCGCCTGCACGACGACGGCAGTCTCGACCAGATCGAGGTGTCCGGCGACGGGCACACTTTGCGCTCGACCTCGGCGACCAAGGATGCGGCTCTCCTGAAGGCGGTCGTGCGCAGCAGCAGCGTGACCGACATCGGCGCCTACGACGTCGAAATGACTATCAGGGTGCCGGCGGTGGGCGCCGCGTCGCTCTGACGGCCACGCGGTGCGAACGTCCGACATGCCGCGACCGGGAGGTGCGCTCGGGCGACGTTCTGAGCCTGCTGCAACACGCGCACATGTCTTCGGCCGGCGCTAGGTTCGGCTCATCATCGACGCCGAGGGGGAGCCATTGTGGGTGCGGGCAGATGGAGGGTTGGTGGCGAGCTATTTGCGATCGCACTGGCAGCGCTGCTCTTAGCCGGCTGTTCCGGAGACGCCGACCCTGGAGCGGGCTCTCAGGGCGCATGTGCTCCACCGGCTGCGTCCGCAAGCCCGACGATGGTTCGTCCGGGCGATGTCGTGGAGATCGCCGTTGACCACTCATCCATAGATCAGTGCTCCGACGACTATGTCAACGGCACGCCGGCACCCCCAGCCCGTGAGGGCGACCGCATCTTCCGGGACGTCGAGATCATGTGGTCGCAGGACAGGACGACGTCAGTGATTGGCCTGGCCGACGCCGACACCTCGACCCGGCTCCGTGCCACGGTCACGGTGCCGGCGACGGCGCCCGCAGGTACGGCAACCCTCAGCGCAAGCTCCGCGGACAACGTCCTCCTGACGGTCTCGCCCTGACAGACAAGCGCGACCGGCGACACGACGGAATGGCGATCGGCTCACCGACGTCCGGATCGGCCGCGAGGCGCGCTGCGGGATAGCGCGCGCTCGAGCGTCGACGGGACAGGTGCTCGACGCCGCCTACAGTTCGATCCGCTGCTCCGGGGCACTGCTGTCCGAGACGAGACCAAAGCGAAGGTAGGCGTGGGCCGGTCGTGCGGGGAACGCCCGCACCTCGGATTCGATGCCAGCGAACAGGCGCCCCGCGCGTCGGGCCCCTCCGAGAGGAGTCCTCATGCCGCGGGCCAGCCCGTATATCCCTCGGCCAGATACTGGCGACCGGCCATCGAGCCGACCAGGGACTGCAGCTCCGCGAGCTGGCGTCGACCGTCGAAGTCCGTGCCGCCGGGGAGCTGATGCAGCAGCCGGGTCATCCAGTAGGAGAAGTGTTGCGCCTTCCACACCCGCGACAGGGCCCGATCGGTGTACTCCCCAAGGGCCTCGACGTCATCCTTGCGAAGCGCCCGCTCAAGGCAGTCGGCCAGGACGCGCACGTCCGCCAGGGCCAGGTTCAGCCCCTTCGCACCCGTGGGCGGGACAGTGTGGGCGGCGTCGCCGGCGAGCAACATGCTGCCGTAACGCATCGGCTCGTGGACGAAGCTCCGGAAGCGGAGCACGGCCCGGGCGGTGATCGGCCCCTCTTCGAGGACGTGGCCGTTCGCGGCGACCCGAGCCTGCAGCTCGGCCCAGATGCGGTCGTCCGACCACCGCGCCACGTCCTCGCTGGGGTCGCACTGGAAGTACATGCGCTGCATCGACTCGGTCCGCTGGCTGATCAGAGCGAACCCTCGCGCGGAGTGGCTGTACACCAGCTCGGCCGCACTCTTGGGCGCCTCGCACAGGATCCCAAACCAGGCGAACGGATACTCGTGGAAGTACTGGCGCCTGTCCGCCTCCGGCACCTGCTGCCGGCACACGCTGTGCGACCCGTCAGCGCCCACGAGGTAGCGACAACGCACCTCCTGACGCAGACCGTCAGCGTCGACGAACCGGACCACGGGCTGCTCGGTGTCAAGGTCGAGGACCTCGGTGCCGGCAACGCCGAACCGCACGTCCGCGCCGACAGCCTCGCGGGCTGTCGCGAGGTCCGTGAAGACGGAGGTCTGCGGGTAGAGCCAGACAGAAGCACCGACCAGGTCGTGGAAGTCCACCCGGTGCGAGCCGCCACCGAAGGCCAGCTCGATCCCCCGATGTTCGTCGCCGCGGGTCAGCACGTTGTCGGAGACACCCGACTCGACCAGCAGTCGCACGCTGTCGCGCTCGAGGATGCCGGCACGGACCGTGTTCTCGATCTCGACTTGTGACCGATGGTCGACCACGATGCTGTCGACGCCCGCCAGCTCGAGCAGGTGGGAGAGCATGAGGCCGGCCGGTCCAGCCCCGACGATGCAGACCTGGGTGGACGTCGCGTGTGTGGTCATCCAGCTTCCTTGTGGGACATCGGCTGCGCCGACATGGGCGATAGGTCTAGCTCGACCGGGACAGGTGCGACGCCCGCTCGTGGAGAGCCAGCTTCGCGAGGAGGTCGCCCCAGACCAGGCGGTGGTCCACGCCGGTGAAGACGACGCGGGTGGTCGGGCCTGCCGGATCGCTGTGCACCTCTGAGCGCGAGGACTCGGTGGTCAGCGCCGTCACCAGCAGTGGCGGGCTGTCCCCGATGGGCCACACCTCTCCCAGCTCGACCACGTCAGGCAGGTACAGGGTGGAGAACCGCTCCCAGAGCCAGCGGCCGAGGGCACCGCTCGAGCACAGTCCGTGCTGGAGCTCGGCGACGGACACGGTGCACTGGCGGTAGGTCTCAACGGGGAACTGCACGACCTCCAGGCCCGGGTGCTCGAGGACGAACTCGGCCGCCGCGGGGTCGGTGTCCCGGTTGTACTCGGGCGTGGTCGCGTCGAGCGCACCTCCGACCCAGACCAGCGTGAGCTTGCCTGCGATGGAGGGGTCTCGACGCAGGGCGGCCGCGAGGTTGGTCAGCGGTCCACCGCACACGAGGTGCAGGGGCAACGGGTCGTCGCGGTTCGCCTCTGAGACGATCGCCCCGACGGCGTCAGCCACCGGTTCGTCGGGGCTCTCGAGCGTGAAGGGTGACTCGGAACCGGCTGCGACTGTGGGCCGTTCCGCGCTGCCCACTTCGTCGACGAGGCGGCGGGCGAGGGCCGCGCCGTCGGCCGCCCGGCTGACCGGCGAGCCGAACTGCGGCGCGAGGAACGAGCTCGTCACGGCCACGACGCGGTTGGCCGGGGACAGCAGGTGATGTGCCAGTGCCACCAGTCCGTCGGGGTCGCCGGTCCAGTCGTTGTCGACGACGACCCGGCAACGCGGGCGCACCTTCAGGCCAGTCACATTCATCGGCGTGCCTCGTTTCCGGCGGCACGCACAGAGCCCGTCACTGGTGATCGTCCGCGTTGAAGAAGAGGGCCGGCTTGTCGACAGGCGAGGGCTCCTCGATCGTCGCCGCGAAGGCGTGCCGGCCGGACCCGACCTCTACCGGAGCGCTGCCGTCAGGCAGCACGACGTGTGCCGTCGTGTTCGGGGGAACGGTCACGTCCAGGCTGAAGACGGTTCCGTTGGAGAGCGTCCAGGCCACGGCCGCAGGGCCATACGGCGTCTCGTGCCTCGCCGAGGCGGACGTCACTCCGGGGCCCGGTCGAGGTTCGACGCAAAGCCGCCGGTAGCCGGGCGCAGCAGGGGCGAGCCCTGCCACGGTGCGGTGCAGCCAGTCGGCCACGGCGCCGAAGGCGTAGTGGTTGAACGACGTCATGCCGCCGGGGTTGATCGATCCGTCGGGCATCAACGAGTCCCACCGCTCCCAGATCGTGGTGGCGCCCATCGTGACCGGGTAGAGCCATGAGGGGTTCCCGCGCTGCAGCAACAGCTCGTACGCCGTCGCCAGCTCACCGGCGTTCGTGAGCGCGTCGGTCACCAGCGGCGTGCCGAGGAAGCCGCTGGCGATGTGGAAGCCGTCCTTGAGCACCTGCTCGGCCAGCAGCTTGCCCGCATGCTCACGCTGCTGGGAGCTCAGCAGGTCGAACTCCAGGGCGAGGGCGTACGCCGTCTGTGACGGAAAGGCCACCCGCCCCGTGGGTGTCACGTACTCGGCGCGGAAGCGCCCTGCCGCGCGCTCGGCCAGGTCGGCGTACCTGCTGCCGTCGAACCCGAGAACGTCGGCCGCCCGGGCCACCGTGCGCGCCGACCGGGCCAGGTAGGCGACTGCAACGCACTGCCACGGGGTGCGAGCCGCAGCCGGGTTGTCAGGCGGGGCAGCGGTGTCCAGCCAGTCACCGAACGAGAACCCGCCCTCGGGGAAGTCAAGGTCCGCGCCGGCCCGCTGCTCGAAGACATCGACCCAGCCGGTCATCGAGGCCCATTGGTCGGCGAGCAGGCCGGCGTCGCCGGTGCGCTCATAGAGCCCCCATGGAACGACGACTGCCGCGTCACCCCAGCCGACGTCTGCCGCCAGCGGGAAGGGCAGCAGGTCCAGGAAGGGGACGAACATCGGCACGATCCCGTCGTGGTCCTCCAGCTGCTCGACCGCGAGGTCGGCCAGCCAGGAACGCAGCATCCCCGATGCGTCGAAGAGGAACGATGCCGAGGGCGCGAAGACCTGCAGGTCTCCGGTCCAGCCAAGTCGCTCGTCCCGCTGCGGGCAGTCGGTGGGCAGGTCGACGAAGTTCCCGCGCATGCCCCAGACGACGTTCTCGTGAAGCCGCTCGACGTCAGGGTCGGAGCAGGTGAACGTGCCGGTGCGCCGCAGGTCGCTGTGCACGACGACAGCCTCCAGCGCGTCGGCGGTCAGCTCACCCGGCCAGCCCATGACCTCCGCGTACCGGAAGCCGTGGAAGGTGAAGTGTGGTTCCCAGGTGCGAGGTCCGTTCCCGTCGAGGACGACCACGTCGGTTGCGTCGGCGGCGCGGAGCGGTCGCACGCCGAGCTCACCGTGCTCGAGCACCTCTGCGTGGCGGATCGTGATCTCGGTGCCGGCCGGGGCGTCGGGCAGGTGGAGGCGCAGCCAGCCGACGAGGTTCTGGCCGAAGTCCACGATGGTCCTGCCCGAAGGCGAGCTGCTGATCCCGTGCACCGGGACGGTCTCCACGCGCCTCACCGGCGGCCCCGTGGGGGCGACGAGGGTGGACACGTCGAGGGACCCGAGCTCCACGGGCGTCCAGCCCGTGTCGTCGAAGCCGGGGGCGGACCACCCGGTGTGCTCTCGACGGAAGTCGACGGTCTCCCCCTTGTAGAGGTCTGCCCGGGTCTGCGGGCCGAGGGTGGAGCGCCACGACCCGTCCGTCGTGACGACGGTGCGCGTTCCGTCGGGGTGCTCCACCTCCAGCTGCGCGAAGGCAGCTGTCCGGTCTCCGTACAGCTGTCGCTTTCCCGTGAAGCCGAGATACCCGCGGTACCAGCCGTCGGCCAGGCTGATCCCGAGGGCGTGCCGTCCGGGGCCGAGCTGCGCGGTGACGTCGTAGGTCTGGTAGCGGAGCCGGTGCCGATAGCTGGTCCACCCGGGCGCCAGGACCTGGTCGCCGACGACGGCCCCGTCGAGCTGCGCCTCGTACACGCCGTGCGCGGTCGCGTACAGGCGAGCGCGCACGACGGGCTGGTGCAGCTCGAACTCACGACGGAGCACCGCCACCGGCTCCCCCGCGTCGCCGGGCGCCGGCAGCAGCGGCTGCACCAGCTGAGCCGTCCAGTCGGACGCCTCCAGCAGCCCCGCCTCCACGGAAACGTCCTGGCTCCACGGCGACGGCTCGGCCGCGCCCTCCCCCCAGACGCGTACGCGGACGGCTCGCCGCTCGCGGCTGGTCAGGGGCGGCGCCCCCCACGGGACGAGGACCGACTCGGCCGTCTGGATCCGACCGGACGACCAGACGGCGCCGTGCGCCGGCTCGACCTGCACCTCGTAGGCTGCCTGGCTCCAGTCCGGGGTGTCGGTCTGCGTGACCCAGGACAGTCGCGGCGTGGCCTCGCCGATGCCGATCGGCTCGCGGTGGTGCTCGACGGTGACCGGCTGCACGGTGAGCTCGCTGGTCGCCCGCCCAGCGGCCGACGCCACGGCGCCTACCGCTGCAGTCGCCTCGTACGTCGCGCCCGTCCCGGTCGTCGTCACTGGGGTGTCTCCTCGTCGATCGTGCAGGTGAACGCGTGCTGGCCGGGTCCGGCCGCGTGTGTGGTGCCGTCGGGCAGCGCGACCTCGGCCTCCGTGCCGGGTGGGACGAGCACCTGCAGGTCGAAGGTGCCCCCGGACAGTCGCCACGCCGACTCGATCCGCCCGTATGGCGACTCGTGCGCCGCCTGGGCGTGGACGAGCCCGCCTCCCGGCCGGGGCCGGACGCGGAAGCGCCGGTACGCGGGCTCGACCGGCTCGATGCCCGCCGTGTAGCGGTGCAGGAAGGAGATGACGGCGCCCTTCGAGTAGTGGTTGAGCGACTCGTGGGCGACCCCCTCCGGCGAGATGCCGTCCCACCGCTCCCAGACCGTGCTCGCGCCGCGGTCCACCATGACCAGCCAGCCCGGCTCGCTGTCCTGGAGCAGCAGCTCGTAGGCGACGTCGAGGTGTCCGGTGTCTGCGAGCACCGGCAGCAGCTGCGGCGTCGACAGGAAGCCGGTGCCCAAGTGGGTGTCGGCCTTGCGGATGAGCTCGACGAGACGCTCGCTCACCTCTTGGCGGGCTCCGGTGGGGACGAGGTCGAAGGCGAGCGCTCGCACGTGGTTCGCCTGCGTGTCGGGCGTGAGCATGCCTTCGGAGTCGAGGTACTCGGCCTGCCAGGCGCGGCGCACCTGCTCGCTGAGCCCGGCGTAGCGAGCGGCGTCCTCGTCCTTGCCGAGGACGCCGGCGATGCGCGCCATCAGTCCCGCGCTGTACGCGTAGAAGGCGGTGGCGACATCCCCCTTGTCGGCAGCCACGAAATGGTCCATGGGCCCGGGGCCGTCGCCGGGTTCGAGCCACTCACCCCAGTGGAAACCGGTGTCCCAGAGGTACTCCTCGTGGGGGTCCGGCACCGGTCGCTCGGCCGCGCGCGCCGGATGCCGCTGCTCGCGCGCCATCCGTTCGGTGCGATCCATCCAGCGGACCATGGTCGGCCACAGCTCCGTGAGGAGCTGCTCGTCGCCGTACGCGCGGTAGATCTCCCACGGCACGATCACCGCGGCATCGCCCCAGCCCGCTGACCCGTTGAGGAACGCGATCGGGCCGTCGCGGCCCTCGTGCCCCGGGGTCGGGCTGACGTTGGCGACCGTGCCGTCGGGCCACTGCGCGACAGCGACGTCGCGCAGCCACTTCGTCGACAGTCCGGCGACGTCGTAGAGGAAGGCTGCGGTCGGTGCGTACAGCTGCCAGTCGCCCGTCCACCCGTGCCGCTCGCGGTGCGGGCAGTCCGTCGGGATGTCGCAGGCGTTTCCCCGGAAGCTGCGCACCGCCGCCTCGTGGAACGCGTCGAGCCGGGCGTCGCTGCTCGAGAACCACCCGGTGCGGCGCATGTCGGTGTGGACGAACACGCCGCGCACGTCGTCCGTGGTCAGGGCCGAGGGGTGGCCCTCGATGCGGACGTACTGGAAGCCGTGGGTGGTGCGCCGCGGCTCGAAGACGTCACCGTCGCGGCCCGCGGACACGACGCGGTCGACCTGCCCGGCCGGGAGCCGGTGTGGCAGGAAGGGTAGGTCCGGCTCGAGGTTGTGCACGGTGACGTCGCCGTCGGCGTCGAGCCATTCACCGTGGGTCAGCGTGGTCGTCGTCCCCTCCGGCCCCAGGTCCGAAAGCCGCACCCACCCGTTGATGTTCTGGCCGAGGTCGACCACCTGTCGCCCGTCCTGCAGCCGGGTCACCGACACCGGCACGATCTCCTCGACGCGGCGCACCGGCGGTGCGGGCGAGTCGACGAGACCGGCGAAGCCGTGGTCGACGACCAGCACCTCGTCCCAGCCTGCCTCGTCGAAGCCCGGGGACGCCCAGTCTTGGTCGATCCGCGTGAGGTCCCACCACTCTCCGGCGATGAGGTCGGCGGCGACGACGTGTCCCAGGGCGCTGCGCCAGCCGTCGCCGGTGCCCAGCACGGTGGTGCTGCCGTCGTCGTGCACGAGCTGCAGCTGGGCGAGGAGGGCCAGTCGGGTGCCCCACTGGTCGGCCGCACGGGTGACGCCGGTCTGTCCGCGGAACCAACCGTCAGCGAGCACGACGCCGATCGCGTTGCGCCCCAGGGCCAGTGAGTCGGTCACGTCGTGCGTCTGCACCTGCAGGCGTTCGTCGTACTGGGTATAGCCCGGCGTCAGCTCGGCGTCGCCGACGCGCGTGCCGTTGAGGAACGCCTCGTACATACCCTGCGCCGTCGCGTGCAACCGAGCGGAGGCGACCGGGCGCTCGACGTCGAACTCGAACCGCAGCAGCGCGGCCGGTCGCTCCCCCGGCGCACCCTCGGGCATCTGGCCTGGCTCGACCCACGAGACGGCCCAGTCATCCGTCCAGAGAAGGCCGGTCTCGAACCACGCTGCGCCAGAGACAGCGCTCTCCCCCAGGTCGGTCAGCACCGCCACCTGCCACTCGACCCGCTGGGCGGAGGCGAGGGGCGGGCCGCTGTAGGTCACGAGCAGGCTCTGGTCGCTCTCGACCCATCCCGAGTCCCAGTCGTTGTCGGCCGTGATCCGGTACTCGTGCTGCCGGCGAGCGCCGTCGGGGAGCCTCCACGACAGCCGGGGCGCGGTCGTCCGGATGCCGAGTGGCAGGTCCAGGTGCTCGACGCGCAGCGAGTGCGGAGCCGTGCTCACCGGCGGCGCAGGCGCTTTCGGCGCGGTCACGGGTGCGGCACCGTGAGCCGGTCGAGCAGCTGCGGGACCCGCTCGGCGTGGTGGCACGCCGCCGACGTCCCGTCAACGGGTCGGAGTGCGGGCCGCTCGTCGACGCAGACGTCGGTCGCCAACGGGCATCGCGGCGCGAACGGGCACCCGCCTGCAGCCGGCTGTGCCACTCCGGCGGAGCCGATGCCGAGGGACTCTCGGGCGGCCCGCCGGGCGGCCTGCTCGGCGGGGCGGGGCACCGGCGCGGCCGCCGTCAGCGCGGCGGTGTACGGGTGCCGGGAGTGCGAGGTCACGGCCTCGACCGGTCCGGTCTCCATGACCTGGCCGCGGTAGAGCACGACGGACCGCTGCGCCAGGAAGCGGACCACCCCGAGGTCGTGGGCGATGAACAGGAACGCCAGTCCGCGCTGGTCGCGCAGGTCTGCCAGCAGGTTGAGCACCTGGGCCTGGGTCGACAGGTCGAGGGCCGACACCGGTTCGTCGAGCACGACGACCTTGGGGTCGCAGACCAGGGCCCGGGCGATGGCGATCCGCTGGCGCTGCCCCCCGGAGAACTGGGTCGGGTAGCGGTCGACGGCGTCACCGGGCAGGCCCACCGACTCCAGCCCGGCGCGAGCCTTCTCCCACGCCTCCGTACCCTTGAAGCCCGTGAGCCGCAGCGGCTCGACGAGCGTCTGGCCGATGGTGCGTGCCGGGTTGAGCGATGAGTACGGGTCCTGGAACACCACCCGCAAGTCGGCCACGAGCCGGCTGCGCTGCTTGAGCGACATCGACGTGATGTCACGCCCGTGCAGCCGGACCGTGCCTCCGACCGGCGGATGCAGACCGAGGACCGCCTTGCCGATCGTGGACTTGCCCGAGCCGGACTCGCCCACCACCCCGAGCGTCTCGCCGGGCCAGATGTCGAAGCTGACACCATCGACGGCCGCGGGGGCGCCGCGTCCGCGACGGCCCGAACCGTAGCGGACCACGAGGTCGCGCACCTCGAGGACCGGAGCAGGGGCGTCGGCACGTGCAGCAAGGCCGGTGGGAGCAGCGGCGGGCGAGGTGGTCATGGGGAGACTCCGGCTGTCGTTGAGGTGGGTGACGTCGGCGAGGACGGTCGCGAAGATGCGGGTGCGCAGCTCCGCTCCTGCGGCCTTCGAACGTCGGGGCCGGTCTTGGGCGACGCGTCGTCGGCGTCCCACGCGACGTGGTCCCGGGCGAGCTCGTCGACTCGGACGCAGCGCACCAGGCCACCGTCGTGGACGGGCAGCACCGCGAACGGTTCGTGACACTGTGTCCGCGCGAGCTGGCACCGGGTCGCGAAGCGGCACCCGGTAGGCCATGAGCCCGGCGGTGGCACCGTGCCGGGGATCGACGCCAGGCGCAGCGGCACCGGGACACCCTCGGGGACGTGCGGGT
This sequence comes from Intrasporangium sp. Soil_C_50, assembly GCF_057656595.1. Lineage (NCBI taxonomy): Bacteria > Bacillati > Actinomycetota > Actinomycetes > Micrococcales > Intrasporangiaceae > Intrasporangium > Intrasporangium sp. Soil_C_50. Next base: position 140,333 of record NZ_JBDGKB010000001.1, read on the forward strand.
TGGCCCCGAGCAACGCCATCGTGTACGGGTGGGCGGCGTCGTCGAGCACCGCTGCGGCAGAGCCGGACTCGACGACCTCGCCGGCATACATGACCACGACGTCGTCACAGATGTCCGCGACGACGCCGAGGTCGTGGCTGACGATGATCACCGACAGGCCGGTGTCGCGCACGAGGGCACGCAGCAATGACAGGATCTCCGCCTGCACCGTGACGTCGAGCGCGGTCGTGGGCTCGTCGGCGATGAGCAGCTTCGGCTCGCCGGTGAGGGCGAGCGCGATGCAGACACGCTGTGCCATGCCCCCCGACAGCTGGTGCGGATAGCTCTTGAGCACCCGATCCGCGTCGACGATGCCGACGCTGCGCAGCAGGTCGGCGGCGATCGCCTGCGCCTGGGCCCGACCCGCGCCACGCAAGCGGCGGATCGGCTGGGTCAGCTGGTGGGCGATGGTGAACATGGGGTCCAGGGCGACCATCGGCTCCTGGGAGATCATCGCGATCTCCCGGCCCCGCACGCCCTTGAACTGCTCGGCGAGCCCCACGAGCTCCCGTCCCTGCCAGCGGATCGAGCCCCCGGAGACCGAGACACCGTCGGGCAGCAGACCCAGCAGCGAGCGGGCCGTCATCGTCTTGCCGCAGCCGGACTCTCCGACGAGCCCCAGCACGCGGCCGGGGCGCAGGGCGAAGCTCACGCCGGTGACCAGCTGCGACCCGTCGTCCACGGCGATAAACAGCTCACGCACCTCGAGGACGGCGTCGGGGTCGGCAGGGGCCCACGTCGACGACGAGACGAGGCGGGTCCTCCCGCTCCGTGCTGGACCCGCTCCGCGCCCGGGCGAAGACGACGAGCGTCCGCACGATGGAGCACCTGCGCCGCTGGGGCATCGCCGACCGACTGCGCGCGGCCGCCCCCATTCCGGTGGACCACGCGCAGGACGTCGTCTTCGTGACCGGCCTCTTCGGTCACGAGATCACCCGGTTCGAGGACGCCTTCGGGCTCTGGACCACGCGCCGTGACATTGCCGCCGAGCCCGGACAGCAAGCACCCCAGCCGGTCGTCGAGGACGTTCTCCGCGAGGCCTGCGCCGAGCTGCCGACGGTGACGCTCCTCGTCGGCTGGAGCGCCACGTCGGTCGTCGACGGGACCGGCGGCGCACGGGCCGTCCTGGAGGACACCCAGGGCCGCTCCCACGAGGTCTCCGCCGAGTACCTGCTCGGTTGCGACGGAAGCGGCGGCGTGAGCCGGACGGCCATCGGCGTCCGGTACGAGGGCGCGTCGGGAACGGTGCCCAACCTGTCCATCACGTTCCGGAGCCGGGCCCTGGAGGAGCGGGTGCTGTGCGCGCACGGCATCCACTACTGGGTCATCGGGGCCCGCCACGGCGGTCTGATGGGCCGCCTCGACCTCGACGGCACCTGGTGGGCCATCCTGCAGGGCATCGACGAGGACGTCGCAGACGTCGACGCGGTTGCACTGGTGCAGTCCCTGGCGGGCGACGACATCGACGTCGAGGTGCTCGCCACCGACCCGTGGTCGGCGCGGATGCTGCTCGTCGACCGCTACCGGGGCGACCGCGTCTTCCTCGTCGGAGACGCCGCACACCTGAACCCGCCCTGGGGAGGGCACGGTTTCAACACCTGCGTGGGCGACGCCGTCAACCTCGGGTGGAAGCTCGCCGCGGTGCTGCAGGGGTGGGCCTCGGAGACCCTGCTGGACAGCTATGAGGCCGAACGGCGGCCGGTGGCGCAGCGCACCATCGCCGCTGCCGGCGAGCAGGAGGCCTTCCTCGCTCCCTCCTTCGCCGCAGCCGACCTTGACGCCGACGGCCTCGCCGGTGCGGCCAAGAGGGCGGACATCGCCCGCGCCCTGCAGGCCAAGGACCCGGAGTTCCACAGCCTGGGTCTGGTCCTGGGCTACGACTACCCGACCTCACCCGTGGTCGTTTCCGGCGAGACCATGGCGGTCGAGCAGCCGGTGAACAGCTTCGAGCCGTCAGGCCACCCGGGGGCACGGCTGCCGCACGCCTGGCTGCCCGGCGGCGCGTCGGTCTACGACCTCCTCGGTGAGGGTTTCACGCTGCTGCGTCTCGCCCCCGGCGCCGACACCGACCCGCTTCGCGACGCTGCCACGCGTCTCGGGGTGCCGCTGAAGGTCCTGGACCTTGCGCACCTGTCGCAGCTGCGCCCGCTCTACGGCGCCGACCTCGTGCTCGTCCGACCCGACCAGCACGTGGCCTGGCGCGACGAGCAGGTCGCCGACGCGCACGACCTCCTTCAGAGGGTGGTCGGCGCGGCAGGGGGTCCGACCGCCTGCGACCCGGCGCCGTTGCCACTCGACGAGATCGTCCACTGACCACCTTCACCGCTCAAGGAGATTCACGATGCAGTCACGACTCGGGACGATGGCCACCGAGCGCCCCGAACGCTATGCCAAGCAGCTCGCCGGGCACTGGGCGCGCAAGGGCAGCGCGGGCGAGGAGGACGGCGCGACGGTCATCCGCTTCGAGACCGGCCAGGTCGTGCGGATGTGGCCGGACGGTGCCCGGCTGCGAATCGAGGCGTCGGTGCCGGCGGACGGCGACCCGGACCGCTTCGCCCAGGTCGTGAAGGACCACTTGGAACGGTTCGGCCAGCGGGAGGAGCTCGACGTCGTCTGGGAACCCGCGGAGAGCGGTATCGGCGCGGGCGTCGACGAAGGACGCGCCGGCATACGCACCATCCCCAACGGCTTCCTCCTCGGCGTGGCGACAGCCGGTCACCAGGGCGAGGGGCAGAACACCAACAGCGACACGTGGTTCCTCGAGCACACCACCCCCTCGGTCTTCCGCGAGCCGTCGGGACAGGCGTGCAACGGCTACGAGCTGTGGCGCGAGGACATCGACCTGGTCAAGGCGATGGGCCTCGACGCGTACCGGTTCTCAGTGGAGTGGGCGCGCGTCGAGCCCGAGGAGGGCGTCGTCGACGAGAGCGCGCTCGACCACTACGAGTCGATGGTCGACCGTTGCATCGAGCTTGGCCTGGCCCCAGTCGTCACCTTCAACCACTTCACATCCCCGCACTGGTTCGCCGCGGAGGGCGGCTGGCTGGGCCCGCGAGCCGCGGAGCAGTTCGCGCGCTACTGCGGGTGGGTGACCGACCGCTTCGGCGACCGCCTCGCGTATGCCGTCACGCTCAACGAGCCGAACCTGCCGCGTCTGCTGTCCTGGCTCGACCTGCCCGACTTCGTCCGCGACCTCGAGCGCGCCACGCTCGACGCGGCGTCGGCGGCGGCCGGCGTCGAGCGCTACCGCGCCGGCAATGTCATGGTTCCCGAGGAGATGGACGCCATCGGGGATGGCATGACAGCCGGTCACCGCGCCGCCCGAGCGGCGATCAAGAGCCGCCGCCCAGAGCTCCCAGTCGGCTTCTCCCTGGCGGTCGTCGACGACCGCGTCGTCGGGGACGACCCCTCGTTCCGCGACCGCAAACGGGCGGAGGTCTACGAGCGCTGGCTCGAGCTGGCCCGTGAGGACGACTTCCTCGGTGTGCAGAACTACGAGAGCCGTTGGTACGACGGCGACGGCGAGGTCGCACCCGCGGCGGGCACACGGATGAACGGCATGGGATCGGCCATCGAGCCCACCTCACTGGCCGGAGCGGTGCGGTACGCCCACGCGGAGACCGGCGTGCCGATCCTCGTCACCGAGCACGGCATGCAGACGGCCGACGACACCGAGCGGGCCGGCTTCATCGAGCCCTCGCTGGGAGCGCTGCTCGCGGCGACGGATGACGACGTCCCGGTGCTGGGCTACCTGCACTGGACGCTCATGGACAACTTCGAGTGGATCTTCGGCTACGGCGCGCAGCTCGGTCTGCACGAGGTGGACCGAGAGACCTTCGTGCGTACGCCCAAGCCCAGCGCCCGTGCGTACGCGGCCATCGCCAGGGCTCGCCGCGTGCGTTCCTGACTCGCCGATCTCGACACCTCGTGCAACATGCTCGTGGCAGCCTCGCATCTCCGCAGGTCAGAGGATTGACACTGGATGAGTCGGCCGATACGCCGGGGATTGCCAGCGGAGACTTCCGGCGGGCTTCAGGTGGTGCCCCGAGCTGGAACATCGTGGCGCAGGAGGGTGCTCGTCACCGCCACGCTGCTCGCACGGGCGATCAGGGCCGCGTGGGTCAGAACGGATACGGCGCGATGTCGGTCCGAACGGTGAGCCACTGGGTTTCGGTGAAGGCCTCGATGTTCGCGCTGGCCCCGCCGAAACGGGAGCCGGTACCAGACGCTGCGACGCCACCGAACGGGGCGTTGGCCTCGTCGTCCACGGTCTGCTCGTTGATGTGCACGATTCCACTGGGGATGGCATCCGCGAGCTTCATGGCTTCACCGACGTCGCCGAGGATGCCGACGGACAAGCCGTACTGGCTGTCTGACGCGAGGGCGATGACCTCATCGACGGACGAGAAAGGGCGAACTGGTGCGACCGGACCGAAGATCTCCTCCCGCCAGGCGGGCATCTGCTCGGTGACCTGGGCCAGCACCGTCGGGCGGTAGAAGAGCGCTTCGAACGTGCCGCCCGCGGCGAGCTTGGCGCCTTGGCCGACAGAGTCCTGCACCAGCTTGTCGATCTTGCGCAGCTGCCCCTCGTCGATGACCGGACCGAGCGCGACCTGTCCCGCAGCGGGGTCGCCGACGGGAAGGTGATCGGCAGTCGTGGCGAGCGCGTCGACGTAGTCGTCGTGCAGGCTCTCGTGCACGAGGTGCCGACCGGCGGTCATGCAGATCTGACCCTGGTGCATGAAGGAGCCGAAGGCCCCCGCGGAGACGGCCTTGGTCAGGTCGGCTCCCGGCAGCACGATGAGGGCGTTGTTCCCGCCCAGCTCGAGGTGCGTGCGCTTGAGGTGCTGCGCGCCGAGGGCCCCCACTGCCCGTCCAGCGGCGGTCGAGCCGGTGAACGACACGACGCGCACCTCGTCGGCGGCGATCGCCGCCTCACCCGTCTCGCGGCCGCCCGGGATCAGCTGCAGCAGGCCGTCCGGCAGCCCGGCCTCGCGGAAGATCTGCACGAGCGCGACTCCGCCGCCGACGGTCGTGCGCGGATCCGGCTTGAGGAGCACTGCGTTGCCGAGTGCGAGTGCGGGCGCCACCGAGCGGATCGACAGGATGAGCGGGAAGTTGAAGGGGGCGATGACGGTCACCACACCGGCGGGTCGCCGGCGGGCCAGGCTCCACCGCGGCTGGTTCGTCGCCAGCACCTCACCGGCCGGATGGGTGGGCAGGGCGGCCGCCTCGTAGCACTCGTCAGCAGCGATGTGGGTCTCGAGCCCGGCCTTGGTCGGGATCGACCCTGCCTCCTTGACGAGCCACGACTGCACCTCCTCGGCGTGCTGCTCCCAGAGGGCTCCGGCGCGTCGCAGGACTGCCGCCCGCTCGGACGGCGGCCTGGCCGCCCACTCGCGCTGGGCGATCGCCGCCTCCCGTGCGGCGCGCGCGACGTCGCCGGCCGTCGCACGGCCGACTGCGCCGAGCTCGTCACCCGAGCCAGGCGATGTGACGGTGATCCGCCCGCCAGAGCCGGGAACCCACCCGCTCACGAAGATGCTGTCGTGCCAGCCGGTCCCGATGATGGTCATGGCCCACGCTCCTAACTCACCATGCGATCATTTCCGTCCGAGGATCCCCTCGCAAGACCCTGGGTGTCCCTCTCGGGCACGGCGCGCCGGCACCGGTTGCGGATGACAACCGAGTCGATGCCCCGAGGGCGAGCAGGTGCGAGAGCATCGGCCTCGCCGGCCCTCCTCCGACACCCGCAGGCCAGCGGCCGGATAGGGGATGAGTCGGCCGATACGCCGGGTTCTGTCCCGCGGCGCCGTTGCCGGCATCCGCGGTGGCGGCCATCCATCTGGGCCGACCATTGCTGGCCGGCTCGAGCGTCCTACCCGCGCACTCGACCGGGCCGGTCTCCCGACGCCCGAGGGCGTCGATCGTGCGCTGTCTGGACTTGCTCCGGGTGGGGTTTACCGAGCCGCTCCAGTCACCTGGAGCGCTGGTGGTCTCTTACACCACCGTTTCACCCTTACCGGGGGCCGAGGCCTCCGGCGGTCTGTTCTCTGTGGCACTGTCCCGCGGGTCACCCCGGGTGGCTGTTGGCCACCACCCTGCCCTTCGGAGCCCGGACGTTCCTCGGCAGGGCCGAAGCCCTGACGCGACCGCCTGGCCGACTCATCCGCGCACCAGCATAGGGGTCCTGACGCGTGGGGCCCCATTCAGCACAGGGCCGCCGGCGTCAGGCGACGCGTCGGAAGCCGACGAGCGCGACGTCGTCGTGCCGGTCGGGGTCGGTCACGGCATCGACGAGGGCGTCGAGGAGCTCGTCGAGGTCGGTGTCGGCCGCGATGTCGCGGAAGTGCTGCTCGGCGGTGCCCCGCAGCCGCTCCAGACCGATGTCGATGCCTTCGTCGCGACGCTCGACGAGCCCGTCGGTGTAGAGGAGCAGCACGTCACCGACGCCGAAGGGCAGAGTGACGACGGGGCGCGGCACGGTACCGAGGCCGTGCAGGGGTGAGCCGTCCTCGATGTAGCGCCCCTCGCCGCCACGGATCAGCAGGGGTGGCGGGTGACCGGCGACGGTCATCGACAGCGTGTCGGCGGCCGGGTCGAAGAGCACGTACACGGCCGAGGCCATCGGCGTGGGGGCTTCGACGGCCATGAGCCGGTCGACGGCGCGGGCGAGGGCGTCCGGCTCGGGGTGCTGGGTGGCGAGCACGCGGACCGCCGAGCGCATCCGGGAGCCGCCGAGGGCTGCGTCGACGCCGCGTCCCATGACGTCGCCGACGACGGCGACGAGCCGATCGTCCTCTAGAGCCGCGACGTCGTAGTAGTCACCCCCGATGTCGGTGCGTCCGGCCTGGCGGTAGACGGCGCCGAAGCCCCACCCCACGACGTCCGGCAGCTCCTGCGGCAGCAGCGTCGCCTGCAGCACGGCGGCAGTGCGGCGCGTCTGCGAGTAGAGGTCGGCGTTGTCGATGGCGAGCCCGGCGCGCCGGGCCAGGTCCTCGGCGAAGACGATGTCCTCGGGCGTGTAGCGCCGCCCGGACTCCGCGGAGACGAACGTCAGCACGCCGAGCACCCGATCGCGGGCCATCAGCGGTACCGACATCGCGCTCTGCAGGCCCAGCTCGCGGGCGATGCGCAGGTGCTCCTCGTCGCGCGCCGACGCCACGAGCATCTCGTCGGTGACAGCCTCGACGAGCAGGCTCTTTCGCGAGCGCACGACGTCAGCCACGCCGCCGGGGCGTTCGAGGTCGGGCGGCCACCGAGTCTCGAGCTCCTTGGCGAGCGCCACCTTGGCTGGGTCGATGTGGGCGACGGCCAGCGTGCGCAGCACCCCGTCGTCGACGAGCTGGACCGAGCACCAGTCGGCGTGCGTCGGGACGGCGAGGGAGGCGACCTGCCTGAGCGTCTCGCGGTAGTCGAGGCTGCCGGCGAGGGCCTGCGAGGCGTCGGCGAGGAACTCCAGCTGGGCCGAGCGCGAGGCGCTGCGCTCCTCGGCCTGCAGCCGGAGCATCGTCTGGGCGCACATCTCACCGAGGACGCCGAGGACCGAGAGCTCCTCGGGGTCGGGCGGGCCGACCCGTTCGTCGAAACGGAAGGCGACTGCACCGACGGCCTCGTGGGAGGCAGGATCCAGCAGGGGCAGCGTCACGCTCGAGCGCTCCGTACCGTCGTCCTCGATGTCGGGGTAGCACTCGAGCATCTCCTGGCGGCTCTCGACGACGACCGTCCGACCGAGCCGGACCGCGTCGGTCATGGGCATCGGGTGCGCGAGGTCGAACACCGCCCACCGCCGCGCGAGCCGGGCGCTCATCCCGTGGGTGCCGACCGTGCGCAGCCGACCGGGCCCGTCGCGCAGCGCGAAGACGGCCCGCGAGGCTCCGATGACCTCCGACGTGCGCTCGGTGACGATCTCGCTGAGGTCGTCCAGCGTCGTGGCCGCACCGAGACGTGCGGCGGTGCGCGCGAGCGCGGCCAGACGCGGGGCGACGCCGGTCGCGCCACGTGGGCCGCGGCGTGGCTCCGTCGCGCTCATGCGCACATCTTGGCAGTTGGCGGCGTCGTCGTCCCCGATACGGAGCGCCGGAGTGCCACCATGGTGGGGTGACCACGCCGACGGTGGACGGCGACACCGAGCTCGCCCGCCTCGACTTCGGCCCGGACGACCTGCGCCGGGTCCGCGAGGTCGTCCGGTCGATCACCGAGGACCGGGTCCCGGAACGCGTCGGCGACGCCGAGATGGCGGTGCACGAGGTCGCCGTGAACAGCATCGTCCACGGCGGCGGCCACGGGCAGCTGCGCATCGACGCTGTCGAAGAGTCGCTCGTCTTCACCGTCGAGGACGCCGACGGCACGGGCTCGACGCCAGTGGTGGGTCAGGCCGATCACACCTCGCTCAGCGGGCGTGGCCTGTGGATCGCCGAGTGCCTGACCGATCGCCTCGTCATCGAGTCGACGCCGGCGCGCACGACGGTGCGGCTGCACCTCGACCTGCCGCGTCGGTAGCCGGCGCGCTGGTCGCCCCCCGGCGCGGGTGGGCTCCGAGCACCAGGGGGCCGCAGGCAGCACGTGGTCCGAGGAGCCGGTGGTCTCAGACCCGCGGCCCCTCAGTAGATGACGTGGTCCGGCGTCGGCGACGTGTCGACGTCGATGACCTGGTCGAGTCTCGTGAGGCGCACCAGACGCAACGACACCCCGTCGCACACGAGCCGAAGCCTCGCGCCGGCCGCGCGGGCCCGGTGGTAGAGCCCGATGACGGCCCCGAGACCCGAGGAGTCGAGGAAGGTGACGTCGCGCAGGTCGACGACCACGGTCGAGCCCGGGGCCAGCGGGACCGAGTCGAACGCGACGCGCACGTCGGGCACGGTGTAGGTGTCGACCTCCCCGGCGAGGCGCACCAGGCTGCTGCCGTCTGTACTCGAGACCGAGACGTCCACCTGGCTCCTTCCCTCCCCGGGCTCTCCCACCGTAGGCCCGCGGACCGGTCGCCGTCACCGGTTACCGGGTGCCGTGTTGCCCCTCATGACCGTGACAGGCCGCGTTGTGACCCGAGTCACAGATCGGCGCAGACGTCAACGATCCCAGCGCGCCGCTCGTCGTCCTTGGGAGGGACGCTGCGCACGTCCCTTCTCGTCAACGAGGACGTGGACCGCCCCCGCAACCGGAATCCTGCCTGAGGACGATGACCCAGACCGCTCCCCCGACCACCCGCCCCTCCGTCGACGACACCGAGGTGCTCGCCGCCGACCGCACGACCGAGCCGCCGCTCGCCACGCGCGACGACGACTCCCCTCGCTCGCGGCTGCTCGACCTCTCACTGACCCAGATCCTCGGCGGCTCGCTGGCCGCCGCCACCGCGGCCGCCCTCGGCTCGCGGCTCGGCCTGCCCGGTACGATCGCCGGCGCCGCCATCGGCTCGGTCATCACCGCAGTCGCGGCGAACCTCTACACGAACTCGATGGCTCGCGCGCGTGAGGCGGTCGTGCTCGCCCGCGCGTACAACCGGGGCGCCGTCGAGTCGCGCCGTCCCGACTGGTGGCGCCTGCCGGACCGCACCGGCACGCGGCGGCTGCTCGCGACCACCGGCGCCCTCTTCGTGGTCGCCGCCGTGTTCCTCACCGGCGTCCAGCTGACCACGGGCGCCCAGGTGACGGGCACGACGATCGGCCGCAGTGCCGCCGCGGCGCCCGTCGTCGATGCCCCGTCGGGCTCCGGCGCGTCGGGAACGTCCGGCTCCTCGGGCACCGACGCGTCGCGGAACGCGTCGCATGCCGCGACGCCGACGAGCCCCTCCACGGGCACGCCGGCACCCGCGGCCACCACCGGTGCACCCGCGTCGGGTGCCGCGGCCGGAGCCACCGGCACGAGCACGGGCGGCTCGACCGCCACCTCCACCTCGGACGCGCCATCCACCGGAACTCCGACCGCACCGGCCGGCGGCAGCGACCCCCAGTCGAGCGGCACGCTGCCGGCCAACCCGGTGCAGCCGACGCCCTGACGCCGGGAGCCCCGCAGGGGCCGGACGATGCCGGACGAGGCCTCCCGCCCAAGCGGGGACGACCTCAGACGACGGTGAGCCCGACGTCGCCGGTGGACACGTCGGCCGTCTCGACGCGCACCCGGACCGAGTCGCCCGGGCGCGCCGTGCCGGTCGCCTTGGCCACGATCGCGAGGTCGATGAGCTGCACGACGACGCCCTTGCCGTTGACGTCGACGACGACCGCGTCGAGCACCGCGCCGAGGTGGCCCACGAGCTCAGCGGCCTCGACGGCGTCGGTGCAGGCCCGCTCGACCTGACCGGCTCGTCGGTCTGAGGCCGCCATGACCTCCGGAAGCGCGGCGAGTGCCTCACGGGCCCAGGCCGGGACGTCGGTGCCCGCCGACAGGGCCTCGCAGACGACGAGGCCGAAGCGGTCGACGAGCCGGCGCAACGGCGCCGTGACGTGCGCGTAGGGGTTGGCCACAGCGGCGTGGTCAGGCTGGTCGGGCACGGTTCCGTCGAAGGGTGTGTAGCCGGCACCGCGGAACAGCGCGGTCGCCTCGTGGATGAGGGCCAGGTGCCTGGGGTCGGCCCGGTCGAGGGTGCGCAGGAACTCGCCGTAGGCCAGCCCCTTCGGCCACGGGACGCCGGCCGCCGCGGCCTGGTGGCGGAACCGCGCGAGGTCGCGCTGGTCGGGGGTCGGCATGGTGCGCAGGATGCCGATCTTCCCGCGAAGCATGAGGTCGGCGGCGCCCATGCCCGTGAGCAGGGAGATCTGCGCGTTCCAGTCCTCGGAGGCCAACAGCGGGCGGAACGAGATGGTGAACCCGCCCGAGCCATCTTCCTGGACCTCCTGCTCGGGCATCGGCAGCGACGCCCCACCGCGCTTCCGCTCGAGAGCGATCCGCTTCTCGCCGACCTCCTTGAGCAGCATGAGCACCTCCTCGGCGGAGCCGGCGTCGACGGCCTGCTGCACCTCGGCGTAGTCGTAGCGCCGGACGCTGCGCACCCGGGCGCGGAAGACCTCGACCGCGGTGCCCTCACCGTCGGCGTCGAGCGTGATGTCCCAGACGAACGCCGGGCGCACCTGGTCGGGCAGCAGGCTCGCCGCCCCCTCGCTCAGCTCTTTCGGGTGCAGCAGCACCCGCTCGTCCGGGCAGTAGACGGTCTGGCCGCGTCGGCGGGCCTCGGTGTCGACCGCTCCCCCGGCCCGCACGAACGCCGGCACGTCGGCGATGGCGTAGCGCACTCGGAAACCGTCGCCGGCGCGCTCGATGTGCATCGCCTGGTCGAGGTCCATCGAGGACGGCGGGTCGATGGTGACGAACGGGACCGCGGTCTCGTCCCGCTCTGGCAGCTGCGCGGCCCCGGCCGCCGCCGCGGCCTCCGCCACGACGTCGGGCGGGAACGCGTCGGGCAGCTTCGCCTCGCGCCGGATCTCCCCGAACCGCGCGGTCAGTGCCTGGGCCGCGTCTCCCGGCGCCGGTGCCGGGTGGAAGACGATGTGTCTCGAGGGCATGGCGCCACCCTATGCACGCCCCGTCCCCAGCGGAGCCGACGCGCCAGCGGCCTCCGGCGCGGCGCGTCGCGAGAGGGGCGCGCGTGCACCACCCTGGAGTCCCTAGGCTGGCCCCCGTGCTCATCCTCCTGCCCCCGTCCGAGGGCAAGACCCCGGCCCGCCGGGGACGACCGCTCGACCTCGGCTCCCTGTCCTTCCCCGAGCTGACGCCGCTGCGCGAGGACGCCGTGCGCGCCGTCGCCGCCGTCAGCGCCGAGCCCGGGGCGCCCGAGGTCCTCGGTGTCAGCCCCAACCTCCACGAGGAGGTCGAGCGCAACACGCGTCTGTTCACCGGTCCGGCCCGCGTCGCCGCCGACGTGTACTCGGGCGTTCTCTACAAGGCCCTGGACCTGCCGAGCCTCGACGCCGCCGCCCGACGCCGCGCCCACCGCAGCATCGTCGTCATCTCCGCGCTCTTCGGTGCCGTGCGCCTCACCGACCGCATCCCGGCCTATCGGGTCCACGTCTGCGCGCACGTCCCCGGCATCGGTGTCCTCGACAGGGTGTGGCGCCCGCACCTCGCCCCAGTCCTCGAGCGCGCCGCCGGCGAGCGCGGCCTCGTCGTCGACTGCCGCTCCACGACGTACGCCGCGATGTGGCGGCCCCCGGCCCACATCGCCCGTCGCACGGTCCACGTCACCGTCCCGGCCGCGTCGCACATGGCCAAGCACACCCGTGGCCTGGTCACCCGCGACCTCGTCGGCCGCGAGGCACCCCGCACTCCCGAGGCGCTGGCCGACGCGCTGTCCGAGCGGTTCACCGTGACCCTCACCCCTCCCGAACGTCCCGGCAAGGCGTGGCAGCTGGCCGCCACCGCGAAGGACTGATGCCGTGCTCGACCTCGCGCAGCTCGTCGACCGGGTGGCCCCGATCCTCGTCTTCCTGGTGGCCATCACGCTCGTCGCCGAGCTCTGCGACCAGGCCGGTCTCTTCGACGAGGCCGCCCACTGGGCCGCGCGCCTGGCCCGCGGCCGGGTCGCCGCGCTGTGGCTGCTCGTCGTCGCCCTGGCCGTGGTCTCCACCGTCGTGCTCAGCCTCGACACGACGGCCGTGCTGCTCACCCCGGTGGCCGTGACCGTGGCCAGGCAGGTCGGGGCGCCGCCCCTGCCCTTCGCGATGACCACCCTCTGGCTGGCCAACACCGCCTCGCTCCTGCTGCCGGTGTCGAACCTCACCAACCTGCTGTCCCTGCACCCGTTCGCCGAGCTCGGCGTCTCGACGTTGGGCTACATCCGGCTCCTCGCGCCACCCGCCGTCGTCGCAGTGGTCGGCACGATGGGCGTGCTGTGGCTGCTGCACCGCACCCAGCTCCGCGGCCGCTACGAAGCGCCGCCCCGGGCCGAGCCGCACGACCACCTCCTCATGGTGATCACCGCGTGGACGTGCGGGGCCTTGGCCGTCGCGTTCGTCGCCGGGCTCCAGCCGGCCCTCGCCTCGGTCCCCGCGGCCCTCTTCCTCCTCGCCGCGACGTACTGGCGCGCCCCCGAGCTGCTGCGCCGCATCAAGCTGCCGTGGCTCACCGTCATGGGCATCTGCGTGCTGTTCCTCGCCGTCGACGCCGCCCTGCGCGCCGGGCTCGAGGACTGGCTGCAGACGCTCGTCGGCGAGGGGACGGGCGTGACGGCGCTGCTGCGCATCAGTGGCCTCGGCGCGCTCGCGGCCAACGGGATCAACAACCTGCCGGCCTACCTCGCACTCGAGCCGACCGTCACCGACGCCCCGGCCCGCCTTGCGGCCCTGCTCGTCGGCGTCAACACCGGCCCGCTCGTCACGATGTGGGGTTCGGTGGCGACGCTGCTGTGGGCCCAGCGGTGCCGCTCGGCCGGGCTCACCGTCGACGCGGGACGCGTGGCCCGCACCGGCCTGCTGTGCGCGGTCGTGGTCGTCGGCGCCGCGACCCTGACGCTCGCCGCCACCTGAGCCTCCCCCGCCGGGGCGGACGGGATCGCCGGATCATGTCCGATGCGGGCGAGCGCGTTCGTGGGGTAGGTATGGACGCGGACCCGTCAGGCCCGCACGTACCGAAGGAGCAGTCGTGGCCGAGTACCTCATCTACTTCAACCAGCAGTGGGTCGGAGACCACAGCGAGGACTGGTTCCGCAGCCGCGGGCCCCTCGCCCGGGCGGTCACGGAGCAGATGAAGGAGGCCGGCGTCTACGTGTTCGCCGCAGGTCTCGAGGAGGAGGACGGCCCGGTCTTTCACGCCGACCCCACCGGTACGGGGGTGGTCGTCAGCGACGGCCCCTACGTCGAGACCAAGGAGTTCCTCGGCGGCTTCGCGATCGTCGACGTGCCGGACGACGAGACCGCCAAGATGTGGGCGGGCCGGGTCGCCGAGGGGTGCGGATGGCCTCACGAGGTGCGCCGTTTCAAGCCCGGGGCCGGACGCAGTCAGGCCTAGGCTTGGCCCGTGCCCACGGGATTCGACGACGACTGGTCGGCGACCGTGTGCGCCCTCCTCGACCGGCTGTTCCTCAGCGCCTCCGCGGGCTTCTCGCGCACCGCGCCCGCGCAGCCGAGTGACGGCGTCGTCGCGGACATGCTGTGGGAGGCCGAGCCGCTGCGGTTCGCCGAGCGCTACCCCGACAGCGGGGTCGTCGAGTCGTACGGGGGCCAGTGGCCGCCGCCGTGCATCGACTACTGGGTGTACGTCGACGTCCCGACGCGCCGCGCTGTGCTGTCGGTCGAGGGGTGGAGCGGTGAGCCTGCACCGATCGAGCTGTCGGGGCGTGGAGCCGTCGACGCCGGTCGCCTCGCCGCGGTCCTCGGGGGGATCCTGTCCGTCGCCACCGAGGACTGAGCGCGTCCATCGGCCCCTCGCGCCGGCCCTCCGTGCGACGCCGTCAGCCGAGGGCGCGGCCAAGGTCGGCGACGAGGTCGCGGACGTCCTCGAGGCCGACCGAGACGCGCAGGACCCCGTCGGTGATGCCGACCGCGGCGCGGGCCTCCGGCGTCAGCCGTCGGTGGGTCGTCGTGGCCGGGTGCGTGATGAGCGACTTGGAGTCGCCGAGGTTGTTGGAGATGTCGATGACCTCGAAGGCGTTCATGAGCGCGAAGGCCTCGTCCTTGCCGCCGTCGAGCTCGAACGTCACGACCGTGCCGGCCGCCAGCATCTGGCGCTTGGCGAGCTCGTGCTGCGGGTGGGACGGAAGGAACGGGTGCACGACGCGCGTCACACGCGGGTGCGACTCGAGGAACCGGGCCACCTCGAGGGCGCTGGCCGCCATCCGCTCGACGCGCAGCGACATCGTCTCCAGGCCCTTGACGAGGACCCACGCGTTGAACGGCGACATCGACGGGCCGGTGTGCCGCATGAGGTTCTGCACCGGGCCGTCGACGAACTCCTTGGGCCCGAGCACCGCACCGCCGAGCACGCGGCCCTGGCCGTCGATGTGCTTGGTCGCGGAGTAGACGACGATGTCGGCGCCGTGCTCGAGCGGCTTGCTGAACACCGGCGTGCCGAAGACGTTGTCGACGACGACCTTCGCGCCGGCGGCGTGGGCCAGCTCGCTGACCGTGGCGATGTCGACGAGCTCCTGCATCGGGTTGCTCGGCGTCTCGAAGAAGACCGCCGTCGTCGGCTCGGACAGCGCCTCGCGCCACTGGTCGAGGTCGGGCCCGTCGACGAAGACCGTCTCGACGCCCCACCTGGGGAGGATCTCGTCGAGGATGACGAAGCACGAGCCGAAGAGGGCACGCGAGGACACGACGCGGTCACCCTTGCCGAGCAGTGCCGCGAGTGCCACGAAGACCGCCGACATTCCCGAGCCGGTGGCGAAGCACGCGTCGGCACCCTCGATCTGTCGCAGCCGCTCCTCGAACATCGAGACGGTCGGGTTGCCGTAGCGGGAGTAGACGAAGCGGTCGACGTCGCCCTTGAACGCGGCCTCGGCGTCCTCGGCGGTGTCGTAGACGAACCCCGAGGTCAGGTAGAGGCCCTCGGACGTCTCCTCGAAACCGCTGCGGGACAGGCCCGCCCGCACCGCGAGGGTGTCGGGCCGCCAGCCGTGCGTGGTGTCGGTGCGGGTGCCGGTGTCGCTCATCCCTGCACCCACGGCAGGCCCGCGACCTTCCAGCCGGAGACGGCGCGGTGGCGCTGCGCGTCGTGCGGGCCCTCGAAGCCCTCGAGGACGTTGCGCGACTGCGCCCAGCCGGCTGCGGTCGCGGCCTCGGCGGCGCTCACGGAACGCACGCCCGAGCGGCACAGGAAGTAGACGGGCTGATCCTTGCCGACGCCGGCCTCGGCCAGCTCGTCGACGAAGCGCTCGTTGACCCGGCCGTCGGGGTAGGACTGCCACTCGACGAGAACGACGTCCTTGCCGACCTGGCCGAGGTCGGGCAGGCCGACGTAGGACCACTCCGCACTCGTACGCACGTCGACGAGCACCGCTGCGGGCTCGTCGCGCAGGGCCGCCCAGGCCTGCTCGGGGGTCACGTCACCGGCATAGCTCATGCAGCGAATATCGCACAGCGTCCGTCAGGCGAGATGGTCGGTCCGATTGGTGAAAGCCACCGACGCCGAGCCGTCCTCCCAGACCTCGACGGCCGACAGGCTCCCGGGCGCGGTCGCCAGCGCCCAGAACCGCTCCGTCGGCGTCGCGAGCACGTCGCCGAGCACCGACAGCACCCCGCGGCGGGACGTGACGAGCACGACGGTGCCGCCCTCGGCGACGAGTCCCCGGTACGCGTCACGGACCCGGGCGTCGACGCCCTCACCGGGCGCGGTGCCGGCCCACGCGTCGGTCGTGTCGACGGACGCGTCGAGCCCCGCGGCGACCGACTCGGCCAGGGCGGCGGCCGGCGGTTCGGCCGAGCCGAGGACCCGGGCGTCGTCCTCGACGAGCCGCTGCACGGCGCGCACGATGCGCGGACCGACGCTCTCGTCGTAGGGCACCTGGACGAGCAGGAGGCGCAACGGGCGCACCGACACGCCACCGGGCGCGTGCAACGACTCCGACGAGGCTACGGCGCCGGCGGCGTCGGCCGCGTCTGCGAGCACGACGGACGCGTCAGCATCGTCGCCGCCCTCGCCGCCCTCGAGGACGCGGCGGACGCTCTTGCCGTCCATCGCGTCGTTGCTCAGGGCGTCGGCCGCCTTGTTCTTCTCGCGCGGCACCCACTCGAACTGAACGGAGCCGCCCGCGTCGGCGATGCGGCGCACCACCTCGCGTGCCTCGAGCGCCAGGCGACGCATGTCCTCGTGCTTGATCTTCCAGCGGCCGGACATCTGCTCGACGACGAGCTTGGAGTCCAGCCTCGCGACGACGTGCGGCCCGGTGGCGAGCTCGGCGGCGGCCGTCAGCCCCGCGACGAGCCCGGAGTACTCGGCCACGTTGTTGCTCTGCTGGCCGAGCGGCTCGGCCAGCTCGACGAGGACCGCCCCCGTCGCGGCGTCGCGGACGAGGGCGCCGTAGCCGGCGACGCCGGGGTTGCCCCGCGACCCGCCGTCGGCCTCGACGACGAGGCGGCGTCCGGACGCCGAGGCCCCGGTCATGCGCTGCGCTCCGGACCGGTCACAGGCCTGACTCGGCAGTGCGCACCATGATGCGGCGGCACTCCTCGCAGCGGATGATCTCGTCCTGCGGGGTGCTGCGGATGCGGTCGATGTCGACCGGGTTGAGCTCGAGGCGGCAGCCGCCGCACCGCCGGTGCTGCAGGGCCGCCGCGGCCAGGCCACCGCTCGACGCACGGATCTTCTCGTACAGGCTGACGAGGTCATCGCCCACGCCCGCCACGATGTCGGCGCGCCCGGACCCGACCTTCACGGCCTCGGCGTCGAGCTCGGCGAGCTTCGCGTCACGCTCGGACTCGAGGCGGGTCAGGTGCTCAGCCAGCTCGGCATGGCGGTTCTGGAGCTCGGTGACGCGGGCCGAACGCGACTCCGCACGCTCCATGACCTCGAGCTCGACGTCCTCGAGCTCGGCCTGGCGGCGGGCGAGAGAGGTCAGCTCGTGCTGGAGGGCCTGCAGGTCCTTGGCCGAGCCCTGCCCGGAGTCGAGCCGGGCCTGGTCGCGGGCGGCGCGGTCGCGGACGAGCTGGACGTCCTGCTCGGACTTCGTCAGCTCGCGCTGGACGTCGTCGGCCGCCGTACGGGCATTGACGACGTCGGTCTCGAGGGCCCCGACCTCACGACGTGCCACGTCGACGGCCGCGAGCTGGGGCAGGTTCGCCTTGGCGTGCGCGATCTGGTCGAGACGCGTGTCGATGGCCTGCAGGTCGAGCAGGCGCCACTGGCGGGACGGGTCGGCTTTCAGGACGCACCTCCGGGGTCGGTCCGGTCGCGGGCAGGGCCCGGCTCGGGTTGGGCTCGGTTGGCACCGACGACGAAGGTCCACGGCTCGGTGCGCACGCTCGAGAGTCTGCCCACGACCCTAGTCGGTTCCGCGCCCGGGGTCGGGTCCTCCCCCAGCGCCTCGAGCACGCGCTCGCGGGCGCTGGCCAGCCACAGCGACTCGGTGGCCCAGTGACCGGCGTCGACGAGGTAGGGCGTGCCGTCGCGCGCCTCCTCGCGCGCCTCGAGCACCGGGTGGTGGCGCAGGTCGGCCGTGACGAACACGTCGGCGCCCGACGCGCGTGCGGCGTCGAAGAGGTCGTCGCCGGAGCCGCCCATGACGGCGACGCGGTGCACGACGGCGTCGGGCTGGCCGCTGACCCGCATCCCGCCGGCCGTTGCCGGCAGCGCGTCGGCCAGCGCCTCGGCGAAGTCCCGCAGCGGCACCGCCGCGGGGAGCTCCCCGACCCGACCTGCCGGGCGACCGCCGATCTCCGTCAACGGGAGCTGGCTCGTCAGGCCCAGCGCGTCCGCGAGCACGGTCGACACACCGGGGTCGGCGACGTCGGCGTTGGTGTGCGCGACGTAGAGCGCGACCCCGCCGGCGAGCAGCGCCGTGACGGACGCGCCCTTGGCCGTGGTCGTGGCCACCGAGTGGACGCCGCGCAGCAGGAGCGGGTGGTGGGTGACGAGCAGGTCGGCCTCGCAGCGCACCGCCTCGTCGATGACGGCGAGGGTCGGGTCGAGGGCGAAGAGGATCGTGCGGACCGGTTGGTCGGGGTCGCCGGCGACGAGACCGACGCGGTCCCAGTCGGCCGCGGTCTCGGGCGGGTACAGGGACTCGAGGACCGCGACGACGTCGCGAAGCGTCACGTCAACCACGTGGGCCCGGCCGGGATCGAACCGACGACACCCGCGGTGTAAACGCGGTGCTCTACCAGCTGAGCTACAGGCCCCTTCCCGCCGGTGCGCTCGGCGTCCGGTCGGGCGGCCGACAGCCTAGCGGGCCGACGCGCTCGACGCGTCCGCGGCGCGCAGGCGCGCGAGCGCCGCCCGGTAGTCGCGGAAGTCGCGGCCCTGGCCGATGCCACGCACCTCCGACCACACGACCCGACCGGCGCGGTCGAGCAGGAACGTGCCGCGCAGCGCGAAGCCGTCCTCGTCGCTGAAGACCCCGTAGCTGCGGGCGACCTCGCCGTGCGGCCAGAAGTCGGACAGCAGCGGGAAGAAGTGTCCCTCGGCGTCGGCCCACGTGCGCAGGGTGTACATCGAGTCGCACGACACGGCGAACACCTGGATGTCGTCGGTCTGGAAGTCCTCGAGGCCATCGCGGATCTCGCGCAGCTCGCCCCGGCAGATGCCCGAGAAGGCCGCGGGGTAGAACACGACGACCGCGTTCTGCCGCCCACGGACCGACGACAGGCTGACGTCGACGCCGTACTGGTCGACCAGCGTGAAGTCGGGGGCGAGGTCGCCGACGACGGGCTGGGCGGACGCGTGGAGCGAGGGCGCGTTCGTCATGCCCACGAGTGTCGCACCTCGCGCGGACGCCCGCTGCCACGCCCGCGGACACCCCTACGGGTAACGGCAGGGATGTCGGCACCGTTCGTCCCGGGGACGGGTGCACGCGTCAGCGGCGCGGCCCCTTCGGGGGCATGAGGCGCGAGGCGGTCCAGTTCGTCGCGACGTTGACCTGACCGCCCGTCACGAGGCCCGCCGTGGAGGCGGCCTCCTCGACGACGGCGGCATCGACGTGGCCGGACCGGCCGGCCTTCGGGGTCAGCAGCACGACGAAGCCCTGGTCGAAGAGCTTGGTCAGGGCATCGACCATGAGGTCGACGAGGTCCTCGTCGCCCTCGCGGTACCAGACGATGACGCCGTCGGCTCCGTCGTTGAACTCCTCGTCCTCGAGCTCGGTTCCGATGACGTCCTCGACCTCGAACCGCAGGTCGTCGTCGACGTCGTCGTCATAGCCGAACTCCTGGATGACCTGCCCTTTGGCAAATCCGAGCTTGCTGAGGGACGCCGCACCCGCGGTCGCGCTCACTGTCACCGGTCCTCTCCGTCGGGGGCCCGAGCAGTCCGCTCGGGCCGGGTCGTTCGTGTGGTGCTGGCAGGTGCCTGCCGCGTCGCGCCGGGTGGGCGGGCGACGGCGCCGGGTACCAGTCCACCGGTTCCGACGGTACCGCGCAAGGTGTGACGGACGGGCCCAACGCCGTACAACACGCGTCGGTGTCCCACTGCCGGACCCGAGTGTGACGGCTACCACGCTTTGGTGGAGGATGGATGGGAGCAGCGCCCCGACCACCCGGTCCGAGGGCGCCGCGACGCGACGAGAAAGGACCCACGACGTGGCTTCCGAGGCCGGCCCGATCCTCAACGGCATCCCCAGTCAGCTCCCGGACATCGATCCCGAGGAGACCCAGGAGTGGCTCGACTCGCTCGACGCCGTCCTGGACGAGAAGGGCCGCACGCGGGCGCGCTACATCATGCTCAAGCTCATCGAGCGGGCCCGCCAGCAGCAGGTCGGGGTGCCGTCCCTGACGGCCACCGACTACATCAACACCATCCCGCCGGAGCGTGAGCCGTGGTTCCCCGGCGACGAGGAGGTGGAGCGCGAGTTCCGCCGCTACATCCGCTGGAACGCCGCGGTCATGGTGCACCGCGCCCAGCGTCCTGGCATCGGCGTCGGTGGGCACATCTCGACGTACGCGAGCGCCGCGACGCTCTACGAGGTGGGCATGAACCACTTCTTCCGCGGCAAGGACCACGAGGGCGGCGGCGACCAGGTCTACTTCCAGGGCCACGCCTCCCCCGGCATGTACGCCCGCAGCTTCCTCGAGGGCCACCTGAGCGAGGCCGACCTCGACGGCTTCCGCCAGGAGAAGAGCCACCTCGTCGACGGCAAGATCCGCGCCGTCCCGTCCTACCCCCACCCGCGCCTCATGCCCGACTACTGGGAGTTCCCGACGGTGTCGATGGGCATCGGCCCGATGAACGCCATCTACCAGGCCCAGTTCAACAAGTACCTGCACAACCGCGGCATCAAGGACACCAGCCAGCAGGACGTCTGGGCCTTCCTCGGCGACGGCGAGATGGACGAGCCCGAGTCGCGCGGCCTGCTCCAGCTCGCGGCCAACGAGGAGCTCGACAACCTCACCTTCGTCGTCAACTGCAACCTGCAGCGTCTCGACGGCCCGGTCCGCGGCAACGGCAAGATCATCCAGGAGCTCGAGGCGTTCTTCCGCGGCGCGGGCTGGAACGTCATCAAGGTCGTCTGGGGCCGCGGCTGGGACCCGCTCCTCGCCGGCGACCGCGACGGCGCGCTCGTGCACCTGATGAACTCCACGAGCGACGGCGACTACCAGACCTTCCGCGCCAACGACGGCAAGTACGTCCGCGACCACTTCTTCGGCCGCGACCCGCGCACCGCCAAGATGGTCGAGAGCTGGACCGACGACCAGGTCTGGTGGGACCTCAAGCGCGGCGGCCACGACTACCGCAAGGTCTACGCGGCCTACCAGGCGGCCCGCGAGCACACCGGCCAGCCGACCGTCATCCTCGCCAAGACGATCAAGGGCTACAGCCTCGGCTCGCACTTCGCCGGCCGCAACGCCACGCACCAGATGAAGAAGATGACGCTGGACGACCTCAAGGCCTTCCGCGACAGCCTCCGCATCCCGATCTCCGACGAGCAGCTCGAGGCCAACCCCTACCAGCCGCCGTACTACCACCCCGGGCCCGACAACGACGTCGTCAAGTACTCGGTCGACCGCCGCGCCAAGCTCGGCGGCACGCTGCCGAGCCGACGCGTCAAGTTCGAGGCCGTCAAGCTGCCCGGCGACGAGGCCTACGCCCAGGTCAAGAAGGGCTCGGGCAAGCAGGAGGTGGCCACGACGATGGCGTTCGTCCGCCTGCTCAAGGACCTCCTGCGCGACAAGGAGTTCGGCAAGCGGATCGTGCCGATCATCCCCGACGAGGCGCGCACCTTCGGCATGGACGCGTTCTTCCCGACGATCAAGATCTACAACCCGAACGGGCAGAACTACACGCCGGTCGACGCCGAGCTCATGCTCGCCTACCGCGAGAACACCCAGGGCCAGATCCTGCACCTCGGCATCAACGAGGCGGGCTCGCTCGCCGCGTTCACGGCCGCCGGCACGTCGTACGCGACGCACGGCCAGCCGATGGTCCCGATCTACGTCTTCTACTCGATGTTCGGCTTCCAGCGCACCGGCGACTCGATCTGGGCCGCTGCCGACCAGATGAGCCGCGGCTTCCTCATCGGCGCCACGGCCGGTCGCACCACGCTGACCGGCGAGGGCCTGCAGCACGCCGACGGCCACAGCCCGCTGCTGGCGTCGACCAACCCGGCGGTCGTGCACTACGACCCGGCCTACGCCTACGAGATCGCGCACATCATGCAGGACGGCCTGCGCCGGATGTACGGCGAGGGACTGACTCCCGAGGAGTCCAACCTCATCTACTACCTGACCGTCTACAACGAGCCGATCCAGCAGCCGGCCGAGCCGGCCGACGTCGACGTCGAGGGCATCCTCAAGGGCATGCACCGCATCTCCGCGGCCAACACGGAGGGCTGGCAGCACACGCCGGCGCGGGCCCAGATCCTCGGCTCGGGCGTCGGGGTGCCGTGGGCGCTCGAGGCCCAGCAGCTGCTGGCCGACGACTGGGGCGTGGCCGCCGACGTCTGGTCGGTCACCTCGTGGAACGAGCTGCGCCGCGACGGCCTCGCCGCCGACGAGCAGGAGTTCCTGTCCCCCGACGCCGAGAAGCGCGTCCCGTGGGTCACCCAGTGCCTCGAGGGCACCGAGGGCCCGGTCGTCGGCGTGTCCGACTACATGCGGGCCGTCCAGGACCAGATCCGCGAGTGGGTCCCCGGCACGTACGCGACGCTCGGAGCCGACGGGTTCGGCTTCTCCGACACCCGCCCGGCCGCCCGCCGCTTCTTCCACATCGACGGCCCCTCGGTCGCGGTGCGCACGCTGCAGCTGCTGGCCAGGGAGGGCAGGATCGACGCCGACATCCCGGCCAAGGCCGCGGACAAGTACCGCCTCGACGACGTCACCGCCGGCACCTCCGGCAACGCCGGCGGCGAGAGCTGACGCTCCCTCGCTGACGGACACTGACCCACACCGACCGACTGACCGACACTGACCGACGCCGGTGGCCCGGCCCCACGCGAGGGGGCCGGGCCACCCGCATGTCCGGGCCCGATGTCCGGCGGCCCCGCCGACGGACGACCGTTGGTGCGCGTCAGCCCCACCGTGCGGCGTGTCGAGCCGCGTGTCGGAGCTCTGGCGTGACCAAGGGTCGTCGGTGGGCGGCCATCCAGAACGCCGATTGGATAGGTATACGCGACTGTGCATATACTTGCAATCGTGTCCAAGGTACTGACCTCCCTCCCTGTCGGTGAACGCGTCGGCATCGCCTTCTCCGGCGGCCTCGACACCTCGGTGGCCGTCGCGTGGATGCGTGAGAAGGGCGCGGTGCCCTGCACGTACACGGCCGACCTCGGCCAGTACGACGAGCCCGACATCGCCTCCGTCCCGGGCCGCGCCGGCCAGTACGGCGCCGAGATCAGCCGGCTCGTCGACTGCCGCCAGGCGCTCGTCGAGGAGGGCCTGTCGGCCATCGCGTGCGGCGCCTTCCACATCCGCAGCGGCGGCAAGACGTACTTCAACACGACGCCGCTCGGCCGCGTCGTCACCGGCACGCTCCTCGTGAGGGCCATGCAGGAGGACGGCGTCTCCATCTGGGGCGACGGCTCGACCTTCAAGGGCAACGACATCGAGCGGTTCTACCGCTACGGCCTGCTCGCCAACCCGCAGCTGCGCATCTACAAGCCGTGGCTGGACGCCGACTTCGTCACCGAGCTCGGCGGACGGCACGAGATGTCCGAGTGGCTCACCGCCCGCGACCTGCCCTACCGCGCCTCCGCGGAGAAGGCCTACTCGACCGACGCCAACATCTGGGGCGCCACGCACGAGGCCAAGACCCTCGAGTTCCTCGACGAGTCGATGGAGGTCGTCGAGCCGATCATGGGCGTCCGGTTCTGGGACCCCGCCGTGGCCGTCGAGACCGAGGACGTCACCGTCCGCTGGGAGCGCGGCCGCCCGGTCGCCGTCAACGGCGTCACGTTCGAGGACCCCGTGGCCCTCGTCATGGAGGCCAACGCCATCGGTGGCCGCCACGGCCTCGGCATGAGCGACCAGATCGAGAACCGCATCATCGAGGCCAAGTCACGGGGCATCTACGAGGCGCCGGCCATGGCGCTGCTCCACCTCACCTACGAGCGTCTCCTCAACGCCATCCACAACGAGGACACCGTCGCCGC
This sequence comes from Intrasporangium sp. Soil_C_50, assembly GCF_057656595.1. NCBI lineage: Bacteria > Bacillati > Actinomycetota > Actinomycetes > Micrococcales > Intrasporangiaceae > Intrasporangium > Intrasporangium sp. Soil_C_50. The sequence continues at coordinate 164,532 of NZ_JBDGKB010000001.1, forward strand.
CTACCACGCCGAGGGTCGGCGCCTGGGCCGCCTTCTCTACGAAGGCCGCTGGCTCGACCCGCAGTCGCTCATGCTCCGCGAGTCGCTCCAGCGCTGGGTCGCGAGCGCGGTCACCGGCGAGGTGACGCTGCGCCTGAGGCGCGGCGACGACTGGTCGGTCGTCAACACGACCGGCCCGGCGTTCAGCTACCACCCGGAGAAGCTGTCGATGGAGCGCACCGAGGACGCCGCGTTCGGCCCGGTCGACCGCATCGGCCAGCTGACGATGCGCAACCTCGACATCGCCGACTCGCGGGCCAAGCTCGAGCTGTACGCGTCGCAGGGCCTGCTCGGGTCCGAGGCCACCGACCTCGTCGGCGAGCTCGCCCCCGGCGGCGCCCAGGCCATCGCGGCCAACCCGGCCGCGGCGGACGTCGACGAGCAGGACGACGCCCTCGACCGCGCCGCCATGGAGTTCGGCACCGACTGACATCTTCACCCGACGCCCCGCGCGGCCAACCCCACCCGGTCGGCCGCGCGGGGCGTTGCTCGTCCCGGTAGGGTCGGCGGCCATGCAGCCGATGGACTCGATGACCGACCGCGACACCGTGGACGCCCAGTACGCCCGCACCGACAACCTGCGGACGCGGCGCGACGTGTGGGGCCCAGGCCCGGAGGGCGTCTCCCCCACCGAGGTGCTGCTCAGCTCGGTCATCGCGGCGCGCCCGACCAGGGTCATCGAGATCGGCTGCGGCACAGGTCACTTCGCGCGGTCGGTCCTCGACGCGCTGCCGGAGGTCGACTACCTGGCCACCGACATCTCGGCCGCGATGGTCGAGGCAACCTCCGCACTGGGCGTTCCAGCGCGTCAGCTGCCGGGCGACGTGCTCCCCTTCGCCGACGATGCCTTCGACGGTGCCGTCGCGGCGTGGATGCTCTACCACGTGCCCGACCTCGACGGCACCCTCGCCGAGCTGCGGCGCGTGCTGCGCGACGGCGGACGGCTCAGCGTTGCCACAAACGGTGAGGAGCACCTCGCCGACCTGTTCCGTGAGGCCGGCGGCGGCCCCCACGTCACCCAGTTCACCGCCGAGAGCGCCGAGGACACGCTGTCACGCCACTTCCAGCACGTGTCTCGCCGCGACGTCGAGACCCGCGCGACGTTCCCCGACCACGCAGCTGCCGTCGCGTACCTCTCCACGTTCGCACCCGACCTCGCGGCCGCCCTTCCGCCGTTCGAGGGCCCGCGCGCCTACGCCGGGCGGTCGTGCATCCTCACGGCGCACTGACGTCGCGATGCCACGCGTCGGGCACCGACGCGTCACCCCCTTTGTGAGCGCCGTACAAAGCACGGGCGCCGGCGCGTCCTAGGCTGACGCCGTGACCGACCGCCCCGTGCAGCCGAGCGACGCCACGACGCGCACCGTCGAACGTAGCGCCGGCGAGCTGTCGACGCTCGCCGCGCGCCGGATGGAGGAGAACCTCGGCTGGTACCGACGCCTGTCGGCCGAGGAGCGCTCGCAGGTGGGCCTCGTCGCGCAGGCGGGCATCTCGCAGTTCATCGCGTGGTTCCGGTCCGAGGGCCACGCGCCGTCGGCGATCTCGATCTTCTCCAACGCGCCCCAGGAGCTGACCCGGTCGGTCAGCCTGCGCCAGACCCTCGACCTCGTGCGCACCGTCGTCGACGTCGTCGAGTCGCACGTCGAGAGCCTCGCCGGCCCGGGCGACGAGCAGCTGCTGCGCGAGTCGGTGCTGCGGTTCTCCCGGGACATCGCCTTCGCCGCCGCAGAGGTGTACGCGGGCGCGGCCGAGGCCCGTGGCGCCTGGGACGCCCGGCTCGAGGCGCTCGTCGTCGACGCCGTGCTCCGTGGCGAGGCCGACGAGTCGATGCAGTCGCGGGCCACGGCCCTCGGCTGGGGCGAGGTGTCGCACGTGACGTTCGTCGTCGGGACGACGCCGGAGGCCCGCGCCAGCACCGTACCGGCGGTCGACGAGCTGCGCCGGGCGGTGCGCAAGGAAGGCGTCGAGGCCCTCGTGCTCGTGCAGCGCACCCGGCTCATCGCCGTCGTCGGCGGCACGCGCGAGCCACTGGCCGTCGTCGGGTCCGTCGTCGACCGGTTCGGCCCCGGCCCCGTCGTGGTCGGGCCCACGGTGCCCCACCTGTTCGCCGCGGGACGCTCGGCGCGCGCCGCCCTGAGCGGCCTCTCCGCGGCGTCGGCCTGGCCCGACGCCCCCCGCGTCGTCGAGTCCGACGCCCTCCTTCCCGAGCGCGCTCTGGCCGGGGACGCCAGCGCGCGACGCATCCTCGTCGAACGGATCCACCGACCGCTGCGCGGCCCGCAGCAGGCGCCGCTGCTCGACACCGCGACCGCCTACCTCGAGAACGGCGGCAGCCTCGAGGCCACCGCACGCACCCTCTTCGTGCACCCCAACACGGTGCGGTACCGCCTCGGGCGGATCAGCGACGCCACGGGCTACGACCTGACGACGCCCCGGGAGGCGTGGGCGGCCCGGGTCGCGCTCGCGCTCGGCCGGCTGGCCTGACCGCGCGCGGGCGACGTAGCCTCGGGAACGGCGCCTGCTCGACCGAACGCTCGTTCTCCCTTGGAGGTATCCTCCAAACAATCGCGGCCGAGTTGGTGACATTCGGTGGCGAGGTCCTGACCGGTAACCGGGAAGTGTTGGACACGTGCTAGCGATCGTCTGCCCTGGACAGGGCTCCCAGACCCCCGGCTTCCTCTCCCCGTGGCTCGAGCTGCCGGGCCAGCGCGACCTGCTCGCCTCCCTGGGTGAGGCCGCCGGCACCGACCTCGTCGCGCACGGCACCGAGTCCGACGCCGAGACGATCAAGGACACCGCCGTCGCCCAGCCGCTCATCGTCGGCGCGGGCCTCACGACGCTCGCCGCCCTTCTCGACGGCGCGACGCTCCCCGCGTCCACCGTCGTCGCCGGCCACTCCGTCGGTGAGTTCACGGCGGCCGCCGCCACCGGCGTCCTCGCGCCCACCGAGGCGATGTCGCTCGTCAGCGTCCGCGGCCGCGCCATGGCCGAGGCCAGCGCCGCCACCCCCACCGGCATGGCCGCCGTCCTCGGCGGCGACCCCGACGAGGTGCTCGCCGCCCTCGAGCGCCACGGCCTGACCCCCGCGAACATGAACGGCGCCGGTCAGGTCGTCGCCGCCGGCACCCTCGAGCAGGTCGCCGCGCTCGCCGAGGACGCCCCCGCCAAGGCCCGCATCATCCCGCTCCAGGTCGCCGGTGCCTTCCACACCCAGCACATGGCGCCGGCCGTCGAGGCCCTCGCGGCCCGCGCCGCCGACGTCACGCCGGCCGACGCGTCGGTGACGCTGCTGTCCAACGCCGACGGCACCGCCGTGGCCTCGGGCACCGACGCGCTCGCGCGCCTCGTGAGCCAGGTGAGCAACCCGGTGCGCTGGGACCTCTGCATGGAGACGCTCCTGTCCCTCGGCGTCACGGGTCTCGTCGAGCTCGCCCCGGCCGGCACCCTCGTCGGTCTCGCCAAGCGTGCCATGCGCGGCGTCGAGACCCTCGCCCTCAAGACGCCCGACGACCTCGAGGCCGCGCGCCGGATGATCTCCGAGCACGGTGCCGCCGCGTCCAGCACCCCGGACGCCACCTCGGACACCGGCGCGTCCGCGTCCTGACCCTCACCCCCGCGACCACTAAGAAGGCACCGTGACCACCCCATCCGGCACCGCACCGCAGCCCAAGGGCACCGGCACCCTCGTCGACACCGGGGCCGCCCGTCACTCCCGCATCCTCGGCGTCGGCGCCTACCGCCCGGCCCGCGTCGTCATGAACGCCGAGATCGTCGACAAGATCGACTCGAGCGACGAGTGGATCCGCGAGCGCTCCGGCATCGTCAGCCGCCACTTCGCGGCGCCCGACGAGAGCGTCATCGACATGTCGGAGCACGCGGCCCGCCAGGCCCTCGAGCACGCGGGTGTCTCGCCCGAACAGATCGGCTTCGTCCTCGTCGCGACCGTGACCCACCCGTACCAGACGCCCGCCTCGGCCCCCGAGCTCGCGGCGCGCCTCGGGTCGACGGCCCCGGCCCTCGACATCTCGGCGGCCTGCGCCGGCTACTGCTACGGCGTCGCGATGGCCAGCGACATGGTCAAGGGCGGCTCCGCCGACTACGTCCTCGTCGTCGGCGTCGAGAAGCTCAGCGACTTCACCGATCCCTACGACCGCGGCAGCGCCTTCATCTTCGGCGACGGCGCGGGCGCCTGCGTCGTCGGCCCGAGCGACACCCCGGGCATCGGCCCGACGGTGTGGGGCTCCGACGGCACCCAGCGCGACGCCATCACCCAGAAGCAGGCGTGGACCGACCTGCGCGAGTCGTGGCAGGACTCGCAGGCCGACAAGAACACGTGGCCCGCGATCGGCATGGCCGGCCAGACGGTGTTCCGGTGGGCGGTCTGGGGCATGGCCCCGGTCGCGCAGCAGGCCATCGACAAGGCCGGCATCAAGGCCGACGACCTCGACGCCTTCATCCCCCACCAGGCGAACATCCGCATCATCGACGCGATGGTCAAGCAGCTCAAGCTGCCCGCCGACATCCCGGTGGCCCGCGACATCGTCACGACAGCCAACACCTCGGCCGCCTCGATCCCGATCGCGACGACGCGCATGCTCGCCGAGCAGGAGATCCCGAGCGGCGGCCTCGCGCTGCAGATCGGTTTCGGCGCGGGCCTCGTCTACGCGGCCCAGGTCGTCGTCCTTCCCTGACACCAGCTCCCGCCGGTCCCGACGGGTCATTCGGGCCAACGGAACGACACGGATCCCAACCACAAGGAGCAGACAGATGGCTCAGTCCGAGCAGGAGATCCTCGAGGGTCTTGCCGAGATCGTCAACGAGGAGACGGGCCTCGACACCGAGTCCGTCGAGATGGACAAGTCCTTCACCGAGGACCTCGACATCGACTCCCTCTCGATGATGACGATCGTCGTCAACGCCGAGGAGAAGTTCGGCGTGCGCATCCCGGACAGCGAGGTCAAGAACCTCAAGACCGTCCGTGACGCCGTCACGTACATCTCGGGCGCCCAGTCCTGACCCGAACGGGCCTGACGCGGACGGCCGGTCGGGAGACCGCCGGCCGACCCGCACGACCCGCTCCCGGGAGCCGCGTCGTGGCCGGGCCGACGACCTCGGCCCGGCCACGACGGCCGGCGCGACCCGCAGCATCAGCACCACCCGATCACCCCCGAACCACCCCGCACCACGCGCAGCACAGCCCGACCGCACCGGCCGGCCCCTCACGCACCATCCGCACACCCTGACTCGACAGGAGCACGTCACATGACCTCCAATCGCGACCAACGCGTCGTGGTCACCGGTCTCGGCGCCACGACGCCCCTCGGCGGCACGGCCCCCGAGACCTGGGAGGCCCTGCTCGCGGGGCGTTCCGGCGCCCGCCCGATGGACTACGACTGGGTCGCCAAGTACGAGCTCCCGGTGACCTTCGCGGCCACCATCGCGACGCCTCCCGTCGAGGTCCTCGCCAAGGTCGAGACCCGCCGCCTCGACCCGTCGAGCCAGTACGCCCTCATCGCGGCCCGCGAGGCGTGGGCCGACGCCGGCGCCCCCGAGATCGACCCGGAGCGGCTCGGCGCCGCCATCGGCTCGGGCATCGGCGGCGTGTGGACCCTGCTCGACCAGTGGGACGTGCTCAAGGAGAAGGGCCCCCGACGCGTCTACCCGCTCGCGGTCCCGATGCTCATGCCGAACGGCCCGGCCGCGGCCGTGTCGCTCGACCTCGGCGCCCGGGCCGGCGCGCACACCACCGTCAGCGCCTGCGCATCGGGCGCCGAGAGCATGGGCTACGCCATCGACATGATCCGTACCGGCCGCGCCGACGTCGTCGTCGCGGGTGGCACCGAGGCCGCCGTGCACGCCCTGCCCATCGCCGGCTTCGCGGCCATGCAGGCCCTGTCGACGCGCAACGACGAGCCGGAGAAGGCCTCGCGCCCCTACGACACGGGTCGTGACGGCTTCGTGCTCGGCGAGGGTGCTGCGGTCATCGTCCTCGAGTCCGAGGAGCACGCCCGTGCGCGTGGCGCCCGCATCTACGCCGAGCTCGCCAGCGTCGGCATGTCCGCCGACGCCCACCACATCACGGCCCCCGAGCCCAACGGCTCGGGTGCGGCGCGCGCCATGAAGTACGCCGTCGAGCGGGCCGACCTGTCGATGTCCGACATCATCCACATCAACGCGCACGCCACGTCGACGCCGGTCGGTGACGTCGCCGAGTACAACGCCATCAAGCGGGCGTTCGGCGACCACACCGACAACCTCTCGGTCACGGCGACGAAGTCGATGACCGGCCACCTGCTCGGTGCCGCCGGCGCGCTCGAGGCCGTCATCACGATCCAGTCGATCCACAACCGACTCGTCCCGGCGACGATCAACCTCGACGACCAGGACCCCGAGATCCCGCTCAACGTCGTCACCGGCCAGGCGCAGAAGCTGCCCGACGGCGACATCGCCGCCCTGAACAACTCGTTCGGTTTCGGCGGCCACAACGTCGCCCTCGCGATCCGCAGCATCTGACGCGTCCCCCGCGAGGAAGTGCCCACTCGACGCTCTCGTCGAGTGGGCACTTCGTCATCCGCGTCACGTCCGGGCGCCTCCGGCCCGTGAGTCAGCCCTTGACGCAGAGCAGGGTCGTCAGGCGGGCGACGACCTCGACGAGCGGGTCCGGACCGCCGGCCTGGGCCTCGATGACCGACTCGAGGTCCTTGTAGGCGGCCGGGATCTCGTCGATGACGCCGGGGTCCTTGCGGCACTCGACGCCAACCGTCTGGGCCCGGAGGTCCTCGACCGTGAACCGTCGCCTCGCCGCGTTCCGCGACATCCGCCGCCCCGCGCCGTGGCTGGCCGAGTTGAACGACGCGTCGTTCCCGAGGCCCCGCACGACGTAGGAGCCGGTGCCCATCGAGCCCGGGATGAGACCGAGGTCGCCCAGGCCGGCCCGGATCGCGCCCTTGCGGGTCACGACGACGTCGACACCGTCGTACGTCTCCTCTGAGACGTAGTTGTGGTGGCAGCGCACCGGCTCGTCGAAGACGACCTGCGGAAAGTGCGTGCGCACGACGTCACGGATCGTCGTCATCATCACCTCACGGTTGAGCAGCGCGTACTCCTGCGCCCAGTACAGGTCGTGGAGGTACGCGCCCATCTCGTCCGTGCCCGCGAGGAAGACGGCCAGGTCGCGGTCGGGTAGCCCGAGGTTGTGCTCGAGCGTCTTGGCCGACGCGATGTGCCGCACCGCGATCTCCTTGCCGATGTTGCGCGAGCCCGAGTGCAGCATGAGCCACAGGTGCCCGTCGTCGCCCTCGCACACCTCTGCGAAGTGGTTGCCCGATCCGAGCGAACCGCACTGTGCCGCAGCGCGGCCCGCCCGGTCGGCGATCTTCGGCGCCCGCAGGTGGGTGAACCGGCCCATGAGCGAGTCGAACCGCGAGGCGAGCCCGGCGTCGCGCGAGAGCACCGGTGCCGTGCCGTCGTTGGCGTTCCAGCCGACGGGCAGCACGGCCTCGACCGACGCCCGAAGCGAGCCCAGGTCGTCGGGCAGGTCGGCGGCCGTGAGGTTGGTGCGCACGCCGGTCATGCCGCAGCCGATGTCGACGCCGACCGCGGCGGGCGACACGGCGTCGCGCATGGCGATGACCGAGCCGACAGTGGCGCCCTTGCCGAGGTGCACGTCCGGCATGACCCGCAGGCCGTGGACCCACGGCAGGCGGCTGATGGTGCGCAGCTGCTCGAGCGCCGCGGGCTCGACCTCGGCGGGGTCGGCCCACATGAGGGTGGAGGCCTGCGCGCCGGGCAGCGCGACAGGGAAGGTGGTCATGGTCGTGATCCTTTCTTCTCTCCGGCCCGTCCGGGGGCCGGGAGTGCGGTGGTGGTGCAGGGTCGTCGGCCGTCGCCTGACGCGTCAGGCGATGCGGGCGCGGTGGGCCTCGGGGCGCACATTGCCCGGCAGCCCGTCGGTGGGCTTGCCCTTGGCGAGCAGCTGCCCGCCCCAGACGCCCCACTCCCGACGGTGCGTCGCGACGGCGAGGCAGGCCTCGACGAGCGGGCACGTCCGGCAGACCGCCCGGGCGGCATCGGCCTCTTCGGGGGTGGCCGGCCAGAAGAGCTCCGGGTCCTGCGTGGCGCAGCGGGGCTGCGCCACGCCGACGTCGAAGGGGTGCTCCGACGCCGCTCGGTAGGTCCACGCGTCGGGCCCCGGTGCAGGGGTGCCGGGCCGCAGCCCGACCTGTCCGAGGGACTGCGGGCGAAGGGTGGTGCGGTTCCTGGTCATCGGTCGGGCTCCTTCCCGGCGGTCGTGACGGGGGTCGTGACGGTGGCGGTGGTCGTGACGGTGGATCTCGCGGTGGGCCGGCCGGCGGCGTCGAGCGCCTCCCGCGCGAAGTGCAGCTGGACGCGGGTGGGCACGTACGGCTCCCAGCGCAGCGGCATCCCGGCCTCCGCGGGCGTGCGGTCGCCCTTGCGGGCGTTGCACGGCTCGCAGGCGGCGACGGCGTTGGCCCAGGACGTCGCCCCGCCGCGGGACCGCGGCTGCACGTGGTCCATCGTCGTGGCGGCGTACCTACCGCAGTACGCGCACCGGCTACGGTCACGCAGCAGCACGCCCTCGCGTGAGTACGTGGCCCTGGTCCGGCTGTACAGCCACTTCTGCTCGACGTAGCGCACGAGCCGAACGACCAGCGGCACCCGGTACGGGCCGAAGAGCTCGGTGTCGTGCACCGAGACAGGCGTGGCGACGCCGCGCCAGATCATCGCGATCGCGTGCCGGACCGTGACGCGGTGCAGCAGCGTCTCATCGGCGTTCCACACCTCGACCTGGGTCATGGCGGCCTGCTCCTTCCGGTGTCTCGTGCGCCAGTGTGGGCGTGGGTCGTGCGGGGACGTCGGGGACACATGCGAAGAGCCGCCAACCGGGACATCCGGTGGCGGCTCGGTGGGCGGGAGCGGTCAGGCTCGACGCACGTCGGCGGAGACGCGAAGGGGATGCTCGGGGGTGGCCAGTGGGCCGTCGACGGGGCCCTCGATGGGGCATTCGCCCGCGAACGGGTACGACGCGTCGACGAGGCACCCGCGGTGCTTCGCGGTGCAGGTCAGGCCCGTGGCCATGTCCCGTCCTCCCCGTCGGTTCGTCGTGCTGGTGGTCGCGCGCTGGTCACGCGTCAGGTCGGCGCAGGAGTGCGCCGCTCGATCGATGATGGCAGCCGGGCACGTCAGGCGCCCACTGGTTTTCCGCCGTGCGGACACTCCGGGCGAGCGGGCGCGACGAGGGCCCGGGAGCACGAACCGCCCGGGCCCTCGTCGTCCCGCCGTCACCACGCTGGAGGCCGTGGCCTGCGAGAGGCCTGTGTCAGCCGACCTTGTGAAGCCAGCGGACGGGCGCGCCGTCACCGGCCCAGCGGAACGGCTCGAGCTCCTCGTCCCACGGCACGCCGAGCAGCAGGTCGATCTCGTCCTGGAGCGCCTCGACGTCGCCACGGGTGCGCAGGATCGCCTCACGGAGCCGGTCCTCCTGGACGACGGCGTCGCCCGAGACGGAGGTCATCGTGTGGTGGATGCCGAGGCGGGGCGTGTAGGACCACCGGGCGCCGTCGCAGCCCACCGACGCGTCCTCGGTGACCTCGTAGCGCAGGCCGTCCCAGCCGCGCAGGGCGCTGGCGAGCTCGGCGCCGGTGCCGGGGGCCGCCGTCCACGACAGCTCGGTGCGCACCATCCGCGGCGCGACCGGCTGCGCGATCCAGTCGAGCACGACGCGCTGGTCGAGCACCGCCTCGATGGCCCACTGGACATGCGGGCACAGCGGCGCCGGCGCACCATGGACGAACACGACACCTCGAGTGACCGCTCGCGGCATGACAGACATCCGAACCTCCTCCAGTTGCAGGGACGTCTTCCCCAACGCCTGCCACCTGGGAGCCGGAACCATCGTGCGGTCGTGCTCAGTGTCCGATATGTCTGATGTGGTCGTGCTCAGGCGCCCCGCGCACGGAGCACCCGGCCCCATTGTGCCCCACGAGGCACACGGGCACCAGCACTTCGTGAAAACGGGATGAATGGGGCGCTGCAGGCCGGCGGGCGCCGAGAGGTGCCGGTCAGGTGCTGTTCAGGCGCCGGCCGGAACGCCCGGGAAGAGCACGACGTCCTCGCCGCGGACCTCGACGCGGTGGGTCGCGACCGGACGCGTCGCCGGCAGGCACATCGGGCGGCCGTCGGCGAGGCAGAACCGCGTCGCGTGCAGCGGGCACTCGACCTCGCCCGCCTCGATCCAGCCGTCGGCGAGCGAGGCGTCCTCGTGCGAGCACGTGTCGTCGAGCGCGTAGTACGTCCCGTCGTCGTCGCGGAACAGCGAGATCGGCTCGTCCGTGCCCGTCAGGTCGGTCGCCAGGACGAGGGCCTCGCCCGGTTCGACGTCGCCGACCGCCGCCACGCGGATGCCGTCACTCATGCCTTCTCGCCCTCGCCGTCCTGGTCGCGGTCCGGGCACGGTCGGCGCCCGGCAGGACGGATCCGACCGTCCCGCGAGCGAGCCTAGAGGGTGAACGCGACGCGACCCGCACGGCGGGCACAGGCACGGACCGGCCCGGGCCCCGCCCGGGCCGGTGGCTAGACTCCGACCGGACTGGCCGCCGACACTTCGGTGCCGGCGGACGCGTCCCGGGGCAGTAGCTCAGCCGGTCAGAGCAGCGGACTCATAATCCGTCGGTCCAGGGTTCAAGCCCCTGCTGCCCCACCAGCGCTCGCGCACACCTCGGCGACCTGCCTGGCCGCCTCCCGGTGCGGGAGGGGCGGCAGGTCGCCGACGAACCGGGCTCAGATAGTCCGAGGCCCGCGGAGCCTGGCCACGAGGGCCCAGACGATGGCGACGTCGAGGGCGATGATGACGATCGCCCAGACGGGGTAGTACGGCAGCCACATGAACTGCGAGACGGCCGACAGGATCGCGACGATGATGCCGACGACGAACGACCAGCCCTGGCCCATGATCATGGCGACGCCCAGCCCGATGGCCAGCAGTCCCAGGACCAGGTGGATCCAGCCCCACGTCGTCGTGTCGAACTTGTAGATGTAGCTGCCCGTCACGACGAACCGCTGGTCGTTGATGATGGCGGCGAGGCCCTGCAGGGCCTGGAAGATGCCGACCATGACGAGCAGCGAGGCGCCTGCGAGCGTGAGGCCCTCGGCCCACGCCATCTTGGTCGATGAAGGCTGACTCGACATCGATCCTTCCCCTTCCCTCTCACCGGCACGGCCGGTCGACCTGCCCGTGTCTCGACGCTAGCCGCGTCGGTCGGCGTCCCACTCATCCTTCCGGGTTGAAATGACGAGCCGGCCGGCCCTCGTCGGGAGACCTCGCGCTCGACGCGACGCGGTCTCCCGACAAGCGGCTCAGCGGCCCGTCGCCGCGATGAAGACGGCGGCGTTGCCGTTCGGGTTGAGCAGGACGGCCGGCGCCAGGCACCGCGCCGGAAGCGCCACGTGCGCCTCGATCACCGCGTCGCCCGTCGTGGAGAAGGGGACGGTGGCCGTGGGCGGCAGCGCGACGTCGTTGCACGCCACGGTCGCCGACAGCCGCGGCACGGGGTTGACGCCGGTGGTCGGGATGATGAGTCCCTCGACCTCGACACGCAGGTCACCGTTGGCGCGCAGGCGTGCAGTTCCATCGGAGATGACCCACGGCGCATTCCCGCGGGTGAGCCCGAAGAGGGGCGGGTCGGACAGCTGGCTGCCCTGTAGCGGGGCTCGGAGGATGTCGCTGCGGGGGACGCCGCCGCTGTCGGCGGACGCGCTCGCCGTGGCGGCGAGAGCGCCGACCCCGAGGACGAGGCCGGCGACGAACGATGCGGTACGGGAGATTCGGTGCATGTCACACTCCTGCCGACGTGGGTGGGGAGGTGTTCCCCAGACGGGGACGACAGGATCTCGGCGACCGTTCAGGCCGCCCGGCAGGCGACTCTCGGCACGCTCGCGGCGTCAGCCGAGGCGGTCGAGCAGCGCGAGGGAGCGCTCGAGCACCAAGGCGGTGGCGTCGGCGTCGTACGACGGCAGTGACGCGTCGGTGAACAGGTGCTGGTCGCCCGGGTACACGAACAGCTCGGCCGTGTCGGCGCCGGCGAGCTGCACGAGCTCGCGGGCGGCGTCGACGTCACCCTCGAGCCCGAAGAACGGGTCCTGCTCCATGCCGTGCACCTGCACCGGCACACCCTCAGGCCACGGACCGAAGGCCCACTCCCCCGTGACCGGGAAGCACGCCTCGTAGAGCAGGGCGCCGCGGGCGCCGGCCCGCGTCTGCGCGAGCTGCTGGGCCCGGCCGACGCCGAAGGACGTCCCGGCGTAGACGAGCGACTCCGGGAGTGGGGCGAGGGCGGCGGTGGCGCGACGGTCGAGCTCCGCGTCGCCGATGGACTTCATGTGCGCGAAGCCCTCGTCGATGCTCGCGGCGACGACGCCGTCGAAGAGGTCGGGCGTGTGCACGGTGTGCCGTCCGCCGGCGCGGAGCGAGTCGGCGAAGGCGCGGACGCCGTCGGTGAGCCCCTGGACGTGGTGGAACAGGATGATCTCTGCCATGGTTGGCTCCTCGTCGATCGGAGTATCCGGAATGATCCACAAGAGTAGAATGATCGAGTGATGTCGGTCAATGATGGGTCATCGTCGGCGCCCCCCGACGACGCCGCGCCACGCATCCCGGACTACGACCTCGACGAGCTGCTCGTCGTCACCGCTCCCGAGCAGCTGCGAGCCCTCGCCGACCCGCTGCGCGCCAGCCTGCTCGAGCTGCTCCTCGAGCGCGCGGCCACGGTGACCGAGCTGGCGGCTGCCGTCGACCGACCCAAGAGCACCGTCGCCTACCACGTCGCCCAGCTCGTCGACGCAGGCCTGCTCCGCGTCGTCCGCACCCGACGCGTCCGGGCCATCGACGAGCGCTTCTACGGACGCGTCGCTCGGACGCTGTACGTCGGCGCGCTCGGCAGACCGGAGGACCAGCAGCTCGTCGCGGGGATCAACGGCCTGGCCGAGGCCGCGGCCGAGGCTGCGGCCGCCCACGCAGCCGACGAGCTGCGCTGCACCCTGACACACGCGCGGATCCCGCTCGAGCACGCGCGCGAGTTCTGGGCGCGGGTGCAGCAGCTGGCGCGCGAGTTCGCCCAGATCCCCCGTGGCGGCGACCAGGTCTTCGGGTTCGCTGCTGGCCTCTACCCCACCGACGCGCCGACGCTGCCCGAGCCGACCGAGCCCACCGAGCCGAGCAGCCCGAGGGAGACGTCGGATGACCCGGGCTCGCCCTCCCCCAGGGCTTCCTGAGCGCACCGGCACCTCGGCTGGCACGGAGCATTCGCGGCATCAGCCACATCCGCCCCATACGTCACCGGTCGGGTCGGAGTTCCGTGAGAACGGCCCGCTGTCCGGCGTGTCCACCTATGGTGGTCAAGATCGAGACCACCGGCTGCGGGGGGCGCAACGGGTGGTTAGGGTCGAGGCATGGCCAGCGCCCTGCCCGACGAACTCAGCCTCGAGGGGGGTGGCCTTAAGGTGCAGGACGAGACACAACGAAGTGGGCCGCGAGTCCTCACGGTGCGCATGAGCGGACGGTTCGTGCCGCTCGCTGCGTCGACCGTGGTCTTCGCGCTCCTTCCCTTCATCAGCGCGAGCACGCCCGACGACGGTGCACGCGCCGCGGTGGTCCTCGCCGCAGGTGACCGCGCCGCCGTGGACACGGCCGTGGACGGCGTCGAGAGCGCGCGGGACGCGCTCACCGGCAGCGACAGCTCGGTCGCGGCCATCGCTGTCGCGGCACTCGGCGGTGGTGCCGGGGCGACCGGCATGGCCGTGTCGACCGCCCTCGGCGGAGGCCTGGCCTTCCCGGAGATGGGACTGACGCCGCTGGCCGCTATGGCCGTGGCCGCGCCCGTGGCCGCCGGCGTGCCCGGCTTCATCCACCCGGTGCCCGGGATCGAGGTGTCCGGCTTCGGCCCGCGCATCCACCCGTTGCTGCACCGACCCATGTTCCACACGGGCATCGACCTGCAGGCCGCCTGCGGCACCCCGATCCGCGCGGCAGCCGCCGGCAAGGTCGTATACGCGCGCGTCTCGAACTCGTGGGGCCTGCGGACGATGATCCAGCACACCCCCACGCTCAAGACGGCCTACGGGCACCAGTCGAAGTTCCTCGTCAAGGAGGGCGACGTCGTCCAGCAGGGCCAGGTGATCGGCCTGGTCGGCACGACGGGCTGGTCGACCGGCTGCCACCTGCACTTCGACGTCATCGTCAACGACCACTACGTCGACCCCGCGCCCTATCTCGGCTTCCCGGCCTCCACCTCCGGACCCTCGTCGTACGGCATGGTGCCGAACTACTTCCCCGGTGGCGGCTCCGTGATGACCACGGCCGCGCAGACGGTCCCGGACGGCGACGTGCCGTTCACGGACGTCGACCCTGCCTCGGCGGCCGGTTCGCCCGTGACGGCCGCGCCGAAACCGGCCACGAAGCCGACGACGAACACGCCTGGTCCGACGACGACCACCGGCACGCCCGTCCCGACCACGTCGAAGCCGACGCCGTCCACGACGACCACGGCACCGTCGACGAGCACGACGACGCCGGCACCGCCGACGACCACCACCACGGCACCCCCGGCTCCCGCGACGACGACCACGACGCCGCCGCCACCGCCGCCCACGACGACGACGGCGCCGGCGACCTCTGCCCCGCCCGTCCAGACGACGACGTCCGCCGCAGCAGCGCCGGCCGACCCCGCTCCGACGCCTACGGAGACGGCGGTCGCGACGGCCACGGCGACGGCCACGGCGGTCGCCAAGGCGGTGAGCGAGATCGCGACGAGCGCGGCGAGCGCCAGCGACCCGGCCACCACCGCCGCATCGGCGAGCTGACCGACCCGGCCGGCACTCGCACCTGACCCGCTGGGGTCGCCTGAGGCCCCGTCCACGAGGACGGGGCCTCAGGCGTCGGTGCCTGGTTCCGCCTCACGATTCGGGCACGTCGGGGACCCGGTAGGTACCTGCCGGGGACCCGAGCCGATAGGTTGCACGGATGGACGACGTGAAACCTGCTGCCGAGGCGTCCGCCGAACCCGCCTCGGACCACCGCGAGCCCATGGTCGTCATCGAGGGCGTCAACAAGCATTTCGGTGACCTCCACGTCCT
The DNA here is from genome assembly GCF_057656595.1 of Intrasporangium sp. Soil_C_50. Lineage (NCBI taxonomy): Bacteria > Bacillati > Actinomycetota > Actinomycetes > Micrococcales > Intrasporangiaceae > Intrasporangium > Intrasporangium sp. Soil_C_50. The sequence continues at coordinate 179,721 of NZ_JBDGKB010000001.1, forward strand.
CCGGGACATCAACCTCACCGTCGGCAAGGGCGAGGTCGTCGTCGTGCTGGGCCCGTCGGGCTCGGGCAAGTCGACGCTCTGCCGCACCATCAACCGCCTCGAGACCTTCGAGTCGGGGAACATCACCATCGACGGCAAGCCGCTGCCGGAGGAGGGCAAGCCCCTCGCCCAGCTGCGCGCCGACGTCGGAATGGTCTTCCAGTCCTTCAACCTCTTCGCGCACAAGACGATCCGCGACAACGTGACCCTCGGGCCCGTCAAGGTGCGCAAGAAGTCGAAGTCCGAGGCGGACCAGCAGGCCGGCGAGCTGCTCAAGCGCGTCGGCGTCGAGGCGCAGGCCGACAAGTACCCCGCCCAGCTGTCCGGTGGCCAGCAGCAGCGCGTCGCGATCGCGCGCTCGCTCGCCATGGGCCCCAAGGTGATGCTCTTCGACGAGCCCACCTCGGCGCTCGACCCCGAGATGGTCAACGAGGTGCTCGACGTCATGGTGGGCCTGGCCAAGGAGGGCATGACGATGATCGTCGTCACCCACGAGATGGGCTTCGCCCGCAAGGCCGCCGACCGCGTCGTCTTCATGTCCGATGGGCAGATCGTCGAGGTCGGCACCCCGGAGGAGTTCTTCACCAGCCCGAAGAGCGATCGCGCCAAGGACTTCCTCGGCAAGATCCTCACCCACTGACCCGCCCCCGACCTCGTCGGCCCTGCCGATGCGTCTCTGGCCGGCACCGGTCCCCCACCGGCTTCCCGACGGGGCACCGCCGGCCACCGACCGAACGACCCGACACACACAGGGAGCGGCATGCACACCGGCATGCCACGCAGCCACCATCCGGCAACAACAGGAGGAACTCACATGAAGGCACGACGCATCGGCGTGGCGTTCGCGGCGACGGCCCTGGCCGTCACGCTCGCCGCCTGCGGATCCGGTCAGCCCGGCGCCAGCGGCGGCGGCGGGGACAACGGCCTGAAGATCGGCATCAAGTTCGACCAGCCCGGCATGGGCCTGAAGAAGGGCACCGAGTACAGCGGCTTCGACGTCGAGGTCGCCAAGTACGTCGCGAAGAAGCTCGGCACGTCCGAGGACAAGATCACCTGGGTGCAGGCACCGAGCGCCCAGCGCGAGACGCTCATCAAGAGCGGCCAGGTCGACTTCGTCGTCGCCACCTACTCCATCACCGACAAGCGCAAGAACGAGGTCTCGTTCGCGGGCCCGTACTTCATCGCCGGCCAGGACCTCCTCGTCCGCGCCAACGACACCTCGATCACCGGCCCCGACAGCCTCACCGGCAAGAAACTGTGCTCGGTCACCGGCTCGACCTCGGCCCAGAAGGTCAAGGACAAGTACCCCGGCGTCCAGCTGCAGGAGTTCGGCACCTACTCCGAGTGCCTCCCGGCGCTGCAGACCGGTGCGATCGACGCCCTGACGACCGACGACACGATCCTTGCCGGGTACGCCTCGCAGGAGCAGTACAAGGGCAAGTTCAAGGTCGTCGGCAAGCCCTTCTCCGAGGAGAAGTACGGGATCGGCATCAAGAAGGGCGACACCCAGATGTGCACGAAGATCACCGACGCGATCAAGTCGATGATCAGCGACGGCTCGTGGCAGAAGGCGCTCGATGCCAACCTGGGTCCGGCCGGCTACAAGCCGGGCGCCGGCAACCCGCCGACCCCGGCCGCCTGCTCCTGACCGCCCGCGCCCGCGGGGGCCGCGGTGTCACCGACGCCGCGGCTCCCGTGGGCCAGATCCCTTGTGCGTGAAGGAGGGACATGCTCGACATCCTCTCGAACTACGACGTCCTCGGCGCGTTCTGGATGACCATCAGGCTGACGTTCTTCTCGGCGATCGGCGCTCTCGTCATCGGGACCGTCGTCGCCGTCATGCGGGTGTCACCGGTCCCGGTGTTGCGCCGGCTCGGCTCCATCTACGTCAACATCGTGCGCAACACGCCACTGACCCTCATCATGTTCTTCGCCCTGGCCGGTGTGGGAATCATCCTCGAGATCAACCTCGTCGACCCGAGCTCCCCGACCTCGGTGCGTGACAGTGCGATTCGGTGGGCCATCGTGGCCCTCTCGGTCTACCACGCGGCCTTCGTCTGCGAGGCACTGCGCAGCGGCGTCAACACGGTGCCGGTGGGCCAGGCCGAGGCCGCCCGCTCGATCGGTCTGACGTTCGGCCAGAGCCTGCGGGAGGTCATCCTCCCCCAGGCGTTCCGCGGGGCCATCGCGCCGCTGGGCTCGACCCTCATCGCCCTGACGAAGAACACGACCGTCGCGTCGGTCATCGGCGTCGCCGAGGCGTCCGCCCTCATGAAGGTCATCTTCGAGAACGAGACGGCCAGTGTGGGCGTCTTCCTCGTCTTCGCCCTCGGCTTCGTCATCCTGACCCTGCCCGTCGGCGTCCTCTTCACGTCCCTCTCACGTCGACTGGCGGTGAAGCGATGAGCACCCAGACCGTCCTGTTCGACGCCCCGGGGCCCCGCGCCCGGCGCCGCTACGCCGTGCTCACCGCGTTCGGCGTCCTCCTCGCGATAGCCACGCTCGGCGCGGTCCTGTGGAAGCTCAACGCCCAGGGCCAGCTGACCTCCGACCTCTGGTCGCCGCTCGTCGACCCCGAGGTGTGGACCTCCTACGTCTTCCCCGGCCTCGTCAACACCCTCAAGGCCGCGATCGTCTCCATCGTCACCGCGATGGCCTTCGGCATCGTCTTGGGCCTCGGGCGCCTCTCGCACAACGGTGCGGTGCGCTGGGTGAGCGGCATCATCGTCGAGTTCTTCCGAGCCGTGCCGGTGCTGCTGATGATGTACTTCCTCTTCCAGCTCTTCGCCTACAACAACGTCTTCGTCGCGAGCCTCAACTCGTTCATGGCGGTCGTCATCTCGCTGACCCTGTACAACGGCTCGGTCATCGCCGAGCTCGTGCGTTCGGGGGTCCACGGCCTGCCGAGCGGGCAGGGCGAGGCGGGGCTCTCGATCGGCCTGACGCCGGGACAGACGTTGCGCTCGATCCAGCTGCCGCAGGCCCTGACGGCGATGCTGCCGGCGCTCGTCAGCCAGGTCGTCGTCATCCTCAAGGACAGCGCGCTCGGCACGGCCATCACGTATCCGGAGCTGTTGCAGAGCATGCGTGACATGGGCACGGCCTACGCCACCGTCCTGCCCGCGTACCTGCTGGCCGCGGTGATCTTCATCGGGCTGAACTTCGGTCTGACGACCGTCGCCGGACGCGTTGAACGACGCCTCAACCGTCGCGGGCGTGGTCCGCGACACGGCGCAGCGACGGCCGCGGGCATCGCCGACGACGCCCAGGCCGTCAGCGCCGGACCGCGCGCCTGACGCGGCCCAGTCGCCACCTCGACGCCCCCGTGACCAGCCCGGTCGCGGGGGCGTCGCGCGTTCGCGGTCGGCCCCCGGCGTCGCTCGCGGTGGTGCCGAACGGACCGCCTGCCGGACATGACGAAGGCCCCGACACCATGGGTGTCGGGGCCTTCGTTCTTTGGCGCTCCCCCGGTTGGACTCGAACCAACAACCTGCCGGTTAACAGCCGGCTGCTCTGCCAGTTGAGCTACAGGGGAATGGCTGCTGCGCAACCATAGCAAAGGATCGCGCAGGGACTAAATCGGCTCCGCGGGAGGCGCATCCGGCACTTTTCGACCTTCCAGAGGGCCCACGGACCATGCCCCGGAGGCACACTCACGGTCCGTCCGACTGGCCCTCGGAGGGTGCCTGCGGACGCGTCAGAGACCGACCTCGGTGCGCAGCCGGGCGAGCCGTTCGGTGGCCTCGGCGGCCACCTCGGGGTCCGCGAGGCTCGCACCCTTGCCCGGGATCGTCTGCTCGAGCAGGCGCCCCGTGGCGAGGTCCTGGCGGATGACGACGCGGACGGTGCGCCGCGAACGGGTGCGGAACTCGTCGGCGATGACGACGCTGGCCTGGATGCGCTCCCGGAGGGTCTGCTGGAGCAGCGACGGCTCAGTCACCCGCCACTGCGCCGGCGCGCGGTGGTCGACCCACAGGACGGTGAGCAGCCCGGTGTCGCCCTTCCACGTGCCCGACTCCGCCTCGTGCCACGGACGCTCCCACGCGAGGCCGCCGGCGGCGTCGACGAACGCGAGGTGGTGGGTCGTCGCGAGCACGTGCCCGCCACTCTCCTCGTCACGGGCCCACGCGAGGACCTTCTCACCCGCGGCGAGAGGCACGGCGTCGCGCACGTCGGCGGGCAGCGGCGCCCGGCGGCGCCGTTCGAACAGGGGCATCAGACCATTCCTGCCTTGATCGTCGCGAGCTCGCGCTGGAGGGTCTGCAGGTGCAGCCCGAGCTCGCGGTTGCGGTCGGGGGCCGGCTCGTCCGAGTGCTCGATGCGGCGCATCTCGCTCATCGCGTCGGCGATCTGGCGCGTCAGCGCGATGGTGCGCACCCGGTTGAACAGCTCGTCGACGTACCGCGAGGTCGGCAGGCCGGTGACGGCGTCCATCCGGGTGGGCAGGGTGTCGACGGCGAGCTCGCTCACGAGCCCCGCGACCGGTGACGGGGCCGCCTCGGTGACGGCGGAGGTCCAGGCCCGGACGCTGGACGTCTCGGACGAGGCGTGCGCGATGCGGATGCCGTCGAAGACGGCGCGGTGGGCCGGCGCCGAGAACGCATCGGGCGTCAGCATGTCGAGCGCGCCGGCGGCGAAGACGTTCGGGAACTGGAGGATCACCTGGAGCAGCTGCCGCTCGGCCATGACGATCGGGTCGCGCCGATCAGGAGCGGGCATCCCCGAGTCCCCTTCCCCGGCAACGGGTTCGGCGTCGTCACCGCCGTTGTCGCGCCGGTCGCGGGCCTCGCGCGGGTCGTCGTCGACCTTGAGGCGCCCAGCGCGCGACACCTCGCGCGCCACCTGCTCGACGTCGAGACCGAGCATGCCCGAGACCTCACGGGTGTACTCGGGGCGCAGCGACTGGTCGCGGATCGAGGCGACGATGGGCGCGACGGCCCGGGCCGCCTGGATGCGCCCCTCGGCCGTGCCAAGGTCGAAGCGCTTGATCGTGGTGCGCACGGCGAACTCGAACATCGGGACGGCGTCCTCGATGAGCGCCTGGACGGCCGGGTCCCCGCCCGCCTGGCGAAGCTCGCACGGGTCCTTGCCCGACTTCTCGACGGCGACGAACGACTGCGAGGCCCACTTCTGGTCGTCGGCGAACGCCCGCATGGCGGCCTTCTGCCCGGCGGCGTCGCCGTCGAAGGTGAAGATGACGCGGGCGGGCGCGAGGTCGGCCTCGTCGCGCATCATCCGGCGCAGCACCTTGGTGTGGTCGGCCCCGAAGGCCGTGCCGCACGTCGCGACGGCGTTCTCCACGCCGGCGAGGTGGCAGGCCATGACGTCGGTGTAGCCCTCGACGACGACGGCGCGCCGCTCCTTGGAGATCGTCTTCTTCGCGAGGTCGAGGCCGTAGAGGACGGTCGACTTCTTGTAGATCGGCGTCTCGCTCGTGTTGAGGTACTTGGCCTCGATGCGGTCGTCGTCGAACAGGCGGCGCGCGCCGAACCCGACCGTGTCGCCCGTGATGTCGCGGATCGGCCACACGAGGCGCCCACGGAACCGGTCGTAGAGGCCGCGCGAACCCCGCCCGGCGAGGCCACCGGTGACGATCTCGTCGTCGGTGAAGCCCTTGGCGCGCAGGTGGCGCACGAGGTCCTCTCCCCCGCGCGGCGCGAACCCGACCCCGAAGTGCTTGGCGACCGTGCCGTCGAACCCGCGGGCGCGCATGAAGTCGCGACCGGCACGGGCAGCCGGCAGGTTGATGAGCGCGTCGGCGTAGAACTCCTGGGCCACGCGGTGCGCCTCGACGAGCCGGGTGCGCCGGCCGAGACCCTCCTCGCGCGGACGCTGGCCGTCCTCGTAGCGCAGCTCCATGCCGAGCTTCTGCGCCAGGCGCTCGACGGCCTCGCTGAAGGTCAGGTGGTCGACCTTCTGCACGAACGAGATGACGTCGCCGCCCTCGCTGCACCCGAAGCAGTGCCAGGCACCGACCGCCGGCCGGATGTTGAAGGAGGGCGTCTTCTCGTCGTGGAAGGGGCACAGTCCCTTGAGGGAGCCTGGCCCGGCCGACCTCAGGGTGACGTACTCGCGCACGACGTCCTCGATGGACGTGCGCGCCTTCACCGTCGCGATGTCCTCGCTGTTGATCAGCCCCGCCATCTGCCTCCTGTCGCTGCCGCGATTCTAGGTCGTCGGGGCGACCATGCCCGTCAGCGGCACCACTGGCGGTGCAGGGCGAGGGCCCGGACGTCGGTGAGCGAGGCCACCTGGTCGACGATGACCCGGAGCCGCGACGCATCGTCGCCGGCGTCCGCGTGGTCGGCCCGGAAGGGCACGTCGAGGCGTTCTTCCGGTGCCGACGCGTACGCCGCGACGAGCGCACGCAGGACGTCGCGCTGCTCGGCCATCGCGGCGAGCCGGACGTCGGTCGTCATGACGAAGTGGTTGGCGATGGCCTTGAGCACCGAGCACTCGGCACGCAGGTCGTCGGGCACGACGAGGTCTGCCTCGAAGCGGCACAGCGGGCCGGGGCCGTGCCGCTCGCGGGTGGCCAGCTCGACGACGAGGACGAAGTGGCCGATGAGCCGGCTCGTCATGTCCTTGAGGCGGGCGAGGTCGGCGCGCGAGCCGTCGAAACCCGAGGGGACCGCGTCGGCGGCGAGCAGCCGCTCGAGGGCGGCGCCGAGGACGTCAGCCCCGAGGTCGGGCGCGTAGGTGCGGCCCGCGACGTCGAGCACGCCGGCCATGTCGTCGGAGCGCAGCACCCGGGGGTCGAGCCAGCCGGAGGCGACAGCATCCTCGACGTCGTGCACCGAGTACGCGACGTCGTCGGACCAGTCCATGACCTCGGCCTCCAGGCACCGGCGTCGCGGTTCGGCACCGTTTCGGATCCACTGGAAGACAGGCAGGTCCGACGCGTACACGCCGAACTTGGTCGTGGGCTGGGGGCCGTCGCCCCGCGGCCACGGGTACTTGGTCGTGGCGTCGAGGCTGGCGCGGGTGAGGTTGAGACCCGCGGGCGTGCCGTCGGGGTGGGCCCGCTTCGCCTCGAGGCGCGTCAGCAGCCGCAGCGTCTGGGCGTTGCCCTCGAAACCCCCGATGTCCGAGGCGATCTCGTCGAGGACGGACTCGCCGTTGTGGCCGAACGGCGGGTGACCGAGGTCGTGCGACAGGCACGCGGTGTCGACGACGTCGGCGTCGCAGCCGAGGGCGGCACCGAACTCGCGCCCGATCTGCGCGACCTCGAGTGAGTGGGTCAGCCGGTTGCGGACGAAGTCGTCGTGGGCGGGGGCGAGCACCTGCGTCTTGGCCGCCAGACGCCGCAGGCCCGCCGAGTGCAGGACCCTGGCCCGGTCGCGGGCGAAGTCCGCGCGGTCGGCCCGTCTCTGGGCAGGGTCCTCCGCGACCCATCGCTCGCGATCGCTGTCCGAGTACCCCACGCGCCCGACTCTAGGGGACCCTCTGCCCCGGGCCGCGGATGCGCCCGGTGGGGCTCAGAGGTTCGGCACCCGCACGGCGGCGACGCCACCGAGCGCGCGACCGATCTCGGTGTCCGGGCTGCCGTCGAAGCGCTCACCCTGCTGGTCCGGCACGTTCCAGCGGTAGGCGACGGCGGGCTCGAACGCTCGTGAGCTGTCCGCCGTCCCGACGAACGTGTCGCGGGTCTCCCACCAGATGTCGAACGGGTTGACATTGCCCAGCTGCGCCGGGAGCCCGGAGACCGCAGCAAGCGTGCGCAGGTCGAAGACCTTCGTGCCCTCGTGCGTGACGGCCACCATCCAGCGGCCGCCCGGCGCGATCCGCATCGGGGTCCAGGGCCCCCGAACGGAGGCCGACCCCGTCGATGCGCAGGCCACTCGACGCTGGTCGGCGCCCGAGTCGCGCACGGCAACGATGCAGTTGTCGGCGCCGGTGCGGACCGTGACAAGGATCGTGTCGGGCCGCCCGTCGTAGGCCGCGAGGCTCCGGCTGTCGTAGATCTCGGAGCCGGCCGGGAGGAACTCCGGACGGATGCTGGTCGCCGACCATCTGGCCGAGTCGAGGTCGAGCACGGCCAGCTCGGTGCCCCCCTGGACGAAGGTGAGGCGCTCTCTCTCCCAGGCCGCCAGGAGCCCCGGGCGGGCGGGCAGGCGCACCTGCTGGTCCCGCGCTCCCGTCAGGTCGACGACGTGGAGGGTCTCGGACGCGCCGGAGCGGGTGCCAGCCGTGTACGCGAAGCGTCGGGCATCCGCGTCGACGAGGAGCTCCCCCACGAAGGACTGCCGAGCCACGACCCGGGCCGTCCCCGTCCGGGTGTCGACCCGGATCACCGTCGTCGAGGGCTCCGTGACGCCGTCCCCCCGCTCCACGCCCGTGAAGAGCCAGCCGCCAGGAATGCTGCGCGGCTGCTCGAGCCGGATCACCCCGGCCGGCATCGGGATGTCCCCATCCGGCCCGTGCAGCACGACGCCGCCCGCGGGGGTGTGGTCTGCGGCGGGCCACGACGTGACGTCGAGGGCGGGGCCGTTCGGCAGCCCCGCCGCCCAGCCGTAGAGGCCGGCACCAGATGGCGTCGAGACCATCGACGGATCGTTCGTGCGGGTCGGGCTCACTGCCCGGGTGGCCCCCAGGTGGGGTCCGACGGCCACGGCGATCGCAACGGCAGCGGCGACGGCACCGAGGCCGGCGCTCGCCCGTCGCTGCCGTGAGCGTCGCCCTCGCGCCAGGACGCGGTCGGTGGACACCGCCGGCACGTCGACGGCACCGGCGCGCTCGGACAGGGTCTCCTCGACGAGCTGCGTGGTGGTCATCGGCTCTCCTCCTTGATGAGCGCGAGCGCGGCCTCGCGGCCGCGGAGGGACTGCAGGGCCCGCGAGAGCTGGCTCTTGACCGTGCCGACCGAGCAGCCGAGCGCGTCGGCAGTCGCCCGCTCGGAGAGGTCCTCGTAGTACCGGAGCACCACGACCGCGCGCTGCCGGGGCGGGAGCAGGGCCAACAACCGCCACACCGCGTCACGGTCCTCGGCACGGGAATGCCACGGCTCTTCGGACCGGCCGAGGCGATCGAGGTGCAGGCGCTCCTCCAAGGCCGTCCGACGCGTGAGGGCCCGCCATCGGGACACGTGGGTGCGGGCCATGGCGCTGCGGGTGTAGGCGAGCGGGGACCCATCGGACGTGATGCGGTGCCACGCGAGGTAGACCTTGACGAGCGTCTCCTGCACGAGCTCCTCCGCCTCGGCCGGGCTTCCCGTCAGCACGTAGCCGTACCGGTGCAGCCGGTCCCAGCTCGCGTCCACGAATGCGGTGAAGTCGGCGTCGCGTCCGGCGCGTGCGCCGGTCGTGTCCTCTCCCACGGATGTCCCCTGTCTCGTCGGGCCCATCGACGGACCGTCCTACCTCCCATACGCCTCCGGCACCGGCGATGGTTGCACGCGGCCGCCGAGGTCTCAGCGAACGGCGCAGTCACCCTTGCGGCAGCGACCCCGGAATCCGTTCGTGGCGCTGTGCCTTGCCCAGGTCGACCCGGAATGCGACCGACTTCTGACCCGTGGCGTCCGGCACCTGGCCGGCGAGGGTGAGGTTGGACTCCCAGCGCATCGGGGAGGGCAGCTTCCCCACGGGCAGCTCCTTCGCGGAACCGTCGGCGACGTCGAACACCGTCGCGACGACGCCGGCGCCCCCGCCGAGGAACCGACTCACGAGAACGAGGCTGCCGTCGGGGGCGTGCTGCGCCTCGAGGCGCGGCGCGCAGGTCAGCGCGGCAGGCTCGAGGGTCGAGCCGACCATGAGGTGAGCGCAGACCTCGTCTCCCGAACCGACGAGCACGACGTTGCGTCCAGCGTCGGCACCATCGGAGCCCGGCGCGGCGGCCCCGAACCACACCTCTCCCTGACCCGGCCGCCAGCCGGAGGTCGGGGACCAGCTGAAGGAGCGGCTGTCGGTGGCGGAGGCGGGGTCGAGAGGGTCCTGGCCGTCGACGACCGTGACGGAGTCCTGCGCCCACGTCGCGAGGCGGGGCCGCTGCGGCCCGTCCGGCGGGAGGGCGACGGACCGCACAGCGAGCGACGCGACGTCGATGGTGACGAGCCTGGTCGGCGCCCCTTGCGTGTCCCCCTCTATGAGCGCGAAACCCCGTGCGCCACCGAGAACGTCGAGCACCCGCGGCCCGCTCCACACCTTCGATGCGGTGCGCGGGCCGCTCTCGCGAACCGCCCACACGCTCGAGGAGCCCGGGCCCCGACCCACGACGAAAGTCGTCGTCGGCCAGTCCTCGCCCGGGCCGAGGCGTAGCGAGCGCTGCAGCGTCATCGGCTCGTGACCGAGCGTGACCGAGCCGGTCTTGTCCCGGTACCTGAGCCGCCCGTCGGGGCCAGGTTCCACCACCGGGGCGCCGACCGGCTGGAACGGCCCACCGAGCGGCAGGGCCGACGCCCAGGCGTACGCCTCGCTGCGCGCATCGGCGGCCGTGGGCGCAGGACTGGTGGTGGGCATCGGCCTCGACGGGGCGGTGATGGGGCTCGTCGAGGCCGGGACCGGCGCCGCGAGGCGGGGGCCGTGTGCTGCGAGCACGACGACCGCCAGGGTGGCCGCGGTGGCGCCGAGCGCGCCGAACGCCGTCCCTGCGCGGCGGCGGGTGCGCCGGCGACGCGCTCCCCGGATCACCGTCGCGGCGGTCGGTGCCCCGTCGATGGCGTCACCGTGGTGCTCGCGCAGGCTCTCGGCGAGCGCCGTCGTGGTGCGGTCGGTCATCGCAGCTCCTCCTGAAGCGAACGGTCGGCCGGGGTGTGCTGGGCGCGCAGCGTGGCGAGTCCACGCGACAGCTGGCTCTTGACGGTGCCCACCGAGACGGACAGGGCGTCGGCGATCTCCTTCTCGGGCAGGTCCTCGTAGAAACGCAGGACGAGCACGACGCGCTGGCGGGGCGGGAGCGTCGCGAGCAGGCGCCACATCGCGTCGCGCTCCTCGGGAGCGGACATGAAGCCCTCGTCGTCACGCCTCAGCGACCGGTCGGCGGCGGTGCGCTCCTCCGTGGCTCGGCGGCGGGTGAGCCGGCGCCATCGCGAGATGTGGTTCCGCGCCAGGGCTCGGCGCGTGTAGGCGAGCGGCAGCCCCACCAGCACGACCCGCTCCCACGAGAGGTACACGCGCTCGAGCGTGTCCTGGAGCAGCTCCTCGGCGTCGGAACGACAGCCGGTGAGCAGGTGGGCGTAACGCAGCAGGCCCGCCGAGTGGCCGGCGACGAACGAGCTGAACTCCGCGTCGACCTCCGAGTGGTGCATCGAGATCCTTCCCCTGTCCGATGACGGTGCATCGTGTCACCCGTTGCACGCCGACCGGGTCAGGAAGGTTGCACGAGCTGCGGGCCAAAACGCCGTGGCGTCCGGGCGACCGGCCGGGGCACACTGGCGAGGTGGGGCCGGTTCACGGCCCCGGAGCGGGCAGGAGCTCGTCATGGCCGACAAGTCACCCCGATCGCACATGTCGCAGAAGGGCAAGTCGATCAAGGAGAAGCGCGCCGAGAAGCACGCGAAGGAGCAGAAGGCCTCCCACACGGAGATCATCCCGCCGCGCGGCCGCCGCTGAGGCGCGGCGCTCGGGCCGACTCCGACCGGCCTGGCCCGAGCGGGGCTGGGCGACGCGGCTCAGCCGAGCTCGTCGCGCACCCGCCGCACCCAGGCCGGTTCGGTGCCGTAGCGCTGGGTCTTGATGAGGCGGCCGTGGGCGCAGTCGTCGACGAGCTCGGCCATGCGCTTGTCGCGGGTGGCCTCCTGCTTGGCGGTGACCACCCAGTTCGTCGCGAGCTTGCGGTAGGAGGGGGTGGCGGCGTCCCAGAACCGCGAGGCCCGCGCGTCGGCGCGCAGCTGCGTCTCGTACGCGTCGGGCCACGTGCGCTCGCGGTTCTCGTACGCGTAGACGCCGGAGCGGTCCTCTCGACGCTTCTCGAACGCCGCGACGCCGGCCGGGTGCATGAGGCCCGCGGCGGTGAGCTCGGCGACCGCGGTGATGTTGATGGTGCTCCAGTTGCTGCCGGGCTTTCGCGGGGTCCAGCGCTGACGCGTGGTGTCGGCGTCGATGCGCTGGGCCACGGAGTCGATCCAGCCGAAGCACAGCGCCACGCGGACGGCCTCGGCCCACTGGAGACCACGCGGCTCGACGTGCTTCTTGTTCAGGCCCATCCACAGCTCGGTGGCCGAGGCGTGGTTGGCCTCGAGCCAGCCCCGGAAGTCGGCGGCGTCCTCGAAGAACGTCGCCGGCCGCTCGGGCGATCCACCCTGTCGCATGACCCGATCCTGCCAGCCGGCACCGACGCTGGGAGGATCCTCCTCGTGACCGGAGTGCCTGACGTGACCGACCGCATCGCCCTCGCCGCGCTCAACAACGCCCTCTGGTGCGACGCCGTGGCCCGCACGCACGGCGTCGCCACGACGACGGACGCCGACGCGTGGACGGCGGCGACGCGCACGCCGCCGTACTACCCGGACGCCGTGACCCTGTCCCCCACCGTCGGCGAGTACGACGTGCTGGCCCGGGTCGACGACTCGGACGGCTGCTCGGTCAAGGACTCGTGGGCGAGCCTCGACCTGTCGCTCGAGGACTTCGCGCGCATCGTCGTCGGCCAGTGGGTGTGGCTCGACCCCGTGACCCCGGTGACGGCGCCCGACGGCCCGACGTGGCGACGCGTCGAGACACGGGCGGGCATGGCGTCGTGGGTCCGCGCCTGGGCCACCGACCCGGAGGCCGAGGCGATCCTGCGCCCGACGCTGCTCGACGAGCCCGGCGTGCACGTCCTCGCGGCCCATGCCTCCGCCGCCCCGGACGCGCCGGTCGTGGCCGGCGCCGTCGTCAACGTCACGGGTGAGGGAGCCGACGCCGTCGCCGGCCTCGGCAACGTCTTCGCCCGCACGGGCGACCCGACGGACGCGTGGGCGGCGGCCGCCGCGGCGGCCCGTGACATCGCGGGTCAGCTCCCCCTCGTCGGTTGGGAGGCCGGCCCCGGCCTCGACGCCGCGCTCGCCGCGGGGTGCGAGGCGCTCGGTCCGCTCAGCGTCTGGCTGAAGTGAGCGCCGGCCCGGGGCTCAACCGCCGCTGACCGACAGCTCGGCCTCGGCGATGGTGCGCTCGTGCTCCTCGGACAGGTCGCGCGAGTCGAGCCAGCCGTCGGGCAGTGCGACGCGGCGCGGCGAGCCGGCCCGACCGCGCTGGCCCTCGGCGGCGTCGCCCGGCCAGGGGGCGTCCGGGTCGAGCGAGGCGAGCAGCGTGTCGAGGGACGCGAGCGAGTCGACGAGGGCGAGGGAGTTGCGCACCGTCGACCCGGCCGGGAAACCCTTGAGGTACCAGGCGATGTGCTTGCGGATGTCGCGGCAGGCCCGATCCTCCTCGCCGTAGAAGTCGGTGAGGTACTCGGCATGGGTGCGCAGCGTGCGCGTCACCTCCCCGAGCGTCGGCGTGACCCGGACGCTCGACCCGGCGAAGGCGGCCGCGAGGTCGGTGAACAGCCACGGCCGGCCGAGGCAGCCACGCCCGACGACGACGCCGTCGCAGCCGGTCTCCTCGACCATCCGCAGCGCGTCCTCGGCCGACCAGATGTCGCCGTTGCCGAGCACCGGGACGGTCGTGACCGTCTCCTTCAGGGCGCGGATCGCCGCCCAGTCGGCGGTGCCCGAGTAGGCCTGCGAGGCGGTGCGGCCGTGCAGCGCGACGGCGGCGACGCCCTCCTGCTCGGCGGCGAGCCCGGCGTCGAGGAAGGTCATGTGCTCGTCGTCGATGCCCTTGCGCATCTTGACCGTCACGGGGATGTCGCGTCGCGCGCCCTCCTCGACGACGGCGCCGACGATGCGGCGGAAGAGGTCCTTCTTCCACGGCAGGGCCGAGCCGCCACCCTTGCGGGTGACCTTGGGCACGGGGCAGCCGAAGTTGAGGTCGATGTGGTCGGTGCGGTCCTCCTGCACGAGGATCCGGGCGGCGGCGCGCGCGGTGGCCGGGTCGACGCTGTAGAGCTGGATCGAGCGCGGGTGCTCCTCCGGGTCGTGCTCGATGAGGCGCATCGTCTCGGGGGTGCGCTCGACGAGGGCGCGCGAGGTGATCATCTCGCTGACGTACAGGCTCGTCGCGCCCGAGGCGCCACCCAGCGCGGTGCCCTCATCCCCGTACTCGCGGCACAGCCGCCGGAACGCGCGGTTGGTGATGCCGGCCATCGGCGCGAGCACGACCGGCGACTCGATGACGTGGCGACCGATGCGCAGCGGCGGCAGCACCGGCGCGGGTCCGGTGGGTGCGGCGGGCGGGGTCATCAGGTCGGTCACGGGCACCGATTCTCCCGCATCAGCCGCCGTGGGCCGAATCGGTGACCTCGTGGGCGAAGCGCAGCACCGCCTCGGCGAACGCCTCGGGCTGGTCGAGGTTGGCCAGGTGACCAGCGCCGGGGATCGTCTCGACGCGGACCGTGGGGACGTCGTGGCGGAAGCCGGCGACGCCGAGGCGGAACTGGTCCCACCGGCCGTTGAGCAGGAGGACCGGGCATGCGAGGCCCGCCAGCGACGCGGGCCGGCACGCCTGCATGACCTCGTGCCAGGCCGCCGTGGTGGGGCCGAACCAGTAGCCACCGGCGATGACCGGGTCGATGCGCTCGGCCGGATAGAGGCGGTGCAGCACGCGGTTGTTGACCCGCGTCATCCGTGCAGGGCCGAGCCGGTCGGTCAGCGCGCCGACGGCGCGGTAGACGGCCGCCCCGGCGCCCTGCGGGCGGGCGCTCGCACCAGCGAGGACGAGCCCCGTCAGCGCCTCGCCGCGTCGGGCCGCGTACTCCATGGCGACGAACCCGCCCAGCGAGTGCCCGACCAGCACCACCGGGCCCCTGGCGGCGCTCAGGCGCACCGCGTCGTCGACGACCTCGACGCACCGGTCGAGGGTGAAGGCCTCGGCGGCGCGTGGCCCGTGCCCCGGCAGGTCGACGAGCCGGACGTCGACGTGCGGCTCGAGCAGCGGCAGCTGCGGCAGCCACTGCGCACTCGACAGGCGCGACCCGTGGACGAGCACCAGTTGCGGTCGGGTCGGGTCGGCGGGCACACCGCGAGGATGCCACGATGGCGCCGTGAGCCACCTCATCTCCGCCGCCGAGCTCGCCCACGAGATCGAGGACGTCGTCGTCCTCGACGTCAGGTGGGCCCTCACCGCCGGGCGCGCCGCGACCCAGGGGCCGGTCGGGCGTCCCGACTACGACGCCGGACACGTGCCCGGGGCGTTCTTCGTCGACCTCGACTCCGAGCTCGCCGCGCCGCCCGGCGATGGAGGCCGGCACCCGCTGCCGGACGCCGCGACCCTCGAGCGCCTCGTCCGGCGCTGCGGGATCGAGACCGGCACGCGGGTCGTCGTGTACGACGGCCGTGACTCGATGGCGGCCGCCCGGGCCTGGTGGGTGCTGCGCTGGGCCGGCGTGCACGACGTCCGGGTCCTCGACGGCGGCTTCGCGGCCTGGACGGCCGCAGGCCTGCCGGTGAGCACCGAGGAGCCGGCCGACCGGCACGGCGAGGGCACCGTGCACCTCGGCAGCCTGCCGACGCTCGACGCCGACGGTGCGGCCGCGCTCGCCCGCAAGGGCCTGCTCGTCGACGCCCGCGCCACCGAGCGCTACGCGGGCGAGGTCGAGCCGATCGACCCCGTCGCCGGCCACGTCCCCGGCGCGGTCACGTCTCCCACCGCCGACCTCGTCGGTCCCGACGGCCGGTTCCGCGACGACCTCGCCGCGCACTGGGCCCGGGTCGTCGCAGAAGAGGCCCCGACCCACGGTGCCGACTCCGCCGCCGACGCGTCCCACGACGGACGCGCCGTCGGCGTCTACTGCGGCTCCGGCGTCACGGCGGCGCACCACGTGCTGGCGCTCGCCGAGATCGGCGTCGACGCCTCGCTCTACCCCGGGTCGTGGAGCGAGTGGATCCGCGACGCGTCGCGTCCCGTGGCCACCGGCCGCACCCCCGGCTGACCCCACGCCCGAGACGACGGCGGTCAGACGTCCCGGTCGAGGCGGACGCGCATCGCTCGCAGTGCGCGCTCGGCGGCGTCCCGGACCGGCTCCTCGGCATCCGCCTGCGCCTCGTGGAGCGGGGGCGCGTGCTCCGCCTCGCCGACCGCCCCGAGCACGCGCGCGGCCGCGGTCCGGACGCGCGTCGTGTCGTCGTCGGTGACGAGGCGCGCACACGCGTCGGCCGCCTCGCCGACGTCCCATCGCGCTGCGACCTTGGCGCACATCTCGCGGACGCGCCATGCCGGATCGTGCAGTCCCGCAACGACATCGGCGATGGCGTCGTCGTCCCACACGTAGAGCAGCGTGCGGGACGCCCACACCCGCGCCCAGTAGTCGCGCTCGCCGACGAGCCGGTCCGGGGCGCCCCACGTCCGTGACGCGCGGCCGCCGACCCAGGCGAGGTCCGGCGACCCCGCCTCCCCCCACGCGCGGCGTCCGGCGAGGAGGTCGGCGCACCACGAGACGAGTACGTCGTCGCCCAGGGCGTCGGCTGCGGCTCGGGCCCGGTCGGCCGGCGTGGCGTCGAGGGCCTCGTCGGGGGTCATGGGCGAAGTCTGCCGGTCGACGCCGACGGTGTGGGCGGGACGGGCCCCGACGGCAACGGCCCGGACCGCGCCGAGGGCGCGCCCGCGTGCGTCGAAAGGTCGTCGGAGCGTCAGGGGGCAGCGGAGGTCACCGGTGCGGCGGCGGTCACCCTGACCGGGACCGCCGCGCACCCGTGACCACCACCCGCGTCCGTCGCCGCCCACCCGACCGGGGTTGCGGGCCACGCGGGCGCCCGGTCCCGTCGCACGCCACCGCCGCCCGCGAGGGTCGCGGGCGGCGGTGGGCCGACGGGAGCGGGTGCGGCTGCCTCAGCAGCCGACGAGACGCTGGGCGAGCCAGCCCTCGACCTTGTCGAGCGCGACGCGCTCCTGCGCCATGGAGTCACGCTCGCGGATCGTCACGGCGTGGTCCTCGAGGGTGTCGAAGTCGACCGTGATGCAGAACGGCGTGCCGATCTCGTCGTTGCGGCGGTAGCGCTTGCCGATCGCGCCGGCGTCGTCGAAGTCGATGTTCCAGTGACGGCGCAGCGTGGCCGCGAGGTCGCGAGCCTTCGGCGAGAGGTCGGCGTTGCGCGACAGCGGGAGCACCGCGGCCTTGACGGGCGCGAGACGCGGGTCGAGGCGCAGCACGACGCGCTTGTCGACCCCACCCTTGGTGTTGGGGGCCTCGTCCTCGGTGTAGGCGTCGACGAGGAAGGTCATGAGCGAGCGCGACAGGCCGGCCGCCGGCTCGATGACGTACGGCGTGTACCGCTCACCGGTCTGCTGGTCGAAGTAGACGAGGTCGGTGCCCGAGTGCTTCGAGTGCGTGCCGAGGTCGAAGTCGGTGCGGTTGGCGATGCCCTCGAGCTCGCCCCACTCCGAACCGGCGAAGTTGAACCGGTACTCGATGTCGACGGTGCGCTTGGAGTAGTGCGAGAGCTTGTCGGCCGGGTGCTCGAAGTGGCGCAGGTTGTCGGGGTTGATGCCGAGGTCGGTGTACCAGCGAGTGCGCTCGTCGAGCCAGTACTGCAGCCACTGCTCGTCCTCGCCCGGCTTGACGAAGAACTCCATCTCCATCTGCTCGAACTCGCGGGTGCGGAAGATGAAGTTGCCCGGCGTGATCTCGTTGCGGAAGCTCTTGCCCGTCTGGGCGATGCCGAACGGCGGCTTCTTGCGCGAGGCCTGCATGACGTTGAGGAAGTTGACGAAGATGCCCTGGGCAGTCTCGGGGCGCAGGTAGTGCAGGCCCGACTCGTCCTCGATGACGCCGAGGTAGGTCTTGAGCATCATCTGGAAGTCGCGCGGCTCGGTCCAACGGCCCTTGGTGCCGCAGTCCGGGCACACGATCTCGCTCATCGGCACCGAGTCGGGGTCGGCGATGCCCTTCTTCTCCGCGTACGCCTCCTGCAGGTGGTCCTGGCGGCGACGCTTGTGGCAGTTGAGGCACTCGACGAGCGGGTCGGTGAACGTGCCGACGTGGCCCGAGGCCACCCACGTGTCGCGCGGCAGGATGATCGAGGAGTCGAGGCCGACGACGTCGTCGCGGCTCGTCACCATCGCCTTCCACCACTGGCGGCGGATGTTCTCCTTGAGCTCGACGCCGAGGGGGCCGTAGTCCCACGCAGACCGGGTGCCTCCGTAGATCTCACCGCTGGGGAAGACGAAGCCCCTGCGCTTGCAGAGGCTGACGACGGTGTCCACGGTGGATGTCTGCTTGGCCATGCGGGACAGGTTATCGGGCGCACGCCACCCGTTTCTCCACCCGCCCTCCCGACGGTCGGGGCACGGGTGCCGGTCCCCTAGGCTCGACGCGTGGCCCTGAGTTTCCGCTCCCGCGTCGAGCACGCGTCCTACCCGCTCCTCGAGCGCCTCGCACGCGTGCCGCGCGCCGTGTCGCTCGGCCTGCTCGCCGTCGTGCTCGTCGCCGGCGTGCTGGCACCGCGGCCCTGGAGTGGCATGGCGTTTGCGCTCGTCGCAGTCGTGCTCGGGTGGTTCCTCTTCCTGACGTGGGAGCGCCTGACGCTGCCGGAGCGGCTCATGCGCGGTGCCGTCCTGCTGCTGGCCGTCGCCGTCGCCGTCGTCCGCATCGTGCCCGCCTGACAGACGCGTTTTGACAATGATTCTCACTTTGAGAATCATTGTCATGTGATCCCGCGCCGACTCCGCCCCGCACTCTCCGCCCTGCCCGTCGTCGCCCTCGTCGGTCTGGCCGCCGGCGCGTGCAGCACCGGGTCCCCGGCGGCAGGCGGCGTCGTCACGTCCTTCTACCCCCTCCAGTTCGCGGCCCAGCAGATCGTCGGCGGCGGACAGCAGGTCGGTGTCCTCACCAAGCCCGGCGCCGAGCCGCACGACCTCGAGCTCGCCCCCCAGGACCTCGCGAGGATGACGAAGGCCCGCCTCGTCGTCTACGCCGACGGGTTCCAGCCCGCCGTGGACGACGCCATGGGCCAGGTCGACGCCTCCCGCGTCCTCGACGTCGCGGGCGCCGCCAGGCTCACCCTGCCCTCGAGCGAGGACGGGCACGACCACGCCGCCGAGGGTGCCGAGGGTGCCGAGGGTTCGGCGGCGCCGGCAGACACGTCGGGCCAGACGCCTTCGAGCGACGCCCACGCGTCCGGCGACACCCACGACCACGGAGCCGACGACCCGCACTTCTGGCTCGACCCGGCCCGCTACGCCGACGTCGCCAAGGCGATCGGCGCCCGCCTGGCCCACGACGACCCCACGAACGCCGCCACCTACGAGAAGAACACGGCCGCGTTCGTCGCGCGGCTGACGGCCCTCGACGCCGACTACCGCACCGGTCTCGCGTCGTGCCGCTCGCCGATCCTCGTCACGAGCCACGCCGCCTTCGGCTACCTCGCCCAGCGCTACGGCCTCGACCAGCACGGCATCGCCGGCCTCTCCCCCGAGGCCGAACCGAGCGCCGCCGGGCTCAAGCAGGTCAGCGACCTCGTGCGCTCTGAGGGGGTCACGACGATCTTCCAGGAGACGCTCGTCGAGCCGCAGCTGGCCGACACCGTCGCCCGCACCACCGGCGCCACGGTCGCGACCCTCGACCCCGTCGAGGGAATCACCGGGGCGTCGGCCGGCAAGGACTACTTTGAGGTCATGCGCAGCAACCTCACCGCCCTCCGTCAGGGACTGGGGTGCCAGTGAGCGACACCGACGCACCGGCTCCGACGCCGGACGCCTCCCCCGCCCCCTCTCCCGCGGGCCCTCCCAGCGACCGTCCGAACGGCCCGGGCGACGTCGTCATCGACGTCCGCGGTGCCGGCTTCGGCTACGGCGAGCGCACCGTCCTGCACGGTGCCGACCTCACGGTCCGACGCGGCGAGATCCTCGCCGTCGTCGGCCCGAACGGCTCGGGCAAGTCGACCCTCATGAAGGGCATCCTCGGCCTCAACGAGCGCACCGAGGGGGCCGTCACCCTCTTCGGCGTCCCGGCCGACGACTTCCACGACCGGGCCAGGCTCGGCTACGTACCGCAGCGCCACACGCTGTCGGCGTCGGTCAGTGCCACCGCCGAGGAGATCGTCGAGACCGGCCGACTGCCGCGGCTCGGCTGGTTCGGGCGCCTGCGCGCCACCGACCGGCAGGTCGTGGCCCGCTCGCTCGAGCTCGTCGGCCTCGGTGACCGCGCGGCCACCGAGGTCAGCACGCTCTCGGGCGGCCAGCAGCGGCGCGTGCTCATCGCCCGGGCCCTGGCCGGGCAGCCCGACGTCCTGGTCATGGACGAGCCGACCGCCGGCGTCGACGCCGCGAGCCAGCACGTGCTCGCCGAGGTGCTCGAGCGGCTCGTCGAGCGCGGCGTCACCATGGTCGTCGTCACCCACGAGCTCGGCCCTCTCGAGCGGCTGCTGACCCGCATCGTCGTCGTCGACGCCGGGCGGATCGTCTTCGACGGCACGCCCGACGCGTACGCCGCCCTGCGCGGCACCGTGCACCACGAGCACGACAGCCACCACCACGACCTCGAGCTCGAGACGGCCCGGCCCGTCCTCGGCCGAGGACCTTTCGACTCCGCCCGAGGAGGCGACGCGTGATCAGCGACATCCTCACCGTCGACTTCATGCAGCGTGCGCTCGTCGCGGCGCTGCTCGTGGGCACGGTCGCGCCGATGGTCGGCATCTTCCTCGTGCAGCGCCGGCTCTCGCTCATCGGTGACGGCATGGGTCACGTCGCCCTCGCGGGCGTCGCCATCGGCCTCGTCAGCGGCACGGCCCCGGTGCTCACGGCGCTGGTCGCCGCCGTCATCGCCGCCGTCGTCATCGAGCTGCTGCGGGCCCGCGGGCGCACCAACGGCGACGTCGCCCTGGCCGTCATCTTCTACGGCGGCATCGCCGGCGGCGTCGTCATCATCAGCCGCTCGCCGGAAGGCACGCCGGCCAACCTCATGAAGTACCTCTTCGGCTCGATCCTCACGACGACGAGCGGCGACATCTGGGTCTTCGCGGGGCTCGCCGTCGTCGTCGCCGTGACCACGTGGGTGCTGCGACCGCGCCTCTTCGCGGTCGCCAACGACGAGGAGTACGCCCGCGCCGTCGGCATCCCCGTCCTGCCCATCAACATCGTGCTCGCGGTCCTGACCGCCACGACGGTCGTCGTCGCGATGCGTGTCGTCGGGCTGCTGCTCATCAGCGCGCTCATGATCGTGCCGAACGCCGCGGCCCAGCTCGTGGCTCGCTCGTTCGGCAGCGGCGTCCGGTGGGCGGTCGCCTTCGGGCTCGTCGCGAGCGTCGGGGGTGTCGTCGTGTCCTACCCGCTCAACACGCCCTCCGGCGGCTCGATCGTGCTGCTGTCCGTCGCGATCTTCGTCGCGGTCGCGGCCGTCACCGGCGTGCGGGCCCGGGTGCGTGGGCGGCGGCACTCCGTCGCCGAGGTGCACGCCCACGAACACGGCGCCGAGTGCGGCCATCCCGCGATCCCGCACGGTGACCACGTCGACTACGTCCACGACGGCCACCGGCACGCGGCCCACGAGGGCCACTACGACGAGCACGGCGCCGGCGGCGAGCCATCCCGGCCCGGCGACCCCGACCGGCACGGCCACCGGCACGACGACGACGCGATGACGAGGACCACCCGATGAGCAGGACGACCAGCGCGGGCCAGGGCGCGAGCGGCACGCGTCGGCCGACGCGCCAGCAGGCCGCCGTCGCCGAGATGCTCGGCCGCTCGGAAGAGTTCACCTCGGCCCAGACCGTCCACGCGCGGCTGCGCGACGCCGGCGAGGGCGTCGGCCTCGCGACCGTGTACCGGGCCCTGCAGTCGATGGTCGAGGCGGGCACCGTCGACGTCCTGCGCACCGACGACGGCGAGGCCGTCTACCGCGCCTGCTCGACGCACCATCACCACCACCTCGTGTGCCGGCAGTGCGGTCGCACCGTCGAGGTCGAGGGCCCGGCGGTCGAGCGGTGGGCCGACGCCGTCGCTGCCGAGAACGACTTCTCCGACGTCACGCACACCCTCGAGATCTTCGGCACCTGCGCCGACTGCCGACCCGCCTGACGACGCCCTGGCCGCCGCCGGGCCGCAACCGGCCCGCTATGCGCCAGTTCGGCATCTTGTCGTGGCAGCAGATCCCGGCGGACGCTGGAGGACGGTGCCGGTGCCGCCACCGCGGCTCGGCTGGTTCCAGCGGCGCCCTGTCGCGACGCCGCGCGAGAGGGGTGTCGAGATGAGGGGACTCACCAAGCGGCTCGTGTCATCCGTGGTGGCAGCCGTCGGGCTCGTCGGTCTGACGGCGCTCGGCGGAGCGGCCGCGCCGCCGCATTCGGTCCATCATGAGAAGGTCATCGTCCTGCCCGGAGCGCAGTCTGCCGAGGGCATCGCGCGCGGCGCCGGGACGACGTTCTACGCCGGCGAGATCTTCACCGGCAACATCTACCGCGGCGACGTGCGGACCGGCAGGGCGGCCCTGTTCATCCACGCGCCGGCCGGGCGGATGGCGCTCGGCCTGCGGGTCGACCTCGCCCACTCGCTCCTCTTCGTCGCCGGCGGCTTCACCGGGCAGGCCTACGTCTACGACCTCCGGACCGGCAAGCCCTTGGCCTCCTACCAGCTGACACCGCAGAGCCAGGTCACGAACCCGGTGATCAACGACGTGGCGGTGACGAGCGCCGGGGCCTGGTTCACCGACTCCTCGCAGGCCCAGCTGTACCTCGTCCCCGTGAGTCGCAGCGGGGTCCTCGGCAAGGCGGCACGGACGCTGCGCCTGCACGGACCGGCGGCGGTGCTGAAGACGGGCTTCAACAACAACGGGATCCAGGCGACGGCCGACGGTCACACCCTGGTCGTCGCGCACACCAACTCGGCCGTGCTCAACACCGTCGACCCCAGGACGGGCGCCAGCGCGACCATCGCCGGGGTGTCCGTGCCGAACGTCGACGGCATCCTGCTCGAGGGGCGAACGCTCTACGCCGTGCAGAACTTCTCCAACCAGGTGGCGGAGTACCGGCTCGCGGGCAACCTGTCGTCCGGCCGCCTGCTCAAGACGGTGACGAGCACGCGGTTCGAGACCCCGACCACCGTGGCGCGGTTCGGTGACCGGCTCGCCGTCGTCAACGCGAAGTTCGACACGGGGTTCCCGCCCACGGCGAGTCGGTACGAGGTCATCGTCGTCGACCGCTGAGCCCGCCTCCCGATCGAGACAGCAGTCCGCGCGAAGCGTGCGTACTGCTGTCTCGATCAGGACCGGGTCGGGGTGTCGACGGCGCCGCCGTAGCGGCGGTCGCGGGCGACGTACTCCTCGATCGCGGCCCAGAGGTCGCGCCGGTCGTAGTCGGGCCAGAGCCGGTTCTGGAACACCATCTCGGCGTAGGCCGACTGCCAGAGCAGGAAGTTCGAGGTGCGCTGCTCGCCGGAGGATCGGACGAAGAGGTCGACGTCCGGCATCGTCGGCTCGTCGAGGTACTTCTTGATCGTCTTCTCGTCAACCGACCCGGGCCGGAGGCGGCCGTCCTTGACGTCCTGGGCGATTCGCTTCACGGCGTCGGCGATCTCGGCCCGTCCGCCGTAGTTGACGCAGAAGTAGAGGGTCAGCCCGGTGTTGTGCTGGGTCAGCTCCTGGGCGATCTCGAGCTCCTTGATGACCGAGCGCCACAGCCGCGGTGCGCGACCGACCCAGCGCATCCGTACGCCCCATTCGTGGAGCTGGTCGCGGCGGCGCCGGATGACGTCGCGGTTGAAGCCCATGAGGAAGCGCACCTCCTCGGGCGAACGCCGCCAGTTCTCCGTCGAGAACGCGTACGCCGACAGGTGCGTCACGCCGACGTCGATCGCCCCGGCGACGACGTCGAGCAGCGACGCCTCACCCGCCTCGTGACCCTTGGTGCGTGGCAGACCGCGCGCGTTGGCCCACCGGCCGTTGCCGTCCATGACGATAGCCACGTGCTTCGGGAGCAGCTCGGCCGGCAGGACCGGTGCGGTGGCGCCCGACGGGTGCGCGAAGGGGCGGGAGTACGAGGTCGCAGGGGTCATGGCTCTCCGGGTCGGTGACGGATGGGCTTGCGGCTCAAGCGCGCTCGACGAGCCGCAGAGAACGCAGCCCGCGCTCGACGTGCCACTGGAGGAACGCCGAGACGAGGCCGTTTCCCTGACGCCGGTGGCGCGGGTCGCTGTCGTCGGCGAGCTCCCAGTCGCCCGACAGCAGGGCAGCGAGCAGCTCGAACGTCTCGGGTGCGGGCGCCGTCGAACCGGGTGGGCGGCACGAGGAGCAGACCGCCCCGCCGGCCTGGACGTTGAAGGCCCGGTGCGGCCCGTCGGCGCCACAGCGGGCGCAGTCGAGGAAGCTCGGCGCCCACCCCGCCACCGCGAGCGAGCGCAGCAGGTACGCGTCGAGGACGAGCCCGGGGTCGTGGCTGCGCTCGGCGAGGGAGCGCAGCGCTCCGGAGAGCAGCAGGTACTGCTGGGTCTGCGGCTCGTGCTCCTCGGTGAGCTGCAGCGCCGTCTCGAGCATCGAGGTGGCGCACGTGTAGGCCGCGTAGTCCCGAGCGATGGCATCGCCGTACGGGGCGAGGGTCTCGACCTGCGTGACGGTGTCGAGGTTGCGACCCTCGTAGCACTGGACGTCGACGACCATGCCCGGCTCGAGCCGCGAGCCGAAGCGCGACTTCGTGCGCCGCACCCCCTTGGCGACAGCCCGCACACGCCCGCGGGTGCGGGTCAGCATCGTGATGATGCGGTCGGCCTCGCCCAGCTTGTGGGTGCGCAGGACGATCGCCTCGTCGCGGTAGAGGGGCATGGGCCCATTCTCCCCCGCCGCCGACGCCTCCGGGCACCGCACGCGCCGGAGGAGGTGGACGCGTCGGGGCGGGGGCCGCACGGGCCCGACGCGACACCCGGCTGGTCGAACACGTGTTCGACGTCCTGGGTTACGCTGGCGTCATGGACCTCACCCTGCAGGGGTCGTTGCTCGACCTCACCGACGAGATGACGCTGTGCGACCTCGGCACCGGGATGCGTCGCCACCCGCTCGCCCACGGCGCGTGGGTCGACGTGCGCCCCGGCTGGCTCGCCGCCGGCGACGAGCTCTTCTCGGCCCTGTTGCACGACGTGCCATGGCACGCCGAGCGGCGGCAGATGTACGACAACGTCGTCGACGTCCCCCGCCTCACGAAGTTCTACGCGGCCGGCGAACGCCTTCCCCACCCCCTCCTCGACCGGGCCCGCGACGCCCTGAGCGCGCACTACGCGCCCGAGCTCGGCGAGCCGTTCGTCACGGCGGGCCTGTGCCTCTACCGCGACGGCCGCGACAGCGTCGCCTGGCACGGCGACCGCATCGGCCGTTCGCGCGACAGCGACACGATGATCGCGATC
Organism: Intrasporangium sp. Soil_C_50; assembly: GCF_057656595.1. Lineage (NCBI taxonomy): Bacteria > Bacillati > Actinomycetota > Actinomycetes > Micrococcales > Intrasporangiaceae > Intrasporangium > Intrasporangium sp. Soil_C_50. Next base: position 205,091 of record NZ_JBDGKB010000001.1, read on the forward strand.
CTCTCGCTCGGCTCGCCGCGCGTCCTGGCCCTTCGTCCCCGCGACGGCGGCGGCATCCCCGGCACCACGCAAAAGAGCTTGCGCTACCCGCTCGGCCATGGTGACCTCGTCGTGATGGGCGGCTCCTGCCAGCGCACGTGGGACCATGCGGTCCCCAAGACCGCCGAGCCGATGGGGCCGCGCATCTCCGTGCAGTTCCGCGTCGCCGGAGTGCGCTGACCACCCGTCACCCGCTCGCCACGTCATCCCGCCACACCACCAGGAGCACGCATGCCCTCTGCCCCGTCGGGTGCAGACCTTCCCTTCCTCGACCACCTCGCCGCCGACTCGGCGCGCTTCCGCCAGGTGCTGGCCGACGCACCGGCAGGAGCCACGGTGCCGACATGCCCCGACTGGGACACCGATGACCTGCTGTGGCACCTCGCCGACGTCCAGTGGTTCTGGGGCGGCATCGCCCAGGACCGGTTGACCACGTCCGAGCAGGTCGAGGCCCACAGCGACACCCGGCCGGAGCGACCCGCGGACCGCGCCGGCCTGCTCGCCGCCTTCGATGCCTCGAGCGCCCGCCTGCACGAGCAGCTGGCCCAGCTGCCGCCCGACACCGAGCTGTGGATGTGGGCCGACGAGCACACCGCCGGGTACATCCGCCGCCGACAGGCCCACGAGGCGCTCATCCACCGCCTCGACGCCGAGGCCACCGCCGGCATCGCCCCCGGCGACCGCGCCCCCATCGACGCCCGCCTCGCGGCCGACGGCGTCGACGAGGCGCTGCGGATCATGCGCGGCTACGCGCCCGAGCCCGGCCTCTCCCACGAGGAGCTCGGCGCGCCGGTCACCGTTGCGACGGTCGACACCATGCACGCGTGGACCGTCACCCCGGTGCGCGTCACCGGCACCTACGAGGGCCGCGACATCGACCTGCTGCGTTTCCTCGTCGCCGACGGCCCGGCGGGCGGCGGCGCGCCCGACGCCACTGACGTCTCGGACGACGCGTCGGCTCCCGAGGTGTGCGGCACGGCCGCCGACCTCGACTGCTGGTTGTGGAACCGACCGCTGGCCGGTGAGCTGGGCCGCCACGGCGACCCGACGGCCCTCGCTGCCGTCGACTCGGTGCTGCGCGGCTCGATCGACTGACCTACACCTCCACCGGTCCGGCTGGGCCGCTCCTCGAAAGGGGCCGGCTCAGCCGGGGTCGGCCGCGTCGACCGCGCTGCCCGACCCGTGGCCTGACGCGGGGCCTGCCGTGACGGCGCCCAACCGGCGCCGGGGCGTCCCTGCGTGCACCCGCACCATGGCGGCGAGCGCGACGACGAGCGGTGCGAAGGTGAACACGTAGCGCGACCGGCCCTGGAACAGCAGGGTGAACGTCGCGATCCCGAGCACCGTGAGCGCGACGAGCAGCACGTCACGCCGGTACGGCGCGCGCAGCAGGCCGGCCCCGGCGACGAGCAGCACGGCGAGCCACAGCGCCTGGGTGACGTCGGCACGCCAGTGGTAGGCCGAGCCGTGGAACCCGTTGAGGGAGTGCACGATCCCGACGGGCCCATCGGCGTCGGCGAGCCTGCCCGGCAGGGAGTCCGGGCCCTCCCCCCACGCCCAGAACATGCCGTCACCCCAGTTCCACGCCACCTTGTCGGCGTAGAAGGCCAGCGTCCCGCCGGGCCCGCGTTCGGCCCACCGGTCGGCGATGTACGTGCGGGCGTAGTCGGTCGCCTGCTCGGGGGTGCGCCCGGCGATCGCCTCGACCATGTCGCGCGAGTAGGTGCCGTAGTTGACGACGCCGCCGGGCCCGACCTGCTCGTTCATCCCGTTGGCGAGCCACCACACGACCGGCGGGGTCACGTCGGCGCGCAGGCGACCCGCGTCGACGCCGGCCGCCCGGGCCGACACGACGGGCGTCGCCCCGGCGATCCCGAGGAACACGACCACCGCCACGACGGAGCCGGCCAGGGCGGTCACCCGTCCCCGAGGGGCGTGGTTGCCGTCGAACACGGCGACGACGACGGTGAGCACCGTAGCGATGACGACGACTGCCGGCGTCGTCTTGATCGCGTAGGCGATGCCGTAGCAGACCACGGCCGCCACCCACGTCAGGACGCGTCCCGTGCGGGCGCGCGCCGACACCTCGCCGGCGCTCGCGGCACCGGGCAGCAGGGCACGCCCGGCCAGGGCCACGCCGGCGGTCAGGAACGGCATCGCGAAGTAGTCGGTGTACGGCACGGCCAGCCACGGGCTCGTGCCGACCAGGACGAGCGTCACCAGCTGGGCGCCGATGGCGGCGCCGGGCCCCCTCACGCGGCGCACGAGCGCGTCGACGGCGAACAGCGTCACGGAGACGCAGGCGCCGGTGAGGACGACGAGGACGGCGTCTGGCGACCACCCCACCCACGAGCCCACCTCGACCCCCGCACGGTCGATCACGAGGAGCGGCAGGTTGTTCGGGTAGAGGGACAGGTAGTCATAGCCTCCGGCGCCGATCGGGCGGCCGGCGTGCAGGGCCCGAGCGAGGTCCATGACCACACGGGCGTCCCACCCGTACTCGTAGCGCCCGGCGAGGCCGACGAGCGTCGCGACGACCCCGCCGCCCACGGCCAGCACCGGACCGACCCACCGCGCCCGCACCCATCGGGGCGTGCGGCCGAACACTGCCACGGCCAGCAGCACGAGGCAGGCCGGCACCACGACGTACCAGCGGTACGGGGTGTTGACGGCTCGCGGCGCGACCAGTCCGACGACGGCCACCGCGAGCAGACAGGCGCCGACGAGCCGGAGCAGCGTCCGGCCGAGGGCGGAGTCCATGGACGGTGACGCTATCTCACCCCGCCGCGTCGCCGGCGGCTGCCTCCTCGGCGATGCGATCGCGGTGGGCGCGGTTGCACGCGGACACGACGGCCTTGAGCGAGGCCGTGACGATGGACGAGTCGACCCCGACCCCCCACAGCACCCGCGGGCCGATGGCGCACTCGACGTACGCCGCGGCCCGGGCGTCGCCGCCCGCGGAGAGGGCGTGCTCGGCGTAGTCGAGCACGCGCATGTCCGGGGCGCCCTCGATCGTCATGAAGGCATCGAGGAAGGCGGCGATCGGGCCGTTGCCGCGCCCGGTGACCGTCAGGGGCTCACCACCGTCGGTGACCGTCGCCTCGATGGTGCTCTCGCCGTCGACCGTCGAGTCGGTGACGACGTTGACGAGCTCGAACCGTCCCCACGGCTGGGCCGGGTTGGGCAGGTACTCGTCCTGGAAGCGGCCCCACAGCTCGGCCGGGGCGACCTCGCCGCCGTCCTGGTCGACCCCGCGCTGCACGACGCCGGAGAACTCGATCTGGAGCCGCCGCGGCAGGTCCATCTGGTGCTCGGACTTCATGATGTAGGAGACGCCGCCCTTGCCGGACTGGCTGTTGACGCGGACGACTGCCTCGTAGGAGCGGCCGAGGTCGTGCGGGTCGACGGGCAGGTACGGGACGCCCCACACGAGGTCGTCGACGCTCGTGCCCCGCTCCTTGGCCTCGACCTCCATCGCCTCGAAGCCCTTCTTGATGGCGTCCTGGTGCGAACCGCTGAACGCGGTGAACACGAGGTCGCCGCCGTAGGGGTGGCGCTCCCCCACGGGCAGCTGGTTGCAGTACTCGACGGTGCGGCGGATCTCGTCGATGTCACTGAAGTCGATCTGCGGGTCGACGCCCTGGCTGAAGAGGTTCATGCCGAGGGTGACGAGGTCGACGTTGCCGGTGCGCTCGCCGTTGCCGAACAGGCACCCCTCGATGCGGTCGGCGCCGGCCAGGTAGCCGAGCTCGGCGGCCGCCACGCCCGTGCCGCGGTCGTTGTGCGGGTGCAGGCTCACGACGAGCGACTCGCGCCGGTCGAGGTTGCGAACCATCCACTCGATCGAGTCGGCATAGACGTTCGGGGTGATCATCTCGACGGTGGCGGGCAGGTTGACGATCATCTTGTGGTCCGGCGTCGGGTCGATGACGTCGATGACCGCGTTGCAGATGCGCATCGCGAAGTCGAGCTCGGTGCCGGTGTAGGACTCGGGCGAGTACTCGTAGTAGATCGTCGTGTCGGGGATCGTCTCCTCGAGCTTCTTGATGAGGCGCGCGCCCTGGACCGCGATGTCGATGATGCCGTCCTGGTCGAGGCCGAAGACGACGCGGCGCTGCAGGATCGAGGTCGAGTTGTAGAAGTGGACGATCGCCTCCTTCGCGCCGCGGATGGCGTCGAAGGTCCGCTCGATGAGGTGGTCGCGGCACTGGGTCAGCACCTGGATCGTCACGTCGTCGGGGATGTGGCCGCCCTCGATGAGCTCGCGGCAGAAGTCGAAGTCGGTCTGGCTCGCCGACGGGAACCCGATCTCGATCTCCTTGTAGCCCATCTTCACGAGCAGCTGGAACATGCGCAGCTTGCGCTCGGAGTTCATCGGGTCGATGAGGGCCTGGTTGCCGTCCCGCAGGTCGACGGCGCACCAGCGAGGAGCCTGCTCGATGCGCTTGGTCGGCCACGTGCGGTCGGGCAGGTCGAACGGGATCTGCTCGTGGAACGGCACGTACTTGCCGAACGGCATTCCCGACGTCTGCTGGGGGTGGATCATCGCGTCACTCTCTTCGTCTGCGTTTCGCTCGGTGTCCGGCCGGACACGGGAAACTCCGCGACGAGGAGGGCCGGGATCAGGCCTCGTCGCGGCAGCGAAGGAGGAGGCTCACCGCACGCACGGCTTCACCGTATGCCGGTCCACGCGCCCGAGTCCACCCCTCGGGACCGCTGCCCGCATCCTGAGACCCGCGTCTCTCCCCCAGCCGCCGCTACCGGAAGCCCGGACGGATCCAGCGGACGTAGGACACCGTCCGCACCAGCCACCCATGGGCCAGGCTCGCCGCGCCCACAAGCAGGGCCGAGCGAGGAGCACCCAGAGCCAGGACCAGTGGCGAAGGACCGGGACGAGACCGGACACCACGCCGAGGGTCACGGCCGCGAGGACGAAGAGACCGGAGACGGCCCGGACCACGCGCTGACGCACCCGGACGTCGTGCTCGAATGCCCTGCACCGCAATGCGATGGCGTCCGTGATGGAGGCGAACTGCGTGCTCGGCGAGCCGCGCTCCACGACGTGGGCGCGGTGCGCGTCGGCGAGCGCCGCAGCCGCCGTCGGGTCGGCCGGGTCGCCGCACTCGAGGGCGCGCACCGAGCGGCCCCTGGTGGGGACGCTGGACCGCTCGAGCTCGCGGCGCACGTCCATGCCTGCCCACCCCGAGCGAAGAGCGCGCGGCCACGGGGGCCTGCGCGCGCCACGACCTCGGGATAGGGCGTCGGCAGGTCGACGCGGTCCGTGACGTCCGTGTACGAGTAGTCCACGCGCACCTCCCCCGTCGCGCCCGAACCCCACGTGGTCGGCGGCACGAGGCTAGGGGGCGATGCCCTCCTCAGGCCCCAGATCGCCGAAATCCGGGGGCACGACGCCCGGTACGCCCCACTCGACCATCTGCTGCTCGGCGGCGAGGCTGCCGCGCGTGCCGGGCGGGTCGGTCACCCCGAAGCCCATGTCGTCACGGTCGGGCCCGAAGGCCGCCCACCCGCTCTCGAACCCCAGCGGTAGGTGCCCGCGTGCTCCCGCCGCCTGCTGCGACCGGGCGTCGTCCGGCCCCTTTCCGAGCGACCGCCAGACGCGCGCCTCCGACGAGACCACGTCGAGGTCGGTCCACTCCCGCGCCTCGGCGGCCGAGAACCCGGCCGCCACCCAACGCACCCGGCGCGACGGCTCGATGCCGGCGTCGTCGAAGGACCGGGCCTCCTCCGGCGTCACCGTCGGGTCAGCGAGCACCAGCTCGCGCGCCTCCCGGGCGCCGAACCCGGCTTCCCGCCACCGCAGGGCACGCGGCAGGTCGACGGCCTCCCACGCGGCGATGTCCTCCGCGGTGAGACCGGCCACCAGCCAACGAGCGACCTCGTCGGGCTGACGCTCCCGCATCACGGTCGCCAGCCGGCCGACCGGGGCATCTGCCGGTAGGCCGACCCGACGCCATTCGACCGTGTGGCGCACGACGTCCGCGCCCGCTCTGTCGCCCATGGAGGTCACCTCGCACCACGTTGCGGCCTGCCCGACCGTCAGACCCGCGCCACCCTGGTCCAGCGGTGTCGTGAGGCGTTCGACGTCGTCCGGGCCCAGCCGCAGCGCGACCCACCGGTCCACGTCCGGACCCGGGGCATCGCGGCCACGCCAGGCGCGCGCGGCCGCGGCCTCGGGCCGGGTCCACCTGGCCCAGGCCTGCTCCTCGGTGCCCGACAGGACCCGGCGAGCGGCCTCCACCATCCCGCTCGGCTCCCAGCCCAGCTCGTCGTCGTCGCGCACCTGGCGCAGCAGCAGGAGCAGGCTCGCGACGCGAAGGTCGGGCCACGGGGACCGAAGCAGCCACAGCCGGCCGCGGGGCGGTACCGGCAGGCCGAGCGACCTCGCGGAGCGGGCCAGCTGCCAGTGCTCGTGGTCGGCGCTCTCCCGGGCGGGCTCGACGAAGAAGTCCTCGCCGCCGTAGGAGACGAACGCGACGCGCGGCAGGCGGTCGGGTACCCAGGTCCGGTGCTCGGGCGGCCACACGGCCGGCAGCAGAGCCACCTCACTGCCCTCCTGCCCGGTCGGAAGGGGGTGCCACCCGGCTGCCACGAGCGGCGCCACCTCCGGCAGCTCCGCGGCTCCAGGAACGCTCGACCGGTCGCCCCCGGCCACGACGAGCTGCTCACCCGTGTCGAAGCCCGCCACCATGCGGGCGAAGGAGTCCGGCAGCGGTGACAGGTCGGCCTCGGCGACGGCGGGTGGGTCGTCGCGACCCCAGGGGTCCCCCGGCCCGTCGAGCGCCGCCTCGCTCATGTGGGAGTCGGGGCGTCGTCCGCTGCGTCGTCCGCCGGATCGCCCGACGCGTCAGGCGTGTCGCGGACGTCCGCTATCTGTTCCTCGGGGCGCGGCGGGACGTTCTGGTCGTCCTCGAGCACCTCGAGCTCGTGGTCGGGCTGCACGCTCATCGATGCCTCCTCGTCGCTCCCAGCCTAGGCCCGCAGAGGGCGTTCCACATGCTGGTCGGCGTTCCTGAATGATGAGACCGCCATCCCGTACGGCCCGGTCTGTCCCCCACCCGGGACGCTGTTTGTCGTGCTCGTCCCCGGTGTTCGCCCGTTCGTCCGCCCACTCCGTGCCCTGGCGGGACGCTGGACAGATGCCCTGGAGACGCCGGGGCACTGAGGAGCAAGGGCCATGAAGAAACTCATCTCATGGATCGCCGCCCTGGTGGTGGCGTTGACGGTGGCGGTCGCGCCACCGACGTCGTGGGCGTCGCAGCGCACGACGCACCACACGGACCACTCCACGACCCCGCACCTGCTGGTCTCCGGTCTGCGCGGGGCCTTCGGGAGCGCCATCGGGCCCGACGGTGCTCTCTACGTCGCGGAAGGAGCGGCCGGACGGATCAGCCGCATCGACCGCCACACCGGGGCCCGCACGACGTTCGCGAGCGGCCTGCCGAATCAGAAGAACCCTCCGGGGATCGGTGGCGTCATGGACGTCGCCTTCCTCGACGGGAAGGCGTACGCCCTCGTCGCCCTCGTAGGCCCCGAGACCGGCGGAACGGCGGTCGACGGGATCTACCGCATCGACGGCCGGCACCACTCCACCGTCGTCGCCGACATCGGCGCGTGGTCACGCAGCCACCCGCCCAAGACCGACTTCTTCATCCCGTCCGGAGTGCAGTTCGCGATGCTGCCCTACCGCGGCGCGTTCCTCGTCACCGACGGCCACCACAACCGGGTCCTGCAGGTGACGCTCTGCGGCGCCATCAGGGAGGTCGAGACCCTTCCCGACGTCGTGCCGACCGGCCTGACGTCACGAGGCGGACGCGTCTTCCTGGCGCTCGCCGGGCCGACGCCGCACCTGCCGGCGGACGGCCGGGTCGTCAGCTTCGGCAAGCACTTCGGGCCGCCTCGCCAGGTGGCGTCGGGGGCACGCCTGGCCGTGGACGTGAAGTTCGGGCCCGGTTCACGGCTGTACGTGCTCAGCCAGGGCTACTTCGTGCCCGGGCACCCGGCCGGCTCACCTGCCGAGCCCAACACCGGCGCGCTGATGCGTGTCACCCACGACGGGTCGATGACGGCCGTCGCCACCGGCCTGAACCGGCCGGTGTCCTTCCAGGTCGTCGGGCACACGGCCTACGTCGTGACGCTCGGCAATGAGGTCTGGACGATCCGCCTCTGAGCCACACCGCCGGTGCGGTCGGTTCGCCGACGACCGCACCGGTCACCCGACGCGTCGGCCCGCGTCAGGACCCGTCAGAAGCCGAGGCGCTGCAGCTGCTTCGGGTCGCGCTGCCAGTCCTTGGCCACCTTGACGTGCAGGTCGAGGAAGACCTTCTGCCCGAGCAGCGCCTCGATCCCCTTGCGGGCGTTGGTGCCGACCTCGCGCAGTCGCGAGCCGCCCCGACCGATGACGATCGCCTTCTGGCTCGGCCGCTCGACGAAGACGTTGACCCGGACGTCGAGCAGGGGCTTGTCCGCGGGGCGGTCCTCGCGCGGCACCATCTCCTCGACGACGACGGCCAGCGAGTGCGGCAGCTCGTCGCGGACGCCCTCGAGCGCGGCCTCGCGGACGAGCTCGGCGATCATGACCGCCTCCGGCTCGTCGGTGAGGACGCCGTCGGGGTAGAGCTGGGGCGAGACCGGCAGGTAGGACGCCAGGAGGTCGCGCACCTGCTCGACCTGCTCGCCCGACACCGCCGAGCACGGGATGATCGCGTCCCACTCCCCCAGCCGGTCGATGGCGATGAGGTGCTCGGCGAGGCGGTCGCGGTCGACGGCGTCGGCCTTGGTCGCGATGGCCACCACCGGCCGTCGCCGCACCGAGCGCAGCTCGGTCAGCTCGTTCGCGATGAACGCGTCACCCGGGCCCGGACGCTGGTCGGCCGGGAGGCAGAAGCCGATGACGTCGACCTCGAGCAGCGTCTCGCGGACGAGGTCGTTGAGCCGCTCGCCGAGCAGCGTGCGCGGCTTGTGCAGCCCCGGGGTGTCGACGAGGATCAGCTGCGCCGCAGGCGTCGTGGCAACACCCCGGATCGTGTGCCTGGTGGTCTGCGGCTTCGAGCTCGTGATGGCGACCTTCTGCCCGACGAGGGCGTTGGTCAGCGTCGACTTACCGGCGTTGGGCCGGCCCACGAGACAGGCGAACCCGGCCCGGTAGGGCTTCTCGCCGCCCGTGCTGCCAGGGCCGCTGCCGGTGCCGTCGTCAGTGCCCGCTCGCGTGGCCATGGGCCTCCTCCGTCTCGCTCGTCTCGGCGCCAGTGTCCTCCACCTGCGCCCGGTGCACGATGACCGACGCGACGCGGTGGCGGCGTCCGGCCATCCGCTCGGCCGTCAGCTCGAGGCCCGCGATGCTGCCGGTCGAGCCGACGATCGGGACGCGTCCGATGACCTTGGTCAGCAGTCCGCCGACGGTGTCGACGTCGTCCTCGTCGATCGTCACGTCGAACAGCTCGGCGAGGTCGTCGATGTCCATCGACGCCGGTACGCGCAGCGTGCCGTCCTCGAGCTGCTCGACGCCGGGCGCCTCGCGGTCGTGCTCGTCGGCGATCTCGCCGACGATCTCCTCGATGATGTCCTCGATCGTCACGAGGCCCGCTGTGCCGCCGTACTCGTCGACGACGATCGCGAAGTGGTTCTGCTCCTGCTGCATCTCGCGCAGCAGGTCGTCGACCGGCTTGCTCTCGGGCACGAAGTGCATGGGGCGCATCACCTCGGTCGCGAGGTGCTTGGCATCCTCCGGGGCGGCCGTGAGACGCCTCGCGACGTCCTTGAAGTAGAGCAGGCCACGCACGTCGTCGCTGTCCTCGCCGACGACGGGGATGCGTGAGAAGCCCGAGCGCAGGAACAGCGACATGGCGCTGCGCAGCGTCTTGTCGGCGTCGAGGGTCACCATGTCGGTGCGCGGCACCATGACCTCGCGCGCCACGGTGTCGCCGAGCTCGAAGACCGAGTGGATCATCTCCCGCTCGTCCTCCTCGATGACGTCGGACTCACCGGCGATGTCGACGAGGTCGCGCAGCTCGGACTCGGTCTGGAACGGCCCGTCGGAGTAGCCCTTGCCGGGGGTCACGGCGTTGCCGAGCACGACGAGCAGCTTGGCCACCGGGCCGAGCACACGCCGCAGGCCGACCGCGAACGGGGCGCTCCAGAGCGCGACGGTGTCGTAGTTCTGCCGGCCGAGAGTGCGCGGCGACACCCCGACGACGACGAACGACACTACGGCCATGATCGCGATGCTGATGAGCGCCCGCCCCCACGTCGAGGCGACCGCACCGGCGACGGCCAGCGTCACGAGGACGGCGGTGGTGGCCTCGGCGACGACGCGCAGGAACGCGATGACGGCGAGGTAGGCCGGCGAGTCGGCGACGACCGTGAGCAGCGACTTGGCACCGGAGCGGCCCTCGTCCCAGAGCTCTTGGGCGCGTACCCGCGACATGCGGAAGATGGCGGCCTCGGAGGCGGACAGGACGAAGGCGGCGACGATGCTGATGAGCGCCGGGAGGACGAGCTGGGGTAGCACGCTGGCCTCAGGCGCCGGGGCGGTTGCGCGTCGCGAGGAACGTCAGCAGCAGCTGGCGCTGCAGCTCGAACATCTCGCGCTCCTCGTCCGGCTCGGCGTGGTCGTAGCCGAGCAGGTGCAGGATGCCGTGCGTCGTCAGCAGGAGCATCTCCTCGATGGGGGCGTGCCCCGCCTCGACCGCCTGCTTCGTGGCCACGGACGGGCACAGGACGATGTCGCCCAACGTGCCCTCCTCGGGCTCCTGGCCCTCGCGGCCCGGACGCAGCTCGTCCATCGGGAAGCTCATGACGTCCGTCGGCCCGGGCAGGTCCATCCACTGCACGTGGAGGACCTCCATGGCCGGCTCGTCGACGAGCTTGATGCAGAGGTCGGCCTGCGGGTGCACGCGCATCTGCTCCATGACGTACTTCGCGCACGCCAGCAGCTCGAGCTCGTCGACGTCGGCGCCGGTCTCGTTGAGGACGTCGATGCTCACGCGCCGGCCTCCCGGGCGTCGCCGGCCTGCTCCGGCCCGGCGCTGCGCTCGGTCTCCCGCGGGCGCTCGCGTCCGCGATCGCGCGGGTCCCGACGGTCGCGACGGTCGTCCCGACGCGTGTCGCGGCGCTGGGCGGCCCGGCGCTCCTGCCGCGAGGAGCTGCGGTCGTAGGCGTCCACGATGGCGCTGACGAGGCGGTGGCGCACGACGTCGTGCGAGGTCAGCTCGGCGAAGTGGATGTCCTCGACGCCGTCGAGGATGTCGCGCACGACCATGAGCCCCGAGTGGGTGCCACCGGGCAGGTCGACCTGGGTGATGTCGCCGGTGACGACCATCTTGCTGCCGAACCCGAGACGCGTCAGGAACATCTTCATCTGCTCGCTCGAGGTGTTCTGGGCCTCGTCGAGGATGATGAACGCGTCGTTGAGCGAGCGGCCGCGCATGTAGGCCAGCGGCGCGACCTCGATGGTGCCCGACGCCATGAGCTTGGGGATCGTCTCGGGCGAGACCATGTCGTGCAGGGCGTCGTAGAGCGGGCGCAGGTACGGGTCGATCTTGTCGTTGAGGGTGCCGGGCAGGAAGCCGAGCCGCTCGCCCGCCTCGACGGCCGGACGCGTCAGGATGATCCGGTTGACCTGCTTGGCCTGCAGCGCCGCGACGGCCTTGGCCATCGCCAGGTAGGTCTTGCCCGTGCCGGCGGGGCCGATGCCGAAGACGATCGTGTGCTCGTCGATGGCGTCGACGTAGCGCTTCTGGTTGAGGGTCTTCGGACGGATCGTGCGGCCGCGGTTGCTGATGATGTTCATCGTCAGGACGTCCGCGGGGCGCTCCTTGGTCTGGCTGCGCAGCATCGCGATCGAGCGCTCGACGGCGTCACGGTTCAGCGGCTGCCCGGTGGCGACGATGGTGAGCAGCTCGTCGAGGAGCCCGTCGATGATGTCGAGCTCCCCGGCCGGGCCGGAGAAGGTCATGGCGTTGCCGCGCACGTGCGTGTCGACGAGCGGGAACTGGCGCTCCATGGTGCGCAGCAGCTCGTCGCGAGGGCCGAGGAGGGCGACCATCTCGACCGGCGGTGGGATCTCCCGGGTCAGGACGGGTCCGCTCGTGGTCCTCGGGGCGCTGGTGGCGCTCGCACCGGCCGGGCCGGTGGGCTCGACGCCGTGGGAGGCGTCGGGGCTGTCGGAAGTGTCGGGACTGTCGGGCTCGTGGCCGCGTGGCGATGGGTCGTTCATCTCGCCCACGAGTCTACGTGGGCGAGCCGGAGGACCTCACCACGAATTCCGCGAGGTCCTTGCTCTGCTGCAGGCGGGAGGGCTCGTGGACGTACATCATGTGTCCGGCCTCGTAGTACGCGTGCTCGACGTCGGCGGCGACGCGCTCCGGCGGCAGCTGCAGGTGCGCGATGACGTCCTCGGCGGCGAAGTGGGGCGTCGCACCGTCGTAGTAGCCGTAGGCGACGTGCACCCGCAGGTGCGGGTTCTGGCGCATCGCCCGCTCGAGCAGCGGCGATACGTCGACGGGCCGGCCCTCGAACTCCTTGTAGCTCCAAGGGTTCACGAGCCGGCTGATCTGCTCGTAGTGCAGGTCGCTCTCGTAGCCGAGCTCGTCGCGCACGTAGTGGTTCCAGACGGCGGCGTACGGGCCGGCGATGGCGTCGTGGGAGGGGTCGGCGTCCATGTTCTCGGCGTAGGCCGCGGCCGCGGGGCCGGTGAACCGGGCGTCGAGACGACCCACCGAGAGCCGCTGGTCGCGCAGCAGCTCGGTGAAGTAGCGCCAGTGCTCGATGCGCAGGTCGGCACGGTCGACGTAGTCCTCGCTCAGGCCGGAGAGCCGCGCGAGCGTCGCGACCGCGTCCGCCCGCTCACGGCGGGTCAGGCGCGAGCCGCGGGCCAGCACCCACGGGTAGTCGCGCGACGCGTGCGCCTCGGCCTCCTCGACGACGGCGCGCAGCGACCGGCGTCCGTGCTTGCCGTGGTAGTGCGCGACGGCGGCGTACGTCGGCAGGTAGAGCGCGTGGGCGCGGTCGTTGCGCTGGTTCTCGAAGTCGATCGAGCCGAGGTCGAGGACGCTCGAGATGAGGATGATGCCGTTGAGGTACATGCCGTACCGGCCCTGGAGGTGCTCGGCGAGCGCCGCTCCGCGAAGGGTGCCGTACGACTCCCCCGCCACGAACTTCGGCGACATCCACCGCTTGTTCCGCGAGGTCCAGAGCCGGATCAGCTCGCCGACGGACTCGATGTCCTTGCGGTAGCCGTGGTACTCGCCCGGCTTGCCGCCCTCGACGGCCCGGGAGTAGCCGGTCGACATCGGGTCGATGAAGACGAGGTCGCTCACGGTGAGCAGCGACTCGGGGTTGTCGACGAGGTCGTACGGCGGCGGGGCCAGCTCGCCGACGTCGCCCATGACGACCCGGCGCGGGCCGAGCAGGCCGAGGTGCAGCCAGACGCTCGAGCTGCCGGGGCCGCCGTTGAAGGCGAAGGTGACCGGACGCGTCCGGGGGTCGGCGTCATCGAGGGTGTACGTCGTCATCGACAGCTCGGCGCGCGGCGTGTGGCCACCGAACGTGCCGTCCTTGTGGTCCTCCTCGCGCAGGACGACGCGGCCGGTGGTCGCCGTGTAGCGCAGCCGGCGCCGCCCGACGCGCAGCGTGTGGTGGGTCGTGACCAGGTCGTCCGTGGGAGGCGCCGGTCGGCTGCCCTCGCCCGACGCGTCAGCACCCGAGGCGCCCGAGGCGCTCGACGTGCGCGAGGTGCCGGACGCGACCGCGCCGGTGCTGGTCGACGGGAGACCGGCGTCGGCCTCGCCCTCGTCGGTGGCCGGGGCCGGTCGCTGGTCGCTCACACCATGCCCTTCTCGGTGAAGGCGGCGCCGCCGAGCACGTGGACGTGCGCGTGGAAGATCGTCTGGCCCGCGCTGCTCCCGGTGTTGACGATGAGGCGGTGGGCATCGCCGACACCCTCGGCGTCGGCGACCTGCTGGGCGAGCCGGAAGACGTCGGTGAGGTCCTCGCCGGCGGCGGTGGCGAGGGCCCCGACTGTCGGCTCGTGGCGGCGCGGCACGACGAGGACGTGCACCGGCGCGGCCGGGCTGATGTCGCGGAAGGCGATGGAGCGCTCGGTCTCGGCCACCCGGTCGGAGGGGATGTCGCCGGCGACGATCTTGCAGAACAGGCAGTCACCCGAGGTGTGCGAGGTCATGGATGCACCCTAGGTGTGTCAACCCGGACGTGCACCTGTGCGTCTCCTGTCCGTGAGAACGTTGCGTATGCCGTCGGACCGGGTGGACCGCCCGGCCGGGCGTCCCGACCCCGGAGGCCCCAGCGGCGCCGGAGGCCCGGACCGCCCCGCCGGGCCCGCGCCGCTGCGCCCGTCCCCGCACCACGCCGCCCACCGCGAGCTGCCGGTCGACCCCGACGTCGCCGTCACCGAGCTCTACCACGCGCACTGGGACCGCCTCGTGCGCCTCGGCTGGCTGCTCCTGCGCGACCAGGCCGCCGCCGAGGACGTCGTGCAGGACGCGTTCGTGGCCACGCACCGGCAGTGGTCCTCGATCCGCGACTCGGGCCGTGTCGTCGCCTACCTGCAGACCGCGGTCGTCAACGGCTGCCGCTCGGTGCAGCGGCACGCGGTCGTCGTCGACCGGCACACCGCCCGTGAGGCAGCCGCCGCAGACGCGCCCGGACGCGACGCCGTCGGCAGCGCCGAGGCGCACGCGATGCACGCCGTGGGCCGCGACGCCATGGTCGACGCGCTGCGCGACCTTCCCGAACGACAGCGCGAGGTCCTCGTGCTCCGCTACTACGCCGACCTCTCCGAGGCGCAGATCGCCCGGACCCTCGACATCTCCGCCGGCGCCGTCAAGACGCACGCCCACCGCGGGCTGAGCGCACTGCGCCGCACCATCGACCGCACGGAGCCCTCATGAACACCGACCCGAACCGACGCCCCGAGGGCACCGACGACCCGGTCGCCATCGGAGCAGCCCTGCGACCCGTCGAGGACCGCCTGCGCCGAGGCCTCGCCGACGACGCCGCCGCCATCGACCCGAGCGACCGCCTTGGGGTCATCCTCACCGAGGCCCGCAGCGGACCGGCCGGCACCGGGGGGCCCGGCTCCGGCGGCCCCACCGGTCCCGGCGGACGGCCGCACCGGTGGCTCGTGCCCGTGGCCGCGGCCGCCGCGGCGGTCCTCGTCGCGGGTGGCGTGTGGGCCGCGACCCGCGGCAGCAGCCCGACGCCGCCGGTGGCCGGTCAGCCGACCAGTGCGGTCGTGCCGACGAGCGCCCCGTCGGCGAGCAGCGCGCCGTCCGCGTCGGGGCCCTCGACCGTCACGACCCAGACCGCGCAGGGCCCGTCGTCGCCGCCCGTTCCGCCGGCCACCACCAGCGCCAGCGTGCCCGTCTACTACGTCGGCCCTCTCTCCACCGCCTCGTCGGGCCCGTCCGACCTGCGGCTGTTCCGGGAGTTCGTCCGTACCTCCGTCGCGTCGCCCGGCGGGCCCGAGGCGCGGGCGCTCGCCGCGCTGAGGCTCGCTATGGGCCGCGTTCCCACGTCGTCGAGGTACGCGTCGCCGTGGCTCGGCGTGACCCCGGTGTCCGTGACGCTCGACGGCTCGGGCCGCATCGTCGTCACACTCTCCGGGGGCCTGCCGAGCGGAGCGGCGGCGTCGGCCGACCTCGCCGTGCAGCAGCTCGTCTGGACGGCCCAGGCCGGCGTCGGCCAGGGCACGAAGCCGGTCGTACTCGTCGTCAAGGGCGGCGGGGACGTCGCGCCGGGCATGTCCTCGGGCCAGGCGCACCAGCGTCCGCAGGACGCCATGGGGGTCTACGGCGTCCTGTCCCCACTGTGGATCGACCAGCCCGCACGCGGGAGCACGGTGAAGGCCGGACAGGCGATCACCGTCAAGGGCGTCGCGAGCACCTTCGAGGCCAACGTCGAGTGGCAGCTGTTCGATGCACGGTCGGACCTCCTCGCCACGGGCAGCACGACGGCCACCGTGGCCGCGCCGGGGCGGGGGGCGTACGCGTTCCAGCTCAAGGCGCTCCCGCCGGGTGACTACGGCGTGGTCGTGCTCGAGTCGAGCCCCAAGGACGGGTCGACCGACGCCGAGCAGGTCGTCCCCTTCACCGTCCGCTGACGCCCACCCCCCGTTGGGTCAGCGCCAGCGGGAGCGGGCGAGCAGGACGGCGAGCGCCGCCGGCCCGGCCGATGAGGACCGCAGGATCGTCGCGCCGAGGCGCACGGGCCGGGCGCCGGCCTCGACGAGCGCGTCGAGCTCCCGGCCGCTGATGCCGCCCTCGGGCCCGACGACGACGAGCACGTCGCCGTGGTTCGGCAGGTCGACGGTGGCGAGCGGTTCGGTGGCGTCCTCGTGGAGCACGAGCGTCAGGGCACTGTCACCGACGCGGGTGGCGAGCGCCGTGAGGCCGACGTGCTCGGCCGTGACGGGCGTGCGCGCCCGGCGCGACTGCTTCGTCGCCCGGGTGACGACGGCGGCCCACTTGGCGAGCGACTTGGCGGCGCGATCCCCGCGCCACACGACGACCGACCGCTCGGCCTGCCACGGCACGACCTCGTCGACGCCGAGCTCGGTGGCCGCCTCGATCGCCTGCTCGTCGCGGTCGCCCTTGGCGAGGGCCTGGACGAGGACGAGGCGCGGCGCCGGCTCCGGCTCGTCGCTCACCTCGACCACCGTGCCGGCCACCTCCGCCCGGTCGACGTGCGTCGCCTCGAGCAGGACGCGTCGGCCCTGCCCGTCGGCGACGTAGCAGCGCTCGCCGACGCGCAGCCGCACGACGGTGGCGGCGTGCCGGCCCTCGTCCCCGCCGAGGACGAGCGTCGAGCCGACGACGGCGCGGGCGACGGCGTCGGGGTCGCCGAGGAAGAGCTGGTGGGTCACGGCGCCATCCTGCCGCAGCGGGACGGCGCCGCGCCGCCGGTCACTTCTCCTTGAACGCGTCGCGGAGCTTGCCGAAGAGGCCCTTGTTCGCCGGGGCGAGCCGCCCCTCGGGGCGCTCCTCGCCGCGCAGCGCGGCGAACTGGCGCAGCAGCTCCTGCTGCTCGTCGGTCAGCTTGGTCGGGGTCTGCACCGTGGCGTGCACGAGCAGGTCGCCGCGTCCGCCGTGGCGCAGGTGCGTGACCCCGAGCCCACGCAGCGTCAGCACGTCGCCGCTCTGCGTGCCCGCCTTGATCTCGAGGTCCTGCATGCCGTCGAAGGTCGACAGCTTGATCGTCGTGCCGAGCGCGGCCGCGGCCATCGGCAGCTCGACGCTCGCGTGGAGGTCGTCGCCGCGTCGGGTGTAGACGTCGTGGTTGACGACGCGGATCTCGACGTAGAGGTCGGCGCGCGGGCCGTTGCCGGGACCGACCTCGCCCTCGCCGGTCAGCTGGATGCGCGTGCCGGTGTCGACGCCGGCCGGCACCTTGAGCGTCAGGCTGCGGCGGGTGCGCACGCGGCCGTCGCCGGAGCAGTCGTGGCACGGGTCGGTGAGCGTCGCGCCGAAGCCCTGGCAGTTGACACAGGGGCGCGAGGTCATGACCTGGCCGAGGAAGCTGCGCTGCACCTGCTGGATCTCTCCGGCGCCCTTGCAGATCGGGCAGGTCTGTCGACCCGTGCCCGGCTCGGCGCCGTCGCCGCCGCAGCGGCCGCAGCCGATCGCGGTGTCGAGGGTCAGCTCCTCCTCGGAGCCGAAGACGGCCTTGGACAGGTCGATGTCGAGACGCACGAGCGCGTCCTGGCCGCGCTGGACCCGAGGCCGCGGGCCGCGGGCACCAGTCGCGCCGGCGCCGAAGAAGGCGTCCATGACGTCGCTGAACGAGAACCCGGCACCAGCACCGAAGCCGGCGCCACCACCACTGGCGAACGGGTCGGACCCGGTGTCGAACTGGCGGCGCTTCTGCGGGTCGGAGAGGACGTCGTAGGCCTGCGAGACCCGCTTGAACTCCTCCTCGGCCTCGGGACCTGGGTTGACGTCGGGGTGCAGCCGGCGCGCGAGCTTGCGGTACGCCTTCTTGATCTCCTCCTGGCTCGCGTCGCGGGAGACTCCGAGGACGGCGTAGTAGTCGTTCAAGCGGGTGTTCCTTCGGTTCCGTGGGTGCGGTCGTCGGGTCGTCGTGCAGTGGTCGGTGCCGGGCCGGTCGGGGCCCCGCGTCCGGGCGTGGGTCAGGTGGCGCGGTTGTCGTCGAGGATCTCGGACACGTAGCGCGCCACGGCCCGCACCGACGCCATGGTCGTCGGGTAGTCCATGCGGGTGGGGCCGAGGACGCCGAGGCTCGCGATGCGCTCGGTGCCCGACCCGTAGCCCATCGACACGAGGGAGGTGGTCTGCAGGCCCGACACGGGGTTCTCCGAGCCGATGCGCACCGAGACCAGCTCGGGGTCGTCGCCCAGCTGGCCGAGGAGGCGCAGCAGCGTGACGTGCTCCTCGAGCGCCTCGAGGATCGGGCCGATGGCGCGGCCGAAGTCGGTGCCGGCCCGGGCGAGGTTGGCCTGGCCGGCGAGGACGACGCGCTCCTCGCGCTCCTCGACGAGCAGGTCGGTGAGCGCCGAGACGATGGCCTCGGTGGCGGCGCGGTCGGCGTCCGGGGCGTCCTCGGCGAGGCGACGCAGCCGGGTGGCCGCGACGGTGAACGGCACCCCCGCCGACACCTCGTTGATGCGCGCTCGCAGGCCGGACACGAAGGCCTCGCCGTCGGTGTCGGCGAGGACGCGCCCGGTTTCGACGACGCGCTGCTCGACGCGTCCGGTGTTGACGATGAGGACGGCCATGGCATGCGTGGCGCCGACCGGCACGAGCTCGACATGGCGGATGGTCGAGCGCGTCAGCGACGGATACTGGACGACCGCCACCTGACGCGTCAGGCCGGCGAGGAGACGCACGGTGCGGTCGACGACGTCGTCGAGGTCGACGGCGCCCTCGAGGAACTGGGTGATGGCACGCCGCTCGCCCGCCCCGAGGGGCTTGACGCCGCTCAGGCGGTCGACGAAGAGGCGGTAGCCGGCGTCGGTGGGCACGCGGCCGGCCGAGGTGTGCGGCGCGTGGATCAGGCCCTCCTCCTCGAGCTGGGCCATGTCGTTGCGCACGGTGGCGGCGCTGACGCCGAGGTGGTGGCGCTCGACGAGCGCCTTGCTGCCGACGGGCTCGGATGTCTGCACGTAGTCCTGGACGATCGCCTGCAGCACCATGAGCCGGCGTTCCTCGCTCATGCGAACCTCCTTGCGTCTCGTCCCGTGCCGTCCCGGGTGCCGTCGTCGACGGGTGCGCCGACCCCAGGACCTTGGCACTCTCGGCGTACGAGTGCCAATTCTACGTCGAGTCGGCGTCCTCGCCGAAACCCGATCCCACGGTATGCCGCCCGGCGCGGCGCGCCGAACGGCGTCAAGGCCCCGGAGCGCCTAGCCTCGGACGCCGTGAGCCCCCTCCCCCCGATCGACCGATACGGCTCCGACGTCCTCGGCGGCGACTGGCGCGCCCCGCGGAACGGACGCTCCACCCCGCTGGCCGCCGAGCCCGACCTCGTCGTCGAGGAGGTGGAGACCGGCTGGGTCGGCGCCGTCGTGCGCGTCGAGAAGGCCGGCGGCATGCACGTCGTGCACCTCGAGGACCGCCACGGCCGCACCAAGGGCTTCCCGCTCGGTCCCGGCTTCCTCGTCGACGGCCGCCCCGTCACGCTGACGCCACCGACCGCCTCCGCAGGTGCAGCCCTGGCGGACGCGCGTCGCGCCGCCTCGCGCACGGCGAGCGGCTCGGTGGCCGTGCAGGGCGCCCGCGCCCGGGTGGCGAGCGGCTCGCGGATCTACGTCGAGGGCCGCCACGACGCCGAGCTCGTCGAGAAGGTGTGGGGCGACGACCTGCGCGTCGAGGGCGTCGTCGTGGAGATGATGGACGGCGTCGACGACCTCGCCGCGATCATCGCGGAGTTCCAGCCGGGCCCGGGCCGCCGGCTCGGCGTGCTCGTCGACCACCTCGTGCCCGGCACGAAGGAGGCCCGGATCGTCGAGCAGGCCCGGTCGCTGCCCGGCATCGCCCGGCACGTCAAGGTGCTCGGCCACCCCTACGTCGACGTGTGGCAGTCGGTCCGCCCGGAGCGCCTCGGCTGGCAGCAGTGGCCCGTCATCCCACGCGGCACGTCGTGGAAGCACGGCATCTGCGCCGAGCTCGGCTGGGCGCACGGCACCCAGGCCGACATCGCCAACGCCTGGAAGCGCATCTTGGGCACGGTGCGCAGCTACGCCGACCTCGAGCCCACCCTCCTGGCCAGCGTCGAGGAGCTCATCGACTTCGTCACCGAGCCGGGCGCCTGAGGCGGCTCACCAGCGCACGTAGCCCTGGACGTCGACCTTGAGGTAGGCGGCCGCGGAGGTCTTGACCCGCACCGAGCCGTCGAGCCCGACCGGCACGAGGACGGTGTTCGTGACGGTACGCCCGGACGCGAACTTGACCGTGGCGTAAGGGGTTTCGCTCGACCCGCTCGGGTAGGCGGTGACGTAGCCGGCCGCGGTCGGCGACACGACGGTCACGGTCAGGACGGCCGCTCGGACGCCGTTCGCGGGCACCCCGGCCTTGCCGACGACGGGCGCGAGGGGCGCCTGTCCCGCGGCGACGCGTCCGGCCGGGTATCCGAGGCCGGTCTGGCTGTCGAGGATGCGCGTCGGGCCCAGCGCCAGCTGGTCGGCGCCGGCGGGCAGCCAGCCGACGACGTCGACGAGCACGTCGGTCTGCGCCGTCGAGTGGATCGTCACGGCGCCGCCGGTCCCGAGGCGGGACTCGACGAGGCCGGTGGCCGGGTTGGCCGTCTCGTAGCGCACCTGCGGGGCGGCCGGGCGCGCAGCGCCCGTCGGCCAGGTGGTGAGGAAGCCGCCGGCAGACGGCGTCGACGCCGAGACGTCGAGGAGCACGGCACCGACCCCGGTGGCCGGGATGCCGGCCTTGCCCGCAAGGGGCAGCGTCAGCGTGCCGCCGGCGGCGAGGCGTGCCTTCGGCGTACCGACCCCGGTGCGGGTGTCGAGGACACGGGCCGGCGCAGCCCCGGACACGTAGCCCCCGGTCGGTGACCAGCCGACGAGGTCCGCGGACAGGTCGGTGGTCGCCGAGGTGTAGAGCCGCACCTTGCCGTCGGTGCCGACGCGGCTGAGCACGAGCGTCGTCGTGACGCCTCCTGCGGCGAACGACAGGGCCCGCGAGCCGGGCTGGGTCGTGCCGTTGGCGTGGGCGGTGACGTAGCCGGCGGCGGCCGGCGCGGTGGCGTTGACGTTGAGCAGGACGGTGTCGACGCCGCTGGCGGGTACGCCGGCCCGCCCGGTGACCTGCACGGTGACGGCCTTGCCGGCCTGCACCTTGGCTACGGGGGCCCCGACGCCGGTCTTGGTGTCGAGAAGCCGGGCCGGGGCGGCCACCTGCCAGGCGCGGGTGTCGGTCGCGACGGTCGGGCCCTGGTCCTTGAGGTGGATGAAGCCCTTGGGCCAGCGCCCGCCGGTGAGCGTCACACGGCGCCAACGGAAGTCGCCGCCCCAGTTGTCCTCCGAGACGATGATGTCGGAGGCCGAGAGCACCTGCTCGACGTAGGCCACGTGCCCGGTCGACGAGTAGCTGGTGTCCCACCAGGCGATCGACCCGACGGCCGGGCTCGTGTTCGTCTGGGCCGGGAACGACGGTCCCCAGTTCGAGGCGTTGCCGCTCAGGCTCGTCGGTTTGGTGTTCGGCAGGCCGTTCTGCACGAGCCGGTAGGCGACGTAGGCGGTGCAGTTGTGGCCCGTCGACTGACGCCACCAGCTGGCGGACGCGTTGGCCTGGTAGCCGGCGTCGGGGTAGCCCGCGGCGTTGCACGCGTCATAGCCGGTGCAGAGCACGATCCACTCGGCCGCGCGGGCCGGCGCGGCGACGCCGAGGCTCGTCAGCGTGGTGGCGAGGGCCGCGACGAGGACCGCCATGCGTCGACGCCAGGGATGCAGGGGTCGCGTCGTCGCCGCCACTGGGTCTCCCGTCCTCGCTGTTCGCTGGACGCAATCTAGGACGTAGCGCTCATCCCGTCCCAGGAATCCCAGAAATCCCACGCGACACGCGTGGTGGCTTGCGCGCGTTTCACGGCATCGCGTGCTAGCCGGGGGCCCGGCTCAGCCGCTGCGGTGACGACGCCCGCGGGCCACGACACGGTCGATGACGCGCTGCTTGAAGGGCGTGAAGGGCGGGCGCACGACGGCGGTCGTGTCGGGCGTCGTCGGCGTCTCGAGCACCGCCTTGGCGTGCGAGAACAGCTCGACCGAGCGCTCGCCGTGGTAGGCACCCGACCCGCTCGGGCCGACTCCACCGAAGGGCAGCCCGTGCACCGCCATGTGCGCGAGCGGCAGGTTGACGCCGAGGGCACCCGACGACGTGTCGCGCACGAAGCGCCGGCGCACGTCGGCGTTACCGGTGAACACGTAGAGGGCCAGCGGCTTGTCACGACCGGTGATGACCTCGATCGCCTCCTCGACGCCGGACACCTCGACGAGGGGCAGCACGGGCCCGAAGATCTCGTCCTGCATGACGGGGTCCTCGAGCGACACGCGGTCGAGGACCGTCGGGGCCAGGTAGCGCGTCGCCGCGTCAGCCTGCCCGCCGACGACGACCTTCTCGGCGTCGACGAGGGCGGCCAGCCGCTCGAAGTGGCGGTCGTTGACGATGCGGCCGTACTCCCCCGACGCCTGGGGATCGGCTCCGTAGGACTCCCGGATCGCGTCGGCGAGGTGCGGCACGAGGCCGTCGAGCGTGGCGCGCGTGCCGAGCACGTAGTCGGGAGCCACACACGTCTGTCCCGCGTTGGTGAACTTGCCCCAGACGATCCGACGGGCCGCGACGGCGAGGTCGGCGTCCTCGTGCACGTACGTCGGTGACTTGCCGCCGAGCTCGAGCGTCACGGGCGTCAGGTGCTGGGCCGCCGCCTGGAGCACGACACGTCCGACGACCCCGTTGCCGGTGTAGAACACGTGGTCGAAGTGCTCGGCGAGCAGGGCCGTCGTCTCAGGCACGCCGCCCTCGACGACGCGCACGGCCGACGCGTCGAGGTGCAGCGGCACGAGCCGGGCCACGACGCGTGAGGTTGCCGGCGCCACCTCGCTCGGCTTGAGGACGGCCGCGTTGCCTGCGGCGAGGACACCGACGAGGGGCGCGAGGAGCAGCTGCACCGGGTAGTTCCAGGGGGCGATGACGAGGACGACGCCGAGCGGCTCGCGCACGACGCGCGCGCGACCGGGCACGAGCGACAGCGGCACCGGCACGCGGCGGTGACGCAGCCACGAGCGCAGGTGGCGCAGCGTGTGGTCGATCTCCTCGACGACGAAGCCCAGCTCGGTCACCCACGCCTCGGTGCCGCTCTTGCCGAGGTCCTCGTCCAGGGCGGCGGCCAGCTCGTCCTCGTTGTCGACGATGAGCGAGCGGAGGGCCTTGAGCTGCTCGACGCGCCACGCGTACGGCTTGGTCCGCCCGCTGCGGAACGTCGCCCGCACCGACTCGACGAGGGCCGGGACGTCGACGGCCACCGACGCGTCGGGTGCGCCCGACGCGCCGGTGGCGGGGGCGGCCGCCGTCCCGGACTGGGGCGTGGCGCGGTTCGTGGGCGCGGTCTGCGTCATGGGTCCATCCTCGTCGGTCGTCGGCGACCTGTCGTGGCGCCCGGCGGGCGGTCCGGGCTGGTCAGGCAGCGAGCAGCCGGTGCACGACGGTGTCGGCGAGCAGTCTGCCGCGGCGGGTCAGCACGACCCGACCTCGGGAGACGGCCGCGACGCCGTCGAGGAGCCCGTCGGCGACGAGCCCGGCCACGGCGGCACGTCCCGATCCTCGCAGGTCCCCGACCGGCAGTCCCTCGACCAGGCGTGTGCCGAGGAGCACACGCTCGTCGTAGCGCTGCTCGTCGTCGAGGAGCTCGCGTGCCGCGGCGGGCGACTGCCCCGCGGCCAGGCGCTGGGCGTAGGCGCTCGGGTGCTTGACGTTCCACCACCGCACGCCGCCGACGTGGCTGTGGGCCCCCGGGCCGATGCCCCACCAGTTCGTGCCGGCCCAGTAGGCGATGTTGTGGCGGCAGCGGTGCCGCTCGTCGCGGGCCCAGTTGCTCACCTCGTACCAGCCGAACCCGGCGGCCGTGAGCAGCTGGTCGGCCAGCTCGTACTTGTCGGCCTCGTCGTCGTCCTGGGGCGCGGGCACGAGGCCACGGCGCACCTGGGCGGCCAGGCGGGTGCCCTCCTCGACGACGAGGGCGTAGGCCGACACATGGTCCGGCTCGAGGGCGATCGCCGTCTCGAGGCTGGTGCGCCAGTCGGCGAGCGACTCCCCCGGCGTGCCGTAGATGAGGTCGACGCTGACCTGCAGGCCGGCGGCGCGGGCCCCCGCCACGGCACGGGCGACGTTCTCGGGGTCGTGGGTGCGGTCGAGGGTGTGGAGCACGTGCGGCACCGCCGACTGCATGCCGACCGACACCCGCGTGAACCCGCCGGCGGCGAGCTCGGCGAGCGACTCGGGTGTCACGGAGTCGGGGTTGGCCTCGGTGGTCACCTCGGCCCCGGCAGCCAGGCCGAAGCGCTCGCGGATGCCGCCCAGCACACGCACGAGGTCGCCGCTGCGCAGCATCGTCGGGGTGCCCCCGCCGACGAACACCGTCGACACCGGCGGCGCGTCGGGCCCGAGCACACCTGCGGCGAGGTCGAGCTCGCGCAGGGCGGCGTCGGCGTAGGTGTCGAGGCCGATGGTGGCACCGGGGCCGCCGAGCTCGGTCAGCGTGTAGGTGTTGAAGTCGCAGTAGCCGCAGCGCACGGAGCAGAACGGCACGTGGACGTACATCCCGAGGTCGGTCGAGGGGAGGTCGGTGAGGGCGGACGCCGGCAGCTCGCCGGTCGGCGGCGCGGGGTCGCCGTCAGGCAGGGCGGAGGGCGGCACGCGGCAATTCTCGCACCGGCGACGGTTCCCGCCGAACCGGCACGGACCTACGCTCGCATCATGGAGCGACGCGTGGTCGCCTCCCTCGCCGTCGCGCTGGCCCTGGGCGCGGGATCGTGCACCTCCGACCCGGCCGCGTCGCCCGTCGGGGATCGTTCGGTTGCGGCCCTCAGCCGACCGGCAACCTCCGGCCCCTGCACCCCGCCACCTCCTGCGCCGACGACGTGGGCCTCGTTCGACGCGGCGCCCGACCCCGCGTCGGTGCGCGGTCGGACGGTGACCGCGACGATTCGCACGACGTGCGGCAGTCTCGAGGTGGCGCTCGACGGCGCAGCGGCCCCCCGCGGCGTCGCATCCTTCGTCCAGCTCGCCCGGTCGGGCTGGTGGCGCGACAGCGTCTGCCACCGGCTCACCTCCTACCTGTCGCCGCTGCGGTTCCTGCAGTGCGGCGACCCGACCGGTCACGACGTCGGCGACCCTGGCTACGACGTGCCACTCGAGAACGTGCCCGCCGACGGGCACTACGTCCGCGGCATGCTGGCGGGGGCTCGGGGCGGCCATCTGCGTCGCGGGTCCGGGCAGTTCCTCGTCGTGTACGCCGACTTCACCGTGCCGGCGGGAGACCCGCGCTACCCGGTGCTCGGCCGCGTGACGGGGGGGCTCGAGGCCATCGACGCCGTGGCCGCACATGGCGGCGAGGACACCCGTCCGGACGGCCCACCGTTCCGCTCGGTGAGCGTGCTCGAGGTGGTCGTCCACCCGTCATGAGGTGCCCGCCGCACGGTTCGACGAATGCGGTCGATCGGAATCGCCCTGCGTGCCAAGGATTCTGCGACAGGGACACGCATCGTCACGGGCGCCGGCTCCCACGGTGGATTCGGCTCGACATCAAGGTCTTTGACGTCGCGCGGGTCGGCGGAACCGGCTCGTCGTACGACAAGAGCCGTCGCGTAGGGTCGAAGACGTGTACCGGCCGAACTGGATCGAGATCGACGGCGTCGTCAACATGCGCGACCTCGGCGGACTGCCGACGTCCGACGGCGGCACGGTCCGCCCGCATCGGCTGATCCGGTCGGACAACCTCCAGGACCTTCCCGTGGCGTCTGTCCGCCACCTCGTCGACGTCGTCGGCGTGCGCGACGTCGTCGACCTGCGCACCCACGTCGAGGTGGCCAAGGAGGGCGACGGCCCCCTCCTCGCCGAGCCCGCCGTCCGCTACCACCACCTGACGATGTATCGCGAGGACACCTCGGAGTCCGGCATCCCCGCCGCGGAGCGCGCCCTGCCCTGGGAGACCGACGAGCGTCGGGCCCGTGACGCGGCCGAGCGTGCCCGTGCGACGTCCGCTGCGGCGTCGGCCGGACCTGACTCCGTCCAGGATGCGGAGGCCGAGGAGGAGCGTCGCCGCAGCCACGACACCTTCTGGTCCGAGCACTACCTGTCCTACCTCGCCCAGCGTCCCGACTCCGTCGTCGCGGCGCTGCGTGCGGTCGCCGCGAGCGAGGGCGCCTCGATCGTCCACTGCGCGGCGGGCAAGGACCGCACCGGCACCGTCGTGGGCCTGGCCCTCACGGTCGTCGGGGTGCCGGCCGACCTCGTCGTCGCCGACTTCGCCGCGTCGGCCGAACGGGTCGCGGCCATCATGGCCCGGCTGCGCGCCAAGCCGGCGTACGCCGACAACCTGCGCGACAAGACGGTGGCCCAGCAGTCGCCGACGACCGACACGATGCGCCTGCTGCTCGGCACGCTCGAGGCCCGCTACGGCGGCGCGCTCGGCTGGCTCGACACCCAGGGGTGGACCGACGCCGACACGGAGCGCCTGCGCGCCAAGCTCCTCGGGGACGCGGGCTGACCCGGTCCTCCTCTCCCTTTCCGGTTCGACGCATCTCGCGGTCACCGGTGACCGTGAGACACCTCGAACCCGGGCGTGCGGAGGTCAGCGAGGGGTCACGTGGAGGTGGATGACGCCCTCGACCGTGACGGCGCCGTCGGCCCGCGTCGCGGTGACCTGCACGGGCACGTCGGTGCGGCCGTCCTGCCAGGCCGCCGGATCGGTCTCGGCCGTGCACGTCAGGTCGGTCGTCGACTTCGCGACATAGCGCACCTCCATCCCCTTGGGGATCCACCGGTGCGTCGTCGGGATGCTCGCCTCCGCGAGCAGCCCCATGGCCGCCTCGAGCCCGTTGCACGCCGCGATGGCGTGCACGGTGCCGATGTGGTTGTGGACGCGTCGGCGCTTCGGCACGACGACCACGGCGCGGTTGGGCGCGACCGACACGACCCGTGGTCGGACGCTGCGGAAGTACGGCGCGGCCGTCGTGAAGGCGCGGGCGAAGACCCAGCGCCCGAACGGACGTGGCTCGAGGCGTCGGTACAGGGCGTAGACGTCGGGCATGCCCGCGATGCTACCCGCCGGTAACCAGGACGCTCGGGAACGGTGCCCCACCTCACGGCGAGGCAGCGCGCGTCACTTCTTCTTGTCGCCCTTGTCGCCGTCGCTCGAGAGGGCTGCCACGAAGGCCTCCTGCGGCACCTCGACCCGACCGACCATCTTCATCCGCTTCTTGCCCTCCTTCTGCTTCTCGAGCAGCTTGCGCTTGCGGCTGATGTCGCCGCCGTAGCACTTGGCGAGCACGTCCTTGCGGATCGCGCGGATGTTCTCGCGGGCGATGATGCGCGAGCCGATGGCGGCCTGGATCGGCACCTCGAACTGCTGGCGCGGGATGAGGTCCTTGAGCTTGCCGGCCATCATGACGCCGTACGCGTACGCCTTGTCCTTGTGGACGATCGCGCTGAACGCGTCGACCGACTCCCCCTGCAGCAGGATCTGCACCTTGACGAGGTCGGCCACCTGGTCGCCGTCGGGCTCGTAGTCGAGCGAGGCGTAGCCACGCGTGCGCGACTTCAGCTGGTCGAAGAAGTCGAAGACGATCTCGGCGAGCGGCAGCGTGTAGCGCATCTCGACGCGGTCCTCGGACAGGTAGTCCATGCCGCGCAGGTTGCCGCGCTTCTGCTGGCACAGCTCCATGATCGCGCCGACGAACTCGCTCGGGGCGAGCACCGTCGCACGCACGATGGGCTCGCTCACCTCGGAGATCTTGCCCTCGGGGAACTCGCTCGGGTTGGTGACGTGGATCTGCTTGCCGTCGTCCATCATCACGTCGTAGACGACGTTCGGCTGGGTCGAGATGAGGTCGAGGTTGAACTCGCGTTCGAGTCGCTCGCGGACGATCTCGAGGTGCAGCAGGCCGAGGAAGCCGCACCGGAAGCCGAAGCCGAGCGCGGCCGAGGTCTCCGGCTCGTAGACCAGGGCGGCGTCGTTGAGCTTGAGCTTGTCGAGGGCCTCGCGCAGGTCGGGGTAGTCGGAGCCGTCGATCGGGTAGAGGCCCGAGAAGACCATCGGCTTCGGGTCGCGGTAGCCGCCGAGGTCCTTGCCGGCCGGCTTGCTCGCGTTGGTGACGGTGTCGCCGACGCGCGACTGGCGCACGTCCTTGACGCCGGTGATGAGGTAGCCCACCTCGCCGACGCCGAGCCCCTTGGAGGGCACCGGCTCGGGGCTGATGACGCCGATCTCGAGCAGCTCGTGGGTGGCTTTCGTCGACATCATGACGATGCGCTCGCGCGGGTTGAGGTTGCCGTCGACGACGCGTACGTAGGTGACGACGCCGCGGTAGGTGTCGTAGACCGAGTCGAAGATCATGGCGCGGGCCGGGGCGTTCGCGTCGCCCTGGGGTGCCGGCAGCTGCGCGACGATCTGGTCGAGCAGAGGCTCGACGCCCTCGCCGGTCTTGCCCGACACCCTGAGGCAGTCCTCGGGCTCGCCACCGATGAGCTTGGCCAGCTCCTCGGCGTACTTCTCGGGCTGGGCCGCCGGCAGGTCGATCTTGTTGAGGACCGGGATGATCGTGAGGTCGTTCTCCATCGCGAGGTAGAGGTTCGCGAGGGTCTGGGCCTCGATGCCCTGGGCGGCGTCGACGAGGAGCACGGCACCCTCGCACGCGGCCAGCGACCGCGACACCTCGTAGGTGAAGTCGACGTGGCCCGGCGTGTCGATCATGTTGAGCGCGTAGGTGGTGCCGTCGACCTCCCACGGCATGCGCACGGCCTGGCTCTTGATCGTGATGCCGCGCTCGCGCTCGATGTCCATGCGGTCGAGGTACTGCGCCCGCATGGCGCGGGCGTCGACGACCCCGGTCAGCTGGAGCATCCGGTCGGCCAGGGTCGACTTGCCGTGGTCGATGTGCGCGATGATGCAGAAGTTGCGGATCAGGTCCGGCGGCGTTGCGTTGGGAGCCAACGCGGAGCGGGCCATGGGCGACACGGTGGGGCGAACCTCGCGGTGTGGGGCGGCGGGTGGACGGTCGTGCGCGGCCGGAGCCGGCATCGTCCCATCCTCCCACGTCCGAGGCGCCCTCCGTGCACGGCCCGAACCGGCCACGTGTCCGAGGCCCCGCAGCCGCCCCCATCCGCGGCACGATGTCGAGACGCGTCGTGCCCGGTCGACGCGGTCGTGTGGGGGGCGGCACCGGCCGCCCCGGGACGGAGGTACCACCGTGAGCACCCTGGACACCCTGATCAGCCGCGCCGACGGGCGTGCGGACGGCGAGGAGTGGACCGAGAACTACGAGCGGCTCCCCGGCGGCGCCGGCGTCAGCCTCATCCTCGAGTCGACGACGCAGGAGGGCGTCGGCCCGCGCCTGCACCAGCACCCGTACGCGGAGACGTTCGTCATCCGGCGCGGATCGGCGACGTTCACGGTGGGCGCCGGCCCCGACGCCCGCGAGGTCGTCGGCCGCGCCGGCCAGGTGCTCGTCGTGCCCGCGGACACTCCGCACCGGTTCCGCACCGGTCCGGCTGGCTACGAGGCCGTCCACATCCACGCGAACGACCACTTCGTCACCGACTGGCTCGAGTGACGCCCCGCCCGCCCCGCGGCCAGCGCGTCCCTGCGGTCAGTGCGTCGACGCGGTCGCCGGCTCGGGAGCGTCGGCCGACCGGACTGCGGTGCTGCCCGATGCGCGTCGCTCGAGCACGAGCGACGTGACGGCGACGCCGACACCGAGGACGGCCAGACCGGCGCCCACGAGGCTCGGCGCCCCGTAGCCGAAGCCGGCCGCGAGGACGACCGAGCCGAGCCACGCGCCGAGCGCGTTCGCGGTGTTGAGCGTCGAGTGGTTGAGCGCGGCGGCCAGCGACTGGCCCTCGTGCGCGACGTCCATGAGGCGCGTCTGCAGCAGCGGCACGAGCACCGAGGGCAGCAGCCCGAGGACGAACACCATCGTCACCGCGAGCCACAGCACATGTGCCGCCTGGCCGAAGACGGCGAGGAGCACCGCGATGAGCGACAGGGCCACGACGATCCCGCGCAGGATGCCGAACCGGCGGCCGACCCGGCCCGCCAGCGCCATGCCGACGACCATGCCGGTGCCGTAGGCCGCGAGGACCCACGGGATGTAGCGCTCGTCCAGGCCGGCCAGCGAGGTCATCGTGGGGGTGATGAACGAGTACATCGCGAACATCCCACCGAAGCCGACGACGCCGACGAGCAGGGCGAGCCACACCTGCAGGCGGGTCAGCGCCTTCATCTCGCGGCGCATCGACTCCTCGCCGCTCGGGGGCTGGTGCGGCAGGAAGAGGGCGACGGCCACCACGGTGAGCGCCGCCACGGCACCGACCGCGACGTAGGGGGCGTGCCACGAGAGCCGCTGCCCCAGGACGGTCGCGAGTGGGACCCCGAGGATGTTGGCGACGCCGAGGCCACCGAGGATCGTCGCGACCGCGGCGGTACGCCGCTGGTGCGAGACGAGCGACGCGGCGACGACCGAGCCGATGCCGAAGAAGGCGCCGTGCGGGATGCCGGCGAGGAACCGGGCCGCCAGGACGGTCGGGTAGGTGTTGGCGAAGAGGACCGCCAGGTGGGCCACGGCGAAGAACCCCATGAGGCCCATGAGCAGCCCCTTGCGCGGGACCTTCGCGGCGATGACCGCGATGAGCGGCGCGCCGACGACGACGCCGAGCGCGTACGCCGACACGTAGTGCCCGGCCGTGGCGATGTCGACGCCGGTGCCCTCGGCGATCTGCGGGAGCAGGCCCATCGTCACGAACTCGGTGGTACCGATGGCGAACCCGCCCACGGACAGGGCGAGGATGGCGAGGGCGGTGCGGCGGCGGGCGGGGCTCAAGGACGACTCCGGGGGGGGGATGCGGTCGGCTGGTGCGTGTGGCGTGTGCGGATCGCCGTCGACCCGGGCTCTGGCCGACACGGTAACGACGGCGTCGCTACGGTGATTCCCATGTCCACCTCCTCCGGCGGCGTCCTGCGCCGTCTCCTCGACCTGTTGCGCGGCCCGTCCCGCACCTCGGCGTCCTCGTCGCCGGCTCCGAGCCGTCAGCGGGGCCGCGTCACGAGTGCGCCGACGACGCCGGGCGCGTACCCCGGCGACGCCACCCGGCTGCCCGACACGACGTACGCACCCCGCCCGGACGGCCGGCCCGACCCGGGCGAGATCGTGTGGACGTGGGTGCCCTTCGAGGAGGACCACGGTCAGGGCAAGGACCGCCCGGTCCTGCTCATCGGGCACGAGGGTCCGTGGCTCGTCGGGCTGCAGCTGACGAGCAAGGACCACGACCGCGACGAGCGGCAGGAGCGTCGGGCCGGGCGGGAGTGGGTCGACATCGGCACCGGCGCCTGGGACCGGCAGGGCCGCCCGAGCGAGGTGCGCGTCAACCGGCTCATCCGCGTCGACCCGGACGCCGTGCGCCGTGAGGGCGCCGTGCTGGCGCGCGAGCGCTACGACGAGGTCGTCGCCGCCGCGCGGGCCCACCTGCGCTGACCGACTCTCGACGCGTCGAGCCTCGTCGGACACGACACCGGACGCGGAGCGGGCCCGTCACCGAGGGTGACGGGCCCGCTCGGGCAAGAGTGCGGAGCGTCAGATCGACGCGGCCTTCTTCGCCATGGCCGACTTGCGGTTCGCGGCCTGGTTCTGGTGGATGACGCCCTTGCTCACGGCCTTGTCCAGCTTGCGGCTGGCGGCCTTGAGAGCGGCGTCAGCGGCGTCCTTGTCACCGGAGGCAGCAGCCTCGCGGAACTTGCGGACCCACGTGCGAAGCTCGGACTTGACGGCCTTGTTGCGCTCGGTGCGCTTCTCGTTCGTCTTGATCCGCTTGAGCTGCGACTTGATGTTTGCCACGTGATGTTCTTTCGTTCGGTCGGATTCTGCCGTTAGAGGGCGGCAAAGCCGTTCGGGACCGGGCGTGGGGCACCCTGCGTGAACGGCTCTGGGTGGAGCCTGCATACGCGCACGACCTGAGCGCGCACGCAAGGGTCAACGGTACCAGCGGCGGACGACCCCTCCAAACCGGCGCCGGCGGCCCGAAACCGCAGGTCAGCGTGGGTGGACGCCGGGACCAGAGGTCGCTCAGCGTCCGCCGCGCGCGCCGGCGATCGTCAGGATGGCCCGTTCGACGGCGTAGACCGGGTCGCGACCGCCGCCCTTGACCTCGAAGTCGGCGGCGGCGACGGCCTGGATGGCCACGGCGAGCCCGTCGGCGCTCCAGTGGTTCACGGCCCGGCGCGCCTTGTCGATCTGCCACGGCGCCATGCCGAGGCTCTTGGCCAGCTGCGCCGAGCTGCCGCGCCCGGCCGCGCCGACCTTGACGAGCTGGCGCAGCTGGGAGGCGATGACAGCGACGATCGGCACCGGGTCGACGCCGCTGGCGATGGCGTGGCGCAGCAGGCGCAGGGCCTCCCCCGCGTGCCCCGACACCGTGGCGTCGGCAACGCGGAAGCCGGTGGCCTCGACCTTGCCGCCGTAGTAGGTGTCGACGACGGCGTCGTCGACCGTGCCCTCGGTGTCGGAGATCAGCTGCGCGCAGGCCGAGGCGAGCTCGCGGACGTCCTTGCCGACGGCCTCGACGAGGGCGCGCACGCCGTCGCTCGTGATGCGCCGGCGGGCGGCCGCGAACTCCTTCGTGACGAAGTCGGACTTCTCGCGGTCGTTCTTGATCGCCGGGCACTCGACGACGCGGGCGCCGGCCTTCTTCATCGTGTCGAGGACCTTCTTGCCGCGCGGCCCTCCCCCGTGCGCGACGACGAGGCTGACCTCGGGCTCCGGTGCTGCGAGGAGGTCGAGCAGGTCGAGCTGGAGCTCGTCGGGCGCCTCGTGGACGTCTCGCACGACGATGCACGTGGCCCCGCCGAACAGCGACGGGCTGGCGTGCACGCGCAGCTGCCCGCCCTCGTAGGAGGCGGCGTCGAGACGCACGACCTCGGCGTCGACCGAGCGCGCCGCGGCGACGAAGGAGGCGACCGCCCGCTCGACGAGCACCTCCTCTGGACCGCTGACGAGCACGAGGGGCGGAACGCCGGTGTCGCTCATGGCGTCAAGGGTGCCATGCGGGCCCGACAGCGGCCCCTCGCACCCACCGGAAGTGAAGGTCGTGTTCGCAAGCTGCCGGAGATCATCCGCCAGTACCCCGACCAGGAGTCGTTCATCATCCGCGCCGTCCTGCCCGGCGTCTCGTCGGTGACCCGCGACGCCCCGACGCCACCTCGACCCAGGTCAAGGAGCCAGCTGCCGACCGTGCCGCCGGGCGCCGCCAAGCAGTGAGAGGACCTCGCGGCCGGTCAGTCGAAGAGCTGGCCGGTCGCGAGGGTGAGGCCGAGCTGCTCGGCGCGGGCCGCGATGGTCTCGCTGGGCAGCTCGAAGTGCTCGACGAGCTCGTCGAGGAGCATCCCGGACTCGGCGGCGTCGCGCAGCTCGGCGTCCTGCTCGTCGGTCCACGCGTGCCCGGAGGTCACGGCGCTGCGCGTCGCTGGCGCGGCAGCGGGTGGTGGGGGTGCTACCGGACGCGGGTGCTCGGTGCCGTCGTCCTCGGAGCGGGCGCCGTTGAGCGAGCGAAGCGCCGGCTCCTCGACCGGCAGCGGCTCGGGCGCGGTCTGGTCGAGGCGGCCGAGTGCGGCGAGGACCATCTGCTTGTCGGTCGTCGGGTAGAACGGTGGCAGCGAGCGCTGGAGAAACCCGGCGTACCGGGCCGTCATCATCCTCGAGTCGAGGAAGGCGACGACGCCGCGGTCGTCGGAGCGGCGCACGAGGCGGCCGGCGCCCTGGGCCAGGCGCAGCGCGGCGTGCGTGGCCGACACCGCCATGAAGCCGTTGCCACCCATCCGCGCGATGGCCTGCGACCTAGCCGACGCGAGCGGGTCGTCGGGTCGCGGGAACGGGATGCGGTCGATGATGACGAGCTGGCACGACGAGCCGGGCACGTCGACGCCCTGCCACAGCGTCAGCGTCCCGAAGAGGCACGTGCGGGGGCTGCGGGCGAACTGCCGCACGAGCGTGGTGATCTGGTCCTCGCCCTGGCACAGCACCGGGAAGTCGTCGCCGAGCCGGGCCCGCATCACCTCGGCCGCGTTCTGGGCCGCGCGTGTCGAGGAGAACAGGCCGAGCGTGCGCCCGCCTGCGGCCCGGATCAGCTCCTCGATCTCGTCGAGGGCGGCATCGCTCGTGCCGTCGCGCCCGGGCGCCGGCAGGTGCGTGGCGACGTAGGCGATGGCCTGCTTCGGGTAGTCGAACGGGCTGCCGACGTCGAGGCCCTGCCAGGCGGGCGCGCCGTCGCCGCGCAGGCCGATGGTGCCGGCGACGGCGTCGAAGGTGCCGCCGAGCTCGAGGGTGGCGGACGTGAGCACGACGGTGCGCGCCTCGAAGACCTTGTCGCGCACGAGCATCGCGACGCTCATCGGGGCGACCCTCAGCACCGGGCCCCGACGCGGGTCGTGGGAGAGCCACACGACGTCGAGCTCGCGCTCCTCGAGGATGCGCTCGGCGTTCTCGTGCACCTCGTCGACGGCAGCGCGCGCCACCTGGCGGGCGCCGTCGACCTCGGTGCCGGGCGGGGGCTTGAGGTCGCTCTGGACCTGGCGGGCGGTGTCGCGCACCCGGGCCAGGGCGAGCCCCACGGCGTCGGGCACCCCGAGCATCCGGCCCTCCTCGACGCGCTCGAGCGAGGCCGCGAGCAGCTCGCCGGCCTCGGTGAGCGCGTCGGTGTTGTCGGACATCCGGCCGGCGCGCTTGGCGGCGGTGCCGACCATGGCGCCGGTCAGCTCGTCGGTGACCGTGGCCGTGACGCGGTCGACGAGCTCGTGGGCCTCGTCGACGACGAGGACGTCGTGCTCGGGCAGCATCTGGCGGCCCTCGAAGGAGTCGATGGCCATGAACGAGTGGTTGGTGACGATGACGTCGACGTCCTTGGCGGCCTCGCGGGCGCGCTCGACGAAGCACTCGGCGACGAACGGGCACTTGCCGCCGAGGCACTCGTGCGCCGACACCGAGACCTGGCGCCAGGCCCGCTCGGAGACGCCGGGGACGAGCTCGTCGCGGTCGCCGGACTCGGTGTGGCCGGCCCACTCGCGCAGCCGGACGACCTCGGCACCGAGGCGCCCGACGTTGGCGTCGACCTGGGACACGGACAGCAGGCCGTCCTCGTCGTCGGGGAAGCCGCCCTCGAGCTTGTTGAGGCAGACGTAGTTGCGCCGCCCCTTGACGAGGGCGTAGGTCGGCCGCCGGCCGAGCACCGGGGCGAGCGCCTCGGCGACGCGGGGCATGTCGCGGTCGA
This sequence comes from Intrasporangium sp. Soil_C_50, assembly GCF_057656595.1. Taxonomy (NCBI): domain Bacteria; kingdom Bacillati; phylum Actinomycetota; class Actinomycetes; order Micrococcales; family Intrasporangiaceae; genus Intrasporangium; species Intrasporangium sp. Soil_C_50. Next base: position 240,655 of record NZ_JBDGKB010000001.1, read on the forward strand.
CGATCTGGGCCTGCAGGGCGAGGGTCGCGGTGGCGACGACCGCCGGCTTGCCGCTGTCGAAGGCGTGGGCCACGGCGGGAACGAGGTAGGCGAGCGACTTGCCGGTGCCGGTGCCCGCCTGGACGAGCAGGTGCTCGCCCTTGTCGACGGCGTCGGTGACGGCCCGCGCCATGGCCAGCTGGCCGGGACGCTCGGTACCACCGACCTTCGACACCGCGGCGTGGAGGAGGTCGTCGATCGCAGGTCGAGGGGCCACCGACCCACCCTATTGGGCACCGCCGACGGTGCGAGCCACCCGTCCCCAGCTCCAGCCCGACCACGCCGGCGGTCAGTGGCTGCGGTCCCAGCGCTCCCGCAGCTCCGACGCCGTCGGCGGGCCCTCCGGCAGGGTGTCCGCCCCGCGGTGGGCCCGGAGCGCGTCGAGGTGCAGGGCGAGGTAGCGGTGCCGCAGCCGGGCCGTGCGCCGGGCATCGTCGACGCGGACCGCGGTGAGCTGCTCGAAGACCATCGGCAGGTCGGCGTCGGTGACGTCGGGGCGCAGGGCACCGGCCTCCTGCGCCCGGGCCACGAGGCCCGCGACGAGCGGCCCGCTGCGGGCGGCGAGAGCCCGCAGCTCGGGGGTCGAGCGGAAGGTGCCGGCGAGCCGGACGGTCAGGGCGTGGACGTCGGACTCGACGACGCCACGGACGAAGCCTTCGAAGGCCGCCCACGCATCTCCCCCGTCGTCGACGCGCGCCACGGCCTCCTCGGCGAGCGTGACGAAGCGGCGCAGCCCGTCGCCGCACAGGGTCTGGAGCAGCTCGTCCTTGCCGGCGTAGCGCCGGTAGAGGCCGCCGACGCCGACGCCGGCCTCGTGCGCCACGGCCGACATCGGGGCCGCGGGGTCGCGGAGGAAGACGGTGCGCGCGGCCTCGAGGATCGCGGCGTCGTTGCGGGCGGCCTCGGCCTGGCGGCCGCGCAGCCCTGGCGCAGCGGTTGCGGCGCGTGTGGTGGGTGCGGCGGGCGTCCGGTCGGTGGTCGACATGGTCCGATGCTACCACTTGATCGGAATGCTTCATTCCGTTAATGTCGCTATCGGAACAACTCATTCCGATCAAGGAGCGACGATGACCAGCACGCCCGCCACGACTCCCGAGACGCACGACTGGCCCCTCCTCTCGGCCGCGCACGACGCCCTCCGTCGGACCGTCGACGCCGTCCCCGACGACGCGTGGGGCGACCCCACCCCGTGCGAGGCCTGGTCGGTGGCGCAGGTCCTCCAGCACGCCACGGGCGACCAGCTCGCCTACGCAGGCGTGCTCACCGGCAGCGGCTTCCCCGCGTTCGACCCGTTCGCGCCCTCCGGGGTGCTCGACGGCGACCCGCGCGCCTTCCTCGCGCCGGCCCTCGACGCGTCCTCGGCCGCCTTCACCGCCGTCTCCCCCGACGAGGGCGCCGTCGCCGTGCCCCTGCCGCAGGGCCCGCTGGCCGCGCCGGTCGCGGTCGGTGCCTGCGCCCTCGACGCGGCGGTCCACGCGTGGGACATCGCCGTGGCCACCGGTCAGCCCTCCCCCGTCGACGACGACCTCGCGGCGCAGCTGCAGCCCGTGGCCCTCGCGATCGTCGAGCCGCTGCGCGGGTTCGCCTTCGCGCCGGCCCTCCCCGACCCCGCCGAGGATCGGTCCCCGATCGCCGACCTGCTGCGCTACCTCGGGCGCGACCCTGGCTGGTCGCGCTGCTGAGCTGGCTGTGGACCGGCTACGGACCTGCCACTGACCTGCCGCGGCCTGCGTCGCTGCGGGTGTGGTGACGTTGGCGGCAAATCCTCGCCGGAGGCGTTGCGGCGGAGTTTGATCGAGGTATGACCACGAGCCAGTCCACCGACCTCGACATCGCGCGCGCAGCGACCCTGCGCCCGATGGTCGAGGTAGCCGCCGACCTCGGCATCGCCGAGGACCACCTCGTGCCGTACGGCCGCGACGTCGCCAAGGTCGACCTCGCCGTCCTCGACACCCCCGGGCCCGAGCGTCGGGCGACGTACGTCGTCGTCACGGCGATGACCCCGACACCCCTCGGCGAGGGGAAGACCACCACCTCGGTGGGCCTCGCCCAGGCGCTCGAGCGCCTCGGTACCCGTGCCGTGGTCACGCTGCGCCAGCCGTCGATGGGGCCGACGTTCGGCATCAAGGGCGGCGCCGCCGGCGGCGGCCACAGCCAGGTCGTGCCGATGGAGAAGCTCAACCTCCACCTCACCGGCGACTTCCACGCCGTGACCGCGGCCCACAACCTCCTCGCCGCCATGGTCGACAACCACCTGCACCACGGCAACGCGCTCGGGATCGACCCGCGCAGCATCACGTGGCGACGGGTGCTCGACGTCAACGACCGTGCCCTGCGCAACGTCGTCGTGGGCCTCGGCGCCCGCGAGGACGGCGTCCCGCGCGAGACCGGGTTCGACATCACGGCCGCGAGCGAGGTCATGGTGCTGCTCACCCTCGCGACCTCGCTGCAGGACCTGCGCGAGCGGCTCGGCCGCATCGTCGTCGGCTACACCGTCGAAGGCAAGGGCGTCACGGCCGAGGATCTCGGTGCGGCCGGGGCGATGGCGGTGATCCTGCGGGATGCGTTGCAGCCCAACCTGCTCCAGACCCTCGAGGGCGGGCCGGCGCTGGTGCACTGCGGCCCGTTCGGCAACATCGCGACCGGCACGTCGTCGGTGGTCGCCGACCTCGTCGCGCTGCGCGGCGCCGACGTCGTCGTGACCGAGGCCGGGTTCGGCGCGGACATGGGCGCCGAGCGCTTCTTCGACGTGAAGTGCCGGGTGGCCGGTCTGGTGCCCGACGCCGCCGTCGTGGTCGCGACGGTGCGGGCGCTCAAGGCGCACTCGGGGCGGTGGCGCATCCGGGCCGGCCGGCCGCTGCCCGACGACCTCCTCGACGAGGACCCGTCGGCGGTCGAGGCGGGCCTCGCCAACCTGCGCGCCCACGTCGAGATCGTCCGACGCTTCGGCGTGACGCCCGTCGTGGCCGTCAACGCCTTCCCCACCGACCACGACTCCGAGCACGACGTCGTGCGCCGGTTCTGCGACGGGCTCGGGGACCGCTGTGCCGTGACGCGGCACGTGGCCGAGGGTGGCGCCGGGGCGGAGGACCTCGCCCGCCTCGTGCTCGATGCGGCCGCCGAGCCGGGCGAGTTCCACCTCCTCTACCCCCCGGAGATGCCGCTCGCGGAGAAGATCGAGTCGGTGGCCCGCGAGGTGTACGGCGCCGACGGCATCGACCTCTCCCCCGGCGCCGCGCGCGCCCTGCGCGACTACGAGCGCCTGGGCTTCGGCGAGCTGCCCGTCGTCATCGCCAAGACCCACCTGTCCCTGTCCTCCGACCCGACGCTGCTCGGTGCCCCGACCGGGTGGCGCATGCCGGTGCGCGAGGTGCGGGCCGCGGTCGGCGCCGGTTACGTCTACGCGATCTGCGGCGACATGCGCACCATGCCGGGGCTGCCGAGCTCGCCCAACGCCGAACGCATCGACCTCACCGAGGACGGCAGCATCGTCGGGCTGTCCTGAAGCGCTCCAGCGGTGGAGCGGGCGGCGTCAGGTGAGCGGGGCGCCGTCGAGGCGTCGGACCATCGTGACGTCGTCGCGGTAGTCGGTGTCGGACAGCCGCAGCCCACGCGGCACCCGGCCCACCTCGGTCCAGCCGGCGGCCGCGTAGAACTCGCCGAGCCCGAGCCCGTCGCGGTACTCCAGCCTCAGCAGCTCGACCGCAGGCAGTGACCGCCGGGCGATGCCCACCATCCCGCCGAGCAGGACGCGCCCGAGGTTGCGCGCCTGGGCCGCCGGGTCGACCATGAGCCGCTTGAGGCCGGCGAGGTGCTCGTACGGGAACCCACGCGAGTGCTCCCAGAAGCCGAGGCCGCGCAGCGTGCCGTCGGGGTCACGCAGCGTGCAGAGCAGGGAGGTTCCGGCGTCGACGTCGGCGAGGTGACGTCCGAGGGCCGCGGCCACGGCAGCGCGCGGGGCCCCGGGCAGGAAGCCGACCGAGCCACCAGCGGCGTTGACCCGATCCCAGAGGTCGACGCACGCGTCCGTGAGGTCGGCATCGACGTCGGACGGGTCGACGGGCGCCACGACGGGAGCCTCGAAGTACAGCATCGGCTCGGAGCCGGGTGGGTCGTCGCGGTTGACGCGCGTGCCGGTCTGCACGAGTCCGGCCGCGGTGGCCGTCGCGAGGGAGGCAGCGTTGACGCGGTCGACCATCGCAGTGACACGCTCGGAGCGGTGCTCGACCCCCCACGCGACGATCCCGCGCGAGATCTCACGGCCCAGGCCCTGTCCGAGCCGGGAGTGCGCCAGGCGGTAGTAGAGGTTGAGCTCGGTCTCGTCGGAGTCCTTGACCCGCAGGCCCGCCCAGCCGGCCACCTCGCCCGAGGACCGCTCGACGACAGCCGCATAACCGACGCCGTCCGCCTCCCACGAGTCGAGGTCGCCCTGGAGCCGCTCGCGGCACCGCTCGGGGCTCGGCATCGTGTGCGGCGCGTGGGAGTAGGTGCGCGGATCGCTGTGCAGGCGCAGGTAGTCCTCGAGGTCGGTCCCGGACGGCCGGCGCAGGACGAGCCGGCGCGTCACGAGCCACGGGTCGCCCGGACGTACCGGCGCCGGCGGCTGCAGCAGCGTCGGCACCTCGGCGGCCGTGGCGTCCGCCGTCACCGCGACGGAGCCGGCCGCTCAGGTGCCCGGGTCTCGCAGACCGCCTGTGGCGCACCGTCGCAGCACGGCTCGATGTAGAGGCAGGTCGGGCAGCGGTTGTGCGCCTGCTCGGCGTACATCTGGGCTCCGCAGTACGGGCACGGGATCTCGAGGGCCATGCGCTCCATCCTCACCGACGCCACCGACGGCGGCGGTCCGGCACGCCGTCGTCGCTCAGCTGGCGACGACGACGTACTCGGACAGCTCGGCCTCGAGGTCGGGCGTCACCTTGGCACGCACGCGCGTGCCCTCGGCGACGTGCTCGCTCGCGAGGATCTCGGCCCGCTCGTGGATCCGCGACACGAGGTCGCCGCGGTCGTAGGGCACGAGCACCTCGAGCTCGATGTCGGGCTTGGGCAGCTCTCGGGCGATGAGGTCGCGCAGCTCGGCCAAGCCGGCGCCGGTACGGGCCGACACGGTGATGCAGTGCTTCTCGTGGCGCATCAGCCGGTCGAGCACCTCCGGGTCGGCGATGTCGGCCTTGTTGACGACGATGACCTCCTTGACCTGGTCACCGCCGACATCGGCGAGCACGCCGCGGACGGCGCTGATCTGGCCCTCGGGGTCAGGGTGCGAGCCGTCGACGACGTGGAGCAGCAGGTCGGCGTCGGCCACCTCCTCGAGCGTCGAACGGAAGGCCTCGACGAGCTGGTGCGGCAGGCTCCGCACGAAACCGACGGTGTCGGCGAGCGTGTAGAGACGGCCGTCCTCGGTCTCGGCGCGACGGACGGTGGGGTCGAGGGTGGCGAAGAGCTGGTTCTCGACGAGCACGCCGGCGCCGGTGAGCCGGTTGAGCAGCGAGCTCTTGCCGGCGTTGGTGTAGCCGGCGATGGCCACGGACGGGACGCCGCCGACGCGTCGGGAGTGACGGCGTGTGTCGCGGCTCGTCTTCATGCCCTTGATGTCGCGGCGCAGCTTGGCGATCTTGGTGTTGATGCGACGCCGGTCCAGCTCGATCTTCGTCTCACCGGGACCACGCGAGCCGATGCCCTCACCGCCGGCGACACGGCCACCGGCCTGCCGGGACATCGACTCACCCCAACCACGCAGGCGGGGCAGCAGGTACTGGAGCTGGGCCAGCTCGACCTGCGCGCGGCCCTCACGGCTCTTCGCGTGCTGCGCGAAGATGTCGAGGATGAGGGCGGTGCGGTCGATGACCTTGACCTTGACCACGTCCTCGAGCGCGCGGCGCTGGCCCGGGGCCAGCTCGCCGTCGCAGATGACGGTGTCGGCGCCTTCGGCCACGACGATGTCACGCAGCTCGAGGGCCTTGCCCTTGCCGAGGTAGGTCGCGGGGTCCGGGCGCTGGCGCCGCTGGAGCACGCCCTCGAGCACCGTGGAGCCGGCGGTCTCGGCGAGGGCGGCGAGCTCGCGGATGGAGTTCTCGGCATCCTCGCTCGTGCCCTCGGTCCAGACGCCGGCGAGCACGACGCGCTCGAGGCGCAGCTGCCGGTACTCGACCTCGGTGATGTCCTCGAGCTCGGTCGACAGCCCCTGCACGCGGCGGAGCGCGGCACGCTCCTCGCGGTCGAGCTGGTCGCCGTCATAGAGCGGCAGGTCCGCCTCGGTGTGCTCGTCGAGGTCGGCGGCCAGGGCCTCGGCGCGGGTCGCGAACAGGTCGGTGTCGCGATCGTGCTGGTTCGTGTGGTTCGTCGTCATGTTCTCCCTAGGTTCCCACCCCTTGAACGCCACGAGCCACTCGTTTGTGCCCTCAGCGGCCGGATCGTGCGGGGAGCGGGTGCCATCGGCCCTTCCGGGTGCGACTCTCCGCCCCCACACGGAGGCGGGCGAGTCGCCGCCGCGAGGCCGGCGCCGCGGCTACGGTGTGCCGCGTGAGGCGTGGACGACGGCACGACGCGACCCCGGGCCCGGCGCGGTCGTGGACCACCTCGACCTGCGGCGGGCGGACGTGTGGCACGGCGGGCGCGGCGGGCAGTCGCTGGCCACGTGGCCGCCCGGGCTGCGCGAGGTGACCGGCGGGGACCCCGTCAGCGCCCTCTACTGAGGCGACGAGGCGGCCGCCTTCGACCTGCCCCAGAGGCGCGTCGCGACGATCGGCTTCCGCACCACGTACGTGGCGGTCGGGCTGTGGTTCGGCGTCATGTGCCTGTGGTTCAGCGTGGCCGGCTACCTCGCCGTCCGACGGGAGCGACCCGGCCCGCTGCGCGCGGTGCTGGCCGCCTCGGGCGTCGGCGCGCTTCGTCGCCCTGGGCCTCGACCTCTTCGCGCCGCGGCACTGGACGCTCGAGGCCTCGGTGTGGGGCCGGGCCGTGCTCGTCGCCGTCGTCGCCGTGGTCGCCGGTCCGAGGCCTGCCGGCCATGGCCGGTACCGTGACCGGTGATGAGCGAGCGGACCGACCACTACTTCAGCGCCGAGCCCGCCTCCCCGGAGGAGCTGCGGACCATCGACGTGAGGCTCGAGGGCACGCCCTACCGGCTGACGACCGCGCGCGGCGTCTACTCCCCCGAACGCCTCGACCCCGGCACCGCGGTCCTGCTCTCCGACGTGCCCGACCCCAGCCCCACGGGCGCGCTGCTCGACATCGGCTGCGGCTGGGGCCCGATCAGCCTGACGATGGCACTCCGCTCGCCCGGTGCCCGGGTGTGGGGCATCGACGTCAACCGACGCTCCCTCGACCTCTCGCGCCGCAACGCTGCCGCCGTCGGCGTCGCCAACGTGACCTTCTGCGGGCCCGACGACGTACCGACCGACCTCCGGTTCGACACGATCTGGTCCAACCCGCCCATCCACGTCGGCAAGGCCGCCCTGCACGCACTTCTCGAACGCTGGCTGCCCCGCCTCACCGACGCCGGGGTCGCCTACCTCGTCGTGCAGAAGCACCTCGGCTCGGACTCGCTGCAGAAGTGGATCAGTGCCCAGGACTGGGGACTGACCTGCACGCGCCGGTCGTCGGCCAAGGCCTTCCGGGTGCTCGAGGTGCGCCGGACCCGGCCGGACGCCTGACGCGCGCCGGCGCCCCGGACGCCTCTCGCGTCGGTCGAGGTGATCCGTCGCGGAACTGCGCGAGTCATCACCTCCACCCCGCATCGTGCCTGGTTCGAGGTGTTCCCCTGCGCCATGGCGCGGGCCGCCACCTCGAACGGGTGGTGTCGCTACCGGCCGAGGTCTGACCTGACGATGGAGTAGACGACACCCAGTCGGTCACTTCAGGTCGATGGCGCCGTGGAGCCGCCCGTCTACCTCGATGCCGAACACGATGCCACGCCCCGAATCCCTTGCAGCCGTGGCGATGTCACCGACGAAGCCCTCCGCGTGCCGGCGCTCGTACGGACGCGGGAGCGGCAGCCATGCCAGCGTCTCCTCGTCGCAGCACGCTGTGACGATGTCATCGACGTCCCCCGGACCGAGCGGCCGCAGCGTGAAGCCCGCCCCCGCGTTGGCCGCCTCCCGGAAGCGCGGCCTGGCGCGATCGGCTGCGGTCACAGGGGGAAGTCGCCGTCGGCGACGAGGGCCGCCGGGCCGGCGAGCTCGACGCGGTGGCCCGGCAGGGGCGTCACCGTGAGTCGGCCACCGGGCACGTCGACCGTCCAGGGCGAGTCGTCCTCGACGCCGGACCAGAACCGCGTCGCGAGGGCGGCCGCGGCCGCACCGGTGCCGCACGAGCGGGTCTCGCCGACGCCGCGCTCGTGCACCCGCATCGCGATGTGACCGGGACCGACGGCCTTGACGAACTCGACGTTGACGCCGTCCGGCTGCTCGGGGTGCACCTCGGGTGCGGCCGTGAGGTCGAGCTGGTCGAGCTCGATGCCCTCGGGCAGCATGACGACCGCGTGCGGGTTGCCGAGGTCGAGGGACAGCGCCGGCACCGGCTTGCCGTGCCGGGGTCGCACCATGACGTCGAAGCCGTCGCGGCGGGCACCCTCCTCGTCGGCCAGGCGCCACGGCCCGAGGTCGACGGCGTAGCCGGCGTCGGTGACCCGGATCGTCTTGGTGCCGGCACGCGTCGCGATGCTCAGCTGTCGGCCGAACGCCAGACCTTCGCGTCGCAGGTACTCGGCGAAGACGCGGGTGCCGTTGCCGCACATCTCGGCGAGCGAGCCGTCGGAGTTGCGGTAGTCCATGAACCACTCGGCGTCCTCCGCCTGGGCCCGTACGGCCTCGTCGGTGGCGTAGCGGGTGCGCACGACGCGGATGACCCCGTCGGCGCCGAGACCGGCGTGGCGGTCGGTGATGCGCTGCACCTGGGCCGGCGTCAGCTCGAGGGTGCCGTCGAGGTCGGGGACGAGGACGAAGTCGTTCTCGGTGCCGTGGCCCTTCGTGAAGCGCGTCATGTCAGCCATTCTCCGGCACGTCGGGCGCACAGGCGTCGACCGCCCGCACTGCGGCGAGGGCGCGGTCGAGCAGGTCGGGTGCGTCGGCCTCGAGCCAGACGATCCGGGGGTCGGGGCGGAACCAGGCCTCCTGGCGACGCGCGTAGCGACGCGTGGCCTGCGCGGTGTCGAGCCGGGCCTGCTCCTCGGACAGGTCGCCGTCGAGGACGGCGATGGTCTGGCTGTAGCCGATGGCACGGCTCGCCGTGACCCCGTCGCGCAGACCGGCCCGCAGCAGCCGCTCGGTCTCCTCGAGCAGTCCCTGCTCCCACATCCGATCCACGCGTCGGTCGATCCGCTCGTCGAGGACGGTGCGGTCGACACGCAGTCCGAGCACGACTGCGGGCGTGAGGTGCTCGCGCACCGGCATGGACGCGCTGAACGGCCGGCCGGTCAGCTCGACCACCTCGAGGGCCCGGACGACGCGGCGCACGTTCCCGGGCAGGATGCGAGCCGCGGCGTCGGCGTCGACGGCACGCAGCCTGGCGTGCATCGTGTCGGCGCCGTCGCGCTCGGCCTCCGCCTCGAGCCGCGACCGGACGTCGGGGTCGGTCGGCGGGATCTCGAGGCGGTCGAGGGCGGCGCGCACGTAGAGGCCGGACCCGCCGACGAGCACCGGGCGGTGACCGCGGGCCCGGATCGCCGCCATGTCGGCGCGCGAGTCCTCTTGGTAGGCAGCGACGCTCGCCTCGTCGGTCACATCGAGGACGTCGAGCTGGTGGTGCCGGATGCCACGGCGCGTGGCCGGGGCCAGCTTGGCGGTACCGATGTCCATACCGCGGTAGAACTGCATGGCGTCGGCGTTGACGACCTCTCCCCCGAGCCGCTCCGCGAGGTCGAGCGCGAGGTCGGACTTGCCCGTCGCGGTCGCTCCGATGACGGCGACGACGGGCGTCGCTGCCGCCGCCCCGTCGCTGCTCGTTCGGCCCGAGACGGCCGAGGCCGCCGCGTCGGTCACCCGGCGAGCTCGTCGTGCTCGCCGTGGTGAGCGGCGTGCGCGTCGTCGGTGTCCTCGACCTCGTCGTGGCCGAACGGGTCTGCGTCGACCCCGGGCATCCACGAGTGGCCGGGCGTGCCCCACCCGTTGCGGCGCACAGCCTTCTTGGCCTTCTTCGACTGACGCTCGTCGAGGCGGTCGACGTAGAGCGTGCCGTTGAGGTGGTCGTACTCGTGCTGCATGCACCGCGCGAACCAGCCGGTGGCGTCGAACTCGACGCGGTTGCCGTCGACGTCGAGGCCGACGACGTGGGCGCGCTCGGCCCGGCGCAGCGGGAACGACTCGCCTGGCACGGAGAGGCACCCCTCGGTCTCCTCGTCGGGGTCCGGCCGGCCCTGCGGCACCTTCGAGGTGGTCACGGTGGGGTTGATGATGTGGCCCGACTCGGGCACGTCGTCGTCGTTCGGCATCTTCCAGACGAAGACCCGCAGCCCGACGCCGACCTGCGGGGCAGCGAGGCCGACGCCGTTGGCCGCGATGTTCGTCTCGTGCATGTCGTCGACGAGCGTCCTGAGGTCCTCGTCGAACGCGGTGACGAGGGCGGCGGAGCGGTGGAGCACGGGCTCACCGCTGATGACGATCGGGCGCACGGTCATGGGCCCAAGTCAAGCATGGCGAGGGCCCAGCGCCCGAACCGACCGCAGGTCAGGGGGCGGCGCAGGCCGGCGCACTCGGCGCCGTCGTGGCGGGTCGCCCGATGCTCGGCATGCCGAGGCTGACGGACGGCTTGCGCGAGCCCGTCGGAGCCTCCTGCAGTGCGGCCCACGCGTCGCCGCCGGCCGTGCGGCGGACCGTGTAGGTGCCACCCTCGACCGCCGAGTCGGCGACGAGGTGGTGCGGGGCGCCGTAGGTGACGCCGACGGTCACCACGTCGCCGGGACGCGGCGTCTCGCCACCCTCGGGGACGGCGAAGTGCACGAGCCGGTTGTCGCGGGCCCGGCCCGACAGGCGCTTGGTCTCGGCGTCCTTGCGCCCCTCCGAGGGCGCGACGAGCACCTCGACCTCACGACCCTCGAGGCGGCGGTTCTCCGACCACGACACCTCTTCCTGCAGGGCGATGAGCCGGTCGAAGCGCTCCTGCACGACCTCCTTGGGCACCTGGTCCTCCATCGTCGCGGCCGGGGTGCCCGGGCGGATCGAGTACTGGAACGTGAAGGCGCTGGAGAACCGCGCCGCCCGGACGACGTCGAGCGTGCCCTGGAAGTCGGCCTCGGTCTCGCCGGGGAAGCCGACGATGATGTCGGTGGTGATCGCGGCGTCAGGGATGTGCTCGCGGACCGTGTCGAGGATGCCGAGGAACTTCGTGCTGCGGTAGGAGCGACGCATCCGGCGCAGCACGTCGTCGGAGCCGGACTGCAGCGGCATGTGCAGGCTCGGCATGACGTTCGGCGTCTCTGCCATGGCCAGGATGACGTCGTCGGTGAAGGCCGCGGGGTGCGGGCTGGTGAACCGGACTCGCTCGAGGCCCTCGATGTCGCCGCAGGCGCGCAGCAGCTTGCCGAAGGCCAGGCGGTCGCCGAACTCGACGCCGTAGGTGTTGACGTTCTGGCCGAGCAGCGTGACCTCGACGACGCCCTGGGCCACGAGCGCCTCGATCTCGGCGAGGATCTCGCCGGGGCGGCGGTCCTGCTCCTTGCCGCGAAGGCTCGGCACGATGCAGAAGGTGCACGTGTTGTTGCAGCCGACCGAGATCGAGACCCAGCCGCTGTAGGCCGAGTCGCGGCGGGTGGGCAGGGTCGAGGGGAACACCTCGAGGCTCTCGAGGATCTCGACCTGCGCCTTTCGGTTGTGCGCCGCACGGTCGAGCAGGGCCGGGAGTGAGCCGATGTTGTGGGTGCCGAAGACGACGTCGACCCAGGGGGCGCGCTCGACGATGGCGCCGCGGTCCTTCTGTGCCATGCAGCCGCCGACGGCGATCTGCAGGTCTGGGTTCTTCTGCTTGGCCGGACGCAGCTGGCCGAGGTTGCCGTAGAGCTTGTTGTCGGCGTTCTCGCGCACGGCGCACGTGTTGAAGACGACGACGTCGGCAACCTCGGGGCGCTGCCCTGCGGGCAGGCTCGCGAGGTCGATGTACCCGGCGGTCTCGAGGAGCCCGGCGAGGCGCTCGCTGTCGTGGACGTTCATCTGGCACCCGTGGGTGCGCACGTCATAGGTCTTCGGCATCGTCCTTCTCCGTCGCGTCGGCCGTGGCGCGCGAACGGCGCGCGGGCCGCGTCTAGGGTACGGCGTCCGCGCCGTTGGCCTGTCCCCTCTGCCGAGGCCGACACCGCTCAGCAGGACGTCATCCGGCGTTCACCCTACGGTGGAATAACCGGACTAGGGTCCGGGTTGTAGCAACTGCTTGACAGTTCAACGAAGCGAATGCCATACTTCGTTGAAAGTTCAATCAACTACTTCGAAGGACTGATCATGGGACTGTTCAACCGCTCCGCCGCCACGCAGGCCGCCCCCGCCGAGGCCAACTCCGTCGCCGTCGACGACATCACCGGCGACTACACCATCGACCCGAGCCACACGCGCATCGGCTTCTCGGCCCGCCACGCGATGGTGACCAAGGTCCGCGGCCAGTTCGACGAGTTCGAGGGTTCGGCCCACGTCGACACCGCCAACCCCGCCAACTCCTCGGTGACGGTCACGATCCAGGCCGCCAGCGTCACGACCGGCAACGAGCAGCGCGACGGGCACCTCAAGACCCCCGACTTCTTCGACATCGCCAACTACCCGCAGGTCACCTTCGTCTCGACCAACGTCGAGCGTGACGGCGACGAGTGGGACATCACCGGCGACCTGACGATCAACGGTGTCACCAAGTCCGTGACGATCCCCTTCGAGGAGACCGGCTCGGCCAAGGACCCGTTCGGCAACACCCGCGTGGGCTTCGAGGGTGGCGTGACCATCGACCGCACCGAGTGGAACCTCTCGTTCAACGCCGCCCTCGAGACCGGTGGCGTCCTCGTCAGCGAGAAGGTCAAGCTCGAGTTCGACGTCTCGGCGATCGCCGTCGTGCCGGCTCAGGCCTGAACCTCCACCTGAAGGTGAACTCCGCTCGAGCCCGAACAGGTGCCTGAACGGGCCCCAGGGCAGGCATCGACGGACACCACGACGAAGGGCGAGGACCATCACGGTCCTCGCCCTTCGTCATGCCCGACCCGGCCCAGAGAAAGCGGCGGCTGTCGACCAGGTCGCCTCGCCCCGCTCACCCGGCCGCAGCGTCGGTCAGTCGCGCTGGTGCTCCTGCGCGAGGTTGACGGCGCCACGGACGACGGGCCAGGCGAGCTCGCCGGAGTAGCCCTTGCGAGCGAGCATCCCGGCCAGCCGCCGTGCCTGCACGTCGGGCGTGAGGCCGTGCATGGTCCGCAGCTTCTTGGCGACGAGCTCCTCGGCCTTGGCCCGCTCGTCATCGCCGTCGACCTGCTCCAGCGCCTCTTCGGCGACGTCCTGGTCGATGCCCTGCTTGCGCAGCTCGTGCGCGAGTGCCTTGCGCGCCAGTCCCTTTCCGGACTGCTTCGACCGGACGAGCAGCTCGGCGTAGGCCTCGTCGTCGACGAGGCCCACCTCGGTCATGCGGTCGAGGACGCGAGCGGCGACGTCGTCCTCACACCCGCGGTCGCGCAGCTTCCGGGCCAGCTGGGCACGGCTGCGCGGCGCCATGCTCAGCTGGCGCAGCACGATGGCGCGTGCCACCGACTCCGGGTCGGCCTCGGTCGCCTCCTGCGCGGCGTCGGGTGGGGGTGGGGCACCCGCGCCCTGTCCGCGCCTCCTGCCCCGTCGGCGCTCGTCCGAGACCCCGGCGGCTGCACCCGGCGCAGACGACGCCGCGGAGCCTCGTGAGAACCCTGAACCATCGGCTCCGGAACCTCGCGTGGACCGGTTGCGGCGCGACGGCCGCGCGCCCCCGGCCGCGTCGGTGCCCGCCGAGGGCAGGGTGCCCCACGGGGCGCTACCGCTCCAGCCGGTCTGCTCGCCCCAGGACGCACTGCCACCCGGGCCGTGCACCTCCGCGAGGCCCTCGGCCTCGGCAAGGATCGCCGCGGCCCGGGCCAACCGCTCCTCGACCACGGGGTCGACGGCGGCCGCCCGGGCCGAGCGTCCTGCTGCAGAGCCCACGATCAGAAGTCGACGGGAACGTCCGCACCCTCGGCGGGCTGGTCGACGCGCGGCCCGACGCCGAGCTTCTCCTTGACCTTCTTCTCGATCTCGTCGGCGAGGTCGGGGTTGTCCTTGAGGAAGTTGCGGGCGTTCTCCTTGCCCTGGCCCAGCTGGTCGCCCTCGTAGGTGTACCAGGCGCCGGCCTTGCGGACGAAGCCGTGCTCGACACCCATGTCGATGAGGCCGCCCTCTCGCGAGATGCCCTGGCCGTAGAGGATGTCGAACTCCGCCTGCTTGAACGGCGGCGACACCTTGTTCTTGACGACCTTGACGCGGGTGCGGTTGCCGACCGGCTCGGTGCCGTCCTTGAGCGTCTCGATGCGACGCACGTCGAGGCGGACCGAGGCGTAGAACTTCAGGGCCTTGCCACCGGTCGTCGTCTCGGGCGAGCCGAACATGACGCCGATCTTCTCGCGGAGCTGGTTGATGAAGATCGCGGTGGTGCCGGTGTTGTTGAGCGCACCGGTCAGCTTGCGCAGCGCCTGGCTCATGAGGCGGGCCTGCAGACCGACGTGGCTGTCGCCCATCTCGCCCTCGATCTCGGCGCGCGGCACGAGGGCGGCGACGGAGTCGATGACGATGATGTCGATGGCGCCGGAGCGGATGAGCATGTCGGCGATCTCGAGGGCCTGCTCACCGGTGTCGGGCTGCGACACGAGCAGCGCATCGGTGTCGACACCGAGCTTCTTGGCGTAGTCGGGGTCGAGCGCGTGCTCCGCATCGATGAAGGCTGCGATGCCGCCCGCCTTCTGTGCGTTGGCGACCGCGTGGAGCGCGACGGTCGTCTTGCCGGAGGACTCCGGGCCGTAGACCTCGACGACACGGCCACGCGGCAGTCCGCCGATGCCGAGCGCGACGTCGAGGGCGATCGACCCCGTGGGGATGACCTCGATCGGCGGGCGGACGTCGTCGCCGAGGCGCATCACCGCGCCCTTGCCGTAGCTCTTCTCGATCTGGCCCATCACCGAGGCGAGGGCCTTGTCCTTGTCCATCACCGATGCCATTGCCTGGCCACCTATCTGCCGTCTGCGCTGCGGTCGTCTGCCTTCGACCCTGTACGACGGCGCTCGTGAGATCCGTTGTCGGGTCAGACGTTAGGGGCCGGCGCCGACATCGGGGTTCACCACGAGACGGCCTGTGGACGATGCCTGGGGCGACACCGGACCTGTGGAGAACAGTACCGAACACCTGTTCGAAGTCGTGCACCGACACGCCGTCGACGCGTCGGGCGGTTCACGACTCCCGTCATGACACCCGTCAGGACGCTCACCACGACGCCCATCGGGATGGCGACGGCGTCACGGCCCGGCCACCTGACCACCCTGGGCGCCGCGCGCGACCCGCTCGTCGCGGCCGAGGCGCCGAGCCTCCGGCACGTCCATGTCGTCGCAGATCGCCTCCCAGACGCGGCGCGGCGGCTCACCGTCGGCGAGGGCCTGGTCGACGGTCCGCCCGCCGAGCGAGCCGAGGACGTGGTCACGGGCGAGCGAGCGCGCGTACCCCTCGCCGAACTCGTCATCCATCAGGGTCCAGAAGTGACTCATGCGCACCGCGTCAGTCTGCCACCGACCTCAGCGGGAACCTGCCGTGTCACGACGTCGTCGCAGGTTCGCCGAACCCGGCCGTGGCCGTCGCCTGCAGGCGATATCGTCGCTCCGCCGCGCCACTGCCGGCACACCGATCTCCAGGGGAGCACCAGTCACATGTCCGATCCATCCCACGGCCCTGCCGGCCCCGCGGGCGTCCCGCAGCCCTACTCCTACCCCGGCGCCGCTGACGCGTCCGGGGTCACCGACCCGGCCCAGGGCGTCGCCCTCGCCGACGAGCCGTCGACGCCCGGTGCGGGCAAGGGCCGGCGCACGGGGCTGATCGCCGGCGGCATCGCGGCCGTCGTGCTGCTCGGCGGTGCCGGCGTCTTCGCTGCGCAGCAGCTGAGCGGCGGTGGCTCGCAGCCGGCCGACGTCCTTCCGGGTGACGCCTACGCCTACGTGCGGCTCGACATCGACCCCTCGGCCGGTCAGAAGATCGCCGCGGTGCGGTTCCTCGGCAAGGTGCCGCAGATCCAGAACACGCTCGGCAGCGGCGACCCCCGCAAGAAGCTGTGGGACCTCGCCGCCAAGGACTCGGGCGAGGCCTGCATGAAGGCCTTCAACTACGACACCGACATCGCCCCGTGGCTCGGTGACCGCATCGGCCTCGCCCTGCGCCCCGGCGGCACCAAGGACACCCCCAACCTCGCCGTGGCCGTGCAGGTCAAGGACGAGGACGCGGCTCGCACCACGCTGACCAAGCTGCAGAAGTGCGGCGACAGCGGATCGGACAGCGACCTGCGGATGAAGGACGGCTACGCCATCATCACGCCCAAGGGGGCCGGCGACGCGACGCTCGCGGCGACGGCCAAGGGCAGCCTCTCCCAGAACACGACCTTCACCGGCGACATGTCCGCCCTCGGCGAGCAGGGGGTCATGTCGGCCTGGATGGACACGGGCCGGGGAATGTCCGAGCTGCAGAAGCTCGGCGCCGACTCGGGGATGGCCTCGGCCTTCGGCCTGGGGACCGTGCCCGCCGCGAACGCGAAGGGACGCTTCGCCGCCGCGCTGCGTTTCGACGCCGACTACGTCGAGCTCGCCGGCCTGGTCCGCGGCGGCGACACCTCCAAGACCGTCAAGGGCAACGGGGCGGAGATGGCCAACCTGCCGGCCAACACGATGGCCGCCCTCCAGGTCTCCGGAGGTGACCAGGCCATCGACACCGCGTGGCCGAACCTGAAGAAGCAGCTCGGTGCGATGGCCGGCGGAGGCCAGGACGACGTCGTCGCGATGGCCGAGCAGGAGCTCGGGATCAAGCTGCCCGACGACCTCAAGGCGCTCCTCGGCCGGTCGTTCACGCTGTCGCTGCCCGACCAGGACTTCAAGTCGGCCGCCCCTGCCGTCGGCGCGAAGATCGTGTCGAGCGACGCCAAGCGTGCCGATGCCGTCATCACCAAGCTGCTGAAGGCGGCCGGCGGCGGGGTCGACCTCACGCACCGCGTCGAGGGCGACAAGGTCTACGTCGCGACGATGTCCGACTACGCGGACGACCTCAAGGCCGGTGGCCGGCTCGGCGACTCCGACGCCTTCAAGCAGGCGGTCGGCGACGTCAGCGGCTCCAACGCGGCCCTGTTCCTCGACCTCGACAAGCTCGAGAAGCTCTACCTCGACGGCGTGCACGGCCAGGAGAAGACGTTCCTCGAGTCGCTCAAGGCCGTCGGCCTCAACGCGACGCAGACGGGCGCCGGCGAGGGCACGTTCACGCTCCGCGTCCTCGGCAACTGACGCCGGAGCACCCGCACGACCTGCACATCCCACGCCCGGTCCCGGGCGTGCGAAGGGCCCCGCCTCGGCGGGGCCCTTCGTCGTGCTCGACGCGTCAGACGTCCGCAGCGATCGCCGTGACCCCGAAACCAGCACCCGAGGGCAGGCGGATCTCGTTGCCCGAGTAGTCGATCCCGCCGTCGACGGGTGAGGCGACCGACCACCAGGCGGCGTCGAGGTCGCTGACCTCCGTCGTCGGCTCGGCAGCCACGAGAGCGGCGGCAGCACCGACCCCCACGTGCGACTCCATCATCGAGCCGACGATGGTGCGTAGGCCCGCGTCGTGCGCGCGGCGCAGCAGGTCGCGACCCACCGCGAGCGAGCCGCACTTGGCGAGCTTGACGTTGACCAGGTCGGCGGCACCGAGCCGGATGATCCGTTCGAGGTCGTAGGGCCCGAAGCACGACTCGTCGGCCATGACCGGTAGCCCGACGCGCTCGCGCACCCACGCCAGACCCTCGACGTCGTCGGCGACGACGGGCTGCTCGACGAACTCGACGTCGAGGTCGGCCACCTCGAGGGCCCGGATGACGCGGACGGCCTCCTCGCGCGTCCACCCCTGGTTGGCATCGAGGCGGATGGCGACGCCGGGACCGACGGCGTCGCGGACCGACGCGACGCGCTGGACGTCGGTGTCGGCGTCGGTGCCGACCTTCATCTTCAGGGTGGTGAAGCCGTCCGAGACCCGCGAGCGGGCCGTGTCGGCGAGGTCGGCGGCGGCCCCGGCGGACAGCGTGACGTCGGTGACGAGCACCGCCTCCGGGACGCGTCGGCCGTCGGCGAGCAGCGTGGCGACCGACACGCCTTCCGCCTGGGCCAGCAGGTCGTGCAGCGCCGCGTCGAGCGCCGCCTTGGCGCCGAAGTTGCGGGCCACGCTGCGCGCGACGACGCGTCCGAGGTCGGCGAGGTCGTCGCGGTCGTCGAGCGAGTGTCCCTGTACGGCGGGGGCGAGCATCTGCTCGAGGCAGGCCGTGGCGCTCGCGAGTGACTCGCCGGTGACCTGCCAGACCTGCGGCGCCTCGCCCCACCCGACCCGGCCGTCGCTGTCGGTGACCCGGACGAGGACCGTCTCGACGGTCTCGGTGCGCCGCAGCGCCGTGACGAACGGGGTGTGCAGGGGGACGGACGACGGCGTCGTCTCGACGCGGACGACGGTGGTCACGCGGTCACCTCCGTCGCGCTCGCGGCCGCTTCCGGTGCGGGGTGGGTGGCGGGGTGGATGGCGGGGTGGATGGCCGCCCAGACGTCATGGGCGACACCGGCGACGAGGGCGGCTGCCTCCTGCTCGTCGAGGTCGACGGTCGTGCAGACGGCGAGGACGAACGGCGCCTCCCCCTCGGGCCGCACGAGGGCGACGTCGTGCGACACCCCGGGGATCCAGCCGGACTTGCTCGCGGTGGGCGTGCCGGCGGGAAGGCCGGCAGGCACCTGGTCGAGGTGCTGCTGCCGGGCCAGGATCGCCTCGACCGGCCCGAGCACGGGCTCTCCCCCCAAGGCGGGGTCGCGTCGGCCGACCGCCGCCATGAGGCGCCCGAGATCCGCCGCCGTCACGGTGTTCGTGATGCCGGCCGCGCGCGCGGCGGCGTCCTCGATGCCGCGGGCCACGACGGTCGTGCCCGAGCAGCCGGCGAGGCGCAGCACCTCGGCGACCTCCGCGAGGCCGACAACGTCGATGAGCAGGTTGGTAGCGAGGTTGCCCGAGTGGGTGATGGCGTGCTCGGCGAGCTCGCGCAAGGTGCGGCTGGAACCGAGGGCCGCCCACGTGTCGGGGTCCTGGTCGTCGCCCTCGTCCATCGCGAACCGCGAGCCGTCGAGGACGGAGGCGAAGGCGTTGTGCACCGGGTAGGTCGCGTCGAGATCGAGCTCACCGCGTACGACGCGTCGCATCGCGGCGATGACGAGCGGCAGCTTCATCGTCGAGGCCGCGTAGTGCGGTGCTTCGGCGTCGTGGGCCCACGTGGGGTGCCCGTCGAGGTCACCGAGCCACGCGGACAGCGTGGCGCCTTCGGTGTGCCCGAGCTGGGTCAGGCGTGAGTCGAGATCCGTGAAGGGTGAGGGCACCCTCGCACGGTAGACGATCAGGCCGCGGAGGCCGACACGACCTCGCCCGTGGCGACGGGCAGCCGGACGGCGGGCGCCAGGCCCTCGCTCTCGGCCATCCGCGCGGACACGTCGATGAGCACCTGGGACAGCGGGGTGTCGAGGGCGCCGCAGATCGAGGCGAGCAGCTCGGAGGAGGCTTCCTTCTCGCCGCGCTCGACCTCGGAGAGGTAGCCGAGCGAGACCGACGCCGTGGCCGAGACCTCGCGCAGGGTGCGGCCCTGGGCGCGACGGCGCTCGCGCAGGACGTCACCGAGCTCGCGTCGCAACAGTGTCGTCATGCCGCCCTCCTCCAGGTCGTCGGTGTCGAGTGACGGGTGTTCCCGTCGCTGGGTCGTGCTCTGGTGCTCAGTGGTCGGTGGCCGGTGCTCCCGGTGTCGACAGGCCTACCGTACCCCGAGGCTCGGCCACCGGCGCAGCGGTTCCGCGCGTGGCGCGCGTCTCCTCGAGGGCCAGGGCGAGCACGGCGGCGACGGTGCCGGTACGGACCTGCGCCCTGGTCCCGTTCAACCGCAGCAGGCGCGTCGCTGTTCCCGTCGGGCCCGCGACGGCGACGTGGACGGTGCCGGCCGGCTTGCCCTCGGCGGCCCCCGGCCCGGCGACGCCGGTCGTGGCCAGGCCCCACGTGGCCTCGAGACGATCTCGGACGCCCTCGGCCATCGCGGCGGCGACGCCGGCATCGACGGTGCCGACCCGCTCCAGCAGGTCGGCGGGCACCCCGAGCAGCGTGGTCTTGAGGTCGGCCGCGTAGGCGACGACGCCGCCGCGCAGGACGTTCGACGCGCCCGGGGTGTCGGCGACGGTGGCGGCCACGAGCCCTGCGGTGAGCGACTCGGCGCAAGCGAGGGTCTCCCCCGCCCCGGTCAGCTCGGCGACGAGCGCCGCGCCGGACGCCACCGCGCCGGAGGCGACCGCACCGGGCGCGTCAGTCACGGTGCGGTGTCCGCTCCTCGGGGCGCGTCGGCGCTGGCGGGGTCTTCGGGGTCTGCGGGCCGGCTGTGGCCGAGGGGCTCGCCGAGCTCCCGGGCGCGCTCGTCGGCGACGTGCGCCGCAGGGCGCGCGCCTCGCGGCGCAGCCGGGTGCGCTCGCTCGTCTCGCGCAGCCGAGCCGCCTTGAACACGTAGTCGATCCCGGACAGGACCGTCATGACGGTGGCCGCGCCGAGCACGACGTAGGCCACGGTGGTCCAGACCTCGCCGAGCGGGAGCACCCAGAGCGGGAACGTCAGCGCGCCGAGCGACAGCGTCTGCAGCATCGTCTTGAGCTTGCCCCCGCGACCCGCCGGCATGACGCCGTGGCGGATGACGACGAACCGCAGGACGGTGATGCCGATCTCGCGCACGAGGATGACGACCGTGACCCACCACCAGACGACTCCGAGCAGCGAGAGCCCGATGAAGGCCGTGCCGGTCAGGGCCTTGTCGGCGATGGGGTCGGCCACCTTGCCGAAGTTCGTGATCTCGCCGCGACGCCGGGCCAGCTTGCCGTCGACGCCGTCGGTGACGGCCGCGACCGCGAAGACGACCCACGCCCAGAACCGCCACCACGGCTCGTGGCCGCCGTCCTGGAACAGGGCGAAGGCGTAGACCGGCACGAGGAGGAACCGGAGCACCGTCAGCGCGTTCGGCAGGTTCCAGTCGGTCGGTCGGGGGTTCGGGCCCTCACCCCGGTGGAAGGTGGTCGGCGTCATCGCGGCTCCGCGACGAGGTCGATCCCCTCGGTGTCGACGACGACGGCCGGCACGAGGTCGCCGACGGCGGGCACGGGCGCCTCGTCGGCCAGGCGGAGGACGGTGACGCCGTCGACGTCCGGACCCTGGAAGGCCGCGCGGCCGACGGGCGAGCCGTCGTCGTCGATCTCCTCGACGAGGACGGTGACGGTCTCGCCGATGCGCTCCTCGGCCCGCTGGGCGTTGAGCTCCTCGACGAGGCGCGTGAAGCGGTCGAGGCGCTCGGCGACGACGGAGGGGTCGAGCTTGCCGTCATAGGCCTCGGCCTCGGTGCCGTCCTCGTCGGAGTAGCCGAAGACGCCGACGACGTCGAGGCGCGCCTCGGTGAGGAACGCCTCGAGCTCGTCGAGGTCTGCCTCCGTCTCGCCGGGGAAGCCGACGATGACGTTGCAGCGCACGCCGGCCTCGGGCGCGTCGGAGCGGACCCGGGCGAGGAGGTCGAGGAACGCCTCGCGCGAGCCGAAGCGGCGCATCCGGCGCAGGAGCGGCTCGGACGCGTGCTGGAAGGAGATGTCGTAGTACGGCACGACGCCGGGCGTGGCCGCCATGGCCTCGAGCAGGCCGGGGCGGATCTCGGCGGGCTGGAGGTAGGACACCCGCACCCGCTCGATGCCCGCGATCGCGGTGAGCTCGGGCAGGAGCTTCTCGAGGAGGCCGAGGTCGCCGAGGTCCTTGCCGTACGAGGTGGAGTTCTCGGAGACGAGGAACAGCTCCTTGACGCCGCGGGCCGCGAGCCAGCGCGCCTCGGCGACGACGTCGGTCGGACGCCGCGACACGAAGGCGCCGCGGAACATCGGGATGGCGCAGAAGGAGCAGCGTCGGTCGCAGCCGGAGGCGATCTTGAGCGGCGCCCAGGGGCGCCCGTCGAGACGGGCCCGGACGACGCGCGGCCCGGTCGCGGGGACGGGGACGCCGTCGTCGACGACCGGTGCGGGGGCCGAGGCCTCGGGCTCCGGCGCGTCGCCGTGGCCGGGCAGCGCCACCGCGGCGGCGCCGGCCTGGCGCGCGACGGGCGACAGCGGCAGCAGGGTGCGGCGGTCGCCGGGCGTGTGGCTCTCGACGTGGCCGCCGTCGAGGATGGTGCGCAGGTGCACGCTCATGTCGCGGTAGGAGTCGAAGCCGAGCACGGCGTCGGCCTCGGGCAGCTGGTCGGCCAGCTGCTTGCCGTAGCGCTCCGCGAGGCAGCCGACGGCGACGACCTTCTGGGTGCGCCCGTGCTCCTTGAGGTCGTTCGCCTCGAGGAGGGCGTCGATGGAGTCCTTCTTGGCCTGCTCGACGAACCCGCACGTGTTGACGACGGCGACGTCGGCCTCGGACGCGTCGTCGACGAGCCGCCACCCCTCGGCCAGCAGGCGCCCGGCGAGCTCCTCGCTGTCGACCTCGTTACGGGTGCAGCCGAGGGTGACGAGGGCGACGCTGCGCTCAGTGGTCGGGAGGGGTGGGGCCATGCGTCCACTCTAGATGGCGGGGTGTTCAATGTCGGACATGCTCGGAGCGGACGGCCAGCGCCCCACCACGGACGAGTCGGACACCTCGGACGAGGGGGTCGGTGCCGCGGGCGTCGCAGCCTCCGACGACGCCCTCGACGCGTCCTCGTCCCCACTGCTCGCCCGTGCCCGTCGGCTGCTCGCCGAGCACCCGCTCGTCGACGGCCACAACGACCTGCCGTGGGCCGCGCGCGAGCTGACGCGCTACGACTTCGAGGCCCTCGACGTGTCGAGCCGCCTCACCACGACCCACACCGACCTGCCGCGACTGCGGGAGGGCGGCGTCGGGGCGCAGTTCTGGTCCGTGTTCGTGCCGAGCACGCTGCCCGAGGGAGAGGCCGTCGTGGCGACGCTCGAGCAGGTCGACGCCGTGCACCGGATGGTCGCGACCTGGCCGGGCGAGCTCGCGCTGGCCCTCACCGCCGACGACGTCGAGGCGGCCCGCGCGAGCGGCCGCATCGCCTCGCTGCTCGGCGCCGAGGGCGGCCACTCGATCGGTTCCTCGCTCGCGGCCCTGCGGGCACTGCACGCGCTCGGCGTCCGGTACATGACGCTGACCCACAACGACAACACGCCGTGGGCCGACTCGGCGACGGATGTCCCGGCCGTCGGTGGCCTGACCGCCTTCGGCCACGAGGTCGTGCGCGAGATGAACCGCCTCGGCATGCTCGTCGACCTCAGCCACGTCGCCGCCACGACGATGCGGGCAGCACTCGCCACGACGGATTCTCCGGTCGTCTTCAGCCACTCCTCCGCGCTGGCGCTGTGCGACACCCCGCGCAACGTGCCCGACGACGTCCTCGCCGCGCTTCCCGACAACGGCGGCGTCTGCATGGTGACCTTCGTGCCCGAGTTCGTCTCCCCCGACACCGCTGCGTGGCGCGTCGAGGCCGCTGCCGCCGCGGCCGAGGTGGGCGTCGACGCCAAGGACTGGGAGGCGTTCGGACGCTTCACGGCCACGTGGGGGCGCGAGCACCCCAAGCCCGACGCGACGATCGCCCAGGTGGCCGACCACGTCGAGCACGTCCGCGACGTCGCCGGCCTCGACCACGTCGGCATCGGCGGCGACTACGACGGCACCGACACCTTCCCCATCGGGCTCGAGGACGTCAGCGGGTACCCACGGCTCGTCGCCGAGCTCATCGACCGGCGCTGGTCCGACGACGAGGTGGCCCGGCTGGTGCGCGGCAACGCGCTGCGGGTGCTGCGCGACGCCGAGGACGTGGCCCGCGACCTGCAGGCCACCCGCTCCCCCGCCATCGCCACCATCGAGCAGCTCGACGGCGACACCGCCACCTGAGCCGACGCGTCAGCGCCGGAAGCGGGCGATGGTGAGCCCGACGAGGCGGGCGACCACGAGCGCGACGTAGAGCATGCCCGTGATCTGCTGGAGGAGAACGAACGCGCGGGCGTGCGGCTCGACCGCGTAGATGTCGGACAGACCGGTGGAGGTCATGGTCGTGATCGACAGGTAGAGCAGCTCGAACCACGTGCGGGTGCCGGGCACCCCCGTCTCGCCGTAGATGGTGAAGGAGTGCGGCCAGACGAACTGGATCGCGAGGTAGAGGTAGGCGAACCCCCACGCCACGACCGTGAACGTCGCACCTGTCGCGTACAGCTCGTCACGCGTCACCCAGTTGTCGGCGAACATGTACCGCAGCAGCGCGTAGCCGGTGTACATGTAGAAGAGCGCGTGCAGCAGGGCGCTCCAGAAGGCGACCGCGTCGTTGTCCGGCCACACCGCCTCGCCGACCGTCAGCAGCACCACCGGGCCGCCGAGGAGCAGCGCCACCCAGGTCAGGGCCGGCGTGGCGCGCACGGCCCGCACCGCGAGGAAGAGCACGAGCAGCCCGAGGAGCCCGAAGACGGCCCGCGCGGCCTCCTGCACGTCACCGGACCGTGTCTCGATGAACGGGTAGGCCAGCAGAGCCGCGAGCTGGGCAAAGAGCAGGAGGGCGCACGGCAGCTCGGCGACCTTGCGCCGCAGGCGGTCCCACCGGTTGGGCGGGCCCGGGCGACGGGGCGTCGACGGCCAGAGCTCGAGCGAGGCACTCACCTCCCGGAGCCTAGTCGCGGCGGCGTCAAGAAGGCGTCAAGAAGCGTCAGCGCCGGGTCAATCGCCCCGGCCGCGCGCCGGCGGCGACGTAGGAACGTGGCATGGTCACCAACATCGTCCTGGGCGTCGTGGCGTTGGCTCTGCTCGCCTACCTCGTCCACGTCCTCCTCCACGCGGATCGCTTCTGATGAGCGACACCGTCAGCGGGCTGCTGACCATCGCCGTCCTGGTGGCAGCCCTCGCGATCGTCCACGTGCCCCTCGGCAACTGGATGGCGAAGGTCTTCACCGACGAGAGGCACTGGCGCGTCGAGCGTCTCGTCTACCGTCTCTGCCGCATCGACCCCACCTCGGAACAGCGGTGGACGACGTACGCCGTCGCCGTCCTGGGCTTCTCCGTCGTCGGGGTCGTGCTCCTGTTCCTCATGATCGTGCTGCAGGGCGCGCTCCCGCTCGCCCGCGGCGCCGCGATGAACGTCGACACGGCGCTCAACACGGCCGTCTCGTTCGTGACGAACACCAACTGGCAGTCCTACGCCGGTGAGGCCGGGACCTCGCCGCTCGTGCAGACCGTGGGCCTCACCGTCCAGAACTTCGTCTCCCCCGCGGTCGGCCTCGCCGTCGCGGTCGCCCTCGTGCGCGGGCTCGTCCGCTCGAGCGGCTCCGAGCTCGGCAACTTCTGGGTCGACCTCGTCCGTGGTCTGCTGCGCGTCATCGTCCCGATCGCCGTGGTCGGGGCCGTCGTGCTGCTCCTCGGCGGGGTGATCCAGAACCTCGCCGAGCCCTCGACGGTGCCGACGCTCTCCGGCGGGCACCAGGTGCTCCAGGGGGGTCTCGTCGCCTCGCAGGAGGCGATCAAGGAGCTCGGCACGAACGGCGGTGGGTACTTCAACGCCAACTCTGCGCACCCGTACGAGAACCCGACCGCCCTCACCAACCTCGTCGAGGTCTTCCTGCTGCTGGTCATCCCCTTCTCGCTGCCCCGGACCTACGGCGTCCTGGTCGGCGACCGTCGACAGGGCTGGACCGTCCTCGGCTTCATGGCGACCCTGTGGGCCCTCATGCTCGCGGCGGTCACGTGGGCCGAGGTGCACGCCGCGGCCGGCCCGCTGGGGGCGATGGAGGGCAAGGAGGTCCGCCTCGGCGTCTGGCCCTCGGCCCTCTTCGCCGCGAGCACGACCGGTACCTCCACCGGCGCCGTCAACTCGATGCACGAGAGCTTCTCGGCGCTCGGAGGCGGCGGCGCGCTGTTCAGCATGATGCTCGGCGAGCTGTCGCCGGGTGGCGTGGGCACCGGCCTCTACAGCGCGCTGCTCGTCGCGGTCCTCACGGTGTTCATCGCCGGGCTCATGGTCGGGCGCACGCCCGAGCTGCTCGGCAAGCAGATCGGCCGGCGCGAGATCACCCTGACCGCCCTGGCCGTCCTCGTCATGCCGACCCTGGTCCTCGCCTTCACCGGCATCGGGATGGTCGCACCCCTCGTGGCCTCCCAGATGCTCGCCGGCGGGCCGCACGGTCTCACCGAGGTCATGTACGCCTACACCTCTGCCGCGAACAACAACGGGAGCGCCTTCGCGGGGTTCTCCGCCGACACGCCGTACACCAACCTCACGCTGGCGCTGTGCATGTTCCTGGGCCGCTTCGTCCCCATCGTCCTCGTGCTCGCCCTCGCCGGCTCGCTGGTGGCACAGCGCCGCCGGCCCGTCACGGCCGGCACGCTGCCCACCCACACCCCCACCTTCGTCGGCCTGTTCGTCGGAGTGGCCGTCGTCGTCGGCGGTCTCACCTTCTTCCCGGCGCTGGCCCTCGGACCCCTCGCGGAGGCACTCTCATGACCCGGTCGTCCACGACCACCACACCGCGCGTCCCCGCGGCGTCGGAGCGGGCCGCCACCGCGCTGGCCCCGCACCGGCACCACCACGGCGAGGAGCTGATCCGGCCCGGCCGGGCCAGCACGTCGTACGCGCAGCTGGGGCGGCAGCTGGTCACCACCTTCCCGCAGGCCGTCGTCAAGCTGGACCCGCGCCACGTCTGGCGCAGCCCGGTGATGTTCGTCGTGTGGGTCGGCTCGGTGGTCACGACCGTCCAGGCCGTCGCCGACCCGTCGTGGTTCGCCTGGGCCGTCAGCGTCTGGCTCTGGGCCACCGTGCTGTTCGCCAACATGGCCGAAGCCGTCGCCGAGGGCCGCGGCAAGGCCCAGGCCGCCTGCCTGCGCGCCACCCGGAGGACCACGACCGCCGTGCGTCGCCTCCCGGACGGGTCCGTCGAGACGGTCGCGGCCTCGGACCTGACGATCGGCGACGTCGTCGTCGTCCGACCGAACGAGGTCATCCCCGGAGACGGTGACGTCATCGAGGGCATGGCCACCGTCGACGAGTCGGCCATCACCGGCGAGTCGGCCCCCGTGATCCGGGAGTCCGGCGGCGACCGCAGCGCCGTGACCGGTGGCACGACCGTGCTGTCGGACGGGATCACCGTGCGCATCACGACCCGGCCCGGTGAGACCTTCATCGACCGGATGATCGCCCTCGTCGAAGGCGCGTCGCGCCAGAAGACCCCGAACGAGATCGCCCTGACGATCCTGCTCACCGTCCTGACGATCATCTTCCTGCTGGCCGTCATGGCCATGCAGCCGATGGCGATCTACTCCGGTCAGGGCCAGTCCCCGGTCGTGCTCGTCGCGCTGCTCGTGTGCCTGATCCCGACGACGATCGGCGCCCTCCTGTCGGCCATCGGCATCGCCGGCATGGACCGGCTCGTGCAGCACAACGTGCTCGCCATGTCCGGCCGCGCCGTCGAGGCCGCCGGTGACGTCTCGACGCTCCTGCTCGACAAGACGGGCACCATCACCTACGGAAACCGTCGCGCGACGCAGCTGCTCGCCGCCCCGGGGCTCGGCAACGAGGAGATCACCCGGGCGGCCTACGTGTCCTCGCTCGCCGACGAGACGCCCGAGGGCCGCTCGATCGTCGAGCTGGCGGCCGGGGCCCTGGACACGCCCTCTCGCGAGGCGCTGGACCGGCTGCCGCGCGCCGGGGCGACCTTCGTCGAGTTCACGGCCGCGACGCGGATGTCGGGCGCCGACCTACCCGACGGCACGCGCTACCGCAAGGGCGCGGCCGACTCCGTCGCGCGCTGGGTGACCAGCCACGCCGGCCAGATGCCGAGCGGCGTGCTCACCGAGGTCGACGGCATCGCCACCTCGGGAGGCACTCCCCTCGCGGTCGCGGTCCAGGAAGCCGGCCACGCGCCTCGGGTCCTCGGTGTCATCCACCTCAAGGACGTGGTGAAGCCCGGCATGAAGGAGCGCTTCGCGCAGCTGCGCGCCATGGGCATCCGGACCGTCATGATCACGGGCGACAACCCGCTCACGGCCAGGTCGATCGCCGCCGAGGCCGGCGTCGACGACTACCTCGCCGAGGCGACGCCCGAGGACAAGATGGCGCTGATCAAGCAGGAGCAGGAGGGCGGCCGGCTCGTCGCCATGACCGGCGACGGCACCAACGACGCCCCGGCCCTGGCCCAGTCCGACGTCGGCGTCGCGATGAACACCGGCACGATGGCGGCCAAGGAGGCGGCCAACATGGTCGACCTCGACTCCGACCCGACCAAGCTCATCGACGTGGTGTCGATCGGCAAGCAGCTGCTCATCACCCGCGGCGCGCTGACGACGTTCTCGATCGCCAACGACATCGCCAAGTACTTCGCGATCATCCCGGCGATGTTCGTCGTCCTGTTCCCTGGCCTCGACGCGCTGAACATCATGGGGCTCGCGTCCCCGGAGTCGGCGATCACCTCCGCCGTCATCTTCAACGCACTCATCATCATCGCGTTGATCCCCCTGTCGCTCAGAGGAGTTCGCTACCGCGCCGCTGGTAGCACCGCCCTGCTTCGACGCAACATCTGGATCTACGGCCTGGGCGGCATCGTGGCCCCGTTCATCGGGATCAAGCTGATCGACCTCGTCGTGAGCCACCTCCCCGGAATGATGTGAGACCGATGACCAGCACCATGAGCTCCTTCGTCAAGCAGTCGTGGGCAGGCCTGCGCGTCATGCTCGTGTTCACCGTCCTGCTCGGGCTCCTCTACCCCGCCGTCGTCTGGGGTGTCGGACAGCTCGTCGCGCGGGACCAGGCCGCCGGCTCCCTCGTCAGTGTCGACGGCCGGGTGGTGGGGTCGTCCCTCATCGGGCAGCAGTGGTCCGGCGACCAGTGGTTCCACGGGCGCCCGTCGGCCAGCGACTACGCCGGCGACACCAGCGGCGGCTCGAACCTCTCGGGGTCCGCGCTCGCGGACGAGGTCGCCAAGCGGGCCTCGGCCGCCGGGCTCGACCCGACCACGGCTCCTCCTGACGCCCTGACGGCATCGGGCAGCGGGCTCGACCCGCACATCTCCCCGGCATACGCCGACGCCCAGGTCGCCCGCGTCGCCGCGGCCCGCGGGCTCGACCCAGCGCGCGTCCGCGCCCTCGTGACCGAGTACACCGCCGGCCGCCAGCTCGGGTTCCTCGGCCAGCCGCACGTCGACGTCCTCGCCCTCAACCTGGCCCTCGCGAGTCCGTCCGGCCCCAGCGCCGGCTGACCTGCGAGGATCGTGACATGGCAGGAGGACCCGAGCCGCAGCCGGTTCTCGGCGCCGCCGGCACCTCGCCCGGCGCCGCGGGCGCAGGGGTGTCCGGCGCCGCGGGCGGCAGGGGGCCCGGCACCGGGCGTGGCCGGGGCCGCGGGTCGCTGCGGATCTACCTCGGCGCCGCCCCTGGTGTCGGCAAGACGGTCGCGATGCTCGACGAGGCGCACCGCCGTCTCGAGCGCGGCACCGACGTCGTCGTGGGCATCGTCGAGACACACGGGCGGCCCCACACCGCCGTGCTCCTCGATGGGCTGGAGGTGCTCCCCCGCCGCACCGTGACCTACCGCGGCAGCGTCCTCTCCGAGCTCGACGTCGAGGCCGTCCTCGCCCGACGCCCGCACGTCGTGCTCGTCGACGAGCTGGCCCACACCAACGTGGGGCCGGGCGTCGGCGAGGGCGTCGGTCACGAAGCCGGCCCAGACACACGCGCGGGCACCGAGCACGAGAAGCGCTGGCAGGACGTCGAGACGATCCTCGAGGCCGGCATCGACGTGCTCTCCACCCTCAACATCCAGCACCTCGAGTCGCTCAACGACACCGTCGAGTCGATCACCGGGGTGCGCCAGCGCGAGACCGTCCCCGACGAGGTCGTCCGCCGGGCCGAACAGGTCGAGCTCGTCGACATGACGCCGGAAGCCCTGCGCCGCAGGCTCGCCCACGGAAACGTCTACGCGCCGGAGAAGGTCGACGCCGCACTCGCCAACTACTTCCGCGTCGGCAACCTGTCGGCGCTGCGCGAGATCGCCCTCCTCTGGCTCGCCGACCGCGTCGACGAGGCACTCGAGCGCTACCGGGCCGACGAGGGCATCGAGTCGCCCTGGCCGGCCCGCGAACGGGTCGTCGTCGCCCTGACGGGCGGGCCCGAGAGCGAGACGCTGCTGCGCCGCGGCGCCCGCATCGCCACGCGCGTGGCCGGCGGCGAGCTCATCGCCTGTCACGTCCGGTCCTCCGAGGGTCTCGCGACGACCGATCCCGCTGAGCTGGCCCGGCTGCGCCGCATCGCCCGCGACGTCGGCGCCGAGTTCCACGAGGTGTCGGGCACCGACGTGCCGGAGGCGATCCTCGACCACGCCCGCGGCGTCAACGCCACCCAGATCGTCGTCGGCGTGAGCCGGCGCAGCCGCTGGCAGCAGGTGCTGCGCCCGAGCATCGCCTCGGAGGTCGCCGACGGCTCGGGCGACATCGACGTGCACCTCGTGCCGCACGAGCGGTCCAAGGTGGCACGGCGGGCCGGACGCGTCGGGCGCGCGTGGCGCCTGCCGTGGCGACGCGTCGTGGCCGGCTTCGTGCTCGCGACCGTGTGCCTCGTCGCCCTCACCGCGGTGCTCGTCGCGACCCGCGAGGGCCACACGCTCTCGCTCGACCTGCTCCTCTACCTCGCACTCACCGTGGCGTGCGCCCTCGTCGGCGGCATCTGGCCGGCGCTGTTCTGCGCCGTCGTCGGCTCGCTCGTCGTCAACTGGTTCTTCACCGAGCCGCGCGGCACGCTGACGATCAGCGACCCCCCCAACGCGCTCGCCCTCGCCGTGTTCGTGCTCGTCGCGATGGCCGTGTCATCGGTCGTCAACCTCGTGGCCCGGCGCACCGAGCAGGCCCTGTCGGCCGAGCGCGAGTCGGCCGCGCTCGCTGCCCTGAGCCGCGACCTGCTCGCCGAGCCGCGGCCGCTGCCCGCCGTGCTCGAGCGGGCCCGCGACGCCCTCGGCATGCGCTCGGCGCTCCTCGCCCGCCTCGACGGCGGCGCCCCCGACGGGCGTGGCGCCACCGGACGCGTCCTCGTCTCGACCGACCTCGCACTGCCGGTCGGTGCCGCCCTGCCGACCGGACGCGTCTGGGCCCTCGACGTGCCCGTCGACGACGGCGTGCACCTCCTCCTCGACGGCGAGCCCGTCGCGGCCGAGGACCAGCGCGTCCTCAACGCCTACGCGGCGCATGCAGCGATCCTCTACGGGCGGGAGCGGCTCGTCGAGGAGGCCCGGCGCGCAGCAGGACTCGCGCGCGACAACGCCGCACGCACGACGCTGCTCGCCGCCGTGTCGCACGACCTTCGCACGCCGCTGGCGGGCATCAAGGCCGCGGTGTCGACGCTGCGCCAGACCGGACTCGAGCTGCCACCCGAGGACGAGGCCGAGCTGCTCGAGTCGATCGAGGGCTCGACCGACCAGCTCGACGCCCTCATCGGCAACCTCCTCGACCTGTCGCGGCTGCAGACCGGCGCGGTCCGCCCGCACACCGACGCCGTCGATCTCGTCGACGCCGTCGTCGCCGCGCTGCGCACGACGTCCGAGCCCGGACGCGTCGAGCTGGCCCTCGACCCCCACGTGCCCGCCGTCGTGGCCGACCCGGGACTGCTCGACCGCGTCCTGGCCAACATCCTGGAGAACGCCCTGCGGCACAGCGGATCCGCGCCGGTGCGGGTGACCGCGGGGCGGATCCACGACACGGTGCAGCTGAGGGTCGTCGACCGCGGCCCGGGCGTCGCCGACGAGGACAAGGACCACATCTTCGAGGCGTTCCAGCGGGTCGGCGACGCACCGCGGGGCGAGGGCCTCGGGCTCGGGCTCGCGGTGGCGCGTGGCCTCATGAGCGTCATGCACGGCTCCCTCCTGCCGGAGGACACCCCGGGCGGCGGCCTGACCATGGTCGTCGAGCTGCCGGTCGAGCAGCCCGTCGACGCGCTGGACGCCACACCGACCCCACCCAGCGCCACACCGAGCGCCACACCGAGCGCCACGTCGAGCGCCACGTCGCCGGTCGGGACCGCAGCGACGCCTGAGGCGCCGGCCACACCAGTTGCCCCGTCCGCCCACCAGGAGGCCCCGTGAGCCGCGTCCTCGTCGTCGACGACGACCCACGCCTGCGCCGCACCCTGTCCATCGCCCTGCGCGCGCACGGGCACGAGGTGCTCACCGCCGCCGACGGGCGCAGCGCCGTGCAGACCGCCCTCGAGGACTCGCCCGACGTCGTCATCCTCGACCTCGGGCTGCCCGACCTCGACGGCGTCGACGTGCTCCAGCAGGTGCGCCGGGCCTCCGGGGTGCCCGTCATCGTCCTGTCGGCGCGGCACGAGTCCGACGACAAGATCGAAGCGCTCGACCTCGGCGCCGACGACTACGTGACCAAGCCCTTCGGCGTCGAGGAGCTGCTCGCCCGGGTGCGGGCCGCGGTGCGCCGCTCCGGCGAGGGAGGCCGCGCCATCGGCACCGTCGCCACCGGCCGGTTCACGCTCGACTTCGCCGAGCGCCGGGCCACGGTCGAGGGTGACGACGTACGCCTGACACCCACCGAGTGGCGGCTGCTCGAGGCGCTGTGCCGCACGCCGGGGCACCTCGTGTCGCAGCAGGACCTGCTGCGCCAGGTGTGGGGCCCGTCGTACGGCCGCGAGTCGAACTACCTGCGGGTGTACGCCAACCAGCTGCGCCGCAAGCTCGAGCCGGACCCGGCGCGGCCGGTGCACCTCGTCACCGAGCCCGGCCTCGGCTACCGCTTCCTCACCTGAGGACGAGGCCGCCGCTCAGTAGCGCTCGCGGCCGCCGCGGTCGGTCAGCTGCCAGGCGTCCTCGGACTCCTCGTCGTCCTCGTCGACGGTGGGCGTCATGTCACCGGGCGACCACGCGGCCGTCGGGACGGCCGTCGTGTCCTCCTCCGCGTGACGCCGTTCGCCGCGCTCGGCGACGATCGACGCGGTGCGCTGCGGAGCGAGTGGCTCCTCGTCGCCGCCGATGCCCGACGCGTCGAGCTCGACGGGCGGCGGGGCGTACGGCTCGTCGTCCTCCGGCACGAGCTCATCTGCCTCGAGGTCCTCGGCCGCGGCCGGCGTCGGCACGTCCTCGCCGCGCAGCAGCGCGAGCGTCGTCGGCAGGTCGTCGGGGCGCACGAGCACGTCACGGGCCTTGGACCCCTCGCTCGGGCCGACGATGCCCCGCGACTCGAGCAGGTCCATGAGCCGGCCGGCCTTGGCGAAGCCGACGCGCAGCTTGCGCTGGAGCATCGAGGTGGACCCGAACTGCGTCGTGACGACGAGCTCGGCCGCCTGGAGCAGCACGTCGAGGTCGTCGCCGATGTCGTCGTTGATCTGCTTCTTGGGCGCCACGACCGTGACGTCCTCGACGTAGTTCGGCTTGAGCTGGTCGGTGACGAACTTGACGACCTCGTGGATCTCGGACTCGTTGACCCACGCACCCTGCACGCGCATCGGCTTGCTCGCGCCCATCGGGAGGAAGAGCGCGTCACCCTGGCCGATGAGCTTCTCGGCGCCGGGCTGGTCGAGGACGACGCGGCTGTCGGCGAGCGAGCTCGTCGCGAACGCCATGCGCGAGGGCACGTTGGCCTTGATGAGACCGGTGACGACATCGACCGACGGACGCTGCGTGGCGAGCACGAGATGGATGCCGGCGGCGCGGGCGAGCTGGGTGATGCGCACGACCGACTCCTCGACGTCGCGCGGGGCGACCATCATGAGGTCGGCGAGCTCGTCGACGACGACGAGCAGGTACGGGTAGGTCGTGATCTGCCGCTCCGAGCCCGGCAGCGGCTTGACCTTGCCGGCGCGCACGGCCTTGTTGAAGTCGTCGACGTGCTTGAAGCCGAACGCCGCGAGGTCGTCGTAGCGCTGGTCCATCTCCTTGACGACCCAGGCGAGGGCCTCGGCGGCCTTCTTCGGGTTGGTGATGATCGGCGTGATGAGGTGCGGGATGCCCTCGTAGGCCGTCAGCTCGACACGCTTCGGGTCGACGAGGATGAGGCGCACCTCCTCCGGCGTCGAGCGCATGAGGATCGAGGTGATCATCGAGTTGACGAAGCTCGACTTTCCGGAGCCGGTGGCGCCGGCGACGAGCAGGTGCGGCATCTTGGCGAGGTTGGCGATGACGTAGGCGCCCTCGACGTCCTTGCCGACGCCCATGACCATCGGGTGCTCGTTGCTGCGCGCCGTCTGGCTGCGCAGGACGTCACCGAGGGCGACGTTCTCGCGGTCGGTGTTCGGGATCTCGATGCCGATGGCCGACTTGCCGGGGATCGGCGACAGGATGCGCACGTCGGCCGACGCCACGGCGTAGGCGATGTTCTTGGAGAGGGCCGTGACGCGCTCGACCTTGGTGCCCGAGCCGAGCTCGACCTCGTAACGCGTGACCGTCGGGCCGCGGGTGAAGCCGGTGACGGCGGCGTCGATGTCGAACTGGTCGAAGACGCCGGTGAGCGAGTTGACCACGGCGTCGTTGGTCTCGCTGCGGGTCTTGTGCGGTGAGCCCGGCTTGAGCATCGCGGCGTCGGGCAGGCGGTAGGTGATGTCGCCGCCGAGGCTGAGCTGCTCGACGCGAGAGGGCATCTCGGACATCGGTGGCGGCACGAGCTCGGCCTTCGGGCCGATCTTGCTCGTGTCGGGGGCGCCGTGGGTCCGGGGGTCGGTGGCGTCGACCGCCCTCTCCCCGCTCGGCCGTGGGGCCAGGACCCCGGGCGCGGTGGGACGTTTCTCCCCCGGCCGCACCCGCTTGGTGGGGGCGTCGTCGGCCTCCTTCTGCGCAGCCTGGCGGAACGCCTCGTCGCCGTCGCGCTCGGCGAGGTCGACGGGCTTGCGACGCGCCCGCTTGAGGGCGGCGGCCGGCGCGTCGGTGTCGGCGTCGGTGTGGTGGGTGCCGCGGTCGATGACGAGCGCCTTGAGCTGGCGCAGGCGCGTCGGGATCATGTTGACCGGCGTCGCGGTGATGACGAGCAGCCCGAAGATGCCGAGGAGCACGAGCAGGGCCGTGGCGCCGTAGGGCGAGACGGCGGCGGCGACCGGGCTGGAGGCGAGGAAGCCGATGATTCCCCCGGCGGCGCGCATGCCGTCGGCGCCGTCGGGCGGGTTGGGGATGCCGTCGGCGAGGTGCGACAGACCGCAGGCGGCGAAGGTCAGGGCGATGGTGCCGACGATGATCCGGTTGGTCGCCGCCTCGTCCTGGGGCGCGCGCAGCATCCGCAGCCCGAGCGCGAGGAGGACCAGCGGGACGGCGTAGGCGACGCGTCCGAACGTGCCGGCGAAGACCGCGTGGACCACCTCGCCGAACGAGCCCGTGACGCCCCACCACTCGCGGGCCGCGACGATGACCGCGAGGGCGATGAGGGCGAACCCGATGCCGTCGCGCTTGTGCTCCGGCTCGAGGTCTGCGGCGCTGTGGCCGACGCGGCGCACGGCACCCCCGGCGAGGTGCGAGACGCCCATCCACGTGTTGCGCACGGCGTTGAACGGGAACGGCAGGCCGCCGCCCCTGGCCTTGCTCTGGCCCTTGGTCTGCCCCTTGCGGGGGGCCGCCGGCTTGCGCTGCGCAGGACGCGTCGACCGGGCCGCCGGCGGACGTGACGACGTGCCCTTGGCGCGCGTGGCGGCCGCAGAGCTCGTGCGCTGGGTGGTGGACGGACGTGTCGCCATGCTGGCACCGTACGTCAACGCACCGCTGAACTCACGCGTCACACGCGCACCAGAGCGGATCAGCATCAGACGGCAGTGCCGTGAACCCGGACGGCCGTCCGCGGGCGACTCCTACGCTGGGGAGGTGAGCGCGGGGTCACCCCCGACCGAGGGAGACGAGACCGGCGGCGGGCTCACGCCGCCCGGCCGCGCTGCGCTCCGACAGCTCCTGCGCACCAGGCCCTTCCGCGACCTCTTGGCGGCCGGCACCGTCTCGAGCTTCGGTGACTGGCTCGCCCTCCTCGCCACGGCGGCACTCGCCGCCGAGCTGGCGACCGGCGGCGTCGGCGAGTACCTCGCCGTCTCGGGCGTCTTCGTCCTGCGCATCGCTCCGGCCGTCGTCCTCGGCCCGCTCGCCGGGGTCGTGGCCGACCGCCTGGACCGGCGCCTCACGATGGTCGTGGGCGACCTGCTCCGCTTCGGCCTCTTCGTGTCGATCCCCGTCGTCGGGTCCTTGTGGTGGATGTACGTCGCCATCGTGCTCATCGAGTGCGTCTCCCTCTTCTGGAACCCGGCCAAGGACGCCACCGTGCCCAACCTCGTGCCGGCGGAGCGGCTGGAGCTGGCGAACCAGCTGGGTCTGGTCGGCAGCTACGGGACGGCGCCCCTGGCCGCCCTCGCCTTCTCGGGCCTGTCCCTGCTCGGCGCTCCGCTGCACGCCGTCCTGCCCGGCCTCGACGCCGAGGGCATCTTCGTCGCGCTGTACGCCAACGCCGCGACCTTCCTGCTCAGCGCCGTGATCATCTGGCGGCTCACCTTCCCTGTCCGTCCGGCGGCCGAGAGGCTCGCGGGCCAGTCGGTCGTCCGGACCGTCGCCGACGGCCTGCTCGTGGTCAGGCGGCGCCCCTTCGTCCGGGGCCTCGTCGGCGGCATGCTCGGCGCCTTCGGCGCCGGTGGGCTCGTGGTCGGCCTGGCGACGCGCTTCGCCCAGGACATGGGGGCGGGCGCACCCGGCTACGGCCTGCTCTTCGTCGCCGTCTTCACCGGCATGGCGGCCGGGATCGTCGGCGGTCCGCGGGTGCTCGCCGGGTTCTCCCGGCCGCGCGCCTTCGGCGCCGCCCTGGTGGGCGCCGGACTGCTCCTGCTCGTCCTCGCCCTGGTCCCGGTGCTGCTCGTCGCGCTGCCCGTCGCCACCCTTCTCGGCGCCGTCATCGGCGTCGCCTGGGTCGTCGGATACACCCTCCTCGGGCTCACCGTCGAGGACGAGGTCAGGGGCCGCACCTTCGCCCTCGTCCAGTCGCTGAACCGCGTCGTGCTCGTGCTGGTGCTCGCCGTCGCCCCACTGCTGGCCGCCGGTGCGGAGGCGCTGCTCCCTCTGCCTCGCACCGTGGACCTCGGGCCGGTGTCGCTGACCTACGCCGGGACCACGGCCGCCTACCTCGTCGCGGGACTCGGGATGGGGACGGCCGGCGTCGCTGCCTGGCGCTCGATGAACGACAAGCCCGGGCGGACGCTCGTCGCGGAGGTCGGCGAGGTCCTGCGCGCCCGCCGGAGCCGGGGCCGTGGGGGTCGCCGCGGACGCTGACGCCGGCCGCGAGCCCACCCCGTCTCGGATGGCGACACGCGTCGATCGCGAGGTGGACATCCGCGCGGCCGCGCACCTATCGTCGACGCCAGGTCAAGAGTGTCAGCGACAAGCCCCGGCTCGCTGGCCAGCAACCCTCCTCCGCGGTGGGGTGCTCCGGGTGACGACCAGGCCGCCCTCGGCTGGTTTCGACGAGGTCGGCAAGCGCGGACCTGCACCGGGTGGGTCCCAGTACCCACGAGGAGCACTGCCATGTCGGCCCTTCCCAGCACCACGACCCTCTGTGGCGGCGGACCCGCCCCCGTCGTGCGCACCCGCGCGCTCCGCGTCGTCGCCGACGCCGAGGCCCTTCCCCGCGTCGTCGGTGCCGGTCTGCGCGTGCCGACCACCGCCGGCGAGGTGGCCTACGCCAACCTCGACCATGCCGCGTCGACGCCGGCGCTGCAGACCGTCAAGGACGCCGTCGACCGCGCCCTCGAGACGTACTCGTCGGTGCACCGCGGCGCCGGGTACGCCTCGCGCCTGACGAGCGCCTGGTACGAGCAGGCCCGCGACGAGGTGGCCCGTTTCGTCGGGGCGCGCGAGGACGACGAGGTCGTCTTCACCCGCACGACGACCGACTCGTGGTCGGTCCTGGCGCACGCGCTGCCGAGCCGCGCGGTCGTCTTCGTCTTCGGCAGCGAGCACCACTCGACGCTGCTGCCGTGGGGCCGCTCGCGCACCGTGCGCCTGCCGATCCCGCAGGGCACCGACGACGCCCTCGACCTGCTCGACGAGGCCCTCGCCGAGCACCCCGGCAAGCACCGGCTCGTCGTGCTGACGGCCGCCTCGAACGTCACCGGCGAGGTGTGGCCGGTCGAGCGGTTCGCCCGCCTCGCCCACGAGCACGGCGCCCGCATCGCGGTCGACGCCGCACAGCTGTCGGCTCACCGCCGCATCGACCTCGCGGCCTGGGACGCCGACTGGGTCGCCTTCTCCGGCCACAAGACCTACGCCCCGTTCGGCACCGGCGTGCTCGCCGGGCGCCGCGACTGGCTCGACGCCGGCGCCCCGTACCTGCCCGGGGGTGGCGCCACGGCATCGGTCACCGAGACCGGCACCGTCTGGGTCACCGGCCCGGCACGCCACGAGGGCGGCAGCCCGAACGTCGTCGGCGCCATCGCCCTTGCCGCCGCCTGCGCGACGATCGAGCGCCATCGCGCGGCCATCGAGGCCCACGAGGAGGCCCTGCTCGAGCGGCTGCGCACCGGGTTGGAGGCCGTGCCCGGTGTCGACGTCCTGTCGCTCTTCGGTGACGACCACGACCGCGTCGGCGTCGTCGCCTTCACGGTGGCCGGCTTCGACCCGGCGCTCGTGTCGCAGGTGCTCTCGGTCGAGCACGGCATCGGCGTGCGCGACGGCAAGTTCTGCGCCCACCTGCTCGTCGACGAGCTGCTCGAGGACCCGTGGGGCGAGCGGCCCGAGACGGCCGTGCGTGCCAGCGTCGGCCTCGGCAGCACCGCCGCGGGCGTTGAGCGCCTCGTCGACGCGGTCGCCGGCCTCGTCGCCGAGGGGCCGTCACGGACGTGGACCCGCACGGCCGCCGGTTGGACCGTCGAGGGCGCCGACCCGCGCGACGTCGAGGTCGAGCGCCCCTGGTGACCCTCGGCTGACCCTCGGCTGACCCTCGGCCCGGGGGATCAGCGCTTGGCCGACAGCGAGTACGACGCCCAGACCGCGGCGTGGTCGGTGCGGTTGAACGCGACCTGGCCGGCGTCGACGAGGACCAGGCCCCGGCTCAGCTGGTGGTCGAGCGCGACGTAGGGCGGGATGCGGTGCCCCTCGAACGGCCAGGTGCGCACCCAGCCGTTGCCGGCCGCCACCTGGGCGTCGACGAGCCCCTGGGCGAGCCGGCGGAACACCGGGTGACCGGACGAGGCGTTGAAGTCACCGGCGAGCACGAGCGGCTCGGTCGTCGGCTGCTGACGCACCCACGTGGTCAGCGACGTCAGGCCCGCGTGCCACCGGTCCGTCTGGTAGTGCAAGGGCGGCGGCGGGTGCACGGCCCGCAGCTCCACCCTCCCGACGGGCGTCGTGACGTCGACGACCGGCTGGAGGCTGTCACCGTCCGGCCCGACCCCGTCGTCGAGCTCGGTCAGGGGGAAGCGCGACAGGACGAGCGTGCCGACGACGCCCTCCCGCGCTTCACCGGCACGCTGGGTGAAGAACGTCCGCGCGCCGACGCCGTCGATGTCGGTGACCGCCCCCGGGGTCGCCTCGAGCAGCACGAGCACGTCGACCGCGTGGTAGCGGACGGCGTCCATGAGCTGCTGCGGGTTCGCATGCCCGTCATTGAGGTTCACCGACATCACCGTGAGGTCGGCCTCGGCCTTGGGGCGGGTGCTCGACGACCACGCAGGGACCGCCGCCACCAGCGCCACGACCGTGGCGACCACGATCGGGACCGCCACGACCCAACGCCGCAGGAGCAGCGCTGCGACGGCCAGCAGCACGAGGCCGATCACGACGAGCGGGACTGTCGTCTGGAGCACGACCACCGGGTACACGGTGGTGTCGAACCAGCGCAGCGCCGCCACGGCGAGGAGCCCGATGAGCGCCATGAGCAGGGCGACGTCGGCAACCCGCCGCCAACGGCGACGCATCACCGCGTCCCCGGTGTGTTCGGTCACGGGCGGCTCAGGCCTGCAGGACGACGGGGATGATCATCGGCCGACGGCGGATCTTGCCACCGACCCACGACCCGACCGCCCGCCGCACGATCTGCTGCAGCTGCTGGTCGTCGCGGACCCCGTTGGCCACGGCCTCCTCGATGGCCCGCTCGACCTTCGGAATCACCTGCTGGAAGATCTCGTCGTCCTCGACGAACCCGCGCGCCGTGATCTGCGGGCCGCTCGCGATCTTGCCGGTGGCCGAGTCGATGACGACGATGCACGAGATGAAGCCCTCGTCGCGCAGGATGCGGCGGTCCTTGAGCAGCGCCTCGTCGGCCCCGCCGACGCTGCTTCCGTCGACGTACACGTAGCCACAGTCGACGACGCCGACGACCGACGCCAAGCCGTCGACGAGGTCGACGACGACGCCGTCCTCGGCCAGAACGACGTGGTCCTCGGGGACGCCGGTCTGCATCGCGAGGCGCGCGTTGGCCCACATGTGGCGCCACTCGCCGTGAACCGGCATGACGTTGCGCGGCTTGACGATGTTGTAGCAGTAGAGCAGCTCGCCGGCGCTCGCGTGGCCGGAGACGTGCACCTTGGCGTTGCCCTTGTGCACGACGTTCGCGCCGAGTCGCATCAGGCCGTTGATGACGCGGTAGACGGCGTTCTCGTTGCCGGGGATGAGGCTGCTCGCGAGGAGCACGGTGTCGCCGGGGCCGACGTCGATGCGGTGCTCGCGGTTGGCCATCCGGGACAACGCCGCCATCGGCTCGCCCTGGGAGCCGGTGCAGATGAGCACGACCTCCTCGTCGGGCATGTCGTTGACGCGCTTGATGTCGACGAGGATGCCCTCGGGCACGTGGAGGTAGCCGAGGTCGGCGGCGATGCCCATGTTGCGCACCATCGAGCGGCCGACCATCGCCACCTTGCGCCCGGCCTTGGCCGCCGCGTCGAGCACCTGCTGGACACGGTGCACGTGGCTGCTGAAGCAGGCCACGATGATCCGCCGCTCGGCGTGCCGGAACACCTTGTCGATGGCCGGGGCGATCTCCAGCTCGGGCGTGGTGAAGCCGGGGACGTCGGCGTTCGTCGAGTCGGTGAGGAACAGGTCGACGCCCTCCTCCCCCAGCCGCGCGAAGGCGCGCAGGTCGGTGAGGCGGCCGTCCAGCGGCAGCTGGTCCATCTTGAAGTCGCCGGTGTGCAGCAGCGAGCCGGCCTCGGTGCGCACGAACACGGCGAGCGCGTCGGGGATCGAGTGGTTGACCGCGACGAACTCGAGGTCGAAGACGCCGAGCCTCTCGCGCTGGCCCTCCTTGACCGCCATGGTGAACGGCTTGATGCGGTGCTCCTTGAGCTTGGCCTCGACGAGCGCGAGGGTCAGCGTGGAGCCGATGAGCGGGATGTCGCCCTTGAGGCGCAGCAGGTACGGCACGGCGCCGATGTGGTCCTCGTGGCCGTGCGTCAGGACGATGGCCTCGATGTCGTCGAGACGGTCCTCGATGTAGGTGAAGTCCGGGAGGATGAGGTCGACGCCGGGGTGGTGGTCCTCGGGGAAGAGGACGCCGCAGTCGATGACGAGCAGGCGACCCTTCGTCTCGACGACGGCCATGTTGCGACCGACCTCGCCGAGCCCGCCGAGCGCGACGACCCTCAGGCCGTTGTCGGGGAGGGCGGGTGGTGCGGTCAGCTCGGGGTGAGGGTGGCTCACAGGTGTCCTGTCGTGTCGGGGGTGCTGCACGGCGCGCGGCGCCGGCAGGTGGTTCAGGTCGTGGTCATCCGGCGACCGTCGCGAGCGCGTCGCGCAGCAGCGCGGTCTGGTCGTCGTCGGCGGCGACGAGCGGGAGCCGGACGGTGGGCGTCTCGATGACGCCCTGGAGGGCGAGGGCGGCCTTGGCCATGATGGCGCCCTGCGTGACGTTCATGACCGCGTCGACGATCGGGGCCAGGCGCCGGTGGACGGCGCGCGCGTCGTCCCAGCGTGCGTCGACGACCGCGTCGGCCATCTCGCGGTAGGCGGCGGGGGCGACCTGCGAGGTGACGCCGACGAAGCCGACGGCGCCGTTGACGAAGTGGAAGAGGTTCATCGCGTCGTCGCCGGAGTACCAGGCCAGGCCGGTGCGCTCGATGAGGTCGCCGGCGAGCCAGAGGTCGGCCCGGGCGTCCTTGACCGCGACGATGCGCTCGTGCTCGGCGATGCGCAGGTAGGTGTCGCGGGCGATGGGGACGACCGAGCGGCCGGGGATGTCGTAGACCATGACGGGCAGGTCGCTCGCGTCGGCCAGCGCCGTGAAGTGGGCGACGAGGCCGGCCTGCGGCGGCTTGTTGTAGTACGGCGTGACGGCCAGGACGGCGTCGGCGCCGGCCTTGGCCGCGGCCTGCACCGACTCGATGCTCTTGGCGGTGTCGTTGCTGCCGGCTCCGGCGATGACGACGGCGCGCTCGCCCACCGCCTCGACGACGGCCCGCAGGAGCTCGTCCTTCTCGGTGGCCGACGTCGTCGGCGACTCGCCCGTCGTTCCCGACACGACGAGGCCGTCGTGACCGGCGTCGACGAGGTGGGCGGCGAGGCGCTGCGCGGCGTCGAGGTCGATGGAGCCGTCGGCCCGCATGGGCGTGACCATCGCGGAGAGAACACGTCCGAGCGCGGGTGCGGCAGCCATGGGCCCAAGGTTAGCGCCCACGCCTGCGGGCCATCGAGGACGCCCACGCCGGGCTTCGCGTCGATCGCGGCCGGCCGGCTCCGCCGCGCCCGGGTCACGACATCACCCGGGCACGACGCGAGGCACTACTCGCTCGGGGGTCCGAGTAGTGCCTCGCACGGGGTACATCGCGGCGGCGCCCCCGACGTTACAGCCCGGACGCGCGCGGTCACCGACGCGTGACGCGGGTGCGCTCATAGGTGACCCACGCGAACCCGTGGTGCGGGTCGCGGGCGGTCTCGGCCCAGTCGGCGGTGTCGATGTCGGGGAAGGTGACCGACCCCTCGGGCGACTGGTCGACCTCGGTGACGAGCAGCCGCGACGCGAACGGCATCGCCAGGCGGTAGACCTCTCCCCCGCCGACGACGAACACCTCGTCGCCCGGCCCGGCGAGGGCGAGCGCCTCGTCGAGCGAGTGCGCCGTCTCGACGCCGGGATGGCTCCAGTCCTCCTGGCGCGTCACGACGATGCTGCGCCGCCCGGGCAGCACCCCCATCGAGTCGAAGGTGCGCCGGCCCATGACCATCGGGTGGCCCATCGTCGTGCGCTTGAAGTACTTGAGGTCCTCGCTCAGGTGCCACGGCATCGTGCGGCCGTCGCCGATGACGCCGTTGCGACCGACGGCGACGATCATCGTCACGTTCGTCATGGCCTCAGCCTGCCAGACCGGCGCCATCGTGCTCAGACGGCGATGGGCGCCTTGATGCCGGGCTCGGCGACGTAGTCGACCAGCTCGAAGTCGTCGAGGTCGAACTGGTCGATGGAGGTCTTGCCCGGGGTGATGCGCATCGTCGGCAGCGCGTGCGGGGTACGGGACAGCTGCAGCCGGGCCTGCTCGAGGTGGTTGAGGTAGAGGTGGGCATCGCCCAGGGTGTGCACGAACTCGCCGGGCTCGAGGCCGGTGAGCTGGGCGACCATCTGGGTCAGCAGCGCGTAGCTGGCGATGTTGAAGGGGACGCCGAGAAAGATGTCGGCGCTGCGCTGGTAGAGCTGGCATGACAGGCGCCGCTTGCCGTCGGGGCCGGGCGGCGAGACGTAGAACTGGAACATCGTGTGGCACGGCGGCAGGGCCATGTCGTCGACGTCGGCCACGTTCCACGCCGACACGATGAGGCGGCGGCTGTCGGGGTTGGTGCGGATCTGCTCGATGACCTTGGCGATCTGGTCGACACGTCGGCCGTCCGGTGTCGGCCAGGACCGCCACTGGTAGCCGTAGATCGGGCCGAGGTCGCCCGTGGCGGGGTCGGCCCACTCGTCCCAGATGCTGATGCCGCGCTCC
This sequence comes from Intrasporangium sp. Soil_C_50, assembly GCF_057656595.1. Classification (NCBI taxonomy): domain Bacteria; kingdom Bacillati; phylum Actinomycetota; class Actinomycetes; order Micrococcales; family Intrasporangiaceae; genus Intrasporangium; species Intrasporangium sp. Soil_C_50. The sequence continues at coordinate 284,811 of NZ_JBDGKB010000001.1, forward strand.
TGGAGCCAGCGCACGTTGGTGTCGCCGCGAAGGAACCACAGCAGCTCGCCGATGATCGAGCGCAGGTGCAGCTTCTTGGTCGTCATGGCCGGGAAGCCATCGGCGAGGTCGAAGCGCATCTGGTACCCGAAGGTGCTGAGCGTGCCGGTGCCGGTCCGGTCGGACTTCTCCTGCCCGTGGGTCAGGACGTGGTCGAGGAGGTCGAGGTACTGCCGCACGCTCCGCAGCGTAACCCCCCGCGCCGATGCCACCGCCTCGCGCCGCGCGCGGCACACCCTGAGCGGTCCCACCTCTGATCGAAAGAGCACTCCGTCGCGTGACGCCCTGCTCTCTCGATCGGAGGGGGCGACGGGCGGGCCGGCCGGCGCGGGTCAGGCGGCCGCGGCAGCCAGCTGGTCCACGACGGCGCGGGCGGCGGCGCGACCGGCGCGGTTGGCGCCGATCGTCGACGCGGAGGGCCCGTAGCCGACGAAGTGGATGCGCGGGTCGGCGGTCGAGGTGGTGAAGGTGTGGCGGTCGTACGGCGCCCGAAGCCGGATGCCGCCGTGCTCGGTGCGCAGGTGCAGCGGGGCGAGGTGCCCGACGGTCGGCCGGAAGCCGGTGGCCCAGAGGATGACGTCCGCAGGCTCGAACGTGCCGTCGGACCAGCGCACGCCGTCGGGCTCGATGCGCTCGAACATCGGCCGACGCCGGTAGGCGCCGAGCTCTGCGGCGCGCGCCTCCTGGGGGCGCAGCGCCAGGCCGGTGACGCCGACGACGCTCTGCGGCGCCAGTCCGTGCGCGACCCGCTCCTCGACGAGCGCGACGGCCTGGCGGCCGGCGTCCTGGGTGAACGGGCCTGTGCGCCAGACCGGTTCGCGGCGCGTGACCCACATCGTGTGCGCGACCGGGGCGATCTCGCCGAGGATCTGCACGGCCGACGCGCCGCCGCCCACGACGACGACCCGTTGACCGGCGAGGTCGTCCGGCCCGGTGTAGTCGACGGTGTGCAGCTGTCGGCCACGGAAGGTCCGGGCGCCCGGGTACACCGGCAGGAACGGCGAGCGCCAGGTGCCGGTCGCGTTGACGACCGCGCGCGTCAGCCAGGTGCCGGCCGTGGTGTCGACGCGGATCGGGCCGTCGGGGTCGTCGTCGACGGCCTCGACGCGCCTCACGCGGACGGGCCGCACGACGGGCAGGTCGAAGTGCCGCTCGTAGGTGGCGAAGTACGCGGGCACGGCCGCGTTGGCGCGGCTGTCCGGGTCGGCGCCGTCGAAGGCGAGCCCGGGAAGGTCGGCGACGCCGTGGACGTCGCGCATCGTCAGGCTGTCCCAGCGGTGCTGCCAGGCGCCCCCGGGCGCGTCGTCGGCGTCAAGGACGACGAAGGGGTCGACGCCGAGGCGCGTCAGGTGGTGGGCCGCCGACAGGCCGGCCTGACCGGCACCGATGACGACGACCTCCACGCGTTCCACGTCGGTTGAACGCGCAACCACCGCGGGCTCTTCCCGACGCCGAAGCCCGCGGCCGTGCCGCGCCGACCCGGCGAGACGCGTCAGGCGTCGTAGTCGAGCGAGACCTCGTCGGTGACCGGGTGGCTCTGGCAGGCGAGGACGATGCCGGCCTCGACCTCCTCCGGCTCGAGGGCGTAGTTGCGGTCCATCCGCACCTCGCCCGACACGAGGCGGGCCCGGCACGTGCCGCAGACGCCTCCGGTGCACGAGTACGGCGCGTCCGGACGCGCCCGCAGCGTCGCGTCGAGGATCGTCTCGTCCTTGCTCGGCATCGGTATGACCGTCGTACGGCCGTCGAGGTTGACGGTGACCGTGGCCTCCGGCGGCGCACCCTCGTCGACGACGACCTTGCGCTTCGGCTCGGTGCCGTCGTCGACGTGGAAGATCTCGTGGTGCACGTGGTGCAGGTCGACGCCGCGCTCGCGCAGCAGCGCCTCGGCCCCGGTGACCATGCCGAACGGTCCGCAGAGGTACCACTCGTCGACCGACCCGACGGGCAGGAGCCGGTCGAAGATCGCCGTGAGGCGCTCGGCGTCGAGGCGGCCGTGGAAGAGCTCGACGTCCTGGGCCTCGCGCGACAGGACGTTGACGAGGTGGAAGCGCCCGGGGAACCGGTTCTTGAGGTCCTCGAGCTCCTCGAGGAACATGACCGAGCTGGTGCGCCGGTTGCCGAACAGCAGCGTCGCGCGCGAGAGCGGCTCCTCCTCCAGCGCCGTCGCGAGCAGCGACAGCACCGGCGTGATGCCCGAGCCGGCCGCGATGGCCACGTGGTGGCGCGCGAGGTCGGGGCGCGTCGGGCAGGTGAACGACCCGAGCGGCGTCATGACCTCGACGACGTCACCGGCGGCGACGACGTCGTTCATCCACGTCGACATCCGCCCGTCCGGCACGCGAGCGACGGCGACCCGGCGCAGGTGCTCCATGCCGGCGGCTCCCCGCGACTGGCAGATCGAGTACGACTGGCGCACGTCCTCGCCGTTGATCGTGGCGCGGACGGTCAGGTGCTGGCCCGGCTGGAAGGCGAACTCGTCGGCGAGCTCGTCGGGGACCTCGAAGGCCACCGCGACGGCGTCGTCGGTGAGCCGCTCGACCGAGGCGATGCGCAGCGCGTGGAAGCGCGCCCGGTGGCGGGCCGGCGCGTCGCCGTTGTCGGACGCGGGTGCCGCGGCGGCGTCGGTGGCCGCGGCCGTCGACGCTGCGGGGTCGACGGTGGGGTCGTGCGCGGGCTCGCCCGGCCCGCCCGGGGCGTCGTTCGTCGCGTCGGTGGTGAGGTCGGTCATTCAGAGGGCCTTGAACTCGTCGAAGGGCTCGAGGCACACGTTGCAGCGGCGCAGGGCCTTGCACGCGGTCGAGCCGAAGTGGGCGATCTCGGTGGTGTCGTCGGAGCCGCAGCGCGGGCAGGCCACGACGTGGCGGGCGAGGCGCACGAGCACCGGGCCCGACGCGTCGGCCGCCGACACGGGGCCGGGCGGGGCGATGCCGAACCGGTGCAGGGCCGCGCGACCCTCGTCGGTCATCCAGTCGGTGGTCCACGGCGGGGACAACAGGGTGCGGACCGTCGCGTCGTAGCCGTGCTCGCGGGCGGCGAAGACGATGCGGTCGGCGATGGCCTCCATGGCCGGGCACCCGCTGTAGGTGGGTGTCACGGTGGCGACGAGCGTCCGCGACTCGTCGTCTACCTCGACGGCACGCAGGATGCCGAGGTCGGCGATGCTGATGACCGGGACCTCCGGGTCGGGGATGCGCGAGATCGCCTGCGCGACAGCCGAGTCCGAGAACTCGACCTCTGAGCGCGCGGGTTGTCCGGTGGCCATGGCCGTCACCAGGTTGCCCCGGGGTGCGACCGGGCGATGTGCTGGAGCTCGGCGAGCAGGTAGCCCATCGGGCGGGAGTGGACGCCCTCGCGTCCGCCGCGCGAACGCCACGACGGGGCGTCGGGCACCGTCAGCGTCGCCTCGGCGATCACGTCGTGGACGCGTCGGGTGACGGGCTCCTCGAGCGCCGACGGGAGCACGCCGAGACCACTGGACGCGGCAAGCACCGACGCGTCGTCATCGGCGAACAGCTCTGCGACGTAAGGGGCGACGCGCTCGAGCGCGGCCTGCATGCGACGGTGCGACTCGTCGGTGCCGTCGCCGAGGCGGCAGACCCAGAGCGTGGCGTGGTCGAGGTGGTAGCGGACCTCCTTGATCGCCTTGGCGGCGACACCGCCGACGACGTCGTCGGACGACTCGGCAAGACGCGTGTGGAGCTCGACCTGGTAGGCGGAGAACCACAGGAGCCGGGCCATCTCGTCGGCGAAGTCGCCGCGCTCCTGCTCGACGAGGTGCACGTTGCGCCACTGCCGCTCGTCGCGGACCATCGCGAAGTCGTCCTCGAGGCGGCCGGTGCCGTCGAGCGAGCCGGCGTACGGGTAGAGCGCGCGGGCCTGGCCGAGTAGGTCGAGCGAGATGTTGCCGAGGGCCATGTCCTCCTCGATCTGCGGCGCGTTCGTCATCCACTCGGCGAGGCGCTGGGCGTAGACGAGGGCGTCGTCGGCGAGGCCCACGAGGTAGTCGGCGGTCGGGACGGACGCAGCGGTCGCGGTCATCGGGACAGCCTGCGGCTGGTGGGGCTGGTTCACGCCGGTCACAGGTACTCGACGTCCTCGGGCACGTCGTAGAACGTCGGGTGCCGGTAGATCTTGTCGGCGGCCGGGTCGAAGAACGAGTCCTTCTCGTCGGGGCTGCTCGCCGTGATGTCGTCGGCACGCACGACCCAGAGCGAGACGCCCTCCTGGCGGCGCGTGTACACGTCGCGCGCGTTGCGGAGCGCGAGCGCGGCGTCAGGCGCGTGCAGCGACCCGACGTGCACGTGCGACAGCCCCCGCTTGCCGCGCACGAAGACCTCCCACAGCGGCCAGCTCCGCTCGCTCGAGGGGGCGACTGCGTCCGGACCTCCGCTCACGCGGCACTCTCCTTCGTCCTCTTGGCCTGCTTGGCCGCGTACGCGTTGGCCGCCTCACGGACCCACGCGCCGTCGTCGTGGGCGCGCCGGCGGTGCTCGATGCGCTCGGCGTTGCACGGCCCGTCGCCGCGCAGCACCTGCCAGAACTCGTCCCAGTCGATCTCGCCGAAGTCGTAGTGGCCGCGCTCCTCGTTCCAGCGAAGCTCGGGGTCGGGCAGCACGATGCCGAGCTTGTCGGCCTGCGGCACCATCATGTCGACGAACTTCTGGCGCAGGTCGTCATTGCTGAACCGCTTGATGCCCCAGGCCATCGACTGCTCGGTGTGGCCGCCCTTGGCCGCCTCACCGGTGTCGGGCGGGCCGAACATCGCCAGGGCCGGCCACCACCAGCGGTTCGCGGCGTCCTGTGCCATCGCCTGCTGCCCCTCGGTGCCACGCATGAGGTTCCAGAGGATCTCGAAGCCCTGGCGCTGGTGGAAGGACTCTTCCTTGCAGACGCGGATCATGGCGCGCGCGTACGGCCCGTACGAGCAGCGGCACAGCGGCACCTGGTTCATGATCGCCGCGCCGTCGACGAGCCAGCCGATGGCCCCGCAGTCGGCCCACGTCAGGGTCGGGTAGTTGAAGATCGAGGAGTACTTCTGCCGGCCGTCGTGGAGCCGCTCGAGCAGCTCCTGCCGGTCGATGCCGAGGGTCTCGGCCGCGCTGTAGAGGTAGAGCCCGTGGCCGGCCTCGTCCTGGACCTTGGCGATGAGGATCGCCTTGCGGCGCAGGCTCGGCGCGCGCGTGATCCAGTTGCCCTCGGGCTGCATGCCGATGATCTCGGAGTGCGCGTGCTGGGCGATCTGGCGGATCAGCGTCTGGCGGTACTTCTCCGGCATGTCGTCGCGCGGCTCGATGCGCTGGTCGGCGGCGATGAGGGCCTCGAAGCCCCCGCCCTCACCCGGACGATGCTCGGCCTGCTGGCCGTCCGCGAGCGCCGAGTCGTACTCGGCGGTCTCGGCCGCGTTGAGCGGCTCGTTCGGGTCGATGACGTCATTGCCATACATGTGTCCAGTATGCGAGAAGGACGCCACTGCCGACAAAGTGGCCCCTCCGGGCGTCGAGGAGCGGCTGAGAGGATGCCGGGGTGAACCTCCCCCACGACGAGCAGCAGCACCAGCACGACCACGGCCACGGGCACGACCACGAACACGACCGGGGCCCCGTCGCCGACGCCAGCGTCCGCGTTGCCCGCACTTCCGACGCCCCCGCCGTCGGGCTCGTGCAGGCGGTCGTCTTCCGGGAGGCGTACGCGAGCGTGCTCGCCCCGGACGTGCTCGCGCAGTTCGAGCCGCGGGCCTTCGCCAACGCCTGGCGTGACAGCCTCGAGGGCGAGGCGGCCGGCGACGGCGTCCTCCTCGTGGCCTGCGCCGGCGAGCAGGTCGTCGGCTTCGCCGCGGTCGGCGCGTCGGGCGACCCGGACGCCGGCGACACCACCGCCGAGCTGCTCGTGCTCGCGGTGCACCCCGACGCGCGGACGCAGGGACACGGCTCCCGGCTGCTCCACGCCGTCGTCGACACCGCGCGGGCCCGCGGTCGCGACCACCTGACCGCCTGGCTGCTCTCCTCCGACGACGCCGTCCGCGCCTTCCTCACCGCTGCCGGCATGGGACCGGACGGCGCGCACCGCGAGCGCGTCGTCGACGCCGACGGCCGCAGCGTCAGCGAGCTGCGCCTGTCCGCGTCGGTGCAGCCGGAGCCCTCGTGACCGACGCCGCCACCGCGCCCGGCGCGCTCCCCTCCGGTGAGCGTCGGGTCGTGGTGCGGGAGGCGCTGTCGGTCGGCGTCGCCACCGGGGCGTACGGCATCAGCTTCGGGGCCCTCGCCGTGGCCGCGGGGCTCGACGTCTGGCAGGCGATGGCCCTGTCGCTGCTCATGTTCACGGGCGGGTCGCAGTTCGCCTTCGTCGGCATCGTCGCGAACGGCCTGCACGCCGCCCCGGCTGCCATCGCGGCGTCATCGCTGCTCGGCGTGCGCAACGGCCTGTACGCCCTCGAGCTGACCCAGCTGCTCGGGGTGCGGGGGGCGCGCCGCGTCGCGGCCGCCCACCTGACCATCGACGAGTCGACGGCCGTCGCCGTGTCGCAGGAGGACGTCCGCGCGTCGCGGCTCGGCTTCTGGCTCACCGGCGCCTCGGTCTTCACGCTGTGGAACCTCACGACGCTCGCCGGCGCCCTGCTCGGCAACGCGCTCGGCGACCCGCGCCGGTACGGCCTCGACGCCGCCGCCTGCGCCGCGTTCACCGCCCTCCTCTGGCCGCGCCTGCGCAGCCGCGACGCCGTGGCGATCGCGGCCGTGGCCGCGGTCGTCGCCGTGGTGCTGTCGCCGGGGCTGCCCGCCGGCGTGCCCGTGCTCGTCGCGGCGCTCGCAGCGCTCATCGCGTGGCGCACCCCCAAGGGCGGCGGGCCGGACGGGCCGACGGAGCACGAGACGGACGGCGTCGGCGAAGGCACCGACCGCCACGTCACCGACGACGGGGGGCGGCGATGACCCTGTGGGTGGCGATCCTCGTGGCCGCGGCGATCGCGTTCGGCCTCAAGCTCGCCGGCTACCTCGTGCCGGCCGGCCTGCTGGCGGAGCCCCGGGTCAAGCGCATCACGGCATCGCTGCCCATCGCCCTGCTCGCCGCACTCATCGCGACGCAGACCTTCACGGTTCCAGGTGGCGGCCTGACGCTCGACGCGCGGCTCGCTGCCGTCGGCGTCGCGGTCGTGGCGCTGCTGTTCCGGGCGCCGTTCATCGTCGTCGTCGTGCTCGGCGCGGCGACGGCAGCCCTGCTACGAGCCGTCGGCTGGGGCTGAGCGTCAGCGTCCGTGTCGGCAGGTGTCGCACGTGCAGTCCTCGCACGCGCACGTGTCGCAGGTGCAGCCCTCGGGGCAGTTGTCGCACGTGCACGCGGTCGAGGGCTGGGTCTCCGACGGCGGGATGGGAGGCACTCCGGTGGACATCTCGACTCCTTCGACGCGCCGCAGCGCTGGATGCCGCGGATCTCGCCCTCCCTACCCGGATCCGCCGCCGTCGATCGCGGGCCCTCGATCAGGGGCCGAGCGGCGGGACGGAGGGCGCCGGCTCGCGGAGGGTGGTCAGTCCAGGCCGAGGTACTGCTCGAGACCGACGGTGACACCCGGGTGGTCGGCGACGGAGCGCACGGCCGCGACGACCCCGGGCATGAACGACGCGCGGTCGAAGGAGTCGTGCCGGATCGTCAGCTGCTCCCCGGCGTTGCCGAGCAGGACCTCCTGGTGGGCCGTGAGGCCACGCAACCGGACCGAGTGCACGGGGATGCCGTCCACCCGGGCGCCGCGGGCCCCGTCGGGATCGTGCGTGGTGGCGTCGGGTCCGGGTGCCACGCTCGCCTCGGCGCGGGCAGCGGCGATCATCGAGGCGGTCCGGCCCGCGGTGCCCGAAGGAGCGTCGACCTTCGCGGGGTGGTGCAGCTCGATGACCTCGACCGACTCGAAGAACGGGGCGGCCTTGGCTGCGAACGACATCATGAGCAGGGCACCGATCGCGAAGTTCGGGGCGATGAGGACTCCTACGCCGGCGCCGGTGCTCGACGGGGGCGCCTCGGCCAGCTGTCCACGGAGCGCCTCGAGCCGCTCGTCGTCCCAACCGGTCGTGCCGACGACGACGTGCACACCGCGCTCGACGCAGTGGGCGACGTTTCCGGGTGATGCCGCCGGCACCGTCAGCTCGACGGCGACGTCGGCACCACCGAGGTCTCCGAGGTCGTCGCTGCTGCCGTAGGCACCCACGAGCCGGATGCCGTCGGCCGCCTCGAGCGCCCGGACCGCCTCGGACCCCATCCGGCCGCTCGCCCCGATGACGGCGACGCGGATCTCCCGCCCCGCCGCGCTCGTGCCCTCGTGCCCTGTCGCCTGCTCGCTCGTCGTCTGCACGCCTCGAGCGTAGTGGCGCCGTGCCGCAGGGCGGTCCGAGGTCTCAGCGGGTCAGCACCTGGCTCGTGCTGTGGGTGATGACCTTCAGGGCTCCGGTGTGCGGGCTCTCCCACCGCGCTCCGTCGGTCACAAAGCGTCGCGACACCCGGCAGCCCGGCGGACACTGGGAGGAGGAAGTGATCGCCATGCCGAACCGCGCCCACCCTGCCGCCTGGACCTCCCCGACCGCCGTCGCCCGCAGGGCCCGCACCCCCGGTGACGCGCGTGGCCGCCATCGCCTCGCCGCCGTCGTCGCGGCCCTGGCGCTCGCCCTCTCGTTCGGGGTGGTCACCGCGCCGGCCGCCGGGGCCGCCGTGCTCTTCGGCCACGACATCTCCTGGCCGCAGTGCACCGTCGCCCAGGGCGGTGCGGGCCAGCCGATGCCGCCGACCTCCACCCAGTTCGTCGTCGTCGGCCTCACCCACGGGCTGCCCTTCACCGAGAACCCCTGCGTGGCCTCCCAGGTGCAGTGGGTCCGCGACCACGCCAAGCCCGCGCACGCCTACACCATGGCCGGCTTCCCGACGTCGGCGCAGCTGTCGACGTCCGGCTCGCTCGGTCCGTGGGCCTCGACGACCCGGGCCGGTCGGCTGTCCAACGTCGGCTACGCCGAGGCGACGTACGCCACGGCGACACTGTCGCGCATCGGCTGGCGGCCGCCGGTCGTCTGGATCGACGTCGAGCCGCGGCCGGCGCAGCCGTGGCCGTCGAGCACGTGGGCGCAGCGAATCGAGAACCGCTACGTCGTCGAGGGGCTGATGCGTGGCCTGCGCGACCGCGGCTACGCCTACGGCCTCTACTCGAACTCGTCCGGCTGGCAGGCGATCACGGGCTCCTGGCTGCTGCCCGGCGTACCCGTGTGGGCCACGGCAGGCACGCTCGACTATCCGAACGAGGCGCTCGACCGGTGCACCCAGCCGAGCTTCTCGGGCGGGCGGGTGTACGTGTCGCAGTGGTGGAACACGACGACCGACTTCGACCGCACGTGCGAGCCGTACACCTTCACCGCCCTGCCGGTCGCGGCCTCGACCCTGACCGCCTCGACGGGCGACTTCGACGGCGACTGGCGCACCGACGTCCTCGCCCGGTGGACGACCGGCGTGCTCAAGCTGTACTCGGGGACGGGCACCGGCAGCCTGGCGCTCGGCCGCCAGGTCGGGACGGGCTGGAGCGGGTTCGACGCGCTCGACACCGCCGGGGACCTCGACGGCAACGGCACCCTCGACGTCGTGGCCCGCGAGCGGGCCACCGGCTACCTGTGGCTCTATCCCGGTGACGGTCGGGGCCGTTGGGCCGGCGCCAGGATCCGCCTCGGGGCCGGCTGGGGTGCCATGAACGCGATCCTGGGCCCCGGTGACCTCACCGGTGACGGGAGACCCGACCTGCTTGCCCGCCGGGCCTCCGACGGCACCGTGTGGGTCTACCCGGGCACCGGGCATGCCACGTGGCAGCCACGCATCCAGGTCGCGTCGGGCTGGAACCGCTACGACCGGATCGTCCCCGTCGGGGACGTCACCGGCGACGGACGCCCCGATGTCATGGCGCGGGAGCCCTCGACCGGACGCCTGTGGCTGCTGGCCGGCACTGGGGCGGGGGGCTTCGCCGCCCCGGTCGTCGTCGGTACCGGCTGGAACGGCATGACCGCCCTCGCCTCCCCGGGTGACGTCAACGGCGACCGCGTCGGTGACGTCCTCGCCCGCGACCGCGCCGGCGTGCTCTGGCTCTACCCGCGCACGGCGTCGGCCGGCTGGTCCCCGCGGCGCCAGGTGAGCACCGGATGGAACGTCGCGAACGCGATCTTCTGAGCGCGTCGACGCCCCGGCCAGGCACCTGTCAGCCAAAACCCAGCGGCGGGCGCGAACATCCGCGCGTGACCACGGACCCCGAGGGCGACCCCAGCCCCGACGCCCCCGACGCGGCCGACGCCCCGGACGCCCCCGACGCGGCCGACCGACCCGCCACCGCGCGCGGTCCCCGCGTCGACCGACGCGTCTTCCTCGCCGGCGTCACCGGCTCACTCGCGCTCGGTGCCGCGGCCTGCTCGTCCCCCGCCACCAGGGACCCGACGTCGCCCACGCACCGCCCGTCCACCGATGCGCCGGGCTCCCCCACCCCGAGCCACTCCGTGTCGACAGCCGTCACCTCCACGGCGACCACCCCGCCGCCCGGACTGGTCACGCCGGCCGTGCTGCAGACGGACGGACCCGACGTCGTCCACGGGCCCTCGTCGGCACCGCAGGTCGCGCTGACGTTCCACGGAGCCGGTGACCCGAGCCTGACGCGTCGCGTCCTCGCGCTGCTCGCGCGCCACGACGCACACGTCACCGTCTTCGCCGTCGGCACCTGGCTGTCGGCCAACCCCGACCTCGGCCGCGCCGTCGTCGACGCCGGCCACGACCTCGGCAACCACACGTGGTCGCACCGCACCATGCCGCGGCTCGACGCAGCCACGGCCCGCACCGAGGTCGCCCGCGGTGCCGAGGCGGTCGCTGCGGTCGCGGGCTCCTCGCCCCTGCTGTTCCGCCCCTCCGGCACCCCGACGTCGACGGCCACGATCCGTGCGGCGGCCCGCGCGGCCGGGTATCACCGGTGCGTGTCCTACTCCGTCGACCCACGCGACTACACCGACCCCGGGGCCGCTGCGGTCACGGCGCGGACGCTCTCCGCGGTCCGCCCCGGCAGCATCGTGTCGCTGCACCTCGGCCACCCGGGCACGGCCGCGGCGCTCCCCTCCGTGCTGTCCGGCCTCGCCTCGCGCGGCCTGAGCGCGGTCACGCTGACCGAGCTGCTCGCATGAGCCGCCGCGCCGTCGGCGGTCCGTCGCGCCTGGCCGTGCTGACGGCGCTGGTTCTGCTCACGGCGGCCTGCTCGGGCCCGTGGGCCTCGCCGGGCACCGACCCGGCCACGACGGCCCCGGCCGATGCGGTGGCGTCGGCACGCGGCACGGGTACGGCCGCCCCGACGACCGCCATGTCCCCCGGCCACCAGGGCGACACGGCGGCGACGGGAATGGGACTCACCCCGCCCTACGCGCGCACCGGCGCCGGCGACCTCACGGCGACGGCGCGCGCCGCGCGCCCGCTCGTCTACGTCCCGGACCAGGTGGCCGGCCTGCTGCAGGTCATCGACCCGCGCACCTACCGCGTCGTGTCGACCCGCCGCGTGCCGGCCTCCCCCGAGCACGTCGTGCCCTCTTGGGACCTGACCCGCCTGTGGGTCAACTCCGACAAGGGCAACGCCCTGACGCCGATCGACCCGCGCACCGGCTCCGCCGGCCGTCCCGTCACGGTGCGCGACCCGTACAACCTCTACTTCACCCCCGACGGCCGCTACGCCCTCGTCATGGCGTCGCGCTCCCGCGCCATCGACGTGCGCGACGCCCACACCATGAAGCTGGTCCGCTCACTGCCCGTGCCGGCCTGCGCCGGGGTCAACCACGCCGACTTCACCGCCGACCTGCACACCTTCGTCGCCAGCTGCGAGTTCAGCGGCCGGCTCCTCGTCGTCGACGCGTCGGCGACCCGGGTGCAGAAAATCATCGACCTCAACCACGTCGGCACGCCCGGAGCCACCCCGGCGATGGGACCCGGCAGCATGGCCGGGCCGCGGGTCGGCCTGCAGAAGGGTGCCACCGCGATGCCGCAGGACGTGCGCCTCACCCCGGACGGTCGGTGGTTCATGGTCGCGGACATGCTCCGCAACGGCGTGTGGTTCGTCGACGCGCGCACCTTCCGTCTCGACCACTTCGTCCACACCGGGCTCGGCGCGCACGGCATCTACCCCTCGCGCGACGCGTCGAGGGTCTTCGTCTCCAACCGGGACGCCGGCTCGGTCACGGTCTTCGACGCCGTCACGAACCGCCCGGTGACGACGTGGAAGCTCCCCGGCCACGCGACGCCCGACATGGGCGGTGTCAGCGCCGACGGGCGACAGCTGTGGCTGAGCGGGCGCTACAGCGCCGAGGTGTACGTCATCGACACGACGACCGGACGCCTGCTGCACCGGATCCCCGTCGGCGCCGGGCCGCACGGCCTGCTCGTGTGGCCGCAGCCGGGACGGTTCTCGCTCGGGCACACCGGGAACATGCGATGAGGCGTGCGACGGGCGCCCCGAGGCGCCGGTGAGCACCTTCGAGCCGAGCGACCTGCTGACGGCCTGGACGGCCGACCCCGTGGGTCCCGCGCTCGTCGTGCTCGCGGCCGTGCCCTACGCCGTGCTCGTGCGACGGGCGGCCCGGGCCGGCCTGCGCCCGTCGGCGTGGCGCACGACCCTCTACGCGGTGGTCGGGGTGGGCACGCTCGCCTACGCCTGCTGCGGCCCCCTCGAGGTGTACCGCGCCCAGGTCTACTGGATCGGGGCCCTGCGCCTCGGCGTCCTGGCCGCGGTGACGCCGGTCGGCCTCGCCCTCGGTGACCCGGTACGTCTGATCCGTGGCCTGCACCCCGACGGCGACCACGCGCTCCTGCGCCTGCTGCGCGGACGCGTCGCGCGGGCCCTCACCTTCCCGGCGGTGAGCACGATCCTCGCGACGGGGACGCTCCTGCTCGTCTTCGTGACGCCGGTCTTCACCCGGTCGATCACCTCCCGGGCGTTCGGTGTGGGGCTCGACCTCGTGCTGCTGCTCACCGGCCTGCTCTTCGTCGTGCCCCTGCTCACCGACGACCTGCTGCCCCGGTGGGCCACGCCGCCGGTACGCACCTTCCTCGCCTTCGTCGACGGCCTGCTCGACGCCGTTCCCGGCATCGTCGTCATGACGGCCACGACGATCCTGTCGCCGGGCTACCCGGGGTTCACGAGCGGTGTCAGCGGCCTGGACCCGCTCGAGGACCAGCGGCTCGGCGGCGGGGCGCTCGTCGCGGTGGCCGAGTCCGTCGGACTGCCGATCATCGCCGCGGTCTTCATCGAGTGGATGCGTAGCGACGAGCGCGACGCCCGGGCAGCCGATGCCGAAGCGGACGCCGCCGAGGCCGAGGTTGCCGCCGCACACGCCGGGCAGGCCACGTCGGCCCCCGGCGAGGGCCGTCAGGGGCCGGGTGCCGTGCCGGCCACGACGCCGGAGGCCGCACCGTCGGGCCTGTGGTGGGAGCAGGACCCGCGCTTCGCCGGTCGCTACGGGCGCTCGGCGCCGGACACGGACGCCGACACGGACGCCTGACGGACGCCGGCACCCGCGTCCCCGACACCGGTGCCCACCTGCCTGTCGCTGCTGGCTCCCGGCAGACGCGAGCGGCCCGCCACCCCGGAAGGGGTGACGGGCCGCTCGTGATCCGTGCGGACGGGGTGAGGTCAGACCTCGGCCGTCTCGGTCGCCTCGGCGTCGGCCGCAGCCCCGCCCTTGGCCTCGTCCTCGGGGAGGACGGCTGCCAGGGAGAGCTTGCCGCGCGGGTCGATCTCCTTGAGCTCGACCTGGACCTTCTGGCCCACCTTGACGACGTCGTCGACGCTGTCGATCCGCTTGCCGCCGACGAGCTTGCGCACCTCGGAGATGTGCAGCAGGCCGTCCTTGCCGGGCAGCAGCGAGACGAACGCACCGAAGGTCGTCGTCTTGACGACGGTGCCGAGGAAGCGCTCGCCGACCTCGGGCATCTGCGGGTTCGCGATGGCGTTGATCGCCGCGCGAGCCGCCTCCGCCGACGGGCCGTCGACCGCACCGATGAACACCGTGCCGTCGTCCTCGATGGAGATGTCGGCGCCCGTGTCGTCCTGGATCTGGTTGATCATCTTGCCCTTCGGGCCGATGACCTCACCGATCTTGTCGACGGGGACCTTCACCGTGATGATGCGCGGCGCGTACGGGCTCATCTCGTCGGGCACGTCGATGGCCTCGGCCATGACGTCGAGGATGTGCAGACGCGCGTCGCGGGCCTGGGTCAGCGCGCCCGCGAGGACCGATGCCGGGATGCCGTCGAGCTTCGTGTCGAGCTGGATGGCCGTGACGAACTCCTTGGTGCCGGCGACCTTGAAGTCCATGTCGCCGAAGGCGTCCTCGGCACCGAGGATGTCGGTGAGGGCGGCGTAGCGCGTCTCGCCGTCGACCTGGTCGGAGACCAGGCCCATCGCGATGCCGGCGACCGGGGCGCGCAGCGGCACACCGGCGTTGAGCAGCGACAGCGTCGAGGCGCAGACCGATCCCATGGACGTCGAGCCGTTGGAGCCGAGGGCCTCGGACACCTGGCGGATCGCGTACGGGAACTCCTCGCGCGTCGGCAGGACGGGCATGAGCGCCCGCTCCGCGAGGGCGCCGTGGCCGATCTCGCGACGCTTCGGCGACCCGACGCGGCCGGTCTCACCGGTGCTGTAGGGCGGGAAGTTGTAGTTGTGCATGTAGCGCTTGCGCGTGACCGGGCTCAGCGTGTCGAGCTGCTGCTCCATCTTGAGCATGTTGAGCGTCGTGACACCCATGATCTGGGTCTCGCCACGCTCGAAGATCGCCGAGCCGTGCACGCGCGGCAGGACCTCGACCTCGGCGCCCAGGGCGCGGATGTCCTTGAGGCCACGGCCGTCGATGCGCACCTCGTCGCGCAGGATGCGCTGGCGGACCAGCGCCTTCTGCAGCGAGCGGAAGGCGGCCGAGATCTCCTTCTCGCGACCCTCGAACTGGTCGGCGAGCTGGGCCTTGACGGAGGCCTTGATCTCGTCGAGGCGCTCCTCGCGCTCCTGCTTGCCGGCGATGCTCAGCGCCTGCGCGGTGTCGGCCGACACGGCGGCCTCGACGGCGGCGTAGGCGTCGTCCTCGTAGTCGAGGAAGACCGGGAACTCCTCGACCGGCTTGGCGGCCGCGGCAGCGAGCTGGGCCTGGGCCTCGCACAGCTGCTTGATGAACTTCTTGGAGGCCTCGAGGCCCTCGGCCACGACCTCCTCGGTCGGGGCCTGCTTGCCCTCGTTCCTGACGAGGTCCCACGTCGACTCGGTGGCCTCGGCCTCGACCATCATGATCGCGACGTCGTCACCGACGACGCGACCGGCGACGACCATGTCGAAGGTCGAGCGCTCGATGTCGGAGAAGTTCGGGAAGGCGACCCACTGGCCGTCGATGAGCGAGACGCGCACGCCACCGATGGGGCCGGAGAACGGCAGGCCGGAGATCTGCGTCGAGGCGCTCGCGGCGTTGATGGCGAGCACGTCGTACTGGTGGTCGGGGTTCAGCGAGAACACCGAGATGATGACCTGGACCTCGTTGCGCAGACCCTTCTTGAAGGTCGGGCGCAGCGGCCGGTCGATGAGGCGGCAGGTGAGGATGGCCTCGGTGGACGGACGACCCTCGCGGCGGAAGAAGCTGCCGGGGATCTTGCCGATGGCGTACATCCGCTCCTCGACGTCGACCGTCAGGGGGAAGAAGTCGAACTGGTCCTTCGGCTGCTTGCCGGCCGACGTCGTCGACAGGAGCATCGTGTCGTCGTCGAGGTAGGCCGTGACGGCGCCGCCGGCCTGCTTGGCCAGACGCCCGGTCTCGAACCGGACGGTGCGGGTGCCGAAGCTGCCGTTGTCGATGACGGCCTCGGCGAAGGTGATGTCTGGACCCTCCATGTGGGCCCTCGCTTTCTTTTTCTCATGAACCCGGTGCACATCGTCGTTGTGTGCCCGGTTTGCCTTCTGTGTACTGCCTCGGGCCCGGGGGCCCGCGGGTGCGGTCGGTGTCGGAGCCCGACCCGGCCGCACCTACGACGAAAGGCGGTCACCGCGCACGCGCGGTGACCGCCTTTCGTCACATCGTCATCGACGCAGACCGAGTCGCTTGATCAGCGAACGGTAGCGCTCGATGTCGGTGGTCTCGAGGTAGCGCAGCATCCGCTTGCGCTGGCCCACGAGCAGGAGCAGACCACGACGGCTGTGGTGGTCGTGCTTGTGAGCGCGGGCGTGCTCGGTGAGGTCCTTGATGCGCTGCGTGAGCAGTGCGACCTGCACCTCGGGGGAGCCGGTGTCGCCCTCCTTGGTGGCGTACTCGGCCATGATGTTCTTCTTGACGTCAGCGTCCAGGGGCATGGAAGACCGACTCCTTCTCTACTCGTTGCGCGGTGCTCCAGGGCATGTCCACCTGGGCTCTCTCTTTCCGCGGCCGGAATACGGCGGTCCCAAGCGTAACAGGGCAGGCCAGCACGTACTAATCGGCGTTGGGCAGGGGGCGCTGCCGGGGCGCGTCACCGTTTCGTGACCCGGCCGATGTTGATGCCGCGACGTCGCCGGGTACGGAACAGCTGTCTCGGGAACCCACTCCAAAGGAGCGAAGCGACACCATGATCATCCTCGGTCTGATCCTGCTGATCGTCGGGCTGCTGGTCCACATCAGCATCCTCACGACGATCGGCATCATCCTGCTCGTCGTCGGAGCCGTCCTCTACGTGCTCGGCGCCACCGGTCGCGCCATCGGCGGACGCAAGCACTGGTACTGATCGGCCCGCACCAGACGTCGAAGGGCGCCCCGTGGCTCACGCCGCGGGGCGCCCTTCGCGCGTCAGGCGCGTCCGGGGACGGGGACGCGTCAGAGATTGATCATGTGCCCCGCGATGCCCTCGATGGCCTCCTTCATGGCCTCGCTCAGCGTCGGGTGGGCGAAGACGTTGCGGGCCACCTCGCCGGCGGTGAGGTCCCACTGCTGGGCCAGGGTCAGCGCCGGCAGCAGCTCGGTCACCTCGGGGCCGATCATGTGGGCACCGAGCAGCTCGTTGTGCTCGGCGTCGGCAACGATCTTGACGAAGCCGACACCCTCGGCCATGCCGCGTGCCTTGCCGTTGGCCGAGAACGGGAAGCTGGCCGTCTTGACGTCGTAGCCCTTCTCCTTGGCCTGCGCCTCGGTGTAGCCGAAGGAGGCGATCTGCGGCTGGCAGAAGGTCGCCCGCGGGATCATGTCGAAGTTGAGCTCCATCGTCTCGGCGTCGGCGATCGTCTCGGCGGCCACGACGCCCATGGCCTCGGCGGTGTGGGCCAGCATGAGCTTGGCCGTGACGTCACCGATGGCGAAGACGTTGGGGACGCTGGTGCGGCCGCGGCCGTCGATGGCGATGGCGCCCCGCTCGGTCATCTCGAGGCCGAGCGACTCGAGGCCGTAGCCCTCGGTGCGCGGGGCGAACCCGAAGGCGGCGAGGAACTTGTCCGCCTCGAGGACGGTCTCGTCTCCCCCGGCCGCCGGCGCAACCGTGACGCGGACGCCGGAGCCGGTGTCCTCGACGTTCTTCACGGCGGTGGACAGCAGGACCTTGACGCCGAGCTTCTTGTACTGACGGAAGAGCTCCTTGGACACGTCGGGGTCCTCGGTCGGGACCATGCGGTCGAGGAACTCGACGATCGTGACGTCGACGCCGAAGTTCTTCATGACGTAGGCGAACTCGACTCCGATGGCGCCTGAGCCGCCGATGATGATCGACGACGGCAGGTCGGCGTCGAGGATCTGCTCCTCGTAGGTGACGACGTTGTCGCTGACCTGCATGCCTGGCAGCATCCGGACCTTCGCGCCGGTACCGATGATGAGGTGGTCGAAGGTGACCGAGCGCGACGACCCGTCGTTGAGGGCCACGTCCATCGAGGTGGCCGAGGTGATGGTGCCCCAGCCGTCGATCTCCTCGATCTTGTTCTTCTTCATGAGGTAGTGCACGCCCTTGGCGCTGGCGTCGGCCACCGACCGGCTGCGCGAGTGCGTCGGCGCGTACGACATGGTCGCGTCGCCCTCGATGCCGAAGGTCTTCTTCTCGTGCGTGATGATGTGCGCGATCTCCGCGTTGCGCAGCAGCGCCTTGCTGGGGATGCAGCCGACGTTGAGGCAGACGCCGCCCCAGTACTGCTTCTCGACCACGGCGACCTTCTTGCCGAGCTGCGACGCGCGGATCGCCGCGACGTAGCCACCAGGACCGGCACCGAGCACAACGACATCGAAATCAGCCATGAGGGCACCTTATCCGTGCGGGCACGCGGTCCCGACCGCGGTTCCACCCCAGCCGGCGCCGACGTCACGAAACGGGTGTCGATCCGCAACTGCCTGTGTCGCACCCCACATTCGGGGCAAGGGCGAGAGTACGTTCCGACACGCACGGCCGGATGCACCCGGCCCCGACCAACGGAGGTCACCCGCGTGAGTTCCACTCCGCACCGACACTCGGCGCCACCGGCGAACAAGGGCCTGCTGGCCGTCGCCGGGGTGCTCCTCGCGATCCCGATCGTCGCCCTGATGCTCGTCGGCACCTACGCCAAGGACGAGCCGCGCCTCGGCGGTTTCCCGTTCTTCATCTGGTACCAGTTCCTCTGGGTCATCCTCTGCTCGGCCCTGACCTACACGGCCTACCGCCTCGTCCTCAAGGCCCGGCCGCACCGGCCGATGAACCCCGAGGGTGACGAGTACGTCGACGACGACACGACCGGCGACGCGTCGGGCCGCACCTGGGGTGGTGGGACCCGATGAACCAGGGAGTCAACGGCGTCGCACTCGCCGTCCTCGTCTTCTTCTTCGTCCTCGTCGCAGGTGCCGGCTTCTGGGCCGCCCGCTGGCGGCGTCCGGCCAGCATGGACAGCCTCGAGGAATGGGGCCTCGGCGGCCGGAGCTTCGGCACGTGGATCACGTGGTTCCTGCTCGGCGGTGATCTCTACACGGCGTACACCTTCGTCGCCGTCCCGGCCGCGATGTGGGCCTTCGGTGCGGTCAACGGCTTCTTCGCCGTGCCGTACACGATCGTGCTCTACCCGATCATCTTCGTCTTCATGTCGCGGCTGTGGTCGGTGTCGCACCGGCACGGCTACGTCACGCCGGCCGACTTCGTCCAGGGCCGATCGGGCTCGCGCGGCCTGTCGCTCGCGGTCGCGGTCACCGGCTTCCTCGCGACGATGCCGTACATCGCCCTGCAGCTCGTCGGCATCCAGGCCGTCCTCGAGGTCGCGGGGGTCGGCGGCGGCGGCAACTGGGTGGCCAACGACCTCCCGCTCTTCATCGCCTTCCTCGTGCTCGCGCTCTACACCTACACCTCGGGCCTGCGCGCGCCGGCGATCATCGCCTTCGTCAAGGACATCCTCATCTACCTCGTCATCATCGTCGCGGTCATCTACCTGCCGTCCAAGGTCGGCGGCTGGGGGCACGTCTTCGACGCGGCGAAGGAGAAGATGACGACGACGACGAACCCCGCCACGGGCAACCCGAACGTGTTCATCCCGGGCCCGAAGGCGTACTGGGCCTACGCGACGCTCGCCCTCGGCTCGGCACTGGCCCTGTTCATGTACCCGCACTCGGTGACGGCGAGCCTGTCGGCCAAGAACCGCAACACGATCCGCAAGAACGCCTCGATCCTGCCCGCGTACTCGTTCCTGCTCGGCCTGCTCGCGCTCCTCGGCTGGGTCGCGATCGCCGCGGGCACCAAGCCCGTGGGTCTCGACGGCAAGGTCAACGGCCAGCTCGTCATCCCGCAGCTGTTCGAGGACATGTTCCCGGCGTGGTTCGCCGGTGTCGCCTTCGCCGCCATCGCCATCGGTGCGCTCGTGCCGGCCGCGATCATGTCGATCGCCGCGGCCAACACGTTCACGCGCAACATCTACAAGGCGTGGATCAAGCCCGACGCGACGCCGAAGCAGGAGGCGCAGGTCAGCAAGATCACCTCGCTGGTCGTCAAGGCGTTCGCGCTGGTCTTCGTGCTCGCGCTCGACAAGAGCAACGCGATCAACTTCCAGCTCCTCGGCGGCATCTGGATCCTCCAGACGTTCCCGGCGCTCGTGTTCTACCTCTACACCCGGTGGTTCCACCGCTGGGCCCTGCTCGCCGGCTGGGCCGTCGGCATGGTCTACGGCACGGTCGCCGCGTACAACGTGACCAACAAGGCGACCGGGGCGCACTTCGCCGGCTCCGTCGCCAACATGCCGATCATCGGCCAGCTCGGCTACATCGCCGTCACGGCGTTCGCCATCAACGTCGTCGTCGCCGCCGTGCTGACGCTGGTGCTCCGCGCTGCCAAGGCGCCGGAGGGCCACGACGAGACGATCCCGGCCGACTACTTCGCCGACGCGGGCGACCCCCGCGTCGAGAAGCTGAAGACGGGACCGCACGAGCTGACGCCGTCGGCCTGAGCGCCGACACGCCACGCCGGTCGAAGGGGCTGGGTCCGCACGGACCCGGCCCCTTCGCCATGTCCGCTCTCCCGCCCGACGCCGACCGACGCCGACCGACGCGGATGCGTCAGCCGCGCTCGCGCTCCGGGGGAATGGCGTTGTGGGCCTCCTCGAGGCCCATCCCCGACACCTGCAGCAGGTCGAGGGTCAGCGACCGCAGCTGCGCGAGGACGGTCTCGGTCGCCAGGCTCGAGGTGCGCGGGAGGTCGCCGATCTCGGCGGCGACCTGGACCAGCGCGCTGCGACCTGCGGACGCGGCTGCGTTCTCGGCGAGCGCACGGGCCATGACGTCGGTGGCGTCGGCGAGCCGTCCGAGGAGCGTCCGGTAGCTGTCGGGCAGGTCCTCGCCCCGGCCCACGGCGATGGTCACGCGACGCACGAGCACGCGCGTGCTGCGCATCGCGATGTCGAGGGGTTCGACGAGCTCGGCCATCGAGCGCACCCGGGGTGCGTGCCGGCGCCGGGAGAACGGCGAGCTGGTGATGACGGCGAGCCCCTCGTCCGCGGCCTGTCGCAGCTCACGGAGGAGCGACTCCGTGCCCCGGGCCGAGGCCAGCACCTGGGCGACCCCGTCGACGTCGCCGTCGTCGGCCAGCCGCACCACCTGGCGCAGCAGCTCGCTGATCTTGGCGACGGCCTCGGCCGCGGCGACACGCGGTCGGCGCAGCGGCGCCTGGGGCACGACGACCGCTGCGACGAGCGCGACGCCGCCACCGATGAGCGCGTCGGTCCAGCGCGACAGCGCCTGGCCGGGGCTCGCCGCGAGCGCGACGATGGTGGCGCTCTGCACGGCGGCCTGCGTCACGAGCAGCGGCCCGCCGTCGAGGAGCAGGGCGAAGGCCATCGAGAAGAACACGACGACGGTGATCTGCCACGGGCCGCTGCCGGCGAAGTGGACGAAGACGTCGGCGGTGAAGACGCCCACGGCCACCCCGACCGCGACCTCGATCACGCGCCGGACCCGCTGGCCGTAGGACATGCCGAGGCAGACGATCGCCACGATCGGGGCGAAGAACGGCGTGGCATGGCCGACGATGTTGTGCGCGACGAACCACGCCACCCCGGCCGCGATGGCGCTCTGGAGCAGCAGGAAGACACGAGAGCGTAGGCGGGACAAGCGGGTTCGCGCGGTGAGCCGGCTGCGGCGCCACGCCCGGTCGAGGGCCTCGACGACGGGGGCGTCGGTCCTCAGGTAGTCGTCCACGTCGGCCTCTCGGTTCGGTGGGTCACATCCTCAGGGCAAGGATGGCATCGAAGATCTCACGCACGGCGGGCGCCGCCACCTTCGACCCCGAGCCGCCCTGGCTCACGACGACGGCGACGACGTACTTCGGCCGGGTCGTCGGCCCGTAGCCGACGAACCACGCGGTCGCCTTCTTCCCGAAGACCTCACCGGTGCCGGTCTTGCCGGCCACCGGGTAGCGGTGCTGCGGGAAGCCGGCGAACGCGGACCCGGCGGACCCGCCCGGGCGCGTCACGTCGGCGAGCGCCGCGCGCACGTACGCGCCCACGTCGCGGCGCAGCGGCACCGTGCCGACGCGTCGGGGCGCGATGGGCGTCGTGACGCCGTCGACCGACCTGAAGGCGGCCGCGACCTGCGGCTGCCACACGGTGCCTCCGTTCGCGAGGGCGGCGTAGACCGTGGCCATCTGCAGGGGCGTCACCGTCGTGTCGCCCTGTCCGATCGAGAAGTTCACGGCATCGCCGGCGCGGTACTGGAACCCGGTGGCGCAGTTCTCCTTCGCCAGCTGGGTCAGGTAGGTGGCGCGGGCGCGGTCGGTGCGGGCCACCTCGGGGTAGCCCGTGCGGGCCCGCCGGCAGGTCGTGTCGCGAGTGGCCGCCCACGTGTCCTCCTTCCACTGCCGGTCTGCGACGCGTCCGGCAGCCTCGCCCGGCAGGTCGACGCCCGTGGGCCGGCCCAGCCCGAAGGCCCGGGCCATGGCCACGAACGGGTCCGGCGCCGAGGTCGGGGCGGTGAGCCCGCCCTGCGCGAGCCACGCGGCGTAGGCGAGACGGTAGAAGACGGTGTCACAGGAGACGACGAGCGTCCGGTGGAGGTCGATGAGCCCGTAGCCCCTGGACTCGTAGTTGTTGAAGACCCGGCCGCCGACGTCCACGTTCGGCGAGCAGTCGTAGCGACCGTCGAGGCGGGCACCGGCGTTGACGGCGGCAGGGACCGAGATGACCTTGAAGGTGGAGGCCGGCGGGAAGGTCTGGGCGGTGAGCCGAGAGGACAGCGGCACCCCGGCCGCCTCGCTCGTCAGCCGGGCCAGCTGTGTCGAGCCGATCCCGCCGGTGAAGAGCCCCGGGTCGTAGGTCGGGTAGCTGGCCGCGGCGACGACGGCCCCGTTGGTCACGTCGAGGACCACGGCGGCACCGCTGTCGGCAGGCAGCTTCTGCGCCCGGGCACGCGCCACGGCGCCGGACAGGGCGGCCTCGACGCGGGCCTGGAGGCGTGCGTCGAGGTGCGTCACGACGTCACGGCCCGGTGTCGGCGCCGTGGTCGAGACCGTGCCCGTGACGATCCCGCGCGGGTCGACGGCCACGACGGTCGAGCCGTTGGCGCCGCGCAGCTCGGCGTCGTACTGCTGCTCGAGGCCGCTGCGGCCGACGGCGTCCTCGGCGTCGATGCGCCCGCCACCGCCGCTCACCTCGGACGCGTCGGCCCGGGCGACCCAGCCCAGCAGGTGGGGCGCGAGCGCGCCACCGGGACGCGGGTAACCGCGGGCGGGCTCGGCCGTGACCCCGACGCCGGGGTACTTCTCCGGCTGCTCGAGGAGCGTCAGGGCGCGCCGCTCGTCGACGCGGGTGGCCACCGGGATCGGCACGTAGGGCGAGCCGTTGAAGCACGCGGGAGCCTCCGGTGCGCCCCGGGTGCCGCAGAGCATCGTCTTGTCCCACAGCCGCTGGAACGGCAGCCCGAGAGCGGCGGCCACCGACGCGACGAGCGCGCGGCCTCCGTCGCGCGCTCCCACGAGCGTGGCCCGCTCGATCGTCACGGTCGTCGTGAAGGTGTTCGTCGCGAGGGGCGTGCCGCTGCGGTCGAGGATCCGGCCGCGCAGGGCGTGGTCGGTGACGGTGCGGGTGTTGGCGGTGGTCGCGGCGCGCGCCAGCTGCGGGCCCTGGACGAGCTGGAGCTCGCCGAGCCGCCCGACGAGCAGTCCGAAGAGGACGACGACGAGCACGACGACGACGCCGACGACACCGGTGCGTGGCGCGCGTCGGGACCGGGGCTCGCGGAACGACACCCGCGGCCGAGGCACCCGCAGGCGTCTGCGAACCGACCGCGCCCTCATCCGAGCCGACGTCGTACGAGGGCGCGGTCGACCGTGACGGCGACGGGAACGGTGAGCAGGCCGACGCCCAGCGTCGAGGCGAGGCGGGCCAGCCCCGCGAGCGTGTCGACGCTCCCCTCCGCGAGCAGCGTCGTGACGGCGCGCGCCAGGCCGACGACGGCACCCGCCGCGAGGAGCGCGGCGAGCGGGCGCAGGCCCGACCGCGAGGCCGGGCTGTGGAACAGTCCCGCGGCGAGGCCACCGACCGCGGTCACGAGCGCCGTCAGCCCGAGTGGCGACCCGACCGGAGGGACGAGCTCGACGACCCAGCCGGCGAGCAGACCGACGAGGGCGCCGTGCAGCGGGCCGCGCAGGACCGCCGTCGCCACGACCCCCAGGAGCACGAGGTCGGGCACCCACGCGTCGGGCACGCCGAGGCGGGGCAGCAACGTCGCCGTCGCCAAGGCCGCCAGCACGACGTAGGCGGCGCGCAGCAGGCCGAGCAGCGTCGGCCTCACCGCCCCGCTCCCGTCGCGACGCCGGTGACCGGCAGCTGCACCGGGCGCGGCGTGGCCCGCGCCCGTGGCACGAGGACCGCGACGACGTCGATCGCGTCGGCGTCGACCGCCGGGCGCACCGTGGCGGTGCAGGTCATCCGCCCGCTCCCCGGGTCGACGTCGGTGACGGTGCCGACGACGACGCCTGCGGCGTAGGGACGCTCGTCCACACTGCCGAGGGTGCGGACGACGTCGCCGACGACCGGTGTGCCCGGCTGGACGAACGACAGGGTGAGCGACCCCCGTGGGCGCGCCTCGCGGTCGGCGGTACCGGGCGCCGCCACCGTGGCGAGCATGCCCGCGGGACCGACGCGCACCCCGACGACCGAGCCGGTCGAACCGAGCACCTGCACGTCGCTCGTCCACGGCGACACCGACACGACGCGCCCGACGAGCCCCTCGGCCGCGACCACGGTGGAGTCGGCCTCGACGCCGTCACGCGAGCCGACGTCGATCGTCAGGCTGCGACCACCGAGCGGGCCGAGCGCCGTGCCGACGACGCGTCCCGGCACGAAGGCGTGCGCGGCGAGCACCTCGGCCCCGAGCACCGACCGGACGCGCGCCACGTCGTCGAGCGCGCGCTGCTGGTCGGCGACGACCGCTCGCAGGCGGACGTTCTCTGCCTCGAGGCGGGAGAGGTCGCCGGGAGACGCACCCGCGAGGACGCGCTGCACGGGACCCACGACGACGCCGGACGCGCGGCGCACCGCGTCGGTCACGCCCGAGCCGGCGAGGTCGGCCGCGAGCAGGCCGAGGGTCACCGCCACGAGCAGCCCGAGGAGGCGGCGGCGCGTGCGGTCGTCCACGGTCAGCCGCGCGGGTCGCCGACGAGGACGCGCTCGAGGCTGGAGAAGTCGTCGACGCAGCGGCCGGCGCCGCGCGCCACCGCACGGAGCGGGTCGTCGGCGACGTGCACCGGCACGCCGAGCTCGTGGCGCATCCGCTCGTCGAGGCCACGCAGCAGCGCTCCCCCGCCGGTCAGGGTGATGCCGCGGTCGAGGATGTCGCCGGCGAGCTCGGGCGGGCAGACGTCGAGGGTGGCCCGGACCACCTCGATGACCCGCAGCACCGGCCCCTCGATGGCCCGGCGCACCTCCGCCGAGCCGACCTGGACGGTCTTGGGCAGCCCGGTCGTGAGGTCACGCCCACGCAGCCGGGTGGACAGCTCCTCGCGCAACGGGAACACCGAGCCGACGGCGACCTTGAGGTCCTCCGCGCTGCGCTCGCCCAGCAGCAGCGAGTACTCGCTCTTGACGTGGCTGACGAGCGCCTCGTCGATCTCGTCTCCCGCGACCCGGACGGACGTCGAGGTGACGATGCCACCGAGGCTGATGACGGCGACGTCGGTGGTGCCGCCGCCGATGTCGACGACCATGCTGGCCGCCGTCTCGTAGACCGGCAGGCCGGCCCCGATGGCGGCCGCCATCGGCTCCTCGACCATGTAGACGCGGCGCGCACCACAGCGCGTCGCGGCGTCCTCGAGGGCGCGCCGCTCGACGCCGGTGACCTCGCTCGGCACGCAGAGCACCATCCGCGGGCGCACGAGACGTGAGGTGCGGACGCGGTCGATGAACCAGCGCAGCATCCGCTCGGTCTCGTCGGCGTCGGACACGACGCCGTCGCGCAGCGGGCGCACGGCCCGGATGGTGCCGGGCGCGCGCCCGAGCATCTCCTTGGCGCGCGTGCCGGCCGCGACGAGGCGACCGGTGCCGGCCTCGACGGCGACGACGGACGGCTCCTCGAGCACGACGCCACGGCCCCGGACGTGGATGAGCGTATTGGCCGTCCCGAGGTCGACCGCCAGGTCGCGTCCGAGGGGCGGCCAGGTGCTCATGGCCGGGATTGTGTCGCGAGCCGGCGGCAGGACCGAGCGCATCCGCCGAGTGTCGCCGGATGCGTGACGCCAGTCGACGCCTGGGGCCTACGAGGCCGCTGTGGTCCTGCTGGGGCCGCTGTGGTCCTGCTGGGGCCGCTGGGGCTCAGAGGGCGGGGAACCAGATGGCGATCTCGCGCGCGGCCGACTCGGGCGAGTCGGAGCCGTGCACGATGTTCTGCTGGACCTTGGTGCCCCAGTCGCGGCCGAGGTCGCCACGGATCGTGCCCGGCAGGGCCTCGGTGGGGTTGGTGGCGCCGGCGAGCGCACGGAAGCCCTTGATGCAGTCCTGCCCCTCGATGACGACGGCGGCGACCGGACCCGAGCTCATGAAGTCGACGAGGGGCTCGTAGAACGGCTTGCCCTCGTGCTCGGCGTAGTGCTTGGCGAGCTGCTCGCGGGTCGGGGTCAGCACGTCGAGGCCGGCGAGGACGTACCCCTTGGCCTCGATGCGGCGCAGCACCTCACCGGTGAGGCCGCGGCCGAAACCGTCGGGCTTGACGAGGACGAGAGAACGTTCCGTGGTCACCCGTCCACCCTATCGGCCGGGCCGGAGGCGCCGTCCCCGGCCTCGGGCTGGTCGTGCCCAGCCGACGCGGCGCTCTCGCGGCGAGCCATCTCGGCGTCGATCGAGGCGCCCTTGACGAGGCAGGTGATCCAGAGTGCGAGGAAGAAGAGCCCGACGACGAGCATCATCGGCACGACGAGGGCACTGAGGAGTGTCAGCACCTGCACCACCCAGCCGAGGGTCAACCCGTACGGCTTCCGCATCGAGCCGGCGGCGACGACGCACAGCGCACCGAGGCCGATGCCGACGACGAGGTAGGCGGTGCTGCGCCCCGCCTCGTCGGCCGCCGACGTGACGCCGCGGGCCACGAGCGCCCC
The DNA here is from genome assembly GCF_057656595.1 of Intrasporangium sp. Soil_C_50. Classification (NCBI taxonomy): domain Bacteria; kingdom Bacillati; phylum Actinomycetota; class Actinomycetes; order Micrococcales; family Intrasporangiaceae; genus Intrasporangium; species Intrasporangium sp. Soil_C_50. The sequence goes on from NZ_JBDGKB010000001.1 coordinate 311,895, forward strand.
GAGCAGGATGCACAGCGACTGGCCTCCGAGGACGGTGGCGAGCATGCGCCACGTGAACTTTCCGGTGGTGCCGTACAGGCGGAGGGCGTTCATGCGTGCGGTCCTGGTGTCGGTGGGGTCGGATCGTGAGGTCGGGTCGTGCGTTCGTGCGGTTGGTGCGCGTCGGAGGCTCGACGCCGGTGGCGTCAGTAGTCCTGGGCCGTGTCCCAGGTGCGGATGATGGCGCGCGCCTCGGTCTCGCTGGCGCCCGTGGCCTCGGCGTAGAGGCTCATCGCGTCCTCCCGCCGGTCGGCACGGAGGAGCTGGCTGATGCGGGACCGGGCCTCGTCGGTGAGCCGCCCCTCGGTGAACGACGCCGCGGCGTCGCGCACGCCGGGCCCCTGGCCGGGCACGAACCAGTTGTCGACGGCCCGCTTAGCGTCGGCGAGCGGTGCGCCCGTCGCCTCGCGGTAGACCTTGATGGCGTTGATCTTGTGCCCCGCACTGATCTCGCGGCTCACGACGCCCCGCACCCGGTCGGTGAGTCCTTCGGGCTGCCGGTCGGGGTCGCGGCGGCCCACGACCCGGCCCCAGAGCACGACGACGGCGACGACGACCGCGACGACGATGACGAGCTTGACGAAGGGGTGCATGGGGGCCAGCCTAGGCGGCTCGCGCGTGGCTCCTCACACCTCGGTGTGGCCGAGGAGCATCCGCACCTCGCCCGCCGTGATGACCGAGCCGGTGGCCACGACTCCCCCGCCCATGCCGTCCTGCTCCGCCAGGGTCACGGCCTGCTCGAGAGCGTCGGGAAGCGCGTCGACCACGGTGACACGCGACTCGCCGAACACCTCGCGGGCCAGCTCGCCGAGCTTTTCCGGGTCGAGCGCCCGCGGCGAGGTGCTGCGCGACACGACGACGTGGTCGAGGGCCGGCTCGAGAACCTCGAGCATGCCGACGGCGTCCTTGTCCGCGACGATCCCGACGAGACCGACGAGGCGGGTGAAGGTGAAGGACTCGCCGAGCGCGGCGACGAGCGAACGCGCGCCGTGCGGGTTGTGGGCGGCGTCGACGAGGACGGTCGGCGAGCGGCGGACCACCTCGAGGCGTCCGGGAGAGGTCATCGACGCGCACGCGGCGCGCAGCACGTCGGTGTCGAGGGCCTGCTCTCCCCCACCGAGGAACGCCTCGACGGCGGCCACGGCGGTGGCGAGGTTGCTCGCCTGGTGCGCACCGTGCAGCGGCAGGAACAGGTCGGGGTGGTCACCGACCAGGCCGCGGAGCGAGACCTGCTGGCCACCGACCGCGACCTCACGCTCGAGGACACCGAAGTCGTTGCCCTCGAAGACGATCCGCGAGCCACCGACTTCCTCGACGCGATCGAGCAGGACCCGGACGACGTCCTCGTCCTGCACGCCTGACACCGTGAACGAGTCGGCCTTGATGATGCCGCTCTTCTCCTCGGCGATGGCCACGACGTCGTCACCGAGCAGGTGCGTGTGGTCGAGGTCGACCGGGGTCACGACCGCCACCTGGGCGTCGACGACGTTGGTGGCGTCCCACGACCCGCCGAGGCCGACCTCGATGATCGCGACGTCGACGGGGGCGTCCGCGAACGCCGCGTAGGCGACCGCGACGAGCACCTCGAAGAAGTTCATCCGGCGCCCGCCCTCCTCGAGGGAACGCGCGTCGACGATCTCGATGAGGGGAGCGACGTCGTCGTAGGCGGCGATGAACTTCTCACGCGGGATCGGCTTGCCCGACAGCGTGATCCGTTCGCGGATGTCGTGCAGGTGCGGCGAGGTGAACCGCCCCGTCGCCAGGCCGCTCTCGCTCAGGATCGCGTCGATCATCCGGCTCGTCGACGTCTTGCCGTTCGTGCCGGTCAGGTGGATCGAGGGGTAGGCCCGCTGCGGGTCGCCGGCCAGCTGCATGACCGCCCGGATGCGCTCCAGCGAGGGACCGATGTCGTTCTCGGGGGCGCGCGCGAGGATCTCCTCCTCGATCTCGCGGACACGCTTCATCTCCTCGAGGTTGCGGGCCGCCTCCAGGGCGGCGGCGTCCGGCCGCCCGCCGCTCACGACGCGTCCTCCGTACGGGTGCCGTCGGCCGTCGGCAGCGGACGCTCCATCCAGACGCTCACCGGCATGTCCGAGCCACCCGACTCGCGGTGGGTCTCGGTGAAACCGTGTCGCGCGTAGAAGCGCGCCGCGCCCGTGTTGCCCTCGATGTGCGACAGGACGATCCGCGAGTGCCCACCCTCGACGGCCCGCTCGACGACGGCATCCAGCAGCCGCGAGCCGACGCCGTTTCCGTGGTTGTCGGGAAGCACGTAGAGCTTCCACAGCACGAAGTCGTCGTCCTGCGGGCCGAACGTGGCCACGCCGACGACGTCGTCGCCGTCGACGGCGACGATGGTGCGGCCCTTGCGGATCGAGGCGGCGACGACGTCGCTCGTCCACCACTTGGCCAGGCCCATGGCGACGTACTCGGGGCCGACGAGCGGCTCGTAGGTCGCAAGCCACGTGCGGTGGCCGACGGACAGGACGCCGGACAGGTCGTCGCCGACCGCCGGGCGCACCTCGACGCCCTCGACACCCGGACCCTGCGTGCCGGTGCTGGCCAGGCTCATCGCTTCTCCACCACGATCGTCGCGGTGTGGTCGTCGCCGACGACCACCTGGGTCCCCACGCCGGCGGGCAGGGCGTGCTCCGGCCCGGCCGACGCGAACTGTGCGGCGAGCGTCTCGCCGACGATGAGGTCTCGGTGGTCGACCGTGGCCTCGAACACCTCCGGTGAGCCCTGGATCGTCAGGCTGATCCGGTCGCTGACGTGCAGGCCGGCGTCGCGGCGGGCCTGCTGGACCGCGCGCACGAGGTCGCGGGCCACGCCCTCGGTGGCGAGGGCCGGCGTCACGGCGGTGTCGAGGACCACGAAGCCGCCGCCGGGCAGCATCGCGGTGGCCGCGGTGTCGGCACCGTCGCCGGACACGACGGTCTCGAGGGAGTACTCGCCCTCGACGAGCTCCAGGCCGCCTGAGGTCACGATGCCGTCGGGCGAGACCGACCAGTCGCCGGACTTGCTGCCACGGATGGCCACCTGCACGTCCTTGCCGAGCCGCGGGCCGGCCGCCCGGGCGTTGACGGAGAGGCGCTGCATGACACCGAAGTCGGCCTCGCTCGCGGTCGTGAGGTCGACGAGGGCGAGGTCCTTGACGTTGAGCTCGTCCTGGACGATCGAGCGGAACGGCTCGAGGGCGTCCGGCTCGGGCACGACGACGGTCAGGGCGGCGAGCGGCAGGCGGGCGCGCAGCTGGCGGGCCTTGCGCAGGCTGGAGCCGACCGAGCACACGTCGCGCGCCCGGTCCATCGCCACGACCAGTGCGTGGTCGGCCGGCAGGTCGTCGACGAGGGGGTAGTCGGTCAGGTGCACCGACCGGCCGCCCGTCAGGCCGCGCCAGATCTCCTCGGTGACGAGCGGCAGCAGCGGCGCGATGGCGCGCGTCACCGTCTCGAGGGCGGTGTACAGCGTGTCGAAGGCTGCGAGCGACTCGTCGGTCTCCCCGCCCCAGAAGCGGTCGCGGGAACGGCGGATGTACCAGTTGGACAGGACGTCGAGGAACCCGCGCATCGTGTCGCAGGCCGCCGCGACCTCGTAGGCGTCGAGCTGCTCGGTCATGTCGCCGACGAACTCGCGCAGCTTGGCGAGCAGGTAGCGGTCGAGCACGTCGGTCGACGCGGTCGACCACTTCGCCTCGTAGCCCTCCCCGCCCCGCGCCGTGTTGGCGTAGAGCGCGAAGAACGACCACGCGTTCCACAGCGGCAGCATGACCTGCCGGACACCGTCGCGGATGCCCTGCTCGGTGACGACGAGGTTGCCACCGCGCAGGATCGGCGAGGACATGAGGAACCAGCGCATCGCGTCGGCGCCGTCGCGGTCGAAGACCTCCGAGACGTCCGGGTAGTTGCGCAGCGACTTGCTCATCTTCTGGCCGTCGGAGCCCAGCACGATGCCGTGGCTGACGCACGACTTGAAGGCCGGTCGGTCGAAGAGCGCGGTGGCGAGGATGTGCAGCGTGTAGAACCAGCCGCGCGTCTGCCCGATGTACTCGACGATGAAGTCGCCCGGGAAGTGGTGCTCGAACCACTCGGCGTTCTCGAACGGGTAGTGCACCTGGGCGAAGCTCATCGAGCCGGAGTCGAACCACACGTCGAGCACGTCCTCGACCCGGCGCATCGTCGACTGCCCCGTCGGGTCGTCGGGGTTCGGACGCGTCAGGGTGTCGATGAAGGGCCGGTGCAGGTCGGTGACGGGCACGCCGAAGTCGCGCTCGAGCTCCTCGAATGAGCCGTACACGTCGAGGCGCGGGTACTCCGGGTTGTCGGACTTCCACACCGGGATCGGGCTGCCCCAGAAGCGGTTCCGCGAGATCGACCAGTCACGGGCGTTGGCCAGCCACTTGCCGAACTGGCCGTCCCTGATGTGCGAGGGCGTCCACTCGATCTCCTGGTTGAGCTCGAGCATCCGGTCCTTGATCTTCGTGACCTCGACGAACCACGAGGACACCGCCATGTAGATGAGCGGCTGCCGGCAGCGCCAGCAGTGCGGGTAGCTGTGGTCGTAGGTCTCGCGGCGCAGCAGCACGGTGCCGGCCGTGACCGAGCCGGTGTCGCCCTCCCCACGCGTGGCGGCCTTGAGGTGGTCGATGATGTGGAGGTTGGCGTCGAAGACGTGCATGCCCTCGTAGTCGGCGACGGGATAGGTGAACCGCGCCTCGGCACTGACCGGCACGACCGGGGCGATGCCCTCGCGGTCGGTGACGAGCTTGTCCTCCTCACCGAAGGCGCCGGCGCTGTGCACGAGGCCCGTACCGTCGGTGGTCGTGACGAAGTCGGCCTCGACGACGCGGTGGGCCCGCTCGTGGCCCTGGTAGTACGTGAAGGGCGGCGTGTACGAGCGACCGAACAGCTCGGAGCCCTTGAGCCGCTGGACGATCCGCTCTTCGGCGTCCTCCCCCAGCTCGCGCTTGTAGGCGCTGAGCCGAGCCTCGGCGATGACGTAGCGCTCGGTGGTGCCGGTGAAGTCCGACTCGACGACGACGTAGTCGATGTCGGGGTGGACCATGATCGCGAGGTTGGCCGGGAGGGTCCAGGGCGTCGTCGTCCACACGAGCGCGAGCTCGCCGGTCTCGAGGCGCAGGCCGACCGTGACGGCGGGGTCCTGGCGCATCTTGTAGACGTCGTCGTCCATGCGCAGCTCGTGGTTGGACAGCGGCGTCTGGTCGTTCCAGCAGTAGGGCAGCACGCGGAAGCCCTCGTAGACCAGACCCTTGTCGTGTAGCTGCTTGAAGGCCCAGATGACCGACTCCATGTAGCCGGGCTCGAGCGTCTTGTAGTCGTGGTCGAAGTCGACCCAGCGCGCCTGGCGGGTGACGTAGTCGCGCCACTCCCCCGTGTACTTGAGCACCGACGCGCGGCACGCGTCGTTGAAGGTGTCGATGCCGAGCTCGACGATGTCCTGCTTGGTCTTGAGGCCGAGCTGGCGCTGGGCCTCGAGCTCGGCAGGCAGGCCGTGGGTGTCCCAGCCGAAGCGACGCTCGACGCGCTTGCCGCGCATCGTCTGGTAGCGCGGGACGATGTCCTTGACGTAGCCGGTGAGCAGGTGGCCGTAGTGCGGGAGGCCGTTGGCGAAGGGCGGCCCGTCGTAGAAGACGAACTCGTTGTCGCCGTCCGTGCCCGCGTCGCGGTTCTCGACCGACGCGATGAAGGTGCCGTCCTCGTCCCAGTACCTCAGCACGCGCTCCTCGATCTCGGGGAAGCGCGGGTTCGACGGGACGCCGGTGCTGCGGGCGGGCGTCGGCTCGGAGGTCGGCTCGGACGTGGTGACCTTGGGGTAGGTCATGCTGCGGGCTCCTGGTCTCGGCGGTCTCGGCTGCTGTGCCGGGGACGACGTCTCCGCCGCGGTACCACCCCGCTTGCCGCTCGGGCCCGGAGGCGCGTGCGACCGCTCGTTCGTGGCTGTGACGGGCCCACCCGTCCGGTTCTACTGGGAGCACCGCCGGCTCGCGGTCTCGGTTCTTCCGGAGGCTCGCCGCTGATGACGGCTCGAACGCCTGTGCGCGCCCAGTCTAACCTGTGCGGCACGCCGCCTGCGCCGAGCGGCGGGCCCGATGCGTCGACGACGACCGAGCACGGCCCACGACAGGCTGGGGGCGGACCGTCCCGGGCGGACGGGCCGGCGTTTGGCACTATGAGGCCATGACGGAAGTGGAGACGACCGGTGCCTGGCTCAGCCGAGAGGACCTCGACGACGCCCGCGAGCGCCTCCCGATGCTCTACGTCCACGCCGTACCCGTCCGGGTCGACGACAAGGGGCAGGTGACGCACATCGGGCTGCTCCTGCGCGCCGACAGCGACGGCGGCATCGGCCAGGAGGTCGTCGGCGGCCGCGTGCTCTACCACGAGAAGATCCGCGACGCGCTCCTGCGGCACATCGAGAACGACCTCGGTCCGATGGCCCTGCCGCGCATCCCGCTCTCGCCCCAGCCCTTCACCGTCGCCGAGTTCTTCCCGACGCCCGGAGTGACCCCGTTCCACGACCCGCGCCAGCACGCCGTGTCGCTCGCGTTCGTCGTGGCCGTCATGGGCGACTGCCGGCCCCAGAAGGACGCCCTCGACCTGTCGTGGGTGACGCCCGAGGAGGCCATGACGATCTCGGTGTCCACCGACATGAGCGGCTCGCACGGGGTCCTCGTGCGCCAGGCACTGGCCCACGTCGGCCACCCGGTGTGAGCCCACCGCCGCCAGTCACGAATTAGCCTGCCATCCAAGGATTTTCCGGACCTCGTCCACGACTTTCCGCTCATAGGGGACCACTTCCCCGATTGCTGTGCGTCGTCATGAGATCGCCCCTAGCGTCGATGTCTGGGTAGCCGCACACGCACCGGCCGGCTGCCCTGGGAAGACGGGGGCCTCTCGGGGGCCGAGGGCGGACGAGGCGCGACCGTACGGGTAGCCACCCGCGCCGGAGCGGGGCGGGTCACTCCACCACACCTTGGAGATCTCCATGTTCGGTTCACGAACCGTCTCCCTGGTGCCTGGGTCGGGATCAGGCACCAGGCGACCACTGCGGCGACGTGCCGCGGTCGGCCTCACCGCGGCACTCGCCGCGACCTCACTCCTCGTCGCCGGATCGCTCACTGCACTGGCGTCGGTCAACAGTGCGTTCGAACTCGAAGGCGATGTCCTCGACAACACCGCCTCGACACCCCCCGACTGGGGCGCAGCCAGCGGCAGCAACAGCATCTTCGACGTCGCCAGTGGCATCGGCGTCAAGCGGAACCCGCTTCCCACCGGCTTCTTCGACGCCGGTTTCGCCCGCGACTTCATCCCGGGCAGCACGAGCGACCCGTCGACGTACACCACCGGCGCCAAGGACCTCGATGACATCGCCACCGGCTGGCGGTGCGTCGGAGCGAACAACGTCACCAACAAGGGCGACATCCAGAACGCCTACACCGCCGTGTACAACGACACGTCATTCACTCCTCCGCACCTCGTCCTCTACTTCGGCATGGAGAAGAACACGTCCAACGGTGACAACAACATGGGCGTGTGGTTCCTCCAGGACGCCAACGCAGCGTGTCAGGGCGGCGGCAGCGGCAACGGAAACGCGTTCACCGGTCACCACGTCGACGGCGACATCCTCGTCGTCGCGGCGTTCCTCAGCGGCGGCACCAACCCGCAGATCAGCGCCTACAAGTGGGTCGGGGGCGCCAACGGTGCCCTCAACACGACCGCCATCGTCACGGGCAACGGCTGTTCCAGCGGCACGGCCAGCATCTGCGCCATCACCAACTCCGCCAGCGTCACGACGCCGTGGCAGACGGTGAACAACAAGACGCAGGGCACCACCCTCGGCGCCGACCAGTTCTATGAGGGCGGTCTCGACCTGACCGCGAACCACCTCGACCAGGACTCGCAGGGCAACCCGATCTGTGTCAACCGGTTCGTCTTCGACACCCGCTCGAGCCAGTCGCTCACGGCCTCGCTCTATGACTACGCCGAGGGCAACGTGACGACCTGCGGCACCTCGTCGATCACCACGAGCCTGCGCCAGCAGCTCGGCGCGAGCCAGAACCCGGGAACCGACACCAACCTCGAGCCGCCGAACAACACGGTGACCCCGCCGGTCAAGGTCTACGACACGTCGAGCATCAGCAGCACCCTCGGGACGCCGGCCGGCACCGTGACGTACTCGCTGTGGACCGACAACGCCTGCAAGGTGGCCTCGACCGACCCGACCTTCGCGGGAGGCGGGAACACCGCGAACGTCACCGTCGCGGCCGACGGATCGGTTCCGCCGTCGCCGAGCCTGACGTTCACCCAGCCCGCCAGCTACTGGTGGCAGGCTCACTTCGAGCCGGCTGCGGGCAGCAGGCTCACGGGGTCCACCAGTGTCTGCACCAGTGAGCCACTGGTGGTCACCAAGGTGACGCCGGCCATCGCCACCACGCCGTCGGGCACGATCTCGGTCGGCGGGAGCCCCGCCAACACGATCAACGACGTCGCGAACATCTCCGGTGGGTTCTTCCCGTCGGGCGGCATCGCGGTCGGCACCGTGACGTTCAAGCTGTACGGGCCGTTCGCGGCCGGTGCGACGCTCACGGCGAGCTCGTGCGTCGACTCCGGTACGGGGGCCAACCTGCTGGCGACGTCCACGAACGGCGCTTCGAGACTGACCGACTCGACGGCCTCGGCGACGAGCGACTCGTTCACCCCGACCGTGGTCGGCAAGTACCAGTGGGTCGCTCAGTACTCGGGCAACGCGCAGAACAAGGCCGCTCCGCTCGACGCCCAGGGCAACCCGACGTTCACCGCCTGCGGCGACACGACCGAGCAGGTCGTCGTCACTCCGGTGACACCGCCGGTGTCGACCAAGATGAAGCTGAGCGACACGGCCAAGGTCTCGGCGCTGCCGGGCGCCGGCGCACCCGCCGGTGACGTGACGTTCAAGCTGTACAAGTCGGCCGACTGCTCGACCGGTCTCGTCGCCGGCTCGACCCAGACGGTGACCATCGACGCCAGCGGCGCGGCTTCGAGCAACGCCTTCCTCGTCGATGCGGGCACGTACTCGTGGCTGGTGACCTTCGCACCGAACACGAGTGCCAACCCGAACTACACGACGGCCACGACGGTCTGCACGCCTGCGCAGTCCGACGAGACGGCGACCTTCGCGTACGCGGGGAGCTCGCCGACGTCGTGATCCGAGTTCATCGAGACGGGTCTCTCCCCGCTGAGGACTGATCCGCCCCACGGAACCTGACCGACCCGGGGCATCCGCCCCGGGTCGGTCGGCCTTGTGCGGCCAGGATGGAAACGAATCGGTCGCCGTCGCTCAGTGCTGGTGCTCGAGCAGCTCGTCGCGCTTGCTGCCGAGGACGGTGAGCGGCAGCAGGGTCTTGCCGGTGGGGCCGATCTCGATCTCGGTCCCCATCTGGGGGCAGACGCCGCAGTCGAAGCACGGGGTCCAGCGGCAGTCGTCGACCTCGGTCTCGTCGAGCGAGTCCTGCCAGTCCTCCCAGAGCCAGTCCTTGTCGAGGCCGGAGTCGAGGTGGTCCCACGGGAGCACCTCGGCCTCGCCGCGCTCGCGCGTCGTGTACCAGGCGACGTCGACGGGCTCGCCCGCGAGGGCGGTCTCGGCGGCGGTCATCCAGCGCTCGTAGGAGAAGTGCTCGCTCCAGCCGTCGAAGCGACCACCGTCGCGCCACACCTGCTCGATGACCCGGCCGACTCGGCGGTCTCCGCGCGACAGCAGCCCCTCGACGATGCCGGGCTGGCCGTCGTGGTACCGGAACCCGATCGAGGAGCCGTAGCGGCGGTCGGCGCGGATCGCCTCACGCAGCTTGAGCAGCCGGGCATCGGTGTCGTCGGCGCCGAGCTGGGCGGCCCACTGGAACGGGGTGTGCGGCTTGGGCACGAACCCGCCGATCGAGACGGTGCAGCGGATGTCGCGGCGACCGGACACCTGCCGGCCCGTCTCGATGACCTTCTTGGCGAGCTCGGCGATCTGGAGCACGTCGTCGTCGGTCTCGGTCGGCAGGCCGCACATGAAGTAGAGCTTCACCTGCCGCCAGCCCGCGCCGTACGCGGCGGCGACGGTGTTGATTAGGTCCTCCTCGGACACCATCTTGTTGATGACCTTGCGGATGCGCTCGGAGCCACCCTCGGGGGCGAACGTGAGCCCCGAGCGGCGACCGTTGCGGGTCAGCTCGTTGGCGAGGTCGATGTTGAAGGCGTCGACGCGGGTCGACGGCAGAGACAGGCCGGTCTGGGTGCCCTCGTAGCGGTCGGCAAGGCCCTTGGTCATCTCGGCGATCTCGGAGTGGTCGGCCGAGCTGAGCGAGAGCAGGCCGACCTCCTCGAATCCCGTTGCGGCCAGGCCACGCTCGACCATCTCGCCGACGCCGGTGATGGAGCGCTCGCGGACCGGTCGGGTGATCATGCCGGCCTGGCAGAAGCGGCAGCCCCGGGTGCAGCCGCGGAAGATCTCGACCGACATGCGCTCGTGGACCGACTCGGCGAGCGGCACGAGCGGCTGCTTCGGGTAGGGCCACGCGTCGAGGTCCATGACCGTGTGCTTCGAGACGCGCCAGGGCACGCCCGGCGCGTCCGTGGAGGGCGCGACGCGCTGGATGCGCCCGTCGGGCAGGTAGCTGACGTCGTAGAAGGCTGGCACGTAGACGCCACCGGTGCGGGCCAGGCGCAGCAGGACCTCGCGGCGGCCGCCCGGGCGCCCCTGCGCTTTCCACGACCCGACGATGTCGGTGACGGCGAGCACGGCCTCCTCGCCGTCGCCGATGACGGCGGCGTCGATGAACGAGGCGATCGGCTCGGGGTTGAAGGCCGCGTGGCCTCCGGCCACGACGATCGGGTCGTCGTCGGTGCGGTCGCCGGCATGCAGCGGGATGCCGGCGAGGTCGAGCGCCGTGAGCATGTTCGTGTAGCCGAGCTCGGTGGAGAAGCTGAGGCCGAAGAGGTCGAAGTCGCGCACGGAGCGGTGGCCGTCGACCGTGAACTGCGGCAGGCCCGCCTCGCGCAGCTGCGCCTCCATGTCGGGCCACACCGCGTACGTGCGCTCGGCGAGGGCGTCGGAACGCTCGTTGAGGACCTCGTAGAGGATCATGACGCCCTGGTTGGGCACGCCGACCTCGTAGGCGTCGGGGTACATGAGCGCCCAGCGCGTGGTCAGCTCCTCGCCGCCCGGGCCGTGGCCGCCGACGTTCCAGTCCTTGACCGTGGAGTTGAGCTCGCCACCGACGTACTGGATGGGCTTGTTGACCCGCTCCAGCAGGGGCTCGAGGGCGTTGAACAGTGACTCTCCGGGCATTGGACCATGGTACGGGGGCGCGGCCGGACCCCCGAAATGCACAGGTCCGGCGCGCGTCGCGCCCGGACTGACGAGCCGTCCGGCAGGCCGTCGCGCCTGGACTGACGAGCGAAACGAGCGAAGCGAGTAAGCCGAGGAGGGAAGGCGCGACGACGGAGCGTGCCGGACACCGCGAGCGGAGCGAGCGAGAAAGCATGCGAGCGAAGCGAGCGAGAAAGCCCGCGAGCGAAGCGAGCGAGAAAGCATGCGAGCGAGCCAGATGGGCCGGCCAAGATCCGGACGCGCGCGGCCGCCCGTCCTACTCTGGGGTTGGCGGGGTGGGAAAGGTGGCGACCGTGTCGACGGCGATCCACGTCGAGGTACTGCCCGCACGGCTCGGCGACTGCCTGCTCGTCGAGTGCCCGCGGGCCCAGGGGCCGACGTGGCGGATGCTCGTCGACGGCGGCCCGCCGGACACCTGGCCACTGCTCGAGGCGCGGCTGCGCCGGCTGGACCCGGCCGACGGACGCCTCGACGTCGCCGTCATCACGCACGTCGACAACGACCACATCGGCGGCATGCTGCCGTTCCTCGCGAGTGACCTCGCCGCAGGCGTCGGGGACTTCTGGTTCAACGGGCGCACCCACCTTCCCGCCCCGAAGGGCACCTCCCGGAGCATCGACCAGGGCGAGGACGTCGTCGCCGCGCTGCTCGGCCTGACGCCCGCCGCTGCCGGTACGCCGGCCGAGGGGAGCCCAGCCCGGCACCCCCACGACGAGGCCAGGCCGTGGAACGAGGCCTTCGGTCGAGGCCCCGTCGACGCGGGCGCTGCGGGCGGTCACATCGTGGTCGCCGTCCCCGACGGGCCCACGATCACCGTGCTCTCCCCGACGACCGAGCGCCTGGCGCGCCTGGCCGACACGTGGGCAGCTGCCGTCCGGGACGCGCTGCGCGGAGCCGAGCGAGAGGTGGGGCTCGACACGCTCGCACCGCTCGACGACCTGGAGCACCTGGCGGACCAACGGACGGTCCGCGACGCCTCCGTGCCGAACGGCAGCAGCATCGCCCTGCTCGTCGAGCACCGCGGTGCGAGCGTCCTCCTGGGAGCGGACGCGTACGGCACCGTCCTCGCGTCCGCCCTGCACGGGCTGGCCCGTGCGCGCGGCACCGAGACTCTCGCCGTCGACGCGCTCAAGCTGCCCCACCACGGCAGCCAGGCCAACGTCATCGCGGCGCTGCTCGCGGCCGCGCCGGCCAGCCACTACCTCGTCTCGACGAACGGCGACGTGTTCCACCACCCCGACGACGCCGCGATCGCCCGCGTCGTGCTCGACGCGCCGTCCGGGCCCACCCTGTGGTTCAACTACCGGACGCCGCGCACCGAGCGCTGGGCCGATCCGCGACTCATCGAGCAGCACGGGCACCACGTCGTCTTCCCAGACCCGGCGCACGCCGACGCCGGAGCCGTCATCGACCTCCCCGCGCGCCAGGACTGATCACTCCGCGTACATCTGCTCCAGCTCGGCGCGGTGCTTCTCGGTGACGATCTTGCGCCGCAGCTTCATGCTCGGGGTGAGGTCGCCCTCCTCGACGGTGAGGTCGTGGTCGAGGATCGTGAACTTCTTGATCGTCTCCCAGCGGTTGAGACCGGCGTTGAGGCGGTCGACGTAGCCCTGGACGAGCGCGCGGGCCTCGTCCGAGGTCGCGATCTCGGCGTACGAGCGACCGGCGAGGCCGTTGGTCGCGGCCCACGCCGTGATGGCGTCGGGGTCGAGGGTCACGAGGGCCGTGGCGTAGTTGTGGCCGGCGCCGTGCACGAGGAACTGGCTGACGAACGGGCACTCACCCTTGAACTTCGCCTCGATCTCGGCAGGCGCGACGTACTTGCCGCCGGAGGTCTTGAAGACGTCCTTCTTCCGGTCGGTGACGTAGACGAAGCCGCGCTCGTCGATGCGGCCGATGTCGCCGGTGCTGAACCAGCCGTCCTCGCTCAGCACCTCAGCCGTGGCCTCGGGGTTGTTGTGGTAGCCGCGCATGACGCCGGGCCCCTTGACGAGGATCTCGCCGTCCTCCTCGGCGATGCGCACCTCGGTGCCCGGCAGCGGCCAGCCCACGGACCCGTAGCGGTACTGGCCGGGGTCGGGCGGGTTGACCGCGGTGCCGGACGAGGTCTCGGTCAGGCCGTAGCCCTCCCCCACGAGGAGGCCGACGGCGCCGAACCAGCGCGCGACGTCCGGGTCGAGGGGGGCCGAGCCGCTGATCATGAACCGCACCCGGCCGCCGAAGCGCTCCTGCACCTTGGACAGGACGAGCCTGGTGGCGAGACCGTGCTGGAGCCCGAGGACGGCCGAGGGCTGCTGGCCCTGCTCGTGCAGGTCACGGACCTTGGCGCCGACGCCGAGCGCCCAGTCGATGAGCGCCTTCTTGACGCCGGTCTCCTGTCCGAGCATGAGCATGACGCGGCCGCGGGCCTTCTCGAAGATGCGCGGCGGCCCGGCCATGAAGGTCGGCCGGATGATCGCCATGTGGTCGACGATCTTGTCGACGCGCCCGTCGACCGCGGTCGGGAAGCCGATCTGCAGGCCGGTGGCCACGAGCATCTTGCCGAAGACGTGAGACAGCGGCAGCCAGAGGAACTGGAGGTCGGCCTTGGTCAGCGTGCCGATGGCGTCGATGACGGCACCTTCGTAGACGACGCTGTCCTGGACGAGCCGCACGCCCTTGGGGCGCCCGGTCGTGCCCGACGTGTAGATGACGACGGCGAGGCTGTCCGGGCCGAGCTGGTCGATGCGCGAGTCGACGAGGTCGGGCGTGGCCTCGAGCCACTCGGCGCCCCGCTTCGCGAGCTCGTCGGTCGTCATGACCCAGCCGTCGTCGCTGCCCGGGCCGGTCAGAGCAATGACCTGGCGCACGCCGGGGATCTCGCTGCGCACCTGCTGGAGCTTGGCGACCTGAGCCTCGTCCTCGGCGAAGACGATCTCGCTGCCCGAGTCGGACAGGATGTAGGCGACGTCCTCGGCGATGGTCGTCGGGTACACGGTCGTGGTCGCGCCGCCGGCGCAGATGACCGCGAGGTCGGCCAGCACCCACTCGACGCGGGTCGTCGACGCGATGGCGACGCGGTCCTCGAGCTGCACGCCCAGGCTGATGAGCCCGGCGGCCCAGCGGCGCACGATGTCGTCGGTCTCCCGCCACGTCAGCGTGGTCAGTGTGCTGCTGCCCTCAGGGAAGTAGAGGTAGGCGGGCGCGTCCGGGGAGTCGGCGACCCGGCGCCGGAAGAGCTCACCGACGCTCGTCGCCCGGTTGTCGAGCACCTCCTGGCGCACGGGCTGGTCGGCGCGGGACATGAGCGGCATGTGGACTCCTTCGTCGCCACGGCGGCCCGTCATCGGCGTCAGCGGGCCGTCGTCCTTGCCGGGATGATGTCAACAATCCGTGGTCCAGTCACGCATCGATGGCGAACGACATCGCACCGTGACCCGCCGGTAACCGGTTGCCGCAGGTGGCCGCTCCCTCGGACGTCGACGCGGCCGACGCGTCGAGCCGGTCGACGCGTCAGCGGCGCGCGCTCGCCGAGGCCACGTTGCCGACGATGCCGACCGCGACCCAGCCGGCGATCATCGAGGAGCCGCCGTAGGACACGAACGGCAGCGGCAGGCCGGTCACCGGCGTCAGCCCGAGGCTCATGCCGATGTTCTCGAAGGACTGCACCCCGAACCACACGGCGATGCCGAGCACGACGAGGCGTCCGAACGTGTCGGCCCGGCGCGCGACGACACAGGCCCGCACGACGATGAAGCCGATGAGCAGCACGAGCCCAGCCGCGCCGAGGAAGCCGAGCTCCTCCCCCGCCACCGAGAAGACGAAGTCGGTCTCCTGGAAGGGGATGAACCCACCCTGGGTCTGCCGGCCCTCGAAGAGTCCCTGACCGGTCAGGCCGCCCGAGCCGATGGCGATGCGCACCTGACGCGTCTGGTAGCCGATGCCCTGCGGGTCGAGCGACGGGTCGAGGAAGGCGGTGAGGCGGTTGCGCTGGTACCCGCTGAGCAGCGGGGTCGTGAAGGCCGCGACGACCGCGCCCGCTCCCGCCAGCAGGACGCCGAGGGTCCAGAGGAGCGGCGCGCCCGAAGCGGCGATGACGACGACGGCCATGGCGACGAGCACCAGCGCCGACCCGAGGTCGGGCTGGGCCAGGACGAGCGCGACCGATGCCCCGGCCACGCCCCAGGCGAGAGCGATGTCGCGGTGCCGCTGGCGCAGTCCCCTGTCGGCCTTGTCGGCCCGGTCGGCCCGGTCGGCCCGGTCGGCCAGCAGCATCGCGAGGGCGACGGCGAGGGCCACCTTGGCCAGCTCGGAGGGCTGCAGCGTGAAGCCGCCCGGCAGGCGGATCCACGAACGCGACCCGTTGACCGTCGAGCCGAGCGGTGACAGGACCGCGGCGAGGCCGAGGACCCCGGCGGCGTAGACGAGTGGTGCGAGCGCGCGCAGCGCGCGGACGTCCAGGCGCGTCACCCCGACGGCGGCGCCCGCCCCGACGGCCACCGCCACGAGCTGCTTGAGGGCCAGCGCCTGGCCGTGGTCGGCCCTCGTGGCCGACCACACGAGCACGACGCCGACGAGCGAGAGCCCCGCGGCGCCTATGAACAGACCGAGGTCGACCCTCAGCCAGCCCGCCCGGCCGCGGCCGCCGGGCCGTGTCGGACCGGCGGCGACGGGGAGGCGGACCGGCGAGGTCAGGCGCGTCCCTGGCTGGTCTGCGTCGTCGTCTGCTGTGCCGGCAGCTGCGGTGGCACGATCGCCGACAGGATGGTGCGGCACCGCTCCACGTCGTCGCTCATCTGCGCGACGAGGGCGTCGATCGAGTCGAACTTCAGGGTGGGTCGCAGGTGCGACACGAGCTCGACGGCCACGCGCTCACCGTAGAGGTCGAGGTCGGTGCGGTCGAGGACGTAGGCCTCGACGCGTCGCTGGTGCCCGTCGAAGGTCGGGTTGGTGCCGATCGACACCGCAGCGGGCAGCGTCCGGTCGGGGTGGCCCGCCTCGAGGTCGAGTCTCAGCAGCCAGCCGGCGTAGACGCCGTCGGCCGGCACGAGGCCCTCGTGGTCCTGGGACAGGTTGGCGGTCGGGAAGCCGAGCTCGCGGCCCCGGTGGTCGCCGTGGACGACCGAGCCGGTGACCCGGTGCGGGCGGCCGAGGATCTGGGCGGCGTGCTCGACGTTGCCGGCGAGCAGCTCCGCGCGCAGCTGGGTCGAGCTCCACCGGGCGCCCGGTGACGACGCGTCGGCCTGGCTCGTCTGGTGCGCGGCGGCGGTGTCGCCGATGTCCTCGAGGGCGATGACCTCGAACCCGTGCTCGGCCCCGAGGGTGCGCAGCGTGTCGACGTCGCCGGAGTTGCGCACCCCGAAGCGGGTGTCCTTGCCGACGACGACCGCGACCGTGCCGAGGGCGTCGACGAACGTGCCGCGGACGAACTCCTCCGGCGTCTGCTGGGCG
Organism: Intrasporangium sp. Soil_C_50; assembly: GCF_057656595.1. Lineage (NCBI taxonomy): Bacteria > Bacillati > Actinomycetota > Actinomycetes > Micrococcales > Intrasporangiaceae > Intrasporangium > Intrasporangium sp. Soil_C_50. The sequence continues at coordinate 328,734 of NZ_JBDGKB010000001.1, forward strand.
AACTCGGCGGTGAACTCGAGCACGAGCGTGGCGCCGACACCGACCGACTCGAGCGCGTCGAGGCGCTGTCCGAGCGACATGACCGCCGCCGGTGCCCGGTCTGGGTAGAGCACCGCGATCGGGTGCGGGTCGAACGTCACGGCCACCGGCGTGGCGCCACGGTCGGCCGCCTCGCGCACGACACGCGTCAGCACCTCGCGGTGCCCGCGGTGCACCCCGTCGAAGTTGCCGAGCGTGACGACCGTGGGCCCGAGGTCGGCCGGGATGTCGTCGAGTCCGAACCAGCGATGCACGGCGCCCACTGTAGTGGCCGGGGTCTGCGGGGCTGCGTCGTGGTCGCGCACTCGGGGTCAGGCCCCGGTGTGTGCGGTGCCCGCTGCGGCGCCCGCCTCGGCACGGGCCGTGCGGTCCGGTGCCTGGTCCGGGGCCTGGTTCGGGGCCTGCTGTCGGTCGGCCGCCGTGACGAAGACCACACGCGAGCGGGCGAGGGGGCGGGTCTCGTCGAGGACGGCCACGAGGGTGCCGTCGGGGTCGATGGCCGCCACGGCGTCGGTCCGTCCCAGACCGCTCGGGATGCGCTGGCCGTAGCCGATGCTCGTGGCCTCGCGCTCGCTGATCTCGTGCACCGGCAAGGCCGCCCGGGCCGCGTCGGCCACGGGCAGCAGCGGGAGCGCCTCGCGCCCGCCGACCTCGGCCAGGGCGGCGAGCTCGTCGAGGGTGTGGGCGTCCCGCAGGTCGAAGCCACCGACGCGGGAACGGCGCAGCGCGGTCAGGTGCCCGCCGACGCCGAGCGCGGCACCGAGGTCCCGGGCCAGGGCGCGCACGTACGTGCCCGAGGACACGTCGACCTCGACCTCGACGTCGACGACGTCGATGGCAGGCCCGACCTCGAGCGCGGCCTGGCGCGGCCGGACCGACTCGACGTGGAACCGGCTCACCGTCACCGGGCGGGCCGGCAGCTCGACGGCATCGCCCTGGCGTACTCGGGCGTAGCTGCGCACGCCGTCGACCTTGATCGCGCTGACCGCGCTCGGGACCTGCTCGATGTCGCCGGTCAGGGCCGCGACGGCGCCCGGCAGGGCCTGTTCGAGAGCCGCGACGTCGTCGACGCCGACCGCCGAGGTGGTCTCACCCTCGGCGTCGTCGGTGAGTGTCGCCATGCCGAGACGGATCGTGGCCGCGTACGTCTTGTCGCAGCCGACGAGGAACGTCAGCAGCTTGGTGCCGCGGTCGATGCCGAGGACGAGGACACCGGTGGCCATCGGGTCGAGCGTGCCGGCGTGGCCGACGCGTCGGGTCCCCGCCAGGCGGCGCACCCGCGCGACGACGTCGTGACTGGTCCAGCCGGCCGGCTTGTCGACGACGAGCAGGCCACCGGGACGCTCGCTCATCGTGCGTCGACGTCCGCGTCCGCCCCCGCGTCGGCATCCGCATCGAGATCGAGGTCGTCCTCGAGGTCGCGGTCGGCCGGCTTGCGGTAGGGGTCGGCGTCACCCGCGTAGGTGGCACCGGCCGCCGCGCGAGCCAGCTCGGCGTCACGGGCGCGGGTCTGGGCCAGGACGTCCTCGAGGTGCGCGGCGCCCTCGGGGATGGCATCGGCGATGAACTCGAGCGAGGGCGTCAGGCGGATACCGATGCCCTTGCCGACGGCAGAGCGGATGCGGCCGGTGTTGGCGGCGAGGACGTCGGCGGTCGCCTGGCGCTCCTCGTCGGAGCCGAAGACCGTGTAGAAGACGCTGGCGTGCTGGAGGTCGCCGGTGACGCGGCAGTCGGTGATCGTGACGAACCCGAGCCGCTCGTCCTTGAGGCGGAACTCGAGGTACTCCGCGACGATGACCTTGATCCGGTCGGCGATCTTCCGAGCGCGGGCGTGGTCGGCCATGGTGGTCTCCTTGTCCTCGAGGTGCTGCTGAGGTGGTGCGGGTCGTTCTGGGTTCGGTGCGGGTCGTGCTGAGCTGCCCGGTGGGTGGTGCCGTACCCGCCGTGGGGTGGCACCGCTCACGGCGACGATCCACCCTAACGGGCGGGCGCCGAGGTGCCGCGTCGGGCAGGACGCGCGTGACGCGCCGACGCCGGCCCCCAGGACGGGGGCCGGCGCCGGCTTGCGCGGGCCGGACGGCCGACGCGGTGTGACGGTCAGGCGCGCGGCTTCTCGCGCATCTCGTACGTCGCGATGAGGTCGCCGATCTGCAGGTCGTTGAACGAGCCGAGGTTGATACCGCACTCGTACCCGTCGCGGACCTCGGTGACGTCGTCCTTGAAGCGCCGCAGACCGGAGATCTCGACGTTCTCGGAGATGACGACACCGTCGCGGGTGATGCGCGACTTGGAGCCACGCTTGATCTCGCCGCTGCGCACGATCGAACCGGCGATGTTGCCGAACTTGCTCGAACGGAAGATCTCGCGGATCTCCGCCGTGCCGAGCTCGACCTCCTCGTACTCCGGCTTGAGCATGCCCTTGAGCGCCGCCTCGACCTCTTCGATGGCCTGGTAGATCACCGAGTAGTAGCGGATCTCGACGCCCTCGCGCTCGGCGTAGTCGGCGTTCTGCCCCTCGGCGCGAACGTTGTAGCCGATGATGATCGCGTTCGAGGCCATCGCGAGGTTGATGTTGTTCATCGTGATGGCACCGACGCCGCGGTCGATGATGCGCAGGTCGACCTCGTCGCCGACGTCGATCTTGAGCAGGGCGTCCTCGAGCGCCTCGACCGAGCCCGACACGTCACCCTTGAGGATGAGGTTGAGGGTCTCGACCTTGCCGGCCGCGAGGGCCTCGTTGAGGTCCTCGAGCGAGATGCGCTTGCGGGCCTTGGCCAGCACGGCCTGACGGTCGGCGGCCTCGCGACGCTCGGCGATCTGGCGGGCCGTGCGGTCGTCCGGAGCCACGACGAACGTGTCACCGGCGCGCGGCACCGAGCTGAGACCGAGCACCTGGACCGGACGCGACGGGCCGGCCTCCGCGACGTTGTTGCCGTGCTCGTCGAGCATGGCGCGGACGCGGCCGTACGCCGAGCCGGTGACGATGGAGTCACCGACGTGCAGCGTTCCGGTCTGGACGAGCACCGTCGCCGTGGCACCGCGGCCACGGTCGAGGTTGGCCTCGATCGCGACGCCGCGCGCCTCCTTCTCCGGGTTGGCCCGGAGATCGAGAGCCGCGTCGGCCGTGAGCAGGACCGCCTCGAGCAGGCCGTCGATGTTCTGACCCTGGCGGGCCGAGACGTCGACGAACATCGTGTCGCCGCCGTACTCCTCGGCGATGAGGTTGTACTCGGTCAGCTGCTGACGCACCTTGGCCGGGTTGGCACCCTCGACATCGATCTTGTTGACGGCCACGACGATCGGGACGTCGGCGGCCTGCATGTGGTTGAGCGCCTCGATGGTCTGCGGCATCACGCCGTCGTCGGCAGCGACGACGAGGATCGCGATGTCGGTGACCTTCGCACCACGGGCACGCATGGCGGTGAATGCCTCGTGACCCGGGGTGTCGATGAAGGTGATCGCGCGCTCGACACCCTCGTGCTCACGGTGCACCTGGTAGGCACCGATGTGCTGGGTGATGCCACCGGCCTCGCCGGCCACGACGTCCTCGTTGCGGATGGCGTCGAGGAGGCGGGTCTTACCGTGGTCGACGTGACCGACGACGGTGACGACGGGCGGACGGGCCTCGAGGTCCTCGTCCTCCTCGCCCTCGATACCGGTCTCGAGGTCGATGTTGAAGGAGTCGAAGAGCTCCTTCTCCTCCTCCTCCGGCGAGACGACCTGGATGTCGTAGCCGAGCTCGGCGCCGAGCACCTTGAAGGTGTCCTCGTCGAGCGACTGCGTCGCCGTGGCCATCTCACCGAGGTGGAAGAGCACGGTGACCAGCGAGGCCGGGTTGGCGTTGATCTTGTCGGCGAAGTCGGTCAGCGACGAGCCACGACGCACCCGCACGACGGTCGAGCCGTCGCCACGGGGAACGGTGACGCCACCGATCGACGGCGCCTGCATCTGCTCGAACTCCTGGCGCTTCGCGCGCTTGGACTTGCGGCCTCGGACCGGACGACCGCCACCGCGGCCGAAGGCACCGGCCGTGGAGCCGCGGCCACCGCCACCGCCACGCGGGCCGCCGCCGAAGCCACCGCGACCGCCGCCACCGGGGCCGCCGCCGAAACCACCGCGACCGCCACCGGCGCCACCGGGGCCACCGCGGCCGGGACCACCGGCCGGGCGCTGGCCGGGACGGCCGACGGTGCTGCGCTCGGGCATCATGCCGGGCGTCGGGCGGGCGCCACCGGGACGCGGAGCGCCACCGGCTGCACCCGGGCCACCGGGACGCGGCGCGCCACCGGGACGCGGGGCGCCACCGGGGCCACCGGCACCGCCCGGACGCGGACCGCCGGGGCGGGACTGCGGGCGGGGCATGCCCTGGCTCGAGCTGAACGGGTTGTTGCCCGGACGCGGACCGGCGTCACCACCGGGTCGCGGGGCGCGGGTCTGGCCCATGCCCTGGCTCGGGGCGAACGGGTTGTTGCCCGGACGGGGCTGACCCGGACGCGGCGCGGGACGCGGCGACGCGGGGACGCCGCTCGTCTGCTTGCCGCCGTCGCGCGAGGACTGCACCGGCGCCGGGGCCTTGGCGGCGGGAGCCGCCGGGGCCGCGGGAGCCGGAGCCTTGGGCGTCGGGGCAGCCGCGGCCGGACGGGCCGGGGCCGCGGGAGCCGTCTCGCGCGCGGCCGGGGCGGGGGCGGCGGGAGCCGGAGCGGCCGGCGTCGGGGACGACGGCATCGCGGCAGGCTTCTGGGACGGCGCGGGCGCCGCCTGCTTCGGGGCGGGCTTGGCCGCCGGCTTCGTGTCGCCCTTGCTGTCAGCGGCACCCTCCCGAGGGAAGGTGTCCTTGATCTTGCGGACGACGGGGGGCTCGATGGTCGACGACGCCGACCGGACGAACTCTCCCTGGCTCTTCAAGTGTGCGAGCAGGGTCTTGCTCTCGACTCCGAGCTCCTTCGCGAGCTCGTAGACCCGGACCTTAGCCACATCTCTCCTGTCTCGGTCCGGCCTGAACAGGAAGTGGCCGAACCGTGGTTATTGCTGGGGCTTGCTCATCGCTGAGTACTCATCGGGTGCTCATAGCGTTTTCAACCCGCCTTGGTTCGTTTCTGGTGGTTCTGACGCGCCGGCGGCGGGAGCCGCCTGCGCCTGGTCGCTGCTACGCGTCCGTGACACCGAGGTACCGTGCGACCGCGCTCACGTCGACCGCGGCCTGCACTCGCAGGGCACGCCCGAACGCCTTGCGGCGCACTGCCATCCCGAGGCACTCGGGCGTCGGGTGCAGCCATGCACCACGACCCGGCATCCGATGTCGCGGGTCAGGGCACAGCACCCGGGCGTTCGCCCCGGTCTCTGCATCCGTCGCCGCGACCACTCGCAGCAGTGCCGACCAGCTATCCGTTCCTCGACATCCCACACACGTGCGGGACGGCTCGGCGCGGAGTCCAGTCCGGTCGGCCACACGCCAGTCTACCGCGTCGCCGGCCCGGCTCGCTCGACGGGGTCGCGCGGGTGGCCGGGTGTGCGCCCGGCGGCGGTGGGCAGACGCTGTGTGAACGCCGTCGCAGCACCGTTCATGCCCCGATCCCACCCTCGTATGTGACGCGTCAGTCAGGTGCCCCTGGGTGCCACGACGCGCAGGGCCCGGTGCGGGCACGCGCGGACGGCGCCGACGGCGTGCTCGCGCAGCGGGCCCGGCACGGGCCCGTGCAGGACCGGGTAGCCCCACTCGTCGAGGGAGATCTGCTCCGGGAGCAGCTCGGCGCACAGGCCGCGGGCCCGGCAGGCCGGCCAGTCGACGGCGAGCACGAGGGCGTCGTGCCGGCCCGCCGGGCCCCCGAGGCTCATGAGCTCACCGGGCGCACGGGGCCCAGCCGGTTCATCGCGCTCCCCCGACGCCGCTCGTGCAGGGACACGTGCCACCGAGGTGGGCGTGGACGTGCCGGCCGAGATGTTCGAGCAGGGTGCGCACCGGACGCGTCGTGCCGTCGGGGTGGGCGCAGGCGCCGCGCCGTGGGAGCAGCCCGCACAGCTCGCGCAGGCGCGATCGGGTGTCCTCGCCCTCGGCCAGGCTCCGGACGGCGTCGGCCAGCGCCGGCAGCCCGTTGACGCACGGACCGCACCGCCCCGCCGACTGTCCTGCGAGGAACGTGGCGACGGCGGCCGTGGCCCGCACGGGGCACGCGTCGGGGCCGAGGGGCAGCACGACGCCGGCGCCGAGGGCGAGCCCGCGTCGGCGCAGCTCACCGGCCGACACCGGCAGGTCGGCGAGGACGTGCCCCTCGACCCACGTGCCGTGGTACCCCCCGATCAGCACCGGGCCCGCGAGCTCGGCGGGGTGCAGGACGTCCGCGAACGGCGTGCCGTGCGCCACCTCGACGACCCGGGCCTCGGGACCGCCGTCGAGACCCCCGTCGGGCTCGATGCCACCACCGATGCAGGCTGGCACCCCGGCGGCGGGCAGCCGGCGGGACACCGTGAGCAGGGTCGTGCCCGGCTCGTCGACGGTGCCGAACGACGCGTAGGCCTCCGCTCCGTCCCGCGCGAGGACGGCGACGTGGGCGAAGGTCTCGGTGTTGGACAGCAGGGTCGGGCGTCCGTGCAGCCCGCGGACGGCCGCCGGTTGCCACGCCGTGACGGGCAGTCCGTCGCGGCCCTCGAGCAGCTCGACGACGGCGCGGGCCTGGCCGGACACGAAACGGGGTGCCGCCGTGCGGTGCGACCAGCGGATCGACCGGTCGTCGCGCTCGGCGACGGCCGCACGCGCGGCGCGCGTCGTGTCGGCGCGGTCGGCTCCGGTGACGACGTGGACCTCGCGCGCCCCGAGCGCTCGTGCGACGACGGCAGCGCCGTCGAGGACGAGGTGTGGCGCGGTGCGCAGCAGGGCCGAGTCCTTGCCGCTGTCCGGCTCGCCCTCGGCCGCGTTGACCACGACGACGGGGCGGCGCCGGCCCCGGGCTGCCGTGGTCAGCTTCCGCGCCAGCGGAAAGCCCGCTCCCCCACGTCCGCGCACCGCCGCGTCGCTCACGAGCGGGACGAGGGCGGCCAGGTCGGGCGTCGGGAGCGGACCCCCGCGGGCCCGGTGGTGCGCGAGGTCGACGGGGTCGCCGACGTGCCGGAGCAGCAGCGGGCCCCGGTGGACGAAGAGGTCGGTGACCGGCGTCGGGTCCCAACCCGCCGGCGCACGGCCGCCGAGGGTGGCAGGGACCCCGATCGTCGCCGTCACCGCGCCACCACCGCGTGGCGTCGGTCGACGACGACGGCGACGACCCTGGCGGCCGTCGCGACGGTGACGAGCGCGACGCACGTCACCGTGAGCCAGACGAACCACGACGACACGGCGTCGGTGCCCATGCCGAAGCCGTGCACGACCGACACCGCCCACGACGCGTAGGCCGCACGGTGAACGACCCGCCAGGTGCGCTCGGTCAGGCGGCCGCGCACCAGCGACGTGAGGACGACGAGCGCGAGCAGGTCGAGCGCGAGGGTGCCGAGCGAGAGGTACAGCGGCTTGTAGGTGGCCCCGAACGGCAGGATCGCCTGCCACCAGCGGATGTCGACGTACTCGTCGACGACGGCCGCGGCCACATGGCCCACCAGGATGACGACCGAGACGCCCGACAGGGCCCGGTGCAGCTCCTGGGTGACGAACCGCGGCCACAGCGGGTGGAAACCGCGCCGCGTCGAGAGGATGCCGAGCACCGTCGTGGCCGTGAAGAGGGCGAGCAGCACGACGCCTGTGCCGCGGTTGAGAAACCAGAGGATCGGGTCGGTCACGGGGCACCTCCGTCGTGGTCGTCCTCGGCGTGCGCGTCCGGCCACGCGCCGGTGCGGCGCGTCGTGCCGTCGTGGGCCAGCAGCAGCGCGTCGACGCCGCGGGTCTCCAGCCAGGCCGGGGCGTCGGCGCCGAGGACGATCGCGGCCGTCGTCGCCACGTTGGCTGCCACGCACGTGGGGCCGGTGGCGCAGACGGTGCGCCACGGCCCGGCGACGGGGCCGAGGGTGCTGGGGTCGACGAGGTGCGTCCATCGACGGCCGGCCCGCGTCCAGCGCCGGGCCGAGACCGACGACGTGGCCAGGCCGCCGTCCGTCAGGGCGACGTGTGCCACGGGCAAGGCGCCCGGGCCGTCCGGGGTGTGCGCGAGGCCGACCGTCCACACCGTGCCGGGAACACCCGGCGTGGCTGCCCGGACGTCGCCGCCGACGCTGACGACGACCGCCGTTCCGAACCGGTCGACGACCGACAGGGCGACGAGGTCCGACGCGTAGGCCTTGCCCGTGGCCCCGAGGTCGAGGACGACGCCGGGTGGCACCTCGAGGCTGTCGTCGGTGACGACGACGTCTCGCCACCCGGGTCGACGCGTCGGCAGGGCCACCGGCGAGGGGTCGCTGGCAGGCACCTCCTCGAAGGTGCGCGAGTAGCCGGCCGCGACCAGGACGTCGCCCAGCGTCGGGTCGACGAGGCCGCCGGTCTGCTCGGCGGCCTCGAGCGCCACCCGGACCGCGCCGACGAGCACGGGTGAGGCGGGCACCGGTCCGGTGGCCCGGTTGGCGCGCGTCAGCTCGCTGTCGGCGCGGAACCGGCTGCACGCGGCGTCGACCTCGTCGAGGAGGGCGGCAGCGAGGTGGGCCGCGCCGGCGGTGGTGTCGGCGTCGGTGACGCCGAGGTGCACGTACGTGCCGAGCGCGCGCCACCGGGCCGTACCCGTCGCGAGGTCGACGTCGGGACGGGCGACGAGCGTCGTTGGCGTACCGCCGGTCATGGGCGGCCCTCCGGCTGTGCGGGCCTCACGTCACGACCCGGTGCTCGGGACCACGGGGGCCATGACGACCGGGCCGGGCGCGGGGCGGGGCGCCGAGGACCCGGACGAGCCCGAGGTCGACGTCCGGGTGGACGCGGAGGACCGCCCCGCCCCCGAGGACGCCGACACCGGGCCCGGTCTGGCGTTGCCCGGTGCCGACGCCCGTACGACGACCCCAGGGTCGACGACGGTGCGCGTGGGTCGCGGCAGGAGCACGACCTGCGGGTGGCTCGCGGCGTCCGCGACCAGGGCGCCGTACCGGGCCTGCGTCGCGGCCTCGAGGACGGCCGCGGTGCGCTCGTGGGCCCGGGCCTCGCGGGCCTCGCGCGCCTGGCGGGTCTGCTCGGCGGCCACCGCGGAGACCGCGCCGACGGCGGCGACCGAGCCGGCCGCCACGACGCCGGTCAGCACGGTCGTCAGGGTGCGGGCACGGTCGCGTTCGCCGGGGGTGAGCAATCCGGACATGGCGCTCCTGCTGGTGGACTCGTCGGGCTCCGACGTGGGTTCGTCGAGGTCGATCCCCACGCTGCGCGTCGCGTCGCAAAGTGCGCGTCAGGTGACTGTTAAGGAACCGTCATCCTCTCGTTCGCGAGCGGCGGTCGACGGATCCTTAACGCGCTCTTGAGCCGGCGGCGATGCGCCGTTGATGCCGTTCGCGGCATCGTCGGATCGTCCGGTCGCCCACCGATCCGGATCCAGCACCGTGCGAAGGAGAGCGCCATGGCCATCGGCAGGACCGTCGCGGTCGGCACCGGCATCGGGTCGGTGGCTGCCGTCGGGATCTACCTGGCGATGACCGCTTCGGCCGGCACGGGGGCGATGGGAGCGACGGGACCGGGAGCGGTCTCTCCCGCGGTCGCCCGGGTGGCCCCGAGCGTTCCCTCCTTCACGACGACGCTGCCGGCGCCGTGCAGCGCGCCGGCCGTGCTCGTGGCCGGCACCTGCGTCACGCACGTGCCCGGTCGGGCGACCACCCTGCCAGCCCCCGCGGGGCCCGACCTCGATCCGGACGCGCCGGGGTCGTCCCTCCCCCTCGACATCCCGGCCTCCGGGTCGGGCCCCGCGGTCTCGGCGCGAGAGCACGCCTCCGGCGACGGCGGCGAGCCGGGCGAGGACCGCGCCGGCGAGCCCGACGACGAGGCGGGCGAACACCCGACGCCTGCGACGACACCCTCGACCCCTCCCCCGACCGCAGCCACGTCTCCCGCCCCGACGCCGACGGTCCCGACGACTCCCGCCGGCTGAGCCGGTGACCGCGCTTCCCCCTGCTGCGCCGTCCCGGGCCCGACACCCGGGCCCGGCCCGCGTCGGACCCGGAGCATCAGGTGCCGGCCACGGGCAGCCGGACCGTGACCTCGAGGCCACCGAGTACCGAGGACCCGAGCTGCACCGAGCCCCCCGCGGCCTCGGCCACCCGGTGCACGATGTCGAGGCCGAGGCCCGTCGACCCGCTGCCGCTCGCGCCTCGTCGCACGGCGTCGGCGGCGACGGCACCCGGTCCGCCGTCCGAGACGGTGAGCACCCGCTCGCGGCGGCCGTCGGTGAGCGACACGAGGACCGGGGCGCCCTCGGGCGTGTGCGCGAAGACGTTGTCGAGGAGCACGTCGACGACGTCGCCGAGGTCCTCCGGGGCCACCGGAACGAGGCACGCGTGGCCGGGCACGACGACGTCGAAGGCACGCTCCTGGTCCTGGGCGAGCGGCTCCCAGAAGTCGCTGCGCGCCCGCACCACCTCGGTGGCGTCGCACGCCACCGGCAGGGCGGTGCGCAGCGGACGGCGCGCCTCGCGCACGACGGCGTCGACGCTGCGCTGCAGCTCGTCGACGTGGCCACGCAGGCGTCCGGCCAGCTCGGCGTCGCCGACGAGGTCGGTGTCGATGCGCAGCGCCGTGACGGGAGTACGCAGCCGGTGGCCGAGGTCCGCGACCGACTCCCGCTCGGCCGCGACGAGGCTGTCGATGCGGTCGGCGAGCTGGTTGAGGGCGTGGGCGAGCTCGACGGTCTCGGGCGGGCCCTCGACCGGCGCCCGGGCGTCGTGGTCGCCGAGCCGGATGCGGTGGGCCACGTCCGCGAGGTGCACGACCGGCACGCTGGTGCGCCGACCGAGGCGCCAGGCGATGAGGATCGCGGCGAGCACGAGCAGGAGCCCGAGTCCGCCGATGGTCAGCCAGGCCCTCGTCACCCCTTCGTGCAGCTCGGCGTCGGTGACGCTCGACTCGACGACCGTGATGCCGGCCTCCGTCTGGACCGGCACGACGACGTCGACGCCCGACTCGGTGCGCTGCGTGAACGACGTCCGCTCGGTCCGGGCGCGCTGGACCTCCTCCTGCTCGTCGCCGGAGGAGATCTCGGTGCCGATCGTGCCGCCGGACGGGGTGTGCACGACGACGCGCATGCCCTGGGCCGTGAAGAGGGCGACGGCCTGACGCACCTCGGCCTCGGTGTCGACGCTCGCGACGACGGTGGCCACGCTCTGGGCCTGCTCGCGCGCGCGGTTCGTCGCGCGGTCCTCGGCGACGCCTGCCACCAGGATGCACAGCGGCACGATGAAGGCGACGACGACCGCCGAGGTCGTCGCCGCGACGAGCCACGTGATCTGGCGCCGCATCAGGCGTCCGTCGGGTCCGTCGCGTCGGGGGCGCTGAGCCGGACGCCGACGCCGCGCACGCTGTGGAGGTACCGCGGGTGAGCCGCCGACTCGCCGAGCTTGCGCCGCAGCCAGGAGAGGTGGACGTCGACGGTGCGCTCGCCCCCGCCGTAGACCTGCTGCCACACCTGGGCGAGGATCTCGCGCTTGGTCACGACCTCACCGACGCGGCTCGCGAGCAGGAGCAGCAGGTCGAACTCCCTGCGGGACAGCTCGACCGGGACGCCGTCGAGCGTCACCTCGCGCGCGGTCGGGTGCACGACGAGGCCGCCGACGACGAGCCGGTCCTCGCCCTGGGGGGCCGACGTGCGGCGCAGCACAGCCCGCATCCGGGCCTCGAGCTGGTCGACGGTGAAGGGCTTGAACACGTAGTCGTCGGCGCCGGAGTCGAGGGCGCGAACGACCGACGCGTCGTCGTCCCGGGCCGTCACGACGATGACCGGGGTGTCCCGCACGGCGCGCAGCATCGACAGGACGGTGTGGCCGTCGAGGTCGGGCAGGCCGAGGTCGAGCAGCACGAGCTCGGGCTGGTCGTCGACCGCGTGCTGGAGCCCGTCGAGGCCGCGGTGGGCGCTCGACACCGTGTGGCCCCGGTCGCCGAGGGCGCGGACGAGGGAGGTGCGGATGGCCGCGTCGTCCTCGATGACGAGCACGTGTGTCACAGTGAGAACGGTACGCCCGGGGGTGTCCGCGCGGACCGTCCTCGAGCGGAACAGCGCGCGGCCCTGCGCCCGGGAGGAGGTGCAGCCCGGTGAGCCGGCCGATGGTGGTCAGGCTGCGCCACGTGCTCGGGTGGCTCGCTGTCGTCGTCGTCACCGCAGTCGTCACGACCGTCATCGTCACGAGCGTCGGGCGCGACGTGACCGACTCCGTCGCGGGCGGGTCGGTCGCGCTGCCGCCGGGACTCGTCGGCGCCTCGACACCGACACCGTCCGTGTCCGTCGAGCCCGAGTCCGGCGAGGACCTCTCCACGCCCGGGTCGGGCACCGACACGACGCCGCCTTCCGGCGCGACCACCGCCCCCGCGTCAGGCCGCGGCACGGCCGGGGCGGAGGCCGAGGGCAACGGCGAAGCGGGCGTCGACGCGTCGGGCGAGGCTGCGCCACCGAGCGGCCCACGCGGCGGGGCCGCCGGCGGGGCCCAGGGTGGCGCCGGTGTCCCGGCCGGGTCGACGGCGGCCGGCACGGCCCTGTCCGACGGCAGCGCCACCCGTACGTTCTCGACGCCGGGTGGGGCGACCGTCGCCGGCTGCCGCGGCGGTCTGCCCTACGCACGGTCGGTGACGCCGCGCTACGGGTGGTCCTTCGAGACCGAGACCGAGACGGGCGAGCTCGACGTGACGTTCAAGCAGCCCGGTCAGGAGTACCCGCAGCACGTCGTGTGCCAGAACGGCCAGCCTGTCCTCGCCGAGGGCTACGGGTCGGACCACGGCTGACGCACGGGCGCCCGCTGGCACGTGCCACCGGGCGCCCTCACGTCACGCCGGTGTCACGCCGGCGCGCCACCCGTCACTCGGGCGCGGCCTCCACGCCACCGGTCTCCTCGGTGTCGGCGCGGATGTCGATGCGCCAGCCGGTCAGCTTCGCGGCGAGGCGGGCGTTCTGGCCCTCCTTGCCGATGGCGAGGCTCAGCTGGTAGTCGGGCACCACGACGCGGGCCTTGCGGGCCGCCGCGTCGACGATCTCGACCGACTGCACGCGTGCCGGCGAGAGTGCCGCCGCGACGAAGACGGCCGGGTCCTCGGAGAAGTCGACGATGTCGATCTTCTCGCCCCGCAGCTCGGTCATGACGGCGCGGACGCGGGAGCCCATCGGCCCGATGCACGCGCCCTTGGCGTTGACCCCCGCGACCTTGCTGTGCACGGCGATCTTCGTGCGGTGACCGGCCTCGCGGGCCAGCGCCGCGATCTCGACGGTGCCGTCGGCGATCTCGGGCACCTCGAAGCGGAAGAGGGTGCGCACGAGGTTGGGGTGGGTGCGCGACAGGCTGACCTGCGGGCCCTTCGGACCGCGCTTGACGCTGACGACGAAGCAGCGCAGCCGCTCGCCGTGGAGGTAGCGCTCGCCGGGCACCTGCTCGGCGAGGGGCAGGATGCCCTCCACCGTGCCGAAGTCGACGAGGACGTTGCGGGGGTCCTGGCTCTGCTGGATGACGCCGGAGATGACGTCGCCCTCGCGGCCCTTGAAGTCGCCGAGGATCGCCTCGTCCTCGAGGTCGCGCAGCCGCTGGACGATGACCTGGCGCGCTGTTGACGCGGCGATGCGGCCGAAACCCTCGGGGGTGTCGTCGAACTCGGGACCGGGCTCGCCACGCTGGGGGCGCTCGCCCTCCTCCTCGGGAGGCAGCAGCTCGCCCTCCTCGCGGGCCCAGACGATGACGTGACCGGTCTTGCGGTCGAGCTCGACGCGCGCGATGCGGTAGCTGCCCTCGGTGCGGTGGTAGGCGACCAGGAGGGCCTGCTCGATGGCGGGGATGAGCACGTCGAGGCTGATGTCGCGCTCCCGCTCGAGCGCGCGCAGCGCGGCCAGGTCGATGTCCATCAGGAGTCCCCTTCCGTGGCGGGCGCGTCGTCGGCCCGCTCGTCGTTCGTGTCGTCGTTCGGGTCGGTCTGGTCGTCGGCGCCCGGCCGGGTGAACTCCACCTGCACGACGCCCCGCTGCACGGCATCGAGGTCGAGGGTGACGCGTCGGGCCGGCGTCTTCTTCGTAGCGGGCACGTCGAGCACGAGACCGTCGGCGCCGACCTCGACGAGGCGGCCGGTGTCGGTGCCGTCGCGGTGGGTGACCTCGACGAGGCGGCCCACCTGCCGTCGCAGCTGGTCGCGGGAGGACAGCGCACGCCCGACGCCCGGCGAGGACACCTCGAGGACGTAGGGCGACTGGCCGAGGAGGTCACCGGCGTCGAGCTCGTCGCTCACGGCCCGGGTCGCGTCGGCGACGGTGTCGAGCGAGAGCGGGGGGACGACGCTCGTGGTGTCGGCGTCGTCGAGGCCGGTGATGTCGGAGTCGACGAGGACGCGCACCACGCGGCGCTTGCCCGTGGGCGACACGGAGACGTCCTCGACGACGAGCCCGAGAGGCGCGAGCACCGGTTCGAGCGCCCCTCGGATGTCCTGGGCCGTGCTCATGCGTCGACGCCTCCTGCTCTTCTCGAATGTCGGTGCCGTGACCCCGTCGGGGATGCACGGACCGCTGTCACACCCGGCCCGTGCGCCGGGCCGGCCGCGCGAACCGGTCGGTCCCGGCGCGCCGCGTGGCCCACTCTATCGGCGCGGAGGGGTGGGCGCAGACCACCACCGGCCGACGACGTGGGAGGATCCGGGGCATGGACGGCGACATCGGGGGACGTGGACCCCGCCTGTCCGAACGGCTCGGCCGCCCCCCGCGCCGCCTCCTGCTCCTCGCCGGTGGCGCCGCCGTCCTCGCCGTCCTCGTCGACCGCGGGCTGCGCCTCGACCTGCCCCAGCCACCGCCTCCGGTCCCGACCCGCCGCAAGGCCCCCGACGAGGCGCTGCTCCTGTCCGTCGTCGGCGACCTCGGGGTCCTCGTCGCCGACGCGGACACCCTGGTGAAGGCCGGAGCCGGCGGCGTCACCCGCGTACGCGACGCCCTGGCGGGCCAGCGTCGCGTGCTGACCGGTCGGCTCACGAACGCCGGGGTGCCCTCGTCCGTCATCGACGCCGCGGTGCGCAAGGCCGCTGCGGCGGCGGCCGCGGCCGGCCCGGTGCGGACCCGCGCCGACCTCGCGGCCCGGCTCGGCGACGTGCCGCGGACCGTGTGGGCCGACGTGGCCGAGGCCGGCGCCCCCACGCGTCCGGTCCTCCTCGCCGCACTGTCGGCGCGCCTCGCGGGCGCCGCCCTGCTCGGCGCCGACGTCCCGATGCCCGACGCCGCGAGCCCGGCCCGTCCGGCCATCGTGGCGCGCACACAGCCCCTCGTGTACGCCTTCGAGGTCGTCGCCGCGCAGGCCGGCGCCGCGGGCCGGCGCCGCGCCGCGGACACCCTCGCTGGTCTGACCCGCCTCGAGATCGCCACGTCCGGCAGGTCCTCGACGATGCCGAGCGGATGGGCGCTGCCCTTCCCCGTCACCACCCCGGCCGACGCGTCTCGTCTGGCCCACCAGGTGCTCGCCGACACCGTCGACGCCACGTCCGAGGTCGCCGGGACGACGCCGAGCGCCGCGTCGGTCGAGGACGTCGCCCGCTGGAGCGCACGCGTCCAGGCCCTCGCCGTCGACTGGGACGTGCCCCTGACCGCCTTCCCCGGAGCCGCCTCGTGAGCATCGACCTCATCCCCGCCAGGTTCGCCCACCGGATCAGCGGCTACCCGGCCGACGGCTACGCCACCGGCGAGGACTGGCTCGCCGAGCTGCCGACGCTCCTCGGCGACCTGCTGCGCGAGTGGGAGCTGGAACCGGCCGGCCCCACGATGACCGGCGCGTGCTCGGTGGCCCTGCCGGTGCGCCTGCTCGGGGCCGGGCGCGACGCCGCGGGTGTCAGCGGCGAGGGCGTGCTCAAGGTCAGCTGGCCGCACCCGGAGGCCGCCACGGAGTCGCTGGCGCTGCAGACGTGGAACGGCCACGGCGCCGTGCGCCTGCTGCGGGCCGACCCGTCCCGCTTCGCCATGCTCCTCGAGCGGTTGCACACCCGCGACCTCATGGGCGTCGACATCGACGAGGCGTGCGCCGTCATCGGCGACCTGCTGCGGGTCCTGCGTCGTCCGCCGCACCCGCGCGTGCCGCGCCTCGTCGACTACGCGCAGCGCCAGGCCCGCGAGCTGCGCGACGCGCCGGCGGTGCTGCCGCGCCGCTACCTCGACCAGGCCTCGGCGCTGGCCCGCGAGCTGGTGGCCCGTCCGCCGGCCGAGGACCGGCTCCTGCACACCGACCTGCACTACCTGAACGTCCTCGGCGCCTACCGCTCGCCGTGGCTGGCGATCGACCCGAAGCCGATGGCCGGCGACCCCGCGTTCGAGGTCGCCCCGGCCCTGTGGAACCGCGCCGACGAGCTCGGCACCGGCTCACAGGTGCGGTGGTCGCTCCGTCGACGCCTCGAGATCATCTGCGAGCACGGTGGGCTCGACGAGGGCCGGGCGCGTGCCTGGACGATCGTCCGCGAGGCCGACAACGCACTCGATGCCGCCGAGTCGGCCGAGTCCGCTGGCGACGACGCGTCGCGGGATTGGGCCCACGACCGCATCAGCCTCGCGGTGACGATCATCAAGGCCATGAACGACTGAGGCCATCTCCCCCGGTCGAGCGGGCCTCGCAAGGCTGCCGCTGAGGTCTCGGGACACGTCGGAACACCCCTCCGGACGGCCCTCGGGGCCCTCTGTCGGGACGGCCGGTCAAAACGTTTCGACCCGGGTCGTCGAAGGTCGTACGATCGTCCCCGCGCAGCGTCGCGCGCCTCCTCCCCCTCTTCGATGTCGAAAGGCATTCGCATGCCCCGCCCCGCCCTGCTCACCCGCCGCGCGACACGCCCGGCCGGGACGACCACCGTCCCCGGCACGCCGTCGCCCGCGCGCGAGATCGCGCGTATCGCGGTGCCGGTGAGCATGGAGTTCGTGCTGATGCTCGTGCTCAACTTCGTCAACCAGATCGTCGTCGGCGGGCTCGGGGCGACGGCCATCGCGGCAGTGGGCTTCTCCAACAGCCTCACCTTCATCCTCGCCGTGACCCTCGGGTGCCTCGGCACGTCGGTGAGCATCCTCGTGGCGCGGGCGCACGGCGCGGGTCGCACCGGAGACCTCGACCACACCGTCACGGCTGCGCTGCTCGTCGCGCTCGGCCTCGGGACGGTCGTGTCCCTGGTGCCGTGGTTCTTCTCCGACCACCTCATGGCGCTCGTCGGGGCCTCGCCGTCGGTCGCGGCCGCCGGCACCGACTACTTCCGCCTCACCGTCCTCGCCACCCTGCCGGTCATGCTCAGCGCGATCCTGTCCGGTGTGCTGCGCTCGGTCGGCCGTCCGACCAGCCCGATGATCGCCACAATGGTCACCGTCGTCGCCAACTCGGGCATCGCCCTGGCGCTCGTCACCGGCTTCGGCCCGTTCCCGGCGCTAGGCGTCGCGGGCGCCGGCTGGGCCACGCTCGTCACCGCCGTCGCGAAGTCGCTCATCCTGCTCTGGATGGCCTTCCGACGCGGGGCCGTCCGCTGGAGCCTGCCCGACAGCCTCGTGCAGTGGCGGGCCGTCGTCGTGCCCCTCTTCGTCCTCGCCCTGCCGCTCGGGGTCACCGAGCTGTTCTGGACCGTCGGCACGTTCCTCTACAACGTCGTCTTCGGCAGGCTCGGCGACGAGGCCCTCGCCGCGGCGCAGATCGTCACGACGCTCGAGGGCGTCTTCATCGTCGGCAGCATCGGCCTGATGAGCGCGACGACCACGCTCGTCGGCCGGTCGGTCGGGCGTGGCGACGTCGGCGACGCGATGGCCTGGGTCCGGCGCCTCACCCGCGCCGGCGTCGGCACGGCGGCCGTCTTCGGCGTCCTGTTCGCCACCTCGGTGCTGCTGCTCGACGCGCTGTTCGGCGAGGCCGGGCGCGACGTCCGGGTCATGGCCGGCGTCGGCATCCTCATGAACGCCGCCTTCCAGGTGGTCAAGGTGCGCAACATGATCGTCGGCGCGGGCGTGCTGCCGAGCGCCAACGACGTGCGCGGCGTCATCATCGGTGACGTCGTCGGCGCGTTCGCCGTCGGGCTGCCGCTCGCCGTCCTGCTCGGCCTCCACACGCCGCTCGGCTTCGTCGGCATCTTCGCGGCGCGCATCGTCGAGGAGCTCGCCAAGCTCGCCGTGTTCACGTGGCGCGCGCGCCGCATCCGCTGGGAGCGCCTCGTCGTGACGCAGGCGCCGCTGCCCGCCTGAGCCGGCCCCGACGCGTCAGGTCGCCTCGGGCTCGTCGCCGGCCGGACCCGCCCCTTGGGTGCGCTCGAGGTGGTCGAGCACGTCACGCCGGTCGAAGCGCCGGTGCCCCCCGAGCGTGCGGACGCTCGGTAGCAGGCCCGAGCGGGCCCACTTCGTCACGGTCGTCACCGACACGCGGAACAGACGCGCAACCTCGGCCGGCGTCATGAGGTCGACGTGCTCGTCGTGCGCGTGCCCATGGTCGTGCTCGTCATGCTCGTCATGGCTCGACATGGCTCCCCCAAGTGTCCCCTCACCGAAACCGGTGCCCCGGTGGACATACCCGCCCGGGCGGTTCCGGTGACGGCGCCCCCGCCGCGACCGGACCCCGGCGTCCGGACCCCCCGTCCGCCGCCGGACCGAGGACGCCGCCCCCTCGACGACGTCCCGCACCGACGATAGGGCCCCGCGGGCCTGCGTGGTGGGGAATCCCCGGGTGTTGGAGAGTGGGTGGATGCCGAACCGCCTCGCCACTGCCACGAGCCCGTACCTCCTCCAGCACCGGGACAACCCCGTGGACTGGCAGGAGTGGGGCCCGGAGGCGTTCGCCGAGGCCCGGGAGCGCAACGTGCCGGTGCTCCTGTCGGTCGGGTACGCGGCCTGCCACTGGTGCCACGTCATGGCCCACGAGTCCTTCGAGGACGATGCCGTCGCGGCCGCCGTCAACGCGCGGTTCGTGGCGGTCAAGGTCGACCGGGAGGAGCGGCCCGACATCGACGCGGTCTACATGTCGGCGGTGACGGCGACGACGGGCCAGGGCGGCTGGCCGATGACCGTGTTCCTCACCCCGGAGGGCGAGCCGTTCTTCGCCGGCACCTACTTCCCGCGCGACCACTTCCTGCGCGTCCTCGCCGCCCTCGACGAGGCGTGGCGCACCCGCGAGGACGAGGTACGCGCGTCGGGCACGCACATCGCCGGCGCGCTCCGCGAGGGCTTGCGCTCCCCCGACCCGCTCGAGCCCGCTCCGGACCTGCTCGAGAACGCAGTCCGCCTCCTGGCTCGCCAGTTCGACTCTCGCTCAGCAGGGTTCGGGGGCGCACCGAAGTTTCCGCCGTCCATGGTGCTCGAGTTCCTGCTGCGCCACCACGCCCGCACGGGCGACCCGACGGCGCTCGAGCTGGCGTCGCGCACCCTTGACCGGATGGCCCGCAGCGGCCTCTACGACCAGCTCGGCGGCGGCTTCGCCCGCTACGCCGTCGACGCCGATTGGGTGGTGCCGCACTTCGAGAAGATGCTCTACGACAACGCGCTGCTGCTGCGCGCCTACGCGTCGTGGTGGCGTCTCGGCGGTGGCGACCTCGCCGAGCGCGTGGTCCGTGAGACGGCGGTGTTCCTCCTGCGCGACCTGCGCACCTCCCGGGGCGGGTTCGCCTCCTCCCTCGACGCGGACGCCGACGGCATCGAGGGTCTGACGTACGCGTGGACGCCTGTCCAGCTGCGGGAGGTGCTCGGTGAGGACGGTGACACCGTGGCGGGGCTGTTCGGCGTCACCGACGCCGGCACCTTCGAGCACGGCAGCTCGACGCTCCAGCTGCCGCGCGACCCGGACAACCGGCCGTGGTTCGACGGTGCCCGGTCACGGCTGCTCGAGGCCCGTGGCCGGCGACCCCAGCCGGCCCGGGACGACAAGGTCGTCACGTCGTGGAACGGGCTCGCCGTCGCCGCTCTCGCCGACGCCGGGGCGCTCCTCGGCGAGCCGGCCTGGGTCGAGGCCGCCGCCGACTGCGCCCGACACGTCCTCGACGTGCACGTGCGGGACGGCGTCCTGCTGCGTGCCTCGCGCGACGGTCGGGGCGGCGACGCGCGCGCGGTCGCCGACGACCACGGCAACCTCGCCGAGGGGCTGCTCGCCCTGCACCGGGCGACGGGCGACGCGTCGTGGCTGGCGCACGCCCGCACCGTCCTGGAGGGCGCCCGGCCCTTCGCGGCCGATGACGGGGGCTTCCACGACACCGCCGCCGACGCCGAGCGGCTCTACCTGCGCCCCCGCAGCGCCGCCGACAACGCCGAGCCGTCGGGGCAGTCCGCCCTCGCCGGCGCCTTCGTGGCCCTCGGGGCGCTGACCGGCGACGCCGACGCGCTGGCCGTCGGTCGGGCCGCCGTCGCGGCAGGGCTCGGGCTGGCCGCCCGCGAGCCGCGCTTCGGTGGGTGGACGCTCGCGGTGGCGGAGGCCCTGCTCGACGGGCCCGTGCAGGTGGCCGTCGTCGGCACCGGACCGGACGCGTCGGCGCTGCTCGACACCGCACGCCGCAGCCCGCGGCCGGGCGCCGTCGTCGTCGCCGGCCACCCCGACGCCCCCGGAGTGCCGCTGCTCGCGGACCGGCCGCTGTCGGCCGGCCGGCCTACGGCCTACGTGTGCCGCGGCATGGTGTGCGACCTGCCCGTCACCGAGCCGGACGCCCTCGCCGGGCGGCTCGCCGCGCTGTGACGGCCCGGAGGCCGGCGGTGCGGTAGGCCTCGGATCGTTGTGGCGGCGGACGCCGGAGCCCCGGTTGCCTGCTCCGGCGTCCGCCACTCCCGGGCAGCCCGGGGACACGGGCCCGACGGACGGACCGTCCGAGGCTCCCGGGAGTCAGGGGTTTCCCGGGGTGTCTCGGACGGCCCACCTCGATCCTGGGCGACGGATCGCAACGGAGCCGGGCCCCAGATGCAAGAAACCCGCAAGTTCGCGGCGTCCACTTGTTCCGGTTCGCGGGTGCGCCATCCGCCACATCTGTCACAATCCACGCATGACGGGCACCGAGCGCAGGGCAGTCGTCGTCGAGGACGACGACGACATCCGGCAGCTCATCACGCACAGCCTCGGCATGCAGGGCTTCGCCGTCACCGTCGCGCGCAGCGGTCGCGAGGCCATCGACCTCGTCACCTCGACCGACCCCGACCTCGTCACCCTCGACCTCGGCCTGCCCGACCTCGACGGCATCGAGGTGTGCCGTCGGGTCCGCGAGACGAGCCAGGCCTACATCATCATGATCAGCGCCCGCACCGAGGAGATCGACCGCCTCATGGGCCTCGAGACCGGTGCCGACGACTACCTGACGAAGCCGTTCAGCCCGCGTGAGCTCCAGGTGCGCGTCAACGCCCTGCTCCGCCGGCCTCGTACGGCCTGGGACCCGACCGCCGGCGCCACCGGCCCGGTCCCCGTCGTCGGCACCAACGGCGCCAACGGCGTCCACAGGGCCGGAGCACCGGGCTCGACACCTCACCCCGCCACCAACGGACACGATGCCCGCAGCGCCCACGCCGGACAGGCCGCGCCTGCGGGCCACGCCGTCCGGGGCCACCGTTCCGACGCCGGCGAGGCGGAGCCCGTGGTCCGCCACGGACTGCTCGCCGTCGACACCGAGAGCCGCACCGTCCTCGTCGACGAGACCGAGGTCGAGCTGACCCGCACCGAGTTCGACCTGCTGACCACGATGCTCGCCGCCCCGCGCCGGGTCTGGTCGCGCGCCGTCCTGCTCGACACGCTCTGGGGCGCCGGCTGGTCCTCGGAGGAGCACCTCGTCGAGGTGCACGTCGGCAACCTGCGCCGCAAGCTGACCCGGGCCGCCCCCGAGGGCACCCGACCGCTCATCCGCACCGTTCGCGGCGTCGGCTACCGCATGGAGGAGCCGGACGCCCTGTAGACGTCCGGCTCCTGACCCCACGGCGCTCACCCGACCGGTCCGGCCCACCCAGCCGGTCACCGGTCCGCCGCGGTCTAGCCGCGCTCCGACCCGGACAGGTGCAGCCAGAGGGCTGCCTCCGTCTCCGCGGTGTCGCGCGCGAGATCCCCGAGACACTCCCACGTGTGCTCGGTGTCGCCCCGCTCGAGGGCGTCGATGACGAGGGTCGTGCGGGCGGCGAGGCGACGGGCGCCCACCGTTCCCGACGTGACCCGCAGGCTGAGCAGGACCTCGAGGGCCCCGTCGAGGTCACCGGTCGTCAGCGCCGCCTCGACGCGTCCGACGCGCTCGGCGAGCAGGCGCAGGTAGGTGCGGGCGACCGAGGTGGCCACCTGCTGGCTCTCCAGCTCCTCGCCGAGGGTGAACAGGATGCCGGGCTCGAAGACCGGCTCGAGGTCGGCTGCCACGTGCAGCGGCGTCTCACACATCGGTGCGCTCCTTCCTGGTGGGACCGGCGGTCCGGAGGCCGCTCAGGCCGGCCAGGGCCGCGAGGCCGAGGGCGCCCCACAGCACCCAGGACTGCGGCGCCGCGGCGCGCACGACGCGCATCACGTCGCCGAGGTGGTGCACGACGTGCGTCGTGCGCCAGGCGGTGTCGCCCGGGAACGTCACGACCCACGGGTCGACCGCCGCGCCGGTGTCGCTCCGGGTGACGACGCCGACCCTTCCGGCAGCGTCGTGGCCGACCGAGACGACGCGGCGGGTCATGGTGCCCTGGTCCCCGACCGGGCTCTCGTAGGTGATGACGTCACCGACGCGCACGCCGGCCGCCCCGATCGGGACGCTGACGACGATGTCGCCCGCATCGATGCCCGGTGCCATGCTCGCGGTCGTCATCGTCGTCGTGCGGTACCCGAAGACGTGCGGCCCGACCGCGAGGAACGCGAAGGCCGCCGCAGCGGAGAGCACGAGCGTCGTCATGGTGAGCCCCCACAGCGGTCGAACCGCTCGACGAAGGGTCGTCCGCGTGGCGCGGTCCACTCGGGACCGGTCAGCCCGGACGCCCGTTCCTCCCCCCGAGGACGTCGGCCGCAGGGGACCGGCGGTTGCGAACGGTCGGCCGGTGCCGAACCCGCGCAGCGGCCGCGGGATGCGGGCCAGGCTGGTCACACTGCTCACGGCGGTCCTCCTGTCTGTTCGCGTTGGTGCTGGTGCCGCTGGCCGGTCCCCGGCCCCCGGGGGCTCCGGCTGCGGGGTGGCCGGGTCGGGTCCCCACCCGACCCGGCCACCCGGGTGGTGGCTCCGTCGTCCCTCCCCGACGACGGGGCCGCGGCGCACCGGGCGAGGTCCCCACCCGGCCTGGTGCGCCGTGGTCAGTGGGCCGTGGTCGGCCCGCCGGCTTCGTCTCGTTGTGGTCTGGCACTGACCACTGTGTCGGGGCAACCACAAGACGGCGTGCTATTGAATGCAGGCTTTGCGCAAGAAAGCCGCAAGGCCGCCCATCCGGCAAATCGGACGAGCGGCCTTGCGGCACAGGATGATTCAGTTACGAAGCAGGGCGAATGCGACGAACCGGACAGGATGGTGAGGCCGCCCGGCTCGGCCCAGTCGCCCCGGTCACAGCTCGGTCGACAGGTAGTCGCGGGCCGTCGACGCGAAGCGCTCACGGGCCGCCGCTCCCCCGACGAACAGCGCCGTGGCCCAGATGTCGGCCCACACGAGGCGCGGGCCGACGACGGTCACCGATCCCTGGCGTCCGACGTGCTGACCGGTTGCCGGGTCGTAGAGGTGCGCGCCACGCGCGGCCGTGCCCGAGGTCGCGACGGCACCGTGCGTCAGGCTGACGGTGCTCGCGATCCGGGTGCGGTCGAGCGGGTCCTCGATGCCGACCCGCCAGGTGATCGCGTCCGGGCCCTCGAGGGGCAGATCGGGGTGCGCGCCGATGAGCAGGTCCCCGCCGGCGTTGACGCAGTAGGACGCGCCGGGCAGTCCGGCGAGGTGCTCGGCCGCGAGGTCGACGGCCCACCCCTTGACGAGGCCGGTGGGGTCGAACGCGAGGTCGCCGTCGGGCGTGGGCAGCAGCGTCGTGAAGGCGCCACCGGTGACGCGCTCGGCCTCCTCGCCGATCGCGAGCGCCTCCGCGACGCGCGGGCTCGCCTCGGACAGCTCGATCTCCTCGCGGCGCAGGCGCATGAGGTCGGAGTCGTCGCGGTAGGTCGAGAACGTCGCGTCCATCTCGCGCAGCAGCGCATAGGCCGCGGCCACAGCGGTCTCGGCCGCAGGGCCTTCGACGCCCTGGCCGCGCAGGTGGATGCTCACCGGCATCCCCATGACCTGCTCGACCCAGGCACGGCGAGCCGGCGTCGCCCGGGGCTTGGCATCCACGTTCACATCGTCCTCCTCGAGTCGGTGTCCGGCCGCCGCACGGCGGTCAGATGTTCGCCTTGTCGATGGCTGACTGGAGCGACTGCGTGTAGCCCTCCCAGGTCACGGTCGCGCCGGAGACGACGTCGATGTTCGCCGACTGGGCCTGCACGGCCTCGCTGTTGTAGATCGGCACTGCCTGCGAGTTGATCATCTGGTCGTGGCGGTCGTTGTACGGCACCTGGAGCACGTTGACGTCGGTGATCTTGCCGCTCTGCACGGTGATCTGGACCTGCACGTCGCCGTAGCGCGTGCCGAAGGGGTCGCCGTCGTAGGTCTTCGCGGCGCTCGACACCGATCCGCCCGAGCCAGAGCCTGACGACGACCCGGACGACCCGGACGACCCGGACGAGCCCGACGAGCCCGAAGACCCCGACGACCCGGATGCGTCGGTGGAGCCCGTCGAGCTCGACTGGCCGGAGCTCGACCCGTCGGAACCCCCCGACGCGCCACCCGAGGTCGTCGTCTGCTGCTTCGTGCTCGCGGTGGCCTGGCGCATCTCCGCGGTCGCCACTGCTGCGGTCGAGGACCGGGAGGTGCCGTAGCTGAAGAGCAGGACGAGCACGGTCAGCGTGCTCATGGCCCAGATGACGATGCGTCGCATGGTGTGGGTCTCGTTTCGTGTGCTCGAGCGGGTTCGTGCGGGTCGTCTGGTGCGGAGGGCTGCCGGCCGCGCGGGTCAGTAGCTGAAACGTTCGTGGTGGACGGCGTCGGGGGCGACGCCGGCGGAGTGGGCCGCGTCGATGACGAGGTCCATCCACGCGGGGGTGCCGCAGACGTAGACGTCGCGGTAGGCGACGTCGGGGACGATGCGCAGGAGTGCCTCGGCGTCGGACAGGTGGGCGGCGTCCTGGGGCAGCCAGCTGTCGCGGCTCGTCGCGCGCGGCCCGATGACGGCGACGACCCGGGCGCCCTTGGCGCGGGCGAGGTCGAGCAGCTCGTCGGCCAGGACGATGTCGGACTCACGGCTCACCCGGTAGATGACGACGGTGGCGTCAGGCCCGGCCGGCAGGTCCTCGAGGAGGGCGCGCAGCGGGGTGATGCCGATGCCGGCGCCGATGAGCACGGCCTTGTCGCGGGTGGCGACCCCAGTGTGCAGGCGGCCGTAGGGCCCCTCGACCAGCACCTTGGTTCCGGGTCGCAGGGCTGCCAGGCGGTTGCTGCCGTCACCGACCGCGGCAGCGGTGATCCGCAGGGTGCGGCCGTCGGGCGCCGCCGAGAGGCTGTAGGGGTTGGCACGGGTCCAGCCCGGGCCGTCGAGGAAGCGCCACTGGAAGAACTGGCCGGCTCTGACGGGCAGCCGGTGCAGGTTCCGCCCGGCCACGGTGACCGACGTGACGGTCGGTGACACGGTGACGACGTCGGTGACGACGATCCGGTGCCGCTGCGAGCGGAACACCGGCAGGCCGACGCGGTAGACGAGGACGGCAGCGAGCGAGACTCCGTAGAGGCCCCACCAGAAGACCGTCGCGACGGTGTTGGACCGGAAGTCCTGCCCGGTCCACAGCTGGTGCGGCAGGGCGAGGCCGGCGCCGAGGTAAGCGTAGAGGTGCAGCAGGTGCCACGACTCGTACCGCAACCGGCGGCGGGCCGCCCGGAGCGAGGTGACGACGACCATGACGAGCGCGATCGCCCCGGCCAGGGCCAGCAGCATGCCCGGCGAATGGAGCACCTCGTCGAGGAACGTGCCGATCACCCCGACGTTGGTGCCCTGGTCGTAGCCGAGGATCGTCAGGACGATGTGGGCCAGCATGAGGTTGAACGAGGTGAAGCCGACGAGTCGGTGTACCCGCGCGAGCTCGTCCTGGCCCCAGGCCTGCTCGACGATCGGGATACGCGCCATGAGGAGCACCTGCAGCAGGATGAGCACCGACGCCACGAGCCCGAAGAGGCGCCCGACGTTCGTCAGCGCGTCGCCGACGGTACCGAACGCGGTGAGCCCGCCGCCGGCGACCCACAGGGCCACGACGAAGAGGACCAGGGCCCACGCCACGGCGCCCGACGCGTCACGCCACCACAACGGGGTCCGCCCTCGGGTGACGCGGAAGGGGCGGTGCCCGGCGACCCCGGCGTCCGGGGCGACAGGACTCAAGGGAGTGCCCTCGGAGGTGACGACTGCGCTCATGGTTGAACATTCACGAGCCACGCTGTGATTCTCCTGTGGGACACACAGGACGCGAGTATGAGCACGAATCGGGCACCCGTCGGTGCGACCCGCGCCACCTCGGCGCACCCGCTCACATCGTGGGGTTCGGCCTCCACCAGTCCTTCGTCGAGTGAGCACCCAGCCTCACGCGTCACAGCCCCGGTGGGGTCCACGACGTGGGCCGTGTGACGCGTGGGACGAAGCGCTCACTCGATCGGGAAGGACAACGCCACCCTCATGGTCGAGTGAGCACCCAGCCACACGCGTCACTTTCGCCCGCACGTCCTCGGGTGACCAGTGGGACGGATGGGGCGCAGCGCTCACTCGATGAAGAGGGGGACGGGGCAGTCCCGGGACGAGTGGGTGCGCACCGATGACGCGGGACGTGTTGGGGGGTCAGGGCCAGATGCCGAGGAGGCTCCCGCCGATCTTGACGATGAACGCCGTGACGATGACGACGAAGACGGCGCGCACGAAGCCGCTGCCCCGAGCCACGGCCGTCCGCGCTCCGACGTACCCGCCGAGGAGGTTGGCCCCGGCGATGACGACGCCGACCTTGAGGATGACCAGCCCCATCGGGGCGAAGACCGCGAGGGCGCCGAGGTTCGTCGCGAAGTTGGTGATCTTCGCCTTGGCGCTCGCCTCGAGGAAGGCGTACCCGAGCAGCCCGACGAGCGCGAAGACGAGGAAGGACCCCGTGCCGGGCCCGAGCGCGCCGTCGTAGACGCCGATGACGAAGCCGGTGAGCATCGCGAGCACGACGTGTTTGGCCCCGTGGAACCGACGCAGGGACTCCCGGCCGAGGTCCGGCTTGAGGAGCGTGTACGCGCCCACGGCGACGAGCAGCACGAGGATGATCGGGTTGAACGCCGCCTTCGGGATGTGCAGGCCGATGACGGCGCCGAGGATCGAGCCGACGAAGGCGACCCCCGCCATCGGCAGCGCGGTGCGCAGGTCCGGCCGGACGCGCCGGTAGTAGGTCACCGAGCTCGTCGCCGTGCCGAAGATCGAGCCGAACTTGTTCGTCGCGAGCAGCTGGGCGGGGCTCGCCCCGGGGAGCAGGACGAGCAGCGCCGGCAGCTGGACGAGCCCCCCGCCGCCCACGACGGCGTCGATCCAGCCCGCGGCGAAGGCGGCGACGCCGAGCAGGGCCAGCGTCGTCAGGGTCGGGTCGCTCACGGCGCGGTCACGCCGTCGGCATCCTCGTTCCAGGCGGCCACGATGGTGGCGATCTCGAGCAGCTCGTGGGCCACGGCGTCGGGCGTGGCCTCGTGGGAGACCTGCTGGTCGACGGGGATCTGCGAGTGCGGGATCCAGATCGCCCGCATACCGGCCTGCTGAGGACCGTGGACGTCCTCGTAGGACCGGTCCCCGACGTAGGCGCACTCCCCCGGGTCGACGCCGAGGACCTCGGCGGCGTGCACGAAGATCTCCGTCTGCGGCTTGACCCACGGGGTCTCGCTCGAGTACACGTCGGCGTCGATGAGGTGCAGGACCTCGTCGCGCTCGAAGATGCCGCGGTGGTAGTCGCGGTCCCAGATCGTGTTCGACAGGACGCCAATGCGAATGTCGTTGGCGCGCAAGGCTTCCCACAAGGGCGTGATGTCCGGGTGCGTCAGCGTGTGCGGCTCCCAGAAGTCGCGGTAGGCGGTGAGGCCGGCCTCGGTCGTGGCGTGGCCGGGCTCGAGGCCGCACTCGGCGAGGATCTCGTGGAGCCGTGCGCTCGCGCCCTCGGCCCGGCCGCGCTGCCACGCGCGATCCTCGGCGGCGTACAGGGCCGACGCGAGGTCGTCGCGGGAGCAGGCGAGCAGGCCGACGGCGTCGACGAACGTCGTCCACTGGGCGCGCATGTCGACCGTGTGCCAGGGCGTGATGGTGCCGCCCCAGTCGAAGATGACGGCCCGCACCGGCCGGACGGGGCGCACACCCCCGGCGGGGCGGCCCGGAACGGCGCCCGTCGTCACGAGCGCTCGACCTCGGCGGTGACCTCGGCGGTGACGACCGGGACGACCTCGTCGACGGCCACCTCACGGCGCTCGCCCGAGCGTCGGTCCTTGACCTCGACGACACCGTCGGCCAGGCCGCGCCCGACGACGACGATCGTCGGCACGCCGACGAGCTCGGAGTCCTTGAACTTCACGCCGGGGCTGACGCCCTTGCGGTCGTCGACGAGCACCGACAGGCCCTGCGTCTCGAGCTCGCGCGCGATCTCCTCGGCCTTGACGAACATCGCGTCGTCCTTGCCGGCCACGACGATGTGCACGTCGACCGGCGAGAGCTCGCGCGGCCAGATGATGCCGGCGTCGTCGTGGTTGCCTTCGACGACGCAGGCGACGGCCCGCGAGACCCCGACACCGTAGGAGCCCATGACGACCGTGACGAGCTTGCCGTTCTGGTCGAGGACCTTGAGGTCGAGCGCCTCGGCGTACTTCGTGCCGAGCTGGAAGACGTGACCCATCTCGATGCCGCGCGCCCCCTCGAGGACGTGGTCGCAGTGGGGGCAGGGGTCGCCGAACCGCACCTCGGCGGCCTCGATGGTGCCGTCGGCGGTGAAGTCGCGCCCGGCGACGAGGTCGATGACGTGCTGCCCCGCGACGTTGGCGCCGGTGACCCAGCGGGTGCCGTCGGCGATGCGCGGGTCGAGCAGGTAGCGGATGCCGGTGATGCCCTCGGTGCCGAGCGCGCGGGGGCCGATGTAGCCCTTGACGAGGGCCGGGTTGGCGGCGAAGTCGGCCTCCGTGAACGCCTCGACCTCGGCCGGCTCGACCTGCGCGCCGAGGCGCTTCTCGTCGACCTCGCGGTCGCCGGGCAGGCCGATGGCGAGCGGCTCGCGGGTGCCGTCGGGGTGCACGAGCATGACGACGACGTTCTTGAGCGTGTCGCCGGCCACCCACGCGCGGTCCTCGCGGGGGAAGCGCTCGTTGAGGTGTGCCACGAGCGTCTCGATGGTCGGGGTGTCGGGGGTGTCCTCGGCGTGCGCGGCCGGGACGCCGTCCCAGCCGACGGGGTCGGGCGCGGGTACCCGGACGGCCTCGACGTTGGCGGCATAGCCGCAGCTCGTGCAGTGGACGTAGGTGTCCTCGCCGACCTCGGCCGTGGCGAGGAACTCCTCGCTCTTGCTGCCGCCCATCGCGCCGGCCATCGCCTCGACGATGACGTAGTGGAAGCCGAGCCGGTCGAAGATCCGGATGTAGGCCTCGCGGTGCAGCTGGTAGCTCTTGTCGAGCCCGGCCACGTCGACGTCGAAGGAGTAGGAGTCCTTCATGACGAACTCGCGGCCGCGGAGCACACCGGCACGCGGCCGCGCCTCGTCGCGGTACTTCGTCTGGATCTGGTAGATCGAGAGCGGCAGGTCCTTGTAGGAGCTGAAGAGGTCCTTGACCGTGAGGGTGAACATCTCCTCGTGCGTCGGGCCGAGCAGGTGGTCGGCCCCCTTGCGGTCCTGGAGCCGGAAGATGTTGTCGCCGTACTCGGTCCAGCGCCCGGTGGCCTCGAAGGGCTCGCGGGGCAGCAGCGCCGGGAAGAGCAGCTCCTGCGCGCCGATGGCGTCCATCTCCTCGCGGACGATGCGCTCCACGTTGCGCAGCACCCGGAGGCCGAGGGGCAGCCACGTGTAGACACCGGGGCTGACGCGGCGCACGTAGCCGGCGCGGACGAGCAGCTTGTGGCTCGGGACCTCTGCGTCCGCCGGGTCCTCGCGAAGGGTTCGCAGGAACAGGGACGACATGTGCAGGGCCACCGGGACTCCTTCGGGTGCGTCGCTCGGGTGAGCGCGAGTGAACCCCGGAAGGATATCTGGCGGGCGTCCCGGTCTCCGACCCCGTTTCGGCCGGCCGGTGGGACGCCGGATGGGTGAGACGCCGGGGCGCCCGTCCCGAGGCACGGCGTAGCGTCCCGACATGGCCGACGTCTACCTTCACGGGCACCACTCGAGCGTCCTCGCCTCGCACGGCGCGCGGACCGCCGCCGACTCGGCCGCCTACCTGCTCCCGCACCTGCGTCGGGGCCTCTCGGTGCTCGACGTCGGGTGCGGTCCGGGCACCATCACCCTGGACCTCGCCGAGGCCGTCGCGCCGGGGGTGGTCGTCGGCGTCGAGAACGTCGAGGGCCCGCTGGTGCAGGCCCGCCAGCACGCGGCGGCCCGGGGCGACGAGCGCACGCGATTCGAGATCGCCGACGTCGCCGCGCTCCCCCACGCCGCTGGGACCTTCGACGTGACGCACGCCCACCAGGTGCTCCAGCACCTCGCCGACCCGGTGGGCGCCATGCGTGAGATGGCCCGCGTGACACGCCCGGGCGGAGTCGTGGCCGTGCGGGACGTCGACTACGCGTCGATGGTGTGGCATCCGGCATCCGAGGGCATGACGCGCTGGCTCGACACCTACCGGGCGCTGGCCCGCCTCAACCACGCCGAGCCCGACGCCGGACGCCACCTGCTCGCGTGGGCGCACGCCGCGGGCCTCACGCGGCTGACGCCTACGGCCTCGCTGTGGACCTACGCGACGCCGGCCCAGTGCGCGTGGTGGGGCGGGGTCTGGGCGCGACGCGTCGTCGACTCGACGTTCGCCGTGCAGGCGCTCGACCGTGGGCTCGCGACGCAGGCGGACCTCGAGTCGATGCGGGAGGCCTGGCTCGCGTGGTCGCGCCACCCCGACGCCTGGTTCGCGATGACCCACGCGGAGGTGCTGGCCCACGTCTGAGGCGCGACCGTTACGGAGGCCCGGCTCAGCGACGCCAGTCATGCTCAGGAGCGCCAGTCATGCTCAGCGACGCCGGTCGCGCTCGTCGGCGCTCGTCCGCGCCGAAGTGCTGCGGCGCTCGTGAGCCGTGCCGCCGCGACGATAAACCGGGCGCGGCCGCCCTTGCGCGTCTGCGAGATTGGACGCATGCCCGCTCCGTTGACGCTGCACGTGACCTCCGACCCGACCGAGGCCCGCTCGTGGTTCGCCGGGCTCGTCGAGCGTGAGCCGCAGGCCCTCAGCGTGGTCGCGAGCGTGACCGCAGGCATCCTGCACGACCCGACGCGCTACCCCGGCGCCCGGTGGTGGGCGGGGCACGACGGCACCGACGTCGTCGCGGCCTTCATGCACACCCCTCCGTTTCCGCTCCACGTCGCGTTCGCCACGTCGGACGACGCCCGGGCGCTGGCAGTCGCGCTCGCCGGTCAGGGGGACGAGCTGCCGGGTGTCGGCGGGCTGCGGGGTCCGGCCGAGGCGTTCGCCGACGAGTGGGTGCGGCACACGCGGTGCTCGGCCCGGACGACGATGGAGGTCGGCCGGTTCGCGCTGCCCAGACGGGCCGTCGTGCCGTTCGACGTGCCGGGCGCGTTCCGTCGCGCCACGGCGGAGGACCTGCCGGTCGTCGACGCGTGGCACCAGGACTTCGTCGACGCCATCGAGGGTCCCGGGCAGCGAGCCGCCCCGGGGCTCGACGCTCAGGTCGCCGACGGCCGCGTCGGCCTGTGGGTCGACGGCGGCGCTCCGGTGTCGATGGCCTACGCCTCGCCCGCGAGCGGCGGCCTGACGCGCGTGTCCGGTGTATGGACGCCGCCCGAGCTGCGCGGTCACGGCTACGCCAGCGGCGTCGTCGCGGCCCTGTCCAACGAGCGGCTCGACGCCGGCGAGGCGTGCATGCTCTTCACCGACCTCGCCAACCCGACGTCGAACGCGATCTACCAGGCCATGGGCTACCGACGCGTCGGCGACGCCATCACCATCGCGTTCGGAGCAGCCTGACGCGCCCGATGACCGGCGCCCTCCTGGCCGGGGTGGGCACCCTCGCAGGCGCCCACCCTCTGCCCGCCGGCTACTTCGACAACGAGGCCGTCGCGGACGCGAGGCTCCCTGACATGGCCGTGATGCGATCCGTCCAGCTCTGCCCTGTTCCGCCCTTGTACGCCGAACCGCTCGTCGTCTGGGCAGGACCGGAGTTTGGGAGAGTGAGCGTCAGCGGGCTCAGGGAGCCGCCGGTTGTGTCCTTGACGAAGGAAAGCGTGACGGTGGCGTTCCCCGTGTAGTTGTTCACGGTGTTGCCCCAGTTGTCGGTGACGCTGACCTTGATCGACAGCGTGTTGTTGTTGCCGAAACCGGTCACCGTGCAGGCGAACAAGCAGCCCGGAGTGCCGATGCCCGTGCTCGCGCTGGTGGACCAGGCGAGGTGCGTTGCCGGGCCGGCCGACGCGGTGATCGAGCTGCTGCCGATAACCTGCGGGCCGCTGCCCTCCGTCGCGGTAAGGATCACGTTCTCTGCCTTCTTCAGCGTGATCGACGCTGTGCCCACTCCGTTGGCGAACGTCACCGATCCCGGGTAGAGCGGAGTCAGCGTGTCGCTGGTCGTCGGCTTGTCGAGGGAAGTGTTCGGACCGGTGAACGTGACGGTCTTCGTGCCGGAGTAGCTCGTGGCCGTGGTCCCGTCGGACGATGTGGCCGTGAGCGTGGCGGTGAACGCGGTGCCGGCCACCGCCGACGCAGGTGTCGTGAGGACGAAGCGGATCGTCGACTTCGTCGTGCTCTTCGAGACCGGCGCGCTGTTGTTGCCGGCAGCATCGGTCGCCGTCGCCGAATACGTGATGCTTCCGTCGCGCAGAGCGGATACGTCGATACCTGACGCCGTCCAGGTGGTGCCGGTAACCGTGGCCGAGACCGGCGTCGTCGAGCGCGTGCCGTCGGTGGCCACGACGGTCACCTTCGCGCCGGCTTCGACGGCTCCGGATGCGGACGTGTTCGCCATGTTCGCGGCTGTGATCGCGCTCGTCACCGAGTCGACGGTCACGCTGGGCGCGATGGTGTCGATCTTGACGGTGCTCGTCTGGGTCGTGCTCTTGTTACCGGCCCGATCGGTCGCATAGAACGACACGACATTCGTGCCCTGGCTGCTCAGGCTGACGGTGGTCGACGAACCGGTCACTGTCGTGGCGGTGCCCGTCCCAACCCACCACGTGACCGACGCGACGCCGGACCCGCCGGCGTTGTCGGTCGCCGTGATGGTGACCGTCACCGGTGTCGTCGTGTTGAAGCCGGCGCCGTTCGGCGTGGGCGACACGACGGCGGAGACGGATGGCGCGACGGTATCGACGAGCACGCTGTTGCTGCTCGTGCTCGTCGAGGTCCAGGTGCGGTACACGGCGGTGACCGTGTATGAGTAGGTGCCATCGGCGACCCCGGTGTCGGCGCAGCGGGTCGTCGTGACGGGCGCCGCGGGCGTGCCGCACGTCGTGGCCCTGCCGTCGGAGCGCATCGCGTAGTAGCCCGTGACCGGCGCGCCCGTCGAGAGCGACGCGGCAGTCCACGTCAGGGAGACGGAGCCTGCGTTCGCGGTCGCGGCGACGTTCGTCGGTGCGCTCATCGTCGCAGCCTTCGCCTGGCCGCTACCGGCACCTGCGGCGATCCAGTACGCCCAGGCGGACGTGCCGACCGCCGTCAGGCCGAGCGCCAGCGCACCAGCGAACAGGAGGCGGCGGCCCATCGAGATCCCTCGGAAGCGAGCCATGTCAGTTCCCCTGTCCGCTGCCGGCGTAGGCCAGGGTCACGCTCGCGCCCTTGCAGCCGTCCTGGTTGACGGGGCGGTCGAGCAGGGTCAGCGCGGGCCAGTAGCTCTGGGCGACGCCGAGCTGAGCCAGCGTCGTGGTGGAGCTGCCCGCGACCGTGAGCGGGTACGGCCCGCCGTACTGCCGCACCTGGTAGTCGGCGGTCGAGCAGGCGAGACCGGCGGCGACGGCCGACGGGGTCCGCGTGACCGAGGTGACCGTGACGGTGAGGTTGGTGACCGCGAGCGGCTTCTTGTTCGGGTTGGTCAGCGCGAGAGCCAGCGGCGCGGAGACGCCGGGCGCCAAGGGCGTCTGCGACGAGCCCGTGATCGTGAAGGCCTTGCCGCTGGTCGTGACCGTGAGCTGCACGCTCGCGTAGGCGTAGCGGGTCGTCCCCGCGTCGTCGCTGCCGGACGCGACGAGGTAGAGCGTGTAGGTGCCGTCGGACGCGGTGGCCGGCACGTCGACCTGGAGCGTGGCCGTCGACCCGGTGGTCGGGTTCGGCGTGTAGCCCCAGGTGGCGCCGGACGGCAGTCCCCCGGAGACGCTGAATGAGACGGGGCCCCGCATCGCGGTCCGCGACAGCTGCATCGAGTACACGGCGCTCGAGCCGGCAGCGAGGGTCGTGGCGGCCGGCGTCGCGCTCATCGTCAGAGACCCGGAGAGCTGGTAGTTGACGGTGAGGCCCGCCGTGACGTCACCACTCGTCTTGCCGCTCGTCGCGGTGAAGGTCAGGCTCGAGGAGCCGACCGCCGTCGACGACGTCGTCGTGACGGTGACACTGGCGGTGGCCGTCGCTCCCGCACCCGACGCGGTGAGGGCCGCCGTGGCCGGGGAGAAGGTCGCTGTCGCACCGGACGGCAGGCCCGACGCGCTGAGCGTCGCGGTACCGGCGAAGCCGTTGATGCTGCCCAGGGTCAGGGTGTAGGTGGTCGCGCCGCCCCTCGTGACCGACTGGCTCGCGGGCGAGACCTGCACCGAGATGCCGGGCTTTGCCGCCACGGCGTAGACGACGCCCGCGACGAGCACCATCGCCGCGACGAGCGCGGCCGTGAGGCCGCCACGTCGTACCGCCGGGTTCACCGTCATCTGCCCTGTCCCCTGAGTGAGTCTGCCTGTGCTGCCGGGTGATTCGATTCGTGTGTGGTGGACCGAGGTGGACCGGACGCCATCGGGCCGCCCGGTCCACACCGGACCGGGTCAGTCGCTCGTGAGCGTGAGCGTGATCTTCGCGCCCTTGCAGGCGTCCTGGCTCACCGCCGTGTCGGCGAACGTGAGCGTGCCGCTACCGGCGGCGACACCGGTCAGCCCGGCGCCCACGCGCGTGCCCGAGGCGACGTCCGGGATGCTGAAGTCGGCCGCGTCGCAGCCCTGCTTGTCGGTGGAGACGACCGCGTGGATCGTGTTGACGAACAGGCTCGAGGTGCCGGCGTTGTCGGCGGTGTACGTGACCGTCCGCGTGTTGCCGGGGGCGATCCCGTCGGCGAAGCTGGCGTGCAGGACGACGGTCCCGTTCGACGTGGCGTTGGTGGCCGAGCCGGTGCCGGAACCGGTGGTGGTCCAGTAGGCGACGGCGCCGCCGGCAGCCGCCACGGTCAGGGCACCCGCGGTCAGGATGACAGCGGTCTTCTTCTTCATCTTGGTCGTGCGCATGACGAATTCCCCCCAGTGAGGTCAGTGGATTCAGACGAAGACGCCTTCCAGCCCATGTCGGACGGGGCGTCTGAGAGAGAAAGGAACCACAGCGGTTCCGCTCTTCGTCGCGAATTCGACTGAAGTGCAAGAAAACTGGGCGATCAGTCCCTTATGTCCCTTTTCATGGAATGGGACAAAAGTGGACGATCAGGGATATGTCCAATGGGGCGATTCGGACCATTCGACTGGCACGAAAACCACACCGGCCCGACGGGCGGCCGCGCGAGATCCAGGCTCAGCGCACGACGCCGGCGGCGCGCAGCCCCGCCCGGATCATCGGCCACTGGAGCGGCAGCCGCGCAACCGTCGCGGCGAGGAAGCCCTGCCGTGCTCGGTCCTCCGGCGACCGGTCGAGGCGACGCTTTGCCTGGGCTGTCATCGTGACATTCGCCGGGAAGACCCCGACGAGCAGCGCGGCCGATGCCAGCCCGGCCACCCGACGGGTCGATGGCACGAGAAGCCCTACGGCACAAGCGATCTCGGCAGCACCCGACACGAGGACGAGGGCCCGTCGGTTCGGCAGCGCCTTGGGCACGATGCGCTCGAACGGCTCCGGGCGCACGAAGTGCATGACCCCCGACGTGAGGAACAGACCGGCGAGGGCGAGGCCGTCGCCGGCGAGCCGGGCCGGAGGGTTCGGGCGCTTCGTCATGGACGCAGCCTAGGCGTCGGAGCGGGTGCCGGTCAGAGCAGGACGGTGGTGAACGCGCCGACCTCGTGGAACCCGCACCGGTCGTAGGTGGCGCGCGCCGCGACGTTGAAGTCGTTGACGTAGAGCGACACCTCGTCGGCGGGGCCGGCGAGCACCTGCTCGACCACCGCGGCCATCGCCGGCACCGCCAGGCCCTGTCCACGCAGCCTCGGGTGCAGCCACACGCCTTGCACCTGCGCGCACCCGAGCGCCAGCGAGCCGATGTCGGCCTTGAAGACGACCTCGCCGTCCTCGATCCGCACGTAGGTGTGGCCCTGCCGGACCAGGGCCGCGATGCTGGCGCGGTAGCCGCGGTCGGAGCCGTGGAACGGCGGGTAGCCGATCTCCTCGGTGAACATGTGCGCCGCGGCCGGCAGCACGAGGTCGACCTCGTCGAGGGTCGCCGGGCGCACGCGGTCGTCGAGGTCGATGCCCAGGCTCGACGGCGGGGTCGAGGTGGCCAGGAGGGGCTGGTGCGTGCGGACGGCGCGGACGGGCCCCCACGAGGGGCCGAGCCGGTCCCAGAGCCCGACGACCTGCTCGCTGGGCCCGAAGATCGACGCGCACTGGCGCCGCATCCGCAGGATCCGCGTCGCAACCGCGGTGACACCGGCGTCGTCGAGCTCGACCGGGACGACGTTGGCGCTGACCCACGCCAGACCGGTGAGGTCGCCGGCCTCGACGTGCCCGATGAGCGAGCCCGGGGAGGTCGAGATGCTGCCCTCGAGGATGCGCGCGGCGACGAAGACGTTGGCCACCCGGTCGCGAGCGCACAGCGCGAGGGCCGTGTCGCGGTCAGCGGTCGACAGCGACCGCACAGGGAGGCGTTGGCGGAGCACCTCCCAAGAGTGACGGTACGACGGCCGCTTGTCACCTGCGGCTCGCAGCGGCGACCCCATCGTGACCTCGGCGTTGTCATGCCCCGCCGTCGTCGCCCGACGCCCAGCGACGACGAACCGCGCCATGCGGGCACCCTCACCCACCCGAGCTCAGTGGTGGCGGCGGTGCAGCACCGGCGCGTCGAGGTCGGTGTTGTCGAACACCCACGTCGCGTGGCCGCGCGGGTCGGCCTCGGCGAGGTAGAGCCGCTGACCGCCGACGTAGCGGCGGTTGGCCTCCGCCTCCGGGTCCGGGTCGTGGCCCTCGCCGAACCGGGCGTGGCCGCGCGGCACCGACACCGCGAAGGGGACGTCGACGAACACGACGGCGTCCCACGCGTCGACGAGGCTCGGTCGCTGCAGGAAGATCCCGTCGACCAGCAGCAGGGTGTCGACGCCGACCGGCACGGGCACCGGCGTGACGGGCTCGTCGCGTTCGACGTCGTTGACGGCCGGCGTGACCGGCAGCCCGGCCCGGAACGGCTCGAGCACGGCGCGTCGGAACGCGGCGTAGTCGTAGGAGTCCTCGTAGAACGAGTCCGGGCCGCGCCCCCGCGCGATGCGTTCGGCGCGTGGGCGGTGGAACCCGTCGACCGAGACCCGCAGCACCTCCCGGCGCGCTCCGACGACCTCGGCCAGCTGGTCGGCGAGGACCGTCTTGCCTGCCCCGTCGACACCGTCCACCGCGACCGCGACGCGTCGCCCGGGGTTCAGCGCGACGAGCTCGTCCGCGAGCGCGCGCACGACGGCGAAGCGGCCCGTCGCCGGGACGGGCGGGCGCACGGTCAGCCGACGGTGACGCTGGGGCTGCCGGCGGCGTCGTCGTCGATCGGCTCGCCCATCTCCTCGGCGATCCGCATGGCCTCCTCGATGAGCGTCTCGACGATCTGGGCCTCGGGGACGGTCTTGACGACCTCGCCCTTGACGAAGATCTGGCCCTTGCCGTTGCCGCTCGCGACGCCCAGGTCGGCCTCGCGGGCCTCCCCCGGCCCGTTGACGACGCAGCCCATGACGGCGACGCGCAGCGGCACGGTCATGCCCTCGAGACCGGCGGTGACCTGGTCGGCGAGCGTGTAGACGTCGACCTGGGCGCGGCCGCACGACGGGCAGGAGACGATCTCGAGCTTGCGCGGCTTGAGGTTGAGGCTCTGCAGGATCTGGTTGCCGACCTTGACCTCCTCGACCGGCGGGGCCGAGAGCGAGACGCGGATCGTGTCGCCGATGCCGCGCGAGAGCAGGGCGCCGAAGGCGGTGGCCGACTTGATGGTGCCCTGGAAGGCCGGTCCGGCCTCGGTGACCCCGAGGTGCAGCGGCCAGTCGCCGCGCTCGGCGAGCAGCTCGTAGGCGCGGACCATGACGACGGGGTCGTTGTGCTTGACGCTGATCTTGAAGTCGTGGAAGTCGTGCTCCTCGAAGAGGCTCGCCTCCCAGACCGCCGACTCGACGAGCGCCTCGGGCGTCGCCTTGCCGTACTTGTCCATGATCCGCTTGTCGAGGCTGCCGGCGTTGACGCCGATGCGGATCGAGACGCCGGCGTCCTTGGCCGCCTTGGCGATCTCCTTGACCTTGTCGTCGAACTGGCGGATGTTGCCCGGGTTGACGCGCACCGCTGCGCACCCGGCGTCGATCGCCGCGTAGACGTACTTCGGCTGGAAGTGGATGTCGGCGATGACCGGGATCTGGCTCTTCCTTGCGATCGCCGGCAGGGCGTCGGCGTCGTCCTGGCTCGGGCACGCGACGCGCACGATGTCGCAGCCGGCAGCGGTCAGCTCGGCGATCTGCTGGAGCGTCGCGTTGATGTCGGTGGTCGGCGTCGTCGTCATCGACTGCACGGAGATCGGGAAGTCCGATCCGACGCCGACCTTGCCGACCTGGATCTGGCGGGTCTTGCGACGGGGCGCGAGGACCGGCGGGGGCGCGGACGGCATGCCGAGGGAGACGCTCATGCGGCCCATTATGTCGCGGCGCCCCGAGGTTCCCGCCGGGCGCTCCCCCGAAGGCCCGCGCTCAGCCGAAGAAGCTGATCGGCTTGACGATGTCGGCGTAGATGAGCAACACCGACATGGTGATGAGCACGAGGCTCATGCCGTAGGCGATCGGCAGCCCCTTGGCGACGTCGACGTAGCCGGGGTCGGGCCGGTTGCGCACGCGCGCGACGCCCTTCTTGACCGCTTCCCAGATCGCACCCGCCACGTGGCCACCGTCGAGCGGGAGCAGCGGGATGAGGTTGAAGACGAACAGGGCGAGGTTGAGCGAGGCGATCAGGAGCACGAGCTGGGCGAGCTTGACCCAGTTGCCGCCCTCGGAGTCGGGGATGTCGACGGCCGCGACCTCACCGCCGAGGCGACCGACACCGACCACCGAGATGGGACCGTTCGGGTCGCGCTCGCCGGAGCCGAAGGCCGCCTGGACGACGCCGGCCATCTTCTGCGGGATCTGCACGATGATGCCGGCGGTGTCGAGGACACGGGCCCAGACGTAGCCGGGGGCCTCGAGCACGGGCGTCTTGACGAGGTCCTGGCCCGGCACGATGCCGGCGTAGCCGACCGGCGCGAGCACGAGCTTGCCGTCGCGCAGGACGGGCTTGTCGTCGGGGCCGTACGTGGCTCGCTCGAGCTTCGCCGGTGTGATGGTGACGTCGACCTTCTGGTCGCCGCGCTGGACCACCCACGCCATGGGGGTGCCGGCATGGTCGCGGATCGTGGCCGACACCTGGTCCCACGAGCTGACGGCCTTGCCGTCGATGGACAGGACGCGGTCGCCCTGCCGCAGACCCGCCGCGGCCGAGGGCGCCTTCGGGTCGCCCGGGGTGCACTTCGGCTGTGGGTTCTGCACCGTCGGGGCCGCAGTGGGGACGCACTGCGCCACGAGGCCGACCTTGGCCGCCACCTGCGGCAGGCCGTAGAGCGTGATGACGCCGGTGATGAGGACGAAGGCGATGAGGAGGTTCATGACCGGCCCGCCGAGCATGATGACGATCTTCTTGCCGGGGTTCAGCTTGTAGAAGACGCGGTCCTCGTCGCCGGGCTTGACCTCCTCCATCGAGTCGGCCCGGGCCTGGTCGACCATCTGGCTGAACCGGCCGGTCGAGAGGGTGCGCAGCTCGCCGGGCTTGTCCCCCGGGCGCGGCGGCAGCATGCCGATCATCCGGACGTAGCCGCCGAGCGGGATGGCCTTGATGCCGTACTCGGTCTCCCCCCGCTTGCGCGACCACACCGTCGGGCCGAACCCGACCATGTACTGGGTCACCTTGACCCCGAACTTCTTGGCCGGGACGAGGTGGCCGATCTCGTGGAGGGCGATGGACAGGGCCACGCCCACCACGACGACGAGGACCCCGAGCACGAAGAGCATGACCCATTGTCACATCCGGCGGCCATCGTTCCGCCCCCTCCCGCGACTCCGCGGAAATGCCGGGGACGTGCGCGTCGTTCACCCGCCACACTCGGTGGATGCAGGCACCGACGGAGGACGCGTTCCGGGCCCTGGCGCGCTCGTCGCCGTGGCTCTTCACGACGCTGCGCTTCACGCTGCGTCGACCGGGCCGCTCGCCCGTCGAGGCGTGGCTCTCGAGGCCGGGGCGCCTGGCTGTCGAGGTCGACGGAGCCCGGCACGTCGTCACGGGTGTGCCGTACGGCAAGGCGGTCCTGCACGCCGCCGGTACCGAGCCGTCGCCGTGGGTCGTCTCGCCGCCGCAGGACCACACCCCGCGACGGCGCGCGGACGGGCTCGTCGATGAGCGGCCCGGCCGGCTCGACGTCGACTACGACGACCCGCTGTGGGGCTCCTACGACTGGGTGGCCATGCTCGACCCCGTCGAGCTGTCGGCCGGGACCCGGCTGCGCGACCTGCAGGCCACCGCACGGGCCGGGCGCGAGACGTGGTGGGCCCTCGCCGTCGGCGTCGACGGCTACGAACCGCGCTGCTCGTGCTGCCCGCTGCTCTGGGGCGCCGAGTCGGAGCGGCTGTACGCCGACCCGGCCGAAGGACCGGTGCGCGCCGCCGACGAGTACCCCGAGTGGCTGGTCGGCCTCGACCGCGCGACCGGCGTCGTCGTGTCGTGCGAGCCGGTGGGGGCCGTCGGGGTGCGCGACGGGTTCTCGGTCGACCTGCACGAGGTCGACGCGGTGCTGCCCGACGCGCTCTTCACCCCTCGCTGACGATCGGTTCGAGGTGATCGGCGACCCGATACGGTCGCTGATCACCTCGAGTCGCAGGCTCAGGGGGTCAGGGGGTCAGGGCGTCAGGGGGTTGCGACGAGGCGGCCTGCGGCGTCCCGTGCCCAGGCGTCGGCGGCGAGCACGTCCTCCAGCGTCAGCTCACCGACGCGTGAGGCCGGCTTGGTCGCGTACGCGTCGACGACGCGGGCCACGGTGTCGACGATGTCGACGAAGCCGATGCGTCCGTCGTGGAAGGCGTCGACGGCCACCTCGTTGGCGGCGTTGTAGACGGCCGGCCACGTGCCACCGGCCTCCCCGACGCGTCGGGCGAGGGCCACTGCGGGGAACGCGTCGTCGTCGAGCGGCTCGAACTCCCACGACTGCGCCTTCGTCCAGTCGCACGGCACGTCGACGTCGGGCACCCGCTCGGGCCAGCTCATCCCGAGCGCGATCGGCACGAGCATCCGCGGCGGCCCGGCCTGGGCGATCGTCGAGCCGTCGACGAACTCGACCATCGAGTGGATCATCTGCTGTGGGTGCACGACGACCTCGATGCGCTCGAACGGGATGTCGAAGAGCAGGTGGGCCTCGATCACCTCGAGACCCTTGTTGACGAGCGTCGCCGAGTTGGTCGTGATGACCCGGCCCATCGCGAAGTTCGGGTGGGCGAGGGCCTGCTCGGG
Organism: Intrasporangium sp. Soil_C_50; assembly: GCF_057656595.1. Classification (NCBI taxonomy): domain Bacteria; kingdom Bacillati; phylum Actinomycetota; class Actinomycetes; order Micrococcales; family Intrasporangiaceae; genus Intrasporangium; species Intrasporangium sp. Soil_C_50. The sequence continues at coordinate 370,915 of NZ_JBDGKB010000001.1, forward strand.
CGTCACGTCGGCCAGCTCGGCCCGGCTGCGTCCGCGGAACGGGCCGCCGCTCGCCGTGACGACGAGCCGCCGCACCTCCTCGGCGCGACCACCGCGCAGCGACTGGGCGATGGCCGAGTGCTCGCTGTCGACGGGCACGATCTGCCCGGGGGCGGCGAGCGCCTTGACGAGGGGGCCGCCGATGATGAGCGACTCCTTGTTCGCCAGGGCGAGGGTGGTGCCGGCGCGGAGGGCGGCGAGGGTCGGCTCGAGCCCGATGGCACCGGTGATGCCGTTGACGACGACGTCGGCCTCACGCGCCGCGAGACTCGTGCTCGCGTCGGGGCCGACGAGCAGCTCGGGCGCGTAGCCGGTGACGCCCGACGCGTCGGCGGCCGCGGCGATCGCGGCGGCGAGGGCGTCTGCGCTCGCGACCGCGACGGCGACGACCGGGACGCGCAGCGCGACAGACTGCTCGGCCACGAGGGCGAGGTTGGACCCGGCAGACAGGCCCACGACCTCGAACCGGTCGGGGTTGCGGCGCACGATGTCGATGGCCTGGGTGCCGATCGACCCGGTCGATCCGAGCAGGACGATCCGGCGGGGGCGGGCGGTGGCGGCGTCGGTCACCCCCGCATTGTTCCGCACCACCGAGCGCTCGCCGCGATGGGCGTCGGGCGGGGGCCGCGTGAACGTCAGGTGGGCGTCGAGGTGAGCCCGAGCGGGTGGGCGAGCAGGTGTCAGGCCGGGATGCCTCGCGACCGGAGCAGCTCGTCGCGCTTGAACGCGTACGCCACCGCCCACGTCATCCGCATCCGGTAGAGCCGGATGTCGTCACCCCATGAGAACGGGCTGCTGCCGTAGTGCGCGGTCCAGTGGGCGTCGACGGCGTCGAGCTCTGGACCGGCCGGGATGCGGTCGGCGTAGCCGTGGCTGAAGAGGGCGAGCTCCTCGCCGTCGACGTGCGCCACGCTGACGGCCGGACGTCGCTCGAGGTGGCGAGCCTTCGCCGAGGTGCCGCTCGTGCCGAAGGTCCAGGTGCCGTGGAGGAAGTGCCCGTCGAGGGCGCTGATGCGCGGCTCGCCGGCGGCGGTGACCGTGGCGACGCTCAGCACCTTCATGCCGGTGAGGAGCGCGGCCAGCTGGCGGGCGGTCAGCGTGCGCTCGTCGGTGATGATGCCGCGCAGGTGGCCGGTGGCGCGGGCGTGGGAGCGGTCGAGGAGGTCCTGCAGGGCGTCGAGCTCGGCATCGGTGTCGTCCATCCCCCGACCGTAGGCGCCGGGTCCGACACCGCACCCGATCGTCCTTGCGGTCTCACCACCACCCGAGGTCGAGCGACGCGACCCCGAGGTCGCCCCAGCCCCACCACACGTCGCTCGGCAGGTAGGGCCGTGCGGGCACGACGACATGGGGCGGCGGCAGCAGGACGCTCGAGGGCACGCTGGGACGCCCGTTCGGCGCCGTGGTGGCGCCGCCCCGAGCGTCCGCACGTGCCGACGCGTCCACTCCCCCGCGTGGCGCACCCGGCGCCGCCGATCCCGCTGCTGCGGGTGTGTCCGCTGCGGACGGCGATCCCGGCGGCAGGAAGCCGTTGCGCGGGTCGCGAGGCGCCGCGACGCCGGCCTCGGCAAGCGTCCGCACCGTCTCCAGGCGGGACCGGAGGAACGCGGTGAGGCCCGACGTGTCGGGCGTCGTACCGGGCGTGGCCGGCAGCCACGCCGTCACGGTCTCGCCGAGCCTGCACAAGTTCCCCACCGGCTCCACGACCGTCTCGACGTCGCTCTCGCGTGGGGCGCTGAGGTCTCGCTCGACCATGCGCATCGGGCCGCCCGACTCCACGAGCACCGACATGCTGGAGCCGCGACGGCCGTCGGGGCCCCGGTGCACGGCCAGCACGTGCTCGGTGCCGGGCGCGTCGGTGAGCTCGAGGCGCACGACGCGCTCGACGTCCGGGTGCAGCAGCGACTCGGACGCCGGGTCGGTGAGGAAGCTCCAGAGCAGGTCCGGTGCCAGGGCGACCTCGACCGACGCCGACACCGTCACCGGCACCACCGCGGGAGAGAGCCCGCGGTGCAGCGACGCGTCCGGCCCGTCGGGGGCGGACGCGGCATCGGGCACATCGCGCGGGCGTCCCTCGACGTCGGCCTTGAGCCCGAGCAGCCCGCGCGCGATCCAGCTGCGGGCGAAGCCGGCGAGCGGGTCGTCCGGCGCCAGACCCCCGAGCACCTGCGTCACGACGGTGCCGTGGTCGAGCGGCTCGAGGGTGGTGGTCAGGTCGAAGGGTGCGGCGCCGTCGGCCGACCGCGCCACGACGCGTCGGCCCGGCTCGAGGTCGACGACGGTCGACAGGCCGGCCCAGAGGCGACCGTCACCGCGACGCCACACCCCGGCGAACTCCGGCAGCCCGGCCGGTTCGGCCCGCGGGAGCGGGAGGACACCGACGCAGTCGACCCCGTGCTCCGCGCCGGGCGCCGGGGCGACGAGCGCCTGCCAGACCGCGTCGGGGCCCACCTCCACGAAGACGCGGTGGCTGACGTCCCGCGGTACGACGCTGACGGGCTCCTGGGGGCCGCCGCCTCCGAGAAGACCGCGCAGGAAGCCCATCGTCACACCCTCAGGAGACGAAGACGCGCTCGTCGATGAGGCGCTCGGTGACCACCTTGCCGTCCGGCTCGAACCGCCCGTGCTCGAAGTCCTTGGCGAACTCGAGCTCGACGCCGGCCCGGCCGTGACGGTTCTTCTCGATGGTGACGACCGTCCAGCCGCGGAACCGCTGGATGTTGCCGAGGTCGTAGACGAGGTGCTCACGCGAGACGACGTCGACCTTGTCGTTGACGATGAGGACGACGTCGGCCTCGTAGGCGAGGGCCGACGACCCGCGCAGGTCGTGGGTGCGCATGCGGTGCCCGCTGGCGAGGGACTCCTTGTCGGCCGCCGAGATGGTGACGATCGGCACCCGCGCCGCGAGGGCGAGGTCCTTGAGGCCCTCGGCCACGGCGGTGACGCGCGCGTTCTCGTCCTCGCCGTCGACGGGCACCTTCTGGATGTAGTCGATGAGGACGAACGGCGCCTGACCGGTGGTCTGGGTGACCCGGCCGATGACTGCGGCGATCTCCTGGAGCGACGTTGTCGCACCTGAGGACTCGTGGATCTGGAGCCGGTCGCCGTAGCCGCTCAGGGCGTCGTGGGCGGCCGTGCCGCCGGGGAGGTCGGCCAGCACCGAGGCGAGGGACGCACCGCCCGAGCCGACCTCGAGCGCGCGCCGCACCTCGACGACCCCGGCGACGTCGCCAGCGTAGGCGCCGCTCGCCTCCATGGCCTCCATCGAGATGAGGCGCTCGAGGAGCGTGTACGACTCGTGCTCGTAGGAGAACACGACCGCCGACCCGCCTGCTGCGACGGCGTTCCGGGCCATCTGGAGGCCCAGGGTCGTCTTGCCGTGGCCGGCCGGGCCTCCGAGGAGCACGAGCTCGCCCGCGCGGAACCCGCCCGTCAGCGTCGCGTCGAGGACGGGGAACGCGGTCGGCCACACCTGGGCACCGGCCACACCACCGCGGCGCAGCACGTCGTCGGTCTCGGTGAGCAGCGCGTCGAGCGGGCGCAGCGAACCGGCATCACGGTGTCCAGCGGGAGTGACCATGCGCACGATTGCACCACGGGATCCCCTGCCGTGACCGCGTTTTCACGCAGGACGCGCGAGGATGCCGGGGCACCACATGGGTGCCCCGGCATCCGTCGCTTCACGACGCGTCGTGGTCTGGTCGATCGTGCCTCAGAGCGCGATGCCGACGTACTTCGTCTCGAGGTACTCCTCGATGCCCTCGAAACCGCCCTCGCGGCCGACCCCGGACTGCTTGACGCCGCCGAACGGCGCGGCCGGGTTGGACACGATGCCCTGGTTGACGCCGACCATGCCGTACTCGAGCTCCTCGCTGACGCGGATGGCCCGGGAGAGGTCGCGCGTGAACAGGTAGGCCACGAGGCCGAACTCGGTGTCGTTGGCGAGCCGGACGGCCTCGTCGTCGTCGGAGAACGACGTGACCGGCGCGACCGGGCCGAAGATCTCCTCACGGGCGAGGTCGGCGCCGGTGGGGACGTCCGCGAGCACCGTGGGCTCGTAGAACCAGCCGGCCCCCTCGCGCGCCTTGCCGCCGGTGAGCACCCGGGCACCCTTGTCGACGGCGTCCTGCACGAGCGCGCCGACCTTGGTGCGGGCGTTCTCGTCGACGAGCGGGCCGACGTCGACGCCGTCCTCGGTCCCGTGCCCGAGGGTCAGCGCACCCATCCGCTCGGCCAGCCGCGACGAGAACTCGGCGGCGAGCGACTCGTGGACGTAGAAGCGGTTGGCGGCCGTGCACGCCTCGCCGATGTTGCGCATCTTGGCCAGCATCGCGCCGTCGACGGCCTTGTCCAGGTCGGCGTCGGGGAAGACGAGGAACGGGGCGTTGCCGCCGAGCTCCATCGAGACGCGCAGGATGCCCTCCGCGGCCTGCTCGATGAGCTTGCGCCCCACCGGCGTCGAACCGGTGAAGGTCAGCTTGCGCAGCCGGGGATCGCGGATGAGCGGCTCCATGACGTCGCCGGTGTGGCTCGTCGTGACGACGTTGAGGACCCCGTCGGGCACGCCGCACTCCTTGAGGAGGTCGGCGAGCGCCAGCATCGTCAGCGGCGTCTGGCTCGCGGGCTTGACGACCATCGTGCAGCCCGCCGCGATGGCCGGGCCGATCTTGCGGGTGCCCATCGCCAGCGGGAAGTTCCACGGCGTGATCATGAGCGTCGGGCCCACGGGCTGCTTCATCGTCATGAGTCGCGTCGCGCCGTTGGGAGCGGTAGACCACCGGCCGGAGACGCGAACGGCCTCCTCGGAGAACCAGCGGAAGAACTCGGCGCCGTAGGCGACCTCGCCCCGGGACTCGGCGAGCGTCTTGCCCATCTCGAGGGTCATCAGCGTCGCGAACTCGTCGGTGCGGGCCACGATGCGCTCGTAGGCGTCGCGGAGGATCTCCCCGCGGTCACGGGGGGCCGTGCGCGCCCACTCGGCCTGGGCGGCCACGGCGGCATCGAGCGCGGCCCGGCCGTCCTCGACCGTCGCGTCGGCCACGTGGGCGATGACCTCACCCGTGGCCGGGTCCTCGACGGCGATGGTCGCGCCGCTGCTGCTGGCGCGCCACGACCCGCCGATGAACAGCCCCTTGGGGACCGACTCGACCACCGACTCGAAGGTCGCCTTCACTGACTCCTGTGTCACGCCTGCCATGCTCCTCAGCCTAGGTCCCGCGGGGACCGGTTCTCTCTCGGGTGGATCGGTGGTGGTTCGGGGGTGGATCGGGGGTCAGCCGCGGCCGCCTCAGCGGTCCTCGAGGCCCCACGGCGAGCCGTAGCCCTCGGGCTTCGGTGCCGCGAGCAGCTCGAGGAAGGGAACGGCGTCGAACGCCTCGGGGCCGAGCACGCCGGCGCCCTTCCACGTGCCGCGCGCGAGCAGCTCGAGCGCGACGACCGGGTTGACGGCGGTCTGCCACACGACGCACTGGGCGCCGTAGTCGCGCATCGTCTGCTCGTTGTCGACGACGTGGAACAGGTACGTGCGCCGCGGCTGCCCGTCGGTGCCGGTACCGGTGACGAAGAGGCCGGCGCAGGTCTTGCCCGTCATCCGCGGCCCGATCGTCGCCGGGTCGGGCAGCACGGCGGCGACGACGTCGCGCGGGCTCACCTCGACGCCCTTGACGCGGACCGGTTCGGTGCGGTCGAGGCCGAGCGTGTGGAGCACCTTGAGGATGCCGATGAACTCGTCGCCGAGGCCGTACTTGAAGGTCGCCCGCTTCGCCTCGACCCACCGCGGCATGAGGAGCACCTCCTCGTGCTCGACGTTGACGCACTCGACCGGCCCGATGCCCTCCGGGAAGTCGAAGACCTCCGGCTCGCTGAACGGTTCGGTCGTGAACCAGCCGCGGTCCTTCTCCCAGACCACCGGCGGGTTGAGGCACTCCTCGATCGTCGTCCACATCGAGAAGCTCGGCGCGAAGATCTCGTTGCCGTCGTCGTCGCGCACGACGAGGTTGGCTCCGTCGCGGGTGCCGAGCTCGTCGATCTCGGAGAAGAGGTGGTCGGCGGCGTAGCGGGCGAAGACGTCGGACAACCCCGGCTCGACGCCGATGCCGACGAGAGCGAGGCGGCCGTCGGCCTCCCACTCCCCCGCCACCTCGAACTGCTCGTCGCCGAGCTTGACGCCGGTCTCGGCGTAGGGGCGGTCCGGATGCGGCCGCGACAGGCTCATCGCCATGTCGAGGTAGTCGGCCCCGGCAGCCTTGGCGCCGTGGAAGATCGGCAGGTTGAACTTCGGGTCGACCGCGTTGAACACGTGGGTCGCGCCGTGCTCGCGGGCGAGCGCGGTGACGGCACCGGCGTCCGACGCGTCGACGCAGGCCGCGACGAACCGCGTCTCGCCCGGGTGGCGCTCGGTCACGGCTGCGACGGTGCGCTCCGCACGCGTCACGTCGTAGTCGGCGACGACCCACTGCTCGAAGGAGGCACGCTCGGCGGCGATGCGCGCGGCGGCGTCACCGACTCCGCCGGAGCCGATCATGAGGACACGCAAGAAGACTCACTCCAGAGGGTCAGGCCGTCGCACCGCGGCGGCGTCGGCTGCCGATGACCTGGGCAGCGATGACGCAGAGGACGGCGATGACGAACATGGAGAACCCGATGACGTTGGCCTGGGCCGGGATGCCGCGGGTGTAGGACACGTAGACGAACTTGGGGAACGTCGTCTCGTTGCCGGAGACGAAGTTGGTGATGATGAAGTCGTCGAAGGAGAGCGAGAACGACAGCAGGGCTGCGGCGACGATGCCCGGCAGGGCCAGCGGGAAGGTGATCCGCAGGAACGTCGTCCTCGGGTTGGCGTAGAGGTCCGACGCGGCCTCCTCGAGGCGCGGGTCGAGGCTCTGCAACCGCGCCTTGACGGTGACGACGACGAAGCTGATGCAGAACATGATGTGCGCGATGACGACGGTCCAGAAGCCGAGATCCATGCGGAAGGCCTGGATGAAGATCGTCAGCAGGCTCGCGCCCAGGACGACCTCTGGGGTCGCCATGGGCAGGAACACGAGGACGTTCGTCGAGCTGCGCCCCCGGAACGAGTAGCGCACCAGGGCGAAGGCGATGAGGGCACCGAGGACCGTGGCCACCAGGGTGGCCAGCGCCCCGATCTTGATGCTCTCGACGAGAGCCGGGCAGACGCCGGGCGCGCCGCACGGGTTGGCCCAGTGCTTGAGCGTCGGGCTGCCCTCCGGGTTCCACGTGATGTTGGACCGGCGGTAGTTGTTGAAGGAGAAGACGAACGTGTAGAAGACCGGCAGGAAGAGGTAGATGAGGACCCCGACCGCGATGATCATCGCGATGTGGTCGCTGACCCAGGAACGTGCGCGCCTCACAGGACCTCCTCCGTCCCGAACCGGCGGACGTACCCGAGGACGAGCACGAGGATGAGGATCATCAGGCTGATCGACAACGCGGCCGCCGTCGGGTAGCCGCCGAGCACCGAGAAGAACTGGCTGTTGATGACGTTGCCGACCATCTTGGTGCTCGTGTCCGAGCCGAGCAGCTCCGCGTTGACGTAGTCACCGGCGGCGGGGATGAACGTCAGCAGGGTGCCGGCCAGGATGCCTGGGGCCGCGAGCGGGATCGTGACCGTGCGCAGGTTCGTGAACCGGTCGGCGTAGAGGTCCCGCCCGGCCTCGAGCAGGCGCGGGTCGGCACGCTCGAGGCTGGTGTAGATCGGCAGCACCATGAAGGGCAGGAAGTTGTACGTCAGGCCCGCGACGACGGCGACCCAGGTCTCGGTGATGTGGCCGCCGGGAAGCAGGTGCAGCGTGCGCAGCGTCGAGGCGACGAAGCCGTCGTCGGCGAGGATCTGGCGCCAGGCGATGGTGCGCAGGATGAACGAGGTGAAGAACGGCGCGACGACGAGGATGAGCATGACGTTGCGCCAGCGTCCGGCCTTGAACGCCATCGCGTAGGCGAGCGGGAAGGCGACGACGAAGCACAGGACCGTGGCCGTGCCGGCGTAGAGCAGCGAGCGCACGAAGTGCTCGCCGTACGTCTTGAGGGCCTCGACGTAGTTGCCCACGTTGACGTCGCGGTAGTAGTAGCCGGGCGCCCCGGGCCACTGCGACTGCAGGCTCGCCGAGCCAAGCTGGATCAGCGGGACGATGAAGAAGAGCGTCAGCCAGAGCAGGCCGGGGATCAGCAGGAGGTACGGCGTCCACCTGCGCCGCTTCGCGCCGGCGCGGGGCGGCGTCAGCTGCGGGTCGCCCGCCTCACGGGCACTCGCCGCGACGGCGGTGGTCATGCGCCATCCTCCACGAGCGCGGCCTTGCGGCCGCTCTCGTCGACGGGCACGGCGAAGGCGTGCGTGGGGTCCCACGACAGCCAGACGTCGTCACCCGGCCGGACGCTGATCGGCTCGACGTCGAGGTTCTGCTCGTAGACGCTCCAGTTGGCACCGCTCGGGACGGTGACGAGGTACTGCGTGGCGACGCCGCTGAAGGAGACGTCGGTGACGGTGGCCCGCACGTCGTTGCCCGAGCCGTCGGGCTGGGACTCGTGGATCCGGACCTTCTCGGGACGGACGCCGAACATCAGCTCGCCGTCGTGGATCTCGGTGCGCTGCTTCGGGATCCGAACCTTGGTGTTGCTGACCTCGGCCATGACGAAGTCGCCGTCGGTGCCGAGGATCCGGCCGACCCCGAGGTTGGACTGACCGACGAAGTTGGCCACGAAGGCGGTCCGCGGGAGGTCGTAGAGACGCTCGGGCGGACCCATCTGCTCGATCCGGCCACCGTTCATGACGGCGACGGTGTCGGCCATGGTCATGGCCTCCTCCTGGTCGTGCGTCACGTGGATGAAGGTCAGCCCGACCTCGCTCTGGATCCGCTTGAGCTCCACCTGCATCTGGCGTCGCAGCTTGAGGTCGAGGGCGCCCAGCGGCTCGTCGAGCAGCAGCACCTCCGGCTGGTTGACGACGGCGCGCGCGAGCGCGACGCGCTGCTGCTGACCACCGGAGAGCTGCATGGGCTTGCGGCCGGCCAGGTGCGAGAGCTGGACGAGCTCGAGCGCGTCGTCGGCCTGACGCATCGCGTCGGCAGCCTTGCGGCGCTTGGGCCCGAACGCGACGTTCTCCCGGATGGTCAGGTGCGGGAAGAGCGCGTAGCTCTGGAAGACCGTGTTGACCGGCCGTTCGTGCGGCCGCGTGCCGGTGAGGTCGGTCTCCCCGATGAGCACCCTTCCGGCCGTGGGCTGCTCGAGCCCGGCGACCATGCGCAACGTCGTCGTCTTGCCACAGCCCGACGGGCCGAGCAGCGCGAAGAACGAGCCACGCGGCACGACGAGGGAGAGGTCGTCGACGGCGGTGAAGTCGGCGAACTGCTTGGTGACGTTCTCGAGGACGAGGTCGCCGTGCGCCTCGCGCGTGTTCGTAGCCATCAGTTGCCCACCGCCGTGCTCCAGATCTGGGAGAACTTCTGGTCCTCTGCCGGTGACAGGGCCCGGAAGCTCCGGGTGTTGGTCCTGAGGTACTCCTCCGTGGGGAAGATCATCGGGTCGTCGACGAGGGTCGGGTCGACCTTCTTCATCTGCTCCTGGGCACCCTGGACGGGGCAGATGTACGCGACGTACGCGGCGACCTTCGCGGCCACGAGCGGGTCGTAGTAGTAGTCCATGAGCCGCTGTGCGTTGCGTCGGTGGCGCGAGGTGATGGGGACCATCATGTTGTCGCTCCAGAGGGTGCCCTTGGACTCGGGCAGCACGAACGTCCAGTTGTCGTCCTTGGTGTTCGTCTGCAGCTGGGCGATGTCGCCGCTCCAGACGATGCCCGCGATCGCGTTGCCGCTCGTGAGGTCCTGCAGGTAGGAGTTGCCCTTGATCCGGCGGATCTGGCCGTTGGCCAGCTGCTTGGACACCTCGTCCACGCCCTTCTGGAACTGCTCCTCGGTGAAGGGCTGGGAGATGTCGACCCCTTGCCGCAGCATGATGAGGCCGACGGTGTCGCGGAACTCGAGCAGGGCAGTCACCTTGCCTTTGAGGTCGGGGGCCCAGAGGTCGTCGAGCGTCTTGAGCTCGCGACCCACCTTGCCCTTGTGGTAGCCGATGCCGGCGAAGCCGCTCTGCCACGTCAGCGAGTGGTTGCGACCCGGGTCGAAGGAGACGTCCTGCAGGATCGGGCGCAGGTTCGAGGCGTTGTGCATGCGGATCAGCTCGAGCGGCTGGACGAAGCCCTGCTGGATCATCCGGTTGGCCATCCAGTCGGTGAAGACGAAGATGTCGCGGTCGATGTCCTGGTTGGCCTGCAGCTGCGGCGCGATCTTCGTCGCATACGTCTCGTTGTCCTCGATGTCCTCCGAGTAGGTGGCCGTGATGCCGGTCAGCTTCTGGAACGCCTCGAGCGTGGGATAGGTCTTCGTCTTGTCGTCGTAGTCGAGGTAGGCCGTCCAGTTCGCGAACTTGACGACCTTCTCGGTGTCGGAGACGTCCTTGGGGAGCGTCAGCGTCGGTGCGGCGCCGACGCTCCCGCTCGGGGGCGGCGGCGGCGCGCACGCGGACAGGCCGAGCGCAGCGAGACCGGCTGCGCCGCCCCCGAGCAGGCCACGCCGTGAGAGGCCGGACGATGCGGCCATGGAGGCCAGGGCTCGGATGCCGGGATCCGAGGGGGGTCGACGCCTGTTCACGCCTGCTCCTTCACGTGCTGGTGAACGAACCCGGCCCGAGTGGGCCGGGCCGTGGGACGGCCCTGTCCGTCCGTACTTGCCTGGTACTGCTCCCTGTGGCGGTCCCGGTCAGGACTCGATGTTGGCCATGACGTGCTTGATGCGCGTGTAGTCCTCGAACCCGTACATCGACAGGTCCTTGCCGTAGCCGGAGTGCTTGAAACCCCCGTGGGGCATCTCGGCAACGATCGGGATGTGCGTGTTGATCCAGACGCACCCGAAGTCGAGCTTCTTGCTCATCCGCATGGCGCGTCCGAAGTCCTTGGTCCACACGCTCGACGCCAGGCCGTACTGGACGCCGTTGGCCCAGGCGAGCGCCTCGGCCTCGTCGGTGAACTGCTGGACGGTGATGACCGGGCCGAAGATCTCGGTCTGGATCTGCTCGTCGTCCTGGCGCAGGCCGGCGAGCACGGTCGGCTCGAAGTAGAAGCCGTCGCCGAGACCCTCGGCGCGGCGGCCACCGGCGGCCACGCGGGCGTGGTCGGGCAGGCGGTCGATCATGCCGCTGACGTGGGCGACCTGGTTCGGGTTGTTGACCGGTCCGAAGAGGGCGTCGGGGTCGTCGGGCAGGCCGACCTTGGCCTCGTTCTTCGCGTACTCGGCGAGCGCGGCGACGAAGTCGTCGTGGATGCGCGGTCCGGCGAGGACGCGGGTGGCGGCGGTGCAGTCCTGGCCGGCGTTGAAGTAGCCGCCCACGGCGATCCCCTCGACGGCGGCCTCGATGTCGGCGTCGTCGAAGACGACGACGGGCGCCTTGCCACCGAGCTCGAGGTGGACGCGCTTGAGGTCCTTGGCGGCGCTCTGTGCCACCTGCATGCCGGCCCGGACCGAGCCGGTGATGGCCACGAGCGCCGGGGTCCGGTGCTCGACGACCATGCGGCCCGTCTCGCGGTCACCGGTGACGACGTTGAAGGTGCCCTCGGGCAGGAACTCCGAGGCGAGCTCGGCGAGCAGCAGGGTGGTCTCCGGCGTCGTGTCGGAGGGCTTGAGGACGATCGTGTTGCCCGCGGCGAGCGCCGGGGCGATCTTCCACATCGCCATCATCATCGGGTAGTTCCACGGCGTCACCTGGCCGACGACGCCGATCGGCTCGCGGCGCACGAACGAGGTGTGGCCCTTCATGTACTCGCCGGCCGCCTTGCCCTCGAGGACCCGCGCGGCGCCGGCGAAGAACCGCAGCTGGTCGACCATCGGCGGGATCTCCTCGCTCGCCGTCAGGGCGTGCGGCTTGCCGGTGTTCTCGCCCTCGAGGCGCACGAAGTCGTCGGCCCGGGCCTCGATGGCGTCGGCGAACTTCAGCAGCGCGGCCTGCCGCTCGCCCGGCGTCGTGTCGCCCCACGTCTCGAAGGCCTTCGACGCTGCGTCGTAGGCCCGGTCGACGTCACCCTGGGTGCTGACCGGGGCCTTCGCGACGACGCCGGCGGTGGCCGGGTTGACGATGTCGGTGGTCGCGTCGGTCTCGGGGTCGAGGTACTGCCCACCGATGAAGTTGCGGAGCTGGCGCGGCTGCGAAGTCATGGCGAAACTCTAAACAGAGTCCTGCGCAATGGTGAAGGGTTGCGCCGATAAAACTTCGGAATCAGTTGCGCAGGGGCTTGCCAACGTTCCGTTCCACAGGTCAAGATCGGGCCCATGACGACCATCCGAGGTGTGGCCAACGGGGCCAGCGGCACCAACGGGGCCAAGCGGCCCCGTCGCAGCGGCGTCAACCTCGACGACGTCTCCAAGACGATCATCGAGCTGCTCCAGCAGGACGGCCGCAAGTCCTACGCCTCGATCGCGACCGAGGTCGGGCTGTCCGAGGCGGCGGTGCGCCAGCGCGTGCAGCGCCTGCTCGACGCCGACGTCATGCAGATCGTCGCCGTCACGGACCCGCTCCAGGTCGGGTTCCAGCGTCAGGCGATGATCGGCCTGCGGGTCACCGGCGACATGACGGCCGTGGCCGCCGCGCTCTCCGACATGGACGAGGTGTCCTACGTCGTGACGACTGCGGGCAGCTTCGACGTCCTCGCCGAGGTCGTCTGCGAGGACGACGACCACCTCCTCGAGCTGCTGACCAAGCGGATCCGCACCCTCGAGGGCGTGCTCGCCACCGAGACGTTCGTCTACCTCAAACTCAACAAACAGCTCTACAACTGGGGAACACGATGAGCATCAACCCGAACGAGGTCTGGGAACCGGCGTCGGACCAGCGCACCCCTGCGGGCACGCTGTTGTCGGATGCCGCACGCGATCACCTGTGGATGCACTTCACGCGCCACTCGGTGTTCGAGGACCCCGGGGACGGCGGCCTGGGCCACTCCGTGCCGATCATCACGCGCGGGCAGGGCTGGAAGATCTGGGACGACCGCGGCAACGAGTACATCGACGGACTCGCCGGCCTCTTCGTCGTCCAGGTCGGCCACGGTCGTGAGGAGCTCGCCGAGGCGGCGGCCAAGCAGGCCAAGGAGCTCGCGTTCTTCCCGCTGTGGAGCTACGCGCACCCCAAGGCCATCGAGCTGGCCGAGCGTCTGGCGGCCCACGCGCCGGGCGACCTCAACCGCGTCTTCTTCACCACGGGCGGCGGCGAGGCCGTCGAGACCGCGTGGAAGCTGGCCAAGCAGTACTTCAAGCTGACCGGCAAGCCGACCAAGCACAAGGTGATCTCCCGCGCCGTCGCCTACCACGGCACGCCGCAGGGCGCCCTGTCGATCACCGGCATCCCGGCGGCCAAGGAGATGTTCGAGCCGCTCGTGCCCGGCACGTTCAAGGTGCCGAACACCAACCAGTACCGCGCCCCCGAGCACCTGCGCGACGACGAGAAGGCCTTCGGTCGCTGGGCCGCCGACCGCATCGCCGAGGCCATCGAGTTCGAGGGCCCCGACACCGTGGCGGCCGTCTTCCTCGAGCCGGTGCAGAACTCCGGCGGCTGCTTCCCGCCGCCGGCCGGCTACTTCGAGCGGGTCCGCGAGATCTGCGACGAGTACGACGTGCTGCTCGTGTCCGACGAGGTCATCTGCGCCTTCGGCCGCATCGGCTCGATGTTCGCCTGCGACGACTTCGGCTACGTGCCCGACATCATCACGTGCGCCAAGGGCATGACGAGCGGCTACTCCCCCATCGGCGCGATGATCGCGAGCGACCGCCTCTTCGAGCCGTTCAGGAAGGGCACCGACTACTTCCCGCACGGCTACACCTTCGGCGGCCACCCCGTCTCCTCGGCCGTGGCCCTGGCCAACCTCGACATCTTCGAGCGCGAGGGCCTCAACGCCCACGTCAAGCAGAACGCCCCCGCGTTCAAGGCCACCCTCGAGAAGCTGCTCGACCTGCCGCTCGTCGGCGACGTCCGCGGCGCCGGCTACTTCTACGGCATCGAGCTCGTCAAGGACAAGAAGACCCGCGAGACGTTCAACGACGCCGAGTCGGAGCGGCTCCTGCGCGGGTTCCTGTCGAAGGCGCTCTTCGACGCCGGCATCTACTGCCGCGCCGACGACCGTGGCGACCCCGTCGTCCAGCTCGCACCGCCGCTCATCATGGGCCAGGAGCAGTTCGACGACATCGAGTCGCGGCTGCGTTCGGTGCTCACGGAGGCGGAGAACCACCTCTGACGCGTCGCGCCCGTCGCGCTCAGCGTCAGGACGTCGGGTTGCGCCAGGGAGGGGACGCTGCCCGAAGGGGCCGGTCACCGAGGAACGGTGACCGGCCCCCGGTCGTTCCCCGAGGTACGTGACCGGCGACCGTCGCCGGCACCCCGTCGCCACATGTGACGCCGACGCAAGGAGACGACATGGGATTCCTCGACCGACTGCTGGGCCGTGAGCCGCAGTCCCGAACCGCCGCACGCGGGCCCGGATGGGGTGGGGCCCCGAGCGCTCCCGCCCCGACCGGTGCGCCGTACGCCGCTCCGGGGGCCGACCCCTATGCGGTGCCCGCACCGCGCGGCGGTGCCTCCACCGAGGACGAGCGCGCCATCGCCCGGTACCGCTACCTGCTGCGCACGGCGCCACCTGAAGACCTCGAGCGCGTCCACGCCGACGCGTTCGCGCAGCTGTCCCCCGAGCAGCGCCAGATGGTGCTGCAGCGGCTGACCGAGGACCTCCCGGAGTCCGAGCGCCCGCGCAGCGACCAGCCGGCCGACCTCGCCCGGAGCGCCACGCGGGCCGAGCTGCGCCGGCCCGGCTACCTGCAGGGAGCCTTCGCCGGTGGCGGCCGCGGCATGGGCGGCGGGATGGGGATGGGCGGCATGATCGCGGGTTCGATGCTCGGCACCATCGCCGGCGTGGTCGTCGGCTCGATGGTGGCCGACGCCCTCTTCGACGGCTACGACCAGTCCCCCGAGGCCGCGCAGGCCGGCGAGGGCGACGGCTCGTCCGACGCGTCCGACGCCGGTGGCGCCGATGCAGGTGGCGCGGGCGACACGGGTGGCGACACCGGTGCGGGTGACGCCGGTGGCGACGTCAGCGCGGCCGGCGAGGGCTTCGGCGGCGGTGACCTCGGCGACTGGGGCGGTGGCGGCGACCTCGGTGGCGACTTCGGTGGCGACTTCGGCGGCTTCGGCGACTTCTGAGTCGACTCCCGCATCGAGACCCCTGACGGGGCCGCCCACCCGGCGGCCCCGTCAGACGCCGGCGAAGGCGTGGAAGAGGGCTGCGACGGCGAGGATGACCGGGATCGAGGCGAAGGTGCTGACGAAGATGACGTCGCGGGCAAGGTTGACCTCGCGGCGGTAGCGCACCGCGTAGGTGAAGATGTTCTGCGCCGTGGGCAGTGCGGCCGTCACGACGACCGCGAAGAGCGCCTCGCCGCGGAGCCCGAGGGCCAGGCCGACGCCGAGCGCGACGGCCGGCATGAGCAGCACCTTGAGACCGACGATGGCCCACACGTGCTCGGCCGCACGGCCCGTGGCCGGTCGGGGGCCGCGACGCAGCGAGATGCCGAACGCCACGAGCATCGAGGGCACCGCCATGCGTCCGAGCAGCTCGATGGGGTCGGCGACGACCCGCGGCAGCTGCACGTCGAACACGGCGATGAGCAGGCCCGCGATGGCACCGAGGGTGATGGGGTTGCTGAACATCCGGCGCAGCGATCGGAGCAGGCGCGGCCGCTCCCCGCGGGCGTCGCTGTCGAACAGCGCCATGTACACGGGCGTGATGACGAGCAGCTGCATGAGCAGCGTCGGGGCGACCCACGCGACGTCGCCGAGCACGTAGAGCGCGATGGGGATGCCGAGGTTGCCGGCGTTGACGTACGCGGCGGACAGGCTGCCGACGAGGCGGGAGCCGAGCGTCCCTCCGGCCCAACGGAACCGGGCGATCGCCACGTAGATGCCGACGATCACGGCGAAGCTGATGAGCGACGTGACGAGGTTGGCCGACAGGACGGCGTCGAGGGGCGTGCGCTGCATGACGGTGAGCAGCAGTGCGGGCGAGGCGACGTGGAAGGCCAGCCGCGAGAGGGTCACCTGGGCGCTCTCGTCGAGGACGCGTCGGTCGGCGAGCAGCCAGCCGCCCGCGACGATGATGGCGATCGTGGCGAAACCCTCGAGGACACCGAGCACGCCGTGATCCTCGCAAAACCGGCACGGGCCCGTGGCACCGGTCCACCACCCGGCGCGCCGTCGCGCCACGCCGTCGCAGGCGTCGTCGTCACGGCAGGATGGCGCCATGGAGATCGAGAGCCTCGACGCGCTGGAGGACCACCTCGACGACGGCACGCCGCTCGGGGGCCTGCGCCTGCAGGGGCTCGACCTGTCGGGGTACGCCCTGCGGTTCGCCGAGCACACCGACCTCACCGGTCTCGTCGTGCTCGGGGGCACGGTACCCACCGACGTCGCCGAGGTGCTCCTGCGTCGCGGCGCCATCGTCTTCCCCGGCGTCGCCGACGCACCGGTCGACCCGTGGCGGGGCCTCTACCGGCCCGAGGACCTCTACTCCGGTCTCGAGCGCGGCTACGAGGCGACGCCCGACGCCCGTGCCTACCGGTGGTTCGTCGACGCCCACCTGCGCACCGACGCCTACTGCACCCTCGTGCGGGCCATCCACGACGACACCGTCACCGACGACCTCGACGAGCTGGTGGCCGGGCGGTCGGTCGTCGGCGTCATGGGCGGGCACCGCGTCGAACGGGGCACCGACGCGTACGCAGCGGCCGCGCGTCTCGGCCACCGGCTGGCCTCGGAGGGCCACCTCGTCGCCACCGGTGGGGGCCCGGGCGCCATGGAGGCGGTCAACCTCGGGGCACTGTGCCGCGACCCGGCGCGGCTCGAGGACGCCCTGGACCGCCTGGCCGCGGTGCCGACCTTCCGCCCGTCGGTCACCGACTGGGCGCGCCTGGCCCTCGACGTGCGGGCCGACGTCGTCGGCGACGAGCCGCGGGTGCCGACCGACCTGCTCGGCCCGACGGCACGCTCCCTCGGCATCCCGACGTGGTTCTACGGGCACGAGCCGCCGAACGTCTTCTGCGACGCGGTCGCCAAGTACTTCTCGAACGCGATCCGCGAGGACGGGCTGCTGTCGCGCAGCACCGCCGGGATCGTCGTCCTCGGAGGCGCGGCGGGCACGGTGCAGGAGATCTTCCAGGCCGTGACGCCGCTCTACTACGCCCTCGACGACGCGCCGCTGCCGCCGCTCGTGCTCGT
The DNA here is from genome assembly GCF_057656595.1 of Intrasporangium sp. Soil_C_50. Lineage (NCBI taxonomy): Bacteria > Bacillati > Actinomycetota > Actinomycetes > Micrococcales > Intrasporangiaceae > Intrasporangium > Intrasporangium sp. Soil_C_50. The sequence goes on from NZ_JBDGKB010000001.1 coordinate 388,270, forward strand.
CGGCCGGCGCCAGTGGACCGTCGACGTGCCGGTCTGGCCGACGCTGAATGTCCTCGCCGCCGACCGCCGGATGGCCGGCTCGGTGCACCTCGTCGACGACATCGGGGAGGTCCCCGCTCTGCTCACTCCGGCGTCGTGAGCACCGGCGCCAGGGCGTCGAGAACCGAGGCGTCCTCGATCGTCGCCGGAACGGCAGCGTCCTTGCCGTCGGCCATCTCGCGCATCGTCTTGCGCAGGATCTTGCCCGAGCGCGTCTTGGGCAGCGCCGCCACGATGTCGACGCGGTGGAGGGAGGCGACGGGCCCGACCTCCGCACGCACGCGGGCCACGAGCTCGCGCCGGATGCGCTCGCCCTCGGCCTCGGCGTCGATGCCCGACTTGAGCACGACGAGGGCGCGCGGCACCTGGCCCTTGAGGTCGTCGTGGACGCCGATGACGGCGCACTCGGCGACGGCCTCGTGACCGGCGAGCGCGGCCTCGAGCGAGCCGGTGGACAGGCGGTGCCCGGCGACGTTGAGCACGTCGTCGGTGCGACCCATGACGAAGAGGTAGCCGTCCTCGTCGAGGTAGCCGCCGTCGCCGGTCAGGTAGTGCCCGGGATAGGCCGCCAGGTAGGACGACACGTAGCGGTCGTCGTCCTGCCAGAGCGTCGGCAGGGTGCCCGGCGGCATCGGCAGCCGGAGGCAGATCGCGCCCTCGGTGCCGGCGGGCACCTCGTTGCCCTCGCCGTCGAGGACACGCACGTCGTAGCCGGGCACCGCGACGGTCGGTGAGCCGGGCTTGATCGGCAGCAGTCCGATCCCCTTGGGGTTGGCGGCGATCGGCCACCCCGTCTCGGTCTGCCACCAGTTGTCGACGACGGGTACGCCGAGCGCGGCCGAGGCCCACTCGTAGGTGTCGGGGTCGAGCCTCTCCCCCGCGAGGAAGAGCGCCCTGAAGCGCGACAGGTCGTGCTCGGCGACCTTCGAGGCGGTCGAGTCGTCCTTCTTGATGGCGCGGAAGGCGGTGGGCGCCGTGAAGAGGCACACCGCGTCGTAGTCGGCGATGACGCGCCAGAAGGCCCCGGCGTCCGGCGTGCCGACGGGCTTGCCCTCGTAGAGCACGGTCGTGGCGCCGGTCAGCAGCGGCGCGTAGACGATGTAGGAGTGGCCGACGACCCAGCCGACGTCGCTGGCGGTGAACATCGTCTCGCCCGGCCGGACGTCGTAGACGTTCTCCATCGACCAGCGCAGCGCGACGGCGTAGCCACCGCTGTCGCGGTAGATGCCCTTGGGCTTGCCCGTCGTGCCGGAGGTGTAGAGCACGTAGAGCGGGTCGGTGGCCGCCACGGTGGTGCAGTCGGCCGGCTCGGCGTCGTCGTACACCTCGTCCCAGGTCATCTCCTCCCAGTCGGTGTCGCGCTGGCCCACGTCGGCGGGCGACTGCTCGCGCTGGAGCACGATGACCGACTCGGGCTTGTGGCTGCTGCGGTCGAGGGCGGCGTCGAGCATCGGCTTGTACTCGACGATGCGCGTGGGCTCGACTCCACAGCTGGCCGACACCACGACCTTCGGCTCGGCGTCCTCGATGCGCGCTGCGAGCTCCTGCGGGGCGAAGCCGCCGAAGACGACCGAGTGCACCGCCCCGAGCCGCGCGCAGGCCAGCATGGCGACGACGGCCTCGGGGACCATCGGCATGTAGATGACGACCCGGTCGCCCTTCTCGACGCCGAGCCCGGCGAGCGCACCGGCGAAGCGGGCGACGCGGTCCAGCAGCTCGGCGTAGGTCAGCGTCGCCTTGGCCCCGGTGACCGGCGAGTCGTAGTGCAGGGCGGGCTGGGCGCCGCGCCCCGCGGCCACGTGCCGGTCGAGGGCGTTGAAGCAGACGTTGAGCTCGGCGTCGGGGTACCAGCGGTAGAACGGCGGTGCCGTGTCGTCGAGGATGCGCGTCGGTGGTGTGACCCAGTCGATCGCCCCGGCTGCCCGGGCCCAGAACGCCTCGGGGTCACGCAGGCTCGACTCGTGGAGGTCTCGGTAGGCCGCGAACGCGGCTGTGGTGCCGTCGGTGCCGTCGCTGGTCATGGCCTCACTGTGCCGCCGGTGCGGCCTCCGCGCCAGAGTCCGTGCGCCGAGGTGACCCATCTGACAGCCGAGCGGTCGTGATCGCCACGCACATCAGGGCCGCCCCGAGGCAGAGCGCGCCGGCCACGTACCAGGCGAGGTCGTAGGTGCCGAGCTGGTCGCGGGCGAGGCCCGCGCCGACCGCCGCGACGGCCGCGCCGAGCTGGTGGGAGGCGAACACCCAGCCGAAGACGATGGGCGCCCGCTCTCCGTAGGCGAGGCGGCACAGGGCGATCGTCGGGGGCACCGTGGCGACCCAGTCGAGGCCGTAGAAGAGCACGAACGCCAGCATGTTCGGGTGCATGCGGTCGCTGAAGAGCGACGGCAGCAGGAACAGAGAAGCGCCGCGGAGCGTGTAGTAGGCGGCGAGGAGCACCCGCGGGTCGACGCGGTCGGTGAGCCAGCCGGAGAATACGGTGCCGAGGATGTCGAAGACGCCGACGAGGGCCAGCAGGCCGGCGGCCGTCGTCGTCGGCATGCCGTGGTCGTGCGCAGCGGGGATGAAGTGGGTGCCCACGAGGCCGTTGGTCGACGCGCCGCAGACGGCGAAGCTGCCGGCGAGCAGCCAGAAGACGCGGGTGCGCGACGCGTCGCGCAGCGTCTCGAGGGCCAGGCGCGCCGGGTGGCCGGTGGGCCGGGGCGGACGGCCGACCGGGGTTCCGGCCGGCGCGCCGTAGGCGGTGATGCCGAGGACGCTCGGGTGGTCGTGCAGCTTCCACAGCACGAGGGGCACCACGGCGAGGGCGGCCGCGGACGTCGTGACGGCGGCGGTGCGCCAGCCGTGGTGCTCGGCGAGCCAGGCCAGGAGCGGCAGGAAGACGAGCTGGCCGGTGGCCCCGGCCGCGGTGAGGATGCCGGTGACGAGCCCGCGCCGCGCCACGAACCAGCGCCCCGTGACGGTGGCGACCAGGCCCATCGACATCGCGCCGGTGCCCATCCCCACGACGATCCCCAGCACAGGACCAGCTGCCACGACTGCGTCATCCAGATCGGCAGGAGCGAGCCGACGCTGACGAGGACCAGCGCGACGGCGACGACCCGCTGGATGCCGAGCCGCTCCATGAGGGCCGCCGAGAAGGGGGCCGCCAGACCGAAGAGGACGAGGTTGACGGAGACGGCGGCGCCGATGACGCCCATCGGCCAGCCGAACTCCTCGTGCAGCGGCGTCATGAGCACGCCGGGGGTCGAGCGGAAGCCGGCGGCGCCGATGATCGTCAGGAACGTGACGAGGGCGACCCACCAGGCGGGGTGGACGCGTCGGGTGGCGGAGGCGCCCGGGGCCGGTGCGGCGGCGGAGCGGTCGGTGAGGGTCACCGGGCCACTGTGCCCGCTCTGCCCTTCGCGCGACGAGTGACCAGATGGACAACATGTGCAAGGATCTGGCCATGACCTGCCACGCCGGCCGTGATCCGCACCGCGTCGTCGTCCTCGCCCTCGAGAACGTCGTGGCCTTCGAGCTCGGCCTGCCCCACCGGTTCCTGCGCGCCGCAGCCCTCGACCCCGGCTGGCCCGGCCCGCTGACCGGCGCTCCCCTCCCGTACGAGGTGTCGATGTGCACCCTCGACGACGGCCCCGTCACCACCTCAGCCGGCTACCAGGCGCTGCCCACACACGCGAGCTCCGTTCTGGCAGAGGCTGACACGGTCATCGTGCCCGGCATCTACGGCGGCATCGTCGACACCGGCCGGGTGCCTGACGCGCTCCGCGACCTCGCGGCGACGGTGCGACCGGACACCCGCTGGATCTCCATCTGCACCGGGGCGTTCGCCCTCGCCGGCCTCGGGCTGCTCGACGGGCGCACGGCGACGACGCACTGGTGCCACGTCGACGCGTTCCGCCGGTACTTCCCGCGGGTGACCCTCGACCCCGACGTCCTCTACGTCGACGAGGGCGACGTGCTCACCTCCGCCGGCAACGCGGCCGGCATCGACCTGCTGCTGCACCTCGTGCGCTCCGACCTCGGCGCCGAGGCGGCCAACCGGGTCGCGCGCAGCGCCGTCGTCGCACCGTGGCGGGCCGGCGGCCAGGCCCAGTTCATCGACCGGCCCGTGCCCGAGGAGGCCGACGCCGGCACCGGCCCGACACGCGTGTGGGCCCTCGAGCACCTCGGCGAGCCGCTCGGCCTCGCCGACCTCGCGCGGCACGCCGGCATGAGCGTGCGCACCTTCACGCGTCGGTTCCGCGAGGAGGCCGGCGAGACGGCGGTGACGTGGCTGACCCGCGCCCGCGTCGACCGGGCCCGCCACCTGCTCGAGACGACCGACCTGCCGGTCGACCGCGTCGCGGCCGAGGCAGGGTTCGGCACGACGGCCTCACTGCGCCAGCACCTCTCGGCAGCGGTCGGCGTCTCTCCCCTGGCCTACCGGCGCACCTACCGCGCTGCCGAGAGCGCCTGAGCGACAAGGCCGCCCGGCTCGGACCCAATCCGCGTCAGGAGGTCGTGCGGCGCGCCCACGGCAGCGCTCGCCGGTCGTACACGACGGCGAGCCGACCCAGCGCCACGGCCGCCAGCATGAGGCCGAAGTCGCGCAGGGCGATGTCGCCGTACCCGCCCAGGAGCAGCAGGTTCACGATGATCCCCGCCAGCCATGCGGCGACGACCGGCGCCCCGAGACGCGGCCACACCGCGACGACCACGCCCGCCGCGATCTCGACGGCGCCGACCACGTACATCGTCTGGTGCACGGTGAAGGGCGACAGATGGGCGATCTGCGGTGCGAGGTAGCGGTCCCAGTCGGCGAGCAGGTGGGCGAACTTGTCGGCGCCGAAGACGATCGGGGCCACGGTGAAGGCGGTGCGCAGCACGAGGTAGGCCTGGCGGGCGGGATCCGGGCGACTGGCCGCGGGTGTGGCGTCGATGAGGTCACCGGGTCTCGACGGGGCGGGGTGCGTGTGGGACATGGAGGCTCCTCTTCGAGTCGGATGTGGTGGACGGCTCGCCACCCGTGCCGCGCGAGGCGCCTGCGGGTTGCGACACCTGCTTGGTGTCCGGTCCGGGCGGGGTCTTACCGCGGCGGGTAAGGGCGTCGACGTCCGTGACACCAAGGAGGTATGACCATCCACTCGACCCGCGTCGCCGGGTGCGGGGCCGCGGGACCACCCGTCGACGTGACGGTGTGGCGCCGGTGCCGACTGCTCGAGGCCGGCTTCGACGCCGACCTCGCGGGCCGGCTCGCCGCGGACCGACGCGTGGACGTGCACGCGCTCCTCCAGCTCGTCGACCGCGGCTGCCCGCCGGTACTTGCCGCGCGCATCCTCTCCCCGGAAGGATCGACCCCGTGACCATCGCCGACGCCGACGGTGCCGCACGGACGGCCCTCGAGGCCGCCGTGCGCCCGCCCGCAGGCCTCGCGCGTCCGGACGGGGGACGCGACTGGGCGGCCGACCTCGCCGGGACAGGCGCACGCCGCGAGGAGGCACTCCGCGAGCTGCGCGGCCTGCTCGTCAGGGCGTGCCGACACCAGGTGTGGCACCTGCGGGGCCAGCTGCCCGGGGTCGGCGCGGCGGTCCTCGACGAGCTCGTCGAGGGCGCGGCCGACGAAGCTGTCGTCGCGGTGCTGGCCAGACTCGACACCTTCGAGGGCCGCAGCCGGTTCACGACGTGGGCCTACAAGTTCGGCGTCCTCCACGCGGCCAACGAGGTGCGGCGCCGGGCGTGGGCGACGCGTGAGGTGTGCCTGCCCGACGACGCAGCGTGGGCCGACAGCATCTGGACCGACACGGCCCCCGGTCCGGAGCACCTCGCCGAGGCCGCCGACCTCGCCGCGGCAGTGGCGTCGGCCCTCGCGGACGCGCTCACGCCCTACCAGCGTCGGATCGCCGTCGCGCTGCTGCTCGACCACGTGCCGATCGACGTGCTCGCCGACCGACTCGGCACGACGCGCGGGGCGCTGTACAAGACCCTCAGCGTGGCGCGTAGCCGGATCCGCCGCCACCTCACGACCACTGGACACCTGTCACCGGCCGGCTCACCAGCCGGCAAGCCGGCCAGCAGGGAGACACCATGACATCCACACCACGGCCACTGACGCCCGACGACGTCCGGGCGCTCACCCTGCCGACGGAGCCGTGGCTGTCGTGCGAGGACTGCTTCGCCCTCGCCGACCGGTACGCCGAGGCCCTCGTCGAGGACCCCGACACCGGGCAGCTGCCCGAGATGCTCGTGCACCTGCGCGCGTGCGCCGCCTGCGCCGAGGAGGCCGAGTCGCTGGTCCGGCTCGTCGCCTCGGACGTCGGGGTCGACCCCACGCCGGCCCTGGCACGCCTGCGCGGCTGACCGGCGGCTCGGGCGTCAGGCGGTGGCGGCGGCGAGCTGGCCGCAGGCGCCGTCGATGTCCTGGCCGCGCGTGTCGCGGATCGTCGTCGGCACGCCGTGGGCGCGCAGCCGCTCGACGAAGTTCTGCTCGACACCGGGGCGCGAGGCCGTCCACTTCGAGCCCGGCGTCGGGTTGAGCGGGATCGGGTTGACGTGCACCCAGCCCTTGCCCCGGGCGGCGAGCTTCTCGCCGAGCAGGTCCGCGCGCCAGCCCTGGTCGTTGATGTCGCGGATCAGGGCGTACTCGATGGAGACGCGCCGACCGGTGACCTCGTAGTACCGGTAGGCGGCGTCGAGGGCCTCGTCGACCTTCCACCGCGTGTTGATGGGCACGAGCTCGTCGCGCAGCTCGTCGTCGGGCGCGTGCAGCGAGAGCGCGAGCGTGACCGGGATGCCCTCGGCGGCGAGCTTGTCGATGCCGGGCACGAGGCCGACCGTCGACATCGTGATACCGCGCGCCGACATGCCGAGGCCGTCGGGCGCCGGGTCGGTGAGGCGTCGGATGGCGCCGATGGCGGCCTTGTAGTTGGCCAGGGCCTCGCCCATGCCCATGAAGACGACGTTGCTGACGCGCAGCGGGTGCTCGCGGTCCTCGTCGTCGCCGCCCGCGAGCTCGCCGCGGCGCAGCGCCCGGGCGGCCCACACGACCTGCTCGACGATCTCGCCGGCCGACATGTTGCGGGTCAGGCCGGCCTGGCCGGTGGCGCAGAACGGGCAGTTCATGCCGCACCCGGCCTGGCTCGAGATGCAGATGGTGACGCGCTTCGGGTAGCGCATGAGGACCGACTCGACGATGGCGCCGTCGTGCAGGCGCCACGCGTACTTCATCGTCTGGCCGTCGTCGGCGACGCGCTGCACGATCGGCGTCAGCAGCGTCGGGAGCAGGTCGGTGACGAGGTCGGAGCGCACGGCCTTGGGCAGGTCGGTCATCTGCTCGGGGTCGTCGACGAGGCGCTCGAAGTAGTGGGTCGAGAGCTGCTTGGCCCGGAACCCCTTGTGGCCGAGGCCTTCGACAGCCTCCTTGCGCTCGGCGGGGCTGAGGTCGGCGAGGTGGCGCGGCGGCTTGCCGCGGCGCGGGGCGCGGAAGGTCAGCTGGCCGGGCTCGGGCCGGTCGGCCGTCGGCTCGGGCAGGGGCACGGTGGTCGGCGCGTGAATGTCGGTCATGGCGGGCCCATTCTCGCAGGCCCGGCCGCAACGGCCCAATGCCGCGCAGTGACGACTCAGGAGGGCTGTGCGGCGAGCAGCGTCAGCACGGCCCACACGATCGGCGCGACGACGACGAGCGAGTCGAGCCGGTCCATGATGCCGCCGTGGCCCGGGAGGATGTTCGACATGTCCTTGATGCCGAGGTCGCGCTTGATGAGCGACTCCATGAGGTCGCCGACCGTGGCCGCGACGGCCACCCCGACGCCGAGCAGGACGCCGATGACCCACGCGTGATCGAGGAAGAAGTGGACGGTCAGCGCACCGCCGACCATGCACAGCAGGACCGAACCGGCGAAGCCCTCCCACGACTTCTTGGGGCTGATCGTCGGGGCCATCGGGTGCTTGCCGAAGAGGACGCCGGCCGCGTAGCCGCCGACGTCGCTGCACACCGTCGTGATGAGGAAGACGAACACCCGCCCGACGCCGTCCTCGGCCGACAGGAGCATCACGGCGAACCCGACGAGGAAGGTCGGGTACGTCGCGACGAACATGCCGCCGAGCACGTCGCGCCCGGCGCCGTCGAGGCGTCCGGTGCCGCGCCAGAGCACGACGGCGAGGCAGGTCAGCGCCCACGCCACCGTCAACGCGCCGGGCCCGTGCACGTAGGCGGCCCAGGCCATGCCGACCGAGCCGGCGAGCGCCGGGATGATCGGGGCGTGCACCCCGGCGTGCCGCAGCGCGCCACGCATCTCCCAGATGGCGACCCCGACGGCGATCACGACGACGACGAGGAAGGACACCTTGGCCAGCAGCAGCGTCGCGACGATGACGACGCCGAGTCCGACCCCGACGCCGATCGCGGCGGGTAGGTTGCGCCCGGCACGGCTCGGGCGCTTCTCGATGACCTTCTCCGGAGGCAGGCCGGCGACGTCGTCGAGCGCGGGGTCGTAGGGCACGGGTTCGAGCAGCCCGTCGCCGTCGTCGGCGTGCGCCGCGGACGCGTGGTCCTCGGGCTGCGACGGCGAGTCGGTCGTCATCATGGGGTGGAGCCGCGAGGTCAGACCTCGAGCAGCTCGGCCTCCTTGGCCTTGACGAGACCGTCGACGAGGTCGGTGTGCTTCTTCGTGAGGCCGTCGAGCTCCTTCTCGGCGCGCGAGCCGTCGTCCTCGCCGACCTCGCCGTCCTTGACGAGCTTGTCGAGGTCGGTCTTGGCCTTGCGGCGGATGTTGCGCACGGAGACGCGGGCGTCCTCGGCCTTGCCGTGGGCGAGCTTGATGTACTCGCGGCGGCGCTCCTCGGTCAGCTCTGGCATGACGCACCGGATCTGGTGGCCGTCGCTGCTCGGGTTGACGCCGAGGTCGGAGTCGCGGATCGCCTTCTCGATCTCGTGCATCGCCGACTTGTCGAACGGGATGACGAGGATGGTGCGCGGCTCGGGGTTCTGGAACGAGGCGAGCTGCTGCAGTGGCGTCGGGGCGCCGTAGTACTCGACCGTCAGCTTGTTGAACAGGCCCGGGTTGGCGCGGCCGGTGCGGATGCCCGCGAAGTCCTCCTTGAGGACCTCGACGGCCTTGTCCATCTTCTCCTCGGCCTCGAACATCGTCTCTTCGATCATGGCGGTGTGGCTTCCTCGTCCCTCGGGTCGGGTGGGCTTGCGGTGTCTGGGTGCCGCGGGTGGGTCCGCGAGCGGGTGGTGCTCGGGTGTCGGGGTGGTCAGGCGTTGGTGACCAGCGTGCCGATCCTCTCACCGAGCAGGGCACGGGTGATGTTTCCCGGGCCCTCCATGCCGAAGACGATCATCGGCAGCTTGTTCTCCATGCACAGGCTGAACGCGGCGGCGTCGACGATGCGCAGGCCGCTCGCGAGGCCCTCCTCGAAGGTCAGCGTGTCGTACTTCGTGGCGGTCGGGTCGGTCTTCGGGTCGGCCGTGTAGACGCCGTCGACACCGCTCTTGGCGATGAGCAGGGCGTCGCACTTGGTCTCGAGGGCGCGCTGGGCGCTCACGGTGTCGGTGGAGAAGTACGGCATGCCGGCGCCGGCGCCGAAGATGACGACGCGCATCTTCTCGAGGTGGCGGATGGCGCGGCGCGGGATGTAGGGCTCGGCCACCTGCTGCATCGCGATCGCGGACTGCACGCGCGTCTCGATGCCTTCCTTCTCGAGGAAGTCCTGCAGGGCGAGGCAGTTCATGACCGTGCCGAGCATCCCCATGTAGTCGGCGCGGGTGCGGTCCATCCCGCGCTGCTGCAGCTCCGCGCCGCGGAAGAAGTTGCCGCCGCCGATGACGACGGACACCTGGACGCCGCCGCGGACGGCCTCGGCGATCTGCTTGGCGATCCCGGCCACGACGGCGGGGTCGAGGCCGATGGCTCCGCCGCCGAACACCTCACCGGAGAGCTTGAGCAGGACCCGGTGGAACGGGGTGGTCTGGGCGTCGGTCATGGGCGCGGGGCCTCCTCGTGGGATGCGATCGCAGGGTCGATCGATCTTTCCACATCCCGTCGGGATCGACTGCATCGAGCCCCGCACCGGGCGGCGTCAGGCTCCCAGCACTCCCGGCAGAGCCTGCGCGAGCCGCACGTAGTCGTCCTCGTCGTTGTACGGCGCGGCCGCGAGGCGCAGGTACCCGCGTCCCTCGAACGCGACGGGCGGCACGACGAACCCGGCGGCGTGCAGCCGCTGCCACAGGGCTTCGGCCTCCTCGGTCGAGGAGGCGACGCCGTCCGGCAGGGCGACCAGGTGCAGGCACGGCGCCGACGGCAGTCCGCCGTGCGGCGAGGCGGTGCCGAGGACTCCCCGGACGTGCGCCGCTCCGCGCAGGAGCAGCTCGGCGTTGCACGCGACCTGGTCCCAGCCACCGAGGTCGCTCCACGCGGCGAGCCCGTCGGGCACGACGACCCATGCGGAGTGGTCGACGGTGCCCTGCAGGTCGAAGCGCTCCGGGTAGGGCAGGCCGTGGCTCCACGACGTCACGAGCGGGCGCAGCCGCTCGCGGTGTTCCCGCGCAGCCCAGAGCGTCGCGGCTGCGCGTGGGGTGTACGCCCACTTGTGCAGGTTGCCGGCCCAGAAGGCGACGCCCATGGCCTCGACGTCGAGGTCGGGCAGCGCACCGGGGACGTGGGCGGCGTCGACGAGGACGGGCACGGGTGCCACGGCGGCGGCGACCTCGGCGACGGGGAGCACGAGCGCGGTCGGAGAGGTGATCTGGTCGATGACGACGAGCCGGGTGCGCGGGGTGACCGCTGCCGTGAAGGCGGCGACGACATCGGCCGGGTCGGCGTCGACCGGGAACGACGCCGTGCGCAGGGTCGCGCCGCGCGCCTCGGCCGACCAGCCGGCCGTGAGGTACCCGTGGTTGCTGACGACGACGTCGTCGCCGGGCCCGACGTCGAGCCCCTGGAGCACGACGCCGACGGCCTCGGTGACGTTGCGGACCAGCGCCGTCGAGTCATCGGGGACCCCGATGAAGGCGGCCGCCTCGCACCGGGCGGCGGCCAGCGCGTCCGGCAGGTCGTCGCGGAACGCGCGCATCGGCGCACCCTCGATGCGGGTGCGGGCCCGGTCCTGGGCCTCACGCACCGACCGGGGCACCGCACCGAATGCGCCGTGGTTGAGGTGGGTCAGGGCCGGGTCGAGCTCGAACTGCTCGGCGATGTCACGACGCACCCGGCCATCCTGCCTCAGCGGACCAGGCCGGTCCTCCGCAGGGTGGCGCACCGGTCCGCCTCGGCGCCGGAGGCCGGGGCGACGCCGAGCGCCGCGGCCCGCGAGCGGCCGAGGTTCCAGGCGAGCGCGTCGTCACCGGCGGCCGGGTCGGAGGTGACGACGCAGGCCGAGACCTCGCGGGGCAGGCCGGCGACGATCGTCGGGGCGGCGTCGGGGCCGAGCGTCGACAGGTAGGCGACGTCGAGGTTGCCCGTCGCGGCGTAGCGGTCGATGTTGCGCTGGGCCACCCAGGCCTCGGGGTTGAGGAGCCCGCCGACGAGGACGAACGCGGCCACGGCCATCACGGCGGCGCGCGGCAGCCACCAGCCCTCGAGCCGGGCGCCCGCGATCATGACGAGCACGACGAGCAGCCCGAGGAGCAGCTCGAAGGCGACGACGAGCAGCCGCAGGACCGTGAAGCCGTAGGCCTGCTGGTAGAGGTCCATCCGGTGCAGGGCCGACCCGACGACGACGAGCGTCAGGACGCTGAGGGCGCCGAGCACGACGCGCAGCACGAGGCGGTCGCGGGCGTTCTCGCGCGGGGCCTTGCGCACGGTCAGGGCGACGGTCGCGAGCGTCAGCAGCGTTGCGGCCGTGAGCTGCCCGAAGCCCTGGTGCACGTAGTCGGCGTAGGTCAGGCCGGTCGTGCGCTGCACGTAGTCGTGCCCGCCGAAGAGGGCCGCGGCCTGGGCCACGACGAAGCCGACGAAGACGACGACGACCATCCCGACGGGCACGACCCACTCCCAGGCGCGGGCGACCGGGCGCCCTTCCGGCACGACGACCCGCTCGACACGCGGCGGGTTGAGGGCGACGTAGGTGGCTGCGAGCAGGGCCCCGCCCATGACGAAGCCGACGAAGAACCGGAAGATCAGGCTGTCCCACGCCAGCTGCGGCACGAGGTGGCTCGCCCACGAGCCGAAGATCGCGTCGCCCGAGGCGAAGAGCCCGCCGAACACGACGAGGGCGACGAGGGAGATGGCGGCGGTGCGCACGACCGGCCACACGATCGTGACCCGGCTCGTGGCCGCGACGGTCCGCCCGAGAAGGGGCAGCCCGCGAAACGCCGCGAGCGGTCCGGAGGCGACGGCGGCGACGATCGAGGTCAGCGGCTTCGCGCCGGTGAGGGCCGTGGCGGTCAGCACGAGTCCGACGAGCACGGCCAGGACCATGAGCCACGGCGCGGCGCGCAGCACTGCGAGGGACGCGAGCGCGACGCACACGACCGCGGTCGTCACGGTCCACCGGCTGCGCCGCCGCTCCGTCGTGCGCCACAGCACGACGCCACCGACGACGAGCACGGTGAACAGGGCCACGCCCATGTTGCGGTAGGGCAGGAGCACCGCCGAGAGGATGCCGACACCGACCGCGGTGAGCAGCAGCCGTGTCTGCGGGCGCAGGCCGGACTCGGGCCAGAGGTCACCGAAGAGCGTGTCGACGAGCGGCCCGGGCAGCGCCACCGGCCGGGTGGCCGGATGCGGTGAAGACGGTGACGACGGCGGCGGCAGCAGCGGGGGCTGCAGCGGTGGCGCACCCGTGGCTCCGGCCGGGGTCGGGCTGGGCGCGGTCGACATGACGGTCTCCTTCGGTGGGGTGGTTCGTGCAGCTGACGGTGCGGAGGTCGGTGCGGAGGCTGACGGTGCGGAGGTCGGTGCGGAGGCTGACGGTGCGGAGGTCGGTGCGGCGGCTGACGCGGTGGGTGACGCGGCCGGAGGTGGTGCCGGTGGCGGCACGGGGTCGCCGACCTCGGGTCGACAGGGCAGGACGGCGCGCACGCGGGCGCCCGGGCGGCCGGGCTCGGCCGGCAGCGCCTGGATCGACCCGCCGTGCAGCTCGCACACCCAGCTGGCGATGGCCAGGCCGATGCCGGTGCCGCCGCCGGCGTCGTCCCCCGATCCGAAGCGGTCGAAGACGCGCTCGGCGCGCTCGGGCGGGATGCCGGGGCCCTCGTCGGCGACCTCGAGCCACCAGCGGTCCGCACCCTCCCGGCCGGCGCTGACGGTCACGGTGCCGTCGACCGGACTGTGCCGGGCGGCGTTGTCGAGCAGGTTGGCGAGCACCTGCGCGAGGCGGGCCGGGTCGGCGGTGACGACGAGGTCGGCCGGCTCGACCGACACCACGTGCCGCACGCTGCGCGGGCCGCGGACGCCGCCGGACCCACCAACCGCGCCGGTCGCGCCGACGCGCGCCTCCCCCACGGCGCGCTCCACGAGGTCGGCGAGGCGCACGGGCGCGAGGGTGAGGCGGTCGACTCCCCCGTCGACGCGGCTGAGGTCGAGCAGGTCCCCGACGAGCGAGCCGAGCCGCTCGGCCTGCGCGAGCGCGGTGCGCAGGACGGCGTCGTCGGGGCGCACGACGCCGTCGACGAGGTTCTCGAGCAGGGCCTGCTGGGCCGCGAGCGGCGTGCGCAGCTCGTGGGACACCGTGGCGACGAGCTGGCGTCGCTGCTGGTCGGCCGACGCGAGGTCGCTCGCCATGGTGTTGAAGGCCTGAGCCAGGGTGCCCACCTCGTCCGACGACGTGGCGGTGACGCGTCGGGAGTAGTCGCCCGTGGCCATCCGGGCCGCGGCGTCGGTCATCTCGCGCAGCGGGGAGGTCATGCCGCGGGCGAGCCACTGGGTGACGCCGAGCGCGGCGGCGATGGTGACGGGCACGGTGAGCCAGCCCGGCACGCCGGCCCGGTCGCCGATCTCGGCCACGACGATGGCCGCGACGATGCTCGCGCCGACGAGCAGGCCCAGCTTGGCCTTGACGGAGCGGACGCCGTCGAGCGGGCGCTCGGTGTTGAGGTGCGGCCTGGGATGCGCGTCGGCGTCCGGCTGGGAGCGCGGTGTCGCGGGAGCACTCACGACGCGACCGTCCCGAGCGCGTACCCGACGCCGTGGACGGTGCGGACGCGGTCGCCACCGATCTTGGCCCGCAGCGCCTTGACGTGGCTGTCGAGCGTGCGGGTGCGACCGGCGTCGGCCCAGCCCCACACCTCGCGCATCAGCTCGTCGCGGGTGCGCACGACGCCGGGCTCGGCCCACAGTGCGAGGAGCAGGTCGAACTCGAGCGGCGTCAGGTGCACGTCGGCGCCCTCGACGGTGACGCGTCGGGACCCGCGGTCCACGACGAGCGCGCCGAGCACGAGCAGCTCCGGCTGCGCGGTGGCCAGCTCGCGGGCCCGCTCCACGCGGCGCAGCAGGGTGCGGATGCGGGCGACGACCTCGCGCATCCGGAAGGGTTTGGTGACGTAGTCGTCTGCGCCGACGCCGAGCCCGACGAGCAGGTCGGTCTCGTCCGCGCGGGCCGTCAGCATGATGACGGGGACGGGCCGCTCTGCCTGGATGCGGCGGCACACCTCGAGGCCGTCGAAGCCGGGCAGCATGAGATCGAGGAGCACGAGGTCGGGCCGGTGCTCGTCGTGCTGGGCCACGGCGCTCGGACCGTCGTAGGACTGGACCACCCGGAAGCCCTCTGCCACAAGGCGGTCCGTAAGGGCCTGGTTGATCGTGACGTCGTCCTCGACGACGAGCAACGTCGTCTGCCCGGCCGCCGGTGCCGCACTCCCCTGGTTCATGCCTCGAGCGTAGGAGCAGCAGCCCGCAGGCCGTGCGGGCGACATGTGGAGATCGTGTGAAAGGCCCGGAGCGTGCCGGGCTCAGATGAAGAGCAGCTGTGCGCCCTCGGTCTTCTCGATGAAGTCGCTCGCCGAGATGATCCCCTCGACGCCGTCGTAGAGGTCGGCCTCGGTCAGGTGGTTCATGTCGGCCGACATGCGGCAGGCCCAGAGGTGCACGCCCGAGCCGGACAGCATCTCGAGGAACTCCGGCACGTCGGGCACGTCGAGCTCGGCGATCTGCTTCTTCATCATCTTCGTGGCCAGGCTCGTGGCACCGGGCAGGGCGCCGAGCATGTGGTGGATCCCCATGCTGCTGTGGCCCGGCGGGTGCATCGCGGTGTTGCCGACGAAGCTGAACTTGAGGTCGTCCATCGTCGCCTTCGTGATGATGTCGAAACCCCAGAAGGTGAAGAACAGGTGCGTCTCGACCCCCTCCCCCACGGCGGCGTTGGCCAGGATGAGCCCCGGGTAGACCATGTCGAGGTTGCCCTTGCTGCAGATGATCGCCAGCCTGCGTCCCGAGCCCTCGGGCTCGTCGAACGTGGGGACCAACGGGGCGGTCGTCGGTGTCGTCGTGGTGGTCATCACACGCATCCCTTCGGCTTGGGCAGGCCGGCGACGTAGGCCAGCTTCTTGGCCGGCTTGCCAGGGAACAGGGTGAAGAGGGTCTTGACCGGCACGCCGGTGCGCGTGCTGACCCGGCGCAGCGTCGCCGTCTGGCCTTCCGCCTCGTAGTCCTCGCGGAGGAACCGGACGAGCCGGCGGTGCTCGTCGGTCATCTCGATGCCGATGAGCCGGGCGAGCTCCTCGCCGAGCTCCTCGGTCCACTGCGAGGGCTCGATGAGGAAGCCCTCCTCGTTGACGTCGACCTGCCGGCCGGCGATGGTCGTCGTGGTCATGGTGGTGGACCTTCCTCTCTGCGTGGGCATCTCGCCTCGATCAGGCGGGCACCTTGCCCGCCATCGTCATGTGCGACGGCAGCCCGAGCGGCCGGCCGGGCAGCAGCGCGTTCCAGTAGACGTGGCGGAACGCGAGCTTGCCCAGGTGGTTGGCCCGGGACTCCTTGAGCAGTCGCAGCGGCCCGACCACCGGCAGCGGGAACGTGCCGGTGAGCGGCTCGGTGTCGTAGTTGAAGTCGAGGAGCAACGCCTTGCCGCCACCGGACTCGACGAAGCAGTTGGCGTGCCCGTCGAAGGAGTGGGTCATCGGTCGCCCGGCGGCCAGCTCGACGAAGTTCTCGACGAAGACCTCGACCGAGAAGTGCGCGACCGAGCCGGCCTTGGAGGTCGGGATGTCGCTCGCGTCGCCGAGGGCGAAGATCTCGGGGTGCTCGGGCGAGCGGAACGTGTGCTTGTCGACGTGGACGTAGTTCAGCTCGTCGCCGAGGCCGGAGCGGGCCACGAAGTCGGCGCCCATGTTGAGCGGGACCGTGACGAGCTGGTCGTAGGCGACCTCACGCTCGTCGTAGCTGACGATGACCTTGCGCTCCTGGTCGACCCGCTCGATCATGAAGTCGGTCTCGACCCGGACGCCGCGCTCGTCGAGGGCGTGGCCGAGCTCGCGGCTGGCCACCGGCTTGGTGAAGGCGCCGTCCAGGGGCGTGACGAAGACGAGCTCGGTGCGGTCGCGCGGTCCGCGACGGCGCAGATGGTCGTCGGCGAGCATCGTGAACTCGAGCGGCGCGACGGGGCACTTGATCGGCAGCTCGGTGACGTGCACGACGAGCCGTCCACCGGTGAAGGCCGCGAGCCGCTCGCGCAGTGCGAGCGATCCCTCGTACGTGTAGAACTCACCCACCGAGCGGTGCCACTCCGGGCCGAGCATTCCGGGCGTCTGGTCGGGTCGCGGGCTCGTGCCGCTCGCGATGACGAGGTGGTCGTAGCCGAGCTCGCGACCGTCGGCGAGGCTGACGACCCGGGCGTCGGCATCGACGCGGTCGACCTCCGCGAGCACGACCCGCACGCCGGCGGTGATGAGGGCCCGACGCGTCCGGCGTACCTGCTCGGGCGTGTAGGTCCCGAACGGCAGGAAGAGATAGCCGGGCTGGTAGTCGTGGACGTCGTCCTTGTCGACGACGGTGATCGTCCAGTCGTCCTCGGACAGGCGGTGGCGGAGCTTGTTGGCGACCATGGTGCCGGCCGTGCCCGCGCCGAGCACCACGAGCCTGCGTGGTGTGGTGGTCATGCTCCGAAAGTACCCCGGAGGGTATGTCTGCGCCGTGACCCACGAGACAGCGGAGCTGTGATCCCCCAGACACCTCGGGGTCGCACCGTGGCCGCGCTACCGGTGCAGCCAGCGACCGAAGAGGCGCGTCACGAACGGCAGCAGGACATAGGTCATCCAGGGCGTCGCGAGCAGCGTCGAGACGAGGACCCGCAGAGGGACCGGCCAGGCTGCTGACACCGGCAGCAGCAGGTAGGTCAGGGCCAGGCTCGTCGGGAAGAAGGCGAGCCAGATGACGCTCGCCTGCTTCCAGCGCGGCGGCGCGGCCGGGCCGGGCGGGCCCACCTCGGGCCCGTGGACCGTGCGCGACGTCGGCTCGTCGAACCAGCCCTCGATGCCGGTGCGGTACTCCGTGCGGCGGTGCTCGACGAGGTCCTCGGCCGAACGCAGCCACCGCGAGCGCTCGACGGAGGTCTCCCACGCGTCGAGGTGCTCGCGGGAGTCGAAGCGGTAGAGCATGTGCCAGTCGTGGGAGCCCGAGCGCATCCAGCCGGCCCCGAGGAAGCCCGGGAACCGCTCGGCCATCGCCGTGCCCGCATGGACCCACGCCTGCATGAGGTCGCCGTCCTCCGGGGCGACGCGCCGCGTGATCGCGACCGTGAGCGGTCCGTCGTCGACGCGCGTCGGCGCCTCGAAAGTGCTCGTGCTCATGGGCGCTCCTCGTGAGGGCGGGCCGGCCGGGTCAGGCGCCGGTCGAAGGGGAGGACGGACGCGACGATGCCGGCCACCCCGGGAAGGGGCGACCGGCATCGGTCGTGCCTGAGGCGCGTCAGCGCCGGGCGTGGGACGTCAGGAGGCCCTCACTGACCCACGCGGAAGCGGGCGAAGGACGTCGCGGTGGCGCCGGCCTCCTCGAGGACCTTGCCGACGGACTTCTTGGCGTCCTTGGCGAACGGCTGCTCGAGCAGGACGTTCTCCTTGAAGAAGCCGTTGACGCGACCCTCGATGATGCGGGGAAGGGCGGCCTCGGGCTTGCCCTCCTCGCGGGCCGTGGCCTCGGCGACGCGACGCTCGTTCTCGACCGTCTCGACCGCGACCTCGTCACGCGTGAGGACCGTCGGGCTGAAGGCCGCGACGTGCATCGCGACATCGCGACCGACCTGGTCGTCGCCGCCCTCGATCGCCACGAGCACACCGATCTGCGCGGGCAGGTCCGGGCTCGTCTTGTGGAGGTAGGCGGCGACGTTCGCACCCTCGACGCGGGCGACGCGCTTGATCTCGATCTTCTCGCCGATCGTCGCGTTCGCGTCGTCCAGCAGCTGCTGGACGGTGCGGCCGTCGGGCGTCGAGCTCGCGAGGAGCTCCTCGGCGCTGCCGGCCTTCGAGGCGATGGCCTGCTCGAGGACCTGGTCGGCGAGGGCGATGAACTTCTCGCCCTTCGCGACGAAGTCGGTCTCGCAGAGGACCTCGACGAGGGTGCCGACGCCGTCGGTCGCCTTCGCGGTGACGAGACCGTTGGAGGCCGTGCGACCCTCACGCTTCGTCACGCCCTTGAGGCCCTTGACACGCAGGATCTCGATCGCCTTGGCGCGGTCGCCCTCGGCCTCGTCGAGCGCCTTCTTGACGTCCATCATTCCGGCGCCGGTCTGCTCGCGCAGGGCCTTGATGTCAGCGGCGGTGTAGTTCGCCATGCTCTGTATCGCTCTTTTCGTCAGTGGATTCGACTGGTACGCGGTCCGGCAGGCTCAGGCCTGCTCGGCCGGAGCAGCCTCGGCGGCGGGCGCCTCGGCCGGCGCGTCGACCGCGATCTCGGCGGCGACCTCGGGGGCCGGCGTCTCGACCGGGGCCGCGGTGGCCTCGGTGGCCTCGGTGGCCTCGGTGGCCTCGGTGGCAGCGGCGTCGGCGTAGAGCTCGCGCTCCCACTCGGCCAGGGGCTCCTCGGCCTGCGCGTCGCCACCGGACTTGCCGGAGGAGCGCTGGACCAGACCGTCGGCGACGGCGTCGGCGACGACGCGCGTCAGCAGCGTGACGGAGCGGATCGCGTCGTCGTTGCCCGGGATCTTGTAGTCGACCTCGTCGGGGTCGCAGTTCGTGTCGAGGATCGCGATGACGGGCAGGCCGAGCTTGCGCGCCTCGTCGACGGCGAGGTGCTCCTTCTTCGTGTCGACGATCCACACGGCCGAGGGGACCTTGGCCATGGAGCGGATGCCGCCGAGGGTCTTCTCGAGCTTGTCCTTCTCACGCTTGAGGACGAGGAGCTCCTTCTTCGTGCGACCCGACCCGGCCACGTCGTCGAAGTTGATCTCCTCGAGCTCCTTGAGGCGCGTGAGGCGCTTGGAGACCGTCTGGAAGTTGGTGAGCATGCCACCGAGCCAACGGTGGTTGACGTACGGCATGCCGACGCGCGTCGCCTGCTCGGCGATGGGCTCCTGGGCCTGCTTCTTCGTGCCGACGAAGAGGATGGTGCCGCCGTGGGCGACGGTCTCCTTGACGAAGTCGTACGCGTTGTTGATGTACGTCAGCGACTGCTGGAGGTCGATGATGTAGATGCCGTTGCGCTCGGTCATGATGAAGCGCTTCATCTTCGGGTTCCAGCGACGGGTCTGGTGCCCGAAGTGGACGCCGCTCTCGAGGAGCTGGCGCATGGTGACGACGGCCATGCCGTGTTCTCCCTTGTGTGGTTGTTGTTGTCAGTTGTCCGGCGGCGTCGCGTCCGGCTGGGTCTCCCCGGCCGTGGCTGGCCACACTCCTGGCGCCTTGACCCGTCCCGCCCGACGAGGTCGGGACTGCCGTGACGTGTCCCGGGCGCGAGGCCCGGTCGAAGACGCGCGAATTCGGTCGCGCATGCAGGCACACGTGACCGCCGTCAATCCTACGGCCTGACCCGGGTTGTGGGGAAATCGCGTCGACGGGCGAGAATGGCGGCCATGCCGTACTCGACGGGCTGGGACAGCTGGTTCCAGACGATCCCGGTCTTCGTCGTCCTCACCGCCGTCCTCGTCGTGCCCGGCTGGCTCATCGTGCGCGCCCTCGGCACGCGCGGCATGGAGGCGCTCGCGGTCGCCCCCGCGGTGTCGGTCGGCATCATCGCAGCGGCCGCCACGGTGGCCCAGCGCGTCGGCCTCCGATGGGGCCTTGGCCTTCTCCTCGCCGTCACCGTGGTGGCGTCGGGCCTCGCCTGGCTCCTCGCCGTCGTCGCCCGACGCGTCCTGCACCGAGTGCGCCGCCCCGAGCCCGAGGTCGGCACCGCTCGCCGCGTGCTCGGACGGCCCAACCCCGACGCCGTGGTGGCCGTCCTCATCGGCGTCGCCGTGTCACTCGCCACGACGCTGCCCGCGATCGGGCGCCCCGACGAGCTCGTCGACAGCCCGGACGCCGTCTACCACCTCGATCGCATCCGTCTCTTCCTCGAGACCGGCAACTTCTCGATCGCCAACCCCACCTTCTACCCCAACGGCTTCCACTCCTGGATCGCCACCGGCCTGCTGCCGTGGGGAGGCCAGCAGGTGCTGCCCGGCACCAACGTCGCGACGGTCGTGCTCGCCGCGGTCGTGTGGCCGCTCGGCTGCGTCGCCCTCGTGCGCCACGCGCTCGGCACCTCGCGGCTGGTCACCTACGCGTCCGGGTTCGCCTCGGCCGCGTTCATCTCCTTCCCGGCGATCCTGCTCGGCTGGGGCGTGCTCTGGCCCAACCTCATGGCCAACTCCCTGACGCCCGGCGCCCTCGCGCTCATGCTCCAGGCGGCCCGGTCCCGACGCGTCGGCCAGTGGCTCGGGTTCGCCGCGGCCCTGCCCGGGCTGGCGCTCGTGCAGCCCAACGCGCTCGTGGCCCTCGTCGTCTTCGCGCTCGTCTGGTTCGTCACCGCGAGGCTGCGGGCGGGCTGGCTGGGTCACACGGCGTGGTGGAAGGTGGCCCGCGACCTGCTCGCCGTGGCGGTCGTCGGTGTGGCGGTCCTCGTCGCGGCGCCCACCATCTCGGCACGCCTCGCCTCGACCCAGTCCTACGCCTGGACCGGGCACGTGTCGATGTGGACCGCCCTCGTCGAGGTCGTCGGCGGCAAGCTCCAGATCTCGGTCGTGCTGTGGGGAGTGCTGCTGCTCATCGCCCTCGGGATCGGGTGGATCGTCCTGCGGGCCCGCGCGGCGATCCCCGTCGTGGCCATGTGGCTGGCGGCCGTGGCCCTGTACGTCATGGCTGCGTCGTCCACGGCGTCGTGGACCGCGATCATCACCGGCTACTGGTACAACGACAAGGTCCGGCTCGCCTCTCTCGCGGCTGTGCCCGGCGTCGTCCTCGTCGCTGCGGCGGCGCCGGCGCTGCGGGCGCTCCTGCTCCGCGTCCCGGCGGTCCGCGCGCGGCCGCTCGTCGCGTCCGTGGTCGCCCTGGCGCTGCTCCCGCTGCTCACCGTCGTGTGGAACGGCTCGACCCGCAGCTCGATGCTGTCCGGGTTCTTCCGGCCCACCCAGGCCCGACGCGTCATCCTGTCGTTCGAGGCCCAGGAGGCCCTGCGGCAGCTCGCCGCCGACATCCCGGCCGGGCAGGGCGTCGTCGGCCGGCCCGAGAACGGCACACCGCTCATGTACGCGCTCTTCGGCACGAACACCCTCTACCGCTCGCTGCCGATCCCGACCACCGGCGACGAGATCGTCATCGGCACCGGCTTCAACGACCTCGAGCACCGGCCCGACGTCTGCGCGGCACTCGCCCGGCACGACATCCGCTGGGCCATCGGCTCACCCCACGTGTACTGGCTCGACAAGCCGGAGCGCAGCTCCGGCCTCATGCACCTCGACGCCAACCGCGCCGTCAGCAAGGTGCGCACGGTCGGCGACTACACGCTCTACCGCATCACCGGGTGCGGCCTCGGCTCCTGACGCTCCTCGACCCGGAACGCCGCGCGGCCACGCCGGGCCGGGCGGCGCGTCCGGCGCTGGGTAGTGTCGGCCCATGGGCTCGCCGCTGATCTCCCGCATGACCCCGTTCGGCACGACGATCTTCGCGGAGATGTCGGCCCTCGCCACGCGCACCGGGGCCATCAACCTCGGCCAGGGCTTCCCGGACACCGACGGCCCACGCGAGATGCTCGAGGCCGCCAAGGCCGCCATCGACGCCGGGCGCAACCAGTACCCGCCGGGTGCCGGCGTGCCCGAGCTGCTCGAGGCTGTCGCTGCCCACCAGCAGCGGTTCTACGGCCTCAGCGTCGACCCGGCGTCGGAGGTGCTCGTGACGGCCGGGGCCACCGAGGCGATCGCGGCCGTCGTGCTCGCCCTGTGCGAGCCCGGCGACGAGGTCGTCACCTTCGAGCCGTACTACGACTCCTACGCGGCGACGATCGCGCTGGCGGGGGCGACGCGTCGCACCTCGGTGCTGCGCTTCCCCGACTTCGCCGTCGACGAGGCGTCGCTGCGGGCGGCGTTCTCCTCACGCACCCGGCTCGTGCTGCTCAACACGCCGCACAACCCGACCGGCAAGGTCTTCACCCGCGCCGAGCTCGAGCTCATCGCCTCGCTCGCGCGCGAGCACGGCGCGTGGGTCGTCACCGACGAGGTGTACGAGCAGCTCGTCTTCGACGGCGCCGTGCACGTGCCGATGGCGACGCTGCCCGGCATGGCCGAGCGGACCATCACCATCAGCTCCGCCGGCAAGACCTTCTCGGCGACCGGCTGGAAGGTGGGCTGGCTGACCGGGCCGGCCGAGGCCGTCGCGGCCGCGCGGACGGTCAAGCAGTTCCTCACCTTCGTCGCCTCGGGCCCGTTCCAGCCGGCCGTCGCCGTCGCCCTCGGGCTCGGTGACGAGGTCTACGCGTCGCTCCGGGCCTCCCTGCAGGCCAAGCGCGACCTGCTCTGCGCGGCGCTCGTCGAGTCGGGCCTGCAGGTGGCGCGACCGAGCGGCACGTACTTCGTCATCGCCGACGCGGCGCCGCTCGGCGCCGTCGACGGGCTCGAGTTCGCGCGACGGCTGCCCGACCTCGCCGGCGTCGTCGGGGTGCCGGTGTCGGTCTTCCACGACGACCCCCAGGCCGCCCGGACGCTGATCCGCTTCGCCTTCTGCAAGAAGGACGACGTGCTGCACGAAGCCGCCCGCCGTCTCGCAGCCGCCGGCCACCGATCCGGATCCCCCGCCTGACCGTCCCATCGAGTGAGCGCTGAACTCCACCAGCCCCCTGTTTCCCCGTCGAGTGAGCGCACAACCACATCAGCCCCGCCGGGGTCCCCACGTCGAGTGAGCACCGAATCCCACCCGCCCGCGGACGACGGCGTCCCGCCGTTTCGCGGCTGTCCACACCCCGGCCTGTAGCGGGCTGCTCGTCCACAGCGTCGCCGGCGTAGGTACGGCCACGACGGCGGCGCCCTCACGATGGGTCCATGGGCCTCGGATCCGGACTGGCCGCGCTCGTCACGAGCGCCGTCCTCGGCGTCGGCGTCGTTGCCGGCACGACACCGGGAACCGCGGGCCCATCTGCGCCGCAAAGCCGTTCGCCCGCGTCGGGCCTTCGGGCCACGTGGGTCTGGCCGCTCGATCCGGCGCCACGCGTCGAGCGCGGCTTCGACCCGCCCGACCAGCCCTGGGGCTCGGGACATCGCGGCGTCGACCTGGCCGCGGCCGTCGGGCAGCAGGTCCGCTCCCCCGAGTCCGGGACCGTGACGTGGGCCGGCGTGCTGGCTGGCCGCGGCGTCGTCGTCGTGACGCACCCGGGTGGCCTGCGCAGCACCCTCGAGCCCGTACGGGCCGTGGCCCCGGTCGGCGCTGCCGTCGCACGTGGCGGCGTGGTGGGCACAGTCACCGGTGAGCCCGGCCACTGCGCACCGGCGACCTGCCTGCACTGGGGTGTGCTTCGCGGGCGCCAGTACCTGGACCCGCTGGCGTTCGTCGGCCGGGCACCGATCGTGCTGCTCCCCCTGGGCTGAAGCAGCCGCAGGCGAGTCAGGCTCTGGGGTGGGCCTGTTCGTAGATGCGACGGAGGCGGTCGACCGACACGTGGGTGTAGATCTGCGTCGTGGCGAGGCTCGCGTGCCCGAGGATCTCCTGCACCATGCGCAGGTCGGCACCGCCCTCGAGCAGGTGGGTGGCCGCGCTGTGCCGCAGACCGTGGGGACCGAGGTCTGGGGCGTCGGGCAGGTGCGAGAGCAGCTCGTGGACGACGCTGCGCACCTGGCGCGCGTCGACGCGTCGCCCTCGGCGCCCGAGGAACAGTGCCGGGCCCGAGTGCTCCCCGACGAGCCGGGACCGCACGTCCAGCCAGGACTCCACGGCGCGACCAGCCGGCGCCCCGAACGGGACGATGCGCTCCTTGGCGCCCTTGCCCATGACCCGCACCGTGCCCTGGCCGAGTTCGAGGTCGTCGATGTCGAGGGCCGCGAGCTCGCCGACCCGGATGCCGGTCGCGTAGAGGAGCTCGAGGACGGCCCGGTCGCGGACGTGGATCGGGTCGTCGTCGTCGGCCCGAGTGGCGGCGAGGGTGAGCAGCTCGCTCGCCTCACCCTGCTTCAGCACTCCGGGCAACGACGACGAGCGCTTGGGTGCGACGAGCCGGATCGACGGGTCGGTGGGGATGCGCCCGGTGTGCTCGGCCCATCGCAGGAAGGTCCTCGCGGCCGCGGCCCGGCGGGCGATCGTGGCCCGGGCCGCGCCGGTGTCGGCCTGCTCCCCGAGCCAGCCGCGCAGGTCGCCGATGCGCAGGTCGGCGATGTCGGTGACCCCTCGGGCTGCCGTGAACGCCAGCAGGTGCTTGACGTCGCCGAGGTAGGCCCGACGTGTGTGGACCGAACGCCCTCGCTCCGCGCCGAGGTGCCGCGAGAACGCATGGAGCACCTCGCCGTGCAGCTCCTGGACCGATGGGCCGGGCTCGGGAGGTGCGCCGTGCCCCGGCGTCGAGGACGCGGTGAGGCCCGCGTCGCCCGACGTGCTCGCGATCGTCACACCCGTCACTCCCGCACCATGACGCATCCGCACGCGCACCGCAAGTGGCCCGGCCCGTTCCAGCCGCGCCGCACCCGTGACCGTGTGGCTGCGCGGGCGGAGTGCTCGGTCGACGAGGGAAGGACGAGAGCGCACGAGTACCGGACGAGGCAGGCGAGTCCCGTGGGGCAGGTGGGGGCGAGGCGCTCACTCGACGAAGGGAGGGAGCCGGCCAGCGGGGCTGGGCGGGACGGGCGGGGCGCGAGACGGGTGGAGCGACGCACTCATCATTCGAGCGGCAGCGTCGGGCTGGTCGAGGGCAGCGGTGCCGTGCCCGGGGCGGTGGTCGCGGACCTGGGTCTGCGGCGGGGGCTCGGAGCCTTGCGCCACGTGCCGGACTCGCCGATGACCAGGCGGGCCTGCTCGAGCCGGGCGAGGGCCGCACGGACGATGAGGGGCGGCCGGGCCGCGTCACGAGCGATGACGTCGAGGGCGACCGGCCGCCGGAACGGCACGGCCTCGAGCACCGCGCGGTCCTCGACCGGCAGACGGTCGACGACGGTGTCGGCGGCGCGGGGCTCCTCGCACGCGTCCTTACCGAGGTCGCCGACGAGGTCGATGACCTCGTCGACGCTCGTGACGAGGACGGCCTTCTGGTCGCGGATCTCCTGGTGGCAACCGGCCGACATCATCGAGGTGATCGGCCCGGGCACCGCACCGACCGGCCGGGACAGCCCGGCGGCGTGGGTGACCGTGTTGCGCGACCCGGACCGGAGGTCGGCCTCGACGACGACGGTGCCTCGGGTCATCGCGGCGATGAGCCGGTTGCGCGAGAGGAACCGCGCCTTCATGGGCGCCGCTCCCGGTGCCGCCTCGGACACGACGAGCCCCACGTCGGCGATCCGGCGCAACAGGCCGGCGTTCGCCGCCGGGTAGGGGCGGTCGACGCCGCCCGCGACCACGGCCACCGTCGTGCCGTCGACGGCGAGCGCGCCGCGGTGCGCAGCCGCGTCGATGCCGAGGGCGGCGCCGGAGACGACGGTCCACTGCCGCCGCGCCAGGCCGGCAGCCAGGTCGGTGGTCATGTGCTCGCCGTACGTCGTCGCGGCACGCGCCCCGACGACCGCGACCGACCTCCGCGTCGTGTCGACGAGGTCGAGCCGGCCGACGACCCAGAGGCACCATGGCGGGATGGGGAGGTCGTCGAGGGTGTCCGGCCACTCCGGGTCGCCGGGCACGAGGACGCGTGCTCCGACCTTGGCTGCGACCTCGAGGTCGCGGTCGACGTGGAGGGCGCCCACCCGCGCGGCGAACCGGGCGAGGGTTCCGTGCCCGCCGCGGATGCGGTCCATCGTCTCGAGCGGGCCGACCTCCCGCAGCAGCGCGGCCACCTCGACGTCGCGCGGCTCGACGACGCGCGAGAGCGCCGCGCGGGCCCGGCGCACGTCGTCAGCGGTTCCGGAACCGGTCGTGGCCGACCCCGAGCCGGATGCGGAGGGCACGAGCCTGAGGCCGCCGCCCTCGGTAGCGCCCGTGCCGCGGTGGTGGGCGAGACCGCCGATACCGCCGGTGCGGACCTCGCCGACGTCGTCGGAATCGGCGGAGCCGAGGACAGCAGTGGCGTCCCGTGCCCTGGTCGCGCCGGCTCCGTGCTCGGGGCCCGTGGTGGCGCTCATGCCGCGGCCACCGCCTGCCGCCGCAGCGACAGCGCCAGCTCGACCTCGTCACCGCCGGGTCGCTGCAGGCCGGCGAGGTCGCCGACGGTCCACGCACAGCGCAGGGTGCGGTCGTAGCCGCGCAGGCTGATCCCGCCGGACTCGAGGGCCCGGTCGAGCCGGGCCGTGACCGACGACGGCAGGCGCCAAGGGCCTTCGCGCATCATCGACCCCGGGACGTCGGCGTTGAGGGCGCGCCCGGGCAGGTGCGGAGCCCAGCGCGCCTGCTGGACGGCTCGTGCCTCAGCGACCCGGGCCGCGACGGCGGCGCTGCGCTCCCCCGGCGGCTGCCCGACCATGGACAGCCCCGGCGGCTGCACGTGGACCTGCAGGTCGACCCGGTCGAGCAGCGGACCGCTGATCTTGCCGAAGTAGGCGCGTCGGGCCATCGGGGTGCACGTGCAGTCGAGGCCCTTGCCCCAGCCGTGGCCGCACGGGCACGGGTTGGCCGCGAGGACCAGCTGGAAGCGCGACGGGAAGACGACGTGGTCGTGGGCTCGGGCGATGGCGACGATCCCGCGTTCGAGCGGTGTACGCAGTGCCTGGAGCACGTGCTTGTCGAACTCCGGGGTCTCGTCGAGGAACAGGACGCCGTGGTGCGCCCGGGTGATCGCACCGGGCTGGATGCGACCGCTTCCGCCGCCGATGACCGCGGCCGGCGAGGCGCCGTGGTGCGGGGCCACGAACGGCGGACGCGTGATGAGTCGTGCGGCACCGGCCTCGCCGTCGTGGAACCCGCCGACGACGGAGTGGATGGCCGTCACCTCCATCGACTCGGTGCCGTCGAGCGGGGGCAGGATGCCGGGAAGCCGCTCGGCGAGCATCGTCTTTCCGGCTCCGGGCGGGCCTGCCAGCAGCAGGTGGTGGCCGCCGGCCGCGGCGATCTCGAGGGCGAGCTTGGCCTCGGCCTGTCCGACGACGTCGCGCAGGTCCTTGACCTCCTCCTCGACCACCGCCGGCGACTCGGGCACCACGACCTCCTCGGTGGGTCGCCCCTTCCTGAGAGCGTCGTACCTCCGGACGAGCTCGGTGACCTCCGCGGCCGGGTGCACGTGGATGCCGGCCACGAGCCGCGCCTCGGCGGCGTTGGCGACGGGGACGACGACGTGCCGGGCCCCGGACTGGGCCGCGGCGTGCACGAGTGGCAGCACCCCGGGGACCGGGCGCACCGTGCCGTCGAGGCCGACCTCGCCGATGTGCACGACCGAGCGCACGACCTCGGCCGGGATCTTGCCCATGGCGGCCGCGACCGCGACGAAGATCGCGAGGTCGAAAGCCGTGCCGACCTTGCGTTCCCCGGCCGGCGAGAGGTTGATGATGACGCGCCGCTGGCTGACCGGCATCTCCTCGACGAGCGAGGCGGCGGCCTTGATGCGGTTGGCGGACTGCCCGATGGCGGAGTCACCGAGACCGCTGATGGAGAAGCCGGGCAGCCCGGCGGCGACGTGCGCCTCCACCCGGACGAGGTAGCCGCGCACGCCCCGCAGCCCGACAGCCCGGGTACGCCCGAGACCCATCAGCACGCTCCCTTCAGGTGCTGCAGGCGTGGCCGTGAGCCGGCCGCCCACAGGATCGACACGACGTCGATGCGCAGCGGCCCACCCACCGGGTGCTCCGGGTGGGCGTCGCGCCACAGGCCGGCGAGACGACGCAGCCGTCGCTGCTTGCGCCACGTCACCGCCTCGAAGGGAGCACCGTAGGCCTCGCTGGTGCGGGTCTTGACCTCGCACACGACGAGGCAGCCGGCGTCGGCGGCGACGATGTCGATCTCACCGCGGACGCAGCGCCAGTTGCGGTCGAGGATGGTCAGGCCGTGCTCGGCGAGGTAGCGCGCGGCGAGCCGCTCGCCGTAGTCGCCGAGGACGCGGGTCGGGAGGTCCATGCCGACCAGCGTCGTCGGGCCGGCATCCGCCGGCCACGGCCGGCGGGTGGCCTGTGGACGACCGGCCGACGCGTCGGGGGGATGTGGACGGACTCCCGCCGACGCGTCACCCCCGCGTCGAGCGAGCGCGCGTCAGGAGAAGTCGCCGGACTCCGGGAGCTTGATGTCGGGCTTGGGCAGCTCCTCGATGTTGACGTCCTTGAACGTCACGACGCGCACGTTCTTGACGAACCGCGCGGGCCGGTAGATGTCCCAGACCCACGCGTCGGACATCGTGACGTCGAAGAACACCTCACCACCGTCGGTGCGGACCTTCACGTCGACGGAGTTGGCCAGGTAGAAGCGGCGCTCGGTCTCGACGACGTGGGTGAAGAGGCCGACGACGTCGCGGTACTCCTTGTAGAGCTGCAGCTCCATCTCGGTCTCGTACTTCTCGAGGTCTTCCGAGCTCACGTGATCGCCGTTCCTGTCTGCTTGTGCGCGGCCAGCCGCACCTGCTCCTCGTCGGCCGCCAGCGGCGGCAGCGACGCGTCCGTCACCTCATTCAACACCCCGACCCCCGCCTCGGGGCCCACCCCGGGCAGACGCCACGAGCGTCGGTGCAGCTCGCACGGCCCGAGCCGCGTCAGGGCGTCCATGTGGTCGGGGGCGGCGTAGCCCTTGTTCAGGCCCCAGCCGTACTCCGGGTGGGCCTGCGCGAGACCGACCATCATCGTGTCGCGCTCGACCTTGGCCAGCACGCTCGCGGCCGCGACCGAGGAGCACTTCATGTCGGCCTTGATCATCGTCGTGACCGGCGGCGTCGAGGGTCCGCCGGCGTCGGCGAAGGCGAGCAGCCCCACCTCTCCAGGCGCGGTGAGCCAGTCGTGGTTGCCGTCGAGGATGACGAGGTCGGGCACGAGGTCGAGCGCCTCGAGCGCCCGGACGCCGGCGAGCCGCAGCGCGGCCATGATGCCGATGGCATCGATCTCGTCGGCGGACGCGTGACCGACGGCGTGCGCGACGGCCCACCGCTGGATCCGCGGGACGAGCCCCTGCCGCGCCTTCTCGGTGAGCAGCTTGGAGTCCTTGACGCCGATCGGCGCCGAGCGGACCGTCTCGTCGATGACGACGACGCCGACGCTGACCGGCCCCGCGAGGGCGCCCCGGCCCACCTCGTCCATGCCGGCGAGCAGCCGGTGGCCCGAGCGCTGCAGGGCGCGCTCGACGCGCAGCGAGGGCTTCTTCGAGGGTGCGGGGCGAGGCATCGGGGCGGGGATCTCAGGCGGGTTCTCGGGAAAGTGGTGTGGGGCGCGAGCCGGCGGCAGGACGGTCGACGCGTCAGCCGGCCGGCGTCGTGGCCGTGGCCGTCGTCTTCGTGGGGGCCGGGTTGGTCGTCGACTTCGGCGTCGGCGTGCCTGCGGGGGCCGGCACCGAGCCGAAGGTGCGCTCGGGCACGCCGAGCCACGTGACGTGGTCGATGGGCCACACGACGAACAGGGCGCGCCCGACGACCTTGTCCAGGGGCACCGACCCGGTGGTGCCCGTGCCGTCGTCGTGCCAGCGGCTGTCGGAGGAGTCGGAGCGGTGGTCGCCCATGACCCAGATCTTGCCGGCCGGCACGACGATGTCGAACGGCTTGCCCTGGCTGGGTGCGTCACCCGGCTTGACGTAGGGCTCGGTGATCTCGACGCCGTTGACCTTGATCTTGCCGGTGCTTTCGTCGGCCTGGACGTGGTCACCGGGCAGGCCGATGACGCGCTTGATGAGGTGGTTCTCGGCGTCCTCGGGCAGCAGGCCGACGAAGACGAGGGCGTCGTGGAAGGGGCCGCCGACGTTGCTGTGGGCGTTCTCGACACCGGAGAGCCACGGCGAGGGCGTGCCCGGGTCCTCGAAGACGACGACGTCGCCGCGCTTGAGGTCGAACGGGCCGGGCGTCAGCTTGCTGACGATGACCCGGTCGTCCTTGACGAGGGTGTTCTCCATCGACCCGGACGGGATGTAGAAGGCCTGGAAGAGCCAGGTCTTGACGACGAAGGACAGCGCCATCGCGAGGACGACGACGATGACGATCTCCTTGAGGCCCGCGAGCAGCGTGGCCCCGAAACCGCGACGCGGCTCGTCGTCGTAGTCGTCGTCGAGGTAGTCCTCGTCGTCGATGCCGTCAGCCGAGCGCCCGCGCGTCGGGTCCTCGGAGCGTCCGGTGTACTGCGACATCACTCACCATTTCGTGGGACGGAGGAGATCTGGCCCTGGTCGACCGGACCGAGCCGATCGAGCGGCCAGTATCGCACCCAGACCTTGCCGATGACGTCCTCCCCCGGGACCATGCCGCCGCCGGGGTCGCCGAGGTGCGCGCGGGAGTCTGCGGAGGACCCCCGGTTGTCGCCCATGACCCAGAACCGGTCGGCCGGGACCCGGACATCGAAGGGCACGAGGCTCGGTTTCTGGCCGGGCGCGACGTACGGCTCGTCGACCGCGACGCCGTTGACCTCGAGGCGTCCGTCGGCCGCGCAGCAGCGCACGTGGTCGCCGGGCAGGCCGATGATGCGCTTGACGTAGTCGGTGGGCTGGCCCTTGCCGACGATGCTCTGCGCCGCCTCGACGAGGGTCTGGAGGAAGCCGCGCTCGGGCACGCGCAGACCGAACGCCTGCGAGGCGTCGAAGACGATGATGTCGCCGCGCTGGAGCTGCTCGGGGGCCGTGGTGCGCGAGACGAGGATGCGGTCGCCGACGAGGAGGGTGTCCTCCATCGACTCGCTCGGGATGCCGAAGGGCGTCACGAGGAAGGCCCGCACGACGACGACGGCGAGGAGCAGCACGGCCGGACCGATCATCCAGCGGTGCCGGCGCAGGGCGCTGCGCGACCGGGCGACCCCTGGGTGGGCCGGGGACGCCGAAGGCGCGGCGGGTCCCTCGTCCTGTGGGGTGCCGGTCATGCCGGCACGCCCGGGTGGGGACCCACCGCGCCTCGGGTGGTCAACCTGACGCCGCGCGTCAGTTCTTGGCGTCGGCCTTGGCCGGGACGCTGTCGCGCTTCTCGCGGATCTTGGCGGCCTTGCCGCGCAGGCCGCGCAGGTAGTAGAGCTTGGCGCGACGGACGTCACCGCGGGTCACGAGCTCGATCTTCTCGATGATCGGCGTGTGCAGCGGGAAGGTGCGCTCGACCCCGACACCGAAGGAGATCTTGCGGACCGTGAAGGTCTCGCCGACACCGCCGCCGTGGCGACGGATGCAGATGCCCTGGAAGACCTGGATGCGCGAGCGCGTGCCCTCGACGACCTTGACGTGGACCTTCACGGTGTCGCCGGCGCGGAACTCCGGGACGTCGGTGCGCATCGAGGCGGCGTTGAGCTCGTCGAACGTGTGCATGATGGGTTCGCTTTCCTGGGTGCCACAGGCCACCCCTCGCAGGTCATGGTGCGCGCCGGCCGGGCCGCGTGGGCCACCCGGCGGGACAGACCCGCGGTGCTGGTGACCCGACTCCCCCTGTGGCAGGGGCCGTCGTGTGCCGGACGCAAGGAGCAAGTCTGCCAGAGCGCGGCGCAGACCTGAAATCGGAGACGAGTCTACGGTGGCGGCGTGGACGTCTCCCCCGGCTGGCCCGTGGCCCTCGCGCTCGTCGTGCTGCTCGCCGTCACCGTCGTGGCCCAACGGGTCGGCCGCATCCCGCTCGACCGGCAGGCGGTCGTGGCGGGGGTGCGCGCGATCGTGCAGCTCTCGCTCGTGGCGCTGGTCATCACGGCCGTCGTGGGCTCGATCTGGCTCTCGCTGCTCGCCGTCGGCGTCATGTTCGCGACGGCGGTCGCGACGACGGCCAGGCGGGTCGGTGCGCCGGGGTCGTGGCCGTGGGCGGCGGTCGCGATGGCGTGCGGCGTCGTTCCCGTCGTGACGATCGTCGTGGCGTCGGGCACCGTGCCGTTCACCGGACTCGCGCTCATCCCCGTGGCCGGCATCGTCATCGGCAACACCATGACCGTGCACACGCTCGTCGGCCGCCGCACCTTCGCGGCGCTGCGCGAGGAGCACGGCCAGTACGAGGCGGCCCTGTCGGTCGGCCTGACCGCCGACCAGGCCATCGACGAGATCATCGCCCGACGCGTCCCGGAGGGGATCGTGCCGAGCCTCGACCAGGTGCGCACCTCGGGCCTGGTGACCCTGCCCGGCGCGTTCATCGGCGTCATGCTCGGCGGCGGCAGCGCGGTCCAGGCCGCGACGGCGCAGGTCGTCGTCCTCTTCGCCATCATGGCCACACAGGCCATCACGGCCGGGGTCCAGGCCCGCTTCATCCGCGAGCGCCGGATCCTGCCCGACGACCTCCGGACCGCCCTCGTGTCCTGAGCCGACTCATCACCAGACCGGACGCGTCACCCTCCGACGCGTCACCCCGGCCCGACGCGTCACCCCACCGACGCGTCACCCCACTGACGCGTCACCCCACCGACGCGTCAGCGCCGGCGGCGCTTGCGCAGGCGGACCGCGCCCGGCACGTCGGGCTGCGCCGAGGCGTCGACGCGGTAGCCGACCCGGCGGTAGAGGCGCAGGTTCTGGGTGCTGTGCTCACCGGTGTCGAGGGCGAACGACCGGACGTCGTCGGGGGCCGTCGACTCCGCGTGCTCGAGGAGGCGCCGACCCAGGCCCTGGCCCCGGAGGTCCGGGACGACGCAGAGGCGGCCGACGTACCAGTCGTCGCCGTGCCGCGACGTGCGCACCGAGCCGACGAGCCGGCCGCCCTTGACGGCGACCCACGTGGCGTGGGCGTCGAGCGCGGCCCGGGCGTCCTCGAGCGTCTCGGTGAGCGCGGGGATCGCCAGGGTGTCGTTGACGAGCGCCTCCTCCACCCAGCAGGCGCGGGTCAGCACGTACAGCTCGGGCACGTCAGCCGGCGTCGCGAGCCGGATCTCGGCCTCCCCCGCGCCGTGCGAGGCGTGGAGCAGGTCGGGGCGTCGGGCCGCCGTGCGCTCGAGGCGCTGCGCGTGGCGCCAGTCGGCGATGGCCGCGTGGTTGCCCGACAGGAGCACGTCGGGCACGACGCGACCCTTCCACTCCCGGGGCTTGGTGTAGATCGGGTACTCGAGCAGGCCGTCCTCGTGCGACTCCTCGACGAGCGACTCGGCGTTGCCGATGACGCCGGGCACGAGACGACCGACCGCCTCGACCATGGCGAGCACGGCGACCTCGCCACCGTTGAGCACGTAGTCGCCGAGGCTGACGACCGACACCTCGAGGCCGAGGTCCTCGCGGGCGTACTCGTAGACGCGCTCGTCGATGCCCTCGTACCGGCCGCACGCGAAGGCGAGCCAGGGCTCCTGCGCCAGCTCGCGCGCCAGGGCCTGGGTGAACCGGGTGCCACCGGGGCCGGGCACGACGAGGTGTGGCCGCCGGGCGCCGCCGGCAGGCCCCGACGACACGACGGCCTCGAGGGCCTCGGACCACGGCTGCGGCTTCATGACCATGCCCGCGCCCCCGCCGTACGGGGTGTCGTCGACGGTGCGGTGCCGGTCGTGGGTGTGCTCGCGCAGGTCGTGGACCCGGACGTCGAGCAGGCCGTCGGCACGCGCCTTGCCGATGAGCGACAGGTCGAGCGCGGCGAGGTACTCCGGGAAGATCGAGACGACGTCGATGCGCAGGGCGGCCGCGCTTCCCGACGCGTCGGGTGCATCGGTGGTGGCGGCCCACGCGTCGGTGCCGGACGCGTCGGGAGTCACTCGCCCGCCTCGCGGTAGAGGTCGAAGAGGCCGGGCGGCGGGTCGACGACGACGTGGTCGGCCGCGACGGTCGGCACGATGCGGCGCACGAACGGCACCCACGCGGTGAAACCCTCGTCGAGGGCGAAGGCGAGACGGTCCTGGGCGGCGCCGATCTCCAGACCGCTCACGGTGCCGATCCGGGCGCCGGTGGTGTCGCGAACCTCGAGCCCGACGAGGTCCTCCTCGTAGTAGGCGTCCTCCTCGACCTGCGGCTGCGACTCGGGCAGGACGAGGCGCGTGCCCCGCAGGCCCTCGGCCCCGGTGCGGTCCGGGATCTCCTCGAAGCCGATCAGCCAGATGCCGCGGTGCACCCGGGTGCTCGCGACGGTCAGCTGCCGCGGGACGCCCGAGCCGGGGTCGGCCTCGGTGCCGACCACGGTGCCGACGGCGAACCGGGTCTCGGGGTCGTCGGTGTGCAGCTGCACCGTGACCTCTCCCCGCAGGCCGTGGGGTTTGCCGATGCGCGCGAGGACGACGTTCATGCCGAGAATCCTCTCAGGTCGTGGGAGCGGGCCGGGACGCACCGAGGGGCGCCCCGGGAGATCCCGGGACGCCCCTCGGCGTCGGATGGTGCAGGTGGTGCGGCGTGAGCCCGCGGTGTCCGCAGGCTCAGCGGACGCGGTCGGTGTCGACGATGTCGACCCGGACGTTCGCGCCGCCCGCGAGGGCGCTGACCACGGTGCGCAGGGCGCTGGCCGTGCGGCCGGAGCGGCCGATGACGCGGCCGAGGTCGTCGGGGTGGACCCGCACCTCGAGCAGCTCGCCGCGGCGCAGCTCCTTGCGACGCACGACGACGTCCTCGTCGTGGTCGACGATGCCCTTGACGAGGTGCTCGAGCGCCTCCTCGAGCACGGTCACTCGCTCTTCTCGGCCTCGGCGGCCTCGGGAGCGGCCTCGGGAGCGGCCTCGGCGGCCGGAGCGTCGGCCTTCTTGGCGGCCTTCTTCTTCGCCGTCGTGGCGCCGGAGGTGCCCGCGTCGGAGCCCTTGCCGGCAGCGGCGATGGCGGCCTCGTAGAGGTCCTTCTTCGACGCCTTGGCCTCGGCGACGCGGACCTTGCCCTCGTCGACGACCTTGATGAGGGCGGCGACGGCCTCGGTCGGCTGGGCGCCCTGGCCGAGCCAGTACTTGGCGCGGTCCATGTCGATCTCGATGACCGAGGGCTCCTCGGTGGGGTGGTACTTGCCGATCTCCTCGATCGCACGGCCGTCGCGCTTGGTGCGCGAGTCCATGACGACGACGCGGTAGTACGGCGCACGGATCTTGCCCATGCGCTTCAGACGGATCTTGACAGCCACGGTGGCGGTCTCCTCAATCAGGTCATGAGCACGGCGAGACCGCCGCAGGATCGGGCGGGGAGCCATGGCTCGGGTGTAGGCGTCCGGTCCAGCCGGGCTGCGGCCGGACGGGTACAGCCGCCCATTCTGCCAGACCGCGCACCGTGCTCCGAACCGCGCCGATGCTGCACCCGACGCCACGCCCGACGCCGCACCCGACGCCGCGCCCGACGATGCGCCGCCGCTCGTCGATGACGCGGCTCAGGCGAAGGCGGCCCGCACGGCCAGCGCGTGGCGCACGACCTCGCGACGAGGGACGTCGACGGCCGCGTCGAGGATCGGCACCACTGAAGGATCGAAACCGCTGCGCGCCAATCCCATCCGCACCTCCGGGCTGCTGGCACGGCACTCGACGACGCCGCCGACCGGCGAGGTGCGGAGCAGCTCGAAGAGGACGGCGGTCGCGTGGCTGTCCCGCGCGCCCGGGGAGCCGGGCTCGACGAGGGCCGACGCGGACAGCAGCGGCACGCCGAGCTCGGCCGCGAGCGCCGGGGCGAGGCCGGGCCCGGCCGGGCCCGCGTACCCGCCGCCGCCGAGGACGACGCAGGCGAGGCGTCGGTGGCCGTGGGGGCGGTACGGCACCGCCGGCCAGTCCGAGGACAGCACCGTGTAGCGGTCGTGGTCGCGCCAGGCCCGACGCCCGTCGATCCCGGGCAGGTGCAGGAAGTCGCGGGAGAAGCCCTCGTGGACGAACCCGAGCGAGCGCACGAGGCCGGCCGAGCGGGTGTTGGCCGGCTGGATGTTGGCCTCGAGCCGGTGCAGGCCCATGCCGTGCGGCTCATCGGCGAAGGCGAGGTCGACGGCCATCTCGAGGCCTTCGGAGAACAGGCCGCGCCCGACGTACGGGTCGTAGGCGTCGTAGCCGACGGTGGCGCTGCGGAAGGCGCCGCCGACGACGTTGGCGACGTTGACGCGTCCGACGAGGCCGTGGTCGCCCTCGGGGTCGCGGGCCAGCACGAGGAAGGTGCGGTAGGTGGGCGACTGGTTGTGCAGGACGATCGGGAAGTTCGTCGGGTCGGGCATCGCGAAGTCGGACAGACGCCGCATCGAGCGCGTCACCGCCTCGGCGTAGGCCCCCGTGTCGGACTCGCGCGGCGGGCGCACCTCGACGCGGTCGCCGACGGCGGTCAGGGGCGGGTCGGCCGACGCGGGCTCCGACGGACGGTCAGCGGACAACGCGCCCCCTCAGGACGATTCCGGTCGGGTCGGCGAGGACGGCGAGGTCCTCGCGCGGGTCGCCGGGCACGACGAGCAGGTCGGCGTCCGCCCCCTCCTCGAGCCCAGGCTGCCCGAGCCAGGCCCGCGCCGACCACGTGCCGGCGGCGAGCGCCTCGAGGCGCGTCAGACCGGCCTGCGTCAGCTCGACCATCTCCTGCACGGCGAGGCCGTGCGGCAGGCTGCCCCCGGCGTCGGTGCCGACATAGATCGGGATGCCGGCCTCGTGCGCTGCCCCGACGGTCGCGTGCCGGCGCGCGTGCAGGTCCAGCATGTGCCGGTGGTAGCCGGGGAACTTCGCCTTGGCGGGCTCGGCGATGGCCGGGAAGGTCGCGATGTTGACGAGCGTCGGCACGATGGCGATGCCCCGGGCGGCGAACGCCTCGATGGTGTCGTCCTGCAGCCCGGTGGCGTGCTCGACGCAGTCGATGCCCGCGTCGGCGAGGTCGCGCAGGGACTGCTCGCCGAAGCAGTGGGCCGTGACGCGCACGCCCTCCTCGTGGGCAGCGGCGACGGCGGCTGCCGCCGCCTCGCGCGACCAGCTGGGCGCGAGGTCACCGAGGTCGCGGTCGATCCAGTCGCCGACGAGCTTGACCCAGCCATCGCCGCGGTGGGCCTCGAGACGCACGTACCGGGTCAGCTCCTCCTCCTCGATCTCGTGGGCGAAGTTGCGGATGTACCGGCGGGTGCGTGCGATGTGCCGGCCGGCCCGGATGATCTTCGGCAGGTCCTCGCGCTCGTCCACCCACCGGGTGTCGCCGGGCTGCCCGGCGTCGCGGATGAGCAGGGTGCCGGCGTCGCGGTCGGTGATCGCCTGCTGCTCGGCGACCTCGCGGGGCACCTCGCCGTGCGGCCCGAGCCCGACGTGACAGTGGGCGTCGACGATGCCGGGCACGACCCAGCCCTCGAGCGTCTGCACGTCGGCGGTCGAGGCGGGCGCCGAGAAGGTGACGCGTCCGTCGACGACCCAGACCTCGTCGACCGTCTCCTCAGGACCGACGAGCACGCGACCGCGGACATGGAGCACCGGCGCTGTCATGGCTCCGACCCTAGCCGCGGACGCCACCGGCCGCGCTCAGCGGTGTGACCCCCGGAGCGTCGCGAGGACCTCGGCCCAGTGCGGCACGAGCGTGCCGAGGTGGCCGGCTCCCTCGCGGACGACGAGGGTGGAGGTCACCAGGTGCTCGTGGAGCCAGAGGCCGTGCGCGAGCGGGACGGCCCGGTCGCGGTCGCCGTACCAGAGGTGGACCGGGGCGCGGACGGCCTCGAGGTCGAGGTCCCAGCCGGGACCGACGGCGAGCGCGTCGCGCGAGGCGCCGCGGTAGGCGGGGACGCCCGGACGCCCCGCCGGCGTCCACGGCTCGAGCAGCTCGGGCGCGACGAACGTGCCGAGGCGGTGCGCGCCGCCGTCACGCACGAGGTGGTCCTGACGCGTGACGGCCTCCTCGACGCGTCCGGCGCGCAGGTGCCCGGCAGCCTCCACGTCGACCGAGGCCGGCTCGAGCTCGGCCAGCGGCCCGACGCCGGCGACGACCCCGACGGCGACGACGCGGTCCGGAGCCGCGGCGGCGACCGCGAGCGCATACGGCCCGCCGCCGGAGACCCCGAGCACGGCAACGTCGTCGAGCCCCAGGAGGTCGGCGACCTCGACGGTGTCGCGCGCCACCGAGCTCAGCGTCGTGGCGGTGTCGGTCGTCCCACCGTAGCCGGGGCGCGACGCGGCGACGAGCCGGACGCCGACACGTCGGGCGGCGCCGTCGCCGAGAGCTGCCTGCAGACGCCCGCCGGGGGTTCCGTGGCAGTAGAGGACGGGCCGCCCCCGGGGGTCGCCGCCCTCCCACGTGTCGACGCGACGGCCGTCGGCGAGAACGACGCGGCGCAGCCCGTTCGTCGTGACCACGTCACGAGCGTAGGCGAGCTCCCCTGCCGTCGGACAGGCCAGACGCCGCCGGGCTCGGGGACGCTCAGCCGCGCAGGAGGCGCGGCACCGCGAAGACGTCGACGAGGGCGGAGCCGCGCAGCACGGTGATCTCCATGGACCGGTCGATCGCCTCGTCGAGCAGGATCCGCTGGAGCGACTGCGCG
This sequence comes from Intrasporangium sp. Soil_C_50, assembly GCF_057656595.1. Taxonomy (NCBI): domain Bacteria; kingdom Bacillati; phylum Actinomycetota; class Actinomycetes; order Micrococcales; family Intrasporangiaceae; genus Intrasporangium; species Intrasporangium sp. Soil_C_50. The sequence continues at coordinate 427,161 of NZ_JBDGKB010000001.1, forward strand.
TCGACGAGCGGCCTCCCGTCGGCCGCGACGACGACATCGCCTCGCATCAGGCCGGCCTGCTCCGCCGGGCTGCCGGGTACCACCTCGGCGATGCGCAGGGCGGCCCGGCGCCCGAGCCGTGCGGCCACCTCGTCGGACACCGGGACGGGTGCGGTCACCAGACCGAGGTAGCCCCGCCGCACGTGGCCGTCGTCGACGAGCGCCTCGATGATCCGACGCGTCGTGGCGTTGACCGGGACGGCCAGGCCCAGCCCCACCCCCGCCACGGCCGTGTTGATGCCGACGACCCGTGCCCGGGAGTCGGCGAGCGCCCCGCCGGAGTTGCCGGGGTTGAGGGCCGCGTCGGTCTGGATGACGTCCTCGACGAAGCGGGAGGCCGACCCGGACCGTGTGGGCAGCGACCGGCCCAAGGCGCTGACGACGCCGGCCGTGACGCTGCCCTCGAGGCCGAGCGGGTTGCCGATCGCCACGACGACGTGGCCGACCTCGAGGCGGTCGGCATCGCCGAACGCGGGCGGGCTGGGAAGCGTCGCCTCGGCGCGCACGACGGCGAGGTCGGACAGCGGGTCGGTGCCCACGAGGTGCACCGTGACCGACGTGCCGTCGGTGAAGTGGGCCGTGCCGCGGTCGACTCCGGCGACGACGTGGGCGTTGGTCAGCAGCAGGCCCTCCTCGGTGAGCACGACCGCCGACCCACCACCCTCCGCCGTGCCGCCGCGCAACCGCCTGCTGACCCGGAGGCTCGCGACCACCGGGGCCAGACGCCGGGCGACGGAGCTGACGGTGCGGGAGTACGCGTCGAGCAGGTCGTCATCGCCAGGCTCGCTGGCCGCCGGCATCTCGAAGATCCCCATCTCTGTCCCCTCGTCCCGGCGCGAGCGCCGCGCGGGTGGTCTCACGTGTGCAGCGAAGGAGGACGGACCGGCATTCCGGCCGTGCCGCCTGGTTCGCCGTGGGCGAACGACACTGAGTCACAGGACAACCCGGAATCAGGGAGATCCGGGACAAGTCGGGACGTCGGCCACGTGCGTCAGGCGATCGACGCGACGACGACGAGCGAGGCGGCCAGCCGGGTCCGTCCCATCTGCGCCGGCCGGCTGGGTCAGCGACCGAGGGCGAGGTCCTACCTCAGGACGGTTTCCACCAGGCCGAGAACCTCCAGGTCAACCTGGAACCGACGCCGACACCGGCGCCGAAGGCGACTGCGCCGACGGCGACCGGCAGGACCCAGCGTCCCTTCTTCTGCTTCTGCGGGACCGGCGGCTGAGGCGACGATGCGTCGTTGACCGCTGGTGCGAGAACCGGGTTCGATGGAGTGGTCGTGGTCATCGAGGGCCACCTACTTCGGGTGCGCGTTGCTCCTCTGTCCCAACCCATCGTCCCCCCGGGGACGGGCGCGCGTATCCACTCCCGAGGATGATCCGGAGTTCACATCTGGTCCTCCGTCGGCGTGCCGCGGCCGCGGCGGTGACGTCGTACCCGTGCCCCCGGAAGCGTCAGTTCTTGCCGAGGAACTTCTCGAAGCCCTTGGGCAGGGTCGACGGGTCGAGGTCGGCGAGCGGGTCGGCCGAGCCGTCGGCGCCGCCGCCGAAGGAGCTGCCGGCCGGCTGCCGGGGCGCGTTCGCGCGCTCGAGGGCGGCCCGTTCCTCGGCGGCGCGCTTGGCCGGGTTGCCGCTCTTGCTCTTCTTGCGCTGCGGCTGCTGCTGCCGCCCGCGCTTGCCCTTGCCGGGGATGCCCGGCATGCCGGGCAGGCCGCCACCCCCGCCGCGCGCCATCGACTTCATCATCTTCTGGGCCTGGCCGAACCGCTCGAGCAGCTGGTTGACGTCGGTGACCGTGACGCCGGAACCCTTGGCGATGCGTGCGCGGCGCGAGCCGTTAATCTGCTTGGGGTGGGTGCGCTCGAAGGGGGTCATCGAGCGGACCATGGCCTCGACGCGGTCGAACTCGCGGTCGTCGAAGGCGTCGAGCTGGTCACGCATGCCCTGCATGCCCGGCATCATCTTGAGCATCGACTTGAGCGAGCCCATGCGCTTGATGGCGTTCATCTGCTCGAGGAAGTCCTCGAACGTGAAGTCCTCTTCAGCGAGGAACTTGCGGGCCATCTCGTCGGCCTGGCGCTTGTCGAACGCCTTCTCGGCCTGCTCGATGAGCGTCAGCACGTCACCCATGTCGAGGATGCGGCTGGCCATCCGGTCGGGGTGGAACACCTCGATGTCGGTGACCTTCTCGCCGACCGAGGCGAACATGATCGGCTCGCCGGTGATCTCGGCGACCGACAGCGCGGCGCCACCGCGGGCGTCGCCGTCCAGCTTGGAGAGCACGACGCCGGTGAAGGCGACGCCGTCGTGGAAGGCCTGGGCCGTCTCGACCGCGGCCTGGCCGATCATCGCGTCGATGACGAAGAGGACCTCGTCGGGCTGCACGGCGTCGCGGATGTCGGACGCCTGCTGCATGAGGTCGGCGTCGACGGCGAGGCGGCCGGCGGTGTCGACGATGACGACGTCGTACTGCTTGGCGCGCGCGTGCTCGATGCCCATCCGCGACACCGCGACCGGGTCGCCGAAGGAGCGGGTGCCCTCGCCGGAGTCGAGGACGGCGTCGTGGCCGCCCATGTTGCCGCGCTCGGGCGCGAAGACCGGGAGGCCGGCACGCTCGCCGACGACCTCGAGCTGGGTGACGGCGTTGGGGCGCTGGAGGTCGGCCGCGACGAGGACGGGTGTGTGGCCCTGCTCCTTGAGGCGGTGGCCGAGCTTGCCCGCGAACGTCGTCTTGCCCGAGCCCTGCAGACCCGCGAGGAGGATGACGGTCGGCGGCTGCTTGGCCAGCTGGAGCTGGCGCGTCTGGCCGCCGAGGATGCCGACGAGCTCCTCGTTGACGATCTTGACGACCTGCTGGGCCGGGTTGAGCGCCTGGCTGACCTCGGCACCGAGCGCCCGCTCGCGCACGCGCGAGGTGAAGCGCTTGACGACGGGCAGGGCCACGTCGGCGTCGAGCAGGGCGAGCCGGATGTCACGGATCGTCGCGTTGACGTCGGACTCCGAGAGCCTGCCCTTGCCGCGCAGGTTCTTGAAGGTGGCGGTCAGCCGGTCAGACAGGGATGCGAACACCCGGCAACTCTAGCCGCCGCGGCGTCGTGCCCAGACCGCCGCCACCGTGGCCGCCTGGCCGGCCTCCTCGACTGACGTCCGGCAGCGGCCCTCCCCGCTGGTTCGAGGTATTCGGCGACCGTATGGAGGCGCGGAATACCTCGAATGGCGAGGAAGGGGCTGGATCGGCGGGGTCGGGGGGGGTCAGTCGGCGTCGCAGGTGTCGATGATCATCGCGACGGCCTGCGCCGCTCGTGCCGGCGCGAGCTGTCCGCCGCCGAACTCGGTGACGTAGAAGGTGTCGAGGGTCTGCCCGGCGTAGGTCGCGATGTGGGCCGAGCGCACCGACAGCGACGCCCGAGCCAGCGTGATGCCGATGTCCTGGAGCAGCCCAGGGCGGTCGGTGGCGCGCACCTCGATGACGGTCGCGGACTCGGACGCGCTGCTGATGACCATGGCGCGCGTCGAGTCGACCGAGCCCGAGCCGGGGCTGCGCACGCTCGAGGACCGGCGGCGCTGGAGCTTGCCGAGTGGCGCCCGGTCCCCCGCCGCCACCCGCGTGAGGTCGCGGGCGATGACCTCGGGCAAGGGCGTCTCGCTGCTCGGCGCGTCGACCCACCACTCGTTGACGGCGAGGCCCTCGAGGGTGCGCACGATGGCCGAGCGCACGACGAACCCGTGGGCGGCCAACAGGCCGGCGGTGTCGGCGAAGAGGCCGGCGCGGTCGCGGTCGACGATGTCGATGCGGTGGGCGCCGCCCAACGAGGTCACGGTGACGTACGGCTCCCCCGAGGCGACGCGTCCCTGCGCCTCCGCCGAGAGCGGCACGCTCTCCATCGGTTCCACGACGATGGGCCCCTCTCCATCCGTGCGGGCACTGAGGGCCGACCGGCAGGCGTCGTACAGGCGCGTGACGAGCCCGGCCCGCCAGTCGCTCCACGCCTTGGGGCCGGCCGCCGACGCGTCCGCCTCGGTGAGGGCGCGCAGCAGGTCGAGCGTCGTCAGCGAGCCGTCGACGGCGTCGGACAGGGCCGTGATGGTGGCCGGGTCCTCCGGGTCGCGTCGGGTCGCGAGGTCGACGAGGGTCAGGTGCTCGCGGACGAGCCGCACGACGGTCGCGCGGTCGGCGTCGGAGACGCCCATGCGCCGCAGGACGATGTCGGCGATCTGCGCCCCGGTGACCGCGTGGTCCTGCGCGCCCGGCACCTTGCCGATGTCGTGGAGCACAGCGGCGAGCATGAGCAGGTCGGGACGGGCGACGTCGCGGACCATGCCGCTGGCGGCGACGACGGTCTCGATGAGGTGGCGGTCGACGGTGTGCCGGTGCACCGCGTTGCGCTGCGGCCGGCTGCGCACGATGCCCCACTCGGGGATCCAGCGCTCGATGACGCCGGACAGGTCGAGGCCTTCCCACACGGTGACGAGCCCGGGCCCGGCCGCGAGCAGGTCGGCGAAGAGGTTGCGGGCGACCTCCGGCCACGGCTCGGGCATCGGGGGCGCCTGTGCCGCCAGGTTCTTCAGGGTGGTCGGCGACAGCGGGATGCCTCCGCGGGCCGCGACGACGGCGGCGCGCAGCGGGATGATCGGGTCGGACGCGAGGTCCGCCGACGGCCCGAGCACGGCCTCGCCGTCGTGCCGGTAGAGCCCGTAGCCGAGCGGTGCGAGCTGCGGCCGCCGGGGCCCGACGCGCAGGGTCCGGGCCCGCTGCGACTGCATGGCCCGGCGCACGGTGCCGTCGACGGCGTAGGCGATGGTCCGGGCCGACGTCGAGAGGTCGGTGAGCAGGTCGTCGGCGTCGGTGTAGCCGAGCAGCGCCGCGCACGCGTCCTGGTCGTCGCGGGTCAGCCGGTCACGGCCGCGGCCGGTGACGACGTGGATGGCGTCGCGCACGTCGAGGAGGCGCTCGTAGGCGTCGTCGACCTCGCCGTGCGGGCGGTCGGTGAGCCACGCCGCGGTCAGGGCCCGGAGCACCGACATGTCGCGCAGGCCGCCGTGGGCCTCCTTGAGGTCGGGCTCGATGAGGTGGGCGAGGTCGCCCTGCCGGGCGTGCCGCTGGATCACCGAGTCCTGCATCTCGCCGAGCCTGGTGCGGGCGTTGGCCCGCCAGTCGTGGGCGACCGTCGAGCGGGCCGCGTTGACGACGTCGGCATCGCCCGCGACGTGCGTCAGGTCCAGCAGGCCGACCGCCGCCGAGAGGTCCTCGGACGCCACGGCCCTGCAGTCGGCGACGGTGCGGACACTGTGGTCGAGCTTCACCCCGGCGTCCCAGATCGGGTACCAGAGCTTGTCGGCGAAGGCGCCGACCTCCTTGCCCGACAGGCCGCGCGGGTGGTGCACGAGGACGAGGTCGTAGTCGCTGAGCGGGCCACCGTCGCCGCGGGCGAGCGAGCCGACCGCGGCGAGGGCGACGCCGGCGTGGCGTCGTCCCGCGCAGGCCTCGCGCCAGAGCTCCTGGAGCCAGCCGAAGCCGAACTCCGCGAGCGCCCGGCGCCGGGTGGGGCCGGCGCCGGGCGTCGCGAAGGTCCGGGTGCCGGCGAGGTCCAGACGTCGGGTGGTCACATCCGTCATGTCAGGTTCTCGCCGTCCCCTTGTGGTGCGTGTGTGCGTGCGTTGCGTTCGGTGGTGCTGGAGGGTGGGTCGACGCTCAGAGCGCGTCGACGCCGCGCTCCCCGGTGCGGACCCGGACGACCTCGTCGACGGGGACGGCCCAGATCTTGCCGTCACCGATGCGACCGGTCTGGGCCGCCTTGAGGATGACGTCGAGGACGTCGGAGGCGTCCACGTCGTCGACCAGCACCTCGAGGCGGACCTTCGGCACGAAGTCGACGGTGTACTCGGCACCGCGGTAGACCTCGCTGTGGCCGCGCTGGCGGCCGTAGCCGCTGGCCTCGCTGATCGTCATGCCGGCGACCCCGAAGGCCTCGAGGGCCTCCTTCACCTCGTCGAGCTGGTGGGGCTTGATGATGGCGGTGATGAGCTTCATGCGTTGGCTCCTTCGACCTGCGAAGCGGTGGCGACTGGACGGGCAGCGGCGGAACGGCCGGTGGAGGCCGGGAAGCCGCCGAGCTCGTAGCCGGTCTCGGCGTGGACGACCTGGTCGATGCCCTCGGACTCCGCATCCTCGCTGACCCGCCAACCGAGCGTGACCTTGAGGGCCCAGCCGATGGCGAAGGTGAGGACGAGGGACCACACGACCGAGATCAGGGCGATGATGACCTGCAGCGCGGTCTGCTGCCAACCGCCGCCGAGGAACAGGCCCGTCCCGGTGGCGAGCAGGCCAGCACCGATGGTGCCCCAGAGGCCGGCGACGAGGTGGACCCCGACGACGTCGAGCGAGTCGTCGTAGCCCAGCTTGTACTTGAGGCCGACGGCGACGGCGGACAGGCCACCGGCGACGACGCCGAGGATGATCGAGGTGACCGGCGTCAGCGCGCCACAGGCCGGGGTGATGGCCACGAGGCCGGCGACGACACCCGACGCCGCACCGAGCGAGGTGGCGTGGCCGTCGCGCAGCTTCTCCACGATGAGCCAGCCCGCGGCCGCGGCGCACGTGGCGACGGTCGTGTTGAGCCAGACCTTCGAGGCGACACCGTCGGCGGCGAGCTCGGAGCCGGCGTTGAAGCCGAACCAGCCGAACCACAGCAGGCCCGCGCCGATCATGACGAGCGGCAGGTTGTGCGGGCGCATCGCGACCTTGCCGAAACCGAGCCGCTTTCCGGCGAGGATCGCGAGGGCCAGGCCCGCCGCACCGGCGTTGATGTGCACGACCGTCCCACCGGCGAAGTCGATCGGAATGACCGAGGCGATGCCGTCGGTGACGCCGAAGAGCTTGGCCGACAGGCCGTTCGCGGAGCTGGACAGGAACCCGCCCCCCCAGACCATGTGGGCGAGCGGGAAGTAGACGATCGTCACCCAGACGACGGAGAAGACCATCCACGTGCCGAACTTGACGCGGTCGGCGATGGCACCGCTGATGAGGGCGACGGTGATGACCGCGAAGGTCAGCTGGAAGCCGACGTACACGTACTCCGGGATCCAGACGCCGACCCCGAACGGGTCGACGAGGCGGGCCGCACCACTGGCGTCGGCCAGGGCGCCGAGGCCGAAGAGGTGGAACGGGTTGGCGAAGATGCCTCCGATGTCGCCCGAGCCGTCCTGCAGGTTGCCGAAGGACATCGAGTAGCCCCAGAGCACGTAGACGATGCCGACGGCGGCCAGGGCCCCGAAGCTCATCATCATCATGTTGAGGACGGACTTCGACCGGGTCATGCCGCCGTAGAAGAAGGCGAGAGCCGGCGTCATGAGCAGGACCATCGAGGAGGCGACGAGCATGAACGCGGTCGCGGCCTCGTTGATCTGTGGAGCTTCTGCCGCGAGGGGCATCAGTGCTGGTGTCATGCGCCGAGTCTGGGGACGGGCGGTTTCACCGGGACGCGCGCCGTGTTACGGGCATGTCAACAACGCCGACGCTGTGTGAACCGGTGGTTGCAGCGAGCGGGCCCGTCCACATGGTGGACGGGCCCGCTCGCGTGCTGGTCGCGCTGGTCGAACCTCAGGCGAGGATCGCGTCGACGAACGCCTCGGGGTCGAACGGGGCGAGGTCGTCGGGCCCCTCCCCCAGGCCGACGAGCTTGACCGGCACACCGAGCTGGCGCTGCACCGCGACGACGATGCCGCCCTTGGCCGTGCCGTCGAGCTTGGTCAGGACGATGCCGGTGACGGCGACCGCCTCGGAGAAGACCTTGGCCTGCTGGAGGCCGTTCTGGCCGGTCGTCGCGTCGAGGACGAGGAGCACCTCGTCGATCTCGCTCTGCTTCTCGATGACGCGCTTGACCTTGCCGAGCTCGTTCATGAGGTCGATCTTGTTGTGCAGGCGCCCGGCCGTGTCGATGATGACGACGTCGGCCTCCTCCTCGATACCGGCCTTGACGGCGTCGAAGGCGACGGCGGCCGGGTCGGCGCCGTCGCGGTCGGAGCGGACGGTCGCGACCCCGACGCGCGCGCCCCACGTCTCGAGCTGGTCGGCGGCCGCGGCGCGGAAGGTGTCGGCGGCGCCGAGGAGCACCTCGCGGTCCTCGGCGACGAGGACGCGGGCGAGCTTGCCGACGGTCGTGGTCTTGCCGGCGCCGTTGACGCCGACGACGAGGACGACGGCGGGCCGGTCGCCGACGCGGCTGCTGGCGATGCGCCGGTCCATGTCGGGCTGGACGAGGGCGAGGAGGTCCTCGCGGAGCCAGCCGCGGACGGTGGCCTCGTCGGCCTTGCCCTCGACCTTGACCTTGGTGCGCAGGGAGTCGACGAGCTCGGTGGACGCCTCGACGCCGAGGTCGGAGGCGATGAGGGTGTCCTCGACCTCCTCCCAGGCCTCCTCGTCGAGCGAGCCGCGCGAGAGCAGCGCGAGCAGGCCCTGGCCGAGGGCGGAGTTGGAGCGGGCGAGGCGGGCCCTGAGGCGCTGGAGGCGGCCGCGCGCCGACTCGGGGCGCTCGATGGTCGGCGTCGGAGGCGCAGGTGCCGGCGCGACCTCGGGTTCGGCGGTCTCGACCTCGGCCGGTGCGCCGGGTCGCTCGACGGGTGGTGCAGTGGTGTCGCTCGGGGCTGGGGGCCTGCGGTCGAGGTCCTCCGTGGGCAGCCCGGGTGCCGGCGGGGCCTCGCGCTCGAGCGTCGTGTCGCGACCGCGACCGCGCGTCAGCGTGACGCCGTAGACGATGCCACCGACGAGCACGAGCGCGCCGATGATGACGTAGATCCAGACTGTGTCCACGAGAGCCATCCAACCACGGGCGGGACGGGCCCCCGGAAGCCGCGGGACGCGTCGGGGAGGGGCGCGGCCGGTGGTGCGGGAGGGGTCAGTGGGTACGGGCTCGCGTGCCGCGCGGGCCCCGCGAGGTGGCGAGGGCCGAGGCCCGACGACGCGCCTCGCGGGCCACCCCCTCGCCCTTGGCGGTGAGCAGGCCCCGGCCGCCACGGTGCGCGGGCACCGCCACGACGCCGACGACCGCGACACCGAGGACGGTGACGACGAGCATCGAGATGACGAGGAAGACCATGTGACAAGAGTGACGCATGTGACTGGCGTTAAGCAAGTACACCCAAACGACGCGTCAGACGTGTCGCCAAGGGCGACGAAGTGCCCACTCGACAGGGGAAGGCGCCCACTCGACTGCGGGGGACGGGGGTGGCGACACGGCGTCCCGCGCCCCTCGGTCGAGTGGGCACTTTCTCCAGGAGGCGTCAGGCGGACTGCTGGTCGGCGACGTCGCGCAGCCTCTGGCTCACGACCGTCGTGACACCGTCGCCGCGCATGCTGACGCCGTAGAGGGCGTCGGCGATCTCCATCGTCTTCTTCTGGTGCGTGATGACGATGAGCTGGGAGCTGTCGCGCAGCTCCTCGAACAGCGTGATGAGACGCCCGAGGTTGGCGTCGTCGAGGGCGGCCTCGACCTCGTCCATGATGTAGAAGGGCGAGGGGCGGGCCTTGAAGATCGATACGAGCAGCGCCACGGCGACGAGCGAGCGCTCGCCACCGGAGAGCAGCGACAGCCGCTTGATCTTCTTGCCCGGCGGGCGGGCCTCGACCTCGAGACCGGTCGTCAGCATGTTCGACGGGTCGGTGAGGACGAGCCGGCCCTCGCCGCCGGGGAAGAGCCGCTGGAAGACGCGCTCGAACTGCACCGCGGTGTCCTCGAACGCCTCGGCGAAGACCCGCTCGACGCGCTCGTCGACCTCCTTGACGATGTCGAGCAGGTCGCGCTTGCTGCTCTTGAGGTCCTCGAGCTGCTCGGTGAGGAACTTGTGCCGCTCCTCCAGCGCCGAGAACTCCTCCAGGGCGAGCGGGTTGATGCGCCCGAGGGCGTTCAGCTTGCGCTCGGCCTGGCGCAGGCGCTTCTCCTGGGCCTCGCGGACGAAGGGCACCGGCTCAGGCTGCGAGGCGTCGGGGTCGGCGTCCGGGTCGGGCACGAACGGCACCGGCTGGTGCGGGCCGTACTCGTCGACGAGGGAGTCGGGGGCGATGCCGAGCTCCTCGACGGCCTTCGTCTCGAGCTGTTCGATGCGCAGCCGCTGCTGGGTGCGGGCGACCTCGTCGCGATGGACGGAGTCGGTCAGCTCGCGCAGCTCGGCCTGCAGGGTGGCGATGTCCTTGCGGACCACGGCGAGCTCGGCGTCGCGCTCGGTGCGCTCGGCCTCGCCGGCGGCGCGGGCGCGCCCGGCCTCCTCGGCCGACTCGGCGAGCAGCCCGTGGGCCCACTGCGCGGCGACGCGGACGGCCTCGGCGACGGCGGCCTCGCGGCGGCGACGCTCCTGGCGGGCGGCGAGGCGCTCACGCGCCTCCTCCTCGTGACGGGCGCTGCGCTCGAGGGCGTCGGCGCGGTCCTTGAGGGCGCGGGCCCGCTCCTCGCGGGTGCGCAGCGCCAGGCGCAGCTCGGTCTCGGTGGCGCGGGCCTCTCGGGCGAGCTCCTCGAACTGGTCGCGCTCCTCGGTGGAGGGCTCGTCGACGAACTCGCCCTCGCCACTTGCGGTCTCGAGCCGCTCGAGCAGCTCGGCATGCTCGGCCTGGTCCGCCTCGAGGGCCGCGGTGGCGTCGGCGATGGCGCGCTCGGTGCGCTCCACCTCGGCGCGCGCGGCGCGGACCGACTGGCCGAGCGAGCCGAGCTTCTCGGCGACAGCGGCCATCCGGGCGTCGCTCTCGTTGAGCCGCTCGAGCGCCTCGTCGACGGCCTCGGACAGCTCGGCGCGCGTGGCTTCGAGGCCGGCAAGGCGGAAACGGGACTCCTCGGCCTCCCGGGTCGCACTCGAGACCGTGGCGCGGGCCTCGTCGAGGGTGGCCTGCAGCTCGATGAGGCTCGGGGCGGCGTGGCTGCCGCCGCGCACCCAGCCGGGGCCATAGACGTCACCTTCGCCAGTGACGGCGGTGACGCCGGGGTGGCGGCGCACGAGCGTCGAGGCAGCGTCGGCGTCAGCCACGAGCGCGACGCGCTCGAGCACCTGCTCGAGGGCAGGGCGCAGGGTGTCGGGGCACGTGACGACGTCGCGGGCCCAGCGGGCTCCGTCGCCGAGCGACGGCCAGGCGGCGGGGTCGACGGGGGCCGCGGACTCGGCGACGAGCAGGCTCGCCCGACCGCCGTCGTCATCGCGCAGCGAGCGCAGGGCCGCGCGGGCGCCGTCGAGGGAGCCGACGGCGAGGGCCTCGGCGGCCGACCCGAGGGCGGCGGCGACGGCGTTCTCGAGCCCGGCCTCGACGGTGAGCAGGGAGGCGACCGAGCCGACGATGTCGTGCGTGTCGTCGGCGGCAGCGAGGAGCGCGGCGGCGCCGTCCTTGCGGCTCAGGCTCATCTCGAGGGCCTCGACGCGGGCCGCGGCGGCGGTGCGTGCCCGGTCGGCGGCCGTCTCGGTCTCCTTCCAGCGCGCGACCTCGGCCTCGACGCCCTCGAGCCGCTCGGCGGCCTCCTCGTAGGCGGTGTCGAGGCCCTGCTCGCCCTCCTCCTCCTGGGCCACGCCGGCCTCGAGGCGGTTGAACTCGCGCTCGGCCTCGGCGGCCCGGGCGGCGGCCTGCTCGATGGTGTGGCGCAGCCGGCCGACCTCGGCCTCGCGGGCCTCGATGCGGGAGGCCTTGGCGCCGACCTGTCCGCCGAGCTTGGCCAGGCCTTCGCGCCGGTCGGCCGCGGCGCGGGAGGCGCGCGCCAGCCGGGAGGTCTCCTCGGCGTGGCGCCGCTCGGCGTCGTTGCGGGTGAGGACGGCCTCCTCGAGGGCGTTGCCGGCCTCCTCGATCTCGGCGAGGAGCATCTCCTCCTGCTCGCGGACCGTCGCCGCCTGGGCGCGCAGCTCGTCGGGGTCGCGGGTCGGGCCCGCGTCGTCACCGGCGTCGTCCTCGGACAGGAGGCGCACGCGCTCGGCGGCGAGCGAGCGCGTCGAGGCCATCCGCTCGACGAGCCGCCCCAGCGAGACGTACTCGTCCTGCGCGCGGCTGAGGCGCGGGCGGGCCGCCTCGGCCTCGGCCTCGAGGGCCGACAGGCGCGTCGCGAGGTCGGCCATGGCCTCCTCGACCTCGGCGCGGCGTGCGATGAGCGCCGACTCGTCGGCGACCTCCTGCTCGAGCGTGGACCGCAGCTGAACGAGGTCGTCGGCGAGCAGGCGCAGGCGCGCGTCGCGGGCGTCGGTCTGGATGACCGCGGCACGGCGCGCGGTCTCTGCCTGGCGTCCGAGCGGGCCGAGCTGGCGGCGGATCTCGCTCGTGAGGTCCTGGACTCGGGTGAGGTTGGCCTCCATCGTCTCGAGCTTGCGCAGCGCGCGCTCCTTGCGCTTGCGGTGCTTGAGGACGCCGGCAGCCTCCTCGATGAAGCCGCGGCGCTCCTCGGGCGTGGCTCGCAGGACGGTGTCGAGCTGCCCCTGGCCGACGATGACGTGCATCTCGCGGCCGATGCCGCTGTCGGAGAGCAGCTCCTGCACGTCGAGCAGGCGGCAGGGCGTGCCGTTGATGGAGTAGTCCGAGCCGCCGTTGCGGAACATCGTCCGCGCGATGGTGACCTCGGTGTAGTCGATGGGCAGCGCGCCGTCGGAGTTGTCGATCGTCAGCGCCACCTCGGCGCGGCCGAGAGGCGCCCGCCCTGCGGTGCCGGCGAAGATGACGTCCTCCATCTTGCCGCCGCGCAGCGACTTGGCGCCCTGCTCGCCCATGACCCAGGCGAGGGCGTCGACGACGTTGCTCTTGCCCGAACCGTTGGGGCCGACGATGCAGGTGATACCGGGCTCGAGCCGCATGTGGGTCGCCGAGGCGAAGGACTTGAAGCCCTTCAGGGTGAGGCTCTTGACGTACACGAAAGAGAGGTTCCTTTGTGGTCCGACCGACGGCGATCCCGGTCAGAGTACTAGCCGCGCAGCCCGACCCCGGGGAGGCGAGCCGCTGGTGGTCGGAAGGGCAGGTCGTGCCTCCCGCGTAGCGTGGCCCCGTGAGCGCCCACCACGAGCCCGACGCCCCCACCGACCGGCACGCCGTGACCTCCCTCGAGCGCCTCCTCGAGGTGTACCCGGTCGAGGCGGCCGCGAACTCGATCGCCAAGGAGTCGGCCGTCCTGCTGCCGAGCCACCTGGAGGTCGTCGCGGCCTCGCCGTTCGTCGTCGTGGCGACGGTGGGTCAGGGCGGCCTCGACCAGTCGCCCCGTGGCGACGCCCCGGGCTTCGTTCGGGTCCGCGACGAGCGCACGCTCGTCATCCCCGACCGCCGCGGCAACCACCGTCTCGACACGCTGCGCAACGTCGTCGCCGATCCGCGGGTGGGGCTGATCTTCCTCGTGCCCGGCATCGGCGAGGAGCTCCGGGTGCGCGGCACGGCGGTCGTCTCGACCGACCCGGACGAGCTGGCGCTGCACGCGGTACGGGGCGTGCTCCCCGCGTCGGTGCTCGTCGTCACGGTCGAGCGCGTCTACTTCCAGTGCGCCCGCGCCGTCAAGCGCAGCCGCCTCTGGGACCCGGCCGCGCACGCCGAGCGCAGCGCCGTGCCGACGGCCGGTCGGATGACGCGTGAGGCCGGCGGGTTCGGCTCCGACGCCGAGGCGCTCGCCTACGACGAGGCCCTCGACGCGCGCCAGGACGCGACGCTCTACTGATGCGACGCGGGTCGCGCTCGACGCGGCGGGCGCGACGGGGGCGTCACTCCTCGCCGTTGGCGATGCGCTCGTGGTGGTGGATGACCTCGGCGATGATGAATCCGAGGAACTTCTCGGCGAAGACCGGGTCGAGGCCGGCCTCGTCGGCGAGCACCCGCAGGCGGGCGATCTGGCGCTCCTCACGGGCCGGGTCGGCCGGCGGCAGGTGGCGCTCGGCCTTGAGGACGCCGACCTGCTGGGTGCACTTGAAGCGCTCGGCGAGCAGGTGGATGAGCGCCGCGTCGATGTTGTCGATGCTGCTGCGCAGGCGGACGAGCTCGGTGGGGGTCGCGTCGTCGACGGTCGGGGACGGCTGCTCGCTCACCCCGTCAGCCTAGGTCGGTCACCGTTCGAGGAACCCGTCGGTTCCGTCCTTCGGGACGGCCTCCTGGCGGACGACGGACTCCACGCGCCCGGGCCGGCGCGTCGTCGTGGGCTCCTCGCGGAGCAGCTCCTCGAGCCGGTCCACGGCGTCCTCCGGACCCTGCGCGACCACCTCGACGCGACCGTCCGCGGTGTTGCGGGCGTGCCCGACGAGACCGAGCTCGAGGGCCCGGGCGCGGGTCCACCACCGGAAGCCGACGCCCTGGACCCGGCCCCGGACGAACATCCTCGCGCGCACCGTTCCCGCCATGGCGCCACGGTACGACGACCCGTACGCGGACCCGTCCGCGGACCCGTACGCGGTCGCGCGCGCGGATCCGTGCGACGACCTGTGTCCGGGCCGGTCCCCGGCGGGGTATGAGGGCGGGTTCGCCCGCGTGGCGCCGCAACGACGTCCCCATGCGTCCCTATGCTCACTCCAGGCACGAGCGATGACTCCACTCACCGCGGCCCCATGAGGAGGCGACGTGGCGACGTCGACGTTGGACAGGGCGAGGGACCGGTCGGTCGACCGGCGTGCGATCGACGATGCGTCGGGGCACGGCCCGCGGGCCGCGGAACGCTCCACCCACGGCTCGCCGCGCTCGGGACGCATCGAGGGCCTCGACGGCCTGCGCGCCCTCGCCATCGCCGGTGTCCTCGTCTACCACCTCGACCCCGCGTGGCTGCCGGGCGGCTTTCTCGGCGTCGACGTCTTCTTCGTCGTCTCAGGCTTCCTCATCACGACGCTCCTCGTGCGCGAGCACGGGCGCACGGGCCGCATCGCGTTCGGCCAGTTCTGGCTCAGGCGGGCCCGTCGCCTCCTGCCGGCCCTCGTCCTCTGCGTCGTCACGAGCGTGCTCATCGCGCGGCTCGTCAGCCAGGACCTCCTCGTGCACGTCGGCCGTCAGATCACCGGCGCCCTGACGTTCTCGACGAACTGGGTCGAGATCACCGCCGGCTCGAGCTACTTCGACCAGACCGCGCCGCAGCTGTTCATGAACTTCTGGTCACTCGCCGTCGAGGAGCAGTTCTACCTGCTCTGGCCGGCCCTGACCCTCTGCCTGCTCGCTGTCGGGTCGGCGCGCGTGCGCGTCGGGGCGGCCGTGGCGGTCGGCGGCGCGTCGGCCCTGCTCATGGCCGCGCTCTTCTCCCCCGACGCCGACCCGACCCGGGTCTACTACGGCACCGACACCCACGTCATGGGCCTCATGGCCGGCGCCGCCCTGGCGTTCGCCTGGTCGAGCCCGTCCCTGGCGCTGCGCGTCGCACCCTCACGCTGGGGCCGCTACGGGGCATGGGCCGTGCCGGCCGCGGGGGCCGTGCTCGTCGCCGCGATGTTCCTGCTCGACGAGCAGTCGCCGTGGACCTTCCGCGGCGGCATCGTCCTCGCCTCCCTCGCCACGGCGGTCCTCGTCATGGGCGTCCTCGACCGCCGCTCCACCGGCCCCGACGCCTTCCAGCGCGTCGTGCGCCATCCGCTGGCCACGTGGGTCGGAGCCCGGTCCTACTCGATCTACCTCTGGCACTGGCCGGTCATCCTCCTCGTCGGCCTCGACAACCCGTCGGCTCCGGGCACGACGTGGCACGGCCTGACGCGACTCTGGTGCGTCCTCGTGACCCTCGCGCTCGCCGACCTCACCTTCCGCTTCGTCGAGACCCCGTTCCGCACCCTCGGCTTCCGCGGCGTGGCCCGACGCATCGGTGGCCTGCTCACCGACCTCACCACTCGAGGTCGACGCATCGTCGCCGGCGTCGCGGCCGTCCTCGTCGTCGGCACGACCGTCGTCGTCGTCACCGCACCCGACATGACCGAGACCGCGCGCATGCTCGCCGCCAACGAAGCCGCGGCCGACGCGTCCGTGCCGGCCCCGCGAGCGTCCGCCACCGGCACACCGGCGGCGTCGCGCCCCCACGCCTCGGCGACCGCGGCACCGTCCCGCCCCGCCGCCACGGCGTCGGACACGAGCAGCGCGTCCGCTGCCACCACGGCGCCCGCGCGCACCGCAGCCTTCACGATGCCGAGCGGGCCCGAGATCGACGCCTACGGCGACTCGATCATGGTCGGCAGCCTGCAGGCCCTGCGCTACTACTTCCCCGGCATCCGCATCGACGCGAAGTCCAACCGGCGCTGGTCCGACGGCCTCGCCGAGGTCAAGGCCCGAGGCGACGCCAACCGTCGCGCGGTCGTCCTGGCGTTCGGCACCAACGCGGGCGTCGACGCCGACCGCGTCGAGGACGTCCTGTCCGTGCTCGGGCCGGACCGGATGGTCGTCCTCGTCAACGTGATGGGCCCCTTCTCGCGCGTCGACGGCGACAACGCGGCGCTGGCGCTCGTCGCGAGCCGCCACCCCAACGTCGTCGTCGCCGACTGGGCCGACGCGGTGCGGGCCCACCCCGACCAGGTGCAGTCCGACCGGGTGCACCCGACGCTGACCGGCGCGCACCTGTTCTCCAAGACGGTCCGGCAGGCTCTCGCCGACCTCTCCGAGCGCCGGACGGGCAAGCACGTCGCGCTCAAGGAGCTCCCGATCCCCTGACGCCGGGGTCCGGGCGCAGCGTCAGCGGACCACGACCTCGTCGCCGACGTGCAGGACCGCTCCGGCGGCGACGGGCAGCACCGGCGTCAGCCTGATGCCGAACCACGTGGCGCCCTCCCACCGGCGGTGCCGCGCCAGCGTGCGGATCGGCTCCTTGGACGTCGTGAGCCCGGCGCGGTCGATGGTCGTGATGACACAGCGGTCGCACACCATCGTGGCCCGGAGGGGCACGTCGCCGATGGTCACGTCGCGCCACGTGTCCTCCGCGAACGGCTCGTCGCCGTCGACGACGACGTTGGGCCGGAACCGGTCGTGCCCCAACGGTTCCCGGGGCTCCTCGCCCCGCTCGAGCGCCGTCTCGAGGAGCCAGTCGTTGAGCCGGGCGAGCGAGGCGTCGGTCGTGACGTGCAGGGGCGCGGCGTCGGACAGCGAGTTGCGGTCGCCGCCCTCGCCACCGAGGTCGGCGCGCACGGGCCGCACCGTGTGCTCGTCCTGCCACACGAGGCACAACGCGCGCCCCGTGCGTTCGGTGAGCCACGCGTCGGCCGCCTCACCGGCGGGCAGGGCCAGCGACTGCCCGGAGAAGCCGACCGGCACCGGCTCGGCGCCCACCGGCCTGGGCACGTCGATGGCGGCACCTGACGCGTCGAGAAGGCGGACGTCGCCGCCGGGCAGCGGCTCGGCGCGCAGACCGAGCAGCGAATGCTCTTCCCGGGCGGTGACTTTCGCGCCCTCGGGGTCGACGACGGCCCAGCGCCGGTCACCGCCGATCCCCCGCTCGTCGAGGGCTGCCTCACTCGGCGAGACGCCGGCGAGCGACTTGACCGGGTGGACGTGGAGCGAGACGACCCGCAGCCCGTCGCGGGGCAGCCCGGGAACGCTCACTCGGCGAGCCAGGCGGCGTACGCGTCGAACGTGTACGGCCGGCCGAGGAAGTCCTCGACGAGGTCGGCGGCGTCGCGCCGACCGCCCTGGGCGAGGACCTTGTCGCGGTAGGCGCCGGCCACCTCGGGGTCGAAGAGGTCGTCCTTGTCGAAGGCCGAGAACATGTCCTTGGCGATGACGAGCGACCACATGTACGTGTAGTACGCCGAGCTGTAGCCGTCGAGGTGGCCGAAGGCGCAGTGCATGTGGGTGCCCTCGAGGTAGGGGAACACCGAGTACTGGCCCATGAGCTCGCGCAGCCTCGCGGTGAGGTCGTCGGTCTCGCGCGTGTGGAAGTCGTAGGACAGCGCGGCGTAGAACATCTGCGTGCGGGCCTGGTAGCCCTTGCCGAAGTCGTCGGCGCGACGCATCGCGTCGACGAGGTCGGCGGGGATCGTCTCGCCCTCGGCGTTGCGGGCGAAGGTGGCGAGCACCGATGCGTCCCAGGCCCATTCCTCCAGCATCTGGCTCGGCGCCTCGACGAAGTCCCACTCGGTGGCGACGCCGGAGAACCGCACCCAGCGCTGGCGCCCGGCGACGACGTGGTGCACGAGGTGGCCGAACTCGTGGAAGAGCGTGACGACCTCGTCGTGCTCCATGAGCCCGCGGTTGAAGTTGCACACGAGCACGCCCTCGGCCAGCTGCGTGTCGGTGACGCCGCGGACGAGGTCGAACTGGGCGGCGTGCTTGTACTTGCCGTCGCGCGGGTGCAGGTCGAGGTGGATGCGCCCGATGCGCTGCCCGCCGGAGGAGACGTCGTAGGTGGCGACGTCGGCGTGCCACGTGCCGGCCTCCGCCGCCGGCACCGGCGTCCACTCGAGGCCGAAGAGCCGGCCCGTCACGTCGAGCAGGCCCTGGCGCACCTGCTCGAAGGGGAAGTACGTGCGCACCTTCTGGGCGTCGACGGCCAGCTGCTCCTTGCGGACGAGCTCGGCGTAGTAGAACGTGTCGGCACCGTCGATGTCGGTGGCGTCGGGGACGTCCTGGCGCATCCGCTCGAGGAGCACGCCCTTGTCGCGCTCGGCGCTGTCGGTGGACAGCTCGGTGATGCGGTCGACGAACTCGCCGATGGCAGAGCCCTTCCCGATCATCTTGACCTCGGCGTCGTAGTCGGCCCACGTGGCGTAGCCGAGGAGCGACGCGTGCTCGCGGCGCACGGCGAAGAGGTCCTGCAGCACCCGGTCGTTGGCCGGCCAGCCGATCGTCAGGAACTCCGACGTGATGGCCCGGCGCGCCCCGGCGTCGCGGGCGAACGTGCGGAACGGGACGACGTCCGGGTAGTCGGTGGTGACGGTGACGAGGCCGTCGGCGCCGGCCGGGTGGGCGTCGACCCAGTCCTGCGGCATGCCCTCGAGCCGCTCGGGTGCCACGGTGATGCTGCGGACGTCCTCGCGGATGTTCTTGCTGAACTCCTGGCTCAGCAGGATCGCCTTCTCGCTCAGCGCGCGCAGCCGGTCGCGCGTCGCCTCGTCGCGGTCGACCCCCGAGCGGCGGAAGTCGCGCAGGGTGCGCTCCAGGACGCGCGCGGCGTCGGGGTCGAGGTCCGAGCCGTCGAGGCCGGCGAGCACGGCGTAGAGGTCGGTGTCGAGGCCGAGGTCGGTGTCGAGCTTCTGGACCTCCTGGGCCACGCCCTCCGCGCGCTCGCGCACCGATGCGTCGGGGTGCACCTCGGCGAACAGCGAGCCCACCGACGCGGCGTTGGACAGCGCCACCTGGGCCTCGTTACAGACGCGCAGCACCGCGAGCGGGTCGCCGGGCGGGTCGGCCTTGAGGCCGTCCACGAGCTCGCGCACCAGGGCCAGCTGCTGCTCGCCGCGGGTGGCCGCCCACTCGAGCCAGTCGCCGTCGCCGGGCATCGGCAGGGGCGTGGGGGTGCTGGGCTGCTGCGCCTCGGGCGCCGGGGTCGCTGTCGTCACGTACCGCACCCTATGCCGGTCCCCTGCCGCCGCGTCGACTGCTTTCCGCGCTCCTCCGTCGGGGGCGTCAGGACGCGTGAGGGAGCGTCAGGGAGCGTCGGACAGGTGCAGCGACCGGCCGATGATGCCGGCGAGGTCGTCCTCGGTCACCGGCCGCGGGCTCGTGGCGAGCAGCCGCTGCTGCTTCATCGCCCCGTCGACGAGCGCGTCGACGTCGCCCTCGCCGTAGCCGACGCCGGCGAGGCCGTCAGGCAGGCCGATGTCGCGCATGAGCCGTCGCAGTACGCCCGGGAGCACGTCCGCGGGGTCGCCCGCCGTGGTGTCGACCCCCGGCTCCAGCAGGCGCGCCGCCTCGAGGTGGCGCGCCGGGTCGGCCTCGAAGGTCCAGCGGAAGGCCTCGGGGGCGGTCAGCGCCACGGCGGTACCGTGCGGCACGAGGGGCTCGCCGGGCGGGTAGCCCGCCGGGTGGTGGTCGCGGACGCGCCCCGCGACGGGATACGCGTTGGCGTGCGGCACGTGCACCCCCGCGTTGCCGAAGCCCAGGCCGGCGAACGTCGCGGCCAGGGCCATCTCGCCGCGCGCCGCCTCGTCGTCCCCGTCGTGAACGGCTGCGCGGAACGAGCCGGCCAGCAGCGACATGGCGCGCTGGGCCCAGAGGTCGGAGATCGGGTTGGCCCCGCAGTAGGGCACCCGCTCCCCCGGCGCCTTGTGCTCGAACGCGGTGTACGGGCGCGCCGTCCAGCTCTCGAGGGCATGGCAGAGGATGTCCATGCCGGCGCTCGCGGTGACCCCGGCCGGCTGGGTCATGGTGAGTCGCGGGTCGACGACGGCGAGCACCGGCCGGAGCCGTACGTGGCTGATGCCGGTCTTGACGTGCAGCGAGAGCACGTCGAGCACGCAGATGGTCGTGCTCTCGGCGCCGGTGCCGGTCGTCGTCGGGACGGCCACGAGGGGCGCGAGCGGGCGCGACGGCGCCCGGCCGGAGCCGATCGGCGCGTTGACGTAGTCCATGAGGTCGCCGCCGTCGGTGAGCAGCAGGTCGACCGCCTTGGCGGTGTCGATGGCCGAGCCGCCGCCCACCGCGACGTAGGCGTCGAACGGGCCCTCGGCGCTGGCCCGCTCGGCGGCGGCGACGAGGGCGGCGTCGGTGGGCTCGACGTGGGCCGAGTCCTGGACGACCGCCTCGAGGCCGGCCGAGCGGATCCCCTCGGCCACCCGCTCGGGGGCGCCGGTGGCGAGGACACCGGGGTCGGTGACGACGAGCACGCGTCGGGCGCCGAGGGCCGCGACGTCGTGCCCGATCTCGTCGGCGGCGCCCGGGCCGAACTTCAGCGCGGGCGCTCCGTAGGTGAAGACGGTCTCCGGGGTGCTCGGCGTCCACGTCATGCCGCCACCCTAGGGTGGGAGGCATGGCCGGCGACCCCACGATCCTCGTCGTCGGCGCCGGGCAGGCGGGCATCTCGCTCGTCACGGCGCTGCGCGAGCTCGGCGACACCTCGCCCGTCGTCCTCGTCGGCGACGAGCCCGAACCGCCGTACGAGCGACCGCCGCTGTCGAAGACCTACCTGCGCGGCGAGCACGACCGCGACACCCTCGTCTTCCGGTCCCCGTCCTGGTTCGCCGAGCAGGGCGTCGAGCTGCTGACCGGCCGACGCGTCGTCGACCTCTCCCGCCACCGCGAGGGCGACCCCGGCGGCATGGCCACGACGGACGACGGCCGCGAGATCGCCTGGCACCGCTTGGCGCTCACCACCGGAGCCGTCAACCGCACGCTCCCCGTGGAAGGCGCCGGCCTCGACCGCGTCCTGTCGCTGCGCACGCTCGCCGACGCCGACGCGCTGGCCCCGGCCGTCCGGGCGGCCCGCTCGGTCGTCGTCGTCGGGGGCGGCTTCATCGGCCTCGAGGTCGCCGCGAGCGCGCGCGCCCTGGGCGCCGACGTCACCGTCGTCGAGGTCGCGGACCGGCTGATGGCCCGGGCCGTCACTCCCGAGCTGTCCGCCTTCTACCTCGAGGCCCATGCCCGGCGCGGCACCCGGATCCACCTCGGTTCGCGCGCCACCCGGATCCACGGGACCTCCGGCCGCGCCGAGGCGGTGGTCCTCGACGACGGCACCGAGCTCGAGGCCGACCTCGTCGTCGTCGGCACCGGCGTCGAGCCCCGTACCGACCTCGCCCGCCGGCTCGGGCTCGACGTCGAGACGCGCGGCATCGTCGTCGACCGGTTCGCCCGCTCGTCCGACGGGCTGACCGTCGCCGCGGGCGACTGCACCGTGGGCCCGAACCCGTTCGCCCGCGGACTCGCCGGGCCGACGCGCCTCGAGAGCGTGCCGCACGCCACCGACCAGGCGCGGGCCGCCGCGGCGACGCTGGCTGGGCGCCCCGACCCCTACGACGACGTGCCGTGGTTCTGGAGCGACCAGGCCGACCTGCGCCTGCAGATCGCGGGCCTGCCGCAGGGAGCCGACACCACGGTGGTGCGCGGCAACGTTGCGGCAGAGTCGTTCTCGCTGCTCAGCTACCGCGACGGCCTGCTCGTGGCGATCGAGGCCGTCAACGCGAGCGGCGACTACCTCGCCGTGAAACGAGCGCTCGAAAAGGGTATGACCATCCCGGTCGAGGCGGCGGCCGATGCCACCGCTCCCCTCAAGCGCGCCCTCAGCCCCGCTCCCGGCCCTGCCAACCACGAGGCGTCCTGACGCGCGCTGCGAGCCCACCTGCCCTAGCGTCGGGAACCGTCGCCCAACGAAGGGACCGAACGCATGCACTCACTCGCGGGGCTGTCGACCGCCGACACCCTCATCAGCGCCAATCCCGTCGACTACGTCATCATCGCGCTGTACTTCGTCTTCGTCCTCGGCATCGGCCTCATGGCGAGACGAGCGGTGTCCGACTCCATCGACTTCTTCCTGTCCGGACGCTCGCTGCCGGCCTGGGTCACGGGCCTGGCCTTCATCTCGGCCAACCTCGGGGCCGTCGAGATCATGGGCATGTCGGCCAACGGCGCCGAGCTCGGGATCTCGACCGTCCACTACTTCTGGGTCGGTGCCATCCCGGCGATGGTGTTCCTCGGCGTCGTCATGATGCCCTTCTACTACGGCTCGAAGGTGCGCTCGGTCCCCGAGTTCATGTTCCGGCGCTTCGGCACCGGCGCCCACCTCGTCAACGCCCTGAGCTTCGCGGTGGCCCAGCTGCTCATCGCCGGCGTCAACCTCTACCTGCTCGGGTCGATCGTCCACGCCCTGCTCGGCTGGCCGCTCTGGGTGACGCTCCTCGTGGCGGCCGCGATCGTCCTGTCGTACATCACGCTCGGTGGCCTGTCGGCGGCGATCTACAACGAGGTGCTGCAGTTCTTCGTCATCCTGGCGGCCCTGCTGCCCCTGACCCTCATCGGCCTGCACCGCGTCGGCGGCTGGCAGGGCCTGCAGGACAAGATCACGCAGTTCGCGGCCGCCGCTCCGGCCAAGGCCGGCGTGCCTCCGGCCGACCAGCAGCTGCACTCGTGGCCCGGTGAGGCGCTGTCCGGCTTCAGCTCGCCGTTCTGGTCCGTCGTCGGCATCGTCTTCGGCCTCGGCTTCGTGCTGTCCTTCGGCTACTGGACGACGAACTTCGTCGAGGTCCAGCGCGCCATGGCCTCCGACTCCCTCTCCTCCGCGCGCAAGGCACCGATCATCGGCGCCTTCCCCAAGATGTTCGTGCCGTTCATCGTCATCATCCCCGGCATGATCGCGGCCGTCCTCGTGCCCGAGATCGGCCAGCTGAAGAACGGTGGGACACCGCCCGGCGGTGCGTCGGGCGACGGCGTCAAGTACAACGACTCCCTGTTGCTGCTGATGCGCGACGTCCTGCCCAACGGGCTGCTCGGCATCGCCATCGCCGGTCTGCTCGCGGCGTTCATGGCCGGCATGGCCGCCAACATCTCGGCTTTCAACACCGTCTTCAGCTACGACCTGTGGCAGCGCTACATCCGCAAGGACCACGCCGACGACTACTACCTGCGCATCGGCCGGCTCGCCACGGTCGGCGCGACGGTCATCGCGATCGGCACCGCCGTCGTGGCCAGCTCGTTCAGCAACGTCATGGACTACCTCCAGACCCTCTTCGGCTTCTTCAACGCGCCGCTCTTCGCGACGTTCATCCTCGGCATGTTCTGGAAGCGCATGACGGCGACGGCCGGCTGGGCGGGTCTCGTCAGCGGCACGCTGTCGGCCGTGCTCGTCGCGTTCCTGTCCGAGGACGCGTTCGGGGCGGCGAGCCTCGGCGTGCTTCCCCTGAAGGGCCAGGGCGCGGCCTTCGTCGCCGCGTCGGCCGCCTTCGTCGTCGACATCCTCGTCAGCGTCGTCGTCAGTCTCGGCACCGAGCCGAAGCCCTCGAGCGAGCTGCGCGGCCTCGTCTACTCAGAGACCCCGCGCGAGGACCTGATCGACCCCGAGGAGCACCGCTACCCGTGGTACCGGCGCACGATCCCGCTCGCGATCGCCGCGCTCGTCCTCGTCACCATCCTCAACGTGGCCTTCTGAGAGGAGTCCTCCCATGACCGACAACACTGGCAGGACCGACAGCACCGACAGGCCCGACAGGCCCGACACCGGCAGCGGCGCCGGCACCGGACGGGGCGGCCGACCCGATCGTCACACCGCGGGCGCCTTCGACATCCGCAACTTCATCGGCGCCCTCATCGGCATCTACGGGATCATCCTCGTGCTCATGGGCCTGTTCGGCGAACAGTCGCTCGACAAGACCGGCGGCGTCAACGCCAACCTCTGGGCGGGCCTCATCATGCTCGTCGGCGCGTCGGCGTTCATGGTCTGGGCGCGGCTGCGCCCGATCGTCGTGCCCGATCACGTCGACGCCTACGACGACGACCCGACGCGTCCCGCGCCGAAGCGTCGCACGGGCGGTCACTGACCCGACGCGACACGGCCCGGTCCCGGTGGGGGCCGGACCGTTCGCGCGTCCGGAGGCGGACCGCGTCAGCTGGTGGCGCGTCGCCGCGGCTGCGGCTGGCACACCGGGCAGGAGAAGGACGAGCGGTTCATGAACTGCTCGCGGCGCATCAGGGCACCGCACCGGTCGCACGGGGTGCCCTCACGGCCGTAGGCGTGCAGGGACCGGTCGAAGTAGCCGCTCGCGCCGTTGACGTTGACGTAGAGCGCGTCGAAGCTCGTACCGCCCTGGCCCAGCGCCGCGGCCATGACCTCCCGGGCGTGGTCGAGGATGCGCGACAGGGTCGGCTTGGTCAGCCCGGAGCACAGCCGCTCACCGTGCACCTTCGCGCGCCACAGGGCCTCGTCGGCGTAGATGTTGCCGATGCCGGAGACGAGGGTCTGGTCGAGAAGGGCCCGTTTGACGGCGCTGTCGCGCTGCTTCATCCGGCGCACGACGGCGGCCTGGTCGTACGCGGGTTCGAAGGGGTCCGGCGCGATGTGGGCGACGACCTCGGGGATCCCACCCGGCCCGAGGGGCGAGAGCTGCAGGCCCCCGAAGGTGCGCTGGTCGACGAACCGCAGCTGCGGGTCGCCGTCCGCGAAGTCGAACCGCGCGTGGCAGTGCTTCTCCAGCGGCGCGTCGGCCGGCTCGACGAGCATCTGCCCGCTCATCCCGAGGTGCACGATGAGGGCGTCCTCGCCGTCGAGGGCGAGCCACAGGTACTTGCCGCGGCGCGACGCGGCGGTGACGGTGACGTCGTGCAGGCGGGCCGCGAGGTCCTCGGGGCCGGCGTCGTGCCGCCGCGCGACGCGGACCCCGGTGATCCGGGTCCGCGTGACGTGGCGACCGACGACGTGCCCCTCGAGACCGCGGCGGACGACCTCGACCTCGGGCAGCTCGGGCATCGCAGCAGGTGGTTGTGGAGGCTCGACGCGTCAGCCGAGGGCGCGCGTCGTAGGTGACACGTCGGCCGGGTCGGTGGAGGCAGCGACCGCGTCGGAGCGACGGTCGTCGAGCGTGTGCCAGGCCTGCTTGGCGGCCTTCTGCTCGGCTTCCTTCTTGGAGCGGCCGCGCCCCTCACCGAGGACCTCGTCACCGACGAAGACCTGGGCGTGGAACTCCTTCTCGTGGTCCGGCCCCTGCTCGCTGACGCGGTACTCGGGCGTGCCGAGCGTGGCACCGGCGGCCATCTCCTGCAGGCTCGTCTTCCAGTCGAGGCCGGCGCCGAGCGTGGCCGCCTCCTCGATGAGGGCGTCGAAGTGGTGGTGCACGAAGTCACCCGCCCGCTCGATGCCGACGCTGAGGAAGACCGTGCCGATGAGGGCCTCGAGGGTGTCGGCGAGGATCGAGGCCTTGTCGCGCCCGCCGGTCGCCTCCTCGCCCTTGCCGAGCATGACGTAGCCGCCGAGGTCGAAGGTGCGTGCGACGTCGGCGAGGGCACGCATGTTGACCACGGCCGCGCGCAGCTTGGCCAGCTGGCCCTCGGCGAGGTCGGGGTGCTCGCGGTAGAGCGACTCGGTGACGACGAGTCCGAGGACGGAGTCGCCGAGGAACTCGAGACGCTCGTTGTTGGGCAGGCCACCGTTCTCGTACGCGTACGAGCGGTGGGTCAGGGCACGCAGGAGCAACGGCTCGTCGACTCCCTGGCCGACCACCTCGTCGAGGTGGGCGAGCAGGGCGTCGACGGGCCGCTGCGGCTCCTGCATCACCGCCGGAACACCCCCGGCGTCGATGTCGCTCACGGGGCCGCTCACGGGCGGGTCAGGCCTGGTGCTCGGTGCGCTCGGCGGCGGCGTAGTGACGACCCTTGTAGGTGCCGCACGACGGGCAGGCGATGTGCGGCTGGGCCGCGGCGCCGCACGACGGGCACGTGGTCAGGGTGGTCGGCGTAGCCTTCCAGTTCGCGCGACGCGAACGGGTGTTGGAGCGCGACATCTTCCGCTTCGGGACAGCCACGTCAGTTCCTCTTCTCTTGCGGGTCGTCTCCCAGCAGTCCGCCGAGAGCCGACCACCTCGGGTCGATCACTTCATGGTGGTGGTCCGGGTCGTCCGCGAGCTTGGCCCCACATTCGGAGCACAGGCCCGGGCAGTCCTCCCGGCACACCGGCTGGAACGGCAGCGTCGGAACGACCGCGTCCCGGAGCACGGGCTCGAGGTCGATGAGGTCATCGACCAGCACGTGCACCTCGTCCTCGTCCGAGTCGGCTCCCACCTCGTGGTGGTGCGCCGCCCGGTCGGCGTAGGCGAACAGCTCCTGGAAGGTCCCGTCGACCTCGAGGTCGACAGGATCCAGGCACCGCACGCAGGCGCCGGTCGCCGTGCCGCTGACCGAACCCGTGACGAGGACGCCCTCCACGACGGACTCGAGCCGCACCTCGATCTCGACCGGGGAACCGGCCGTGATCGCGATGACGTCGGTGCCGAGGTCGTCGGGGAACGTCACCGTGCGCGAGAGCTCATGCATCGTCCCGGGTCGCCGGTTCAGGTCCCTGGTGTCGAGCACCAGTGGTGAACGGGAATGGGGGCGGCTCATGTCTCCTGCGCACGGTCGTAGGTTCGGTCCGCGCCAGACGGACGTGGACCGACCTCCAAGGCTACCGGAGCGGTCCCCGGCACCCAAATCAGGCGGTCTCGCCCCCGACGCGGTCGCGCAGCGCGGTCAGGACGGCGTCCGGCACGAGCCCGCTGACGTCGCCGCCGTAGCGCACGACCTCCTTGATGAGCGAGCTGCTCACGTGCTGGAGCGTCGGCTCGGAGGCGAGGAAGAGCGTCTCGACGCCGGTGAGGTGGTGGTTCATGTGCGCCATGGGCAGCTCGTAGGCGAAGTCGGTACCGCCACGCAGTCCCTTGACCATGGCCTCGGCCCCGACCTCGCGGCAGACGTCGACGACGAGCGTGCCGGCCCAGTCGCCGACGCGGACGTTCGGCAGGTGCCCGACCGACGCCTCGAGCAGGCGGGTGCGCTCGGCGACGGAGAAGGTGCCCTCCTTGGCGGGGTTGTGCAGGATCGCGACGACGACCTCGTCGAAGAGGCGGCTCGCGCGCGTGACGACGTCGACGTGCCCGTTCGTCACGGGGTCGTAGGAACCGGGGCACACACAGCGACGCGTCTCGGTGCTCACGCGCCCAACCTACCGGCCGACCGTCGCGCAGGAGGGCTGCGGACCGGGCGACACGGTCTCGCGCTCGCGGGGTCGCTCGGGGTCGGGCTCAGGCGGCCCCGCCCGTCGGCGGTTCCGCGAACCACACCGTCGTCTCGCCGTAGCGTTTCTCCCCCGAGAGCTCGAGCCCCTCGGGCCACGTCGGCTGCGGCGTGCGGCTCGAGCGCTCGACGACGACGAAGGCGTCCTCGGCGAGCCACTCGTGCTCGACGAGCGAGCGCAGGACGGCCGCGAGCGTCGGCTCGTCGACGTCGTAGGGCGGGTCGAGCAGGACGAGGTCCATCCGGACCTCTGCCGGCGGACCCGCCGCGAGAGCCTTCTCGACGGTCGTGGCCAGCAGCCGCACGCCCGGTACGCCGACGACCCCGATGTTGGCCCTGATGACCTTGCCCGCGGCGGCGTTCGACTCGACGAGCAGGACGATGGTCGCCCCGCGGCTCGCGGCCTCGAGGCCCAGGGCCCCGGATCCGGCGTAGAGGTCGAGCACGTGGGTGCCCTCGAGCAGGCCGCGGTGCTCGAGCCTGCTGAACAGGGCCTCGCGGACCCGGTCGGACGTGGGTCGCGTGCCCGATCCGGGTGGGGTGCGCAGGCGGCGGCCGCCGGCCGTCCCGCTGATGACGCGCGTCATGTCAGCCCCTCTCCAGCCAGGCGGCCTGCTCGTCGTCGAGGCGCATGGCGACCGCGGCGGCGAGGGCAGGGTGCTCGCGCAGCTGCGGGTCGGCGTCGACGATCGCGAAGGCGTCCTCGCGCGCGTCGGCGATGATCTGCTCGTCCTCGGCCCGGCCGAGGCGCAGGTGGCGGATCGAGCTGCCGCGGCCGCTCTGGCGAGCACCGAGGACGTCGCCCTCGCGCCGCAGCTGGAGGTCGACGCGGGCCAGCTCGAAGCCGTCGGTCGTGGCGGCCACCTGGTCGAGCCGCTCGATCGCGCGCTCGCCGGGGTCCTTGGTCATGAGCAGGCACAGGCCCGGCACCGAGCCACGGCCGACGCGGCCCCGCAGCTGGTGCAGCTGGGAGATGCCGAAGCGGTCGGCGTCGACGACGACCATGACCGAGGCGTTCGGCACGTCGACGCCGACCTCGATGACGGTGGTCGCCACGAGGACGTCGATGTCGCCGGCCGCGAAGGCGCGCATCGTGGCGTCCTTGGTGTCGGCGTCGAGGCGGCCATGAAGGAGGCCGAGGCGCAGGCCGGCGAGCGCGGGCATGGAGGCGAGGTCGTCGAGCATCTCGTGGACGCCGGTGAGCTCGCGCCGGGGCGCGTCGGCGTCCTCGCCCTCCCACTGGCCGTCCCAGTCGCCGGCGTCCTCGGAGTCAGCTCCTGATCCGGACTCCCCCCGCGCGCCGGCGTCGTCTCCCCCGATGCGGGGGCACACGACGTAGGCCTGGTGGCCCTTGGCGACCTCCTCGGCGACCCGCTGCCACGTGCGCTCGACCCAGCCCGGCCGCTGGGCGTCGACGACGTGCGTCGCGATCGGCGAGCGGCCCCGGGGCAGCTCGCGCAGCGTCGAGGTCTCCATGTCGCCGAAGACGGTCATCGCGACCGTGCGCGGGATCGGGGTGGCCGTCATGACGAGCACGTGCGGTGGCCGGACGCCCTTCTCACGCAGCGCGTCGCGCTGCTCGACGCCGAAACGGTGCTGCTCGTCGACGACGACGAGCGCGAGGTCGGCGAACTGGACGTGCTTCTGGATGAGGGCGTGGGTGCCGACGACGATGCCGGCCTCCCCCGAGGCCGCGTCGAGGAGCGCCTTGCGCCGGGTCGCGGCGTTCTGGCTGCCGGTGAGCAGCGTGACGGTCGTGCCGTGCTCGGCACCGCCGAGCATGCCGCCCTGGGCGAGGTCGCCGAGCATCGCCGTGATCGAGCGGTGGTGCTGGGCTGCGAGCACCTCGGTGGGGGCGAGGAGTGCGGCCTGGCCGCCGGCGTCGATGGCGGCGAGCATGGCGCGCAGCGCGACGATCGTCTTGCCCGAGCCGACCTCGCCCTGCAGCAGCCGGTGCATCGGCCGCTCCGACGCGAGCTCGGAGGTCAGCACCTCGCCGACCTCGCGCTGTCCCTGCGTCAGCTCGAACGGCAGCCGTTGGTCGAAGGCCGCGAGCAGGCCACCCGGCCGTGGCGGTCGTGGCGTCGCGAGCTCGGCCTCGGCCGCCTTGCGGCGCTGGGCCAGGATCGTCTGCAGGACGAACGCCTCGTCGTACCTGAGCCGGTCGAGCCCGCGCGCCGGCTTGTCCTCGAGCGAGGGCCGGTGCACGAGCTCGAGCGCGGCCGCGCGGTCGGGCAGGCCGCGCGCCGCGCGCACGGCCTCGGGAACGGGCTCACGGACGTGGTCGACGGAGTCGAGCGCCTGGTACACGAGGCGGCGCAGCTTGAGGGAGTTGAGCTTGCCGGTCGTCGAGTAGACCGGCACGCGGTGGGTCCGGTACCACTCGACGGTCGCCTCGCCCTGCTCGTCGTCGGCGAAGAGCTCGTACTCCGGGTGGGTGAGCTGGAGCCGCCGGCCGTAGCTGCCGATCTGCCCCACGAAGAGCCCTCGGACCCCGGGCAGCAGCTTCTTCTCGTGGCCGTAGGCGCTGAAGAAGGTGACGTCGAGCTCGTTGCCCTGGTCGTCGCCGATGACGACGGTGAGCATCTTGCCGCGGCGGTTGCGCATGCTGCGTGTCGTCGCCGTGACGACCTCGGCCACGACGAGGACGTCCTCGCCGACGTGCAGCGAGGAGAGGTCGGTGAGCTGACCGGGGCGCACGTACCGGCGCGGCGCGAACTCGAAGAGGTCGGCGACGCTGAGCAGGCCCTTGGTGCGGGCCAGCTGCTCGGCCTCCGGCTTCTTGAGCAGCTTGGTCAGGGGCGAGTCCTCGGTGAAGGTCTGGGCCGGCACGGTCACTCCACGCCGAGCAGGACGCTGTACACGGGCTGGCCCCCGTCGATGAGGGTGACCTCGATGCCGTGGTGGGCGCGGCGCGCCTCCGCGGTGACGGCGTCGAGGAGGCCGTGCGGTGCATCGGCACCCGCGACGACCGTGACGAGCTCTCCCCCGCTGCCGAGCAGGCGTCGCGCGACCTCCCGGGCGACGTCGAGCTCGTCGGATCCGACGATGACGATGTCGCCGTCGACGACACCGAGCACGTCGCCGGGGCTGCACGGGCCGCCGCTCGTCAGGGCCGCCCGGTTGGCGAGGGTGACGGCACCGTGACGCGTGGCCGACGCGGCGGCCTGCATCGCGAGGACGTTCTCGGTGGCCGGGGCGTCGGGTTCGAAGACCGCGAGCGCGGCGATGCCCTGGACGGCGGTGCGGACGTGGACGAGATGGGCCTCGATGCCGTCGTCGGCGACGGCCCGGGCGGCAGCCGCGGCGGCGAGCAGGGTGTCGCCGTCGTTGGGCAGCACGACGACACCGCCGGCCCCGCGGGCGTGCTGGGCGCGGATGGCGTCGATGAGGCCGCCGGTCGAGGCGCGGCGGCCGGGACCCGAACGCACGACGACGGCGCCGGCGTCCTCGAAGAGCGACTCGAGGCCGGCGCCGGCCGTGCACGCGACGATCCCGGATGCCGACCCCGTACGGGCCTCCGCCGCCCCCGCGCCGGCACGGCCGGGATGGCTCCCCGACGCGTGGTCGTGGCCGGGGTGCGCGTCGACGAGACGCGTGATGCGGAGCCGGTGCGGGCGCCCGGCCTCGATGCCGGCCTCGACGGCGGCACCGGCGTCGTGGACGTGGGCGTGGACGTTCCACTCGCCGTCGCCGCCGACGACGAGGACGGAGTCGCCGAGACCGAGGAGACGCTCGCGCAGGGTGTCGACCGCGGTGTCGTCGGAGTCGGCCAGCAGGTACATGACCTCGTAGTCGGGCAGGTCCTCGGCGGGCCGGGCTTCGTCCGGCCCCGGACCGAGCACCGGGTGCGACCGGCCGGGGCGCAGCCGCTGGCGCCGGTCCGACGCGTCGGGCGACGGTCGCCCCCGCTGGCCGGAACAGACGCGTTCGAGTGCCTCGAGCAGCACGACGAGCCCCGCGCCCCCGGCGTCGACCACCCCGGCGCGGGCCAGCACCTCGAGCTGCTCGGGCGTGGCGGCGAGGGCCTCGCGCGCCGCCTCGAGGGCCCGGGTGGCCACGACGTGGACGGGCACGGGCGAGGCGTGCCCTGCGGCAGCCGCCTCGGCGGCGTCGGCCATCGCGCGGGCGACGGTGAGGATCGTGCCCTCCTTGGGGTCGGTCACCGCCTGCTGGGCGCGCTCGGCCGCGCGGCGCAGACCGCCCGCCAGGACTGCGCCGTCGATCTCCTCGGCCGGCTCGCAGCCTTCGGCCAGGCCGCGCGCCAGCTGGCTGAGGATGACCCCGGAGTTGCCGCGGGCGGTCCACAGCAGGTGGCGGGCGAACGTCGTCAGGAGCGCGCCGGCGGACTCGGGCTCCTCGGCCCCCAGGGTGCGCTCGACGGCCCCGTCGAAGGTGAGGTAGAGGTTGGTGCCGGTGTCACCGTCGGGCACGGGGAACACGTTGAGGGCGTCGATCTCGGCACGCTGCGCGGCGTAGAGCGAGCGGGTCAGCACGGCCCACCGTCGCACCGCGACGAGGTCGAGGAGCGTGAGCGCCCCGTCGGGCTGCGGCTCGGCGCCGGGCAAACGGTCCTCCTGCTCGTCTCGTGCTCGTGCGGGTGCTCGGCAGGCTAGCGGTTCGCCCCGACCGTCGCATGCAACCGGCCCGGCCGTGCGGCTACGTTGGCCCTGTGTCGAGCGCCTCCACCGCCGTCCACCGCAAGTCGTGGGCGGGCGCCCCCGCCGGCTTCTACGAGGTCGAGGCCGCCGGCCTGCGCTGGCTCGGCGACGCTGCGGGTGGGGTGCGCGTCGTGGAGGTCCGTGGCCTCGGGCCCGACCACATCGACCTCGCGCGTCTGCACCCCGCCGCGCCGTCCGCGGCCGCGGCCGAGTCGCTGGGGCGTGGCCTTGCCGCGACGCACGCCGCGGGCGCCCCGGCGTTCGGCGCGCCACCCCCCGGCTGGACGGGCGAGGCGTGGATCGGCCGCCAGGTGCAGTCCAACGATCCCACCGCGTCATGGGGCCTCTTCTACGCCGAGCAGCGGGTCCGCCCGTTCGCCCGCAACGCGGTGCGCGTCGGCCATCTCGACCCGGCCGGGGCGCGCGTCGTCGAGCGGCTCTGCGACCGCATCGCCGCCGGCGAGTTCGACGACGACCGGCCGCCGGCGCGGATCCACGGCGACCTGTGGTCGGGCAACGTCGTCTTCACGCTGGAGGGTCCGGTGGTCATCGACCCGGCCGCACACGGTGGGCACGGCCTCACCGACCTCGCGATGCTCGCCCTCTTCGGCTGCCCCGGACTCGACCGGGTCACGGCGGCCTACGCCGAGGCGGCCGGCCTGGAGCGGGGCTGGCACGAGCGCCTCGACCTGCACCAGCTGCACCCGCTCGCCACCCACGCGTCGTCGCACGGCCCCGCGTACGCGGCGCAGCTCGTCGACACCGCCCGCGCCCTCTCGTGAGCCGCTCCGCCCCCGGCCGAGGGCGGCCCCGATGCCGTTTTGTCGTCCACGCGTCTCGTCGGCTACTCTTGACCGGTTCCCCCGTCCATCGACCGGGGTGACGCACGCTCATGTGCGTCCACCGGGGACGGGCTGGAGACGCACTCTCTCATCATCGAGCTTTCAGGAGATACCCGTGGCTGCCAACTGCGACGTCTGCGGCAAGGGGCCGGGCTTCGGTCACAACATCTCGCACTCGCACCGCCGCACGAAGCGCCGCTGGAACCCGAACATCCAGCGCGTTCGTACGCTGGTCAACGGTGTGACGCCGAAGCGACTCAACGTGTGCACGTCCTGCCTCAAGGCGGGCAAGGTCGCGCGCTGAGCGCAAGACACCCCCAACGCTGAAGGCCGGCCCCCTCGGGTGCCGGCCTTTCGTGTACCCGGGTGACCACCTGGGCGCGGCTGCGCCGCAAGGTCGCTCAGGTGGGGTCGCCGTGGAAGTGGTCCCAGCCGGTGTGGGTGACGACGCGTCCACCGACGACGATGCCGGGCCGCTCCCCCGTGGCCGGTGACCGGACGGCACCCAGGCGCGTCCACCCCTCGGGCAGCCGCTCCTCCGGGAACGTCGCGAGGAGCGAGTGCTCCTCCCCACCGGCGAGCACGCAGTCGCGGGCGACCTCACGGCCCAGGACCGGCGCGAGGGCGGCGACGAACGGCTCCAAGGCGACCGGGTCGAGGTCGACGACGACCGCGCTGGCGCGTGCGATCCGACCGCCGTCGCGCAGCAGGCCGTCTGACAGGTCGAGCATCGCGCTCGCCCCGGCGCGGGCGGCGAGCGGACCGTCGGCGAGCGGCGGCCGCGGGCGGCGCTGCCGGTCCACGGCCTCCGGCAGTCGCTCCCCCGCCCCGGCGAGGAGCAGACGCAGTCCCGCGTCGGCCAGGCCGAGCGAGCCCCGCACCGCGAGCACGTCGCCCGGCCGCGCTCCCGAGCGCAGCACGGGGTCCCCGTCGAGCGCTCCGAGCGCGGTCACCGACGCCATGACGACGCCGGCCGGGGCCGAGGACAGGTCGCCGCCGAGGACGTCGACGCCGGCCGCGCGGCACGCCTCGGCGATCCCCTGGGCGTGGTCGAGAACCCATTCGACGGCGACGCCAGGGTCGGCGACGAGCGTCACGAGGACGCCGGTGGGGCGCCCGCCCATGGCCGCGACGTCGGCGAGGTTCTGCGCCACGACCTTGTGACCGACGTCGGCGCCGGACGACCACGCGTCGAGCCAGTCACGGCCGAGCACGACGGTGTCGGTGGTGGCGATGGTCCGCGGGCCGGTGCGCAGCACGGCGGCGTCGTCGCCGGGTGCGACGTCGAGGTCGGCGCCGGCCGGGAAGAGCGGCAGGATCCGCGCGAGGAGCGCGTCCTCGTCGAGCGAGCGAAGCGGCGTGCCGCCGGTGAGCATCGGGCCCCGGGCCGGCCGGTCCGCCGCCGGAGCGACCGTGCCGGCCGCGTCGACGCTCTCGCCCGACGGGCGGGGCGTCCCGTCGCCCGGCGTGCTCGCATGCGGATCGCTCACCGCGGCCCTCCTCGTCGTCCGGCACGCCCTCCGGCGTCCCGCTGTCGTCCCACTGTCGTCGCGAGCGTCCCGCTGACGCCGTGCTGCCGTCTCAGCGCCGGGCAGGGGGCCGGCTTCCCCGGGACGTGAGGTCCCATGGCAAGGTAGCGTCAGGGCAGCGGCACCGTCACACCGAGGTGCCCTGCAGCCGCGCGCCGCGGCACCCCGCACAGATGCTCCCAACACAGTGAGGTGACACGTGGTCCAGGCCTACATCCTGATCCAGACCGAGGTCGGCAAGGCGGCCAGCGTCGCGGAGCAGATCGCCGGCATCTCGGGGGTGACGCTCGCCGAGGACGTCACGGGCCCCTACGACGTCATCGCGCGCGTCGAGGCCCAGAACGTCGACGACCTCGGCCGGCTCGTCATCGCCAAGCTGCAGGACGTCCCGGGCATCACCCGGACGCTGACCTGCACCGTCGTCCACGTCTGAGGACCGGCCGACCTGAGCAGCTTGATCCCGACGGCGGCGCCCCGCGGCGCCGCCGTCGTGCTGTCCCTCGCCGGTCTCGCCCTGATCACGCTCGGGGCGTGCAGCCGGTCCACGGAGGTGGCGCTCGCCCCGCAGGCCTCGGCGCCGGTGTGCCGCGACGCCACGTGGCCCGCGACCGTGAGCGGCCACGACCGCGTGGCCACCGACCCTGCCGACCCGTCCGTGGCGGCCTGGGGCGACCCGGCTCTCATCGCCCGCTGCGGGCTGGAGCCCCTGGCGCCGACCACCGAGGAGTGCGTGACGGTCGACGGCGTCGACTGGGTGGTGCGACGGCTGTCCGACGGAACGATGGCCACGACCTACGGCCGCGACCCCGCGATCGAGGTGCTCGCCCCCACCGCCTACGGCCCGGTGCCGCTGCTGTTGCCCGCCTTCGGCGACCTGGCGCGCTCGCTGCCCGCCACCGGACGCCACTGCAGCTGAGGCGTCCCTGCACCTGACGCGTCCCGGCCCGACGCGTGGGGGCGCCGACCGCGTCAGCGCAGGCCGGTGCGCCGCTCGAGGGCGAGCGAGATGAGCTCGTCGATGAGGTCCGGGTAGGCCAGGCCCGACGCGGCCCACATCCGCGGGTACATCGAGTGCGGCGTGAACCCCGGCATCGTGTTGATCTCGTTGATGACGACGTCGCCGGAGGGCGTGTAGAAGAAGTCGACGCGCGCCAGCCCCTCGCAGCCGGCGGCCTCGAAGGCGAGCAGCGACATCTCGCGGATCCGGTCGGCCACCTCGGGCGGCACGTCGGCGGGGCAGTCGAGGCGCACGTCGTCCTCGGCGAGGTACTTGGCCTCGAAGTCGTAGAACGCGTGGCCCGACACGACGACGGCCTCGCCGAGCTCGCTGGTCCGCGGGGCGTCGGTGCCGTGCCCGTCGAGCACGCCGCACTCGATCTCGCGGCCGACGACCGCGGCCTCGATGACGACCTTCGGGTCGTGCTCGCGGGCTGCCTCGACCGCGGCGCGCAGGGCGGACGCGTCGTCCACCTTCGTGATGCCCATGCTGGAGCCCGCGCGGGCCGGCTTGACGAACACCGGCCAGCCGAGCGGCTCGACCCGCGACAGCGCCGCCTCGGGGTCGCGGTTCCACTCGCGGTCGGTGATGACGACGTACGGGCCGACCTTGAGGCCGGCGGCCTCGAAGACGACCTTCATCATCGCCTTGTCCATCATGACCGCCGAGGCCGTGACCCCGGAGCCGACGTAGCGCACGTCGGCGAGGTCGAGCAGTCCCTGGAGGGTGCCGTCCTCGCCGAACGGGCCGTGCAGGAGCGGGAAGACGACGTCGACGTCGCCGAGCGCCCGCGGCGGCAGACCGGGCTCGAGGACGGTCAGCGAGCGGTCGCCCGTGCTGAGCGGCACCACCACGGACGCGCCGGCGCCGTCGACCTCGGGCGTCTGGCCCGGCAGCAGCCGC
Organism: Intrasporangium sp. Soil_C_50; assembly: GCF_057656595.1. Classification (NCBI taxonomy): domain Bacteria; kingdom Bacillati; phylum Actinomycetota; class Actinomycetes; order Micrococcales; family Intrasporangiaceae; genus Intrasporangium; species Intrasporangium sp. Soil_C_50. Next base: position 463,693 of record NZ_JBDGKB010000001.1, read on the forward strand.
AGCGGCTCGGGGTCGTCGGCGACGAGCACCCAGTGCCCGTCGCGGGCGATGCCGACCGGCACGACCTCGTACTTGTCGCGGTCGATGGATCGCAGGACGCTCGCGGCCGTCGAGCACGACACGGCGTGCTCGGAGGAACGGCCTCCGAAGACGATGGCGACGCGCGGGCGGCGGCTGTCCTGGGCGGGCTGGGGCTGGTCCGTGGTCATCAGACGAGACTCTATCGAAGCCTTCAGACGCCCCTCGTACGCTGGCGCCGTGGTCAGGGATGAGGATTCGCGCCAGCTGCACGTCGAGACGTTCCTCGTGGCGTCCGGTCGGCCGGGACGCTCACCCGGCGCCTCGGTGAACGTCCCGGTCGAGTTCACCTCCACCTATGCCGCGGAGGGCGACGTCAACTACGCCCGCGTCGGCAACCCGACGTGGGACGCGTTCGAGGAGGCCCTCGGCGGCCTGGAGGGCGGCCGTGCCCTCGTCCACGCCTCGGGCATGGGGGCCATCTCGGCCGCCCTGTCGCTCCTGCCTGCCGGCGGCACGGTGGTCGCGCCCGACACCACCTACAACGGCACCGGGGACCTGCTGGCGGCTCACGAGGAGGCGGGCGGCACGGTCGTGCGCGTCCACGCCACCGACACCGCCGGCTTCCTCGACGCGCTGGAGTTGGCCGACCTGCTGTGGCTCGAGTCCCCGACCAACCCGCTCATGGACGTCACGGAGCTCGACGTCGTCCTCGCGCGCTCGCGCGAGCTCGGGGTCACGAGCGTCGTCGACAACACCCTGCAGACGCCGCTGCTGTGCCGGCCGCTCGGGCTCGGTGCCGATGTCGTCGTCCACTCGGTGACGAAGTACCTGTCCGGCCACAGCGACGTCGTGCTGGGCGCGACGGTCACGGCCGACACCGAACGCGGCCGCGGCCTGGCCGAGCGGCTGCGCCGCCACCGCACCCTGCACGGCGCGATCGCCGGTCCGATGGAGGTCTACCTCGCACTCCGCGGGCTGCGGACCCTCTCGGTGCGGTTCGAGCGGGCGAGCGCCAGCGCGGCGGAGCTGGCACGACGCCTCGCGGACCACCCCTGCGTCGAGCGGGTCCGCTACGCCGGGACGGGCGCCATCCTGGCGATCGACGTCGCGGGCGACGAGGCCGCCGCCGAGCGCGTCTGCGCGTCGACGCGGGTGTGGTTGCACTCGACGAGCCTCGGCGGTGTGGAGTCACAGGTGGAGCGCCGCCGGCGCCATCCCTCGGAGTCACGTGAGGTGCCGGTCAACCTGCTGCGCCTGTCGGTCGGCATCGAGCACGTCGAGGACCTCTGGGCCGACCTCGACCAGGCGCTGCACAGCGCCTGAGCAGCAGGCCGGACGAACCGTCCTCGCAGAGCCGGGCTGTGGCTCACTGCCCGACCCGGCCGTCGATGCACTCGCGCAACAGGTCGGCGTGGCCACAGTGCCGGGCGTACTCCTCGATCCGGTGCACCATGAGCTCGCGCACCGCGATCCGGTCCGTGCCGAGCCGCTCACCGAGGTCGGGGTGGGCCGCGAGGGCGGCATCGGTCTCGGACTGCTCGCGCGCCAGGTCGGCGTAGGCCGCGTCGACGACCTCCTGTTCGCCCACGGCACCGTCGAAGTCTCCGTCCGAGCTGCTCTCGGTGTCGGGGTACAGCTTGGGGAGCCGTCCGTCGGTGCCGATCCAGCCGCGCCAGTCGCGCTCGACCTCGGCGAGGTGGCGCACCAGGCCGAGCAGCGACATCGACGACGGCGGCACCGACCGCCTGGCCAGCTGCCGGGCGTCGAGTCCCTCGCACTTCATCAGGAGCGTGAGCCGGTAGTCCCTCAGGTAGTCCTGCAGGGTCGCGAGCTCACCGTCCGGGCTCGAGCCGTCGGTGTTGCGCGGGTCGTCGTCGGGGTCGGTCCACATGTCGGGGTAGACGGTGGCGCGGGTCCATCGCGTCGGCTGCTCGCTCATGACGTCATGCTCGCCCGCCGGACTGCGTCGCGGCCACCGGGTTTACGCGACGGAGGGCGCGCGCCCCGGATCGGACGGTGGGTCAGTGCTTCTCGGCCTTGAGGTCGCGCGACATGAGACGCGGACCGACCTCGCTCGCCGAGTGCCCGTCTCGGATGACGGCCACCACCTGCTCGCAGATCGGCATGTCGACGTCGTGCTCGCGCGCGAGGGTCAGGATCGACTCGCACGACTTGACCCCCTCGGTCGTCGTGCGCATCTCGGCGGTGGCCTCGGCGACGCTCATGCCGCGGCCGAGCCGGACGCCGAAGGAGTGGTTGCGCGACAGCGGCGACATGCACGTGGCGATGAGGTCACCGACGCCCGCCAGCCCCATGAAGGTCTGCGGGTGGGCCCCGAGCGCGAGACCGAGGCGGGTGATCTCGGCCAGGCCGCGGGTGATGATCGTCGCCTTCGTGTTGTCGCCGAACCCGAGGCCCTCGGCCATCCCCGACGCCAGCGCGACGACGTTCTTCGTCGCACCGCACACCTCGGCGCCGATGACGTCGGTGTCGGTGTAGGGGCGGAAGTACGGGGTGACGCACGCCGACGCGACGAGCTCGGCGGTGTCCATGTCGGTGCAGGCGACGACCCCGGCGGCCGGCTGCTTGAGGGCGATCTCGGGAGCGAGGTTGGGCCCGGAGAGCACGACGATGCGGTCCTCGCGGACGCCCGCCTGGGCGATGACCTGGCTCATCCGCAGCGTCGTGCCGAGCTCGACGCCCTTCATGAGCGACACGACGGGAGCGCCCGCCGGCAGGGCGGCACCCCACTGGTCGAGGTTGCCCCGCAGGGTCTGGGACGGCACGGCGAGCACGACGACCTCGGCGCCGTCGAGCGCCTGCTGCGGGTCGGCGGTGGCCCGGACGGTCGGCGGCAGCTCCAGCTCGGGGAGGTACTCGGCGTTGCGGCCGGCGTTGATGCTCTCGACGAGCTCGGGGCGCCGGGCCCACATCCGCACCTCGGAGCCGGCATCGGCCAGGATCACGGCGAACGCCGTGCCCCAGTTGCCGCTGCCCATGACGGCGACGCGGGTCACGAGGGGTCCTTCCGGTGGATCCGCGACCGCGTCGGGCGGCCGATGTCGTCGTGGTTGACCGGGTGGCCGATCTCGGAGACGCCGTGCCGCCGCGGGTCGAAGCGCTCGTGCGGCGACTTCTCCCCACGGATCTCCTCGAGGAGCCCGGTGATGCGGTCCATGAGCCGGTCGGTGGCCTCGCGCAGGGTCTTGGTGTCGATGGGCCGGTCGTAGAGGTCGGAGAGATCGACGGGCGGGCCGGCGATGACGTGCATCGTCTTGCGCGGGAAGAGCGAGGGCCGGTGGCCGTAGGGCGAGAGGATCTCGTGGGCGCCCCACTGCGCCACCGGGATCAGCGGGCAGCGCGTCTCGAGGGCGACGCGGGCGGCGCCGGTCTTGCCGCGCATCGGCCACAGGTCGGGGTCGCGGGTGATGGTCCCCTCGGGGAAGATCCCCAGCGCCTTGCCGGCGCGCACGCCCTCGACGGCCGCGCGGTAGGCGTCGGTGGCTGCGGCCGAGTTGCGGTACACCGGGATCTGGCCCGAGCGGCGCAGGATCATCCCCACGAAGGGAATGGTGAAGAGGCTGTCCTTGGCCAGGAAGTAGGTGGCCCGGCCGTTGTCGAAGAGGAAGTGCGCGAACGGCAGCGGGTCGGCGTAGGAGATGTGGTTCGGCGAGACGACGAAGCCGCCCTCCTTCGGGAGGTTCTCGACGCCGCGCCAGTCGCGCTTGGTGAGCAGCAGCAGCGGCCGGCGCAGGAGCAGCGCCGCGAACCGGTAGGCCCACGGCAGCCGCCTCGGTCGGGCACCCGTCACTTGGTCACGTCCTCCTCGTCGTGCCCGCCCCTCGGCGTGGCTGGGTTCATCTTGTCATCACCCGGCGCGGTGTCGAGCGACCGCGCGGCGAGTGGGACGATGGCGTCAGCATGACAACTCCCCCGGACGCCCCGACAGCGGCCCACGGCGGCGACCACGCCGACGGAACCGACGGAGCCGATGCGTCGGCCTGGCGGGTCGTCGTGCCGGTCAAGGACCCCCGGCACGGCAAGTCGCGGCTCGCCCGCGCGGTCGGCGCCGACCGCGAGACCCTGAGCCGGGCCATCGCCGCCGACACCCTCGAGGCCGTCGTCGAGGCGGTCGGCGCCGCCTCGGTCGTGCTCGTCACCACCGACCCGACCCTGGGCACCACGTGGAGCGCGCGCGGCGTCACCGTCGTCGGCGACCCGGGCACCGGGCTCAACGACGCCGTCACCGCCGGGATCGACGCGGCCCGCGGGGTCGGCGGCACGACACCACTCGTCGGCGTCCTGCTCGGTGACCTGCCCGCCCTCGACGCCGTGTCACTGCGGGCAGCGCTCGCCGAGGCAGCGCGCCACGACGACGCCTTCGTCCCCGACGCCGACGGCACCGGCACGGTGCTGCGTACCGGCCGACACTTCACGCCCCGGTTCGGCACGGGCAGCGCGGCGCGCCACGAGTCCGACGGGGCCGTGCGGCTCGAGCTCGACCTGCCCCGGCTGCGCAGCGATGTCGATGACGCCGCGGGCCTGGCCGCTGCGCGTCGCCTCGGGCCGGGGGCCGCCACCCGCGCGGTGCTCGAGCACCGCGGATCTGCTTGGATCAGGAGCATGCAGGCGACCGTCCACCGCTACGACCCCGAGACGCGCACCGGAAGCCTCCTGCGCGACGACGGCGTCGAGCTGACGTTCGGCTCGCCCGCCTTCGAGGCGAGCGGCCTGCGGCTGCTGCGAATCGGCCAGCGCCTGACCGTCGACGTCGTCGACGACGTCGTCGTGGCGCTGCGCATCGTCGGCGTTGGCCCGGGACAGCGCATCCGCTGAGCCGGTCTCCCGCGGGACACCCCCGGTAACCCCCAGGACACCCCCGGTACACCCCCGGTACACGTCGGGACGCACGAGGGCCCGGCCGCACGGCCGGGCCCTCGTGGCAGTACGTGGCCCCATCCGGCCCAGCCGGTGGGACCGACGCGTCAGCGGGCGCTCTTGCGGGCCGTCGTCTTCTTCGCGGCGGCCTTGGTGGTGGTCGTCTTCTTCGCCGCGGTCCGGGCGGGGGCGGCCTTGGTCGCGGTCTTCGCCGTCGTCCTCGTGGCAGCGGCGCGGGCCGGGGCGGCCTTGGTGGCCGTGGTCTTGCGGGCCGTGGTGGTCGTCTTCGCCGCCGTCTTGGCGGGGGCGGCCTTGGTCGCGGTCTTCTTCGCCGCGGTCTTCGTGGCGGCGGCGCGGGCCGGGGCGGCCTTGGTGGCCGTGGTCTTGCGGGCCGTGGTGGTCGTCTTCGCCGCCGTCTTGGCGGGGGCGGCCTTGGTCGCGGTCTTCCTCGCCGCGGTCTTCGTCGCTGCCGCCTTCGTGGTGGCCGTGGCCTTCCTGGCGGTCGTCTTCTTCGCAGCGACCTTCGTCGCCGGTGCCGCGGTGGCGCTGCCGGCCGTGGCGCGGGCGGCGGCGGACTCGGTGCGCGAGACCTTCTTGGCGCCGGAGACGATCTCCTTGAAGTTCGTGCCCGAGCGGAACTTGGGGACGCGGGTCTTCTTGATGCGCACGGTCTGACCCGTCTTGGGGTTGCGCCCGGTCCGGGCGGCGCGGTCGGCGCGCTCGAAGGTGCCGAAGCCGGTGATCCCGACCTTGTTGCCCTTGGCGACCTCGCGGATGACGACGTCGAGGAAGGCCTCGAGAGCGTCGGAGGCCATCTTCTTGCTGCCGAGCTTCTTCTCGAGCGCGTCGACCAGTTCTGCCTTGTTCACGTCTTTCCCTCCAGAGGACTGTCGGTGTCAGGCGACCCGACGTGGGCATCCGGAACTCGTCCGGCTACGACATGACGTTAGGCCCGTCGGGCAGGTTCGTCCATCACCCCAGGGCGTGCTTTTCGTTGTGTCGCAAGGACTTTGACGTGTCGCGCCCCCGCCCCGGGGGCCGCGGACGCCGGATCCGGACTCGCACACCGGACGGGGAATGAGAGACGGATCCCACTGTGACACAGTGGGATCCGTCGTAAGGAGCGAGTTCTGGACCCGCCCCGAGCCCCGGTTTCAGGCCGGGGTGGTCACCGGCTTGTGGCTCGGGCGACGCTTCTCGAATTCGGACACCTCGTCCTCGTGTCGGAGGGTCAGGCCGATGTCGTCGAGGCCCTCGAGCAGCCGCCAGCGGGTGTAGTCGTCGATGTCGAAGGCCGCGACGATCTCGCCGGCGCGGACCGTGCGGGCCACGAGGTCGACATCGACCTCGGCGCCCGGGTTGTTCTCCAGGTGCTTCCAGATGAGCTCGACGTCGTCCTGGGCGACGACGGCCGTGAGCAGCCCCTGCTTGCCGCTGTTCCCGCGGAAGATGTCGGCGAAGCGGGAGGAGATGACGACGCGGAACCCGTAGTTCATCAGCGCCCAGACGGCGTGCTCGCGGCTCGAGCCGGTGCCGAAGTCCGGGCCGGCCACGAGCACCGACCCGTTGGCGTACACGGGGCTGTTGAGCACGAACGACTCGTCCTTGCGCCAGGCGGCGAAGAGGCCGTCCTCGAACCCGGTGCGCGTGACGCGCTTGAGGTACTCGGCCGGGATGATCTGGTCGGTGTCGACGTTGCTGCGCCGCAGCGGCACCCCGACCCCGGTGTGGGTCTCGAACTTCTCCATGGCTCAGGCCTCCCCGGTGGTGCTGGACGCGACCGCGTGCTCGACGGCGGAGCCGAGGTCGGCGGGGCTCGAGAGCGTGCCGCGCACGGCCGTGGCGGCAGCCACGAGCGGGCTGACGAGGTGGGTGCGCCCACCCTTGCCCTGGCGTCCCTCAAAGTTGCGGTTGGACGTGGACGCGCTGCGCTCCCCCGGCGACAGGGTGTCCGGGTTCATGCCGAGGCACATCGAGCAGCCGGGCAGGCGCCACTCGGCCCCGGCATCGGTGAACACCGCGTCGAGCCCCTCGGACTCGGCCTGCAGGCGCACCTTGGCCGAGCCGGGCACGACGAGCATCCGCACGCCGTCGGCGACGCGACGGCCCTTGATGACGTCGGCGGCGGCCCGGAGGTCCTCGATGCGGCCGTTGGTGCACGAGCCGACGAAGACGGTGTCGACCTTGATGTCGCGCAAGGGCGTTCCGGCCTCGAGGCCCATGTAGGCCAGCGCGTTGGCCGCCGCGAGACGGTCGCTCTCGTCGGCGAAGGACTCGGGGTCGGGCACGGAGTCGCCGAGCGGGAGCCCCTGTCCGGGGTTGGTGCCCCACGTGACGAACGGCGTCAGGCTCGACGCATCGATGTCCACCTCGGCGTCGAAAAGGGCGTCGGCGTCGGTGCGCAGCGCGGTCCACTCGGCGACGGCGGCGTCCCAGTCGGCGCCGGTCGGGGCGTGCGGACGGCCCTGCAGGTAGTCGAAGGTCGTCTGGTCGGGGGCGATCATGCCGGCTCGGGCCCCGGCCTCGATCGACATGTTGCAGACCGTCATCCGGGCCTCCATCGACAGGGCCTCGATGGCCTCGCCGCGGTACTCGATGACGTAGCCCTGACCGCCGCCGGTGCCGATCTTGGCGATGACGGCCAGCACGATGTCCTTGGCGGTGACGCCGCCCGGCAGCGAACCGGTGACGTTGACCGCGAGGGTGCGGAACGGCTTGAGCGGCAGCGTCTGCGTGGCGAGCACGTGCTCGACCTCCGACGTGCCGATGCCGAAGGCGAGGGCGCCGAACGCGCCGTGCGTCGAGGTGTGGCTGTCGCCGCAGACGACGGTCATGCCCGGCTGCGTCAGGCCGAGCTGCGGGCCGACGACGTGGACGATGCCCTGGTCGGCGTCGCCCATCGGGTAGAGGTGGACCCCGAACTCCTCGCAGTTGCGTCGCAGCGTCTCGACCTGGACCTTCGAGACGGGGTCGGTGATCGGACCGGGCGTCGTCGGGACGTTGTGGTCCTCGGTCGCGAGGGTGAGGTCCGGGCGTCGCACCGGGCGGCCCGCGAGCCGGAGGCCGTCGAAGGCCTGCGGGCTCGTCACCTCGTGCAGCAGGTGCAGATCGATGTAGAGGAGGTCGGGCTCGCCCTCGGCGCGCCTGACGACGTGTGCGTCCCAGACCTTCTCGGCCAGTGTCCCTGCCATCTCATCCCTCCGGGCGGCGTTCGCTTGCTCCAGCGCGTGCGCCACCGAGGACCGGCTCGCGACGTCGCTGTCCTGAAAGCCTCGCCCTTTTGTGCGCGTCATGGATTGACGTCTCAGTGCCTGAGACGTCAATATCAGTGCATGGACAACTCTTCTGGGGTCGGCGTCCTCGACAAGGCGGCCACGGTGCTGGGCGCCCTCGAGGCCGGTCCGGCCACGCTCGCACAGCTCGTCGGTGCCACCGGTCTGGCCCGCCCCACGGCGCACCGCCTGGCCGTCGCCCTCGAGCACCACCGGCTCGTCTCGCGCGACATGCAGGGCCGCTTCGTCCTCGGTCCGCGGCTCGGCGAGCTCGCGTCGGCGGCCGGCGAGGACCGGCTCCTCGCGGCCGCCGGACCCGTGCTCGGCGCCCTGCGCGACCACACGAACGAGAGCGCTCAGCTGTTCCGGCGCCAGGGCGACCAGCGCATCTGCGTCGCGGCCGCCGAGCGGCCCGTCGGCCTGCGCGACTCGATCCCCGTCGGCGCGACGCTCTCGATGCTCGCCGGGTCGGCCGCCCAGGTGCTCCTCGCCTGGGAGGAGCCCGACCGGCTGCACCGCGGCCTGCAGGGTGCGGCGTTCACGGCCACGACGCTCTCGGCGGTGCGCCGACGCGGCTGGGCCCAGAGCGTCGCCGAGCGCGAGGCCGGCGTCGCGTCGGTCTCGGCGCCGGTGCGCGGCCCGTCCGGACGGGTCGTCGCCGCCGTGTCGATCTCCGGGCCGATCGAGCGCCTCTCGCGCCAGCCCGGTCGGCTGCACGCCGCGACCGTCGTCGCCGGCGCGAACAAGCTGACCGAGGTGCTGCGGCGCCACCACGCGATGCAGCAGCAGCAACAGCAGCAGCACAACGCCTGACGCGCCGGGCCCCGTCGAGCGGGCGTTTCGCAACGGATCGGTCACGATGCGGCGCGGGACGTCCGCTCGGACAACCTCCGGGACGGTTGGCGCGTCACTCTCGTGCTACCACGGTGCGAGCAGGGGCTGGCACCGATCGTCCTGGTCAGGGGTACCCATGCCGGCTCTCACGTCGCCCGCCCGTCCGACGCGTCACGCGCACCCGTCCGTGCCCGGTGCCCGCACCTCGTGGTCGCGAGCCGCGCTCGTCGCCGCCGGGTGCGCGCTCGTCGTCTCGCTCACGGGCTGCTCCCCCGATGCCGGCGGCCAGCCGGCCGCGACCCATGTCGCCGGAGCGACCCCGACCACCACGGCGACGAGCACCGACGCGTCGACGCCCGAGCCGACGACACCCGAGCCCACCACCGCTCCCCCGACGACCGCCCCACCGGTGTCGACACCCTCGGCGACGCCGAGTGCGACGCCCACCCCTGCACCCGTCGTCCTGCTGCGCCGCGGCGACTCCGGGGCCAAGGTCCGCTCGCTGCAGGCACGGCTGAAGCAGATCGGCTGGTTCGACGGCGACGTGTCCGACCTCTACGGCAGCCGCACCGAGGCCGCCGTGCGCGGCTTCCAGGCCAAGCGCGGCGTCGCCGCCACCGGCAGCCTCGACGAGCCGACGTGGGACAGGCTCGTGTCGATGACCCGGCGCCCCACGCCCGACGAGCTGAACAACGTCAAGCCGAAGCCGACGCCCGACACCGCCGCGGCCGACCTCGACCCGCGCTGCATGACCGGGCGCGTCATGTGCGTCAGCAAGACGACCCGCCACCTCACGTGGGTCATCGACGGCGTCCCCCAGTACGGCTTCGACGTGCGGTTCGGCAGCGACGAGCTGCCCACGCGCGAGGGCGTCTTCACGGTCTACAAGAAGAAGAAAGACGTCATCTCGAACCTGTACCACACGCCGATGCCGTACTCGATGTTCTTCTCCGGCGGCCAGGCGGTGCACTACTCCTCGAACTTCGCCCGACTGGGCTACGCCGGCTCGTCGCACGGCTGCGTCAACGTGCGCGACTGGGACGGGATCGTCCGGCTCTACGGGGAGTCCCGCATCGGAGACAAGGTCGTCATCCACTGGTGACCCGCCCTGCGGGGAGCCCGCCACCGCGGACGTAGGCTGACCGGACCGGTTCCCGAGTCGCAGGAGGCATCGTGCTCAAGGTTGGTTGGAAGGCGTCCGCGGAGCAGTTCGGTCCGCGCGAGCTCGTCACGCTCGCCGCCCAGGCCGAGCAGGTCGGGCTCGACTCGGCGTTCATCTCCGACCACTTCCAGCCGTGGCGCCACCACGAGGGGCACGCGCCGTTCGCGATGTCCTGGCTCGCCGCGGCCGGCGAGCGCACCGAGCGGATCACCCTCGGCACGTCGGTCATGACACCGACCTTCCGCTACAACCCGGCCGTCGTCGCGCAGGCCTTCGGCACGCTCGGCGCGCTCAACCCGGGGCGCATCGTCCTCGGCATCGGCACCGGCGAGGCCCTCAACGAGGTCGCCGTCGGCGCGGCCGGCTCGCCCTGGCCCGAGTTCAAGGAGCGCTTCGCGCGGCTGCGCGAGTCCGTCCGGCTCATGCGCCGCCTGTGGACCGAGGAGCGCGTCGACTTCGAGGGCGACTACTACCGCACCCACGCCGCGACGATCTACGACCGCCCCGAGCAACCCATCCCGGTGTACGTCGCCGCCGGCGGGCCTCTCGTGGCCCGGTACGCCGGCCGCTCGGGCGACGGCTTCATCTGCACCTCGGGCAAGGGCCGCGAGCTCTACGAGGACCAGCTGATGCCGGCCGTCGACGAGGGCCTGGCGAAGTCCGGTCGCACCCGCAGCGACATCGACCGGATGATCGAGATCAAGCTGTCCTACGACCGCGACCCCGAGAAGGCGCTGCACAACGTCCGGTTCTGGGCGCCGCTGTCGTTGACCGCCGAGCAGAAGCACGGCGTCGACGACCCGGTCGAGATGGAGCGCCTCGCCGACGAGCTGAGCGACGAGCAGATCGCCAAGCGGTGGATCGTCACGAGCGACCCACAGGAGGCCGTCGACGCCGTGCGCCAGTACGTCGACTGGGGCTTCGACCACGTCGTCTTCCACGCTCCCGGCCACGACCAGGCGCGTTTCCTCGGCCAGTTCGCCGCCGACGTCCTGCCCGGGCTGCGCGAGCTCGGCTGACGCGTCGAGATCCCCTCTCGGCGGGCGTGGCGGGACTAGAGTCCGAGGCGTCGCCGGCGCAAAGGGGAGGACGCGTGACGGCCGAGGGGACACCGGAGCCGCGGGCTCCGCGACGAGGAGCACGAGCAGGGGCAGGGTGGGCCCGCGCAGCGGCGGTGGCGCGCCGGGTCCCCTTCACCCTGGCCGTCGTCGGGCTCATGCTCGTGCTCGGAGCCGCGACCCAGTCGCTCTGGTCACCTCTGCGTGAGCGGCCGCTGCTCGACGTCGTGGCCTACGGGCTGCCGGCTCTCGAGGCAGGCCGCTGGTGGACGCCGGTCACCGGCGCGTTCTTCGCGCTGGTCCCGGCCCAGTACCTGCCGATCGCCGGGGGTGCGCTCGTGCTGCTCGGCTGGTCCGAGCTGCGGCTCGGCACGCGCGGGGTGGCCCTCGCCGCCGCGGCCTGTCACCTGGCCGGCATCCTCGGCGCCTCGGTCGTGCTCGGGCCCCTGGCGCGCACGACGTGGTCGTGGGCGCACACGACGGCCGGCGTCCTCGACGTCGGGTTCAGCGCGGGCGCGCTGGGAGCGGTGGCGGCGGCATCGGCCTCCCTCCGCCCGCCGTGGCGTGGCCGCCTGCGCGCCGTCCTGTCCCTCTACGCCGTGCTGTCGTTCCTCTACATCGGCCTGCTCTGGGACCTCGAGCACCTGCTCGCCATCGGCACCGGCCTCCTGCTCGGGCCCTACCTCGTCGGGCGGACGCCGATGCGTCCGCACGTGCGGTTCACGCGGCACGAGTGGCGGGTCCTCGCCTTCACGCTCTTCCTCGTCGCGGCTGCGGTGCGGGTCGTCCTCTACGTCGTGCCCTCCGACGGCCCGCTCGGTGCCAGCACCAACGACGCCGACGTCGTCAGCGTCCTCGTCGGGGCCGGCGTCTCGGTGCTGCTCGCCGACGGGCTGCGGCACGGCTCGCGCCGGGTGTGGCAGCTCGCCGGCGCCCTGACCACGCTCGGCCTGCTCGCGGGGCTCGCTGTGCTCGTCGTCGAGGTGCTGGCACCGGACCGGATCGGGCCGGGCGACGAGATCGTCTCGGCGGTCCCGCAGATCGTCGTCGACGTGCTGCTGTGGTCGCTGCAGCTGTGCGTCCTCGTGGCCGGCCGCTCGGCCTTCCGGGCGCGCCCGCACCGACGCCAGCGGGCCGAGCTCGCCGTGCACGTGACGGCGCCGGACGACCGGCACACGGCCATCGCCCTGCTCGAGCGCCACGGCGGCACGACGATCTCGTGGATGGGCACGTGGGAGGACAACGACTGGTTCCTCCTACCGGCCGACGCGACCGACGCAACCGACGCGTCCGACGCGTTCGACGCGTCCGACGCGACCGACGCGACCCACGCGTGGCCCGTCGGCTACCTCGCCCACCAGGTGCACCGCGGCGTCGCCGTGGCGCTCGGTGACCCCGTGGCAGGCGACGCCGCGACGCGGGCCCGCATCCTCGGGGCGTTCGTCGACGACCAGGAGGCTCGCGGCCGGCAGGTGTGCTTCTTCTCCGTGAGTGAGGAGGTACGCGCCTGGGGCGCCGACCGCGGCTACCGGTCCCTCACGGTCGCCGAGGAGGCCCTCATCGACCTGCCGACCCTCCAGTTCACCGGCAGACGGTGGCAGGACGTGCGCACTGCCCTCAACCGGGCCGCCAAGGAGGGCGTCACGTACCGCGGGGGCCACCTGGCCGACATGCCGCGGGGTGTCCTGAGCCAGGTCCGCGCGATCTCCGAGCTCTGGGTGGGCGACAAGGGGCTGCCCGAGATGGGCTTCACCCTCGGCGGCGTCGACGAGGCGCTCGACCCGCACACCATCGTGGGGCTCGCCGTGGACGCGGACCACACGGTCCACGGCGTCACGTCGTGGCTGCCGGTGCACGCCGGCGGTGGCGTGGTGCGCGGGTGGACCCTCGATGTCATGCGGCGCCTGCCCGACGGCTTCCGCCCGGTCACCGAGTTCCTCATCGCGAGCGCGTGCCTGTCCTTCCGCGAGGCGGGCGCCGAGGTGGTGTCACTGTCCGGGGCACCTCTGGCGCACGCCGGGGGCGCCGCCCCCGATGCCGGCGTCGAGCCGCTGGACCGGCTCCTCGGCTCGGTCGGCGAAGCCCTGGAGCCGCTCTACGGGTTCCGGTCGCTCGAGAGCTTCAAGCAGAAGTTCTCCCCTCGTGGCGTGCCCCTGCATCTCGTCTTCCGCGACGAGGCGGCCCTGCCGCGGATCGGCCTGGCCCTGACGTCGGCCTATCTGCCCGGCGCCTCGATGCGCGAGCTCGCGCTTGCCGGGATGCGAGCGCGCCGCGACTGACGCCTGAAATGCAGCAGACCCCGGTCCTGGTGGACCGGGGTGTGCTGTTGCTCCTGTGAGCATCACGTAGCCCCGACGGGATTCGAACCCGCGCTACCGCCTTGAGAGGGCGGCGTGCTAGGCCGCTACACAACGGGGCCGTGAGCGGTGCCGATCGCTCGGCACAGGAGAGACCTTACCGGCTGGCGAGGATTTCTCCGAATCGGCTCTCCCGAGGGAGAACCAGAGCTGGGGTACCAGGACTCGAACCTAGAATGACGGAACCAGAAACCGTAGTGTTGCCAATTACACCATACCCCAAGGGGTTTCACTCCCGAGCGCGCCTCACGGCCTTCTGCGGTGGTGAACCGAGTGGAAATGTTACCGGTCGACCACCGAACCCCCAAATCGGGTCGTGCGCAGTGCCTCGGCCACGACGTCCAGCCCGTCGACGACCACGACGTCCTCGTCGGTGCCCAGTCCCGCGCGGTCGAGCCAGAGCGCCCGCAGACCGGCATCGCGCGCCCCGAGGACGTCCCAGGCGATGCTGTCGCCGATGCACACGACGACGTCCGGGTCGACCCCGACGAGACGGCAGGCCTCCCGGTACACGCGGGGGTCGGGCTTGCCGAACCCCAGGGTGTCGGTCGTCACGACGACCTCGAACCGCGCCGCGAGCTCGAGGGCCTCGAGCTTGACCTGCGTCGGGGCCGAGGCGGAGTTCGTCAGCAGGGCCACCGGCAGCCCCGCATCCTCGGCGGTCGCGAGCAGGTGCGGGACGTCGGGGAAGAGTCGCTGCGCGGCCCGGAAGGCGGGCGCGTAGGCGTCCTCGAAGACGTCGTAGGCCTCGCGCGACAGGTCGGCCCCGAACGCCGTGGCCACCTCCGCGAGTCGGCCGGAGCGCATCGCCTCGAAGGCGATCGCGCCCGACGCGTACCGCGGGAACCACCGCTCGGGGTCGGCGTAGTACCGCTCGGCCATGGCGCGGTGGTCGACGTCGCGGCCTGGCCACAGCGCGCCGAGCGCCTGGGTGCCCGCCACGACCATCGCCTCGCGGGTGTCGACGATGGTGTCGTCGACGTCGAGCAGCAGGGCCCGGGCGCCGTCGAGCACGAGAGCAAGGGCGTCGTCGCCCGACGCGTCGGCCGCGGTCACGAGTCCCCCTCCCCCGTGAGCGGGCCGAAGAGCGGCAGCGCCGCCTCGACCCCCTCGATGCCGATGTCGCGCCCGTGCCCGCCGCGGAGCCAGGCCGCTCGCTCGAGGCGGACGTGCTGGAGCCTCTCCCCCGAGTGCTCCAGCACCGAGGTGTGGGTGTCGAGGTAGCCGAGGCGGTGGGAGACGCCGAGCGAGGCCGCGTTGTCGACGACCGCCGAGGAGATGGCTGCCCGGGCGCCGAGACGGCCGAAGGCGAGCTCGAGGACGGCGGCACGCATCTGCCGGCCGTACCCGTTGCCGCGGGCCTCGTGCACGAGCCACGACGACGAGTCGACGGTGCGGTCGGCCCGGTAGTCGGGCCCCTCGAGCCACTGCCCGCCGATGATCCGTCCCGCCCGGCGCACGACGAAGGGCAGGGCCCAGTCCTCGGGCGACCACATGCCCAGGGCACGCCAGTAGCCCTGGACCACGACGGCCCGCCGGTTGGCGGGCACGTCGAGGCCGGCGTAGGTCGTGGCGTGCGGGTTGAGCTCGAGGTCGGGAGGCAGGACGTCGCAGACCTCCGGCAGGTCGGCCTCGGTCATGACCCTCAGGTCGAGGTCGGCCGTGGCCAGCCGGATGCCGTGCAGCGGCCACACCCGGTCGAGCACCCCTGCCACCCCGCCCTCAGAGGGAGTCGCGCAGCGCCCGGAGGCGGCCCAGGGTCGAGGTCTTGCCGAGGATCTCCATCGACTCGAACAGCGGCGGCGAGATGCGCTGCCCCGACACCGCGGTGCGCAGCGGGCCGAAGGCGAACCGAGGCTTGATGCCGAGGCCCTCGACGATCGCGGTGCGCAGCGCCTCCTCGATGGTCGAGGCGCTCCAGGCGCTCCCCGTGCCGAGGACGCCGGGCCCGTGGTCGTCGATGTCGCCGAGGACGCGCAGGGCGGCGTCGAGCACGTTGCCGGCGTCGTCCTTGAGCTGGGCCCGGGCGTCGTCGGCGATCTCGAGCTGGTCGTCGGCGACGAAGAACGGGCCGACGAGCGCCGGGGCCTCCGTGAGCAGCGCCATGCGGGTCTGGATCAGCTCGGTGACGGCCTTGAGGCGCGCGAGCTCGCCGAGCGACTGCGTCTCGCCGAGGATGCCGGCCTCGACGAGGTAGGGCAGCAGCCGGCTCGCGAACTCGCCGACCTCGAGCTGGCGGATGTAGACGCCGTTGAGCCACTCGAGCTTCTTGAGGTCGAAGATCGGGCCGATCGGGTTGACCTTGGCCCAGTCGAAGGTGCGGCTGAAGTCCTCGAACGTGAAGACCTCGACGTCGTTGCCCTCGGCATCCTGCTGCGGCGGGTAGGCCAGCAGCGCAAGGAAGTTCACGAGCGCCTCGGGCAGGTAGCCCTGCTCGCGGAACCACGTGAGGCGCGCCGCGGGGTTCTTGCGCTTGGAGATCTTCGACTTGTCCGTGTTGCGCAGCAGCGGCATGTGCGCGAACCGTGGCGCCTCGAGCCCGAGCCAGCGGTAGAGCAGGACGTGCTTGGGCGTCGAGGAGATCCACTCCTCGCCGCGCACGACGTGGGTGATGCCCATGAGGTGGTCGTCGACGACGACCGCCATGTGGTACGTCGGGAAGCCGTCGGCCTTGAGGATGACCTGGTCGTCGGGGCGGGGCGCCGACACCTTGCCGCGGATGACGTCGTCGAAGACGAGCGGCACGTCGTCGGGGATGAGCATCCGCACGACGGGCGTCTCGGTGAAGCCGGGCAGGGCGGCGCGCTCCTCGCGCGTCTTGCCGACGCAGAGGCGGTCGTAGCCGGTGGGCTGCTTCGTCTTCTGCTGGATCTCGCGCATCTCGTCGAGGCGCTCCTTGGAGCACCAGCAGTAGTAGGCGTGCCCGTCCTCGATGAGGCGGTCGACGTACGGCCGGTAGGTGTCGAGCCGCTCACTCTGGCGGTAGGGCTCGTAGGGGCCGCCGATGTCGGGCCCCTCGTCCCAGTGCAGCCCGAGCCACGCGAGGGTGTCGTAGAGCTGGGCCTCGGAGTCCTCGCGGAAGCGAGCGCGGTCGGTGTCCTCGACGCGGAGGACGAACTGGCCGCCCTGCTGGCGGGTGAAGGCGAGGTTGAACAGCGACATGTACGCGGTGCCGACGTGCGGGTCGCCGGTGGGCGACGGCGCGACGCGCGTGCGGACCGGACCGGACCCGTCGGAGGTCGACCGGCGCTCGGGCTGCTCGCTGCGGACCTCGACCTGCGGGTCGGAGGTGGCGGTGGACGTCGGCGTACCGGTGCTGGTGCTGTTCTCGCTCATGGTGCGGCCCAGCCTAGTGGGCGGGCCGCAGGCCCCGGCACGCGGCGACGCCGCCCGGACCGTGGAGGTCGGGGCGGCGTCGTGGCTTGCGGCCGGCGTGCCGGACGGGTCGGACGGGTCAGCGCTGGACGGCCCCGGGAGGGCCGTCGACGTCGTCGTGGCGGGCGTCGTAGGTGGCGTCCTCGTCGGGCCCTTGGTCGGGCTCGCCCGGGCCCGCGTGACGGCCGGTGTAGTGCTCCTGCTCGGCAGCGGCCGGCGCGTCGCTCGGGGACGTCTGCTGGGTCACGTCGTCGTTGCTCATGGCCCGACCCTACGGTCGGGCCCGGGCTCAGCGCCTGACGAAGGTGTTCGTCAGCGAGCCGATGCCCTCGATCTCGACGGTGGTCTGCTGACCGGCCTCGACGAGGCCGACGCCGGCCGGGGTGCCGGTGAGGATGACGTCGCCCGGCAGCAGGGTGAAGGCTGCGGACGCGTACTCGATGATCGCGCCGATGCCGTGGATCATGTCGGCCGTCGAGCCGTCCTGCTTCACCTCGCCGTCGAGCGTCGTGACGATCGACAGGTCGGCAGGGTCGAGCTCGGTCTCGACCCACGGGCCGAGCGGGCAGCTGGTGTCGAAGCCCTTGGCGCGCGCCCACTGGCCGTCGGTGCGCTGCCAGTCGCGGGCCGTGACGTCGTTGGCGACGGTGTAGCCGTAGATGCAGTCGGCCGCGTCGTCGGCCTTGACGCCCTTGGTGATCGTCTTGATGACGACGGCGAGCTCGCCCTCGTAGGAGACCTCGCTGCTGCCGGCCGGCAGCACCACGGGGTCGAACGGGCCGACGACGGCGGTGTTCGGCTTGAAGAACATCATCGGCTCGGCCGGCGCCTCGCCGCCCATCTCCTTGGCGTGGTCGGCGTAGTTCTTGCCGATGGCCACGATCTTCGAGCGCGGGATGACCGGGGCGAGCAGGCGTACGTCCTCGAGCATGACCGGGCCCTGACCGCTCGGCTGGAGCCCCACGTACAGGGGGTCGCCGGCGAGCGGGGTGATGACCTCCTGCCCGGGGTCGCCCTGGACGATGCCGTAGGCCGGGTCCTCCCCGGTCGTGTACCTCGCGATGCGCACGGGCACCACCCTAGCCACCCGGGAGGCGCCGCTCCCGTCGCGCCTCAGAGGGTGCGCCGCAGCCGCAGGTCCAGGGGGCGGCCGTCGGGGTCGTAGACGAGCCGGTACAGCGGGTCGGCCCACAGCCGGGTGAGGCGCGTCTGGTCCGGGCGGTCGAGCGGGCGCAGCCGGCCCGGCGGTCGGGGCGCCGACGCCGGTTCGCGGCGCCACGCGGCGAGGGTCCGCGCGCTGTCGGCGTAGGCCTCGAAGTGCTCCTCGAGCGCCGGCGGGTGCTCGGTGTCGAGGTGCTCGCGCGCCAGCTGCTGGCGCAGGTCGCGCGCGAGCTGCTCGTGCACCACGGCCGCCGAGAGCTCCGAGTCGTGGGTCCACGAGCGTCGGTTGAAGTTGTCCGAGCCGACCGTGACCCACGTGTCGTCGACGATGCAAACCTTCGCGTGCACGTAGACGGGTGTCCCCGCCGGGTTCTCGACGCCGTAGGCGGCGACACGCCCCGGGGCGACGGCCTCGAGCTCCCTGAGCAGGCGGGCCCGGCTCACGAGGTTGGGGGCATGGCTCAGGGCGCCGTCCTGGTCGGGCTGGTGCGGCAGGACGGCGACGACACGCAGGTCCGGTGCGCGGCGCAGGGCCGACTCGAGCACCGAGCACACCTGCGGCGACCACAGGTACTGGTCCTCGAGGTAGATGAGGTGCCGGGCCCTCGCGAACGCCTTGGCGTAGGCCCGCGCGACACTCCGCTCACCGCGGGGTGCGAACGGGTAGCCGCCGAGGCGGTGGCCGTAGGTGCGCAGCAGCTGCACCGGATGCGGTCCGGTGGGCGCCGGGTCGGGCAGCTGGGGCGGGAGCGGGCGTCGGGTCGGCCGGTCGCCGCGGACGGTGTCGACGGCCCACCGCACCGGCGAACGGCTCAGGGCCTGCGGGTCCTCCCACCGCTCCCGGAAGACCGTCTCGACGTCGCCCACGGCGGGACCGGTGAGTGCCAGCTGGACGTCGTGCCAGGGCGGGCGAGGGCCGTAGACCTTCGCCATGGTCTGGGGCTGGGGGTCTCCCCCGTGGGCGGCGTCGTCACGGCGGCTGTGGCACAGGTCGATGCCGCCGAGGAAGGCGATGTCGCGCTCGGGCCGGCCGGGGTGGCGCAGGACGACGAACTTCTGGTGGTGCGACCCGCCGAGGCGCACCCGCATGTCGAGGTAGCACTCGCCGCCTGCGGCGTCGACCTCCTCGCCGAGGTGGCGGTTCTCCTCGGCCGAGAACGCGAGCCGGTCCCAGTGCGAGCGCCAGACGAGGCCCCGCACGTCGACCCCCCGTCGGGCCGCGTCGGCGAACAGGGTGCCCACCTCGCTGCCGGGTGAGCCGCTCAGCCGCTCGTCCGGGTCGCCGCGCCAGTCGACGAAGAGCAGCAGATCCCCCGACGCCATCCGTGAGACGTGCTCAGCCAGGGCCGTGAAGTACGCCGCACCGTGGACGAGCGGCGTGACGAGGTTGCCCTCGGTCCACGCCCGGCCGCCGGGGTGACGACGGTCGAGGCGCGTCGCCGGGTTGCCCCGCTCGTCGGCGGTGAGGTACCAGTCGGCGGCGGCCACGGGACCGAGCGTAGGCCGCCCCCGGTCGTGGTGGGGCGCGATCACCGTGGCCAGACGATGGTGACGTCCGCCGGCGAGCCGGGCAGCCCGCTCGGACGCGTCCGGTACTCGGGGACGCCGACGCACGTCCACAGCAGCCCGGCGACGTCGGCGCCGAGCAGGTGGGCGAGGTCGCTGTCGCGGAAGGTCATCCCGGAGGCCGCCGCACCGAGCGCGTACGCCATGAGGTGCAACCGGCCCTCGACGAGGCCGGCGAGCAGCTGGGCGTCGCGGTAGCCGTGGTCGTCGAGCGTCACGAGGTCGACCCCGCTGATGGCCACGAACGACGCGTCGCCGGCCAGGCCCTGCTCGAGGGCCACCGAGAACAGCTCGTCGCGGACCGTGGCCTCGTCGAGCGGCCGCACGGCCTCGGCGACGTCGGGCCAGCGGTGGATGCCGGTGGGCACGCCGTCGACGGCACTGACCCCGACCCAGTGCGGCACGTCGACCCCGCGCGTCGCCGCCGCCATCGCGTCGACGAGCAGGACCCGCGGCACTGAGCGGTCGCGGTGCAGCCGACGGATCGAGCCCTTGCTCGCCACCACCTCGTCGGTGCTCGGCCCGGGTTCGACCGACAGCACGGGCACGGCCGGCCCCCGCGGGTGGGCCGGGCCGAGGGCGTCGCGCTCCCCCGCCCGCTGGGCGGCGGTGACGAGCGGGAGCTCGCGCCCGTCCGCGTCGTGGCGCCCCGGGAGCGGGTCACCCGTGGGGTGGATCGCAGGCCGTCCGTCGCCGAGGACGACGAGCGCCACGGGCCACTCGCGGACGCGGTCGGCGCCGACGAGGGCCGCGACCTCGGAGTCGGGGAAGGTGGTGACGAGGTGGGCCGGGACGCCCGCGGAGTCGGCGAGCGCGAGGGTCTGGGCGAGCATCGTGCCGGCGTCCCAGTAGACGTGCCGGAAGCCCCGCTCGCGGTACCGCCAGCCGGTGCGCCACGGGATCCCGGTGACGACGAGGGTCACGGACTCCCCCGACGGGGGCGGGCCGATGGTGACGAGGGCGTGGGCCTCCGGGTCGTACCAGTGCAGGCCCGCCGGCAGGTCGGGAGCGACCTCACCGGCGTCGGTACCGGCGGAGCGCGGCACGGCGACGTAGAGCTCGAGCGGGAACCGCGCGCCCGCTGACCCCGCCGCCCGGAAGAGCAGGGTGCCCGCACCCGGACGCGTCGTGCGGCGGGTGACGCCGGCCGACAGGTACAGCAGGCGGGCCAGGGCGGGCAGGTCGAGGCGGGTGGCCGCGACATCGGCCGTTCCGGCGAGGACCGCCGTGGCCGGAACACTGCTCGCGGGCAGCTCCTGGGGCAGCAGGGTGCGCGGCAGGTCGTCGCCGTAGTCCTTGTACCAGCGGGGCCGGTGGGCGAGGTCGTTCGGCACGAGGTCCTGCACGAGCCGGTCGTCGGGCGGCACCTCGGTCCACTCCCGGTCGGGCGAGTAGGACGTGAGGCGGTGCAGCAGGTGGGTGGGCAGCTCGTCGGCGGGTGCCATGGGCCCATCCTGCTCCAGCACCGTGCTCGGCGCGCGGCCGTCGCGGACCCCGGCGCGGCCCCTGCGCGTGCTCGGGCGTGCTCGGGCGTGCTCGGGCGTGCGGGGCCCGGCGCGTCGATCACCTACCCTCGACGCGTGCACGTCCTCACCGAGCCCGAGTGGCGCGAGCGGACCCGCGCCCACGAGGCCCGGGTCGATGCCGCGACCGCCGGGCACCGGGCGCGGCGGCGTGACGCGCGGCCACACCCGGTCGAGGACTTCCTCTTCACGTACTACTCCTTCACGCCCTCCCAGCTGCGGCGCTGGCACCCCGGCCCCGGAGTGGGGCTGGACGGCCCTGCTCCGCAAGCAGACTGGCGCTTCTACCGCATCGACGCGTCCGGGGCTGTGACCATCGACGTCGAAGCGTTCCTCGAGCGGCGTGGTGACACGGCGCGGTTCGTCCGCGAGCTGCTCGTGCGCACCGCCGGACGGCCCGGCCGGTTCGGCTGCTTCGGGCTGCACGAGTGGGCCATGGTGTACCGGCTCGACCCCTCGGACGTGCGCCACTCCGCCTGGCCGCTGCGCCTCGGGCCCGAGGGCACCGACGCGGTCGTCGAGTCGCACCAGGTGGCGTGCTCGCACTTCGACGCCTACCGCTTCTTCACCCCCGACGCCGTGCCCCTCAACGCCCTGAGCCCGACGCGGGCGAGCCAGCTCGAGCTCGAGCAACCCGGCTGCCTCCATGCCGGCATGGATCTCTACAAGTGGGCGCACAAGCTCGTGCCCGTCGTGCCGTCCGACCTCGTGGCCGACTGCTTCGAGCTGGCCCGCGACATCCGCTCGCTCGACATGCGTGCGGCCCCCTACGACCTGTGCGAGCTCGGCTACGAGCCGGTGCCGATCGAGACGGCCGAGGGCAAGGCCGCCTACGTCGCCGAGCAGCGCGGATTCGCCGAGCGTGGCCACGCGCTGCGGGTGCGGCTCGTCGAGGCGCTCGACGTGGTGCTGGGTCAGGCGCTCGAGCCGGCCGAGTCCTCGCCCGGACCGTCGGCGTCGTCGTCGCCCCCGCCATCGTCGACGTAGAGACAGAACGGGTGGCCGGCCGGGTCGAGCAGCACCCGGACGTCCTCCTGCGGCTGGTACTCCGCGACGTCCGCGCCGACCCCGACGGCGTGGGCCACCGCCTCCTCGAGGTCGTCGACCTCGAGGTCGAGGTGCAGCATCATGAGCGGCTTGCCCTGCTCGCTCGGCCACACCGGGCGCACGTAGTTCGGCTCCTGCTGGAAGGCCAGGTTGTAGCCGTGGTCGGCCGAGGGCGCGAGCGTGGCCCAGCCCGGGGTGTCCTTGAAGAGGGTCCACCCGAGGAGGCGCTGGTAGAAGTGCGCGAGCTCGGACGCGTCGGGGGCATCGAGCACGACGCCGAACCAGTGGGTGCGGGTGCGCAGAGGCATCCACCGAGTCTGGCCCGGATCACCCGCCGGTGGGTGGTTCCCGACGGGGTGTATCAGGCCGGGGCCCCCACCCACTGACGGGTGTCGGCGAAGGTCCAGGCGCGCGCGTCGACGAACGCTCCCGGCAGGGGGCTGGTGCTGGACGGGGCCTGGGCCGTCCAGCACGTGGCTGCCCACGGACCCTGCCGCACGGCACGGCCGTCGGGTGGTCAGGCCCGGCGCAGGCCGGCGAGGACCACCTCGAGCCCCACCTCGAACGCCTTGGCGACCGCCGCGGCGTCGCGCGCCCGGAAGTCGGGATCGAGGTCGAGGGCGATCCGCTGGTTGTGCTCGGTGGTCACCGAGCCGAGCACGTGGTGCAGCACGACCTCCGCGACGGCCTCGCGCTCGCGCGGGGGCACGCCGGCGCGGCCGACGAGGCGCACGAGCTCCTCGACCGCGCGCAGCGAGCCCGGGTCGACCGCGTGCGCGAGCGCCACGACGTCGGCGCCGTCGGGCACGTACCGCACGGCCTCGCGCAGGGCGTGGGCGTGCGCGGCGAGGGCCTCCTCGGCGGGGCGGTCCGGGTCCGGGTCCGGGATCGCGGCGAGCAGCCGCCCGGCGACCTCGACGAGCAGCTCCTGCTTGTTCGCCACGTGCCAGTAGAGCGCCCCCGGCTGCACCGCGAGCTCGCGCGCCAGGCGGCGCATCGTCAGGTCGGCCAGGCCGTAGCGGCGCAGGATGTCGACGGCCGTCGTCACGACCTGCTCCCTGCTCAACGCCATGCCCTGCTCCCCTGTTCGCCGGTTGTTGCTCCGGTGCCCGCCTGTCGGCGGCGCGTGACGGGCGTCGCATGCTCACGGGTCCGGACCACGTTGACACCCGAGCCTAGCCAGTCGGCATACTGAACGCCGTTCAAGTTGAACATCGTTCAGTGCCGAGCGCAAGGAGCCCGCATGACCCGCCGTTTCGACGACCTCGCCGACGCCGTGCTGTCCGGCACCCCGGCCACCGCCGAGGACGCCCTCGACGTGCTGCGGTCGACCGACGACGAGCTGCTCGACGTCGTCGCCGCCGCGGCTCGCCTGCGCCGCAAGCACTTCGGCGACACGGTGAAGGTCAACTACCTCGTCAACCTCAAGTCGGGCCTGTGCCCCGAGGACTGCCACTACTGCTCGCAGCGCCTCGGCTCGACGGCCGACATCCTGCGTTACACCTGGCTCAAGAACGACGAGGCGATCGAGCAGGCCAGGGCCGGTCTGCGGGGTGGCGCATCGCGCGTCTGCATGGTCAGCAGCGGCCGCGGCCCCACCGACCGCGACGTCGACCGCGTCGCCGGCATGGTCGGTGCGCTCAAGGCCCAGCACCCCGGCGTCGAGGTGTGCGCCTGCCTCGGTCTGCTCAAGGACGGCCAGGCCGAGCGCCTGCGCGCCGCCGGGGTCGACGCCTACAACCACAACATCAACACGTCCGAGTCGCACCACGACTCGATCGTCACGAGCCACACCTACGCCGACCGGGTCGAGACCGTCGGCAAGGCGCAGGCCGCGGGCCTGTCGGCGTGCTCGGGGCTCATCGCCGGGCTCGGCGAGTCCGACGAGCAGCTCGTCGAGGCGCTGATCGCACTGCGCGACCTCGGCTCCGACTCGATCCCCGTCAACTTCCTCATGCCCTTCGACGGCACCCCGCTCGAGGGCACGTGGGAGCTGACACCTTCGCGCTGCGTGCGCATCCTCGCCGCGGCCCGCTTCGTGTGCCCCGACCGGGAGGTGCGCGTCGCCGGCGGCCGCGAGATGCACCTGCGGTCGCTGCAGGGCCTCGCGCTCCATGTCGCCAACTCGATCTTCCTCGGCGACTACCTCACGTCCGAGGGCCAGGCCGCGGAGGCCGACCTCGAGCTGGTCCGGGACAACGGTTTCGTCGTCCTCGGCGCCGAACCCGTTTCGGCAGAGTCCGGTTCGAGCGAGGATTTCGTCGGCGCGTCCCACGACCCGGCCAAGCGTCGCCGTGGCGCCGGCACGGCGGCCCTCCCCAATGCCTGAGCCGGCCGACGTGCTGGCCCGCGGCTCGACGGGCGTCGGCACCGGCGTCGTCGAGCGCGACCGTGGCCTCGTCTGGCACCCGTACGCGCCCCTCGACGGCATTCCGCCCTACGCGGTGACCGCCGCGCGCGGCGTCCGGCTCGAGCTGACCGCCCCGGACGGCTCCCGGTTCGAGGCGATCGACGCCATGGCGTCGTGGTGGTGCGCCGTGCACGGCTACCGCCACCCGCGCCTCGACGCGGCGGCGCACGCGCAGGTGGACCGGTTCAGCCACGTCATGTTCGGTGGCCTGACCCACGAGCCGGCCGTGACCCTGGCCGAGCGGCTCATCGCCCTCGCGCCCGGACCCATGTCGCACGTCTTCTTCGCCGACTCCGGCTCGGTGTCGGTCGAGGTGGCCCTCAAGCTGTCCCTGCAGTACCAGGCTGCCTCCGGCCGTCCGGTCCGCCAGCGGTTCCTCACCGTCCGTGGCGGCTACCACGGCGACACCTTCGCGGCGATGAGCGTCTGCGACCCCGTCGACGGCATGCACTCGGCCTTCCCGGGCGTCCTCGCCCGCCACGTCTTCGCCCCGCGACCGCCGGCGGCCCGTCGCGACGCCGCCACCGGGTCGTGGGAGTCGGACGCCGCGGCACTGGACGCGTGGGAGGCGCAGTTCCGTGCGCTGGCGCGCGAGCACGCCGACGAGCTCGCGGCCGTCGTCGCCGAACCGGTCCTGCAGGGCGCCGGCGGCATGCACGTCTACGACCCTCGGTGCCTCCGTGTCATGCGGGAGGTGGCCGACGAGCACGGACTGCTCCTCGTCGCCGACGAGATCGCCACCGGCTTCGGCCGTACCGGTCGCCTCTTCGCCTCGGAGTGGGCCGGCATCGCCCCCGACGTCATCTGTGTGGGCAAGGCGCTGACCGGTGGGTACCTCACTCTCGCAGCGGTCCTCATGACCGAGCACGTCGGGGCGACCGTCACGCGCTCGCAGTTCCGGGCCCTGCTGCACGGCCCGACCTTCATGGCCAACCCGCTCGCCTGTGCCGTGGCCGCCGCATCGCTCGACCTCGTGGAGTCGGCGTGGCACCACGACGTGCCGCGCATCGAGCGGCGCCTCGCCGACGGCCTCGCGCCGGCCCGCGATCTCGCGGCGGTCCGCGACGTGCGCACCCTGGGCGCGGTCGGCGTCGTCCAGCTCGACCGGCCGGTCGACGTGCCGGCCGTCACCCGTGCGGCCCTCGAACGCGGCGTGTGGGTGCGCCCCTTCCGCGACCTCGTGTACACGATGCCGCCCTACGTCAGCACCGACGCCGACGTCGACGCCATCACCCGCGCCGTCATCGGTGCGGTGGCGCAGGCGCACGGATGAGCACCTGGGACGCGTGGCTGCGCGAGCGGGCGCAGCTGCGCGAGGACCGTGGCACGGTGCGTTTCGACCCGGTGCTGCGGCTCGGCGGCCGGCACCCCGGTGCGCACGAGCTGCTCGACCTCGCCTCCAACGACTACCTCGGCCTGTCGCAGGACGACCGGGTCGTCGCCGCCGCCCACGAGGCCCTCGACCGGTACGGCACCTCGGCGACGGCCAGCCGCCTCGTGACCGGGACCCTGCCCGTGCACCGCGAGCTCGAAGCCGCCCTGTGCCGGCTCACCGGGCAGCGCAGCGCCCTCGCCTTCTCGACCGGCTACGCCGCGAACCTCGGCGTGCTGACGGCGCTGTCCGGACGCGGGGCGGAGGTCCTCCTCGACGCCCACGCCCACGCGTCGCTGCACGACGCCGCGCGGATGGCGCGGGTGCCGTACGCGACCTTCGCGCACAACGACCCAGCCGACCTCGATGCCCGGCTCCGCGAGCGCGCGGGGCAGCGGGTCGTCGTCGCCGTCGAGTCGGTGTACTCGGTGCTCGGCGACGCCGCGCCGCTGCGCGAGCTGCACGCCGTCTGCCGACGCCACGACGCGCTCCTGGTCGTCGACGAGGCACACGGCGTCGGCGTCGCGGGCGGGGGTCGTGGGCTCGTCGCCGCGCTGGGCCTGGCCGACGCCGAGCACCTCGTCGTCACGGTCACCCTGTCCAAGGCCCTCGGCTCGCAGGGCGGCGCGGTCCTCGGCCCGGTGGCCCTGCGCGAGCACCTCGTCAACACCGCCCGGCCGTTCATCTTCGACACCGGGCTCGCGCCCGCCGCCGCCGGTGCCGCCCTCGCGGCGGTCGGGGTCGTCGAAGCCGATCCCGGCCTGGCCGCGCGCGTGCGGGAGAACGCGCGCGTCATCGCCGCCCGGTGCGGGATCGAGCCGGCCGCCGGCGCCGTCCAGTCGCTGCCGATGCCCTCCCCCGACGCCGCGGTGGCCGCCGCGCTCGACCTGCGCACCCAGGGCATCCTCGTCGGCTGCTTCCGGCCACCGAGCGTGCCCGACGGCGTGTCCCGGCTGCGCATCACGGCGCGCGCCGACCTGCCCACCGACACCCTCGCCGAGGCAGCCGAGCTCGTCGCCGTCGTCGCGGCCGCGCACGCGGCACCCAGCGACACGAGCACCGACGCCGTCCGCGCCGTCCCCGGCGTCGAGGTGGACCCCGCACCGGCCGCGGGAGACGACACGCGTCCGGCCCTCGCCGGGCCCGGTGAGGCGTCATGACGCTGCCGCGGGTCCTCGTCGTCACCGGCACCGACACCGACGTCGGCAAGACCGTCGCGACCGCGGCGGTCGCAGCCGTGCTCGCCGGCACCGGCCGGCGCGTCGCCGTGTACAAGCCGACGCAGACGGGTGTGGCCCCCGGAGAGCCGGGCGACGTCGCGGAGGTGACCCGGCTGTCAGGGGTGTCCGGCAGCGAGGGCGTCCGCCTGCACGCCCCGATGGCGCCCCGTCCGGCGGCCGCCCTCGAGGCCGCGACGCTGCCCACGCTCGCCGATCATGTCGATGCCGTCCGACGCCTCGCCGACGACCACGAGCACGTGCTCGTCGAGGGTGCCGGCGGCCTGCTCGTCGAGCTGACCGAGGCCGCGGAGACGCTCGCCGACCTCACCCGGGCCCTGCCCGACGCCGGGGTCGTGCTCGTCGTGCGGGCTGCCCTCGGCACTCTCAACCACACGATGTTGACCCGGGAAGCCCTCGCACACAGAGGGATCCGTCAGCTCGGCATCGTCGTCGGCGCGTGGCCGGACGACCCTGGCCCGATCGAGACGACGAACCTCGACGTCTTCGCCAAGCTACCCGAGGGGCTGCTCGGCGTCGTCCCCGGCGGTGCCCCCGCTCGGGGGTCGGACGCCTTCCGCGCGTCGGCGGCCGAGTGGCTGCCCGGGCTCGTGGCCGGCCTCGGCGTGGACGACTGACTCAGACGGCCGACCTGTCAGCGGCGTGGGACGCCCTGGCGGATGAGGCCGCGGACGATGCCGTCGGTGAGGGCCCGCCACGACGCGGCGAGGATCGAGCCCGCGACGCCGATGGTGTCCCACGACGTCTCGCCGTCGGAGGTCTCGATGAGCACGCGCGTCACCGCGTCGGTGCCGTGCGAGGCGTCGAGGATGCGGACCTTGAAGTCGATGAGCTCGAGCTTCTCGATCTCGGGGTAGGCGCGTGAGAGCGCGTCGCGCAGTGCGTGGTCGAGCGCGTTGACCGGGCCGTTGCCTTCGCCGGTGGCGATGAGGCGCGAGCCGTCGGCGCGCAGCTTGACCGTCGCCTCGGACGACGCGTCACCGGTGCCCGAGGAGTCGGTGATGACGCGCCACGACTCGACCTCGAAGTAGTGGGTGCAGCCCGGCTGCAGGGCTTCGCGGATCATCAGCTCGACCGTGGCGTCGGCCGCGTCGAAGGTCCAGCCGCGCAGCTCGAGGTCCTTGACCTCGGCGAGGACGCTCGCGACGACGTCGGGACGCTCGGACAGGTCGAGGCCGGCCTCGCGGGCCTTGAGCTCGATGCTCGCGCGGCCGGCCATGTCGGACACGAGGGTGCGCATCCCGTTGCCGACGAGCTCGGGCTCCATGTGCTGGTAGAGGTCGGGGTCGACCTTGAGGGCGCTGGCGTGGAGGCCGGCCTTGTGCGCGAAGGCGCTCGCGCCGACGTAGGGCTGGCGGCTGTAGGCCGGCACGTTCGTCACCTCGCTGATCGCGTGGGCGATGTGCATGGCGCGCCGGAACGACGCCGGCGCCATGGCGGGCAGGCCGAGCTTGAACTGCAGGTTGGCGGCGACCGTGACGAGGTCGGCGTTGCCGGTGCGCTCGCCGTAGCCGTTGACGGTGCCCTGCACGTGGGTCGCGCCGGCGCGCACCGCAGCGACGGAGTTGGCCGCGGCGCAGCCGCTGTCGTTGTGGCAGTGGGCGCCGATGCGCGCGCCCGTCGAGGCGATGACGTCGGCGACGACCTCCTCCACCTGGTGCGGCAGCATGCCGCCGTTGGTGTCGCAGAGCACGACGACCTCCGCGCCGGCCTCGTGCGCCGTGCGCACGACCTCGAGCGCGTAGTCGTGGTCGAGGTGCCAGCCGTCGAAGAAGTGCTCGCAGTCGACGAAGACCCGGCGGCCCTGTGCCACGAGGTGCGACACCGTGTCGCGGACCATGGCGAGGTTCTCCTCGAGCGTCGTCTTGAGCGCCCGCTCGACGTGGCCGGTGTGCGACTTGGCGACGAGGCACACGACCGACGCGCCCGAGTCGACGAGCGCCTGGACGAGGGGGTCCTGCGCCGCGGCGCCCCCCGCGCGACGGGTGGCCCCGAAGGCGGCGAGCGTCGCGTGGCGCAGGCGCAGCTCACCCTTGGCGCGCTCGAAGAACTCGGTGTCCTTCGGGTTGGCACCCGGCCAGCCACCCTCGATGAAGTCGACCCCGAGGTCGTCGAGCAGGGCGGCGATGGCCAGCTTGTCCGACACCGACAGGTTGAGACCCTCCTGCTGGGCGCCGTCGCGCAGGGTGGTGTCGTAGACGTGCAGCGCTTCCATGACCTTCATTGTCCTCGATCTCGGGGATGGCTCCGCGTGGGTCGTCCTCGGTGCTCTCATCGGGCCGGTGGGCCGGGTGCCGCCTGCGCCGGGGTGTGGCGTGGGCCGCGTCTCCGTCACGGTGGTTCGGGAAACAAAAAGACCCCCCGAGGTGCGGGAGGTCTGCGCGACGAGGGTCTCTCGTCGCGCTAGTCGATAATGAGCGTGCTGGTGGGCACGAGGTGCGGCTTCACGCTCGTCAATGTAGGGCCGCCGAAACGTCGCCGAAACACCCGGTCCGGATGCTGGGACCCGCGTCTCGCGATCGGGCCGCCTCCACGAGGGCGGCGAAGAGCCGGTCGTCCGGCACCGTCTCCGGGTGCGACTGCACGCCGACGGCGAACGCGCTCCCCTCGCTTCGGTCACCAGGCAGCTCCATGAGCTCGCAGACGCCGTCGGCCGACCACGCCGACGCCACGAACGGGCCGAGCACGCCGACGCCCTGGTGGTGGTGGCACCGCGCCGCGAACGAGGCTCCGAGGATCAGGTCCGCGCGCGTGCCGGGGACGGTCGCGACGTCGTGCCGGTGCAGGCCGTCCGGCGACGCGCCACCCCGGTGGTCGTCGTGGCCGAGCCGGTCCGGCAGGTGCTGCTCGACCGTGCCGCCGCCCGCCACGGCGAGCACCTGCATGCCGCGGCAGATGCCGAGGACCGGCAGCCCGGCATCGAGTGCCGCCCGGGCCAGGGCGAGCTCGGTGACGTCGCGCGCCGCGTCGACCGGGCCGATGTCCGGGTGGTCCGGCTCGCCGAACCAGCGGCCGGCGATGTCGCCGCCGCCGGTGAGCACGAGCGCGTCGACCGACGCCAGGACGCGTCGGGCCGTCGCCGCGTCGAGATCGGCGCGAGCGGGCACGAGCAGCGCCACCGCTCCGACGCGTCCGAGCGCGTCGACGTAGCGGCTGCTCGCGAGCCGCACCGAGGACGGCTCGCGCTCGCCCGGGCGCACGACGTGCTCCTCGTGGGCTGACACCGCGACGACCGGGCGCGCGGGAGCGGCGCGCCCGGCCGTCGCGGCGACGAAGGGCGCGCTCTCAGCCACGCGCCGACCTGCTCTCGGCGCGCACCCGGGCCGCAGCGACGAGCGCCTCGAACAGCCGCGGGTCCTCACCCTCCTCGGGGTGCCACTGGACCGCGAGGCGGAAGGAGCCGGACGGGTCCTCCATCGCCTCGAGGGTGCCGTCGTCGGCCCAGGCCGACGCGACGTAGCCCGGGTGGCTGAGGACCGACTGGTGGTGGTAGCTCGGCACGTCGACCGACGCCCCGAGCACGTCAGCGACGCGGGTGCCGGCCACGGTGTGCACCGGGTGGCGTCCGTACGTCGCGGGGCCCGGCGAGTGGTCGTCGTGGCCGACGCGTTCGGGCGTGTGCTGCTCGAGCCGGCCGCCCGCAGCGACCGCCATGACCTGCATGCCGCGGCAGATGCCGAGGAGCGGCACGTCGAGCTCGCCCGTGGCGCGCGCCAGGGCCACCTCGGTGGCGTCGCGGTCCGGGCGCGAGGCCTGCACCGTCGGGTGCCGCTCGGCGTCGTACAGCTCGGGGGCGACGTCGGCGCCGCCCGCGATGACGAGGCCGTCGAGCCGCCCGAGGACCTCGCGGACGAGGTCCTCGGAGCCGTCCAGCCGAGGCGGGACGAGCAGGGCGATCGCGCCGGCCTCCTCGACCTTGCGCACGTAGCTGTGCGGCACGAGGGCCGAGGGCACGTCGGCCCAGTCCCCGCGCGTCGCCGGTTCGACGTACGCGGTGATGCCGATGACCGGGCGGACCGGACTGCCGGACAAGGCTCCTCCTTGCTGCTGCTGCACCACAGGTCAGAGCGGGGTGACGTACGCGCCGGAGATGCCGCCGTCGACGAGGAACGTCGAGGCCGTGATGAAGCTCGACTCGTCCGAGGCGAGGAAGAGCACCGCGTTGGCCATCTCCTCGGGCTCGCCGAACCGGCCCATCGGCACGTGGACGAGCCGCCGTGCGGCTCGCTCCTCGTCCTTGGCGAAGAGATCCTGCAGCAGCGGCGTGTTGACGGGCCCGGGGCAGAGGGCGTTGACGCGAACGCCCTCGCGGGCGAACTGCACGCCGAGCTCGCGGCTCATCGACAGCACGCCGCCCTTGCTGGCGCTGTAGGAGATCTGGCTCGTCGCCGCGCCCATGACCGCCACGAACGAGGCGGTGTTGATGATCGAGCCCTTCTTCTGCTCGAGCATGTAGGGCAGGGCGGCCTTGCAGCACAGGTAGACCGACGTGAGGTTGACCTCCTGCACCTTGCGCCAGGCGTCGAGGTCGGTGTCGAGGATCGAGTCGTCCTCGGGCGGGGAGATGCCGGCGTTGTTGAAGGCGATGTCGACCGAGCCGTACGTGTCCTTCGCCGTGCAGAAGAGCGCGTCGACGTCCTCCTTGCTCACGACGTCGGTCCGCACGAACGTGCCGCCCACCTCCTGCGCGACGCGCGGCCCGTTGACCTCGTCGAGGTCACCGATGACCACCTTCGCACCTTCCTCGGCGAACCGTCGCACCGTGGCGAGGCCGATGCCGGAGCACCCGCCGGTGATGACCGCGACCTTGCCGTCGAGCCTGCCTGCCATGAGTCCTCTTTCCTTGCCGTCCGGTGGTTCTCGTCGTGTGGTCAGTCGTGTGGGTGGAGTCTTCAGTCGGTCGAGATGAACACGTTCTTGACCTCGGTGAAGGGCTCGAGCGCGTCGGGCCCGAGCTCGCGGCCGATACCGCTCTGCTTGAACCCGCCGAACGGCGTCCAGTAACGCACGCTGCTGTGGGAGTTCACCGAGAGGTTGCCCGCCTCGATGCCGCGGGCCACGCGCAGGGCGCGGCCGACGTCGCGCGTCCAGATCGACCCGGAGAGCCCGTAGGCGGTGTCGTTGGCCTTGCTCACGGCGTCGGCCTCGTCGTCGAACGGCATGACCGCCACGACGGGGCCGAACACCTCCTCCTGCCAGACGCGGTCGCCCGTCGAGCGCGGCAGCACGACCGTCGGCGGGTACCAGTACCCGGCCCCGCCGGGGGCCTCGCCGCGGAAGGCGACCTCGACACCGTCGGACGCGTCCTCGACGTACGAGCGGACCCGGGCGTGCTGGTCGGCGCTGATGAGCGGGCCCATCTCCGAGGCCTCGTCGCTGGGGTCGGTGACGACGACCCCGCGCACGGCCGTCTCGAAGTGCTCCATGAAGCGGTCGAAGACGCTGCGCTGCACGAGGATCCGGCTGCGGGCGCAGCAGTCCTGGCCGGCGTTGTCGAAGACGCCGTACGGCGCACGGGCCGCGGCGAGCTGGAGGTCGGCGTCGTCGAACACGACGTTCGCGCTCTTGCCGCCGAGCTCGAGCGTGACCCGCTTGAGCTGGGCGGCCGCGCCGCGCATGATCCCCTGGCCCACCTCCGTGGAGCCGGTGAAGCAGACCTTGCGCACCTGGGGGTGGGTGACGAACCGCTCCCCCACGACCGAGCCCTTGCCCGGCACGACGGTGAAGACGCCCTCGGGCAGGCCTGCCTCCAGGGCGAGCTCGCCCAGGCGCATCGCCGTGAGCGGCGTCAGCTCGGCGGGCTTGAGCACGACGGTGTTGCCGGCCGCGAGGGCGGGCGCGAAACCCCAACCGGCGATCGGCATCGGGAAGTTCCACGGCACGATGATCCCGACGACCCCGAGGGGCTCGCGGAAGGTCACGTCGACGCCGCCCGCGACGGGGATCTGCTGGCCCAGGTTGCGCTCCGGGGCGCCGGCGTAGTACGCGAGGACGTCACGGACGTTGCCGGCCTCCCAACGGGCGTTGCCGATCGTGTGGCCGGCGTTCTCGACCTCGAGCCGTGCCAGCTCCTCCTGGTGCTCGCCGACGAGGTCGGAGAACCGCCGCAGCAGCCGCGCCCGCTCACCGGGAGCCAGGTCGCGCCACGGCGGGAAGGCCGCGGCGGCGCGCGCGATCGCGGCATCGGCGTCCTCGAGGGACGCGAGCTCGACGGAGCGCACCACCTGCTCGGTGGCCGGGTTGATGACGTCGTGCGTCTGGGTCATGTCGTTCCAGGTCCTCCCGGTTCGAGGTGTTCCGCGATCACCGGCGGTCGCGGAATACCTCGAATCGCTGTGTGTATGGGTGGGTTTCGGCGGGGTCAGAGGCGTTCGAAGCCGCGGCGGCGCTCCCAGTCGGTGACCGCGGCGTTGAAGGCGGTGATCTCGACGTCGGCCGCGTTGACGTAGTGCGCGACGACGTCGTCGCCGAACACCGTGCGGGCCAGCTCCGAGCGGTCGAGCAGGTCGCGCGCCTCCTGCAGCGACGAGGGCACGCGCGGCTTGCCGGAGGTGTAGGCGTTGCCCTCGAAGGTGTCCTCGAGGGCGAGCTCGTGCTCGATGCCGTGGAGGCCGCCCGCGAGCATCGCGGCGACACCGAGGTAGGGGTTCATGTCGCCGCCCGGCAGGCGGTTCTCGACGCGCATCCCGGCCCCGTGACCGACGACGCGCAACGAGCAGGTGCGGTTGTCGTGCCCCCACGCGACGGCGGTCGGGGCAAAGCTGCCGGGCTGGAAGCGCTTGTAGGAGTTGATGTTCGGGGCGTAGAAGTACGTGAAGTCGCGCATCGTGGCCAGGACGCCGGCGATGAAGTGGTCGAACACCGCGCTCTGGCCGTGCGCACCATTCTCGTCGGCGAAGACGATCTCGCCGTCGGTGCCCCGCAGCGACAGGTGCACGTGGCACGAGCTGCCCTCACGCTCGTCGTACTTGGCCATGAAGGTCAGGGACTGCCCGCGCCGGGCCGCGATCTCCTTGGCCGCGTTGCGGTAGATGACGTGGTTGTCGCACGTGCGCACGACCTCGTCGTAGAGGAAGGCGATCTCGTGCTGGCCGAGGTTGCACTCCCCCTTGGCCCCCTCGACGGTGGCACCGGCCGCGTACATCTCGTTGCGGATCTCGCGCAGCAGCGGCTCGACGCGGTCGCCGCCGAGGATCGAGTAGTCGACGTTGTAGCGGTTGGCCGGCGTCATGCCACGGTAGCCACGGTCCCAGGCCGCGTCGAAGGAGTCCTCGAAGACGATGAACTCCAGCTCGGTGCCGCAGAAGGCCCGGAAGCCCATCCCGGCCGCCTTGTCGACCTGCGCCTTGAGCACCTGCCGGGGCGACTGGCGCACCGGACCGCTCCCGTCGAGCCAGCTGAGGTCGCACTGGATCGTCGCCGAGTGCGGCGCCCCCGGCGTGCGGCGCAGCGTCGACAGGTCGAGGTCGAACATCATGTCGCCGTAGCCGCGCTCCCACGAGGAGATGGCGTAGCCGTCGACGGTGTTCATGTCGACGTCGACGGCGAGCAGGTAGTTGCACCCCTCGGTGCCGGCCTCGAGCACGTGGTCGAGGAAGTAGTGCCCGTGCAGGCGCTTGCCGGTGAGCCGGCCCTGCATGTCGGTGAAGGCGACGACGACCGTGTCGACGGTGCCCGCCTCGATGTCGGAACGGAGCTGGTCGAGGGTGAGCGTCGGGGCTGCTGCCATGTGGGCTGTCCTATCCGATGAGGCCGCGCAGGAGGGCGGAGGTGGCGTCGCAGTGCTCCTCCATGACGGCCCGGGCGCGTTCCGGGTCGCCTCGCAGGATCGCTGCGACGACGTCGTGGTGCTGGCTGTTCGAGTGCTCGATGTTGCGGGTCAGGACGGGGATCGCGGTCAGCATGTCGTGCAGGGCCGCCTGGGCGCGCGTCACGGCGTCGACGAGCATCGGCGAGCCGGACAGGGTCGCGATCGCCAGGTGCAGGCGGGAGTCGGCGACCCGGTGGGCCGCGGCGTCCGGCGCCTCGTCGACGTCGCGCAGGCTGTCGGCCAGCCAGGCCCGCTGGTCGCCGGCGAGGGGCTGCGACGCGGCGAGCCAGGCGGCGCCCGGCTCGACGACGCGGCGGAACGTCAGCGCGTCGAGCATGGCGGCGCCGCTGCGCGCCGGTGAGTCCTTCGGCTCCCACGTCGCAGCGCGGACCGACCCGTCGTAGGTGACCCAGGTGCCCCCGCTCCGACCGCGGCGCGTCGTCACGAGCCCCGACTCGCGCAGCGCCGCGATGGCGTCGCGCAACGTGTTGCGCCCGATGCCCAGGCGCTCGGCCAGCTCGCGCTCGGGCGGCAGCTGCTCCCCGTCGGGGAACACACCGAGGCGGATCGCCCGGGCCAGCTGCTCGACCGCGTGCTCGAAGGCGTTGCCGGACGCCGGGCGCAGCACCGCGTCCGGCAACGCCGTGAGACCAAGGGACTGAGGCGGCTGGGCTCCCCCGACGGGCTCCATGTCAGCCGAAGATCTCCGCCGCGGGCTTGGTGTCGTGCCCTTCGGGGACGTCGCGCATGAAGTGCTTGCGCCCGCCGACGAACCACGTGACCGTGGCGAAGAGCAGGACGAAGCCGACGGCGATCGGGGCGTAGTTGAACGTCGCGTCGCCCCACGTGCCCGGCGCATACTGCGGCAGCATGAAGAGCACGACGATGATCGCGACCCAGACCACGGCCACCCAGCCGATCGGCGCGCTCCAGCGGCCGAGGTTCCAGCGCCCGACCCGGAACTCGGGGTTCGTGCGTCGCAGGTAGACCGGCACGACGTAGGCGATGTAGAGGCCGATGACGGCGATGGAGGTCACGGCGAAGTACGCCGTGAGGTTCCACAGCGCCGGCAGGGTCAGGACGACCGACCAGAAGACGCAGAACCAGATCGAGTTGGTCGGCGTGCCGGTGCGCGGGTTGACCTTGGACCACAGGCGCGAGCCGGGCAGCGCGTTGTCGCGCGAGAACGCGTAGGACATGCGCGAGTTCGCGGTGACCGACGCCATGCCGCAGAAGAACTGGGCCACGGCGCAGATGAGCAGCAGCAGCTTGCCGAGGCCCGCGCCGGCGGCGTCGATGAAGATCTGGGCCGGCGGCAGGCCGGTGGCGGAGTGGCGGGCGCCGTCGTAGTCCTGGATGGCGGCGGTGACCGACACGAGCAGCACCCAGCCGGCGAGGATCGACACCCAGACGCTGCGCACGATGCCCTTGGGAGCCTCGGTCGAGGCCGACTTCGTCTCCTCGGCGACGTGGGCGGACGCGTCGTAGCCGGTGTACGTGTACTGCGCCATGAGGAGGCCGACGAGGAACGCGTACGGGATGCCGAGGACCGACACGTCGAACCCGGTCGCGTTGCGGTACTCGGTGAAGGTCCAGGACAGCGACTGGTGCTGGTCCGGCACGATCCACAGGACCGCGACGATGACCGCGACGCCGACGAGGTGCCACCAGGCGCTGACGTTCGAGAGCACCTTGACGAGGTTGACGCCGAAGGTGTTGAGCAGGCCGTGCAGCGCGATGATGACGAGGAAGGCGACGAAGGTCGATGTCAGCGACACCTCGACGCCGAAGGTGAGGTTGAGCAGGGCCATCCACGTGACGGCCGCGCCGTAGTCGATGGCGGCGGTGACTGCGACCTCGCCGAGGAAGTTGAACCAGCCGACGTACCAGGCCCATACGCGCTTGTTGCGGCGGGCGAGACGACCGGCCCAGAAGTAGAGACCGCCCGCGGTCGGGTACACCGAGCAGACCTCGGCCATGGCGAGGGCGACGCAGAGGACGAAGGCACCGACGACGGGCCAGCCGACCGAGATGACGACCGGGCCCCCCGCGTCCATCGCGAGGTAGTAGGTCGTGATGCAGCCGGCGAGGACCGAGATGATCGAGAACGACACGGCGAAGTTCGAGAACCCCGACATGCCGCGGTGCAGCTCCTGCTTGTAGCCGAGCGACGCGAGAATTCCCTCGTCGTCGTGCTCGTCGGCAGCCAGGGCCGCCCGGGCCGGCTGGGCTGTGGTCGGACCGGCCGGCGCGTCGAGCGGCGGGTCGACGGGAGGGGACGGAGGAACGCTCATGCACTACCTCGCAAACATCAGGCGACAGACCTTTGCCTGCCGCGCCATGTGATGCGTGGCATCAAATACCCGCACGGCTCACGCCGTCAATGGTTCCGGATCAAACCTTTGACACGAGGACCGCTTCGAGGACCTGAGCGACGCCGTCCTCGTCGTTGGCCGGGCACTCCCGGTCGGCCGCGCGCCGCACCTGCTCGTGCCCGTTGGCCACGGCCCAGCCGACGCCGGCCCACTCGAGCATCGGCAGGTCGTTGGGCATGTCGCCGAAGGCCCACACGTCGGCGGCGCCGATACCCAGGCGGCCGGCCCAGCGCTCGAGCCCGGCAGCCTTGGTGACGCCCGGTGCGTTGATCTCGGCGAGGCCGTGGGCCCCGGAGAAGTGCAGGTGCCCACGCTCGCCGACGACCTCCTCGACGACGGCGAGGAACTCCTCGACCGGGAGGTCAGGGGCGAGCGCGAGCAGCTTGCCGACCGGCTCGGCGGCGACCTCGCGCCAGGACCCGTGCACCGCCCGGTCGGCGCCACGGTCGCGGTGCGGGTCGGGGTAGTCGTCGGCGACGAACGGGCCGGTGGCCCGTTCGGCCGCGAACGACACCGAGGGCACGACGCGACGCAGGTCGGCCACGACCTCGTCGACGACGTCGCTGTCGAAGCAGTGCGTCTCGAGCACTCGGCGCGTCGCGACCTCGTAGACGAACGCGCCGTTGCCGCAGATCGCGGTGCCCCGCGGGCCCACGACGTGCTCGAGGTCGTGCAGCCAGCGCGGTGGCCTCGCCGTGACGAGGACGGTTTCGATGCCGGCGTCCGTGGCGGCCGCCCAGGCGGTGGCCGTGCGCCCGGACAGCGAGCCGTCGGTGCGCAGCAGCGTGCCGTCGAGGTCGGACGCCACGAGACGCGGCGGCCGGGCGACAGGGAGGTCCGGCCCCGGCCGGGACCGGCCCGTCACGGAACCCACGGGCGCAGCCGCGTCAGACGAGACGCGTCAGCCAGCCGTGGGTGTCCTCGGCGCGGCCGTACTGGATGTCGAGGAGCTTGCTGCGGATGGCCTCGGCGTAGCGGTCCTCGTGGCCCTCGCGGCGGTGGTCGACCGACCCACCCTCCCAGCGAAGCTCACCCACCGGGGTGATGACGGCGGCCGTGCCGCAGGCGAAGATCTCGACGATCTCGCCGCTCGCGGCGCCCTCCTTCCACTCCTCGATCGGGATGCGGCGCTCCTCGGGCGACAGGTCGAGCTCCTTGGCGATCTCGAGGATCGAGCTGCGGGTGACGCCCTCGAGGATCGTGCCGGTGAGCTCGGGGGTGATGATGCGCCCGTCCTTGGTGACGAGGAACAGGTTCATCCCACCGAGCTCCTCGATGTACGTGTGCGTCGAGGAGTCGAGGAACACCGCCTGGTCGCAGCCGTGCTCGATGCCCTCGAGCTGGCCGGCGAGCGAGCTCGCGTAGTTGCCGCCGCACTTGGCGGCACCGGTGCCACCCTCCCCGGCGCGCGCGTAGTCGGTCGAGATCCACAGCGTCACCGGCTTGAGGCCACCGGAGAAGTACGAACCGGCGGGCGAGGCGATGACCGAGTAGGTCACCCGCTGGGCCGGGCGGACGCCGAGGAAGGCCTCGGAGGCGAACATGAAGGGGCGCAGGTAGAGGCTCTTCTCCCCCGCGTCACCGGCCGGCACCCACACCTGGTCGACCTCGACGAGCTGGCGCAGCGACTCGATGAAGTCGGCCTCGGGCAGCACCGGCAGCGCGAGGCGGCGGGCGGACCGGGCGAACCGGGCGGCGTTGGCCTCGGGACGGAACGTCCAGATCGAGCCGTCGGCGTGCCGGTAGGCCTTCATTCCCTCGAAGATCTCCTGCGCGTAGTGCAGGACGGCGGCGGCGGGGTCGAGCTGGAACGGGCCGTAGGGCTGGATGCGCGCGTTGCCCCAGCCGCCCTCGGCGCTCCAGTCGATGACGGCCATGTGGTCGGTGAAGACCTTGCCGAAGCCGGGGTTCTGGAGGATCTCGGCGACGCGCTCGGGCGACGTCTCGTCGTCGCGGCGCGTGACCTCGAAGGACAGCTGGGACATCTCGAACCTCCAGGGGAGCCAATCTGCGGTGATCTCTTGCAGGCTATCGCCCACATGGTGAGACGACGAAGCCGGGCCGGGGTGCTCGTCGCACCGGCCCGGCTCGTCAGGTGTGGGTCAGAGGCGGGCGGCCACGGCGTCGCCGACGGCGGTGGTGGACCGTACGGCGTGGCCGCGCTGCGCGAGGTCCTCGGCGACGGCGGCCTCGATGCGCGCGGCGTCGGCGCCGAGGCCGAGGTGGGCGAGGAGCATGCCGGCCGAGAGGATCGCGGCCGTCGGGTCGGCCTTGCCCTGCCCCGCGATGTCGGGGGCCGAGCCGTGGACCGGCTCGAACATGCTCGGGGTGGTGCGGGCCGGGTTGATGTTGCCCGACGCCGCGAGGCCGATACCGCCGGCGATGGCGGCGGCGATGTCGGTGAGGATGTCGCCGAAGAGGTTGTCGGTGACGATGACGTCGAAGCGACCCGGGTCGGTGGCCATGAAGATCGTCGCGGCGTCGACGTGCTGGTAGGCGGTCTGCACGTCGGGGAACTCGGCGCCGACCTCCTCGACGGTGCGCCGCCACAGGTGCCCGGCGTACGTGAGGACGTTGTGCTTGTGCACGAGCGTCAGGTGCTTGCGCGGACGGGCCTGGGCCCGGGCGAAGGCGTCTCGGACGACGCGCTCGACGCCGTAGCGGGTGTTGACGCTCACCTCGGTGGCGATCTCGGCGGGCGTACCGACGCGCAGCGCCCCGCCGTTACCGGTGTAGGGGCCCTCGGTGCCCTCGCGGACGACGACGAAGTCGATGCCGTCGGGCGCGACGCGCGCGACGTCGAGCGGGCTTGAGACACCCGGGTAGAGCTTGGCGGGGCGCAGGTTGACGTAGTGGTCGAGGGCGAAGCGCAGGGGCAGCAGGACGCCGCGCTCGAGGACGCCGCTGGGGACGGTCGGGTCGCCGATGGCGCCGAGGAGGATGGCGTCGTGGCCGCGCAGCTCCTCGAGGACCGAGTCGGGCAGCGTCTCGCCGGTGGCGTGCCAGCGGCGGGCGCCCAGGTCGTAGTCGGTCGTCGCGAACTTCGGACCGCTGGAGCCGGTGGCCGCGTCGAGCACCTTGAGTGCCTCGCCGACGACCTCGGGACCGATGCCGTCACCGCCGATCACGGCGATCGAGTAGGCGTCCTTGACCTGCGTCTCTCCCATGCGTCCAGCGTAGGACGCGTCTTGTGATGTGGAACGCGCGTCTCACGAAATGAACACGACGAAGGCCCCCGCCCACGGTGGGCGGGGGCCTTCGTCGTCGTGGCTGGGTCGGACCTCAGTCCTCCGTGTGGCCCTGGTCGCGCAGGTCCATCGACTCCTGCAGCGCCTGTCGGGCGGCCATGGCGTCATCGCTCATGGGGATCACTTCCTTCGTGCCAGTTGTCCGTGTGGTCTCAGGTGCTCGAGCCCGGGTGGGCGAGCCGTCAGCGATGGGTGCGCGGGATCTCCGCGGCGAGGTCGCTGACTACTGGGACTCGCCGCGGCTGGCAATGAGGAGTACGAGCTGCCGCGTCATGGGTTCGACGGTACGCGCGGCTACCGGGGGGTAAAGGGGGTTTCCAGCAAATGAGACGCGGCGTCCGGCATGTGTGCAGGAGATCCTCCGGCGTGTGACGCACGCGACGCGAGGACGGCCCGCGCTCCGGCCTCCCGCGTTCGACGCGATCGCCGCCGTACGCTCGGCTGGTGAGCGCTGACCACGAGCCGGGGCACGAGTCGGGACACGAGCGCGGGCACGACACGCAGCACGAGACACCGTCCTCGGAGCACGAGCCGCTGCCCGCCGGGCACTCCGTCCACGTGGCCCACGCGGTACACCCCGAGCAGCGTTTCGAGGAGCGCGCCCGCTGGGTCGCGGTGACACCGTCCAACGCCCGACGCATCGTGGCCACCGCGCTGGCCGCCCTGGTGCTGCTGTGGGTCGGGGTCACCGTCTTCCAGTCGATGAGCTCGTTTCTGTTCCTGCTCCTGCTGGCGTGGCTGCTGTCCATCGCGATGGAGCCGATCGTCTTGTGGCTCAGCCGTCGTGGCGTCAAGCGGGGCCTCGCGACCGGCCTGACGATGCTGGCCA
The DNA here is from genome assembly GCF_057656595.1 of Intrasporangium sp. Soil_C_50. Lineage (NCBI taxonomy): Bacteria > Bacillati > Actinomycetota > Actinomycetes > Micrococcales > Intrasporangiaceae > Intrasporangium > Intrasporangium sp. Soil_C_50. The sequence continues at coordinate 505,229 of NZ_JBDGKB010000001.1, forward strand.
TGGTGCTCGTCTTCGTCGGCCTCGCCGAGCTCTTCGGGGCGGTCTTCGCCTCGCAGCTCTCCCAGCTCGGCACGCGGCTGCCGGAGGCCGCAGCGGCGGCGCTCGACTGGGTCAACGCGACGTTCCACACGACCTTCGACCTCTCCCAGCTGCAGCAGGCGCTGTCGTTGACGCCCGACAAGCTCGGCGAGCTCGCCGGCAAGTACGGCGGTGGCATCCTCGGCGTCTTCGGGTCGGTGCTGACCTTCGCCTTCGACGCCCTGACGATCCTCGTCTTCGCCTACTACCTCTCGGCCGACAGCCCCAGGCTGCGCCAGACCATCGGCTCCTGGCTGCCCCAACGCTTCCAGCGCGTCTTCGTCACGGTGTGGACGATCTCGGTCGAGAAGACCGGCGGCTACGTCGTGTCCAAGCTGCTTCTCGCGACCCTGTCCTCGGTCTTCCACGCGTCGTTCTTCTGGTTCGTCGACGTGCCCTTCTGGCTCCCGCTCGGCATCTTCGCCGGCATCGTCGGCCAGTTCATCCCGACCATCGGCACCTACATCGGGGTGGCGCTCCCGGCGCTGTTCACCCTCCTCGCCAACCCGCTGAGCGCGCTGTGGATCGTCATCTTCGCGACCGTCTACCAGCAGATCGAGAACTACGTCTTCACGCCGCGGATCAGCCAGCGCACCATGGACGTCCACCCGGCCGTGGCCCTCGGGGCCGTCATCGCCGGAGCTGCGATCTGGGGCCCGATCGGTGCGCTCATCGGCATCCCCATCGCGGCCGTGGCCCTCGCCATCCTCGACACCTTCAGCAAGCGCCACGAGCTGCTGCCCGAGCTCGCCGATCTCGGTGACGAGGGCGAGGAGCCCACCCCGCGCAACGACCGCGCCCCGGCGGCCGAGTCGGACTGACGGCGGCCGGCGCGACCCGCAGCACGCTCAGGTGCGCACGTCCCGCCGGTCGAAGGCCCAGGCCGCCACCCCGACGAGCACGAGGACCGTGGCGACGGACACGAGCGCGGCGGGCACCGAGACGCCCGTGCCGAGCGGGTCGTGACCCGCGTACTGGTAGAAGGGTGACCACGACCGCACGGGGCGCAACCAGTCGACCATGCCGCCGAGCCCGTTGACGAGGTAGGCGATGACGGCGACCGCGACCGGCACGCCGCGGCTCAGCCCGCTGCGGCCGGTCGCCGCACCGACGGCCAGCGACAGGGCGCCGAAGACGAGCCCGAGCAGGGCCAGGTGCAGCATGGCCGCCGCCACCCGGTCGACGGGGAGCGAGAGGTCGACGAGGCGCCCCTCGAGGACGAGTGCGAGCCCGAGCAGCACGGCAAGGCCGGTGGTGCCGAGGACCATCGCGGCGGCCTTGTCGACGACGATGCGCCAACGCGGCACCGGCGTCGCGAGAAGCAGGTCGAGTGTGTGCCGGTCCTCCTCCCCCGCAACGGCGCCCGACCCTGCGAGCACCGCGTAGAGGATGACGAGGATCGGGCCCATGAAGGACATCAGCTCGATCTGGATGTAGCCCACGGGCGTCGACAGGTCGGCACCCGCCATGGCGAAGAGGTTGCGCAGCGCCTCGGGCATCTGGTCGAGGAAGCTGCTCATCGACGGCTGGCCGCGCAGGCTCGGCCAGATCGCCACGTACATGGCGACGAGGAGCACGACGCTGACGCACCAGGCGACGTAGGAGCGCCGCTGGTCGCGCAGGGTCTTGAGCAGGACGTCACGCAGCATCGTCGCCACCTGGCGCATAGAAGGCCATGAACGTCTCCTCGAGCTCGGCCTCGGTGCACGAGAAGTCGACGACGTCGTGCCGGGCGACCTCCTTCAGGAGCGCGTCCAGGGCGGACTGCGGTGCGTCGCAACGCAGCACGCCGTCCTCGTTGCGGACGTCACGCAGCCCCGGGACGGCGTCGAACGCCACGGCGGGAACGTGCCCGGCGAACTGTGCCTCGATGTGGTGGAGCGAGCGCGCACGAAGCTCGTCGAGGCGCTCGACGGCGATGACCCGGCCCCGGCTGAGGACGCCGATCCGTGACGCGACGCGCTGCACCTCGCTCAGCACGTGCGAGCTGAGCAGCACGGTGCCGCCGCCGGCGACGTGCTCGGCGAGGAGCGCGTGGAACTCGCGCTGCACGAGCGGGTCGAGCCCGCTCGACGGCTCGTCGAGGACGAGCAGCTCGGGCTCGATCATGAGCGCGAGCACGAGCGCCAGCTTCTGGCGGTTGCCGCGCGACAGCTCGCGCGCTGGACGTGTCAGGTCGAGGTCGAGCCGCTCCGCGAGCTTGGTCGCCGACGCGGGAGCGCCGAGTCCGCCCAGATGCCCGACGAAGTCGACGTGGTCGCGCCCGCTCAGCCGGTCGTAGAGCGCGACGTCGCCCGGCACGTAGCCGACCCGACGGTGGATCTGCTCGCGGCGCGTCCACGCGTCCATGCCGAGCACCTCGACCACCCCCGAGGTCGGCCGCGTCAGGCCCATGAGCAGGCGCAGCGTCGTCGTCTTGCCCGCGCCGTTGGGGCCGAGGTAGCCGAAGAGGTCGCCCTGCTCGACGACGAGGTCGACACCGCGCAACGCCTCGGTGCTGCCGAACCGCTTCGTCACGGCCGCGCAGCGGATCACCACCGTGCCCATGAGGGCATGGTCGCTCGCCGCGTGCCGCCGGCCCAGTGCCGAAGGGCCCGGGACCCTCCCGGCGGACCGGTTCTCAGTCCTGCAGGTCGACGGCGGTGAACGTCTTGGCGTCGACGACGTCGGACAGCTCGGCGGCGAGGGCGGCCGGTACGGCTGAGTCGACGTTGAGCACGCCGATGGCGCGGTCCTCCTGGCGAGAGACCTGCATGCCGCCGATGTTGATGGCGGCGTCGCCGAGGATGCGACCGACGTTGCCGATGACGCCCGGCCGGTCGGTGTACTCGAAGACGAGCATGTGGTCCGAGATCGGCACCTCGAGGTCGTGACCGTTGACGCCGACGAGCTTCTCCACCTTCTTCGGGCCGGTCAGCGTGCCCGACACCGACACGACCGTGCCGTCGGCGAGGGTGCCCCGCAACGTCGTGACGTTCCGGAAGTCGCCGGAGTCGGGATCGGTGACGAGGCGCACGACACAGCCGCGCTGCTCCGCGAAGACGGGGGCGTTGACGTAGGTGACCGGGTCCTCGACGACGTCGGTGAACAGCCCCTTGAGGGCGACGAGCTTCCACACGTTGACGTCGTGGGCGGTGATCTCGCCGCGTACCTCGACGTCCAGCTGCGCCGGGACGCTGCCGGCGATCGCCGTGTAGATGCGACCGAGCTTCTCCACCAAGGGGATTCCCGGGCGCACCTCCTCCGCGATGAAGCCGCTGCTGACGTTGACGGCATCGGGGACGAGCTCGCCGCCGAGCGCCAGGCGCACCGACCGCGCGACCGCGATACCCGCCTTCTCCTGCGCCTCGTCGGTCGAGGCGCCGAGGTGCGGGGTCACGACGACGGACTCGTACTCGAAGAGCGGCGACTCGGTCGTGGGCTCCTTGGCGAAGACGTCGAGCCCGGCGCCGGCGACCCGACCCTCGGCGAGGGCACGCGCGAGGGCGCCCTCGTCGACGATGCCGCCACGGGCCGCGTTGACGATGCGGACCGTCGGCTTGACCTTGGACAGCGCCTCCTCGCCGATGAGGCCCAGCGTCTCGGGCGTCTTGGGCAGGTGGACGGTGATGAAGTCGGAGTGCTCGAGCAGCTCGTCGAGCCCGACGAGGTGGGCACCGAGCTGGCCGGCCTTGGCGGGCGAGGCGTACGGGTCGTAGGCGAGGATCTTCATGCCGAAGCCCTTGAGCCGCTCGGCGACGAGGGCGCCGATGCGGCCCAGACCGACGACGCCGACCGTCTTGTCGAACAGCTCGACGCCGGTGTAGTCGCCGCGTTTCCAGGCGCCACCCTTGAGCGCCGCGTTGGCGGGCGCGATGTTGCGTGCCGTCGCGAGCAGGAGGCCGACGGCCAGCTCGGCGGCCGAGGTGATGTTCGACGTCGGGGCGTTGACGACCATGACCCCGGCGCGCGTCGCGGTCTGCACGTCGACGTTGTCGAGGCCGACGCCCGCGCGGGCGATGACCTTGAGGCGCCGGCCGGCGGCGATGGCCTCGGCATCCATCTTCGTCGCCGACCGGATGAGGACGGCGTCGACGTCGGCGAGAGCCGGCAGCAGGGCGTCGCGGCGGGACCCGTCGACCGATCGGACCTCGAAGTCGGGCCCCAGCGCCTCGATCGTGGCGGGCGACAGGTCTTCGGCGATGAGGACGACGGGCTTGCTCACGAGGGACCCTCTCGGACGTGACGGGGCCGGGCGTCCGTGGAGGGACGCGGGCCGACGGGGCACCCCGGTGTGCCGCGAGCGAGTCTAGGGACTGCGTCCTGCGTTGGCACGGGTTGTAACCAGAATGTGAACTGGAGGGTGAACGAGCGTGGACGTCCCACGGAGTGGATGCGGATGCCCGGATCGCGGACACCTCGGGAGGCCTCGCCGTCGCCGCGGCGTCGACGTCGCCGCCCGGCTCGGGCTCGAGGCCGTCCTGGCCGACACCGACGCCGTCGTGCACTGCGCCGACGACGCGGTCACCGTCCGCGGCGGACCATCCAACCGTGCTGCGCGCGACCCAGTTCCACTCGCTCGCAGCGTTCTTCGCACGGTCGCTGACCGGGTGGTGTCCCGACGGCGACGGCCGGCCACCCCACGAACGGGTGGCCGGCCGTCAGGTCCGGTCCGGGGACACGCGCCTCAGCGGGCCGCGCTGCCCTCGGTGTAGTCGGAGTCGGTCTGCTTGACCCACGCCATGAGCTTGCGCAGGTCACGACCGGTGGCCTCGATCGGGTGCTGGGCGCCCTTCTCCCGCAGGGCCGTGAACTCGGGGGCACCGGCGTCCTGGTCGTCGATGAAGCGCTTGGCGAAGGTGCCGTTCTGGATGTCGCCGAGCACCGCCTTCATGTTCTCCTTGACGTGCGGGTCGATGACGCGCGGGCCCGACACGTAGTCGCCGTACTCGGCCGTGTCGGAGACCGACCAGCGCTGCTTGGCGATGCCGCCCTCGATCATGAGGTCGACGATGAGCTTGAGCTCGTGAAGGCACTCGAAGTAGGCGACCTCGGGTTGGTAGCCGGCCTCGACGAGCGTCTCGAAGCCGTACATGACGAGCTGGCTCGCGCCACCGCATAGCACGGCCTGCTCGCCGAAGAGGTCGGTCTCGGTCTCCTCGGTGAAGGTCGTCCTGATGCCGCCGGCGCGCAGGCCGCCGATCGCCTTGCCGTAGGCCTTGGCCAGGTCCCAGGCGCTGCCCGACGCGTCCTGCTCGACGGCGAGCAGCACGGGCACCCCACGGCCGTCGACGAACTCGCGGCGCACGATGTGGCCGGGGCCCTTCGGCGCGACCATGAGGACGTCGGCGTCGGTCTCGGGCTTGATGTAGCCGAACCGGATGTTGAAGCCGTGGCCGAAGAGCAGCGCGGCGCCGTCCTTGAGGTTGGGCTTGATGTCGTTCGAGTAGACCGTCCGCTGCACCTGGTCGGGCGTCAGGATGACGACGAGGTCGGCCTCCTTGACGGCGTCGGCCACCGAGCTGACCGGCAGGCCCTCGGCCTCGGCCTTGGCCCGGCTCTTGCTGCCCTCGGCGAGGCCGACGCGGACGTCGACGCCGGAGTCGCGCAGGTTGAGCGCGTGGGCGTGGCCCTGGCTGCCGTAGCCGATGACGGCGACCTTCTTGCCCTGGATCACGGACAGGTCGGCGTCGTCGTCGTAGAACATCTCGGCCATGGTGGCCTTCTCCTTCTGCTGGGGGTGCGGTTGCGGTGTGCTGCTGGTGGTCTGGTGGGTCTCAGGCGCTGCGCAGGCTGCGGTCGGTGATCGAGCGGCCGCCGCGCCCGACGGCGACCATCCCGGACTGGACGAGCTCCTTGATGCCGAACGGCTCGAGGACGTCGAGCAGGGCGCGCAGCTTGTCCGAGTTGCCCGTCGCCTCGACGACGACCGCGTCGGTCGTGACGTCGACGACCTTGGCCTTGAACAGGTGGATCGTGTCGACGATCTGGCTGCGGGTCGCGGCGTCGGCGCGCACCTTGACGAGGATGATCTCGCGCTGGACCGACGCGGTCGGGTCGAGCTCGACGACCTTCAGCACCTCGATGAGCTTGTTCAGCTGCTTGGTCACCTGCTCGAGGGCCGCGCCCTCGACCTCGACGACGACGGTCATCCGCGAGATCTCGGGGATCTCGGTCGGGCCGACGGCGAGCGAGTCGATGTTGAAGCCGCGCCGGGAGAACAGGGCCGCGACGCGCGTCAGGACGCCGGGCTTGTTCTCGACGAGCACGGACAGGGTGTGTTTGCTCATGCTCGGCCTCAGTCCTCTCGCTCCCAGACCGGCGCCTCGTGGCGTGCGGCCTGGATCATGTCGTTGCTGACGCCCGCGGGGACCATCGGCCACACCATGGCGTCGCGGTGGACGATGAAGTCGATGACGACGGGGCGGTCGTTGGTCTCGAGGGCCTGCTTGATGACGGCGTCGACCTCCTCGGGCGTCTCGGCCCGCAGCCCGAGGCAGCCGTAGGCGTCGGCGAGCTTGACGAAGTCGGGCACGCGCTGCTCGAGCGGCTGGAGGTTGGTGTTGGAGTAGCGAGCGTCGTAGAAGAGCGTCTGCCACTGGCGCACCATGCCGAGGCTGCTGTTGTTGATGACGGCGACCTTGATCGGGATGTTGTTGATGACGCAGGTCGCGAGCTCCTGGTTGGTCATCTGGAAGCAGCCGTCGCCGTCGATGGCCCACACGGTGCGCTCCGGCTCGGCGACCTTGGCGCCCATGGCCGCCGGCACGGAGAAGCCCATCGTGCCGAGGCCTCCGGAGTTGATCCACGCGTTGGGGCGCTCGTACTGGACGAACTGCGCGGCCCACATCTGGTGCTGCCCGACGCCGGCGACGTACGTGGCCTCGGGGCCGGTCAGGGCGCCGATGCGCTCGATGACGTACTGCGGCGAGAGCGTGCCGTCCTCGCTGTCGGTCCAGCCCAGCGGGAAGGTCGACTTCCACCCGGCGACGCGCTCGCGCCAGTCGGCGTAGTCCCAGGCGCCCGAGCCCTCCTCGGCCGTGGCCCGGTCGAGGGTGATCTGCTCGATGAGGTCGTCGATGACCTCGCCCACGTCGCCGACGATCGGCACGTCGGCGATGCGGTTCTTGCTGATCTCGGCCGGGTCGATGTCGGCGTGGATGATCTTCGCATCGGGGGCGAACGTCGACAGCTGGCCGGTGACACGGTCGTCGAAGCGGGCGCCGAGGGCGATGATGAGGTCGGACTTCTGCAGGCCGGTCACCGCCGCCACCGTGCCGTGCATGCCGGGCATGCCGAGGTTGAGCGGCTCGCTGTCGGGCACGGTGCCGCGGGCCATGAGGGTCGTCGTGACCGGGATCCGGGTCAGCTCGACGAGGCGGCGCAGCTGCTCGCTCGCCTTGGCCCGCACGACGCCGCCCCCGACGTAGAAGATCGGGCGCTTGGCCTGGGCGATGAGGCGGGCGGCCTCGCGGATCTGCTTGCCGTGCGGCCGCAGGACGGGCCGGTAGCCGGGCAGGTCGATCGGCGGCGGCCACGTGAAGGTCGTCCTCGCCTGGAGGGCGTCCTTGCTGATGTCGACGAGCACGGGGCCGGGTCGACCGGTCGAGGCGACGTGGAACGCCTCGGCGATCGCCTGCGGGATCTTGGCCGGGTCGGTGACGAGGTAGTTGTGCTTGGTGATCGGCATCGTGATGCCGCGGATGTCGGCCTCCTGGAAGGCGTCGGTGCCGATGGCACCGCTCGCGACCTGGCCGGTGATGGCGACGATCGGCACCGAGTCCATGTGCGCGTCCGCGATCGGCGTCACGAGGTTGGTGGCTCCCGGACCGGAGGTCGCCATGCAGACCCCGACCCTGCCGGTGGCGGCCGCGTAGCCCTCGGCCGCGTGGCCGGCGCCCTGCTCGTGGCGCACGAGGATGTGGCGCACCTTGTCCGAGTCGAGCATCGGGTCGTACGCCGGGAGGATCGCCCCGCCGGGGATGCCGAAGACGGTGTCGGCGCCGATGGCCTCGAGGGAGAGTACGAGCGCCTGGGCGCCGGTGACCTCCTGCGCAGGAACGACCGGTGCGACGGGCGCGGACGCGCCGGGGTCGCTGGGCCGCGCCGGGGAGGACGGCGTCGGACGGTGACGGGCCATCGAGGCCACGTCGGCGGGCGAGGGCGCCTGCTTCGTCGTGTCGCTCACGATCTCTTCCTTGTCTCGAGCATTGCGTGGTGTTGCGGTCTCTGGTGCTGCTCGTGGCCCTTCCGTCGCCTCGTCCACCCGGTCGTGGACCCGTCCCGGCCCACAAAAAAACCCTTCGGTCCCGTGGTGGGACGGAAGGGAGCGCGCTGACCGGTGCTGCTGGTCGGCGCGCTAGGGAAGTACGAGGAGTCGGGCCACGCGTCAACCGTCCTACGCGGCCCCAGCGGTGTCAATCGGCCGTACGGGCTGTCTCAACATGTGGCACTGTGATCTCACCCATTGTCACAGGGGCTTGACGCGTCGGCCCCCCGTGCCGTCGACCCGCGGAAAGTCGGTTGAGGAGCGACCGACGCGTCAGGACACTGACGACCCATGGACACCGTCGCCGACCTGCTGCCCGCTCTCGGCCTGCGCCTCACGGCCGGACCGCTCGAGCTGCGAGGCCTCGGCGACGACGACCTCGCCGCCCTGGCCGACCTCGCGGCTCGCGGCGTGCACGACCCGGCCCGCATGCGGTTCTACGTGCCGTGGACCGGGGCTCCGCCGGAGGAGCTGCCCCGGGGCCTCGTGCAGTACCACTGGCGGTGCCGCGCCGACGTCTCGCCCGAGGCCTGGCGCCTCGAGCTCGCGGCTTGGCACGAGGGGATGCTCGTCGGGACGCAGGGTTCTCGACGAGCGACTACCTCGTGACGCGCACCGGGGAGACGGGCTCGTGGCTGGGCCTGCCCCACCAGGGGCGCGGCATCGGCACGGCGATGCGCCCCTTCCGCCGTTCGATCGGCCTCGACATCCCGCACTCCCCCGGCGTAGCCGGGACGACCACACCGGAGAAGCCATGACCAGCGACATGAACCCCGACATCGGCCCCGCCATCAACGATCTCGGCCTCGAGGACCTCGACGGCATCACGTGGCGCCCGCTGCGCCCCGACGAGGCCCGCGCCGTCTTCGAGCTGATGCGCGACGCCGAGCTGGCCGACGTCGGCACCGTCGTCATCGAGGAGGCCGACATCGTCGGCGACTGGCAGCGGCCGAGCTTCGACATCGACCGGCAGACGATCGGCGTCTACGACGGTGACCGCCTCGTCGCCTACGGCGAGGTCGACCGCGGTCGCTGGGGTCATGCGCACGTGCACCCCGACGCCCGCGGTCGCGGCATCGGCACCTCCCTGGCCCTGTGGTGCCAGCGCCTCTCGCGGCGCGACGGTGCCGGGCTCGTCGGCCAGCCGGTGCCCGTCGGGTCGAGCGGCGAGCACCTGCTGCAGTCGCTCGGGTACACGCCGCTGTGGACCTCCTGGGTGCTGGAGATGCCCGGGGGCAAGCAGATCGAGCCGCAGCCGGTCCCCGACGGCTACTCCGTGCGGTCCGCCGAGGGTACCCCCGACCACCGCATCGCCCACGAGGTCGTCGAGGACGCCTTCCTCGAGTGGTCGCAGCGCGACCGCGAGCCGTTCGAGGACTGGGCGGCCGGGACGGTGCTGCGCCCGGGTTTCGAGCCCTGGCACCTGCGGCTCATGACCGACCCGTCGGGCGTCGTCGTCGGCGTCGCCCTCCTCATGGTCAACGACGACTTCGGCTACATCGACAAGCTCGCGGTGCGTCGCGACCAGCGCGGCAAGGGCCTGGCCCGGGCCCTGCTCGTCGACGCGTTCGGCGCGGCCCGCGACCACGGCGCGACGCGCTCGGAGCTGTCGACCGACTCGCGCACCGGCGCGCTCGGCCTCTACGAGAAGGTCGGCATGGAGGTGACCTCGACGTGGCGGCACTGGGCCATCGACACGAGCACCGGCGACACGGCATCCGACGGCTCCCGAAGCGTCGACACCGCGACGGCGGAGTGAGCAGGATGGTGGCATGCACCAGGCGACCTCGATCGACGTCGACGCCGACGCTGCGCGCGTGTGGGCGGTCATCACGGATGTGGAGCGGTGGCCGGAGTGGACCGACTCCGTCACGTCACTGCACCTGCTCGATCCCGCCCCGCTGCGGGTCGGCTCGCGAGCGCTGATCGAGCAGCCGCGCCTCCCGCGCACCCAGTGGACCGTGACCTCGATCGACGAGGGCCGCGAGTTCGTCTGGGAGGCAACGGGGCCCGGCGTGCACACGGTCGCCCGGCACGGCGTCGAACCACTCGACGCCGGACGCAGCCAGGCAACCCTGTCGATCAGCCAGGAGGGGTGGCTCGGCTCCCTCGTCGGGCGCGTGTACCGCGGGCTCACCGACCGATACCTCGCGATGGAGGCCGCCGGCCTCAAGGCGCGGTCCGAGGACGGGTCGACGCCCTAGCGTCGACGTGGTGGGGGGGCGCCGTGGTCAGGCGCGTCCGTCGACGGCGCCGAGGAGCGGGTTGGACCCGGAGGCGGCGAGATCGCCCGGGGCCAGTCCCGGCAGCCAGGTCGCGAGGTCGCTGCCCTGCGCGCCGTTGGCCGGCTCGAGCACCCGCAGCCCGTCGGCGAACCAGATGACGGTCATCACCTCGCGCATGGCGTCGGAGCTGTTGGCCAGGGCCCGGTGCACGGTCCAGCCGGAGTGGAACGACGCGTCACCGGCCTGCATCGCCACGGACTCGTCGACGCGTGCGCCGCGCTCGGCGAGCAGCCGGTCGAAGTGCTCCTCGGACGCGTCGGAGATGCCGATGTCGCTGAGCGGACCGTCGACGTGGCTGCCGGTCGCGAAGGCGAGACCGCCGTGGGCCGGCGTGATGTCGACGAGCGGCATCCACATGGTCAGGCAGCGCGACCCGTCGAGGGGCCAGTACATGGCGTCCTGGTGCCACGGTGTGTACCCGCCGCCGGGCTCCTTGAAGAGCGCCTGGTCGTGGTACAGGCGGACCCGCGGCACCCCGAGCAGGCGCGCGGCGACGCCCGCGAAGCGTGCGGCGAGGACGAAGCGGGCGACGTCCGGGTCGTGCCGCCAGAGGTTCATGACCTGCAGGAACGCCATCCCGTAGCTGTCCCGCTCGGCGAGGGGCCGCGTCTCGGTCCTCAGGCGCTCGACGGCCTCCGCCACAGGCGCACGGTAGGCCGCTGCCTCCTCCCCCGTCGCCACCTGGGCCAGGCGGACGAAGCCGTCGGCCCGGTAGGCCGCGAGCTGCTCGTCGGTGAGGGGGTATGCCGTGGTGAGCTCCGGCAGGGTGTCGGTGGGCATCGCGGGGCCGTCCTTCACGGATCGTGCGCGACCGGAGTGGTCGTCGGTCCGCCCAGCCCACCAGACCCCGGAGCCGCCCGCACGGGACGGCATGGTCGCAGGGGTACGTTCTGGTGTCATGCGCATCCACGCAGGCGAGGCATGACCGCCGCCGGCCGGCTCGGCGAGGTGCTCGTCGCCGGCCGCATCCTCGGCGGCAGCGGGCTGCCCACCGGCACCTCCCGTCGGCACCCGACGTGGGGGCTGACGTTCGTCACCGCCGGATCCGGCCGCTACCGCGACACCGCCCACGACGAGCCCGTCGTCTCAGGCACGCTCATCCTCGTGCACCCCGGACACCCGCACTGGTACGGAGCGGACGCGGGCGGGTGGGACGAGCACTTCGTGGTGTTCGACGGCCTCGCCTACGAGCTCGCTGCACGGCGGGGCGCCCTCTCCACCGGCCGCCCGCTCGTCCATGACCTTCCAGTGCGACGTTGGGCGGCCCGCTTCGCCTCCTTCGAGCGCCCCCGGCCCGCGACGGTCGAGGCCCGCGACGCCGAGGCACTCGAGCTGCTCGCGGCCCTCCTGGACGCCCTGGCGGTCGACGAGCAGCGCCGACGCCGTGGACCCGCCTCCCGCGCCACGGACGCGTGGCTCGCGCGGTCGGTCGAGCTGCTCGAGCACGACCTCGGGGAGCCCCTCGACCTGCACGACGTCGCCTCTGCGGTCGGCCTGCCGTACGAGACCTGGCGACGGCGGTTCCGCGTCGAGACGGGGACCAGCCCGTACGCACACCGGGCCGCGCACCGGCTCGCGGCCGCCACGGAGCTGCTCGTGCACACCGGCCTCGGGGTGCGCGACATCGCGGCAGCGACCGGCTACACCGACGAGCGTCACCTCATCCGGCGCTTCCGCGCCGCGACGGGCCTCACACCGCGCGCCTTCCGCGACGCGTCCCGCTGACGCACCGCCGCTGCGTCAGCGGGCGTGGAGCCTCAGCCGCAGACCGCGCCGCCGCTCGCGCTGCCGACGAGCTTGCGGTACTTGGCGAGGACGCCGCGGGTGTACTTCGGCTCGGGGTGCGTGACGCCCTCACTACGACGACGCGCCATCTCGTCCTCGTCGACGAGGACGTCGAGCGTGCCGCTGGCGACGTCGAGGCGGATCGTGTCGCCGTCGCGGACGAAGGCGATCGGCCCCTCGTCGACGGCCTCCGGAGCCACGTGCCCGACGCAGAGCCCGGTGGTGCCGCCGGAGAAGCGTCCGTCGGTGAGGAGCAGGACGTCCTTGCCGAGGCCCGCTCCCTTGATGGCGCCCGTCACGGCGAGCATCTCGCGCATGCCGGGGCCACCCTTGGGGCCCTCGTAGCGGATGACGACGACGTCGTTCTTCTTCAGCGAGCCGTCCTCGACGGCGTCCATCGCGGCGCGCTCGCCGTCGAAGACGCGGGCCGTGCCCTCGAAGACCGACTCGTCGAACCCGGCCGACTTCACGACGGCTCCCTCGGGCGCCAGGGAGCCGGTGAGGATCGTCAGGCCGCCCGTCTTGTGGATCGGCTGGCCCATCTCGCGGATGACGCGCCCGTCGATGTGGGGCGGGTTGATCTCCTCGAGGTTCTCGGCCATGGTCTTGCCGGTCACGGTGAGGCAGTCGCCGTCGAGCAGGCCGGCCTCGAGGAGCGTCTTCATGACGACCGGGATGCCGCCGATGTGGTCGATGTCCTTCATGACGAAGCTGCCGAAGGGCTTGACGTCGGCCAGGTGCGGCACCTTGGCACCGATGCGGCGGAAGTCCTCGATGGTGAGGTCGACCTCGGCCTCGTGGGCGATCGCGAGCAGGTGGAGCACGGCGTTCGTCGAGCCGCCGAACGCCATGACGACGGCGATGGCGTTCTCGAAGGCCGGCTTGGTCATGATGTCGCGCGCCGTGATGCCGCGGCGGAGCAGCTCGACGACGGCCTCGCCCGACTTGCGGGCGTACATGTCGCGGCGGCGGTCGGTCGCGGGCGGAGCGGCCGAGCCGGGGATCGACATGCCGATCGCCTCGGCGACGGCGGCCATGGTGTTGGCGGTGTAGAAACCGCCGCAGGCGCCCTCTCCCGGGCAGATGGCCCGCTCGATGGCGTCGACGTCCTCGCGCGACATGAGGCCGGCGTTGCACGCGCCCACGGCCTCGAACGCGTCGATGATCGTGACCTCCTTCTCGGTGCCGTCGGAGAGCTTTGCGACACCCGGGAGGATCGTGCCGGCGTAGAGGAACACCGAGGAGAGGTCGAGACGTGCTGCGGCCATGAGCATGCCCGGCAGCGACTTGTCGCAGCCGGCGAGCAGCACCGAGCCGTCGAGGCGCTCGGCGTTCATGACGGTCTCGACGGAGTCGGCGATGATCTCGCGCGAGACGAGGCTGAAGTGCATGCCCTCGTGGCCCATCGAGATGCCGTCGGAGACGGAGATGGTGCCGAACTCGAGTGGGTAGCCACCGCCGGCGTGGACACCGTCCTTGACGGCCTTGGCGAGCCGGTCGAGCGACAGGTTGCAGGGCGTGATCTCGTTCCACGAGCTCGCGACGCCGATCTGCGGCTTGGCGAAGTCGTCGTCGCCGAGGCCTACCGCCCGGAGCATCCCCCGCGCGGCGGTCTTCTCGAGACCGTCCGTGACGTCGCGGCTGCGGGGCTTGATGTCAGGCGTCTGCGTCATGCTCTGCAGCATAGGACGCTGTCCGCTCCGTGGACATGGCATCTCACGTCCCGGCCCCGGCCGGGACCGGTGAGCGTCGGTCGGGTCAGGCGCGGCTCACGTGGAAGCGCGCCAGCGAGCACGAACCGGCGTCGAGGTCGGCCCACTCCCCCTGGTAGCGCAGCACGGCCAGACCGCTCGTGGCGAACCCTGCAGCGAGCGCGTCGTGCGCCTCGCGCGAGCCGTCGCCCTCGGTGAGGATGCTCGTCAGGTGCGCGGTGGTCGGGTTGTGCCCGACGACGAGGACCGTGGCCGTGTCCCCGGCGTCCTCGCGGACCGTCTCGAGGGTCTGCTCCGGCCCGCCGACGTAGATGGTGCGCCGGTACTCGACGAACTCGGTGTGGGCGCCGCCGTGGCACGCCTCCTCCCAGGTCTGCCGGGTGCGCACGGCCGTCGAGCAGATGACGAGGTCGGGCACGAGACCCTCGGTGCGCAGCCAGGCACCGGCCGCCTTGGCGTCGCGGCGCCCCCTGTCGGTGAGCTCGCGGTCATGGTCCGGCTTCCCGAGCACCTGCTCGGCCTTGGAGTGACGCATGAGGACGAGGGTCTTCTCACGGGCGGCGGTGCTCATGCCCCGAGCATGCTCCGTTCCGTCGGCCTTGTCAGCCCGGGGTCACAGCTCGAGGGCCGGCTTGATCCGCTTCGGGGTCCACATCCGCGAGCGTCGGGCCGCCACCGTCGAGAGGGCGAAGGCCCCGACCACATAGGCCGCGAGGATACCGAGATCGCCGAGCACGGGGCCGAGGTCGGCGCCGTACATGAGCCGCCGCAGACCGTCGACGGCGTAGGTCATCGGCACGACGTGGTGGACCGCCTGCAGCGGTCCCGGCAGCGTCTGCCACGGGAACGTGCCCCCGGCACTGACGAGCTGCACGACCATGAACACGAGCCCGAGGAACTTGCCGATCGCACCGAACCGCGAGGCCAGCGCGTGCAGGATCGCCACGAACGTCATCGACACCACCGCGAGGAAGCCGAACGCGAGCACGGGGTGGGCGATCGGGATGTCGACGCCGCGCCCGACGACGAGGACGAGGGCCGCCGCCTGGACGAGCCCGACGAGCGCCGGGGCGAGCCAGCCGCCGATCGCGGTCCGCAGCGAGCGCTGGCTCGTCGCGAGGGCCCGTGCCGACAGGGGCCGGACGAGCAGGAACAGGACGTAGGCGCCGATCCACAGCGCGAGGCTCATGAAGAACGGCGCGAGGCCGGCGCCGTAGGAGCCGGCCGAGGCGAGGGAGTCGCTCGAGACGCCGACGGGATTGCCGATGGTCTGGGCCATCGCCTTGCGCTGCGCGTCGCTGGGGTCGGGCACCGAGTCGCGACCCTTGACGAGCCCGGCGTGCAGGTCGGTGGCGCCCTTGGCGATGGTGTCGAGGCCCGAGGCGAGCGAGGTGGCGCCGGTCGCCAGCGAGTCGCCACCCGACGCCGCACGAGCCGCGCCGCTCGACAGCTGGGCGGAGCCGGCCTTCAGCGTGTCGAGGCCGTCGGCGAGCGTCCCCGCCCCGTCACGAACGCGTACCGAACCGGCGTGCGCCGAGGCGATGGCGTCGGTCAGCGCGGGCATCCCGTTCGCGAGCGCGCGGGCGCCCCTGGCCACCTCGTCGCTGCCCTTCGACAGGCGGGTCAGGTCGCCGGATGCGGTCTGGATCGTCGCGTCGGCGCGGTCGACGTAGCCGCCGATGGCGTCGAGGCGCGGCTCGAGCACCGCGAGCTGTGCGTCGGTGAGGCCCTGTGCACGGAGGGCGGCGACGAGCGCGGCGCGGTCGGCGGACACCTGCTTCTTCAGGTCGGCGGAGGCGGTGGCCGCCTTCGTGCCGTAGCCGGCGATGGTGCGGTTGCCCGCGGCCACCTGCTCGGCGCCGTCGGCCAGCCGGTCGGTCTGCGCCGGCAGCGACGCGGTGCGCGACTGCAGGGTGCCCAGACCGGTGGCCAGCTGCCCGGCGCCCGCCTCCAGGGCGTCCGCGCCGGAGGCCGCCTGGCCGACGCCGGTGTGCAGGCGGGCGGCTCCGGAGGCGAGGTCGTGCAGGCCGCCGGCCAGGCCCGAGGCGCCGTTGGCCAGCTCGTGCGCGCCCGAGTCGGCCTTGGCCGCCCCGGCGCGCAGCTTCTCGGAGCCCTCGACGGCCTTGACGAGCTGGTCGTGCACCTGGCTGAAGCCGAGGAGCAGCTTGCTCGCGGCGGTCTGGCTCACCTCGCTGGCCACCGAGGCGGTGACCTGCTTGACGACCTGGTTGCCGATCGTCGAGGTCATGTAGTTGTTCGCGTCGTTCGTCGCGAGCTGGACCGTGGCCTGCCGGGGCTCGAACTCGGCGGTCGAGGCGAGGTCGGCGGAGAAGGTGCGGGGCATGATGACGGCGAACGCGTACGTGCCGTCGTCGACGCCGCGCATGGCATCGGCGTGCGACACCCGGTGCCAGTCGAAGGACTTCGAGTCGACGAGGTGGTCGGCGACGCGGTCGCCCACCTGGAGCTCCTCGCCCGTGCTCAGGGTCGTTCCGGTGTCGTCGCTGACGACGGCGGCCGGCACCTGCGGGAAGGCGCCGTAGGGGTCGTGGTTGGCGTAGAGGTAGAGGCCGCCGTAGAGCGTCGGGACGAGGACGAGGGCGGCGAGGGCGAGGCGGGCCAGCCGCGAGGAGGTGAGGCGGCGCAGCTCGGCGACCGCGAGGCGGACGGGGTTCATGCCGAGAGCTCCTTGGCGAGGGTGGGTTCGGTGGTGTGGGCGAGGGCCGCGGCCGTGGCGGCGGTGGTCAGCACGACGACGGCCAGGCCGGTCGCGGCGAGCCGGTGGCAGGTGTCGAGCCACCCGGCGTGGTCGCCGCCGTGCCGTTCGGGGCCGGCGAGGACGAGGACGCGCACGTGCGGGTGCAGGGCCGCGAGATCGAGCAGCAGGCTGGAGCGGATGCCGGGCGGTAGCTGCTCCCAGGGCCGGCCGGCCCGGTCGGCGAGGTCGCGCTCGGCGAGGAAGGCGGTGACAGCCGCCCGTGAGGCTGGGCGTTCGGCGAGCGCGAGCTCCTCCTGGACGACGGCCCGGACGGCGATGCCGTCCTCCGGCGCCGTGACGTCTGCGACGTCGACTAGGCGGGTGCGCAGCTGGAGGTCGGGCAGACCGGCGGCTCCGCCGATGCTGACCCGGCCGCGGAGCAGCTCGACGCGGCCACCGATGGCGAGCGCGAGGGCGACCTGTGGGATGCCGGGGTCGGTGGCCACGACGGTGACCTCGCCGGCCGGGGCGGTGAAGGAGACGTGCTCGACGAACGGCTCGTGCGTCCCCGCGACGCTGACGTCGTCGACGACGACGGTGCGCTGGTCCGGCCCGCGGCTGCCATCCTCCTGCTCGAGATCAATCACGATACGAGTATGCATCCAATACACACTCGTATCCAATTCGACGACGTATCCTGTGAGCATGACCACGACGTCCGAGCCCCGGATCAGCGCCCGACGGCAGGCCACCCGCGAGCGCGTCCTCGAGGCGGCGAGCGGGGTCTTCGCCGAGCGCGGCTTCCATGGGGCGACCGTCGAGGACATCTGCGAGCGCGCCGGTTTCACGCGCGGCGCCTTCTACTCCAACTTCTCCTCCAAGGACGACCTCGTCCTCGAGCTGACGCGTCGGCACGCCGAGGACCTCGTCGACCGCATCCGCGCCGCGAGCAAGGTCGAGCACGCGAGCGCCGAGGAGGTGCTCCGCGACGTGCTCGCCGCCCTCGCCGACGACAGCCGCAGCAAGGAGCGCTGGGTGGTCCTCACGACGGAGTTCACGCTGCACGCCATCCGTGACGCCGCGGCACGACGCGCCTGGGCGGCCCAGCAGCGCCGGGTGCGCGACGAGCTCGCCGCCGTCGTCGACGAGGCGGTGGGCCGGCAGGGGCTGACCCTGCCGATGCCCACCGACGTGTTCGTCCGGGTCGCCATGGCACTGACCCAGGGGTCGCTGACGCAGCGTCTCGTCGAGCCGCGCTCGCTCGCCGTCGGCGAGCTGGAGCGCACGGTGCTGCCGATCCTTCTCGGCGTCGGCGACTGACTCGTCAGCCGCCTGAGACGGCGTTGATGATGTGGACCCGGGCGCCGGCAGGCACCGGCGTCGCGACACCCTCGCCGCGCGTGGCGTCCTCACCGTTGACGAAGACCTTGACGTGACGCCGGATCAGGCCGCGCTCGTCGCGGACCTTGCCGTCGAGGATGCGGTGCTCGGCGAACGCGCGGTCGAGCAGCTCGCTGACGCTCTGGCTGTCGCCGGGCGACTCGACCTCGATCTCGGCCACGCCCCCGACGAGGTCGCGGAGCATGCCGGGCAGGATGACGCGGACGGGGGCGCTCATGCGGACACCATTGCCCCTCAGCCGATCTGGGCTGCGCGCACGACGAGGACGTCGGGCAGCTGCGTCGCGATGCGCTGGAACGACTCACCCTCGTCGACCGAGGCGAAGACGTCGCCGTTTCGGGTGCCGAGGTAGACCCCGACCGGGTCGGCGGTGTCGAGGGAGGCGGCGTCGCGCAGGACGCAGGTGAAGCTGTCCGAGGGCAGCCCCTGGGCCTGCATGCGCCAGTGCGCACCGCCGTCGTCGGACCGCTGCACCTGCAGCTGGGCGCCGGGTGGGATTCGCTCGCCGTCGTCGGCGACCGGGATGTTCCACACGACGCCGGGGCGGCGCGGGTGGGCCAGGATCGTGAACCCGAAGTCGGTGGGCAGGCCGTCGGCGATGGACTCCCACGTGGCGCCGTTGTCGTCGGAGCGGTAGACGCCCTTGTGGTTCTGGGCGTAGAGCTCGCCGTCGGCGCGGCCGCGGGCGACCTTGTGGACGCACTGGCCGAACTCGGGGTACTCGTCGTCGGGCATGAAGTACGCGCGGATGCCGGGGTTGGACGGCGCCCAGGTCTCGCCCGAGTCGGAGGAGCGGTAGACGCCGCCCGCGCTCATCGCGACGAGGAGGTTCTCGGGGTGGCCCGCCTCGGGGATGATGGTGTGGACCGCTCCCCCGCCGAAGCCCGGCTCCCACTTCGGCCGGTGCGGGTGGTTCCAGAGCCCGCGCACCAGCTCGTAGTGCTCACCGCGGTCAGAGCTGCGGAAGAGGGCATGCGGCTCGACGCCGGCCCAGACGACGTCGTCGTCGTTGGGGTCGGGGGTCAGCTGCCAGACCCGCTCGAGCGCGGTGTCGGTGTCGGTGGGGAACGCGAGCGCCCGCTCGGCGCTCTCGGTCCACGTACGTCCGGCGTCGGTGCTCACCTGGACGGTCGGGCCCCAGTGCCACGACTTGACGCCGGCGAGCACGCTCGTGCGACCGGCGCGGGTGTCGATCGCGACCGAGGCGACCTCGCTCATGAGGAAGTGCGGGCCCTCGAGGGTCCACTCCACCCGGTCGGTGCTCCGGGCCACCCACAGCCCCTTGCGCGTGCCGATGGCGACGATGGTCTCTGTCATGTTCACAGTGTCCACTACCCCACCGACAGCGACAAGGTCTCGACGCGCGGGGCGGTCCGAAGCTGCCCGACGCCGCCTCTCAGCCGGCGCTCGAGTGCCCGTCGACGACGACGTTGTCGAGGGGTCGGCCGTCGCGCAGCGCCTCGACCTGCCGCCGCACGAGGGCGACGGCGCGCGGTCGCATCGCGTCGGTCGCGCCGCCGATGTGCGGGGTGATGAGCACCCCGGGGGTCGTCCACAGCGGGTGGTCGGTCGGCAGGGGCTCGGGGTCGGTGACATCGAGCCCGGCGCGTAGCCGGCCCGACGCGCACTCGGCCACGAGCGCGTCGGTGTCGACGACCGGTCCGCGCGCGACGTTGACGACGACGGCTCCGTCGGGCAGCAGCGCCAGGGCCTCGGCGTCGACGAGCCCGCGCGTGGCGTCGGTCAGGGGCACGATGACGACGACGACGTCGTGGTGCGGCAGCAGGTCGGGCAGCTCGGCGATGCCGTGGACCGCGTCGACGAGGTCGTCCCCCGCGCGGGCCCGGCTGGCAACGGCCGTCACCGACACCTCGAACGGCAGGAGACGCCGCACCACGGCGCGTCCGATGTTGCCGTAGCCCAGGACGAGGACGCGCCGGTCGGCGAGGGACCGGCGCAGCACGAGCGGCTTCCAGTCGCCCTCCGCCTGAGCGGCGGCGAACTCCGGCACCTCGCGGATCGAGGCGAGAGCGAGCGTCAGGGCGAGCTCGGCCGTGCTGGCGTCGTGCACGCCGGCGGCATTGCACAGGGCGACCCCGGGCGGCACGTCGTCGGCGAACTGCTCATAGCCGGCGCTCTGCAGCTGCAAGGCCTCGAGCGCGTCGAGGCCCGGCGTGACGTCACCCAGCCGCAGCCGGGTCATGTAGGGCACCACCGCGAACCGGATCTCACCACCTCGCGGGTGCGGCTCCTGCATGTCCCACACGACGAGCTCGACGCGGCCGTCCCCCGCGAGGTCGGCCAGCCGGTCGGCGTAGTCCTGCTCGGGGACGGACACGACGAGGCGCTCGGTGCTCATGTCCGAGACGCTACCCAGCGGCCCGGGCGGGCCGGACTAGGCTCCACCCCGTGGT
The DNA here is from genome assembly GCF_057656595.1 of Intrasporangium sp. Soil_C_50. Lineage (NCBI taxonomy): Bacteria > Bacillati > Actinomycetota > Actinomycetes > Micrococcales > Intrasporangiaceae > Intrasporangium > Intrasporangium sp. Soil_C_50. The sequence continues at coordinate 525,850 of NZ_JBDGKB010000001.1, forward strand.
CACCACCGACGGCACGAACAGCACCCGCCCGGCCGACGCCACCGGACACGTCCTGTCGGTCAACGTCGGCCGGCGCACCCCGCAGCCGTACACGAGCGCCGACGCCACGGCCATCGACAAGCGCGCCACCGCGTCGGTCGAGGTGCGGGACCCGGGGCCCAAGCACGGCGGGCTCGGCAGCGGCGTCGTCGGCGACGAGATCGGCGACCCGCGCCACCACGGCGGCCGGCTCCAGGCCGTCTACGCCTACCCGCGCGAGGACCAGCTGTGGTGGGCCGAACGCATCGGGCGGCCCGTCGCCGCAGGCGAGTTCGGCGAGAACCTCACCATCGAGGGCATCGACACCACACACGCCCTCGTCGGCGAGGTCTGGCGCGTCGGCACCGCAGTGCTGCGAGTCGAGGTGCCGCGCATCCCCTGCCGCACCTTCGCCGGCCACATGGACGAACGCGGCTGGGTCAAGCGCTTCACGGAGGCGGGCCGCACCGGCGCCTACCTGTCCGTGACGACCCCCGGACGCATCACCACCGGTGACGCGGTCGCCGTCGAGCGTCCCGACCACGACATCGACCTGCTGACGCTGTTCCGCGCCTTCACCGGCGACCTCGACGCCACCCGTCGCGTCGTCGAGGCGACTGTCGTCGACGCCGAGGTGCAGGCCGACCTCGTCGAGACGCTGCGCCGACGCGCGGGCTGACGCGCTCACTGACGCGCCGGCTGACCAGGCCGCGCCACCGCGGTGGTCGCGGGTGAGAATGGCACATGTCGCCGATCACCCGAACGTCCGCTCGCGTCCGGCGCGCCCTCACCGGCCTGGCCGCAGCGGCCCTGCTCTGCGCGGGGTGCTCGTCCGCGCCCGAGACTGGGAGCCCGAGCACCGGTCCAGGTGCCGCCGCGTCGGCCACCACGGGTCCCGAGCCGACGGCCACCTCCGCCGACGCGACCGACGCCACCGGCCCGTCCACGACCGTGACGCGCTCGCCCTCGCCCCCACCCGCCCAGCCCGCGGGGCCCGTCACACTCCTCGGAGGCCTCGACATCGCCTGGTCCGTGGCGGTCCTGCCCGACGGCAGCGCGCTCGTCTCCGAACGCAACACCGGCCGCGTGCACCACGTACCACGCCCCGGCAGCGGCGGCGCGCCGCAGGTGGTGGGGCGGCTGCCGATCGTCCGCAGCGGCGGGGAAGGCGGCCTCCTCGGGCTCGCGGTCGCGCGGGACTTCACCAGCGACCCGGTCGTCTTCGCCTACTACTCCACCGAGAGCGACAACCGCGTGGCGGCCGTGCCGTGGCGGGGCGGGAGGCTCGGAGACCCGGAGGCGGTGCTCACCGGGATCCCGCGCGGCACGAACCACAACGGCGGCCGCATCGCCTTCGGTCCCGACGGCTTCCTCTACGTCGGCACGGGTGACGCCGGTGACTCGTCACTGTCGCAGAACCTCGGCTCGCTCGGCGGCAAGATCCTGCGTGTCACGCGCGAGGGCGACCCCGCACCGGGCAACCCGTTCGGCGGCTCACCGATCTGGTCCTACGGGCACCGCAACGTCCAGGGATTGGCGTGGGACTCGCGGAATCGTCTGTGGGCCAGCGAGTTCGGGGCCAACACGTGGGACGAGCTGAACCTCATCGAGGCGGGCGGCAACTACGGCTGGCCGGAGGTCGAGGGACGGGCCGACCGCGAGGACTTCGTCGACCCGGTCGCCCAGTGGCCCACCTCGGAGATGTCGCCGAGCGGCATCGCGGTCGGCCCGGACGGTGCCGTCTACCTCGCCGCGCTGCGCGGCCAGTCGGTCTGGCGCGTCCCGATCGGCTCGGACGGGAGGGCGGGCACCCCGACGCGTCACCTCGAGGGGACCTACGGCCGCGTCCGCGACGTGCGGTTCGTCGACGGCCGCGTGTGGCTGACGACGAGCAACGGCGACGACGACCGGCTGGTGTCGCTGCCCCGCAGCGCCGTCGGGGCAGCCTGAGCCGGCGGCGCGGCTAGCCTGAGGCGAGTGGCGGCAACGGAGCCGCCGCGCACCTGAAGACGACAGAGAGGCACGTGCATGTCCTCCTACGACGAGATCCTCAGCCAGGTCCCGGTCGACGAGCTCGCCCAGCGCTTCGGCGTCGAGCCGGGCGAGATCGAGCAGGCCGCGCAGAGCGCCCTGCCCGCGCTGCTCGGTGGGCTGCACGCCAATGCCGGCGACCCGGCCGGGGCCAGCTCGCTGCTCGGCGCGCTCGGCGACCACCAGGGACAGGTCGGTGGGATCGACGACATCGACGAGGGTGACGGGCAGCGCATCGTCGGCAACATCTTCGGAGACAACACCGATGAGGTGGTGAGCCGGCTCGGCGGCGCGTCCGGCTCCTCGGGCGGGCTCGTGGGCAAGCTGCTGCCGATCCTCGCGCCGATCGTCCTGTCGTGGCTCGCGAACCGCATCGGACAGGGCGGTCTCGGCGGCCTCGGGGGGATGCTCGGCGGCGGTTCGTCGGGCGACGCACCGGCGGCTTCCTCCGGGTCGACGGGCGGTCCGGCGTCCTCCCCCGAGTCGGGGCCGCTCTTCCCGGGCGGGCAGGGCGCCGGCAGCGCACCCGTCCAGCCACCCTCGGGCACGACTGACGCGTCAGCCGGCGCCGACGCGTCGGGTGGGGCCGGCGCGTCCGCCTCGAACCCGCTGCAGGACATCCTCGGGCAGGTCCTCGGCGGGGCGTCCGGCGGCGGCAGCGGTTCCGGCGCGGGTGGCGTCCTCGGCGGGATCCTCGGGGGCCTGCTCGGTGGTGGCCGGCGCTAGCATCGCGCAGCTGCCCAGCCTCCCCGGCACCGCCGGTCTTCACCGTCGAGAGGCCACGAATGGCGGTGGTGAAGACGTCGAGAGGCCACGTTTCGTGACGAGACGTGGCCTCTCGACGTCAGCAGGGCCACCATTCGTGGCCTCTCGACGGTTGGGTTGGGCGGGGTCGGGCGGGGTCGGGCGGGGCGGGGGTCAGCCCTGGCCGAGCTTGGCGAGGATGAGGGCGCGGGCCTTGCCGGCGTCCGCCTGCCCCTTCATCTCCTTCATGACCTGCCCGATGAGCGCGCCGGCGGCCTGCACCTTGCCGCCGCGGACCTTCTCGGCGACATCGGCGTTGGCCGCGATGACGGTGTCGACGGCTGCCTCGAGGGCGCTGTCGTCCTGCACGAGCTCGAGCCCGCGGGCGTCGGCCACGGCGGTCGGGCTGCCCTCGCCGGCGAGGACGCCGTCGAGCACCTGGCGGGCCATCGAGTCGTTGAGCCGACCCGAGGTGACGAGGCCGTCGAGCTCGGCGACGTGCGCCGGCGTCAGGCCGATCGACGCGGCGTAGGTGACGAGGTCCTGGGCCTCGGAGTTCGCCCGACGCGACGGCTCACCGAGCCACCACTTGCGCGCCGCCGCCGGGGTCGCACCCGCGGCGACGGTCTCCTCGATGAGCTCGACAGCGCCCGCGTTGAGCACGTCACGCATCTCGAGATCGCTGTAGCCCCAGTCGGACTGGAGCCGCTTGCGGCGAGCCGCCGGGTTCTCCGGCAGCGTGCCGCGCAGCTGCTCGACCCACTCGGCCGGCGGAGCGACCGGCACGAGGTCGGGCTCCGGGAAGTAGCGGTAGTCCTCGGCGTCGGACTTCTCTCGGCCCGACGTCGTGATGCCGGTGTCCTCGTGCCAGTGGCGGGTCTCCTGCAGGATCGAGCCACCCCCGGACAGGATCGCGGCGTGCCGCGAGATCTCGTAGCGTACGGCCCGCTCGACCGAGCGCAGCGAGTTGACGTTCTTCGTCTCGGTGCGCGTGCCGAGCGGCACCGCCGCCTGCTCGGGCGACGTCGGGTCGCCGACCTTGGGGCGCAGCGACACGTTGGCGTCGCAGCGCATCGAGCCCTGCTCCATCTTGACGTCGCTGACGTCGAGGGCGCGCAGGAGGTCGCGCAGCGCCGACACGTAGGAGCGCGCCACCTCGGGCGCCCGCTCCCCCGCACCGGTCATCGGCTTGGTGACGATCTCGATGAGCGGGATGCCGGCACGGTTGTAGTCGACGAGGCTGTGCGTCGCGCCGTGGATGCGGCCGGTCGAGCCGCCGACGTGCAGCGACTTGCCGGTGTCCTCCTCCATGTGGGCGCGCTCGATCTCGACGCGGTAGACCGTGCCGTCCTCGAGCTCGACGTCGAGGTGGCCGTTGTAGGCGATCGGCTCGTCGTACTGGGAGGTCTGGAAGTTCTTCGGCATGTCCGGGTAGAAGTAGTTCTTCCGGGCGAACCGGCACCAGGCCGCGATGTCGCAGTTGAGCGCGAGACCGATGCGGATGGCCGACTCGACGGCCTTCTCGTTGACGACCGGCAGGGCGCCGGGCAGGCCGAGGCACACCGGGCAGACCTGCGAGTTGGGCTCGGCGCCGAACTCGGTGGGGCAGCCGCAGAACATCTTCGTCGCCGTGTGCAGCTCGACGTGCACCTCGAGACCCATGACGGGGTCGAAGCGCTCGAGGGCCTCGTCGTAGTCGAGGACGGCGTCGGTGGTGGTCGTCATCGTCAGGCTCCCTTCACGGCGGAGGCGCCCAGCTCGGGGGCACGGTCGAGGATCGGGCCGCCCCAGCGCGAGACCAGGGCCGCCTCGAGGGCCGCGCCGACGGTGTAGAGGCGCTCGTCCTTCGTGGCGGGAGCGAGCACCTGGATGCCGACCGGCAGGCCGTCCTCATCGGCGATGCCGGAGGGCAGCGACATCCCGGGCACGCCGGCGAGGTTGGCCGGGATCGTGGCGATGTCGTTGAGATACATGGCCATCGGGTCCTCGAGCTTGTCGCCGAGGCGGAAGGCCGTCGTCGGCGCGGTCGGGCTGACCAGGACGTCGACCGACTCGAACGCGCGGTTGAAGTCCTGCGCGATGAGGGCGCGGACCTTCTGCGCCGAGCCGTAGTACGCGTCGTAGTAGCCCGAGCTCAGGGCGTAGGTGCCGAGGATGATGCGGCGCTTGACCTCCGGGCCGAAGCCGGCGTCACGCGTCGCGGCCATGACCTGCTCGGCGCTCGGGTCGGGCACGTCGCTCGGCCCGACGCGCAGGCCGTAGCGCATGGCGTCGAACTTCGCGAGGTTGCTCGACGCCTCGCTCGGCAGGATGAGGTAGTACGCGGCGAGGGCGTACTCGAAGTTCGGGCAGCTGACCTCGACGACCTCGGCACCGAGCTCCTCGAGGAGGCGGACCGACTCGTCGAAGCGCGCGCGGACGCCGGGCTGGTAGCCCTCCCCGCCGAGCTCCTTGACGACGCCGATGCGCATGCCGCTGACGTCGGCGCGGCGCGCGGCCTCGACGACCGGCGGCACCGGCGCGTCGATGGAGGTCGAGTCCATCGGGTCGTGCCCGCCCATGACGGCGTGCAGCAGGGCGGTGTCGAGGACGGTGCGCGCGCACGGGCCGGCCTGGTCGAGCGAGCTGGCGAGGGCCACGAGGCCGTAGCGCGAGACACCGCCGTAGGTCGGCTTGGTGCCGACGGTGCCGGTGACGGCCGCCGGCTGGCGGATCGAGCCACCGGTGTCGGTTCCGGTCGCGAGCGGCGCCTGGAACGAGGCGATGACCGAGCTCGAGCCGCCGCCCGAGCCACCGGGGATCCGGTCGAGGTCCCACGGGTTGCGTGAGGGCCCGTACGCCGAGTGCTCGGTCGAGGAGCCCATCGCGAACTCGTCCATGTTCGTCTTGCCGAGGATCGGCAGGCCGGCCGCGCGCAGCTTCGTCACGACGGTGGCGTCGTACGGGGGCACCCAGCCCTCGAGGATCTTGCTGCCGCACGTCGTCGGCAGGCCCTTGGTCGTCATGACGTCCTTGACGGCGATGGGCACGCCGGCGAGCGCACCGAGGGGCTCACCCGCGGCGCGGCGCGCGTCGACGGCGCGGGCCTGCTCGAGGGCTCCGTCGGCGTCGACGTGCAGGTAGGAGTGCACCTGCTCGTCGACGGCCGCGATGCGGTCGAGGTGGGCACGGGTGACCTCCTCGGAGGAGATCGTGGAGGCCGCGAGGGCCTCGGCCAGCGCGGACGCGGTGGCGCGGGTCAGGTCGGATGGCAGGTCGGTCACGTCAGTGCCTTCGTCGTCGCTGCGGGTGGAGTGGTCGGGGGACGCGGGGCCCGGCGGCGCACGGGGCGCGCCGGACCTCGGGCGTCGGGGCTGGTCAGTCCTCGTCGAGGATGCGGGGCACCGAGAAGCGCTGGTGCTCGGACTGGGGCGCGCCGGAAAGGGCCTCCTGCGGCGTGAGACTCGGACGCACGACGTCGGGACGCGTGACGTTCGTCAGCGGCATCGGGTGCGACATCGGGGCGACGCCGTCGGTCGGCGCCTGCTGCACCTTGGCCACGGACTCGAGGATCACCGAGAGCTCGCCGACCATCCGGTCGAGCTCGGCCTCGGACAGCTCGATCCGGGCGAGGCCGGCGAGGTGGGCTACGTCGTCGCGGGACAGGGAGGACATGCGGGCCAGTCTATGGGTCGGGCGTGGTGCGCCGGGCACGCGTCCCGGGCGCCTGTGACGGGGCACGACGGGCCCGTGCCGCTCCGGCCGTGTCCTCGGGCCGGGGTGCCTCGTTGTCAGCAGGCAGACCGGTACCCGAGGAGACCCGATGACGAGTCCGACCAGCACCTCCACCCTCGACGCGGCCCCCGCGTCCGTTCCCCCGGCCGTGGAGGCGTCCACCCCCACGACGACCGACGCGTCCACCCCGACGACGCGTGACGCGTCCATCCCCCCGACCACCGACGCGCCCCAGGCGGGATCGACCGGCACGCCCGCCGCCGACAGGGCTCCGGCGGCCGCACCCCGCCCGGCGCGGACGCGGGCGCACGTGCGCCGGCTGCGCAAGGAGCAGGGCGACGCCTCCCGCGAGGGCGGTGTCGGCTCCGCCCTACGCTCGGCCGCCGGGGCCGGTCGCCGCGGCTTCGACCACGCCCGGTCGGGCCTCGCCAGGCTCGTGTGGACCGCCGCGCTGGTGGCGGCCGGTGTGCTCCTGCTGGGTGTCGCGCTCGTCGTCGCCGACGCGAACACCCGCAACGCCCTCGTCGAGTGGGTGCTCAAGGCCGCCGACGTGCTCGACCTCGGCGTCTTCGGCCGCGACACCGGCGTCAAGCAGTTCACCGGTGAGGGTGCGGTCGTCAAGAACGCCGTCGTCAACTGGGGCCTCGGCGCCATCGCCTGGCTCGTCGTCGGCCGCGTCGTGCGCCGCCTGCTCACCCTCGGCGCCCACTGACCTGCGGTTTCGGCAGGGCGGGGCGCCGCGCTACGCTTCCTTTGCTAACACTGTTCGCAAAGGAGTCGCCATGAGGATCCTCTCGCTCGCCCCCGGCACCCGGGGCGACGTCGCCCCCGCCGCCGGCCTCGGCCGGGCGTTCGTCAGCGACGGGCACGAGGTCACGGTCGTGGCCGGTGCCGAGCACGCCTCGCTCGTCACCGAGGTCGGGTGCACCCACGTGCCGATCGATGCGTCCATGACTCCCCCGGGCGACGAGTCGGGCGTGCGTGCCTACCTCGACGCGCTGCGTCGCTACATGGACGCGTCGGCGACGTCGGCTCTCGCGGCCCTCGACCCCGACCGACCGTTCGACGTCGTGCTCACCAACGCGATCTCCCCCTACGGCCACGACATCGCCGAGCACCTCGGGGTGCCGTCCGCGGCCGCTCTGCTCCAGCCCGCCGAGCCGAGCGGCGCCTACCCACCGATGATCGCCAGCGCTCGCGACCTCGGCAGGCTGGGCAACCGCCTGGCCGGCCGTCTGGCCGAGCGGGTCCGGACGCCGTACGACCCGGCCTGCGCCCGGGTGCGGTCGGAGGTGGGCCTCCCGCCCGAGAGCCGGGCTGCCGCCCAGCGCCGGCGCCGCCGCGACGGGCTGCCCGTGCACCACGGCGTCAGCCCGGCGGTCCTCCCTCGCCCCGACGACTGGTCGGAGCGCCTCGTGCTCGACGGCTTCTGGTGGTACCCCGCCCCCGCCGACTGGCAGCCACCGGCCGCCCTGGCGGCGTTCCTCGACGCCGGCCCTGCTCCGGTCGTGGTCACCCTCGGCAGCCTGCCGCCCGGTACCGGCACGGCGGCGCAGGTCGAGGCCGCCTTCCGGCCGGGACGGCACCGCGTCATCCTGCAGGGCGACGCGCTCGCAGGCGTCGCCGGGCGCCTTGCCGCCGAGCTCGGGACCGACCGCGTGGCCCACGCCGGCGACGTGCCCCACGAGTGGCTGCTGCCGCAGGCCGCGGCGGTCGTGCACCAGGCGGGCGCCGGCGTCACGTCGGCGGCGCTGCGAGCAGGCGTCGCGTCGGTGCCGGTGCCGATGCACACCGACCAGCCGTTCTGGGCGCGTCGTCTGGGCGCCCTGTCCGCCGGCACCGCACTGGTGCCGATGAAGCGCCTGACCTCGCAGGCCCTCGCCGCGCGGGTCTACGAGGCCGCCTCCTCCACCGACCTGCGCGACGGCGCGGCACGCGTCGCCCGTGCCCTCGCCGATGAGGACGGCAGCGCGCCGCTTCGCGAGTGGCTCCGCGAGCTCGACGGCGCGGCGCAGCGCCACCGATGAGAGTCGGTGCCGTGGACGACGACGTCATCTGGTTGCGTCCGGAGCAGTCCGCCGTCGGGCGCCCGGCGCGGCACACCCGGGCCGCCATCACCGACGCGGCCGTACGCATCGGGGACGAGCACGGTCTCGCGGCCGTCACGATGCGCAGCGTCGCCTCGTCCCTGGGCACTGCCGCTGGGTCGCTCTACCGCCATGTCACCGGTCGTGACGAGCTCGTCGACCTCATGGTCGACCGCGTCGCGGGAGAGTACGACCTGCAACCGTCGACGGGCGGCTGGCTCGACGACCTCGCCCAGCTCGCGGAGCAGGGGCTCGCGATCCACCGGCGCCACCCGTGGCTCGGTGACATCGTCGCGCCCCCGGTCCCGGGACCCCACGGGCTGGCCCTGACCGAACGCTGGCTGGCCGCGCTCGCCGACCACCCCGCCCCGGACAGCGAGAAGCTCGTGGCGTTCGCGGTGACCAACGCACTCCTCGGCGCCTTCGCTCGCACCGGCTACGGCACCGACCCCGCGCGCGCCCAGAGGCAGGCCGCCTACGTCGGCCGCGTCGTGGCCCGGGGTGGGCACCCCCGGCTGGCTGCCCTGCGTCCCGAGGGGCCGACCGACCCCGAGCAGGTGTTCCCGGAGGTCGTCCGCCGCACCCTGCGCGGCCTGCTCGACGCCTGACCGGCACCGACGCCGACGCTGACGGACGCTGACGAGCGCCGCCGGGCCTCCGCGGAGGCCCGGCGGAGAAGCTCAGTCCCGGCGGGCGCGGCGCCGGTCGAGGACGTAGGTGCGCACGAGGTTGCGCGCCGTGCCCCACACGCCGTGGCGGAAGAGCAGGACGATGACGACGAAGATCGTGCCGGTGATGAGGCCGATCCCCTCGAAGCCCGAGCTCGCGAGGTAGTCCTCGAGGACGACGACGATCGCGGCCCCGACGAGGCCTCCCCAGAGCGTGCCGATGCCGCCCAGGACGGTGATGAGCACGACCTTGCCCGACGTCGTCCACATCAGCTCCTGGAGCGAGGCGAACTGGTGGCTGATCGCGAAGACGCCGCCGGCGAGGCCTGCGAGGCCGGCCGAGATGACGAACGCCTTGATCTTGTAGACCTCGACGTCGTAGCCGAGGGCTCGCGCCCGCGCCGGGTTGTCGCGCACGGCCGTCAGGACGCGTCCGAACGGGGAGTTGACGACTCGCCAGGCCAGGAGCAGGCCGACGACGATCATCGCGGCGCCCGCGTAGTAGAAGTAGAACGAGTCGGTCTCGACCAGCTCGATGCCGAAGAAGTTCCGCGGGATGCCCTGCAGGCCGTTCTCACCGCCGGTGAGCGAGCGCGCCTGGTTGGCGATGAAGTAGAGCATCTGCGCGAAGGCGAGCGTCACCATCGCGAAGTAGATGCCGGTGCGGCGCACCGACAGGTACCCGATCGGCCAGGCGATGAGCATCGAGAACACCGCTCCCCCGATGACGGCGACGGGGAACGGCACGCCCCAGTGGATCGCGATGAGGCCGGTGCAGTAGGCCGATCCGCCCCAGAACGCGGCGTGCCCGAAGCTGAGCAGGCCGGTGAAGCCGAGGAGCAGGTCGACGCTGATCGCGAAGAGGCCCCAGCAGAGGATGTCCATCGCGACGGGCGGGTAGACCCAGTACGGCAGCAGGACGAGGACAGCGAGGCCCGCGAGGAGCAGCACGTAGCGGACCGGGCTGCGGCGCGACAGGATCGAGGGCTGGGCGAGGTCGACGTCGACCTTGCCGGTCAGCTGGGTGCTCATGCGACCTCCTCCCGTCCGAAGAGCCCCGAGGGCCGGACGAGGACGACGACCGCCATGAGGACGAAGATGACGATCTGGGCGAGCTCGGGTCGGTAGGCGACGCCGTAGGCCTCGACGAGCCCCACGAGGAAGCCGCCGACGACAGCGCCGAGGATCGAGCCGAGGCCGCCGATGACGACGACGGCGAACAGGATGATGATGAAGTTGCTGCCCATCTCGGCGGTGATGGCGCGCGTCGGCGCCGCGAGGACGCCGGCGAGCCCGGCGAGGGCGATGCCGAAGCCGAACACCGGCGTGACGAAACGGCCGACGTTGATGCCGAGGGCACGCGTCCGCTCGGCATCCTCCGTGGCCGCGCGCACGATCATGCCGATGCGCGTTCGCGTCAGCAGCAGGCCGACGGCCACGCACACGACGACGCTGAAGACGCAGGCGAAGATCGCGTAGACCGACAGGTTGACGCTGCCGATCGTCACCTGGCCGCCGAGCCCCGCGGGGATCTCGTACGGAAGGCCCGAGACGCCGTACCGCTGCTTGACGGCCTCGACGAGGATCAGCGTCAGGCCGAAGGTGAGCAGGAAGTTGTAGAGCGGGTCGAGGGCGAGGAGCCAGCGCACGAGGAGCCGCTCCATGAGGACGCCGAAGAGGAACATCAGCACGGGGACGACGGCGAGCGCCACCCAGAACCCGACGTGCAGCTCGGCGAGGAGCACCGCGGAGATGACGGCTCCGAGCATGTAGCAGGCGCCGTGCGAGAAGTTGACGACGCCGAGGACGCCGAAGATCACCGCGAGGCCGAGGGCCGACAGGGCATAGAAGCCGCCCGCCGCGAGGCCTTGCAGGGTGTACTGGATGAATTCGCTCATGTCACAGACTCGTTCGCGTTCGTCGCGCAGGCCCGAGGGACCTGGGACGTTCGGTGGACGGTGGGTGTGGCGTGGCGACCGGGGTGGCCGTCCGGCGCGCGAGTGTGCGCACCGGACGGCACAGGAACCCGGTCAGCCCATCTTGCAGTCGGGGTTGGCGGGGCCGTAGGCCTCGGCCGCGGGGATCGTCTTGACGATGTCCTCGTAGTCCCACTCCTCCGGCGCCGAGCTCTTGACCTTCGCCAGGTACATGTCGTGGATGACGGCGTGGTCGGCCTTGCGCACCTCGCCGTTGCGGAGGAACACGTCGTTGATCTTCTTGCCCTCGAGCTTGGCGACCACGGCGTCGGCGTCGTCGGTGCCGGCCTCCTGGACCGCCTCGAGGTAGTTCATCGCGGCCGAGTAGTTCGCGGCGTGGGCGAAGGACGGACGCGTGTTCGTCTTCTCCTTGAAGCGGTCGGCCCACTTCTTGTTCTGGGCGTCGAAGTTCCAGTACCAGGCGTCGGTGAACTGCGTGCCCGCGAACTGGTCGACACCGAGCGAGTGGATGTCGGTGATGAACATGAGGCCGACGGCCAGCTGCACCTTGCCCTTGAGGGGGCTCTGGTTGAACTGCTTGACGAAGTTGATGAGGTCTCCACCGGCGTGCATCGACCCGATGACCTTCGGGTTGCCCTCGCCGGCCTTGGTGATGAACGTCGCGAAGTTGTCGCTCGGGAACGGCGAGGCGATCGACTGCCCGACCGTGCCGCCGGCGCCCTGGATCTCCTTGGTGAAGGACTTGTTCATGTCCTGGCCGAAGGCGTAGTCGGGGTACACGATGTTCCACGACGTGCCGCCGGCCTTGGTGATGGTGGCGGCGGTGCCGCGGGCGAGGGCCGCGGTGTTGTAGGCCCAGTGGAACGTGTACTTGTTGCAGCTCTCGCCCGTGAGCTTCGTCGTGCCGGCGCCGATGTTGATGTAGAGCTTCTTCTTGTTCTTCGCCTGGGTGGCGACGGCGAGCGCGGCCGCGGAGTTCGGCACGTCCAGGATGATGTCGGCCTTCTGGCGGTCGTACATCTCCTGGGCCTTCGAGTTGGCGACGTCGGCCTTGTTCTGGTGGTCGGCCGTGACGATCTCGATGTCCTTGGCGACGGCCTTGTCGCCGTACTTGGCCTTGTAGTCGTCGATGGCCATCTGGATGGCGACCTTGGAGTTGGGGCCGGAGAGGTCCTTGTAGACGCCGGACTGGTCGTTGAGCAGACCGATGACGACCTTGTCGTCGGTCAGCTTGCTCGAGCCGCCCGACTGGGGGCCGCCCTGCCCGCACGCGGCGAGCGCGAGCGAGGCCGTGGCGGCCACGGCCAGCGATGCGTGGATCTTCCTGCTACGCATGTCCCCTCCTGGGGTGACGTCGGATGTGTCGTGTCGGATGTGTGTGGTGCGTGTGCGTGGTGGTGCGCGGGTGCGCCGGTGGAACCGGGGTGACGCGGGGTGATGCGGATGACGCTGCCGTCGGCCGGCCCGGCCGGGGGCGGCCAACGTGGGTTACATCCCGAGGTGGGTGAGCAGCTCGCTCTCGCGGGAGCGGAACTCGTCGTTGTCGAGGTGCTCGACGACCTGTCCCTGGGCGAGCAGGTAGTGCCGGTCGGCGACGGTCGAGGCGAACTTGACGTTCTGCTCGACGAGGAGGACACCGACGCCCTGGCCCTTGATCTCGCGGATGATCTCGCCGATGCGCTGGACGATGACGGGGGCCAGACCCTCGCTCGGCTCGTCGAGCAGCAGCAGGCGCGACCCCATCCGCAGCACCCGGGCCATGGCGAGCATCTGCTGCTCGCCACCCGACAGCCGCGTGCCGGGGAAGTCGCGCCGTTCGTGCAGGACGGGGAAGAACTCGTAGACCTTCTCGAGGGACCATGCGTCGGGGTGGACCACGGGCGGCAGGAGGAGGTTCTCGGCGACGGTGAGGCTCGCGTAGATGCCGCGGTCGTCGGGCACCCAACCGAGGCCGGCCCTGGCCCGCGCGTCGGCGGAGCGCTTCGTCACGTCGGCACCGTCGAAGGTGACGGTGCCCTCGACGTGCCGGTGCAGCCCCATGACCGAGCGCAGCAGCGTCGTCTTGCCGGCGCCGTTGCGCCCGACGAGGGTGACGACCTCACCGGCACCGACGCCGACCGAGACCTCGCGCAGGACGCGGGCCTCGCCGTACCAGGCCGAGAGGCCGGCGACATCGAGCACGTGCGCGGCGGCATCGCGGGAGGAGTGGGTGCGGTCGGTGGTGGCGACGGACGCGCGGGCGGCGTCGGTCGTGGCGGGCTCACTCATGGGACGCTCCGAGGTAGGCCGAGATGACGCGCTCGTCGGCCCGGACCTCGTCGTAGGGCCCCTCGGCGAGCACCTGGCCCGCCTGGAGCACCGTGACGCGGTCGGCCAGGGAACCGACGACGTGCATGTTGTGGTCGACGAACACCACGGTGCGCCCGACCGCGAGGGTCTTGACGAGCGCGATGGTCCGGTCGACGTCCTCGATGCCCATGCCGGCGGTGGGCTCGTCGAGCAGGAGCAGCTTGGGGTCGAGGGCGAGGGCGATGGCGAGCTCGAGGGCGCGCTTCTGGCCGTAGGCGAGCGAGGCGGCGGGAGCGCCGGCGCGGTCGGCGAGGCCGACCTGCTCGAGCAGGTCCATCGCACGGTCGCCGAAGGTGGCCAACCGCTTGACCGAGCGCCACCACTGCTTGCCCAGGCCGGTCGGGCTGGCGAGTGCGAGCTCGAGGTGCTCACGCAGCGTCATCTGCTCGAAGAGGCTAGTGATCTGGAAGGAGCGGGCGATGCCGAGCGGTGCGATCTGCTCCGGGGCCTTGCCGGTGACGTCCTGGCCGTCGAAGACGACGGTGCCGGACGTCGGGGTGAGGAAGCCGGTGAGCAGGTTGAACAGGGTCGTCTTGCCGGCGCCGTTCGGCCCGACGAGCGCGTGGACCGTGCCCTGCGCGACCGAGAGGTCGACGCCGGAGACCGCCGTGAACCCTCGGAACTCCTTGGTCAGGGCCCTGGTCTCGAGCAACGGGGTACCCGTCAAGACCTGCACCTCCTCGTGCGTCGCGCTGCGGTGAGCCGGCTGTCGGCCGGTCGCCGACGGTGGCGCCTCCCGGACTTCGGACCCGGCGTCGGGACCGGGGAGGCTGCGGGAAAGCCTAGGAGGGCCGAAGAGCGAAAGGACGGTGGGCACCCACACACCTCGCCCGGTTCTGTGGGTCGGGCACACATGCGGCTGGGCCCACCTCGACGGTGCTGGGACCCCCTCGGCCCGGGAGGACGTTCAGTCGGCCCCGGCACAGGTTGCCGCCTCACGAGGGGCGGCCGCCGGCCCTCCATGCGTGGACCTCGACGGCGACGAACGCCGGGTCGGCCAGGACCGCCCGCGCCAGGTCGGCGTCGGGCGCCTCGAGCAGTACGGCCGCGCCCACGGCGGTGGAACCGTCGTCGGACAGCAGCGGTCCGCCCACGATGACCTCGGCGCCGTCCGCCATCGGTGGCGCAGCGTTCGAGGGCTCGGCGAAGCCGAGGACGAGGTATCTCGGACCGTCCGGTGCATCGTCGAGGCGCCCGCTGTCGAACTCCCACATGGTCCGGCCCGATGCGTTGCGCCAGCGGCGCAGCAGCACGTCGCGATAGGCACCCGCCTGCCATCCGGGCTCCTCGAAGGCGAAGGCCCGCGCCGCTGCGGTGTCAGGCAGGTCGAGGATGTGCACGCTGCCGGTGAGCGTCCCGTCGGGCGCGAACGTCGGACCCCGGGCGATCATCGTGTCGGCGAACCGGTCCATGTACGACCAGTGCAGCTCCACCATCCGCGCCCGGAGCGACGTCGAGCCGTGGCGGTCGCGGTGGTAGCAGAAGAACTCCATGCCTCCACCCTTGCAGGTACGCAGGACTCGGGTCAGGCGGCGTCGAGGAGGAGGACCTCGAGGTGACGCTCGAGAGGACTGCAGAGGTCGCGCACATGACCCGGGACGAGCGGGGGCGCCAGCGACTCGTACCTGTGCCCGGTCGGCGTCGTGGTGACGACGCGGTGGGGTCCGGCGCGCTGACCAGCGGTCGGGTCGGCGACGGCTCTCCATCCCGGCAGCTGCTTGGTGTGGTTGCACCGGACGCAGAGGCCCTGGCCGTTGCCGGCGCTCGTCGCGCCGCCCGACGCATGGTCCTCGACGTGGTCGAGGTGGCGGATCGGGGCGTCGCACCACGGCGTTCGGCAGACGCCTCCGTCGCGGGCGACGAGGAAGCGGCGCAGGCCGCCGTCGAAGGTGCGGCGCGCGGATTCCATGGCGACGAGCTCGGAGGCGCTCGGGTCGGCGTAGAGCCGTCGCAGCCAGATCCGCGACCGCCTCGCATCCGGTCGCGGGTCGAACCGGTCCGAACCGGCGTCGCCGGCCAGCAGGCGGCGCGCCCACGCGGCCGGGACCGCGCCGTACCCCGGCAGCCGCCCTGGCACGTCGTCGCCCCAGAACAGGGCGCGGTCGGTCATGACGAGCTGCACCTCCACGGAGACGTCCTCGGCGCGCCCCTGCCCGGTGACCCGGACCACGAGCTCGTCGGCCATGACCTGCCCCTTGGTCCGGTCGTCGCCGGCCGCGCGGGCCGAGCCGGCGGCTACGGTCAGCGCCGCGTGGGTGGCGACGGCCTGGGCCACGGGCTGCAGAGCCGTCACGTAGGCCATGGTGTCGGGGGCAGGACGGATCGTGACCCGTCGATCAGCCTGTGCCCGAGCGCTTCTCGCGAGCACCGAGGCCGGCTCGACCACGTAGGCAGCGGCCCGGACACGACGTGCGAGCTCACGGTCGCCGAGTGAGCCGAGCTCGTCGCCGAGCCGCCCCGCGACCTCGGCGTCGACCTGACGACGCTGGTCCTCGTCGAGGCCCTCGGTCTCGCGAGCGACGATCCAGGCCCGCCACTCGCTGAGGTCACCGCGCTCGAGCGCCGCGAACGTCTCCGGCATCTCGCGGAGCAGCCGCAGCGCGAGACGGACGTGGTGGCTGCCGCGCGCCGGCGACTCCCGACGCGCCAAAGCCACCTGACCGGCCACGCTCCGGAGCGACTCTCGCCGCACGCCACGCCGCGCCCGACGCGTGGCGGCCGCCCCGTCCTCGGCGGCATTCGGGGAGACCGAGGCGAGGCGCGCCTCGTCGCGCGCGGCGCGCCATCCTTCGAAATCGCCTGCCGCGGAGCACTCCCGGGCCCGCTCGCGCCACTGCTGCGCGACCTCTGCCTGAGACTCGACGAAGGCAACCGTCACACGCGCCTGTGCGGCCGCCACGGCGGCCTTGACGCGCTCGAGCGCCGCGAGCTGGTCGACGCGGTCGGAGTCGCTGCCCCCGCCGTCGACGGCGCGCAACGCATCGACGAGGGACTCGAGCCCCTTCGCCGTACGCAGCGCTTTGTCGAACATGCGTTCGATTCTACGCCTTTCGGGCGTCAATGACCAGACTTACCTACAGGCGAATTCGGTTGACCGGCAAGGCTGTTGGTCGATCCAGACCACCACCGCAAACCCCTGACCCGCCGCAGCCGGCGGCGACCCAAGCGGTGTCCACGGGCCGGAGGCGCCGCCTCGACACGCGACGACCGTGTGCGCGTCAGTCGGCCGAGCCGGTCTCCAGGAGGCGGCGGAAGCCGTCTTCGTCGAGGATCGTCAGCCCGAGCTCCTCGGCCTTGGCGGCCTTGGTCCCGGCGTTCGCCCCGATGACGACGTAGTCGGTCTTCTTCGACACCGAGCCCGACGCCTTGCCGCCGCGGCTGATGATGGCCTCTTTCGTCTCGTCGCGCGAGAAGCCGTCGAGCGAGCCGGTCACCACGACCGTCTTGCCCTCCAGCGTGCGCTCGACCGACGCGTCGACCTCGTCCTCCATCCGCACCCCGGCGGCCGCCCACCGGTCGACGATCTCGCGGTGCCAGTCGACGCCGAACCAGTCGATGACGGCGTCGGCGATGACGCCGCCCACACCCTCGACCTCGGCGAGCTCCTCACGCGAGGCCGCGCGGACGGCGTCCATCGACCGGAAGTGAGACGCGAGCGCCCGCGCCGCCGTGGGCCCGACGTGCCGGATCGACAGGGCGACGATCACCCGCCACAGCGGCTGCGTCTTGGCCTTCTCGAGCTCGGCGAAGAGGACCTCGGTGTTGGCGCGCGGCTTCGAGGGCGTCTTGGCCGTGGGCTTGGTGAAGAAGTAGAGCTCCTGCTGCCACGGCCCGGGCACACCCTTGACCTTGCGGCGACGCCACACCGTGACCTCGCTCAGGTCCTCGGGCCTCAGGTCGAACAGGCCCGCTTCCCCCGGCAGCACGGGCTCCGAGCGCGGCACGCCGTCGGCGTCGGCCTCGTCGGGCCGGTCGAACTCCGGGTCGGTCAGGGCGATCGAGGCCTCCCACCCGAGCGCCTCGATGTCGAGACCCCCGCGCGAGGCCAGGCCGAAGACGCGCTCGCGCAGCTGGCTCGGGCACGCCCGGGAGTTGGGGCAGCGGATGTCCTTGTCGCCCTCCCTCTCGGGCGCGAGCGGGGTGCCGCACGACGGGCACTCCGTCGGCATGACGAACGCCCGCTCGGATCCGTCGCGCAGGTCGACGACCGGCCCGACGATCTCGGGGATGACGTCGCCGGCCTTGCGCAGCACGACGGTGTCACCGATGAGGACGCCCTTGCGCTCGACCTCGTAGGCGTTGTGCAGCGTCGCCTGCTCGACGGTCGAGCCGGCGACGACGACGGGCTGCATGACGCCGTACGGCGTGACGCGCCCGGTGCGTCCGACGTTGACCCGGATGTCGAGGAGCCGGGTGTTGACCTCCTCGGGCGGGTACTTGAAGGCGATGGCCCAGCGCGGCGCCCGCGAGGTGGCCCCGAGCTGACGCTGCAGCGGCACCTCGTCGACCTTGACGACGATGCCGTCGATCTCGTGGGAGCGGTCGTGCCGGTGCTCGCCGTGGTAGGTGACGAACTTCTGCACGGCCGCGATGTCGTCGAGCACGCGCACCTCGTCGGAGGTCGGCAGGCCCCAGCCGCGCAGACGGTCGTAGGCCTCGCTCTGCCGCTCGACGTCGAAGCCCCGACGCGCCCCGATGCCGTGCACGAGCATCCGCAGCGGACGCGTCGCCGTGACCTTCGGGTCCTTCTGGCGCAGCGAGCCGGCCGCCGCGTTGCGCGGGTTGGCGAACGGCGCCTTGCCGGCCTCCACGAGCGAGGCGTTGAGGTCGGCGAAGGCCGCGGTCGGGAAGAAGACCTCACCGCGGATCTCGACGAGCTCGGGCACGTCGTCGCCGGCGAGGCGCTCGGGGATGCCGTCGATGGTGCGCACGTTGTTGGTGACGTCCTCGCCCGTGCGGCCGTCGCCGCGGGTCAGCGCCCGGACGAGCCGGCCCTTCTCGTAGAGCAGGTTGATGGCGAGGCCGTCGATCTTCAGCTCGGTCAGGTAGTGGGCGCCGCTGCCGACCTCGCGCTCGACGCGCTCGGCCCACGTGTGCAGCTCCTCGAACGAGAACGCGTTGTCGAGGCTGAGCATCCGCTCGACGTGGTCGACGGTCTCGAAGCCGGTCGCGAACGAGGCCCCGCCGACATTCTGCGTAGGGCTTTCGGGCGTGCGCAGCGACGGGTGCTGCTCCTCGATCGCGTTGAGCCGCCGGATGATCGCGTCGTACTCGCCGTCGCTGATCGTCGGCGCGTCCTTGACGTGGTAGGCGAACTGAGCCGCTGAGGCCTGTTCGGCGAGCTCGGCCCACTCCTGGTGGACCGCGGTGGGGACGTCGTCGGTGACCGGCGTCGCGCCGGCGGCCTTTCCGGTGGTCTCGCTCACCCGCCCATCCTGCCAGCCGGGTCGGACACCGCAGCGGCCACGGCACGCCGCGAATCGCCCCGCCGCGCACCGCCACCGGAGCCCGTCCGGCGGACGGGGGCGAGAGACCGCCCACAGCCGACGACGAACCCCTGTTCACGAACGGACCGACGGGTAACAATGGCCGCACGCCAGCGCTGCAAAGGAGCACCGATGACCAACCTCGCCGCCAACCTCGTCGCGACCGCCGGGCGCGTCCCCGACAAGGTCGGGATCAAGCTCGACCAGCTCGAGGTGACGTGGGGCGCCCTGCACCGCGCTGCTGCGGCCGTCGCCGGGCAGCTGCGCGCGGCGGGCCTCGAGCCCGGCGACCGCGTGTCGCTCATCCTGCCCAACGTGCCGGCCTACCCCGTCGTCTTCTACGGCACGCTCCTCGCCGGCGGCATCGTCGTGCCGATGAACCCGCTCCTGAAGTCGGGCGAGATCCAGTACTTCTACGAGGACAGCGGCGCCCGGTTCAGCTTCGTGTGGCCCGACTTCGCCGACGAGGCCGGCAAGGCCGCCGCCGAGACGGGCACCCGTCTGGTCGTCTGTGGCCCGATGGGCCCGGCCGACGGACAGTTCGACGCCTCCGAGACCGCCGCGGAGCCAGTGCTCCAGGCCGTCGACCGCGCCGACGACGACACGGCCGTCATCCTCTACACGAGCGGAACGACCGGCAAGCCCAAGGGAGCCGAGCTCACCCACTTCAACCTGCACCGCAACGCCGAACGCTCGGCCGCCGACATCATGCAGATCACCGAGGACGACGTGATCATGGGCTGCCTGCCACTCTTCCACGTCTTCGGCCTCACGTGCGGGCTCAACACCTCGGTCCAGCGCGGCTGCACGCTCACGCTCATCCCCCGTTTCGACCCGGCCAAGGCCATCGAGGTGCTCGGCCGCGACCACGTGACGATCTTCCAGGGCGTCCCGACGATGTATGCCGCGATCCTCAACCACCCCGAGGCCGACCACGCCGACACGAGCAGCCTGCGCACGTGCGCCTCCGGCGGCTCGGCCATGCCCGAGGCCGTCATGAAGGCCTTCGAGGAGAAGTTCCACTGCCAGATCCTCGAGGGCTACGGCCTGTCCGAGACCTCGCCCGTGGCGTCGTTCAACATGCCCGACAAGCCGACGAAGCCGGGCACCATCGGCCGCGCGATCCCCGGCTGCGAGATGAAGCTCGTCGACATCGAGGGCAACGACACCCCGGCGGGCGAGATCGGCGAGATCGCGATCCGCGGCGAGAACATCATGAAGGGCTACTGGAACCGCCCGGATGCCACGCAGGAGGCCATCCCGGACGGCTGGTTCCGCTCGGGCGACCTCGCGACCGTCGACGACGAGGGCTACTTCACGATCGTCGACCGCAAGAAGGACATGATCATCCGCGGCGGCCTCAACGTGTACCCGCGGGAGGTCGAGGAGGTGCTCTACACGCACCCGGACGTCCTGGAGGCGGCGGTCGTCGGCGTGCCCGACGACCTCATGGGCGAGGAGATCGGCGCGGCCGTCGTGCTCCGGCCGGGTGCGACGGCGACGCTCGAGGACGTCCAGGGCTACGTCAAGGAACGCCTCGCCGCCTACAAGTACCCGCGGCGGCTCTGGCTGCTGCCCGAACTGCCCAAGGGCCCCACCGGCAAGATCCTGCGACGCGAGGTGCGACCCCGCACCGACGCCTGACCACGGTCGCGGGCACCGCCAGGCGTCCGCGCGTGCCGACGCGTCCCGAGGCGTCCCGACGCGTGCCGCCGCGTGCCGACGCGTGCCGACGCGTGCCGACGCGTGCCGACGCGTGCCGACGCGTGCCGACGCGCGCCCAGGGGTGCCGACGCATCTCCGGAGGCGTCGTTGCGCCCGCTCCGCTACCGTGACCGGGCGGTCTCGCGGGAGCCGGCTCAGAACTACCAGCGGGTACCCGCACCCGGCGTCGCACCGTCGCGACACGCGGGCGGCTGGACTCGCCGTACGTTTTGGAGTATTGCCCGGATTCGGCGACACTGATGACGGGTCACTACCGACGTGCCGTCCCCGCTCCGCCCCGGGGACTCCGGCACTTTCTCGAGGGGTACAGCACGCGTGAAGTCGAACATCCGTTCCGTCGTCGTTTCGGGCCTGGCCGCCCTCACCCTGCTCGGTGTGGCCGCCTGCAGCTCGGCCGGCACCGCGGACACCGCGAACCCGGGAGGGTCCGGCACCTCGGCGCCGGGCCAGACGAGCAGCGCCGCCCCCAGCCCGACCACCGAGCCGGTCGCGTTCACGACGACGCCCGCCGACGAGGCCACCGACGTCGCCGTCGACACCCGCGTCAAGGCCTCGGCCCAGAAGGGCACCCTGACCAAGGCGTCGCTGTCCTACACGAGCAAGAAGGGCAACCGCGTCGCCGTCGACGGCACCCTCGAGGGTGGCACGTGGACCGCTGGTGACCTGCTCGAGCCGGGCGTCAAGTACACCCTCACCCTCGTGGGCAAGGACGCCGACGGCAAGACGTCCGAGGCGACGCGCACCTTCCGCACCGCCAACCTGACGCTCGACGACCAGATCTACGTCGCGGTCTCACCGCGTGACGGCGGCACGGTCGGCATCGGCATGCCCGTCGTCGTGCGGTTCGACCTGCCGGTCAAGGACAAGGCCGAGTTCGAGAAGCACATGAAGGTCACGACCCAGCCGTCGCAGGCGGGCTCCTGGTACTGGCTCAGCTCCACCGAGGCGCACTGGCGTCCGAAGACGTACTGGAAGGCGGGCACCAAGGTGCACGTCGAGGCGAACCTCAACGGCGTCTCGGCCGGCAACGGAAAGTACGGCCAGATGTCGCGCACGTCCGACTTCACGATCGGGCGCGCCCTCGTCGCCAAGGTCAACCTCAAGACCGACCAGATGGACGTCTACATCAACGGCAAGTGGACCAAGCGGATCCCGATCACGGGCGGCCGCCCCGGCTTCATCACCCGCTCGGGCGTCAAGGTCATCATGGACAAGCAGACGAACATCACCATGAAGGCCGAGACGATCGGCCTGAAGAAGAACGACCCGAACTACTACGCCGACACCCCGGTCAAGTACGCGATGCGGGTGACGAACTCCGGCGAGTTCCTCCACTCCGCCCCGTGGTCGGTCGCCGACCAGGGCCACCGCAACGTCAGCCACGGCTGCACCGGCATGAGTGACGCCAACGGCAAGTGGATGTACGACCACACGATCATCGGCGACGTCGTCGAGACGACCGGCACGAGCCGCCCGATGACGATGGGCAACGGCTACGCCGACTGGAACCTCAGCCCGAGCGCGTGGGCCCAGGGCTCGGCGCTCTGAGACGCCGCTGAGTCCAGCACGGCTCGAGGCCGGTCACCCGCACGGGGTGGTCGGCCTCGGTCGTTCCCGTGCAGGTTCGTGCGCGACGGGTCACCCCGGCCGACGCGACAGCTCGACCGACGCGTCAGCCTGACCTTCGCTCAGTCCTCGGCCCGCTCGGCGAGCTCGCGGGACGCGTCGACGGCGGTGCGCTGGATGCGACGGGCGAGGTCCGGGGTGGTGGCGGCCAGACCGCAGGCCGGGGTGACGACGACGCCCGTGAGATCGGTGACGGGCAGCCCGACGCGGCGCCACGCGGTCTCGACGTGGTCGGCCACGTCGGTGGCGCGCAACCGGGATCCGTCGGTGGGCACGGACCCGGCGTGCAGCGTCACCCCGTCCTCGACGGCGACGGCAACGCCCTCCCAGCCGCGGGGGCGTAGCAGGCTCGTGTCGAGCGAGATCGCCGTGGCGCCGGCGGCACGCAGCAGCGGCAGGGGCGGGTCCACGGCACAGCAGTGCACGACGGTGCGACCCTCGGCGACCTCGGCCGCGGCGTCGAGGACCGAGCGCAGGCCGCCCGCGGCGACCTGCGGGTCGAGCGAGGGCAGCCTCCCGAAGCCGGAGGCCGTCGGCAGCCGGCCGGCCAGCACGGTGGGCAGCGACGGTTCGTCGACCTGCACGACGACCTCGGCGCCGGGCACGAGCCGGCGCACCGCACCGACGTGCTGGCGGATCCCCTCGGCGAGCGACTCGACGAGGTCGCGGCAGGCACCCTCGTCGACGACGGCCCGCTCCCCGCGTGGCAGCCAGAGCGAGGCGGCGAGGGTCCACGGGCCGACGACCTGCACCTTGAGCGGACCGGTGTGCCCGTCGAAGGCCTCGGCGAGCTCGTCGAGGTCCTCGCGCAGCAGCGCAGCGGTGCGCCCGGCGTCGCGTCCGGGCCGGTCGACGAGCCGCCACCCGACGGGCTGGAGGTCGACCGGCAGCTCGACGAGCAGGCCGGCGGTGCGCCCGACCATGTCGGCACCCGGACCGCGGGCCGGAAGCTCGGGCAGGTAGGGCAGCTGGCCCTCGAGCAGCTCACCGACCTGGGCGAGCGCGTCACGCACGGAAGTGCCTGGCCAGGAGCCGATGCCGGAAGCGAGGGTCACCGCGCCAGCCTAGGCGGACGCGTCTCGCCGGCCCGCGCGGGTCGCGCCGAGGCCGCGCGGTGCTCACGCGCCGCCGCCACCTCGGGGCGGTCAGGAAGCGCGCTAGCGTGGCGCGGTGATGCGACGCGACTTCTCCGGCCCCGGCGACCTGCGCGCCATCCAGGACCTGTGCTCGCGCACGTGGACGCCGACGAGCCGGTTCCACCCCGGTCAGCTGGCGTGGAGCCGCTACTACCGGCCCGTCGACCCGTTCGCGCTCGATGCGACCGAGGCCGTGTCGGTGTGGGCCGACGACGGCCACGCCGTCGGGTTCGGCTGGGCCGAGGCGCCCGACTGGCTCGAGCTGCAGGTCGACCCGGCCCACCCTGAGGTGGCCGTCGAGGTGCTCGAGTGGTTCGAGGAGTGGAGCGACGCCGACGAGCAGTCGGTGATGGCCGTCGAGGGCGACGCCGCGGTCGAGTCGGCGCTCGCCGAGGCGGGTTTCCAGCCCCAGCCGGACGCCCCGTTCTTCATCCACCACGTCCTCGACCTCGACGCGCTGCGGCCGGTCCCCGCCGTGCCCGGGTACACCTTCCGCCCGGTCCGGGGCGACGAGGTGGCCGAGCGGGCGGCCGTCCACGTCGGTGCGTGGTCCGATCTCGGCCCCTCGCAGGTCGACGCGTCGTCCTACGGACAGCTCATGGCGGCGTGGCCCTACCGCGGCGACCTCGACCTCGTGGTCCTCGACGCGTCAGGGACCATGGTCGCCTCGGCGCTCGTCTGGCTCGACCCGGCGACCGGCGCCGGGCTCGTCGAGCCGGTCGGCTGCCTCCCGGACCATCGCGGTCGTGGCCTGGCCGCAGCCGTGACCCTCGCGGCCCTGCACGCGCTGCGCGACGCCGGTGGTCGGGTCGCACAGGTGACGCCACGCGGCGACGCCGCCTACCCGGGCCCCCAGCGCATCTACCGCGGCCTCGGCTTCGAGCCGACGGCGCGGGTGCTCACGTGGAGCCGCTCGGCCGGCTAGAGCGAGACCGCCATCTCGTGCCGGTCGAGGACCGCGGCGAGTCCGGGCCGGCCGCGCGCCGCCGCGCAGGTCGCGACCGGAGCCCGCCCGCGCGTCACGCCACGGGGTCGCGCTCGAGGCGGGAGGCGGCGATCGTCGCCGACCCGACGACGCGCGTGCCCTCGAAGAGCACGACCGACTGGCCGGGCGCGACGCCGCGGATCCGCTCGTCGAGGCGCACCTCGACGCGATCACCCTCGGCCCACGCCGTCGCCGGGTACTCCTCGCCGTGCGCCCGCACCTGGGCCCCGACGCGCACGACCCCCTCGGGCGCCGGACCGCACCAGCGCGCGTGCTGCCCGGTCATCGCGTTGACCCCGAGCAGGTCGGCCGTGCCGACGACCACCTGGTTGGTCTCGGGGCGCACCTCGACGACGTAGCGCGGCTGCCCATCGGCCGCAGGGCGCCCCAGCGCGAGGCCCCGCCGCTGACCGACCGTGTACGCGAAGGCGCCCCGGTGCTCACCGACGACGGTGCCGTCGGCGTCCACGATCTCGCCCGAGGCCTCGCCGAGCTCGCGGGTCAGCCAGCCGCGGGTGTCGCCGTCGGCGATGAAGCAGATGTCATGGCTGTCGGGCTTGTTCGCGACGTAGAAGCCCCGCTCGGCGGCCTCGGCCCGGATCTCCGGCTTCGTCGTGTCGCCGAGCGGGAAGAACGAGCGGGCGAGCTGGTCGGCGTCGAGGACGCCGAGCACGTAGCTCTGGTCCTTGGCGGCGTCGACGGCCCGGTGCAGCTCGCGGCGCACGCCACCCGCCGCGCCACGGGTGCCCGACGCGTCGGGCACCTCGACGACGCGCGCGTAGTGCCCGGTGGCGACGGCCTCGAACCCCAGCGCGAGCGCCTTGTCGAGCAGGGCCGCGAACTTGATCCGCTCGTTGCAGCGCAGGCACGGGTTGGGGGTGCGGCCGGCCGCGTACTCGGCGCGGAAGTCCTCGACGACGTCGCGCTTGAACCGCTCCGCCATGTCCCACACGTAGAAGGGGATGCCGAGCACGTCGGCCACGCGTCGGGCATCACCCGCGTCCTCGATGGTGCAGCAGCCACGCGCCGACTCGCGCAGGGTCGCCGCGCTCTGGCTCAGCGCGAGGTGGACGCCGACGACCTCGTGGCCGGCGTCGAGCATCCGGGCGGCGGCGACCGCCGAGTCGACGCCGCCGCTCATCGCCGCGACGACCCTCACGAGGTGACCTCGCGCGCCCTCCGCGCCCGCTCGAGTGCCGCGGGCAGCGCGTCGAGGAACGCCTCGACGTCGGCCTCGGTCGACGTGTGCCCGAGGGTCAGGCGCAGCGCACCGCGCGCGTCGGACTCGCTGACGCCCATCGCGAGCAGCACGTGGCTCGGCTGCGGCACACCCGCCTGGCAGGCGGAGCCCGTCGAGCAGGCGACGCCGGCGGCGTCGAGCAGGTAGAGCAGGGAGTCGCCGTCACAGCCGGCGACGAGCAGGTGGGCGTTGCCCGGCAGCCGACGCGTCGAGTCGCCGGGCTCCCAGAAGCCGGTGGGCCGGACGTCTGGGGCCACCTCCATGGCCCGCTCGACGATGGCGTCGCGGAGCGCGACGAGCCGCGCGGACTCGGCGTCCATCGACTCCACCGCCGCGGTCAGCGCGGTGGCGAACCCGACGATCGCCGGGGCGTCGAGCGTGCCCGAGCGCACCTGGCGCTCCTGGCCGCCGCCGTGGGTCAGCGGCACGAGCGTGGCGTCGCGGCGCACGACGAGGGCACCGACGCCGATCGGGCCGCCGAGCTTGTGCGCCGTCACCGACATGAGGTCGGCTCCGCTCGCGGCGAAGTCGACGGGCACGTGGCCGGCAGCCTGCACGGCGTCGGTGTGGAACGGGACACCGAACTCGTGGGCGACCGCGGCGAGGGCCTGCACGTCCTGGACGGTGCCGACCTCGTTGTTGGCCCACATGACCGACACGAGGGCGACCGAGCCCGGGTCCTGCTCGATGGCGCGGCGCACCGTGGCCGGCTCGACGAAGCCCTCGGGTGAGCACTCGAGCCACGTGACTTTGGCGCCCTCGTGCGCGACGAGGAAGTCGACGCAGTCGAGGACGGCGTGGTGCTCCGTGGCCCCGACGAGGAGCCGGACGCGTGCCGGGTCGGCGTCGCGCCGGGCCCAGAACGTGCCCTTGACCGCGAGGTTGTCCGACTCGGTGCCGCCCGAGGTGAAGACGACCTCGGAGGGGCGGGCCCCGAGCGCGCGGGCGATCTTCTCGCGCGACTCCTCGACGGCCCGGCGCGCCTCGCGCCCGGTGCGGTGCAGCGAGGACGGGTTGCCGACGACCGCGAGCTGACGGGTCATCGCGTCGAGCGCCGCGGGCAGCATCGGCGTCGTCGCGGCATGGTCGAGGTACGCGGTCACCGCACGATTCTAGGCCGTGGCGCAGCGCCGTCCGGTCCGGGCGCCGGGGCCGCTGGAGCGTCCGCCCCGTGGCTACCGTGCGTAACCTGTGCGGGCGGCGCCTCGTTGTCGGGTCACCCTGTCGCCGGTGTCGGCGGCAGCCACCGGCAGAGAGGGAACCATGTCCGGCACGACCAGAACCCGCCTCCGCACCGCCGTCGCCGTGGGCGTCGGCACCGTCGCGCTCGCCGCCTCGGGACTGACCGGAGCCGTCTCCGCGGGCGCGGCCGCACCGTCCGACGGCCTGCCCCCGGCGCTCGACGGCATCACCCGCGCCAGCAGCTCGACCGGCCTCGCGCCGCTGTCGCCCTGGCTCGCCCGCCAGTGGTCGGCGCTGTCCGCGCTCAAGCCGACCACCGTCCTCGTCCACGGCACCGACGTCGCCGCCGCACGGCGGGCCGCCACCGCATCGGGCCTCGTGGTCCGCGAGAGCTTCGACAAGATCGGCGTCGTCGTCGCAGCCGGCCTGCCGGCCCAGATCGCCGCCGTACGAGCCGTGCCCGGCGTCACCTACGTCGAGGGCAACGAGCCGATCACGCTGTTCCTGTCCACGTCGAACACCGCGACGCGCGGCTCGGAGGCGCGCGCCACCCTGACCGGCGCCAACGGCAAGCCCCTCGACGGCTCAGGCGTCAGCGTCGCCGTCATCGACTCCGGCGTCGACCCGAGCCACCCGTTCCTGCGCAACCCCGACGGCAGCTCGGCCGTCGTCAAGAACCTCAAGATGGTCTGCGACCCGCTCGAGGTGCTCCCCTGCCAGCCCGTCGACGCGGGCGGCCTGAACACCGACCTGCTCTCGGTCGGCGGCCACGGCATGCACGTCAACGGCATCGTCGCCGGTCGCGACGTCACGCTCTCCGACGGCACGAGGATGCACGGCGCGGCCCCGGGCGCCAGCCTCGTCAGCCTCAGCACCGGCGCGGTCCTGTTCATCGTCGGCGCCGACTCCGCCCTCAACTGGGTCCTGGAGAACCACGGCGCCCCGTGCGGCGCCGGCGTCGCTGCGAGCACGTGCCCGCCGATCAAGGTGACGAGCAACTCCTATGGGCCGTCCGGTGGCGGCGAGTTCGACCCGAACTCGGCCACGGTCAAGCTCCAGCGCGAGCTCGTCAAGGAGGGCGTCGTCAGCGTCTGGGCCAACGGCAACGACGGCGGCGACGGCTCGGCCAACCTGTCCAACCCGCCCGGCCAGGACCCGACGCCCGGCATCCTGTCCGTCGCCTCGTACAACGACCAGGACACCGGTACCCGCAACGGCCCCGTGAGCGACTTCAGCTCGCGCGGCAAGCGCGGGCAGCTGTCGAGCTACCCCGACATCTCGGCGCCCGGTGAGGGCATCACGTCGTCGTGCCGGATCTACCTGCCGATCTGCACCACCGGCGGCGACCCGCGCGACGGCGGCGACTACAACACCATCAGCGGCACGTCGATGGCGACGCCGCACATCTCCGGCATCGTCGCGCAGCTGTTCCAGGCCGACCCGGCAGCCACGCCCGCCCAGATCGAGGCCGCGCTCGAGTCGTCGGCGTACAAGTACACCGACGGCGCCGCGTACGAGCCCGGCACGAACGGGACGACGTCCTACGACAAGGGCCACGGCCTCGTCGACGTCGTCGCGGCGGTGGCAGCCCTCACGCGGTGACCCCCGGCGCTGCCGGCCCCGCGGAACCCTCCTCCCCGGAGGGCTCCGCGGGGTCGTCGCGCTCGGGATCCGGGGCACCCACCGGTCCGCCGCCTATCATCGGCGGCATGGGTCGCAGGCACGAGGACACCGGGGGCAGCACCCTGCGCGCCCCGACCGCGCACCGTGCCGTCACCGCGCTCGCCTGCCCCGTCATCGCCTACTTCGTCGCGCGGCTGCTCGTCCGCTTCGTGCCGGCCGTGCCCGAGGTGGCTGCGTACGTCGTGTGCCTCGCGGCCGGGCTCCTGCTCGCGGTGCGCGCCTGGCGGGCCCGGGTCGAGCTCGGACCGGACGCGCTCCGCGTGCTGAACATGCTCTCCTCGACGACCGTCGAGCGACGCGTCGTGCGCCGGGTGTCGAGCGCCGGGCGCGTGGAGTTCCGGCGCGGGTCCGAGCGGCTGACGCGCCTGCCCTGCGAGGCGCTCCAGGGGCCGTGGTGGTCCTTCGGCTCCGGCGGACGCCGCTACGTCGCCAACCGCGAGCGGCTGTCGAGCTGGACGCGGACCACCTCCCGCGTGGCTCGCGACGACGACGACGGGGACGATCCCACGGGCACGGCCGTCGCCTGAGGCACCGCGAGGGCCCCCGACCATCCGGTCGGGGGCCCTCGCCGTGCTGTCGCGGACCGGGCGGGCTCAGCCCTTGGCGGTCTTGATCGCGTCCGTGGCCTGCGGCAGGACGGCGAAGAGGTCACCGACCACGCCGAAGTCGACGAGCTCGAAGATCGGCGCCTCGTTGTCCTTGTTGACGGCCACGATCGTCTTGGACGTCTGCATGCCGGCGCGGTGCTGGATGGCCCCGGAGATGCCGCACGCGACGTAGAGCTGCGGGCTGACCTGCTTGCCGGTCTGGCCGACCTGGCTGGTGTGCGGGTACCAGCCGGCGTCGACGGCGGCACGGCTCGCGCCGACGGCCGCACCGAGCGAGTCGGCGAAGTCCTCGACCTTGGAGAAGTCGCCGCCGGTGCCGCGGCCGCCGGACACGACGATCGCCGCCTCGGTCAGCTCAGGACGGCCGGTGGCCTGCTTCGGCTTGGACTCGGTGATCCGCGCGCCCTTGGCGGCCTCGGACGGCGTGAAGTCGACGGCCTCGTCGGCGGCGGCCGCGGGGGCCTCCTCCGGCGTGGCCGAGTTCGGCTTCACGGCGATGATCGGCGTGCCTTTGGTGACCTTCGCCTGGACCGTGTACGAGCCGGCGAAGACCGACTGCGTCGTGGCGACACCGTCACCCGCTGCCTGCACGTCGACGGCGTCGGTGATGAGGCCGGACTCGGTCTTGATCGCGACGCGCGCCGCGATCTCCTTGCCCTCCGTGGAGGCCGGCACGAGGACGGCCGCGGGCGAGGTGGAGCCGACGAGCTGCGCGAGCAG
Source organism: Intrasporangium sp. Soil_C_50 (assembly GCF_057656595.1). Classification (NCBI taxonomy): domain Bacteria; kingdom Bacillati; phylum Actinomycetota; class Actinomycetes; order Micrococcales; family Intrasporangiaceae; genus Intrasporangium; species Intrasporangium sp. Soil_C_50. Next base: position 555,789 of record NZ_JBDGKB010000001.1, read on the forward strand.
CTCGGCCTGCGGCACGACGAGGTGGCTCGTGACGTCGTCGGACTCGACGCGGTACACCTTGGCCGCGCCGTACCTGGCGAGGGTCTCCTTCGCGGCGTCGAAACCGGCGCCGACGAAGACGGCCGAGGGCTCGCCGAGGCGCCGGGCGATGGTGAGCAGCTCGGAGGTCGTCTTGCGGACCGTGCCGTCGACGTGGTCGACGAGAACGAGGACTTCAGCCATGGTTCGTGGGTTCCCTTCTCTGGCTGGTGGGGTCAGACGAACTTGCGCTCGGACAGGAACGCGGCGAGCTTGCTGCCGCCGTCACCCTCGTCGGTGACGATCTCGCCCTGCGTGCGCGGCGGGCGGGCGGCGAAGGACTCGACCGCGGTCCAGGCGGCGTCGAGACCGACCTGCGCGGCGTCGATGCCGAGGTCGGCCAGCGACCACGTCTCGACCGGCTTCTTCTTCGCGGCCATGATCCCCTTGAAGGAGGGGTAGCGCGGCTCGTTGATCTGGTCGGTGACCGAGACCAGCGCCGGCAGTGTCGCGGTGATCGTCTGGGTCGAGGCGTCGCCGTCGCGGCGGATCGAGACCGTGTCGCCCTCGACCGTCAGCTCGGAGGCGTACGTGACCGCCGGCAGGCCGAGTCGCTCGGCGAGCATCGTCGGGACGACGCCCATCGTGCCGTCGGTCGAGGCCATGCCGGTGACGACGAGGTCGACGCGGCTGTCGGCACCGAGCTTCTTGACCGCCTCGGCGAGCACGAGCGAGGTGGCGGCGGCGTCGGAGCCGTGGATCGCGGCGTCGTTGACGTGGACGCCCTTGTGGGCACCCATCTGCAGCGCCTTCTTGATGGCGTCCGCAGCCGCGTCGGGGCCGATCGTCACGACGGTGACCTCACCCTCGCCGGCCTCGACGATCTTGAGCGCCTCCTCGACGGCGTACTCGTCGAGCTCGGAGAGCAGGCCGTCGACGTTCTCGCGGTCGGTCGTGTTGTCGGAAGCGTTGAACGTGCGCTCGGCCTGGGCGTCCGGCACGTACTTGACACAGACGACGATGTTCATGGGTGAACGTCCTCTTCCGTAGCGGGTGGAGCGGGTCTGATGGACTGCCGGAGGTGGCTCCGGCACTGCCCGCCATCCTCTCACTGAGCAAACGCTCACTCGGCACGCCAGGGGCGTGACGCTCACCACCCGTGACGCCGGTCGCACCGGCGACGAGCGCGGGCACGCCTCAGACGGCGCCGGTCTCGAGGACGTGGAAGGCCGGCTCCTCGTAGGGATGGGCCGCGCGCAGGGCGGCGACGACGGCGGCACGCCGGTGACGCGGGAAGGTCACCTCGACCCGGTGCTCGGGCACGACCTCGAGCTCGCCGACGGCGCCGATGGCGGGATTCGCGCCGGGACCGGGCCGGAACCGTCCCGTTCCCTCGACGTACCAGGCGCACTCTGTGTAGTCGCCGATCGCGCCGGCACCCGCGGCGAAGACCGCCGCGAGGACGTCCTCGGTCGACCCGACGGGCGAGTAGAACACGAGGACGTCCAGCGGCTGGGTCACAGCGGTGTCACCGGAGCGTCACGAGGGTCAGCGCCCCTCGAACTGCGCCTTGCCCGGCCCCTGCTCGACGAACGAGGTCATGCCGATCTCGCGGTCGCGGGTGCCGAAGAGCCCGGCGAAGAGCATCCGCTCGATCTCCAGGCCGGTCTCGAGATCGACCTCGAGACCCCGGTCGATGGCCTCCTTGGCGGCGCGGACCGCGTACGTCGGCCCCGCGACGAAGGTGGCGGCCCACTCGCGGGCCGCGGTGTAGACGTCGGCGGCGGGAACGACGCGGTCGGCCAGGCCGATGGCGAGCGCCTCCTGCGCGTCGACGAACCGGCCGGAGAAGATGATCTCCTTGGCCCGGGAGGCCCCGACGAGGCGGGAGAGCCGCTGCGTGCCACCGGCGCCCGGGATGACGCCGAGGAGGATCTCCGGCTGGCCGAGCCTCGCGTCGTCGGCCACGACCCGGAAGTCGCACGCGAGCGCGAGCTCGCAGCCGCCGCCGAGCGCGTAGCCGGTGATCGCGGCGATGACCGGCTTGGGGATGCGCGCGACGGACGTGATCGAGCTCGAGAGCGGACCCGAGCGGTCGACCATGTCGGTGTACGACATGGCCTTCATCTCCTTGATGTCCGCGCCGGCCGCGAAGACGCGCTCGCCGCCGTAGACGATGACCGCCTTGACGTCGGCGCGGTCCGTGGCCTCGGCGGCCGCGGCCCGGATCTCCTCCTGGACCTGGACGTTGAGCGCGTTCATCTTCGGCCGGTCGAGGCGGATCGTGCCGATGCCGCCCTCGACCTCGAGCCGGACGAACTCGCCCATCGGATCAGGCCTCGCCCGGCGCGGCGGCGTCCTGGGGCAGCCAGGACTGGAAGAAGAAGCCGACGCTCTGCAGGATGTGGTTGACCGAGAGCGGCACGAGGATGTCGAGGTCGGCGTTCGGCGTGATGACGTGCTCGGCCGAGACGACGAGGCTCTCCTGGACGAGCGAGAGCTTGACGATGTTCAGCTGCATCGTGAGGTCGTTGCAGCGGGCGAGACGCTCGTTGCGGTCGGGCGACACGGGCTCGGCGAGCTGCCACTGGCCGAAGAAGCGGACGACGGCGAGGTCGCCCTCCGCGACGCGCGCGAACAGCGTCGTGCTCGTGCCCTCGTTGTCGACGATCGCGAACTCGATGTCGCCGTCGCCGTCGATGCTCGCCTCGATGCCGAGGCCCTTGAGGACCGCGATGACACGGTCGCGCACGGGGGTGTCGGACGCCGGCGCACCGTTCGGGATGTCACCCGGGGAGCTCGGCATGAAGTTGGGCAGGGAGGTCGGGTCGGTCATGCGCACCACCGTAGACTGATCGCCCCGACCGACGCGAGGTGGCCTGTGCCCGAGCTGACCGTCGCCACCGTCAACACCTTCTCGAGCCGGCTGCTGACCCTCCCGGACGGCTTGGGGCCGGTCGTGGCCGCCGGGCCCGACGTGCTCGCGCTGCAGGAGGTGCACCACCTCGAGGCTGCCGCCGTGGCCCGGGCGCTCACCGCCGCGGGCCTCGTGCCGAGCGCCGCGCACCTGCCCGCCGGGCTCGTCCTCGCACACGACCCCCGACGCGTACGCCTCGCGGCTCCCCCGCTGCGGGCCACGCTCCAGCCGGCGGGGCCCCTGCTGCGGTGGTCGGACCACTGGCACGAGCGCGGCGCACTGTCAGGGTCCTACGCCCTCCACGACGACCGCCACGGCGACGGGCGCGTCGTCACCGTCGCGACGGCCCACCTCATCGTCTTCGCGCGCGCCATCGCGCGGGGCAACCAGGTGCGGCGCCTGCACCGCGCCCTCGCCGACCCGCGCCTCGCCACCGGCCCCCTCGTGCTCGCCGGCGACATGAACCACTACCCCGGCCCGGCGCGGCCGGACCGCGCCCTGGCCCGCGGCCTCGGGCTGCGCCACGTCGAGCTCGACGCTCCGACGTGGCGGATCCGTGGCTCCAAGCACGAGTGGCTCGCGCGGGCGGGCGCCCGCCTGACCGGCTGGGACGTCGAACGGTTCGACGCCGAGCTCGACGCCGTCCTCTACCGCGACCTCGAGCCCGTGCGGGCCGACGTCGTCGACGTCGCGTCCGACCACGGCGCCGTCGTGTGCCGGTTCGCGCTGACGGGCTGAGGCCTCGTGCCCGGTGGGAGCGGCCGGAGGCAGCCCTCTCGCGCTCCCCCGGCTCCCCATACGCTGACCCCATGGGCCCCCCTCCACCCCCGACCCCGGACCTGCCGCCCGAGCCGGGGGTACACCTGTGCCCCGAGGGCGCGGTGTTCTCGGTCTACGCGGGGCACGCGCGAGGCGTCGAGGTCTGCCTCTTCGACCGTGACGCCGACGGTGTCGAGACCGAGCGACGCGTGCCGTTGCGCCACCGGGCCCACGGCACGTGGTTCGACACGGTCCCCGGCGTGGGAGTGGGACAGCGCTACGCCTTCCGCGTCGACGGGGACTGGGACCCCGAACAGTCGCTGCTGCACAACCCCGCCAAGCTCGTCCTCGACCCGTACGCGCGGGCCGTCGAGGGGGAGGTCTCGCTCGACCCGGCCCTCTTCGGCCACCGGGTGCGGGCCGACCTCACCGGCGACCTGGCCGTGCGCGACACCCGCGACTCGGCGCCCTTCATGCCGCGGTGCGTCGTCGTCGACGGCGAGTTCGACTGGGGCGACGACGAGTTCCCGCGCACGTCGCTGACCGAGTCGGTCGTCTACGAGGTGCACGTCAAGAACGCGACGGCCCTGCACCCCGGCGTGCCCGAGCCCCTGCGCGGCACCTACGCGGGGCTGGCGCACCCGGCGTTCGTCGAGCACCTGACCTCGCTGGGCGTCACGGCCGTCGAGCTGCTGCCGGTCCACACCTTCACCCACGAGCCCGAGCTGGTCCTGCGCGGGCTGACCAACCACTGGGGCTACAACACGCTCGGCTTCTTCGCACCGCACCCGGCGTACGCGTCGGTGGGCGACCCGCAGGGCGCCCTCGACGAGTTCAAGGCGATGGTGCGCACGCTGCACGCGGCCGGCATCGAGGTGCTGCTCGACGTCGTCTACAACCACACGGCCGAGAAGTCGCGCGACGGCATGACGCTGTCATGGCGGGGCCTGGACCAGCGCGCGTACTACCGGGTCGACAGCCGCGGTCGCGACATCGACGTGACGGGGTGCGGCAACACCCTCGACCTCACCCACCCGGTCGTGGCCCGGATGGTCCTGGACTCGCTGCGCTACTGGGTGCAGGAGTGCCACGTCGACGGCTTCCGCTTCGACCTCGCCGTCGCCCTCGGCCGCGGCAAGGACGACCACTTCGACCGCGACCACCCCTTCCTCGTCGCGCTGCGCACCGACCCCGTCCTCTCGCGCACCAAGCTCGTCGCCGAGCCGTGGGACCTCGGCATCCACGGGTGGCGTACCGGCCAGTTCCCGCCGCCGTTCTCGGAGTGGAACGACCGCTATCGCGACACGGCGCGGACCTTCTGGCTGCGCGACCTCGCCGCGTCGGCGGACGGCGGTGTCGGCCACGGCGTCCGCGAGCTCGCCACCCGACTCGCCGGCTCGCAGGACCTCTTCGACAGCCACGACCGCGGCACCATCGCGTCGGTCAACTTCGTCACGGCCCACGACGGCTTCACGCTGCACGACCTCACGGCCTACGACACCAAGCACAACGGGGTCAACGGCCACAGCGGCACCGACGGCTCGAACGACAACCGCTCGTGGAATCACGGCGTCGAGGGCCGCACCGACGACGAGCGGGTCCTCGAGGCGCGTCGGCGCACCATGCGCAACCTCCTCGGGACGCTGCTGCTGTCGACCGGCGTCCCCATGCTCACGGCCGGCGACGAGCTCGGCCGCAGCCAGCGTGGCAACAACAACCCGTACTCGCAGGACAACGAGATCAGCTGGATGGCGTGGGACCTCGAGCCGTGGCAGCAGGACCTCCTCGCCACGACGCGCCACCTCGTGCGGCTGCGCCGCGAGCACCCGGTGCTGCGCCAGCGATCGTTCTTCACCGGCCGGCCGGTGCACACCGACGGCTCGACCGACCTCGCGTGGTTCGCCGGCGACGGCGGACCGATGGGTCACCGCTGGGACGGCCCCGCCGAGCACGTGCTCCAGGCGCTCTACAACGGCCTGTGGCACGACCAGCAGTCGGTGCTCGTCGTGTTCAACGGCGCGGCCAAGCCCGCCGACGTGACGCTGCCCGGCGCCGCCGGCACGAGCGCCTACGAGCTCGTGTGGGACAGCTCTGACGCGCGCCCGTCCGGGCCCGGAGCGCCGGTGCCCGCGGGCACGACGCTGCCGATGGGACCCGCCTCGATGCAGGTCTGGTGCGCCGTCGACGTCGACTGACCCGTCGGAAGAGCAGCTCGTCCCCGTCCCACGTCAGGGACTCCCGGTGCAGAAGGGGGACGAGCTGCTCTCTCGATGCCGACGGTGAGGTGTGTCAGGCGGTGCGGGCCAGCCCGAGCTCGGCCGGCGACGCGAGCGCCGGGTGCCGCGGCACGATCCGGACGCTGTAGCCGAACGACCCGGTGCGGCCGAGCGGCTGGCTCCCGGCGAACTGGGCGCGACCGTTCTCGTAGCTCTCGACGAAGGCGAGCGGCGTCGTCTCGACCCCCCACAGCTCGTCGGCCTCGTTGACGTGGCCGTGGACGAGCTGCACCTCGACGTCCTCGGGGCGCAGCCCGGCGAGGTCGACGTAGGCACGCAGGTCGAGGGTGTCGCCGACCTGCGGCGAGTCGGACAGGCCGGAGGGCTCGAGGTGCTCGACCTTGACGTTCGGCCACGCCGCGCGCACCGACGCCTTGTAGGCGGCGAGCTCCTTGGCCCCGGCGAACTCCGGACCGTTGAGCGAGCGGCCCGCGCCGGCGGCGGGACTGTAGAGGCGGGTGACGTAGTCCTCGACCATGCGGCTGGCGAGGACCTTCGGCCCGAGCGTCTTCAGCGTGTGGGTCATCATCGAGATCCAGCCGTTGGGCAGGCCGTCGACACCGCGGTCGTAGAACTTCGGCGCGACGTCGTGCTCGATGAGGTCGTAGAGCGCGGCCGCCTCGATGTCGTCGCGGCGGTCGGCGTCCTCGACACCGTCGGCGGTCGGGATGGCCCAGCCGTTGCGGCCGTCGAACCACTCGTCCCACCAGCCGTCGAGGATGGAGAGGTTGAGGCCGCCGTTGAGGGCCGCCTTCATGCCCGACGTGCCGCACGCCTCGAACGGGCGCAGCGGGTTGTTGAGCCAGACGTCGCAGCCCGGGTAGAGGTGCTGGGCCATGGCGATGTCGTAGTTCGGCAGGAAGACGATGCGGTGGCGCACCTCGGGGTCGTCGGCGAAGCGGACCATCTCCTGGATGAGCCGCTTGCCGGTCTCGTCGGCCGGGTGCGACTTGCCGGCGATGACGAGCTGCACCGGGCGCTCCGGGTGCAGCAGGAGGCGCTTGAGACGCTCCGGGTCGCGGAGCATCAGCGTCAGGCGCTTGTAGGTGGGGACGCGTCGGGCGAAGCCGATCGTCAGGACGTCGGGGTCGAGGATGCTGTCGGTCCAGCCGAGCTCGAGCTCGGTGGCGCCACGCTTGAGCCAGGACGAGCGGACGCGGCGACGCGCGTCGGTGACGAGCTTCTCGCGCATCTCGCGCTTGGTCGACCACACGGCTTCGGCGGGAACCTCGTCGATGCGGTCCCAGGCGTTCTCGCCGGCGATGTCGGAGGTGCCGAGGTGCTTGAGGGCGACGTCGTAGACGGAACGGTCGACCCACGTCGGGGCGTGGACGCCGTTGGTGATGCTCGTGATCGGCACCTCGTCGTCGTCGAAGCCGGGCCACAGGCCGTCGAACATCTCGCGGCTCACGACGCCGTGCAGCTGGGAGACGCCGTTGGCGCGCTGGGCCAGGCGCAGGCCCATCACGGCCATGTTGAAGATGCCGGGCTGGCCGCCCTCGTAGTCCTCGGCGCCGAGGGCGAGGAGGCGCTCGACGGGCACGCCCGGGATCGCGTTGGGGCCGCCGAAGAAGAGGTTGATCTTCGCGGCGTCGAAGCGGTCGATGCCGGCCGGCACGGGCGTGTGGGTCGTGAAGACGGTGGCCGAGCGGACGGCCTCGAGGGCCTCGTCGAAGCTGAGGCCGCGGTCGCGGACGAGCTCGGTGATGCGCTCGACGCCGAGGAAGCCGGCGTGGCCCTCGTTGGTGTGGAACACCTCGGGGGCGGGGTCACCCGACAGGCGCGACCAGAGGCGGAGGGCGCGGACGCCGCCCACGCCGAGGAGCAGCTCCTGCTCGAGGCGGGTGTCGCCGCCGCCGCCGTAGAGCGACTCGGTGACCCGACGCGTCTGCTCGTCGTTGCCGGGCACGTCGGAGTCGAGCAGCAGCAGCGGCACGCGGCCGACCTGCGCCTTCCAGACGTGGGCGTTGAGGACGCGCCCGGCGGGCAGGTCGACGGTGACGACGGCGGGCGTGCCGTCGTCCTCGCGCAGCAGCGACAGCGGCAGGCCGTCGGGGTCGAGGACGGGGTAGGACTCCACCTGCCAGCCGTCGCGGTCGAGGGCCTGCTTGAAGTAGCCGGTCTTGTAGAAGAGGCCGACGCCGACGATCGGCACGCCGAGGTCGGAGGCAGTCTTGAGGTGGTCGCCGGCGAGGATGCCGAGGCCGCCGGAGTACTGCGGGAGCACGGCGGTGATGCCGAACTCGGGGCTGAAGTAGGCGATCGCGGCGGGCGCGGCCTGGCCGCCGGACGCCTGCTCGCGGCTCCAGCGCTGGTACCAGCGCTCGTCGGTGAGGTAGGACTGCAGGTCGGCGTTGGCGGCGACGACGCTGCCGACGAAGTCGTCGTCGGCAGCGAGCGAGGCGAGCTCCTCGGCCGACAGACGGGACAGGAGCTTGACGGGGTCCTCGTTCGCCTGGGCCCACTTGCGCGGGCTGATGCTCTCGAAGAGGTCACGCGTCGGCGGGTGCCAGGACCACCGGAGGTTGCTGGCGAGGACGCCGAGACCCTCGATCCGGGTGGGCAGGACGGTGCGGACGCTGAAGCGACGGATGGCCTTCACGAGGAGCCAGCATAAGGGTCCCACTGTCGTGTTCTTGCAACTCTTGCAGCCGGGTTTCATCCCTCGGACCCGAATGGTCCCGATTCGTGCCCACCCGCCGAGACGGGCCTGCCGCCCGCCGCGCGCCCGTGTCGGGACGGGCACAACTTCGATACGGTCGATCCCGTGACTGGCTCAGCGAAGAAGTCCCGTTCCAGCAAGCCCGCACGACCGCGCTCGCAGGTGTCGCCCGCGAGCCGCCCCGACCCGACACCGGTGACCACCGTGTCGCGCGACGCCACCTCGGCCGCGCCGGGCGCAGCCTCGCCGGCCCGGCCCGCGCTCGCCCCCGACGACTCGCACCCGGGCGCCGACGCCGCCTTCGTCGACGACACGTCCGCCGGTGCGTCGACGCTCGCCCCCGAGCACCCGGCGAGCGAGGCGCCCACCGTGGCCGGCTACCCCGGCGACGCGCTGCCCATCGGCCGCATCCCCGTCAGCGACGTGCGCCCCCTCGTCGACGGCGGCACCCGCCCGGCCAAGTCGGTCGTCGGCGAGGAGTTCGTCGTGCGCGCCAAGGTCTTCCGCGAGGGCCACGACGCCGTCAACGCCACCGCGGTGCTCACCGACCCCGACGGCCGCGACCACTACTTCGCGATGCACTGCGACAACCCGGGCACCTCGGAGTGGTCGGCACCCGTCGTCGCCGGCCGGGAGGGCTGGTGGACCTACCGCGTCGAGGGCTGGTCCGACCCGTACGCCACGTGGGTCCACGACGCCGGCATCAAGATCGCCGCCGGCGTCGACGAGGACCTCATGTGCGCCGAGGGCGTCAAGGTGCTCGAGCGCTTCGCCGAGGCCGTCCGCGGCCAGGGGGCCGACGCGTCGGAGATCGACAAGGGGGCCCTCGCCCTCGCCGACACGCGTCGCCCGGCCGCGCACCGCTTCGGGGCGGCCACCTCTCCGGAGATCACCGGCCTCGCCGCGATCATGCCGCTGCGCGAGCTCGTCTCCCCCTCACCGTCCTACGCCCTCCACGTCGAGCGCGAGCTCGCCCTCTTCGGCGCGTGGTACGAGATCTTCCCGCGCTCCGAGGGCGCCCGCCGCGACGAGACGACCGGCGAATGGGTGTCGGGCACGTTCCGCACCGCCGCGCAGCGGCTGCCCGCCATCGCCGACATGGGCTTCGACGTCGTGTACCTGACGCCGATCCACCCGATCGGCACGACCGCGCGCAAGGGCCGCAACAACAGCCTGACGGCCGAGCCCGGCGACCCCGGGTCCCCGTACGCCATCGGCTCGCCCGACGGTGGCCACGACGCCATCCACCCCGACCTCGGCACCTTCGAGGACTTCGACGCGTTCGTCGCCGAGGCCCGACGCGTCGGCCTCGAGGTGGCGCTCGACATCGCGCTGCAGGCCTCGCCGGACCACCCGTGGGTGCAGACCCACCCGGAGCTGTTCACGACGCGCGCCGACGGCACCATCGCCTACGCCGAGAACCCGCCCAAGAAGTACCAGGACATCTACCCGCTCAACTTCGACAACGACCCCGCCTCGGCCTACGCCGAGGTGCGCCGGGTCATCCAGGTGTGGCTCGACCACGGCGTGCGGATCTTCCGTGTCGACAACCCGCACACGAAGCCGGTTCGCTTCTGGCAGTGGCTGATCGCCGACGTCGCGGAGCAGTACCCCGAGACGATCTGGCTGTCGGAGGCCTTCACGAAGCCGGCGATGATGCACGAGCTGGCCAAGGCCGGCTTCCAGCAGAGCTACACCTACTACGCGTGGCGCAACGAGAAGTGGGAGCTCGAGGAGTACGGCCGCGAGCTGGCCTCAGACGACAGCGGTGCCACGTACATGCGCCCGGCCTTCTGGCCGACGACGCACGACATCCTCACGCCGTACATGCAGTACGGCGGCCCGACGGCCTGGAAGCTGCGCGCCGCCCTCGCGGCGACGCTCGTGCCGACCTACGGCATCTACGCCGGCTACGAGCTGATGGAGCACGTGGCCCGGCCCGGCGCCGAGGAGCAGATCGACAACGAGAAGTACGAGTACAAGGACCGGCAGTGGTTCCTGTACGAGCCCGGCGGCCCGCTCGAGCACCGTTCCCTGGCGTGGTACCTCAAGCGGCTCAACGAGATCCGCGGCTGGCACCCGGCACTGCGATGGTTGCGCAACCTGCACTTCCACTCCGCCGAGGACGACAACGTCCTCGTCTTCAGCAAGACGCGCGTCGACCGCTCGACCGGCCAGCGCGACACCGTCCTCGTCGTCGCCAACCTCGACCCGCACGCGACTCGTGAGACGTGGGTGCACCTCGACCTCGACGCGATGGGTATGGCCTCGTGGTCGACCTTCGACGCGCACGACCACATCACCAACCAGACGTGGCAGTGGCGGCAGGACAACTGGGTCCGCCTCGGCCCCGACTCGGAACCCGTTCACATCATCACCGTGAGGAGCCACTGACCACATGCAGGGACTCAACCTCTCCCAGCCGGGGCTGAAGCACGACCCGCAGTGGTTTCGCAAAGCGGTCTTCTACGAGGTGCTCGTGCGCGCCTTCGCCGACAGCAAGGGCGTCGGCGCCGGCGACTTCACCGGGCTGATCCAGCGTCTCGACTACCTCCAGTGGCTCGGTGTCGACTGTCTCTGGCTGCCGCCCTTCTACGCCTCGCCACTGCGCGACGGCGGCTACGACATCGCCGACTACAAGGCCGTGCTGCCGGAGTTCGGGACGCTGCCGGAGTTCACCGAGCTCGTGTCCCAGGCGCACGCCCGTGGCATCCGCATCGTCACCGACCTCGTCATGAACCACACGAGCGACCAGCACCCGTGGTTCCAGGCCAGTCGCGCCGAGCCCGACGGGCCGTACGGCGACTACTACGTGTGGTCCGACACCGACGAGGGCTACGACGACGCCCGCATCATCTTCGTCGACACCGAGGTGTCGAACTGGACCTTCGACCCGATCCGGCGGCAGTTCTTCTGGCACCGGTTCTTCAGCCACCAGCCCGACCTCAACTTCGAGAACGAGGCCGTGCAGGAGGCGATGTTCGACGTCGTGCGGTTCTGGATGGACCTCGGCATCGACGGCTTCCGTCTCGACGCCGTGCCCTACCTCTTCGAGGAGGAGGGCACCAACTGCGAGAACCTGCCGAAGACGCACGAGTTCCTCGCCAAGCTGCGCACGATGGTGGACACCGAGTACCCGGGCCGCATCCTGCTCGCCGAGGCCAACCAGCCGCCGGCCGAGGTCGTCGACTACTTCGGCACCGACGAGTCGCCCGAGTGCCAGATGTGCTTCCACTTCCCGGTCATGCCGCGGCTCTACTACTCGCTGCGCGAGGAGAAGGCCCAGCCGATCATCGACGTGCTCGCCGACACGCCCGCCATCCCGTCGGGGACGCAGTGGGGCACGTTCCTGCGCAACCACGACGAGCTGACGCTCGAGATGGTGACGCCCGAGGAGCGCGCCGCGATGTACGGCTGGTACGCGCCCGACCCGCGGATGCGGGCCAACGTCGGCATCCGGCGCCGCCTCGCTCCCCTGCTCGACAACAGCCGCCCCGAGATCGAGCTGATCCACGCCCTCGTGCTCTCGCTGCCGGGCTCGCCGTGCCTCTACTACGGCGACGAGATCGGCATGGGCGACAACATCTGGCTCACCGACCGCGACGCGGTGCGCACCCCGATGCAGTGGACCCCCGACCGCAACGCGGGCTTCTCGACCGTCGACCCGGGCAAGCTCTACCTGCCGGTCATCAGCAGCCTCGTGTACCACTACAACAACGTCAACGTCGAGGCGCAGATGGCGTCCTCGTCCTCGTTGCTGCACTGGGTGCGCGGGATGCTCCAGGTGCGCAGCCGGCACCCGGTCTTCGGCCTCGGCGACTTCACCGTCGTGCCGGCCGACAACGACCACATCCTCGCCTACACCCGCTCGATGGACGCCGACGGCGACCAGGCCCCCGAGGCGGTGCTCTGCGTCAACAACCTGAGCAGCCGCCCCCAGGCGGCGACGATCCAGCTGCCCGAGCACTTCTCGGGCCGGGTGCTCGTCGACCTCTTCGGCGGCAGCGGGTTCCCGTGGGTGGCCGCCGACGGACGCGTGACGCTCACCCTCGGCTCGCGCGACTTCTTCTGGCTCCAGCTGCGCGGACAGGAGGACAACCGCTGATGGCCGTCGTCCACAAGGGAGCCACGATCACCCCGACGAAGATCGAGATGGTCACCGAGTGGATGCCGCGGCAGCGCTGGTACCACGGCAAGGGCCACCTGCCGCAGCTGAGGCGCGTCGGCGGGTTCCGGTTCGAGGACCCGGCCGGCGAGGTGGGCGTCGAGACGCTCCTGCTCGCCGACGAGGCCGTGGCGCCCGCCGTCGTCTACCAGGTTCCGCTGACCTACCGGGGCGCGCCGCTCGAGGGTGCCGAGCACGCCCTGCTCGGCACGATGGAGCACAGCGTCCTCGGCACCCGATGGGTCTACGACGGCCCGCACGACCCGGTGTACGTCTCCGAGCTGGTCCGCACCGTCCTCGAGTCGGACGTCTCCGACGACGCGCACGCGTCGGTCGGCAGCAACGCCCGCGCCACCGGCTCGGCCACGGGCCAGGCGGCCGGCAGCGTCACGTCGTCCGCGGTCCTCACCGGCGAGCAGTCGAACACCTCGGTCATCTGCCGGATGGGCGCCGAGGGTGGCGGCCCGGCCGAGCCGCTCATCGTCAAGGTCTTCCGCACCGTGCAGGACGGCGACAACCCCGACGTCGTCGTGCAGTCGGCCCTGACCCAGGAGGGGTCGGACCGCGTACCCGTCGCCTACGGCAACCTCCACGGCGCGTGGGACGCTCCGGCCGGCGGCGGCGTCGAGCACGGCCACCTCGCCTTCGCGCAGGAGTTCATCCCCGGGGTCGAGGACGCCTGGCGGGTGGCCCTCGTGGCCGCCGCGGCCGGCACCGACTTCTCGACCCGCGCCCGCGACCTCGGCGTCGTCACGGCACAGATCCACGTCGCGCTCGCGCACGCCCTCGGCACCACCGAGGTGACCCCGCAGGCCCGCGAGGCGCTCGTCGCCTCGATGCGCCAGCGCTGCGCGGCGGCGGTCACGCTCGTGCCCGACCTCGCCTCCCGTGTCGACGCCGTCGAGCGCGTGGCCACCTCGGTGCGTGACGTGGAATGGCCTGCGCTGCAACGGATCCACGGCGACTACCACCTCGGTCAGGTGCTCGACGTGCCCGAGCGCGGCTGGGTCGCCCTCGACTTCGAGGGCGAGCCCCTGCGCCCGCTGTCCGAACGCGTCGCCCCCGACCTCACCCAGCGCGACGTCGCCGGGATGCTGCGCTCGTTCGACTACGCGGCCGGCTCGGTCGCGCTCGCCGACGCCCCCGTCGACGCCACGGCGTGGGCATCCGCGTGCCGCACCGCCTTCCTCGAGGGGTACGCGTCGGTCGCCGGTGAACCGGCCCCTGACGCCAGCGCGCTCGTGCGCGCGCTCGAGCTCGACAAGGCGCTCTACGAGGTGGTCTACGAGGCGCGCAACCGGCCGACGTGGCTGCCGATCCCGCTCGGCGCCGTCGAGCGGCTCACCAGCGAGGAGGCCACCCCGTGACCACCGGCCCGACCCACCCCACCAGCTCCCCCACCCTCGACCACCACGCCATCGACGCGTTCCTGCACGGGCGCAACGGCCAGCCGCACGACCTGCTCGGCCACCACGTGGGCCCGGGGGGCCTGACCATCACGGCCTTCCGCCCGTTCGCGACGCGCGTCGCGGCCCGGCTCGACTCCGGCGACCGCGTCGAGCTGCAGCACGTGCGCGACGGCCTGTGGTCGATGACCTCCCCCGACTTCGGCACGACGCACGACTACCGACTCCTCGTCGAGTACGGCGACGGCGTCGAGCACGAGCAGGACGACCCCTACCGGTTCGCCCCCACGCTCGGCGAGATGGACCGGCACCTCGTCAACGAGGGCCGCCACGAGCAGCTGTGGAAGGTCCTCGGCTCGCACGTGCGTCACTACGCCGGCCCGCTCGGCGACGTGTGGGGCGTCTCGTTCGCGCTGTGGGCCCCGCGGGCCAAGGCCGTCCACGTCATCGGCGACTTCAACGGCTGGGACCGCCGCACCCACCCGATGCGCGCTCTCGGCGAGAGCGGCATCTGGGAGCTGTTCATCCCCGGCGCGCAGGAGGGCATGAACTACCAGTTCGCCGTGCGCGGCCCCGACGAGCTCGTCCGGCTCAAGAGCGACCCCATGGCCCGGATGACCGAGGTGGCCCCCAAGCAGGCGGCGATCGTCACCGAGACGCACTACGGCTGGGGCGACGGCGAGTGGATGGAGGCGCGCCGAACCCGCAACTCCCACGAGGGGCCGATGAGCATCTACGAGGTGCACCTCGGCTCCTGGCGCCAGGGAGAGGGCTACCGCGGCCTGGCCGAGCACCTCGTCAACTACGTGCGCGACCTCGGCTTCACCCACGTCGAGTTCCTCCCCGTCATGGAGCACCCGTACGTGCCGTCGTGGGGCTACCACGTCACCGGCTACTACGCGCCGAGCTCGCGCTGGGGCACTCCCGACGACTTCCGCCACCTCGTCGACGAGCTGCACAAGGCGGGCATCGGGGTCATCCTCGACTGGGTGCCGGGGCACTTCGCCACCGACGAGTGGGCCCTGGCCCGGTTCGACGGCCTGCCGCTCTACGAGCACCCCGACCCGCGCCGCGGCTGGCACCCCGAGTGGGGCTCCAACATCTTCGACTACGGCCGCCCCGAGGTGCGCAACTTCCTCGTCGCCAACGCCCTCTACTGGCTCGAGGAGTTCCACGCCGACGGCGTGCGCGTCGACGGCGTCGCCTCGATGCTCTACCTCGACTACGCCCGCGACGCCGGCGCGTGGGAGCCGAACAAGGACGGTGGCCGCGAGAACCTCGAGGCCGTCGAGCTGCTCAAGGAGACGAACGCCACCGCGTACAAGCGCGAGGGCGGGATCGTCACCATCGCCGAGGAGTCGACGACGTGGCCGGGCGTCACGCGCCCGACCAACCACGGCGGCCTCGGGTTCGGCTTCAAGTGGAACATGGGCTGGATGAACGACTCGCTCAAGTACCTGGGGCAGGACCCGATCTACCGCAAGTACGAGCACGGCAAGCTGACCTTCTCGCTCATGTACGCCTTCGACGAGAACTTCGTCCTGCCGATCAGCCACGACGAGGTCGTCCACGGCAAGGGCTCGCTGCTGCGCAAGTCGAGCGGCCCGCGCGAGGAGCAGGTGGCGACGCTGCGCGCCTTCCTCGCCTACCTCTGGTGCCACCCGGGCAAGCAGCTGCTCTTCATGGGCTGCGAGTTCGGCCAGGAGTCGGAGTGGTCGGAGGGGCGCAGCCTCGACTGGTGGCTGCTCGAGCAGCCGCTGCACTACCGCGTCCACAACCTCGTCAAGGACCTCAACGGCATCTACCGGCACCATCGCGCCCTCTGGGAGCTCGACAACGACCCGTCCGGGTTCGAGTGGCTCGAGGCCGACGACGCCGACCACAACACGTTCTCGTGGCTGCGGTTCGGTCGCGGCGACCGCGGCACCGACGCACCGGCCATCGCGTGCGTCATGAACTTCAGCGGCGAGACCCAGCCGTACTACCGCCTCGGTCTGCCGCGCGGCGGCCGGTGGGAGGTCGTCCTCGACACCGCCGGCTACCACCCGGACGCCCCGAGCAGCGCCGGCATGGTCATCGACGCGGCGGCCGAGCCGTGGAACGACCAGCCGTTCTCGGCCGCGATCACCGTGCCCCGGTTCTCCACCGTGTGGCTCGTCCCGGTTGCGGAGCCCGCGGCCGCCCCGGTTGCCGGCGCCGCGTCGGCTCAGACGCTTCCGGCCGGCGGGACCGGCGCCGACCGTCCGACGACGAACGGAGACCTCTCATGAACCACCCGCGCGCGGGCCAGCCGGCCCGCCCCGAGGACCTCGTCGACGTCGACGCGCTCGTCGCCGCGTACTACGACCGCCACCCGGACGTCGACGACCCCGACCAGCAGGTCGCGTTCGGCACGTCGGGCCACCGCGGCTCGAGCCTGCGCACCGCGTTCAACGAGGACCACATCCTCGCCACCACCCAGGCCATCGTCGACTACCGCGCCTCGCAGGGCTTCGACGGCCCGCTCTTCATCGGCCGCGACACCCACGGCCTGTCCGAGCCGGCCTGGCGCTCGGCCCTCGAGGTGCTCGTCGCCAACGGGGTGACGGTGCTCGTCGACGACCGCGACGGCTACACCCCGACGCCGGCGGTGTCGCACGCGATCCTCAGGGCCAACCGCGGGAAGGCAACGGGTGCAAGAGGTCTGGCGGACGGCATCGTCGTCACGCCGTCGCACAACCCGCCGGCCGACGGCGGCTTCAAGTACAACCCGCCACACGGCGGACCTGCCGACACCGACGCCACGTCGGTCATCGCCACGCGCGCCAACGACCTCATCCGCGGCGGCCTGCGCGACGTGGAGCGGGTGGCGTTCGAGAAGGCCCGGGGCGAGGCCGGCGCCTACGACTTCCTCGGCACGTACGTCGACGACCTCCCCTCGGTGCTCGACCTCGCCCGCATCCGCGAGGCCGGCGTGCGCATCGGCGCCGACCCGCTCGGGGGCGCATCGGTCGGCTACTGGGGCGAGATCGCCGAGCGGCACGGCCTCGACCTCACCGTCGTCAACCCCCGCGTCGACCCGCAGTGGGCGTTCATGACGCTCGACTGGGACGGCAAGATCCGGATGGACTGCAGCTCCCCGTCGGCGATGGCCTCGCTCATCGGCGCCAAGGACGACTACGACATCTCCACCGGCAACGACGCCGACGCCGACCGCCACGGCATCGTGACACCCGACGCCGGCCTCATGAACCCCAACCACTACCTCGCCGTCGCGATCCGCTACCTCTACGGCGGCGCGCGCCCGGGCTGGGGCGAGGGCACCGCCATCGGCAAGACGCTCGTGTCCTCCTCGATGATCGACCGCGTCGCCGGTGAGCTCGGCCGCACGCTGCTCGAGGTCCCGGTCGGCTTCAAGTGGTTCGTGCCCGGACTCCTCGACGGGTCGGTCGGCTTCGGCGGCGAGGAGTCCGCAGGCGCGAGCTTCCTGCGCACCGACGGCTCCGTGTGGTCCACCGACAAGGACGGCATCCTGCTCGCCCTGCTCGCCTCGGAGATCCTCGCCGTGACCGGCCGGACGCCGAGCCAGCACTATGCCGAGCTCACCGAGCGCTTCGGCTCACCGGCGTACGCGCGCATCGACGCGGCGGCGAATCGTGACGAGAAGGCCAAGCTCGCGGCCCTCTCCCCCGACGACGTGAGCGCGGAGTCGCTTGCCGGAGAGGCGATCACGGGCAAACTGACCTCCGCCCCGGGCAACGGCGCGAAGATCGGTGGGCTCAAGGTCACCACCGAGAGCGCCTGGTTCGCCGCGCGCCCGTCCGGGACCGAGGACGTCTACAAGATCTACGCCGAGTCGTTCAAGGGCGCCGAGCACCTCGCGCAGGTCCAGGCCGAGGCCAAGGACGTCGTGTCGGCGGCGCTCGGCGGATGACCGACCCGATCCACCCGACGGACGCCCCCGGCCCGGCCGACCGGACCGACGTGTCCGACTCCCCCACCGCGCCCGGACGCCTCGTCCTCGTGACGGGCGCCGACGCGTCGGGGCTCGGGCGGCTGGCCCGCGCGGTCAGCGAGCGGCTCGGCGGCGCGCTCGTCGTCGACGGACAGGCGCTCGACGACATGCTCGTCGGCGGCACGTCCGCGCCGCTCGCGCCCACCGGCGTCGCGCTGGTGCGCCGCCAGCTGTTGCGGTGGTCGGCCGGGCTGGCCCTCGCCGAGGCCTACCTCATCGAGGGTCACGACGTCGTCGTCGCCGACCGGGTCGAGGGCGAGCGGCTGGAGGACTACCTCGACCTCGCGGCGCCGCAGCCGGTGCACCTCGTCGTCGTCGGAGCCGGCATCGACCCGTCGACCCCCGGCTGGGGGCTGTGGGTGACGACACCGCCCGAGACCGGTGACGAGGACGCTCTCGCCGGCACCGCGGCCGAGGTCGTGGAGCGTCTCGCCGAGTCGCTCGTCGAGACCGCCTGACGATCGAGAGAGCACTCCGTCACCTGGCGATCGAGAGAGCACTCCGTCACCTGACGATCGAGAGAGCACTCCGTCACCCGACGATCGAGAGAGCAGTTCGTGCGCCCGTGGGGACGAACTGCTCTTTCGATCGGGTGGTCAGAAGAGGGCGCTCATGAGGGCCTTGCGGGCCCGCACCACACGCTCGTCGGACGTGCCGACCACCTCGAAGAGCTCGACGAGGTGCTCGCGGGCCTGGTTGCGCTCGGCGTCCGTCGTGACGCGCACCGTGTCGATGAGCCGCACGAAGGCGTCCTCCACGTGGCCCCCGAGCACGTCGAGGTCCGCGACGAGGATCTGCGCGTCGACGTCGGTGGGCGCCGCGGCGGCCGCGGCACGCGCCTGCTGGAGATCGGCGCCCCGCGTGCGCTGGAGCAGGCCGACCTGGGCCAGGCCGATCTTGGCGTCGGTGTCGGCGGGGCTCTGGGCGAGCGCCTCGCGGTAGGCGTCGGCGGCGGTGTCGAGGTCGTCGGCCTCGATGGCGTCGAACGCCTTCTGGTGCAGGGGCGGCAGCGGCGGCTCCTCCGGGGCCTCGCCCTGCGCGCCGTCGCCGTCCGGCCCGGTGGCGTCGGCGCCCGGGACGGTGCCGGTGACGCCGTGCTGGGCCGCGAGCGCGAGCACCTGGTCGATGACCGCGACGACCTGCGCCTCGGGCTGGACGCCCTCGAAGAGCGGCACCGGCTGGCCGGCGACGAACGCGAAGCTCACCGGCACGGCCTGCACCTGGAAGGCCTGCAGGATGCCGGGGTTGGCGTCGACGTCGACGGTGGCGAGCTGGAAGCGGCCGGCGTAGCGGCGGGCCACCGTCTCGAGCGTCGCGACGAAGTCGGCCGACTCCTGCAGGCGCGGCGACCACAGGACCATGACGACGGGGTGGCTGGTGCTCGCCCCGACGAGGTCACGGATCGAGGCGTCAGTGCCCTCGACGACGACGCCGGCAGCGTCCGTCGAGGTGGAGCCCGCGGCGGAGCCGGGGCCAGCCGGCTGGGCCGGACGCTTGAGCGACGAGAGGTCGACGGCACCGCGCAGTGCCGCTGCGGTGAATGGCTGCTGGCTCATGGATCAATCCTGCCTCACCGCCCCGTGCCGTTGACGAGCTGGTCCGCCGCGGCCACGACGCGGGCCTGGCCGGAGGCCGGGATGACGAAGGCGACGATCTCGTTGGAGGTCAGGTCGGCCTCGGTCGTGATCTGCTTGATGCCGGTCAGCAGGGTGAGGTCCTTGGCCGGCTTGAGCTTCATCGGCGTGCGCATCGCGATGGCGTCGTGCCGCACGAGCTCGGCGAAGACGATGGCGCCCTGGCCGTCCTTGAGGCGCAGCCCGCCGATGATCCCCTTCGGCTCGTGCTTCTGGCTGAAGGAGCCCTGGTTGTTCAGGGCCTGCGACTGGGCCGTGGCGGACTGGCGCAGCTGCTCGGTCAGGGGGTCGTCGGCGAGGACCTTGGTGGCCACCGGCGAGGGGTACTGCACGGCGCCGGCGAAGGCGGAGACGACGTCGTCGGGCTTGGCGGCCAGGCCCTTGCCGTCGGCGACCGCGGCGGAGCCGTTGCCGGTGTCGTCGAGCGCGTCGAGCTTGGCGTCGGGGAGCATCGGGGTGACGGCGGCGGCCTTGAAGGGCCCACCGGGGCTGTCGGCCACGAGGAGGACGAGCACCGCGGCGCCCGTCTTCTTCAGCGTCGTCTGGGCCAGGATCTGCACCGGCTTGTCGCCCTCGCGGGAGATGCCGAGCACCTTGGCGCCGCTCGTGGACAGCTCGGCCTCGGCCTTCTCGGCGGCGGTACGGCCACCGAGGGTCTTGGCGTAGGCGTTGGCCGACTCCAGTGCCGCGCCGGTGAACGCCTTGCCGCGGGCAGCGGCGCCACCGGCAGAGGCGTCGAGCAGCGAGGACGCGACGGCCGACACGGCGCCGCTCGTCGTCGTACCGGCGGCGTCGGCGGCGACCGCGGGAGTCTCGGAGGCACCGGAGCCGTCGCTGCCGTCGTCGGCGTTTCCGGTGCACGCGGACAGCATCGCGACGGAGGCCAGGGCAGCGGCCAGGACGCGGCGACGGGTCGCGGGGCGGGGCATGGAGAGACCTTTCGGGACTCGGGAAGACCGGTTCACCGGCGTGCACCACCGGCGCCGAGGGGCAGCGCGGGGGACGTCGGGCGGCCGCCACGGGGCACGGCCAGCGTCAAGTTACGCACGAGTCATCGCGATACCACAAATCGAGTCCGACGCCCGCCGAGGACATACTCGGACAGTCGGGACGCCACGGTCGGCCTCGTGCCGCACGACCCCACCGACGCCTGTCAGACGGCTCACGTCGCGACCGTGCCGGGGCCCTCTCCGTCCTCGGCCTCACCGGGCAGCGGCGCGTCGGCCGGCAGCAGCAGCCAGGCGCGACCGTCATGGTGCAGCCGCACGAGCGACCCGGGCGGGAACTCGTCGAGGGCGGCCCCGGCGAGCGGCAGGGAGCCGTCGGCCGACACGACCGCGAACTCCTCCCCCTGCCGGCCCTCCGCCCCGACGCGTCCGTCCCGGATCGTCACGGTGCGCGGCAACGCGGCCGCGACGTCGGGGTCGTGGGTGACGACGACGACCGTCGAGCCGACACGGCCGTTGACGTCGTGCAGGGCGCGGAGCACCCGGTCCCGTGCGGCGTGGTCGAGCTGGCTCGTCGGCTCGTCCACGAGCAGCAGCCCGGGCTCGCAGGCGACACCGACGGCGATGGCGACGAGCTGCGCCTGGCCCGGCGTCAGGGTCGACACCTCGCGGTCGGCGAGGTCGCCGATGCCGAGGGGGTCGAGCACGTCCTCGACGGTGGGAAGTCTCCGGGCCAGGCGTCGCGCGGGCGCCTGAGCCACCTCGACGTTCTGCCGCGGCGTCAGGTAGGGCACGAGGTTGCGTGCGGCGCCCTGCAGGACGAGGCCGATCTGCCCTGCGCGCAGGTCGTCGAGGGCCGAGGGCGAGAGCGAGCGCAGGTCGTGGCCGCCGACGAGCGCTGTTCCCGCGCTCGGTGCCGTGAGGCCGCCGAAGACGGTGAGCAGCGTCGACTTGCCGGCACCTGACGGCCCCAGCAGGCCGACCATCTCGCCCGCACCGACGTGCAGGTCGACGCCGGAGAGCGCCGCGACGTCGTGGCCCTCGGACCGGTAGATGACGACGAGGCCACGGGTGGTCACCGGCAGCCCACGGCCGGCCGACCCGCCGGAGCCGTCGCCGCCCGCGTCGGGGGCCGACGGTGTCCGGTCGAGCTCCTGGTCCAGTGCGGTCACGGCTGCTCCCTCACACGCGAGACGACGGCGCGGCCGGCCAGCCACAGCCCCAGGACGAGCCCGACGGCGACGAGCCACACCATCGTCACGCCCGCCGAGAGGGCCATCGCCCCCACGGCCGGACGGACGTCGGGCACGTAAACCTCGGACGGGGTCGTGAAGAACGGCACGAGCCTGAGCGCGAGCCGTGCCCCGGCGACTCCGCACGCCGAGCCGACGACGACGGCCACGACGATGACGGCCACCTGCTCGGCGACGCCGACGCGTCGGAGCGTGCGTCCGCCGACTCCGGCCAGCCGCAGCGCCGCGAGGTCGCGCGAGCGCGACCGCCACGACGTCACGCCCACGAGGACGAGCACGAGCGCGCCCATGAGCAGGGCGATGACGCCGACGACGAGCGCGAGGCGCAGGGACCAGGCCGACGCCGACCGGTCGAACGCGTCGAGCACCTCGGCCCGGTCGGTCCGCTCCCGCACCGAGATCCCGGAGCGGGCCAGGGCGCTGGTCACCTCGCCGACGCGCGCCTCGTCGGCCACGAGCACATCGAGGGACCCGCTCGCGTAGAGCCGGCTGGCGCGGGCTGCCAGGGCGTCGTAGTCGACGAGCGCCACGTTGGTGAAGCCGCCCGGCACGACGCGCACCCGGCCCTTCTCCGCGACGGTCACCGCGGTCCCGACGAACCCGCTGACCGAGGTCACCTCGGGCGTGGCGCCGCGCGTGGCGGGGGCGACGACGACGGGCAGGGCGGCCGGCGTCGTCGAGGCCGTGACGATCCCACCGGACGACGCGAAGCGGATGCGTGCCACGGCCGGTTCGGACTTCGTGGTGGTCACGTAGGAGAACCCGGGGCTCTCGGCCGACAGCCGGTCCAGGGAGTAGGGGGTGCCGTAGGAGGACCAGGTCAGTCGGCCGAGCTCGACCGGGGGCGCACCCGGAGCGGCGACCCGGGCGACGGTGACCTCGCCGGCGAGGAGGCGTGTCTCGTCCGGCGCCCGGTCGATGCTGATGCCGACGAGGGTGCAGGAGCGCGGGGCGCACGGCACGGCGGCCGTGAGCGTCGTGGTGCCCGACGGCCTGAAGGGCACCGCACCGAGCGGCACGGACACGGACCCGCCGTCGGCGTCCTGCAGCTCGAGCCGCAGCGGCAGGAGGTCGGGCGCCGTCGGCGTCGGGTTGAGGCCGGTCAGCACGCGCTGGATCTGCACGTCCGACACCTGGACGGCGACCCGGCGCCCGGTGAGCTCGGCCGAGCTGAGGTCGGATGCCAGGACCGACGACCAGTCGACGGCCGGCCCGGAGCCGGCGCCGATGGGCAGCGCGACCCGGGCCATCGCCCGCGGCACGACGGCCATCGTCGCGACGGCGTCGGAGCTGCCGGGCTGCAGGTGCGCCACGGGGGCCACCCACGTCGCCCCGGGGTCGAGGCGCTGCAGCAGCGCTCGCAGCTGGCGGGGGTCCTTGGAGTCGGTCTGGAGCACGACCTGCGCGCCGGTCTCGAGCGCGGCGCGCTCGGCGCGGTTGCGCTGCCCGGCGAGGTACGCGTCCGTCGCGAAGACGAGCAGCGCCGACGCGACCGTGACGATGGCGACGACGCGACGCACGCCCGGTCGACGGGCCACCTGCAGCGCGGTGACGCCGGCGGCGACGTGCCCGCGCCGCAGCGCCAGGTGCCCGAGACCGGCGGCGACCGGGACGAGGAGCATCGCGAGGAGCAGCCCGACGGCGAGCGCGAGCAGCGCCGGCGTCGCCAGCACGACGGGTCCGGACACCGACCCGGTGACGATGGTGACCACGCCGGCGGCGGCGACGGTGACGACCACCGCGTCGACGAGCCCGACCGCGAACGCGCCCTGGCGCGGGGGCACCCGGCGCAGCAGCGAGGGAATGGGCTCGCGGAGCGGTCCGCGGGCCGCGACCAGGACGGTGAGGATGCCGACGAGGAGAGCCGCGACGGCGGCCACGACCGCCCCGAGCGGGACGTCGAGCGCCCCACCACCCGGCAGCCAGACGCGCGACACGAGCACGTCGAGGACGCCGGCGACCACGACACCGAGGGGCACGCCGACCGCGACGAGGCCACCGAGCTCCGCGAGCAGCATCCGCCTCGCGCCACGGATGCCGTGGCCGCGCAGGCGCACCAGGGCGATCTCGGGACGGCGCTGCTCCACCGCCGCCGACGCCGCGAGTCCGAGGACGACGGCCGCGAGGAGGGCCAGCTGGCCGAGGAGCAGCGGCACGAGGACGGACGCCTGGGCCTGGCCCCGCACGACGGTCCGGGCGAGGTCGTCGAGGGCCGTCGTGATGGTCGGTCCGCCCGAATCGCCCTGAGGACGGGCCTTCTCCGCCGTCAGGGCCGCGGAGACAGCCGGCAGGTCGTCCACCCCGAGGGTCGGGCGGTCGAGGGCGCTCGTCACCGTCAGGGTCGAGCCTGCGGTGAACGTGGCGAAGAACGCCGGGGCGACGACCGGCGCGTCGACCTGCGGGGTCGAGCCGAGCCCGGCGACGACGCGCGTGCCGGCGCGCCCGGTGAGCCGCGTGCCGAACCAGTAGGCATCGTCGCGCACCTGCTCATAGGTTCCGACGATCCGAGCCGTGTCGTGGACCCGGGCGTCGGAGACCTGCCCTCCCGGCGAGGAGGCGAAGCCGACGCGGTCGCCGACCTTCCACCCCTCGAACCGGGCCTCCGCGGCGGACACGAGCACCTCGGTCTCCGCCGTGGGGCAGCGTCCGCTCACCAGCGTCAGGCGCAGACAGCCGGCGGCCGGTGCGTAGGCGGTGACGAGGACGCCGCCCCCACCACGCCGCGTGGACATCGACATCGTCACCTGTCCGGAGACGATGGACGTCGGCGGCCGCAGGAAGGGGCGCACCTGCTCCGGGATCCGAGAGAGCACAGCCGGCGTCGACGGTGCGAACGTGCCGTCGGTCACCTGCTCCAGGGCGATGCCGGTGGACATGATGCTGGCCCGGTCGAGGGCGTCGTGCAGGAGGGCGTGCTCGAGCGACCGGGCGTAGAGCGGGCCGAGGACCGCACTCGCGGTGACGAGCGAGGACAGCAGCACGAGGGCCAGGGCCTGGCCGCGGCGGTGACGCGCCGCGGACCAGGCGACGGCGAGACGACCGGCGCTCATCGGGCCCTCACCACGTGGCCCTCGTCGAGGTGGACCTCGGCGGCGGCCTGCGCGGCGGCCTCCGGGTCGTGGGTCGCCATGAGGACGGTGCAGCCGGCGCCGGCGAGGTCGTGGAGCAGCACGAGGACGCGTTCGCGGTTGACGTGGTCGAGCTCGGAGGTCGGCTCGTCGGCGAGGAGCACCGCGGGGCGGGACGCGAGCGCCCGCGCGACGGCGACGCGCTGCTGCTGTCCGCCGCTCAGCTCCTCGATGAGGTGTCCGCCGGACTCCTCGAGGCCGACGGCGGTGAGCGCCTGGGACACCCGCTGTGCGGCCTCGCCCGGGCCGACGCCCGCATCGAGCAGCGGGACGACGCAGTTCTCCCAGGCCGTCAGCACCGACGCCAGCCCGTTGCCCTGGGGCACGAGGCCGATGCCGAGCGCCAGCGTGGCGGCGCGCCCGCCGGCCGGACGCACCGTGGCGTCGCCGACGCGGACCGTGCCCTCGACCGTCGCGCCGGTGAGCGCTCCGGCGACCGACCAGAGCAGCGTCGACTTGCCGGCCCCGGAGGGTCCGGTCACCGCCGTCACGACACCCGGCCGGGCCACGAGGTCGAGCCCTTCGAGCGCCCGGCGTTGCCCGAAGCGCACGCCCAGGCCCTCCACCGCGACCGTCGGGGAGGGTCGGTACGCCGCGGCGCCGTGTCCCCCCGCGACCAGACCCACGTCGGTCCCTGTCCCCACTGCCGTCCCCTTCCGGCTCGGTGTCCGCGGGCGAGTGTGCACCCGTGGGCCGGCGCGTGGCGCAAGGGAGCCCGCGCAGGCCGGGATCGTGACCGCATCGTCACCAACGGTCTCAGGACGAGTCAGGAGACGGTGCGGCGCACCATCCGGATCTCCGTGGTGCCCGTCGGCTCGTGCTCGCAGCGGCCGCCCTCGTCGGCGAAGCCCCGGCGCTCGTAGAAGGCAAGCGCCCGGGCGTTGCCCTCGACGACCCACAGCGACGCGTCGCGGTCCCCGACGAGGCGGTCGACGAGGGCGTCGGCGACGCCGGTCCCCCGCGCACGAGCGGCCAGGTTGACGGCGTAGAGCTCCCACGGCGTCGGGGCGTCGTCGTCGCGGCTCGGTCCGGCGCTCGCGAACCCGGCGATTCGTCCAGCGGGGTCGTGCACGACGAGCGTGCCGCCCTGGGCCGGCGGGGCGGCCGCGATCGTGCGCCAGCGGGCGGCGCAGCTCTCGTCGCTGAGGCCTGCGAGGTAGTCGGCCGGCATGATGCCGGCGTAGGCCTCGCGCCAGACGGCCATGTGGACGCGCCCGAGCTCGTCGCAGTCGGCAGGCGCGAGCGACGCGAGGCGCCAGCCGTCCGGCAGTGCCCGGCCGGGGACGGCCCGCGCGGGGCCGACGATGTCAGCCGTCCTGGCGCTCGAGCGCGGCCTCGAGCCGCTCGAGCTTGCCGTCGAGCTCACCGGTGAACCCGGGCCGGATGTCGGCCTTGAGCACGAGACCGACCCGCGGCGAGACCTCGGCTATGACGTCGCAGCAGCGCTTGACGAGGGCCATGCACTCGTCCCAGTCCCCCTCCACGGTCGTGAACATCGCGTCGGTGCGGTGCGGCAGGCCGGACTCGCGCACGAGGCGGATGGCCGAGGCGACGGCCTCGCTGACGGAACCGGTGTCGTCGGCGGCGACGGAGGGCGCGACGGAGAAGGCGATCAGCATGCGCCCACCGTAGGCTGCGGGGTCGTGGTGCTGCAGGCGGGGCCCGCGCTCAGAGGTCCTTGCGCATGGAGAGGGCCTCCTCGGTGATGCGGAAGCCGAGGTCGACGTTGATCCGCACCATCCACGGGTTCTGCTCGTCGTTCATCGTCTGCACCCGGGTGCGCTCGGGGAACGTCTCGGCGAGCAGGTCGAGGTTGGCAACCTTGACGGCCATGCCGAGCCGGTGCCCGCGGTGCTCGGGCAGCACGAGCGTGCCCCACTGGTGCACGACGTCGGGGTCGGTCGGCGGGACGTTGAGGTCGGTGTAGGCGGCGACGACGCCGGTGCCGCGGTGCACGGCCACGGCCGTGAGCAGCGTGTCGCCGACGTGGGCGTGGTGGTCGAGCATCGTCTGGTAGTCCTCGACGGTCTGCGACTCCGGCTCGAAGTCGACGTCGCCGGTCGGGGCGTCGAGGATGAGCCGGTTCGAGGCGTCACAGACGCCCTGGCGCAGCTCCTCCGGGACGCCGCCGGTGAAGACCTTCACCTCGTAGGCGTCGCCCATCGCGTCGGCGGCGCGCTCGCGCTCGCGCGTCAGGAGGTCGGCGTCGATCGGCAGGGGCAGCGACCGGACGATCTCGGTGCTCGCGACGCGGTATCCCCGGCGTTCGGCGAAGGCCCGATCGGGGTGGGACTCGCGGTCGCCCTGCGGCACGTAGACCTCGGCGAGCAGCATGGAGCGCTCGCCGGCGCGGGCCTGCGTCTCGCTCCAGTCGAGCAGCGCGCTGCCGTAGCCGCTGCGCCGGTGCTCGGGGTCGATGCGCAGCTCGGTCCAGCACTTGTCGAGGTTGTCGCGCTCGGGGAAGTACAGCTGCGACCAGCCGACGGGCGCCCCGTCGACGACGACCACGGCCGACTCCATGCGCTCACCCGGGAAGTCGAAGCGCAGCCAGGCGGCGAACTCCTCGGCCGTGCGCTGCACCGGATGCGCGCGCGACACGGCATCGACGCGGGTGGCGATGCCGTACAGCTCCTTGACCATGACGTCGTCGTCGCGGTCGAGCGGGATGATGTCCATGACTCGACGGTGACACCGCCGGGGCCACCGCCACAACGGAATTACGGTCGACGCCGGGGCCGGCCCCGCGCGTCGGCGCTCAGTCGTCGAGGTGGGCCACGAGCCGGTCGGCGGCGGCGTACGGGTCGAGGCGTCCGGCCACGACGTCCTGGGCGAGGGAGGCGAGGTCGGCCCGGCCGCCGAGCTGGGCGAAACGGGAGCGCAGCTGCGCCAGGGCGATGGCCTGCACCTCGTCGGCGGCGCGGCGCTCGCGGCGGCGGCCGAGCTCGCCGGACTCCTCGATGAAGGCCCGGTGCTTGTCGAGCGCCTCCATGACCTCGTCGATGCCGATCCCTTGTGCCGCAACGGTCTTCACGACAGGAGGACGCCACAGCCCCGGCTCCGTACGGTCGCCGAGCGAGATCATGTGTCGCAGGTCGCGGACCGTCGCGTCGGCGCCGTCGCGGTCGGCCTTGTTGACGACGAACACGTCGCCGATCTCGAGGATGCCGGCCTTGGCCGCCTGGATGCCGTCGCCCATGCCGGGGGCCAGCAGCACGATCGACGTGTCGGCGAGGCCCGCGATCTCGACCTCCGACTGGCCGACCCCGACCGTCTCGACGAGCACGACGTCGCAGCCCGCGGCGTCGAGCACCCGGATCGCCTGCGGCGTGGCCCACGAGAGGCCGCCGAGGTGGCCACGGGAGGCCATCGAGCGGATGTAGACCTCGGGGTCGAGGGCGTGGTCCTGCATCCGGACGCGGTCACCGAGCAGGGCACCGCCGGAGAACGGCGAGCTGGGGTCGACGGCGAGGACGCCGACGCGCAGGCCTCGCTCGCGGAAGGCCCCGACGAGCGCCGTGGTCGAGGTCGACTTGCCGACGCCGGGCGATCCGGTGAGGCCGATGACCCATGCGTTGCCCGTGTGCGGGGCCAGCGCGGCCATCACCTCGCGCAGTGCCTCGTGGCGGTCCTCGACGAGCGAGATGAGGCGTGCGACGGCACGCGGCGACCCCGCCCGGGCAGACTCGACCAGGGCGGGGACGTCGACGGTGCGGCGTGGGCTCACTTGGGGCGCAGGCAAGCTCGTCGGCGACGAGTGGGGCTCAGGCCGACTTCGGCACACGGACGATGAGGGCGTCGCCCTGACCGCCGCCGCCGCAGAGCGCGGCCGCGCCGACGCCACCGCCACGCCGCTTGAGCTCGAGCGCGAGGTGGAGGGCGATGCGGGCGCCCGACATGCCGATCGGGTGGCCCAGGGCGATGGCGCCGCCGTTGACGTTGACCTTCTCGACGTCGATGCCGAGCTCCTTGGCCGAGGCCAGGCCGACGGCCGCGAAGGCCTCGTTGATCTCGACGAGGTCGAGGTCGGCGGGCGTGATGCCCTCCTTCTCGCAGGCGCGGGCGATGGCGCGGGCCGGCTGCTGCTGGAGCGTCGAGTCTGGGCCGGCGACGACGCCGTGGGCGCCGATCTCGGCGATCCACGTCAGGCCGAGCTCCTCGGCCCTGGCCCGGCTCATGACGACGACCGCGGCTGCGCCGTCGGAGATCTGCGAGGCCGAGCCGGCCGTGATGGTGCCGTCCTTGCTGAAGGCGGGCCGCAGCCCGGACAGCGAGGCGGCCGTCGTGTCGGCGCGGATGCCCTCGTCGCTCTTGAACTCGATCGGGTCGCCCTTGCGCTGCGGGATGCTCACCGCGACGACCTCGTCCTCGAAGAGGCCGTCCTTCCACGCCTTGGCCGCGAGCTGGTGGCTGCGCGCCGAGAACTCGTCCTGCTCCTCGCGGGTGAAGGCCTGCGAGCCGGTGTTGGCCTGCTCGGTGAGCAGACCCATCGCCTGGTCGGTGAAGGCGTCCCAGAGGCCGTCGAAGGCCATGTGGTCGCGCATCGTCACGTCGCCGTACTTGTAGCCCTCGCGCGACTTCGTCATGAGGTGCGGCGCGTTGGTCATCGACTCCTGGCCACCGGCGACGACGACGTCGAACTCGCCGGCGCGGATCAGCTGGTCGGCCATGGCGATGGCGTTGATTCCCGAGAGGCAGACCTTGTTGATGGTCAGGGCCGGCACGGTCATCGGGATGCCGGCGGCGTGGGCGGCCTGGCGGGCCGGGATCTGGCCGGCGCCGGCCTGCAGCACCTGGCCCATGATGACGTACTCGACCTGCTCGGGCGCCACGCCCGACTTCTCGAGGGCGCCCTTGATCGCGATGCCGCCGAGGTCGGCCCCGGAGAAGTCCTTGAGCGACCCGAGCAGCCGGCCCATGGGGGTCCGGGCTCCGGCGACGATCACCGAGGTGGGGCGGTCAGAAGTCATGGGAAGTGCCTCTCCAACGTCATCGGGGGATGTCTGGCGGATGTCCCGGCCACTCTAGTCTCGGCTGCTGGACACCCCGAGCCGACCATGACCAAGCGCACACGCGCGCCGGCTTCTGCCCCGGCGCCGGCGGTCCTACGTTGGTCGCATGAGCACGCTGACCGGTCCCCTGTTCACGCACATCGACCACGTCGGCATCGCGGTGCCCGACCTCGACGCCGCCATCGCGTTCTACCGCGACACCTACGGCATGGCCCTCCTCCACGAGGAGACGAACGAGGAGCAGGGCGTGCGCGAGGCGATGATGGGCGTCGGCGAGTCCGGCTCGTGCATCCAGCTGCTCGCCCCGCTCTCGCCCGAGTCGACGATCGCGAAGTTCCTCGACCGCAGTGGCCCGGGCATCCAGCAGCTCGCCTACCGCGTCGGCGACATCGACGCCGTCTGCGCGACGCTGCGCGAGCGCGGCCTGCGCCTGCTCTACGACGCCCCGAAGCGCGGCACGAGCGACAGCCGCGTCAACTTCATCCACCCCAAGGACGCCGGTGGCGTCCTCGTCGAGCTCGTCGAGCCGGCGGCGTCGGTCGCCCACTGACCCGTCGGCCGCCGGTCAGCTCGCCGGCAGGTCGGCGCGGCGGGCCTCGAGCTCGTGCTCGGTGAGCACGACGAGCGCCGCGGTCCACGCGAGCGGCGCCGGGCCGGCCGGACGCCCGTCGGGCAGCACCTTCTCCGGCAGGCTCCCCCAGGTCGTGCAGTGCTCTTCGAGCCAGCCCATCCAGCGCTCCGCCAGCTCGACGCGTCCCGACGCGGCAGCCGTGTAGCCCACGAGGGCGGTCTCCGGCGTCCACGACACCCCGTCGGACTTCCACGCTGCTCCGGGCGCCAGCCCGCCGGCCTCGCGGAGTGCGAGCACGGGGTAGCGCTCCCACGCGCGGACGGCCGCTGCGTCGTCGAGCGCCGTGAAGGGCGGCATGAGCACGGCGACGGCGGCATCGAGGCCGCCCGAGGAGCCGTGCCGCTCGTACGTGGGCCCGAAGGTCGTCCGCACGAGGACGCGCAGGCGTCGGGCGGCCGCGGCGCATCGGCCGGAGGCGGCTGAGTTCCCCTCCACCGCAAGGCTCCTCGCCGCCGCCTCGAGCCCGGCCGCGAGCGGTGCGGCCGTACCCAGCGTCACGTCCCGCTCGGGAACCTCCCAGTAGTCGGGCGTCGCGTCGGGCAGGCGGTGGCCGTCGCGGGTCTGGTCGAGGGCGAACTGCACGGCCCGGTCGCGCAGGGTGCGCAGCTCGGTCGGTAGCACGCGGGCCCCCGTGGCCGTGCGCGTGGCCTCGAGGCCCCACAGCACCCAGCCGGCGCCGTCGGTCTGGCGCGGCCGGTCGTCCGGCGGACCGGAGCCGTCGAGGCGGTAGCGCGCCTCGAAACCCCCGTCGGGACGCTGGACCCGGGCGAGGAAGCGCCACACCCGCCACGCGTCGTCGTCGTGCCCCGACACGGCGAACGCGGCGGCCACGAACGCGCTGTCGCGCGGCCACGCGTAGGCCCACGGGGCGTCGGGCCCGGCGGCCACGGCCCCGGACTCGCCCGTGAGGCCGTGCAGGTCGGCCAGCGCCCCGAGCACGAGACGACGACGGCCGGGGTCGAGCGGGGCCCGGCCCCGGGCCAGCCAGACGAAGTCCTCGACGGGACGCAGGAGGTGCCCGCCCAGGCCAGCGGGCGCGAACGGGGCCCGGTCGCGCCACTCCGCGCCGTTGCGCAGCGTGGGCAGGGGCTGCGGTCCGACGACGTGGGGCAGCGCGAGCCCGAGCGCGAGCACTGCCGCCGCCGTCACCCCGGCCGCCGTCGTCGCCCGCCGTCGCATCGTCGCCCCCTTCCGTGGCGCCGACAGTGTGGCAGAGCACGAGGGCCGGCACACCGGGATCGGGCCCGAGCGTCGCCGTAGCATCCGGGCATGGACATCTCGAGGCGGCGGGCGCTCACGGGCGGGGTCGGCGTGGCCGTGGGTGCGGTCGGCGCCGTCACGGTCCGGGCCGTGACCGACCGGCTCGCCGAGAACACGCCGCTGCCCTTCTACGGGAGCCCGGCGAGCGGCGTCCGTCCCGACCGCAGCGCGCCCGCCGCGGCCTCGGGAACCGTCGTGTGGGGCGGCGCCCCCACGACCCGCCGCATCGCCCTGACCTTCGACGACGGCCCGCACCCGGACTGGACGCCGAAGGTTCTCGCCGCCCTCGACGCGGCGCAGGCGCCGGCGACGTTCTTCTGCCTCGGGCGCAACGTGCGCGACCACGCGGCGATCCACCGCTCGAGCGTCGGCCGGCACGAGCTGGCCAACCACACCTGGGACCACCCCGACCTCGCCCGGTTCGCCTACGACCGCTGCCGCGACGAGATCAGCCGCACGACCGCCGAGATCGAGAAGGCCTGGGGCACCCCGCCGACGCTCTTCCGGCCGCCGTACGGGCACGTCGGCGGGGCGGCGGTGCTCGCCGCCGCCGAGCTGGGCCTGACGACCGTGATGTGGTCGGCCCAGGCCCGCGAGGACGTGGTCGCGAGCCACCCCGACGGGATCGTGGATGACCTCGCCTCGCTCGTGCACCCCGGCAGCATCGTGCTGGCCCACGACACCGGCTCGACCGACCGGCTGACGACCATCGACCGCCTGCCGCGGATCATCGAACGGCTGCGTGCCGACGGGTACGAGCTCGTCACCGTGTCGGCCCTGCTCGGCCGCACCTGAAGCCGGTCTGCGGCGCGTCGAGCGCTCGTGACCCACGTCACCTGTGGTGGGCGTCTCAGATCGGGCGCCGCCCTCCGGGCCCCTCACTACCGTCGAGTCACCTGCCGCCCGCGGCGAGCGGGCGCGTGCCACCCACGCTGATCAATGACGCTGACCAATGACGCTGCGACGTAAGGACCTTTGACATGCAGGCCATCCGCGACGCCATCCTCTCCGGCGACCGCACGCAGGAGACCTACGCTGCCCTCGAGATCCCGCAGACCTACCGCGGGGCCACCGTCCACAAGGACGAGGTCGACATGTTCGAGGGGATCGCGACCCGCGACAAGGACCCCCGCAAGTCGCTGCACATCGACGAGGTACCGGTCCCCGAGCTGGCACCGGGCGAGGCCCTCGTCGCCGTCATGGCCAGCGCCATCAACTACAACACCGTGTGGACCTCGATCTTCGAGCCGGTCTCGACGTTCGGGTTCCTCGAGCGCTACGGGCGCACGTCCGAGTACGCCAAGCGCCACGACCTGCCCTACCACGTCGTCGGCTCCGACCTCGCCGGCGTCATCCTCCGCACCGGGCCCGGCGTCACCAAGTGGAAGCCGGGCACCGAGGTCGTCGCGCACTGCCTCTCGGTCGAGCTCGAGGACGCCGAGGGCCACGACGACACGATGATGGACCCGCAGCAGCGCATCTGGGGCTTCGAGACGAACTTCGGCGGCCTCGCCGAGCTCGCGATCGTCAAGGCCAACCAGCTGATGCCCAAGCCGGGCCACCTGACGTGGGAGGAGGCCGCCTCCCCCGGACTCGTCAACAGCACGGCCTACCGCCAGCTCATCTCCAAGCACGGCGCCGCGATGAAGCTGGGCGACCGGGTGCTCGTCTGGGGCGCGTCGGGCGGCCTGGGCTCCTACGCGACCCAGATGGCCCTCGCCGGCGGCGCGACGCCGATCTGCGTCGTCTCCTCTCCCGAGAAGGCCCAGATCTGCCGCGACATGGGCGCCGACCTCATCATCGACCGGAACGCCGAGGGCTACCGGTTCTGGAACGAGGACGGCACCGAGCAGAACCCCAAGGAGTGGCAGCGCCTCGGCAAGAAGATCCGTGAGCTGACCGGCGGCTACGACGTCGACATCGTCTTCGAGCACCCGGGCCGGGAGACCTTCGGCGCCAGCGTCTACGTCGCACGCAAGGGCGGCACCATCGTCACGTGCGCCTCGACGTCGGGCTACATGCACGAGTACGACAACCGCTACCTCTGGATGAACCTCAAGCGCATCGTCAGCTCGCACTTCGCCAACTACCGCGAGGCGTGGGAGGCCAACGAGCTCGTCAACCGCGGCCTCATCCACCCGACGCTGTCCAAGACGTACGCGCTCGAGGAGGTCGGCCAGGCGGCGCTCGACGTGCACCAGAACGCCCACCAGGGCAAGGTCGGCGTCCTGACCCTCGCTCCCGAGGCGGGCCTCGGCATCACGAACCCGGACAAGCGCGCCGGCTTCGAGCACGCCATCAACCGCTTCCGCAACCAGTAGGACTGGACGGTCCCACCGACCTTCGGCCGGCGCCCACGCAACCGGTGGGCGCCGGCCTCGTCGTAGCCGCGCCGACCGGTTGCGCGGGCGCTTCGGCGTGGCAGGGTCGGTCCATGACCGTCCCGCCGACACCGCCCTCATCGCCCTCATCGCCCTCATCGCCCTCACCGCCGCCGTCGTGGCCCCAGACGCTCCCCGCGACGTTCTCCCGGGACGTCATCGACGAGCCCGCGCGGGCCCAGGCCGAGGCGTTCCTCGACGAGCACCGGGCCGCCCTGCGGGGTGCGCTCGACGGGCTCACCGAGGACGAGGCCCGGCGCTCACTCGTGCCGTCGGCGACGACGCTGCTCGGCCTCGTCAAGCACGCGACCTACGTCGAGAAGGTGTGGTTCGACCACGCGGTGAGCGGCCGCACCCGGGCCGAGATCGGCATCCCGGAGGACTCCCGCGACTCGTTCGTGCTCACCGACGCCGACACCGTCGCGTCGGTGTCGCAGGCCCACGCGGCGGCGTGCGAGGCCTCCCGCCGGGCGACGGCGCCCCTGGGCCTCGACGACCTCGTGCGCGGCCACCGGCTCGGACCGCTGCCGCTGCGCTGGGTCCACCTCCACGTGTTGCGCGAGCTCGCCCAGCACTGCGGCCACGCCGACATCCTGCGCGAGCAGGTGCTGGCCGCCCGGCCGGCCGACTGACGCCTCTGCGGATCAGCCGTCACCCGCCGGGGACGCAGGAGGTGGTCGCCCGCCGATCCCGTCCCGCACCTCGAGCGCCGTGATGACCGCGGCCATGTCGAGCGCCCCGGCCCCTGACTCCTCGACCTGCCGGAAGAGCTCGCGGGTCACGTCGAGCAGGGGGCTGACCGCGCCGACGGACCGAGCGGCCTCGGCGACGAGCCGGGTGTTGGTGTGGACGTCGCGGACCGCGGCCTGCGCCTCGAAGTCGCGCTCGGCGAGCTTGGCGAGCTTGACGGTCGACACAGCGCTCGCCATCGGCCCGAGGTCCAGGGCCTGCCGGAAGGCCGCCAGGTCCAGGCCCATCGCCGTCGCCAGGTGGTAGGCCTCCGCGAGGCCGGCGACCATGGTGCAGAGGTAGAGGTTGACCGCGAGCTTCGTACCGAGGCCCGAGGGAACCGGTCCGCAGCGCAAGACCGAGCGACACATCGGGTGCAGGAGCGGCACGACCTGCTCGGCCGCGTCGTCGGCGCCGGCGACGAGGCCCACGAGCTCCCCCCGTTCGGCCGGCACCCGCGACCCCGAGACCGGCGCCTCGACGTAGCGGCCCCCTGCCGCGACGACGTCGCGCTCGAGCCCGGCGGAGAACGCCGGGGACGTCGTTCCCAGGGCGACGACGGTCCGGTCGGCCACCATGGCGAAGCCGGGTCCCCCACGTCGGAGCACCTCGTCGACGGCGGCTTCGTGCGCCAGCATCAGCAGCACCACGTCGGACATCGCGAAGACCTCGTCGGGGCTCGAGGCCACCGTGGCGCCCAGCCGTCCGAGCTCCCCCGCGGCGCCGGGAGACCGGTTCCAGACCGTGAGCCTCACCCCGCGGCTCAGCAGGTTGGTGGCCATGGGTCGTCCCATGATCCCCAGCCCGATGAAGCCGACCCGGTCCATGTCGCCTCCCGTCCACTATGACGATCGTCATACTAGCGTCAGTTCATGACGACTGTCATAGTCGCCCTGACCGATCAGCGAGAGCACCGACCGAGAGCGAGGGACGGACCATGTCCGATGCGGGGCCCCGACAGCGCATCGTCTACGAGGCGGCGCAGCACCTGCGTCGCGCGGGGGTCACCGGGACGGGCCTTCGCCAGGTGGTCGCCGCCGCCGACGCACCGCGCGGGTCCCTCCAGCACTACTTCCCGGGCGGAAAGGACCAGCTCGTCGCCGAGGCCTTGGAGTGGTCAGGCGCCTGGGCGGCGGCACGCGTCGGGCACCACGTCACGCGGCTGCACCAACCGACGCCCGGCCGCCTGTTCGCCGCGGTCGTCGAGGACTGGGTCCGCGAGCTCGAGCGCCGTGACTTCGAGCGCGGCTGTCCCGTCGCGGCCGCGGTCGTCGACTGCGCCGGCTCCGACGCCACCGTCCGACAGGCCGCCTCGGCCGCGCTGGAGACGTGGCGACGTCCCCTCACCGACGCGCTCGCGCAGTTGGGCCGGAGCCGACGACGTGCCGAGACGCTGTCGACCCTCATGCTGTGCGCGCTCGAGGGCGCGATCCTGCTGGCACGTGCCCAGCGCGACACCGCGCCGCTGCGCCTGGTCGCGCGCGAGCTCGCCCCGGTCCTCGACGCCTGAGGCACCGCCCCGATGGGGCGGTCGTGCTCAGCGGTAGGCGTTGCCGGGCGGGCGGGCGTCCCGGCGCTGCCAGCACCCGGTGTGCCAGTGGCGCCGGTCATCGACCCCTCCGACGCCGTCGGCCGGCCACGCGACGACGTGCGGCACGCCCGGCAGGATGTCCTGCTGGCAGCCGGGACACAGGTACGGACGCGTCGCGGACGCCCCGCTCACCGAGCGGACCGTCCAGCGCCCGCCGGCGTAGGACTCCTCACGCGTGGACCCGCCCTGGATCCGGGTCACGTCGAGCGGCACGTGCTCGCGCGCGTGCTTGCTGGGACGACGGCGCGAGGGCATGCACCCAGCGTAGGTGTCAGGCGTAGGTGCGGAAGCCGCGGCCCGTCTTGCGGCCGAGGTAGCCGGCGGTGACGAGGTGCTCGAGCAGCGGCGCCGGGGCGTAGCCGCGCTCGCGGAACTCGAGGTAGAGCTCGCGCTCGATGGCGAGGGACACGTCGAGACCGACGACGTCGAGCAGCTCGAACGGGCCCATCGGCAGGCCGCAGCCGGTCTTCATCGCGGTGTCGATGTCGTCGGCCGTCGAGTAG
This sequence comes from Intrasporangium sp. Soil_C_50, assembly GCF_057656595.1. NCBI lineage: Bacteria > Bacillati > Actinomycetota > Actinomycetes > Micrococcales > Intrasporangiaceae > Intrasporangium > Intrasporangium sp. Soil_C_50. Next base: position 593,052 of record NZ_JBDGKB010000001.1, read on the forward strand.
TTGGCCTCGAGCATCTTGACGGCGTCGTTGAGGTACGGGAACAGCAGCGCGTTGACGATGAAGCCGGCGCGGTCACCGCAGGTCACGGGGTGCTTGCCGATGGTGCGGCACAGCTGCTGGACCGTCGCCACGACGTCGTCGGCCGTCGACACGGTGTGCACGACCTCGACGAGCCGCATCACCTGCGCGGGGTTGAAGAAGTGCATGCCGATCACGTCCTGCGGACGCGTCGTCGCGGCCGCGCACTCGACGACGGGCAGCGAGCTCGTCGTCGTGGCGAGGATCGCGCCGGGCCGGCAGATCTCGTCGAGGTTCTCGAACAGGGCGCGCTTGACGGTGAGGTCCTCGACGACGGCCTCGACGACGAGGTCGGCCTGCGCGAGGTCCTCGAGCCGCGTGGAGCCGGTGATGCGGCCCAGGGCGGCGGCACGCTCGTCCTCGGTCAGCTTGCCGCGCTGGATGCCCTTCTCGAGGCTGCGCTCGATGGCCGCGCGGACCGCGTCGACCTTGCCCTCGGACCGCGCGACGAAGGTGACGTCGAGGCCGGCCTTGGCGAAGACCTCGACCATGCCCGTGGCCATGGTGCCCGAGCCGACGACGCCGAGGGCGTGCACCGGACGCGTCGGGGCCCCTGACGCCTCGGCGGGCGCCGGCGTCAGGGCGTCGTCGACGACCTGCGAGCTGCCGGCCTCGGCGTAGGTGTAGAAGCCGCGGCCGCTCTTGCGGCCCTTGAGGCCGGCCGTGACCATCTGCTTGATGACCGGGCTCGGCGCGTGGAGGCGGTCGCGGCCCTGCTTGTACATCGTGTCGAGGATCTCGTAGGCGGTGTCGAGGCCGATGAGGTCCATGAGGGCGAGCGGGCCCATCGGGTAGCCGCAGCCGAGCTTCATCGCGGCGTCGATGTCCTCACGCGTCGCGTAGCGGCTCTCGAACATCGACACGGCGTGGTTGAGGTAGCCGAAGAGCAGCGCGTTGGCGATGAAGCCGGCCTTGTCACCGACGATGACGGGCTTCTTGCCCAGGCGCTCGGCCAGTGCCTTGACGTCGGCGAAGATCTCGTCGCTCGTGATGACGGTCTTGATGACCTCGACGAACTGGAGCACCGGGGCCGGGTTGAAGAAGTGCATGCCCACGACGCGCTTGGGGTTGATCGTCGCCACGGCGATCTCGGTGACGGGCAGCGAGCTGGTGTTCGTGGCGAGGATCGCGTCGTCGGCGACGATGGCGTCGAGGCGGGAGAAGATCTCCTTCTTCAGCTCGAGCTTCTCGGGCACGGCCTCGACGACGAGCTGGCACTCCTTGAGGTCGGCCATGTCGGAGGTGAACTGGACCCTGGCCGTGAGGGTCGCCTGCTCGTCCTCGGACAGCTTGCCGCGGGAGACGGCGCGGTCGGTCGAGTGCTGCAGGACGCCGCGGCCCTTCTCCACCGCCTCGTCGGTGACCTCGACCGCGACGACGTCGATGCCGTTGCGGGCGAAGACCTCGACGATGCCGGCACCCATCGTGCCGAGTCCGATGACACCAACCTTGGTGAACTCACGAGCCATGGGTGGCAGTCTCGCAGAGGCGTCCGCCCACCCACACCCGCACCGGGGGTGACGCTGCCCACGTGACGGCGCCCACGTGACGCCCACCCGACGGCACCGCGTGACGCGCCCACGTGGCACGGGGCCGGGCCGCCCTGCTCTAGGGTGACCGGGTGCGCCTCGTCATTGCCCGCTGCAGCGTCGACTACGACGGCCGTCTGACCGCCCACCTGCCGCTCGCGACCCGGCTGCTCGTCGTCAAGGCCGACGGCTCGGTGCTCGTGCACAGCGACGGCGGCTCGTACAAGCCGCTCAACTGGATGTCGCCGCCGTGCACCATGGCCGAGGTCGAGCCCGACGAGAGCCAGTCCGGCGACGGCGTCGTCGCCGTGTGGCGGGTGCAGCACGCGAAGTCCGAGGACCGCCTCTCGGTGCTCATCCACGAGGTGCTCCACGACAGCGCCCACGAGCTCGGCGTCGACCCCGGCCTCGTCAAGGACGGCGTCGAGGCGCACCTGCAGAAGCTGCTCGCCGAGCACATCCACACCCTCGGCCACGGCTACTCGCTCGTTCGCCGTGAGTACATGACCGCCATCGGCCCCGTCGACATCCTCGCCAGGGACGACGCCGGTGCGAGCGTCGCCGTCGAGATCAAGCGACGCGGCGAGATCGACGGCGTCGAGCAGCTGACCCGCTACCTCGAGCTGATGAACCGCGACCCGCACCTCGCGCCGGTCACCGGCGTCTTCGCCGCCCAGCAGATCAAGCCGCAGGCCCGCACCCTCGCCGAGGACCGCGGCATCCGCTGCGTCGTCCTCGACTACGACGCCCTCAAGGGCATCGACGACGCCGAGTCCCGCCTCTTCTGAGCGCCCGCGTCCGATGCGCCCGGCGGGTCTGACGCGTCACGCGGGTCAGACGTAGCGGGAGCGCAGCTCCGGCGGGAGCTTCTCGACGGCGAGGCGCACGGCGGGCCGCGGCATCCGCGCGACGTTCTCGTCGAGGAAGGCCAGGAGGCGCTTCTCGTCGCGGGCGGCCGCGTGCTTGAGGAAGATGCCGACAGGCTTGTGCACCAGGGGGTTCCGGTCGCCGGCGAGCAGGTCGGCGATCCCGTAGCCGGCCTCGACGTCGGGGGTGTCGAGGAACCCGAGCGGAGCGGCCATCGCGGTACGCCGGCGCAGGGCGTCGGAGGAGCCGGCGAGGTCGCGCAGGATCTGCTTGTCGCGCCCGACGAGCCACAGTCCGATGACCCTCGGCGCCGCCCGGTCGACCATGTCCCACGTCGTGATCCGGTGGTGGTGGCCGAGATAGGTGCGGGCCAGGGTGCCGCGCTCGTGGGCGCCGGTGCGGCGTCGGCGCGCCTTGAAGTCGAGGACGCACAGCGCGGCGAGGCGCGGCTCGTACGCAGGCAGCGCGAGCAGGCGCTCGACCTCAGGCAGCGGCAGGCTCGTGTGGCGCCGGGCGATCGCGAAGAGCGTGCCCATGCGGACACCGATGGCCTCCTCGCCCTCGGCGAGCCGCTTGCGGACCTTGGCGAGGTCCTCCTCGGTGCGCTCCTGCTCGAGCTCGGCGACGACGGCGTCGGCCGTGCCCGAGAGCGGCATCAGGCCAGGCCCTCGAGGGGCCGGCGCGACACCCCGTCGGCGTCGACGATCAACAGCACCGGCTCGGCGTCCGACCCGCCGCGCACGACGACGACGGTCTCGCCGCGGTGCTGGTCGACGATCTGCCCCAACCCCTCCGAGCCGTCGGAGAGGTCGCCGTGGCCGAGGTGCGAGGGCACTCCGAGGTCGTCGGCGAGCGACTCGACCGGGCCGGTGTCGGGCACGTCGTCGGCCGCGTAGACGGCCTGGACCTTCTCGAGGTGGATCGCCGAGGCGAGCCAGCCGACGTCGGCCAGCCCGGGCGGGTTGACGACGACGATTCGCGCGGCGCACTGCAGGTCGCTCATGCCCCGACGCTACGCCAGTCAGGCCGGTGCGGTCTCGAGCGGCGCGAGACCACGTGCCTGCCGGATGACGCCGACCATCTCGCCCATGATCTCGTTGAGCCCGAAGTCCTTGGGCGTGAAGACCATCGCCACCCCTTCCTCGCGCAGCGCCGCGGCGTCGGACTCCGGGATGATGCCCCCGACGACGACCGGCACGTCGCCCGCCCCGGCCTCGCGCAGGCCGCGCAGCACCTCGGGCACGAGCTCCATGTGCGAGCCGGAGAGGATCGACAGGCCGACGAGGTGCACGTCCTCGGCCACCGCGGCCGCGACGATCTGCTCGGGCGTCAGGCGGATGCCCTGGTAGACGACCTCGAACCCGGCGTCGCGGGCCCGCACCGCCACCTGCTCGGCACCGTTGCTGTGGCCGTCGAGCCCGGGCTTTCCGACAAGGAGGCGCAGCTTCTCGCCGAGCTCCTCGCCGGTGCGGGCGACGAGCCCGCGGACGCGAGCAAGGTCGTCGCCAGGCTCCGAACCGCCGACGCCCACCGACCCGGAGACCCCTGTGGGAGCGCGGTACTCGCCGAACTCCTCGCGCAGCGCTCCAGCCCACTCCCCCGTCGTGACGCCTGCCCGGGCGCACTCGAGCGTGGCCGCCATGAGGTTGGTGCCCGACGCCGCGTCGGCCCGCAGGCGCTCCAGCGCCCACACCGCCCGGGACTTGTCGGACGCGTCGGCGTCCCTCGAGTCGCGCCAGGCGCGCACCGCCTCGGCGGCGGCCTGCTCGACCGACGCGTCGACGGTCTGGATCGCGGTGCCGAGGTCGGCGGTCAGCGGGTTGGGCTCGGTGGTCTCGAACCGGTTGAGCCCGACGATGACCTCGTCGCCCCTCTCGATCCGTCGACGACGCTCGGCGTGCGAGGCGACGAGCGCCGACTTCATGTAGCCCGACTCGACGGCCGCGACGGCGCCGCCCATCTCCTCGATGCGCGCCATCTCGGCCTTCGCCCCGGCGACGAGCTCGGCCACCTTCCGCTCGACGACGACCGACCCGGCGAAGAGGTCGTCGTACTCGAGCAGGTCGGACTCGAAGGCGAGCACCTGCTGCATCCGCAGGCTCCACTGCTGGTCCCACGGCCGCGGCAGGCCGAGCGCCTCGTTCCACGCCGGCAGCTGGATCGCACGGGCGCGGGCGTCCTTGCTCAAGGTCACTGCGAGCATCTCGAGGACGATCCGCTGCACGTTGTTCTCCGGCTGCACCTCGGTCAGGCCGAGGCTGTTGACCTGCACGCCGTAGCGGAAGCGTCGGGCCTTGTCGTCGGTGACGCCGTAGCGCTCGCGGGTCAGCTCGTCCCACAGCTCGACGAAGGCCCGCATCTTGCACATCTCCTCGACGAACCGCACACCGGCGTTGACGAAGAAGGAGATTCGCGCCACGACCGCCGAGAACTCCTCTGCCGGAACCTGGCCCGAGTCGCGCACGGCGTCGAGCACTGCGACGGCGGTGGACATCGCGAAGGCGATCTCCTGCACCGGCGTCGCGCCGGCCTCCTGCAGGTGGTAGCTGCAGATGTTGATGGGGTTCCACTTCGGGATCTCGCGCACCGTGTACGCGACGAGGTCGGTGATGAGCCGCAGCGAAGGCCCGGGCGGGAACACGTAGGTGCCCCGCGACAGGTACTCCTTGATGATGTCGTTCTGGGTGGTGCCGGCGAGCGCGTGGACCCACTCCACCGCGTCCTCGTCCGCGTCATCGGCCTGCCGCTCGGCGGCCACCTGGTAGAGCGCGAGCAGCCACATCGCCGTGGCGTTGATCGTCATCGAGGTGTTCATCTCGCGCAGCGGGATGCCGTCGAAGAGTGCGGCCATGTCGCCGACGTGGCTGACCGGCACGCCCACCTTGCCGACCTCGCCGCGGGCGAGCGGGTGGTCGGGGTCGTAACCGGTCTGGGTCGGCAGGTCGAACGCGACGGACAGCCCCGTCTGGCCCTTGTCGAGGTTGCGCCGGTACAGGGCGTTGCTCGCGGCGGCGCTCGAGTGGCCGGCGTAGGTCCGCATGACCCACGGTCGGTCGCGCTGCGGCCGGGCCGGTGCGGGCGGGGCACTCTCCGTCGAGGACATGGCTCGACGGTAGCGGCGGGCCCTTGCGCCGGGGAGTCGCTCAGGCGGTGAGAGGCGCCACAGTCGCGGCGGTCTGCGTCGCGAGGATGCGGTCGAGGCGGCAACCCCGGACGAGGCGCGTCGTGCGGTCGGTCGGGTCGACGAGCAGCAGCCGACGTTCGGCGCGCGTGGCACGGCGATGCAGGTGCACGAGGACCCCGAGCCCGGTGGCGTCACCGATCTCGGCGTCGGCCAGGTGGAGGCGGATGTCGCCGCGCCCCTGGGGGATGATCGCGTGGATCGCGTCGCGGATGTCCGGCACCGTGTGCATGTCGAGGCGACCCTCGATGATGACGTCGTGCCCATCCGGTCCGTCGACTACTCGGACCGGTCCCCTGCGGTGGGTTTTCAGCGCCATCGTGGACCCCTCTCAACGCGGCTGCCGTCACCATGATGACGCGCCGTGTCCCGGAAACGTTGCCTTGAGGAGTCAAGATCCAGTCAAGAAAATACGTGCGGCGCGTGCAGATCGGCAGGAGTCCGAGTGCCTCCCGACGGACGAACCGGGGCAGTCCCGACGAACCGTGCGGACGGGCTCACTCGAAGTCGGGGGCGTCGTCCGGCTCGCGGGTGACGTCGGCACCGAGCGCCCGCAGCGCCACCTCGAACCGCGGGTAGCCGCGGTCGATGTGGTGGACGCCGCTGACGAGGGTGTCGCCCTCGGCGACCAGCCCCGCGATGACCAGCGCGGCGCCGGAGCGGATGTCGCTGCTCTCGACCGGCGCGCCAGACAGCAGCGGCACGCCGTGCGTCATGACGTGGTGCCCGTCGACCTGGGCCTCGGCCCCGAGGCGGGCCAGCTCCTGGACGGTGCGGAAGCGGGCCTCGAAGAGGTTCTCGGTGATCATCGCCGAGCCGTCCGCGACGACGTTGTAGGCCAGCGCGAACGGCTGCAGGTCGGTCGGGAAGCCCGGGTAGGGCAGCGTCGCGACGTCGAACGAGCGCGGCCGGCCGTCACGCACCGCGACGCGGAAGCCGCGGTCCGTCGACTCGACGGTGCACCCGGCGTCGGCGAGCATCCCGAGCGGCACCCGGAGGTGGTCGGCCACTCCCCCGACGACCTGGACGTCGCCGCGGGTCGTCGCCGCGGCGAAGGCCCACGTGCCGGCGGCGATGCGGTCGGGCACGACGGCGTGCTCGGTCGGCGACAGCGCCTCGACGCCGTGCACGACGATCCGTGAGGTGCCCGCACCCTCGATCCGCGCCCCCATCGAGGTGAGCATGGTCGCGATGTCGATGATCTCGGGCTCCCTGGCCACGTTGTCGATCGTCGTCGTACCGCGGGCCAGGACCGAGGCCGTCAGGGCGTTCTCGGTGGCGCCGACGCTCGGGAAGTCGAGGCGGATCTCGGCGCCTCGCAGACCGTCGGGCGCCTCGGCGACGAGGTAGCCGTGCGTCACGTGGACCCGGGCCCCCAGCGACTCCAGCGCCGCGGCGTGCAGGTCGAGGCCACGTGAGCCGATGGCGTCACCGCCCGGCACGGCGACGTCGGCCTGGCCGGTGCGGGCCACGAGCGGGCCGAGCACCGAGATCGAGGCGCGCAGCGCCCGGACGAGCTCGTAGTCGGCGCGGTGGCCGATCGTGGCGGGGACGTCGAGGACGACACGGTTGTCCTCGGGCACGTAGTCGACGTCGACGCCGAGGCGCCGGAGCAGCTCGGCCATGATCGTCACGTCGGCGATGGCCGGCACGTTCGTCAGGGTCGTACGGCCCTCGGCGAGCAGCGCCACGGCCATGAGCTTCAGGGCGCTGTTCTTGGCACCCACGACGGTGACGTCGCCGACCAGGCGGGCCCCACCGACGACACGGAATCGCTCTCTCACCCACCGAACCCTATCCGGGTCACCCGCCCACCCGGCCGGGCCGGCCCGGGTGAGAGAGTGACCCCATGGTCAACCTGACGCGGATCTACACCCGGACGGGCGACGACGGCACGACGAGCCTCGGCGACTTCTCGCGGACGAGCAAGAACGACCCGCGCCTGCACGCGTACGCCGACGCCAACGAGGCCAACGCCGCCATCGGCATCGCCGTCGCCTGCGGCGAGCTGCCCGAGGAGGTCGTCACGACGCTGCGCCGCGTCCAGAACGAGCTGTTCGACGTCGGGGCCGACCTCTCGACGCCGCTGCGCGCCTCATACGAGTACCCGCCGCTTCGCGTCGAGCAGCCGTGGATCGACGACCTCGAGGCCGACTGCGACCACTACCTCGACCAGGTCGAGAAGCTCCGCTCCTTCATCCTGCCCGGAGGCACCGCCGGCTCGGCCCACCTGCACCTCGCGACGACCGTGACGCGTCGGGCCGAGCGCGCCGCGTGGGCCGCCGTCGAGGCGCACGGCGTCGAGCCCGGTGGCGACGGCGACGCGCGGGGGCTCGGCGGGGTCAACGTCCTCACCGCGAAGTACCTCAACCGGCTGTCCGACCTGCTCTTCATCCTGGCCCGTGTCGCCAACAAGCCCATCGGCGGCGACATCCTGTGGCAGCCCGGCGGCGGCCGCGTCGAGAAGCCCCAGCGACGCGCCAGGGCCTGACCGTCCGCACGTGCGCCGCGCGAACTGCGCCACGGCGCACTTCCAGCGCAGATCCGGGCCCATCGACCGCGCGAAACTGCGCCACGGCGCAGTTCGCGCGGGTCGTCCGCCCGGCGTCAGGCGACGTTGACGTTGTAGCCGGGAGGCGCGGCCTCCTGCCAGGACCGCAGCGCCGTGTAGGCGGATCCCTGCAGGGCCAGCTCGAAGCCGGCCTCGCCGTCGGTGCACGGCACCATGCTGGCGTCGGGCAGCAGCGGGATCGACTCGGTGCCGGTCAGCGGCACCGGGGCCTCGATCCGCAGCCGCTGGCGTGCCCAGCGGCGCTTCGGGCGCACGGAGACGCCCCCGAGCGCGAACCACTCGAGGGCGTTGTCACCGAACCTGATGAGACCGAGGCGCCAGCGGGCCGTGCCGGGCTGGCGCAGGCCACAGAGCGTCAGCTGCAGGCCGCGCGCGATGTAGCGCCGACGGAGGTAGGTCGTCGTGAGGATGACGACGGCGAGGGCGAGCAGCGTGCCGATCACGATCTCGGTGGAGACGAGAACGGACGGCACGCGCGAACCTCAGTGGTTCGTCTGGAGCGAGGATGCGTCGACGTGCTCGGCGACGATCGTCACGACGTCGGAGTCGACCGACAGGAAGCCGCCGTCGACCATGACCGTGCTGCGCTCGCCCTCGAGGGAGTCGATGGAGACCTCGCCCTCGACGAGGATGCCGAGCAGCGGGGTGTGGCCGGGCAGGATGCCCAGCTCGCCCGAGATGGACCGGGCGCGTACGAACTTGGCCTCGCCCTCCCAGACCTTTCGGTCGGCGGCGACCATCTCAACCTTGAGCGAACTCACAATTCCTCCGGATCGTGGGGGTGTGCCTCGCAGTTTAGTGCCTCTGCAAGGATGCTCCGTACCGCGCGGTGGCTCCCGCCGCCCGCACCGATCCCCCCACCCTCCACAGGAGTCCGATCCATGAGCACTGCCGTGTCCGACGCCCTCCTCGACCCGACCCGCCGCCCTGTCGCGGTCGACACCCTCACCGACGTCATCGATGCCGAGGTCGCCGACAAGTCCGGCTTCGGCGGTGCCGCGGTCAAGACGGGCTACGCCGCGGCCAAGAAGCTCGGCGGCAACTTCGTCTCGAGCGCCACCGACCGTCTCCTGCCCCAGTTCGCCTCGGCCCTCGACCCGTTCTGGGCGACCAAGGGCGCGGCACCGTTCGGCGCGCACCTGGCCGGCCAGTCCGACGCCGTCGCCGACGCGCTGCTGTCCGTCACCGACACCAAGGCCGCGAACACCTCGCACGGCGCCGCGGCGAAGGTCTACGGCACGCTGCGCGGCAAGGCCAAGGAGCACGTCGTGGCGGCACTCCCCCGCCTCGGCGCGGCCGTGGAGCGCCTCGTCCCGTGACGACGCCGGCCTGAGGCATCCGCCGACGGCGCGACGACGCCCCACCGGGCGCTGAACGAGGCCCCGACCGCCGTGCGGTCGGGGCCTCGTCGCGTCTGGGGCCGGCGCGGTCGGTGGCGGGGCGGCCGGGCTCAGGCCGACCGGTCCGCCGGCTCGTGCGGCCGGTCCTTGGGCAGGCGCGGCAGCTCGGGGTGGAACCGGTCGCCGAGGTCGTGGATGGCCTGCCGGGCGAACACCTGCTGCTCGGTCACGGTGCGCTCGGACCGGCCCCGGCCCAGGAAGCTGACGACCCAGTGCAGCAGCGTCGTGATCCGGTGCTTGAACCCGATGATGTAGACGAGGTGGACGGCGAGCCACAGCAGCCACGCGATGAACCCGCTGAACTGCGCCTTGCCCACCGACGCCACGGCGGAGAACCGCGAGATCGTGGCCATCGAGCCCTTGTCGAAGTACTCGAAGGGGCCCTTGGGCTCCTTGCCCTCGAGGCGGCGGCGGATCTGGTCGGCCGCATACCGCCCGCCCTGGATGGCGACCTGCGCGACGCCGGGGAGGTTGTCGAGCGCCATCATGTCGCCCACGACGAACACCTCGGGGTGGCCGGGCAGCGTCAGGTCGGGCTGCACGGCGATCCGGCCGGCCCGGTCGAGCGTGGCACCGCTCTGCTCGGCGAGCTGCTGACCGAGCGGCGAGGCGCTGACGCCCGCGGCCCAGACCTTGCAGACCGACTCGATGCGCTCGCGGCTGCCGTCCTCGCGCTCGACCTCGATGCCCGTCGAGTCGACCCCGACGACCTTGGCCCCGAGGCGCACCTCGACGCCCATCGAGGTGAGGCGCTGCACAGCGCGGTCGCCGAGCTTCTCGCCGAACGAGCCGAGGACGGCCGGCGCGGCGTCGAGGAGGATGACCCGCGCCTTCGTCGGGTCGATGCGGCGGAAGTCGCGGCGCAGGGTGCGGCGTGCCAGCTCGGCGATCTGCCCCGCCATCTCGACACCGGTGGGCCCGGCGCCGACGACGACGAAGGTCATGAGCCGATCGATCTCGGCCGGCGTCGAGGCGAGCTCCGCCAGCTCGAAGGAGCCGAAGATCCGGCCGCGCAGCTCGAGGGCGTCGTCGATCGACTTCATGCCGGGCGCGTGCCGGGCGAACTCGTCGTTGCCGAACCAGGACTGGCCCGCCCCGGCAGCGACGACGAGCGAGTCGTAGGGGGTCACCGTCTCGCGGCCGACCGTCGAGTGGGTGACGGCGCGGTTCGCCAGGTCGATTCCCGTGACGTCACCGAGGAGCACCCGCGCGTTGTCCTGGCGGCGCAGCACCTCCCGCGTCGAGGGCGCGATCTCGCCCTCGGACAGGATGCCGGTGGCGACCTGGTAGAGCAGCGGCTGGAACAGGTGGTGCGTCGTGCGGGCGACGAGCGTCACGTCGACGTCGGCCCGCTTGAGGCGCTGGGTGGCGAAGAGGCCGCCGAACCCGGAACCGATGACGACGACGCGGTGGCGCGGGGCCTGCGGGGTGGACGTGCTCACGAAGGGGTCCTTCCGTCTCGAGGTGGTGAACTCGTCGGCGATGACGGTGTGTCCACTCTCGTCAACACCTCACGTACCCAGGGCATGCCCGTCGTCGTTGCGGTGAGTCGCCGGAGCGAGACGTCTCGATGGCTGGTGCCAACGTCGGACGGGGAGGGCCCATTGGGCTCCTCCCCGTCCTCGGGTCGCATGGAACATGCGGTCAGACTGGCACAGTGGTCAGAGGTTCTTCTGGATCTCCGCCCACTGACGCTCGACGTCGTCGAGGCCACCACACATGAAGAAGGCCTGCTCGGCGACGTGGTCGTACTCGCCGTCGGCGATCTTCGTGAACGCCTCGATGGTGTCGACCAGCGGCACCGTCGAACCCTCGATGCCGGTGAACTGCTTGGCGACGTAGGTGTTCTGCGACAGGAAGCGCTGGATGCGGCGCGCGCGGTTGACGAGGATCTTGTCCTCCTCGGACAGCTCGTCGATGCCGAGGATCGCGATGATGTCCTGCAGCTCCTTGTTGCGCTGGAGGATCGACTTGATGCGCACCGCGGTGTTGTAGTGCTCGGCCGTGATGTAGCGCGGGTCGAGGATGCGCGAGGTCGAGGTCAGCGGGTCGACGGCGGGGTAGATACCCATCGACGCGATGTCACGCGAGAGCTCGGTCGTGGCGTCGAGGTGCGCGAACGTCGTGGCGGGGGCCGGGTCGGTGTAGTCGTCGGCGGGCACGTAGATCGCCTGCATCGAGGTGATCGAGTGACCACGCGTCGAGGTGATGCGCTCCTGGAGCACACCCATCTCGTCGGCGAGGGTCGGCTGGTAGCCGACGGCGGACGGCATGCGCCCGAGGAGGGTGGAGACCTCGGAACCGGCCTGCGTGAAGCGGAAGATGTTGTCGATGAAGAGGAGAACGTCCTGCTTCTGGACGTCGCGGAAGTACTCCGCCATCGTCAGCGCCGACAGGGCGACGCGCAGACGCGTGCCCGGCGGCTCGTCCATCTGGCCGAAGACGAGGGCGGTCTGCCCGAGGACGCCCGCCTCCTCCATCTCGACCATGAGGTCGTTGCCCTCACGGGTGCGCTCGCCGACACCGGCGAACACCGACACACCACCGTGGTCGCGGGCCACGCGGGCGATCATCTCCTGGATGAGCACCGTCTTGCCCACACCGGCGCCACCGAAGAGGCCGATCTTGCCACCCTGGACGTACGGGGTCAGCAGGTCGATGACCTTGATGCCCGTCTCGAACATCGTCGTCTTGGACTCGAGCTGGTCGAAGGCCGGGGCCTTGCGGTGGATGCCCCAGCGCTCGGAGACCTCGAGGGTCTCGCCCTCGGCGAGGTTCATGCAGACGCCGGTGGTGTTGAAGACCTTGCCGAGGGTCACGTCGCCGACGGGGACCGTGATCGGACCGCCGGTGTCCTGCACGGCCGAGCCGCGGACGAGGCCGTCGGTCGGCTGCAGCGAGATGGCGCGGACCATGTTGTCGCCGATGTGCTGGGCGACCTCGAGGTTGAGGTCCTTCGTCTCGCCGGCGAGGGTCACCTCGGTGGTGAGCAGGTTGTACTGCTCGGGCATCGCGTCGACGGGGAACTCCACGTCGACGACCGGGCCGATGATGCGGGAGATGCGGCCGACGCCGCCCGCGGCCTCGGCAGCCACAGCGTTGTCACTGACGGTTGCAGTCATGGTGGTTGACTTCCTTACCTCTGGGCGGGTTACTTCTGGGCGTCCGCGAGGGCGTTCGCGCCGCCCACGATTTCGCTGATCTCTTGGGTGATGCCGGCCTGGCGGGCCTGGTTGGCCAGGCGCTGGTAGGTCTTGATGAGCTCCGTCGCGTTGTCCGTCGCCGACTTCATGGCGCGCTGGCGTGCCGCGAGCTCGGACGCCGCCGAGGACAGCAGCGCCGTGAAGATGCGGTTGCGCACGTACTTCGGCAGCAGCTGGTCCAGCACCTCGGACGCGCTCGGCTCGAACGAGTACTCGGGCGGGATCTGCCCGTCCTCGTACCGGTTGACCGTGAGGTCCAGGCCCTCCTCGCCCTCGTCGTCGGCCTCGACGACCTCGAGCGGGAGCAGTCGCAGCACGTGCGGCTCCTGGCGGACCATCGAGCGGAAGCGGGTGAAGACGACGTGGATCTCGTCGTGGCCGCCCTCGGCGTAGTCCTTGAGGAAGTCCGCGGTGATCCGGTCGGCGATCTCCTTGGCGTTCTCGAACGTCGGGGCGTCGGAGAAGCCGGTCCACTCGGCGGCGTACTCGCGCCGGCGGAACTTGTAGTAGCTGACCGCCTTGCGACCGACGAGGTAGGAGGAGACCTCCTTGCCCTCGGCCTGCAGGTGCGCGATGAGCTCGGCGCTGCGCTTGATGGCGGACACGGAGTAGGCACCGGCGAGGCCACGGTCCGCGGTGATGATGACGACACCGGCGCGCTTGGCGTCGGGGTTGTCGGTCGTCAGCGGGTGGTCCTCGTTGGTGTTGGTGGCCACGGCGGACACGGCGCGCGTCAGGGCGGTCGTGTACGGCATCGCCTCGGCCGCCTTCTGGCGGGCCTTGACGACGCGCGCGGCCGCGATCAGTTCCATCGCGTTGGTGATCTTCTTGATGGACTGGACGGACTTGATGCGCTGGCGGTAGATCCGCATCTGCGCTCCCATGAGCTCCGCCTCTCTTGGTCTGGAAGGGTCGGTCGAGGAGTGTGGGGGTGGTGGCGCCCCTGGTGCCGCTCAGCGAGGCCGAGCGGCACCGGGGCGGCGACTCACTTGTTCTTGACGATCTTCGCCTGGGCGATCGCGTCGTCGTCGAGCTCCTCGGCCTCCTCGTGGCCGGCCTCGAGGCCGTCACGACCGGTGCCGCGGAAGGTGAACTTGACCTCGTCGACGACCTTGCTCAGGGCCGTCTCGGTGTCCTCGTCGAGCTTCTGCGTCTCGCGGATCGTCTGGAGGATCTTGCCGTCGCGACGCAGCGTCTCGAGCAGCTCGGTCTCGAAGGCGCGGATGTCCTCGACCGCGACGTCGTCGAGACGACCCGTCGTGCCGGCCCACACCGAGACGACCTGCTCCTCAACCGGGTACGGGTTGCTCTGCGGCTGCTTGAGCAGCTCGACGAGGCGCGCACCACGGGCGAGCTGGGCTCGCGAGGCGGGGTCGAGGTCGGAGGCGAACATCGCGAACGCCTCCATGGCACGGAACTGCGCGAGGTCGAGCTTGAGTCGACCGGCGACCGACTTCATCGCCTTGATCTGCGCGGCACCACCGACGCGGGACACCGAGACACCCACGTCGATCGCCGGACGCACGTTGGCGTTGAAGAGGTCGGCCTGCAGGTAGATCTGGCCGTCGGTGATCGAGATGACGTTGGTCGGGATGTACGCCGAGACGTCACCGGCCTTCGTCTCGATGATCGGCAGGCCGGTCATCGAGCCGTGGCCCAGGTCGTCGGACAGCTTCGCGCAGCGCTCGAGGAGCCGCGAGTGCAGGTAGAAGACGTCACCCGGGTAGGCCTCGCGGCCCGGCGGGCGGCGCAGCAGCAGCGACACGGCGCGGTAGGCCTCGGCCTGCTTGGACAGGTCGTCGAAGACGATGAGGACGTGCTTGCCCTGGTACATCCAGTGCTGGCCGATGGCCGAACCGGTGTACGGGGCGAGGTACTTGAAGCCGGCCGAGTCGGACGCGGGCGCCGCGATGATCGTCGTGTACTCGAGCGCGCCGGCCTCCTCGAGGGTGCCGCGGACCGACGCGATGGTCGAGCCCTTCTGGCCGATGCCGACGTAGATGCAGCGGACCTGCTGGTCCGGGTCGCCGGACTCCCAGTTGCGCTTCTGGTTGATGATCGTGTCGATCGCGACGGTCGTCTTGCCCGTCTGGCGGTCGCCGATGATGAGCTGGCGCTGACCGCGACCGATCGGCGTCATGGCGTCGATCGACTTGATGCCGGTCTGAAGCGGCTCGTGCACCGACTTGCGCTGGACGACCGTCGGCGCCTGCAGCTCGAGTGCGCGGCGCTCCTCCGACTTGATCTCGCCGAGACCGTCGATGGGGTTGCCGAGCGGGTCGACGACGCGGCCGAGGAAGTCGTCACCGACGGGGACCGAGAGGACCTCGCCCGTGCGCTTGACCGACTGGCCCTCCTCGATGCCGGCGAAGTCACCGAGGACGACGACACCGATCTCGTGGACGTCGAGGTTGAGCGCGAGGCCCAGCGTGCCGTCCTCGAACTGGAGCAGCTCGTTCGTCATGGCCGAGGGCAGGCCCTCGACGTGGGCGATGCCGTCGCCGGCGTCGCTGACGCGGCCGACCTCTTCGCGGGAGGCCGCGCCCGGCTCGTAGGACTGGACGAAGGAGTCCAGTGCGTCCCGGATCTCCTCCGGACGGATCGAAAGCTCCGTCATGTCAGATCTTCTCCTCGGTTTCGACCCGGGGTTGCGGGCCGGTGGGTGTTCACAGCAGGTGGTGGGGCCTCAGGCGCCCATGGCGCGGCGTGCGCCGTCGAGCTTGCGGATGACGGTCCCGTCGATGACCTCGTCACCGATCTCGACCTTGACGCCGCCGAGGACCCGGGGGTCGACGACGGTGTTGACGTGGACCTTGCCGCCGTAGATCGCGGCGAGGCCGGCAGCGAGACGCTCACGGTCGCCGTCGGTGAGCGGGACCGCGGACGTCACCGTCGCGGTCTGCTGCTCACGCCGGGCGGACGCGATGTCGAGGTAGGCCTCGACGGTGCGGTCGAAGCGTCGCCCACGGGGCGACACGACGGCCTGGCGGGCCAGCGCGAGGGTCTCGGGGGCGACCTTGCCCTCGAGGAGCTTCGCGACGAGCGCCCCACGCGGCTCGGCCGGCGCCGAGGCGTCGGTGAGCGCGGTGCGCAGGGCCGCGTCGGCGGCGACGATCCGCTCGAAGCGGAACAGCTCGTCCTCGACGCGGTCGGCGCGGTCGGCCGTCTCGGCCTCGGCGATGACCGTCTCGACGGCGTAGCCCTCGACGGTGTCGGACAGGTCGCGCTCGGTGCTCCACCGCTGCGCGGCGACGCCCTTGAGCACGACGAGCGCCTCGGCGCTCACCTTGCCGGCGAGGAGTCGCTCGACGAGGGTGGCCTTGTCGGCCCCCTCGCGCGACGGGTCACCGACGGCGCGACGCAGGGTCGCGTTGCCGTCGAGCAGCCCGACGACCGCGAAGAGCTCCTCGGCCAACCGCGAACGGTCGGCACCGGCGGCGAGCACGCCGGTGAACGCGTCGCGGCTGGCGGCCGCTGCTGCGCGTGAGGATCCCTGCATCAGCGGTCCCCGACCTTCTCGCGGACGACGTCGCCCGACTCGAGCTCGGCGAGGAAGCGCTCGACGATGCCCTTCTGGCGGGTCTCGTCCTCGAGCGACTCACCGACGATGCGGCTCGCGAGCTCGGTCGAGATGCGGCCCACGTCGCCACGCAGCGAGACGAGGGCCTGCTGGCGCTCGGCCTCGATCTGCTTGTGCGCGGTGTCGGTGATCCGCGAGGCCTCGCCGACGGCGTGCTCGCGCATCTCGGCGATGATCTGCGCACCCTGGGCCTTGGCGTCCTCACGGATGCGGGCGGCCTCGGCGCGGGCCTCGACGAGCTGCGCCTGGTACTGCTCGAGCGCGGCCTGGGCCTGGGCCTGGGCCTCCTCGGCCTTGTTCATGCCGCCCTCGATGGCCGCGGTGCGCTCGGCGTAGATCTGCTCGAGGCGCGGCACGACCGTGCGCTTCACGACGAAGTACAGGGCCGCGAAGACCACGAGGCCGAAGAAGAACTCCAGCGGGTGCGGGATGATCGGTGCCGCGGTGGCCCAGAAGCCGCTCTCACCGCTCTCGGCGGTCATGGTCACTGCATGCATGCGGGTCTCCTAGAGAGAAACGGTCGGTACGTCGACGAGCTGTCGCCCTGAGGGGCTCAGCCGGCCTTGAAGACGAACGCGAGCGCGATACCGAAGATGGCGAGGGCCTCGGTGATGGCCATGCCGAGGAAGGCGATCGGCTGGAGCATGCCGCGGGCCTCGGGCTGGCGGGCGACGCCGTTGATGTACGCGGCGAAGATGAGGCCGACACCGATACCGGGGCCGATGGCGGAGAGGCCGTAACCGAGGATGGCGATGTTGCCGGTCATGTTGATTCCATTTCCTTCTGGTCGGTCCCGGTGGCGGTTACCAACGGGGCTGGGTGAAGCGTGTGGTGGAACGGGTGGAGCAGGTCGTGCGGGTCGTGCGGTCGTGCTGGTCGGTGCGGCCGTCAGTGCTCGTCGGCCAGGGCGCCCCCGATGTAGAGCGCGGCGAGGAGCGTGAAGACGTAGGCCTGCAGGAACTCCACGAGGAGCTCGAACAGGGTCATGACGACGGCGAAGATCCACGTGACGCCGCCGGCGACGACGAGGATGCCGCCGTTGGTGAGCATGTACCAGCCGCCCGTGATGAACAGGACGATGAGGATGTGGCCGGCGAACATGTTGCCGAAGAGTCGCAGCGCGAGCGTGACCGGCCGGGTGAAGAGGTCGGTGATGAGCTCGAGGATGAAGATCGGGACGATCATGCCCTTGGGCAGGCCGGCCGGGACGAGCGACTTCCAGTACCCGATGAAGCCGTGCTTGCGCATGCCGACGACGTGGAAGACGACCCAGACGATGAGCGACAGCGCGATCGGGAAGCCGATGCGGCTCATCGTCGGGTAGCTGAACGGCGGGACGACGCCGAAGAAGTTGTTGACGAGGATGATGACGAACAGCGAGAAGAGCAGCGGAACGAACTTGAGGAACTCCTTGGACCCGATGAGGTCCTTGGCGATCCCGTTGCGCACGACCCCGTAGAGGGCCTCGGTGGCCATCTGGCCGCGGCTCGGGACGAGCGCCTTCTTGCGCGTCGAGGCGATGAGCCACCAGATGACGAGGATGGCGGACACGGCCATGAGCAGCATCGGGCGGGTGACGGCCCACGGACCATCGGTGCCCCACAGCGGCTGCCAGAACTCGCTGACTCCAGGGGCCTCGAAGTCCGTCGGTGCGGCGGCGACGATGCTCACGGATTACTCCTTCGTACGTTCTGGGCTGCTCGTCCGATGACGCCGGTCATCGGCACGGGGTTGGGGCCCGAAGCTGTGGTGGTGGGGTGCCAGGCCCTGGTGCTGCAGATGCTGCAGGTGCTGCTCGGCGGGCCGGGCGGCGTCGCGCCGGCTGGCGACGCTCCGTCCGCCTGGCTCAATGCGTACCGTATCGGAACCAGATCAGGTAGAGCGACAGGGCCATCCCCCCGACGATTCCCACCCCGACCAGCCACGACGTGCCCAGCCAGTGGTCGGCGAGGGCACCGAGGCCCCCGTAGACGAGCGGGCCCGTCAACAGGTAGGCGACCGACTTCCAGGCAGAGTCGGACTCGCGCCGGTTCTCGGCGTTGAGCCGCTCCCGCTCCTGCTCCTGCTGCTCGGCAGCCGTGGGCGGACGCGTGGGCTCGGTGGGCTCGGTGGGCTCGGTGGGCTCGGTGGGCTCGGTGGGCTCGGTGGGCTCGCTGCCGGACGGCGGCGTCGACGGGGTACTCATGGTGACCTCCCTGCTCACGACTCATCACGCGGCTCCCGCGGCGGCTCGGACGGGCTGTCGGCGGGGGCTGAGGACGAGGCGTCCGACGCGGCGTCTGTGTCCGTGTCGGTCTCGGGGTCGAAGGCGAAGATGCGCAGGCGCTTGTACGCCCGCATCTCGAAGAAGAGCCACACGACGGCGCAGACCGTGACGGACACGCCGATGGCGTACCCGGAGGCCCACGTGACGTCGCGGAGGGCGAAGAGGGTGACGCCGAGGACCAGCACCTTGACGGTGTAGGTCGCCATGACGATGGCCATGACCGTGGTGGGCGCCAGGTGCGCGGTGTAGCGCATGGCGAGCAGCGTCAGCGTGAAGAAGAAGATGACGAGGGCCGCGCCGATCGCGGCCGACCAGGCGGCCTTGGGGCTGGAGAAGAGCCCGACGACGATGCAGACGGCGCCGGCGACGAGGGTCGGCGGCAGCGACCCGCGCAGGAGCTGCGCGAACGCATCGTTCTGGGATGCGGTGCGGGCCGGGGTGGTGCTCACGGGAAGACCTGCCTGGGTGCGTCTGGTCGGCGGGGACCGGGTGGGCTGCTGACGGTCGCTGGTACTCGATTGTCTTGTGCGGAAAGAAGATCCGCGCCCTTCGGAGTGCCGTTCTCAGACTCTCCTCAGGTGCTTGTGAATGCTATCACAAGCGTTCGACGGGGCTCCACCGCGGGAGCCAGACGGTGAGCACGACACCGATCACGGCTGCCGCGCCGACGACGGCGAGCGGGCGCCAGCCGTCCCAGATGACGAACGACACCGACCCGAGAGCCACGATGGCTGCCCACAGGTAGAGGATGAGGACGGCCCGGCGGTGACCGTGCCCGATCCGCAGCATCCGGTGGTGCAGGTGCTTGGCGTCGGCATCCCAGGGCTTCTGGCCGGCCAGCGTGCGCCGGACGACGGCCAGGACCATGTCGAGCAGCGGCAGCATGAGCACGGCCAGCGGCACGACGATCGGCAGGAAGGCCGCGGTGACCTCGTTGCCGCTCACCTGGGACGGGTCGACGTTTCCCGTGAGGGTGATCGTCGCCGCCGACATGAGCAGGCCGAGCGTCAGCGCCCCGGAGTCACCCATGAAGAGCCGCGCCGGGTGGAAGTTGTGCGGCAGGAAGCCGGCGCACACCCCGACGAGCGCCGCCGAGATGAACGTCGCCGTCGAGAAGACGTTGGCCGGCACGAACGAGCGCGACACGATGTAGCTGTACATGAAGAACGCGAGCGCCGCGATCCCGACGACGCCCGCGGCGAGCCCGTCGAGTCCGTCGATGAAGTTGACGGCGTTGGTCCAGACCATGACGACGATGATGGTGAAGAGCACGAGCACCGGGGTGGGCAGGATCGTCGTGCCGAAGATCGGCAGCGACAGCAGCTGCACGCCGGTGTAGGCCATCAGCCCCGCCGCGAGGATCTGCCCGGCCAGCTTGGTGATCCAGTCGAGCTCGCGGATGTCGTCGAAGGCGCCGAGCAGGCAGACGACTCCACCGGCGAGGACGACCCCGATGATCTGCTTCGAGGAGAAGAGGGAGCCGAGGTACGGCAACGCCCGCGCGACGAGCGCCGCCGCGACGAACCCGATGTAGATCGCCACTCCCCCGAGCCGCGGGATCGGCGTCGTGTGGACGTCGCGCGAGCGGACCGCCGTGAAGGCGCCCGTCGCGACCGCGAGGCTGCGCACGAAGGGTGTGGCGAGGTACGTGACCGCTGCGGCCACGATGAGGACGAGGACGTACTCGTGCACCTACCGACCCTCGCTCGGGCGCCGACCGCGGACGGTCAGCGGGGGTAGGCCGGGAAGCGCGTGACGAGGTCGGTGACCTCGGCGCGGACCTCCTTGCTCACCGGGTGGTCGGGGTCTGCGTCGCCCTGGGTCACCGACGTGTGGATGAGACGCGCGATGGTCTCCATCTCCGGCAGGCCCATGCCCTGGGTCGTCACGGACGGCGTGCCGACGCGGATGCCGCTCGCGATGTTCGGCTTCTGCGGGTCGAACGGGATGGCGTTCTTGTTCAGGACGATGCCGGCCGCGTCGGCGCGGGCCTCGGCATCCTTGCCCGTGACGCCGATGCCCTGCAGGTCGAGCAGCGACAGGTGGGTGTCGGTGCCGCCGGTGGTCGGGCGGATGCCGACGTCCTTGAGGCTCTGCGCGAGCTGCTTGCTGTTGGCGATGACGTCGGCGGCGTACTGCTGGTACTCCGGCGTCGCGCACTCCTTGAAGTTGACCGCCTTGGCCGCGATCGTGTGCATCTGCGGGCCGCCCTGCATCATCGGGAAGACGGCCTTGTCGAGCGCTGCGGCGTGCTCCTGCTTGCACACGAGCGCGCCCGAGCGCGGGCCGCGCAGCACCTTGTGGGTGGTGAACGTGACGACGTCGGCGTAGGGCACCGGCGACGGGATCGCCTTGCCGGCGACGAGGCCGATGAAGTGCGCGGCGTCGACCCAGAGAATCGCGCCGACCTCGTCGGCGATGGCGCGGAAGCGCGCGAAGTCGATGAGGCGCGGGATGGCCGACCCGCCGGCACAGATGACCTTGGGGCGGTGCTCCTTGGCGAGGCGCTCGACTTCGTCGTAGTCGATGTCCTCGGAGTCCTTGTCGACGCCGTAGGGCACCGCGTCGAACCACTTGCCGGAGAAGGACACCTTGGCGCCGTGGGTCAGGTGACCACCCATCGGCAGCGCCATCGCGAGGAGGGTCTCGCCCGGCTTCATGAACGCGCCGTACACGGCCTGGTTGGCGCTCGCCCCCGAGTGCGGCTGGACGTTGGCGTGGTCGGCCCCGAAGAGCTCCTTGGCCCGCTCGATGGCGATCGTCTCGGCCTTGTCGACCTCGGAGCAGCCACCGTAGTAGCGACGCCCCGGGTAGCCCTCGGCGTACTTGTTCGACAGCGTCGACCCGAGAGCGGTGAGCACCGCCGGGGAGCTGATGTTCTCGCTCGCGATGAGCTGCAGGCCGCCTCGGATGCGGTCGAGCTCGGACAGGAGCACGCCGGCGATGTCCGGGTCGAAGGACTGGAGGGCGCCGAAGTCGGAGCCGTAGAACGTCGTGTCGTCAGCCATGGGACATCTCCGGGAGGTGCGGGGTTTCGGTGCAGGACGGGGTGCAGCGCGAGCGGTGCGCGTACGGATCTGGCGCGGACCAACTCTATGCCGTCGGGCCGTGGGCGTCGGAGCCGTGTGCGTCGGTCGTGCCGTTCCGGGTGGCGTCGGCAGAGGGCTCGGTCACCGGCTCGGCAAAGAGCACGTCACGCGACGGGTCGAGCGGCCCGGACGCGTCGGCGTCGGCGGACGTGTCGGCGTCGGCGGACGCGTCGGCGTCGGCGTCGCCGGCCGCGGACGCGTCGGTGGGCTCGTCAGGCAGCAGCGCCGCGTCGATGTCCTCCTGCGGGATGGCGCCGAGGCGCAGCGTGACCGGCGCCTCCCCCGTGCAGTCGACGATCGTCGAGGGGTCACCGCCGTCGGTCGGGCCGCCGTCGAGGTACACCGCGACGGACTCGCCGAGCATCGCCTGGGCCTCGTCGACCGACCGGGCCGCCGGGTCGCCGGTCGTGTTGGCGCTCGTGACGGCCATCGGGCCGATGTCGCCGAGCAGGTCGAGGGCGAGCTCGTGGTCGGGCACGCGCAGCGCGACGGTGCCGTTGGTCTCGCCGAGGTCCCAGTGCAGGGAGGTCTGGGCCTTGAGCACGACCGTGAGCGGACCGGGCCAGAACCTCTCCATGAGCCGGTTGGCGTAGTCGGGCACCTGCGTGGCCAGGCCCTGGGCGGTGCGCGCCGTCGGGATGAGCACCGGCGGGGGCATGTCGCGTCCACGGCCCTTGGCGGCGAGGACCGACGCGACGGCGGTGGCGTCGAAGGCGTCGCAGCCGATGCCGTAGACGGTGTCGGTCGGCAGGACGACGACCTCACCTCGTCGGACGGCGGCCGCAGCGGCGGGGATGCCCTCGGCGCGGCCCTCGGGGTCGGTGCAGTCGTAGCGCTCGCTCACCCGGCAGAGCCTAGTCTCGGCACCCGGCGTCAGGCGCGGCGGGCGGTGGTGACGCGGGGACGGCCGGTGAGGTCGTCGTGGTCGGCCACCTCGACCCAGAGGCCGGTGCGGGCCAGCCGGGCCGGCAGTGAACCCCCTTGCGAGTCGGCGTGCTCGACGAGGAGCAGGCCGCCGGGGCGCAGCAGGTCGGCGGCCCGGCGCGCGACGGCGAGCGGGATGGCGAGGCCGTCCTCGCTGCCGCCGTAGAGCGCGATCTCCGGGTCGTGGTCGCGCACCTCGGGGTCGAGCGGCACCTGACCGACCGGGATGTAGGGCGGGTTGACGGTGACGACGTCGGCGCGGCCCTCCCAGTCGGGCAGGCACGGGCCGGACGCGTCGCCCTCGAGCAGCTCGACGTCGAGGCCGAGGCGGTCGCGGTTGGCCACCGACCAGGCATGCGCCTCGGGTGACAGCTCGACGCCGCGCACCTCGACGTCGGGGCGCTCGTCCTTGACGGCGAGCGGGATGGCCCCCGAGCCCGAGCAGAGGTCGACGAACCGAACGACTCGATCGGTGCCGAACGCGTCGGTGGGGACCGAACGCGCCGGTGCGCCGCCGTTGTCGGCACCGAACGACTCGTTCGGTGCGGAGAGGCCGGGGGCCGGGGGTCGCAGGAGGCGGTCCACCTCGGCGAGCGCGAGCTCGACGAGCACCTCGGTCTCGGGGCGCGGGACGAAGACGCCGGGCCCGACCGACAGCGTCAGGCGGCGGAAGTGCGCCCGGCCGGTCAGGTGCTGCAGCGGGACGCGCGCGGCGCGCTCGTCGACGAGCCGGGCGTACGCGTCGGGCAGGGTCGTGCCGCCGAGCACCATCCGCCGGCGCACCTCTCCCGCCTCCAGCCCGAGCACGTGGGCAGCGAGCTCGAGCGCGTCGGCGTCGGGCGAGGGCACCCCGGCCTCGGCCAGGTCGCGCGCCGCGGCCCGGACGCCGGTGCGCAGGTCGGTCACGCGCCGGACCCCGCGGCGAGCGCGGCGAGCTTGGCGGCCTCGTCGGCGTCGAGGGCCGACTGCACGACGGGGTCGAGGTCGCCGTCGAGGACGGCGTCGAGGTTGTAGGCCTTGTAGCCGGTGCGGTGGTCGGAGATGCGGTTCTCCGGGAAGTTGTAGGTGCGGATGCGCTCGCTGCGGTCGACGGTGCGCACCTGCGAGCGCCGGGCGGCGGACGCCTCGGCGTCGGCGGCGTCCTGGGCGATCTGGTGCAGCCGGGCCCGGAGGACGCGCATCGCGGCCTCCTTGTTCTGCAGCTGCGACTTCTCGTTCTGGCAGGAGACGACGAGGCCGGTGGGCAGGTGGGTGATGCGCACGGCGGAGTCGGTGGTGTTGACGCTCTGCCCGCCGGGGCCGCTGCTGCGGTAGACGTCGATGCGCAGGTCGTTCGGGTCGATCGTCACCTCGACCTCCTCGGCCTCGGGCATGACGAGGACGCCGGCGGCGGAGGTGTGGATGCGGCCCTGGCTCTCGGTGACGGGCACGCGCTGGACGCGGTGCACGCCGCCCTCGTACTTGAGGCGCGCCCAGGGCGCCTCGCCGAGGCCGGGCGTGCCCTTGGCCCGGATCGAGACGCGGACGTCCTTGTAGCCGCCGAGGTCGCTCTCGGTGGCGTCCTCGAGCGCGGTCTTCCACCCGCGGGTCTCGGCGTAGCGCAGGTACATGCGGAGCAGGTCGCCGGCGAAGAGCGCCGACTCGTCACCGCCCTCCCCCGCCTTGACCTCGAGGATGACGTCGCGGTCGTCGTCGGGGTCGCGCGGTATGAGCATCCGGCGCAGGTGCTCCTCGGCGGTGGCGAGGCTCGCCTCGAGCGCCGGCACCTCCGCGGCGAAGCCGGCGTCCTCGGCGGCGAGCTCGCGGGCGGCGTCGAGGTCGTCACGGGCGGCCTGCCACGCGCGGGCCGCGGCGACGGTCGGGCCGAGCGCGGCGTAGCGCTTGTTCAGGGTTCGGACGAGGTCCTGGTCGCCGTGCACGGCCGGGTCGGCCAGGCGCGTCTCGAGGTCGGTGAACTCGTCGAGGACCGACCGCACGGAGTCGAGCACCGGCGTCTCCTGCCTGGTGGTGGGTGGATGCGGCCGCGCGGCCTGCGCCGCGGGGCCCCGGAACGACGAACGCCGGCCCCGACGACAGGAGTCGTGGGGCCGGCGTGCGGGAGACCTACTTGGCGGCCTTCTTGCCGTAGCGAGCCTCGAACCGGGCCACGCGGCCACCGGTGTCGAGGATCTTCTGCTTGCCGGTGTAGAACGGGTGGCACTGCGAGCAGACGTCGGCCGAGATCTGGCCGGAGGTCGCGGTGCTGTGGGTCGTGAAGGTGTTGCCACAGGTGCAGGTGACCGTGGTCTCCACGTAGTCGGGGTGAAGGTCCTTCTTCACAATGATCTCCTCGAGTGTGTAGTGGCCGGGTCGGTGTCGTCGCTAACCACCCTGGTGGGTCGCTCGGCCGTGAACCGGTCCGAAGGAAGAGTGTGCCAGAAAGGCGCACGTCCTCCCAAACGCGTCGGGGCCCCTCCGCATTCCCCACACGCGCCCGCGTCGCGGGTGCAACGATCCGCGGTGTCACGGTGTCTCTTCCGGCACGAGCCCGGGGGCACCGGAGGGACAGGGGGCAGGCATGCATCACAGTGGCTGGTGGCGAGGGGCATCGACGCGCCGCGCTGCCGTTGCGGCACTCGTCACCGTGCTCGCCGCTGGTGGCTGCAGCGGCCGGGAGTGCTCGTTCGACCCGTGTCCGGACGTGCCGTCCGAGCGGGCCGGACGCGTCACCGGCGTCGACGCGTCGGGCGCCGTGCGCTGGAGCACGACGATCGCCGATCTCGTGTCGCGCTCGCCGACCGGGGCCAACGGCTACGTCGTCATCGAGGGGTGCCACGCCCCGCACGTCGTGCAGGTCGCGACCGGGGCCGTGTCGACCCCCGAGCGCCTGACGGAGGTCCTCGGGGTCGTCGACGGGCAGGTCGTGGGGTTCCCGGACGACGACGCGATGCTCGTCGCCGAGCCGGTCGCCGGAGGGCCCGGAGGGTTCTCGTGGACGGAGTCCCCCGACGACCCCGGGGCCCGCAACGGCTACCGCTCCTCGGCCGTGCTCACCGACACCTCGGTGGTCGGCGTGCTGGGCCGGACGCTCGTCGTCTGGGCGCCCGGGACGCGCCGGTGGGAGCGCACCGACGTCTCCCTGCCCGTCGGCGCGCAGCGCGGGGAGCGGCTCCTCCTCGTCGACCCCCACCACGTGGTCGTGCCGGGTGACGACGGGTCGGTGCTCGGCGTCGACCTCGCGGCCCGACGCGTCGCGTGGCGCACGTTGCCTCCCCGGCCCGACGACCCGGTCTCCCAGCACGTCGGGCTCGACGGGACGGCCGTCGCGGTCGTCACCGGTTACCGCACCACCGACGCGCCCGCGGTGACGGGCGGGGAGGGCATCGACTACGTCGGCTGGCGCGTCGATTCCGGCACCGGCCGGACGCTGGGGCGGCCGACGCGCGCCAAGCCGGACAGCGGCTCCGGAGACGACATCGCGACCGCCGTCCGCGACCCGGCCTCCGGCTGGAGCGTGACCCAGCGCCTCGAGCGGCAGCCGCGCGGCGGCTGCTTCTAGGCCGCCGCCTGGTCCTGCTGCCAGGGGGCGGCACGCGTCAGGCGTCGGCGAAGACCTCGACGTGGGCGGGCTGGGCGACCGGCAGGACGACCTGCATCGTCGTGCCCTCCCCCTCGACCGAGGCGATGACGAGCTCGCCGCCGTGGCCCTCGACGATGGCCCGCACGATGGCCAGGCCCAGGCCGGTACCGGGGATCGCCGCCGCCGTCGCGTTGCCGGCCCGGAAGAACCGCTCGGACAGGCGGGCGAGGTCGGCCGCGGGGATGCCGATGCCGGTGTCGCGCACCGAGACGATGGTGGAGTCGCCGGAGCGCTCGGCCGACAGCACGACCTGGCCGCCCTCGGGGGTGAACTTCACGGCGTTCGAGCCGAGGTTGATCAGGGCCCGCTCGAGCTGGCCGCGGTCGACGTGGACGACGAGGTCCTCGGGCACGTCGTGGCACATGAGCTCGACGCCGCCGGCGACCGCCACCGGCTCCATCGTCTCGGTGACGGTGCGCAGCAAGGCGGCGACGGCGACGTCCTCGGCGACCGACTGCAGGCCGCTCGCCTCGATCTTGTTGAGCACGAGGAGGTCCTCGATGAGGCCACGCAGGCGGGTCGCGTTGCGCCCGATGATGTCGAGGGCCACGGACTGGCTCTGGCTGACGTCGCCGAAGTCGCCGTCGGTGAGCAGCTCGAGGTAGCCGCTGATCGAGGTGAGCGGAGTGCGCAGCTCGTGGCTGATCGTCGCCATGAAGTCGGTCTTCTGCCGGTCGAGCTCGGTGAGGCGGCGCACCTGCTCCTCCTGCATCAGGGTCAGGCGCAGGGCGATGATCGACTGGGCCGCGATGGCGGCGCACTGCTGGACGGCCTGGATCTCGTGCCGGTGCCAGCGGCGCGGGCCGTCGACCATCATGATCGCGATGATGCCGAGGCCGCGGCCGCCCGTGCCGACCGGGAGCATGAGCAGCGACCGGGCACCCGTGGCGCGGTGGAAGGCCCGGGCCCGTTCGTCCTCGAAGGCCTGGTGCGCGAGGAGGTCGCCGAGGTCGAAGAAGCCGGCGTCGCGGCGCAGCTCGTCGTTGACGGCCCCGATCTGCTGGGACAGCGAGCGCGGCAGCGGTGGCAGGTCGGGCAGGTCGCCCGCGCACCACTGGAGCCGGTCCTCGATGCTCTGGCCGTCGTCGGCCAGCGTGTAGAGCAGGACGCGGTCGGCCCCGAGACCGACACCGAGCCGGGCGCACACCCGCTGCAGCGCCTCGGGCACGTCGCTCGCGGCGCGCACCCGGCGACCGACGTCGAGGACGAGCTCCTGCATCTCGAGGACCGCTGCCTGCTGGTCGACGAGGCGGGCGTTGGCCCGGGTGAGGTCGTTGAAGTCGCGGGCGAGCATCCGCACCTCGAGCGCGCCCTCCTCCTGGTTGGCCATGGCGATGACGTCGTCCTCGGCCTGGCGGCGCACCACCTCGCGCAGCCGCGCGATCGGCCGCCCGACGGCACGGTCCATGCCGAACCCGGCCGCCACGAGGAGCAGCACGACGACGATGGTGACGCCGATGAGCACGTCGGAGGCCAGGCTCGAGCCGTTGCGCGAGTCGATCCGTGCCTCGTTGCGGTCGCCACGCACCTGGACCCCGAACTCCGTGCTCGCGCCGAGGAACGTCGAGTAGGCGTCCTCGACGACGGTCTGCACGTCCGGCGGCACCTCGGCCGCCGGCGACCGGCCGGCGAGGGCACGCTCGACCGCGTCGAACCACCGGGTGGCCGCCTGCTGCTGTGCCGCGGCGAGGCGCTCGTACGCCGCACGGTCGGCGTCGGGCAGCTCGGGCTGGCGGATCGACTCGACGAGGCGCTCGAGGTCGGCCTGCACGGTCGAGCGGTAGCCGTCCGCCGAGAGCGCCGGAGGGCGACCGACGGCGGCCAGCTGCCACGCGGCATGTGCCTGTGCCATCGACTGGGCGACGTCGTTGTTCGCGTCGTTGGCCGGCTCGAAGACGAGGGTGAGCGCCCGGACCGACCGGCTCTGCATCTGGATGGTCACGACCGACACGACGGCACCGAGCGTCACGAGCACGACGATGATGCCGACGAAGATCCGGATCTGCGTGCCGACGGAGCTGCGCGTGAAGGGCCGCAGCCCGACGTTCACGCGGAACCCTCGTCGAAGCCCGTCCGCGTCATGACGCCCCACACGTGCTTCTTGCCGCGCAGGCTCGACCACCAGCCCTCGAGGCGCCACCACACCGTGGCCTGACGGTAGCCGATGTTCTCCAGGACCGACGCGGCGACCGTGACACCGAGCGCCTGCCACCGGTCGTGCTTGTGGAAGGCCCACTCGTCGACGAGCATCGCCGCGAGCGTCACGAGCACCGCGTAGCCGTAGGCGAGGACGAGGAAGAGGATGGCGAAGGGGATGTTGACCACGCCGAGGAACAGGGCCAGCGGCACGATGATGATGCCGAAGAACTCCAGCAGCGGCGCGAAGAGCTCGAAGAGCCAGTAGTAGGGCAGCGCGACCCAGCCCACGCGGCCGTACTTGGGCCGGAAGAGCATCGAGCGGTAGGCCCACAGCGTCTCCCAGAGGCCGCGGTGCCACCGGCGGCGCTGGTTGCGCAGCACCTTCGCGGTGACCGGGACCTCGGTCCACGACACCGGCTCGGGGACGAACTCGATGCGGTAGTCGCGGCCCTCGTCGCGGAGGCGCTTGTGGATGCGCATGACGAGCTCGAAGTCCTCGCCGATGCTGTTCGGGTCGAGGCCGCCGACCTCGACGACGACGTCCCGGCGGAAGAGCCCGAAGGCGCCGCTGATGAGGATGAGCGAGCCGAGGCGCGACCAGCCGGTGCGACCGAGCAGGAACGCGCGCAGGTACTCGACGAGCTGGATGCGCGGCAGCCACGTCGGCGGCATCTCGACGCGGACGATGCGCCCGGCGATGACCCGGCTGCCGTTGACCGGGCGGATGGCGCCGCCGGTCGCGACCATGCGCGTCGGGTCGTCGGCGAAGGGGCGCGTGACGTGGAGCAGCCCGTCGGGCTCGAGGATGGAGTCGCCGTCGATCATCGCCACGAGGGGCTCGGTTGCGGCGTTGATCGCGACGTTGATGGCCTCGGACCGGCCGGAGTTCTCCTTGCGCACGACGACGAGTCGGGTGCGACCGTCGCGTGGCACGTACACCCCGAGGATGCGGGCCCGGACCGGGACCTCGTGCGGCAGCTCGCGCGGCACCTCGACGAGGTCGAAGGCCTGCTCGAGCCGGGCGAAGGTCTCGTCGGTGCTGCCGTCGTCGACGACGACGACCTCGTGCCGCGGGTAGCGCAGGGTGAGGAAGGACTTGACGGCCGTGACGATTCCGGCCTCCTCGTTGTAGGCGGGGACGAGCAGCGAGACGCCCGGCGCCAGACCCGCGCCCTGCCACTCCACGGCCGTGGCCCGGCGCCGCTCCTGGGCCCGGAACTCGAGGTAGGCCAGGACGATGAGGACGATGAGCGAGGTGTTGATGAGGAGGAAGTAGAGCAGGATCGGGATGGACGTGACGTCCATGACCCACACGACCGCCGAGCGCAGCCCCTCGAGGACGCCCGTCATGCCGATGCCCGCTGGAGCTCGGCGACGGTGCGGGCGGCCCGGACGGGTGCGGTGTCCTCTCGTCCGGCCAGCGCCGCGCGACCGTCGGCGCCGAGGCCGAGCAGGCCCGACGCGGCGATCTCGGCCAGGCGCGGGTCGGCGTCGTCGAGCAGCGTCCCGAGCACGGGGACGGCGCCGCCCTCGCCGAGCTCGCCGAGGGCCGCAGCGCACGCGCGGCGCAGGCTGAGCGGCGCGTCGGCTGCGACGTGGCGCGCGAGCACGGTGACGTCCTCCACACGGCCGAGGCGTCCGATCGCCGTCGCGCACGTCTCGCGGACGGTGAGGTCGGGGTCGTCGGCGAGCAGGCGACGCAGGGCGGGCAGGCCCCGGGTGAAGCTGCGGTCGCCCGTGACGTGCGCGGCAACCATGCGGGTGCGGGCCACGCCGTCGTCGAAGGCGGCGCCGAGGACGTCGGAGATGCCGACGCCCATCGACTGGAGCGTCTCGGCCGACGTGCTCGCCGGGATGCCGCCCTGCTCGCCGCCCGTGGCGGCGAGGACCGCGCCGGCGGCCGACGCGTCGCCGATGAGCCCGAGCCCCCACGCCGCGCTGTTGCGCACCTGGACCGTGCTGTCGCCGAGGGCCTCCACGAGCAGCGGCACCGCGTCGGGACCGCCTGCGAGACCGAGCATCTGGGCCGCCTTGGCGCGGCGGACGAGCGAGCGGTGGCGCAGGTCGGCCTTGGCGCGGTCGACGGCACCGTGGGCCGTGAGCACCCCGACGAACTGCTCGGCCGGCAGGCCGCGGATCTTCGTCAGCAGGTCGACGATGGCGGCGTCGAGGACGTCGCGGGTGACGCCGGTGGCCCACGTCAGCTGCTCGGAGGCCGCGCCGTCGTCGTCCTCGCCCGAGGCCACCGTGATGAGCGGTCCACGCAGCGGTGCCAGCAGCATCTCGTCACGCTTCTGCCGACCCTGGCGCCGCATCCGGACGGCGATGACGACGAGGACGAGGACGAGGCAGGTGCCGAGGACCGCGATCGTGGCGCCGACGAGCAGCTGCGCACTGAAGGTCAGCACGGGTCTCCTCAGCGTGCCCGGGCGAGCATGCCGTTGACGCGGTGGAGCAGCTCGCGGGGGCTGAACGGCTTGATGACGTAGTCGTCGGCGCCGACGGCGAAGCCGGTGTCGACGTCGGAGTCGCGCGACTTCGCGCTGAGCAGCAGGACCGGGACGCCGGGGTGCTCGCTCTCGCGGATCTTGCGGAGCACGTCGATGCCCGACAGCCCCGGCATCATGACGTCGAGGACGACGAGCTGGGGCGGGCGAGCCTCGAAGGACTCCCACGCCGACGCGCCGTCCGGGACCGCCTCGACGGCGTAGCCCGCCTGGGCCAGCTTGAACTCGACGAGGTCTCGGATGTCGGCGTCGTCGTCGGCGACGAGGACGCGCACCGGCTGGTCCGGTTCGTCACTGGCGGAGACGTGGTCGCCGGCAGGCGCGGTCATGGCACTCCATCACGGTGGGGCTGGTGGGTCAGTCCAGTTTACGAACATTTCGGACAGTTCCGACTTGAAACGCCGAGAGACGGGACGGCGAAGGGGTGGGAGCGCGTCGTGCGGTCCCACCCCTTCGAGGTGACGACGTCGCGCCGGAGCGCGGCGGGCTCAGGCGTCGGTGTCGAGGCGGTTGCCGCTCGTCTGCTGCACCTGCGTCAGGAACTCGTAGTTCGTCTTCGTCTTGCGCAGCCGGTCGAGGAGCAGCTCGATGGCCTGCTGCGCGTCGAGGCCACCGAGGACCCGGCGCAGCTTCCACATGATCTTCAGCTCCTCGGTCGCGAGGAGGATCTCCTCGCGCCGGGTGCCCGACGCGTTGATGTCGACGGCGGGGAAGATGCGACGGTTGGCCAGCTGCCGGTCGAGCTTGAGCTCCATGTTCCCGGTGCCCTTGAACTCCTCGAAGATGACCTCGTCCATCTTCGAGCCCGTCTCGACGAGGGCCGTGGCCAGGATGGTCAGCGAGCCGCCGTTCTCGATGTTGCGCGCGGCGCCGAAGAACTTCTTCGGCGGGTAGAGCGCGGCCGAGTCGACGCCACCGGACAGGATGCGCCCGCTCGCCGGGGCTGCGAGGTTGTAGGCGCGCCCCAGCTTGGTGATCGAGTCGAGCAGCACGACGACGTCGTGGCCGAGCTCGACGAGGCGCTTGGCCCGCTCGATGGCGAGCTCGGCGACGGTGGTGTGGTCCTCGGCCGGCCGGTCGAAGGTCGAGGCGATGACCTCGCCCTTGACGGCGCGCTGCATGTCGGTGACCTCCTCCGGACGCTCGTCGACGAGGACGACCATGAGGTGACACTCGGGGTTGTTCGTCGTGATCGCGTTGGCGAGGGCCTGCATGACCATCGTCTTGCCGGCCTTGGCGGGCGCGACGATGAGACCGCGCTGGCCCTTGCCGATCGGGGCGACGAGGTCGATGATCCGTGTCGTCAGGTTGCCCGGCTCGGTCTCGAGCCGCAGCCGCTGCTGCGGGTAGAGCGGCGTCAGCTTGCCGAACTCGACGCGCTTGGCGGCGTCGTCGGGGCCGGCGCCGTTGATGCTGTCGAGCCGCACGAGCGCGTTGTACTTCTGCCGGCCGACGTTGCCCTGGGGCTGTTCGCCGTCGCGCAGCGCCTTGACGGCGCCGGTGACGGCGTCGCCCTTGCGCAGGCCGTGCTTCTTGACCATGCCGAGCGGCACGTAGACGTCGTTCGGGCCGGCGAGGTAGCCGGACGTGCGGACGAACGCGTAGTTGTCGAGGACGTCGAGGATGCCGGCCACGGGCACGAGGACGTCGTCGTCGCCGACCTGCAGGTCGGTCTCGGCCCACTCGCTCCCGCCATCGGTGCCGCGGCCGCGCTTGCGGTCCCGGTTGCGCTGCCGGTTGCGGCTGCGGCGGCCGCCACGCTCGTCGTCGTCGAGCCGGTCCTGCTGGCCACGGTTCTGGTCGCGGTTCTGGCCGCCCTGACCGCCCTGAGCGCGGTCCTGGCCACGGTTCTGGTCGCGGTCCTGGCTGCGGTTCTGACTCTGGTTCTGTTCGCGGTTCTGGCCCTGGCCCTGCTGACCCCGGGTGGTCGCGCCCTGGCTGTGGCGCTCGCCCTGCCGATCGCCCTGGCGGTCGTTCTGGCGCTCGCCCTGCCGGCCCTCACGCGCCTCGCGGACGGCCTGGTCGGCCCGCTCGTCGCGACCCTGCTGGTCGCCGCGCTGCTGGTCGCCGCGCTGCTGGTCGGTGCGCTGGGAGCGGGTGCGCTCGTCGCGACGCTCGCGGGGCTCGTCGGCGCCCTGCACACGGTCGCCGGTGGAGCTGTCCGACGCCGGGGCGTCGGTGGTGCCCGTGCCGGCGTCGGTGCCGGTCGAGGACCCCGCGGGGCGGCTGGCCCGGCGCGAGGTGCGGGCGCGGCTGGTGCCCGCGTCCTGCGCCGGGGCGTCGGACCCCGCCGAGCTGCCGGCGGGCGGGGCCTCGGTGGCGGTGGTGGCGGTGGTGGCGGGAGCGTCCGTCGACGCCGCTGCGGACGAACCGGCGGACGAACCTGCGGGAGCGGCCGCGGGGGCCGACGAGCCGCCGGACTGGCGAGCCCGGATGGCCTCGACGAGGTCGCTCTTGCGCATCTTCCCGGTGCCCTTGATGCCCATGGAGGACGCGACGCCCTTGAGCTCGTCCAGCTTCATGGCGGACAGGCCCGAAACCGGGCGGGTGGTGGTTTCTGACACGAAGGATCCTTCCCCCTCGTTTGCGACCCGGGGCGGACTCGCACGGGTCGGACTTGGGCCAGTGCTGGCCTGAAGGTGGTCCACGACGGCGCACGGCGCCGAGAGGCGATGAAGGGCCTCTGCGTGGGGTGATGCACCGGCCTGCGAACACTCGCGGCGTGTGGTGCACCCGCAGGATACCATCCGACCCCGTCGCGCAGGTGGGCGGCGCACGGCGCGTCTCCCCCGCCTCCGTGTCTTCCGTACCGCGTCGACGGTCCAGCTTGTTGCGCGTCAGCGCACCGTGACGACGGCGCCGCTCGTGGGCACGCCCGGCGCCAGGCGACGCCAGCCGTCGTGCCGGGCCGGCACCTGCACCTCGGGCGCACAGGCGCGCGACGTGAGGACGAGGATGCTCGGGCCCGCGCCCGACACGACGGCGGCGTGCCCCTGGGCGCGCAGGATGTCGACGACGTCCATGGTCTCGGGGTAGGAGGGCCGCCGAGCCTCCTGGTGGAGCCAGTCGCGGGTCGCGGCGTGCAGGTGCGAGGGGTCGGCGGTCAGCGCGTGGACGAGCAGTGCGGCGCGGCCCGCCCCGGCCGCGGCCTCGCGCAGCGGGACGGCGTCGGGCAGCACGGCACGCGCGGTTCTGGTGGCCAGCTGCGTGCCGGGCACGAGGACGACGACGTCGACGTCCTCGTGCAGCGCCAGCCGCGCCGTGACCGTGTGCTCGCCGCGGTCGGCACCGGTGCCGTCGGGCATCCAGCTGACGGTGAGCCCGCCGAACACGCTCGCCGACGCGTTGTCGGGGTGACCCTCGAGGAGGCTCGCGACGTCGTCGGCGAGGTCGAGGTCGACGGGTACCTGCTCTCCCGGCGCGGGCCACTCGGCGTCTCCGGTAGGGGACGCGTCGGGGCGCCAGCCCACGGTTGGCCCGGAGAGGGCCTGTGCCGCAACGACGCCCGCGACGATCGCGGTGGCCGACGAACCGAGGCCCCGCCCGTGGGGCACCCCGTTGCGCGCGTCTATGACGAGCCCTTCCGGCGCCTCGACGCCGAGCCGGTCCCACGTGTGCCGCATCGTGGCGTGCACGAGGTGGCTCTCGTCGGTGGGCACCTCGTGGGCGGCCTCACCGGTGACGGTGATGGCCAGTCCCGGGGTGTCGGTCGTCGTGACGACGTACTCGTCCCAGAGGCCCAGCGCGAGGCCGATCGAGTCGAAGCCCGGCCCGAGGTTGGCGCTGCTCGCGGGCACGCGGACGTGCGCCGACCGCCCTGCGGCCACACGCGTCACGGCTCAGTCCTCGAGGCCGAGGGCCCGGGCGGCGCTCACGGCGTCGACGGGCACCCGCACCGGCGTCACGTCGCGGCCGTCGGCGGTGCGCAGCGCCCACTGCGGGTCCTTGAGCCCGTGACCGGTGACGGTGCAGACGATGCGCGCGCCGGCCGGCACGAGCCCCGCCTCGTGGCACGCGAGGAGCCCCGCGACCGACGCCGCGGAACCGGGCTCGACGAAGACGCCCTCCTGGGCGGAGAGGAACCGGTGCGCGGCGAGGATCTGCTCGTCGGTGACGGCGTCGATGCGGCCGCCGGACTCGTCACGGGCAGCGACGGCCTGCTCCCACGACGCCGGGTTGCCGATGCGGATCGCCGTGGCGATCGTCTCGGGCTCGTCCACGGGGTGGCCGAGCACGATCGGCGCGGCGCCGGCGGCCTGGAAGCCCCACATGACGGGCAGGTGCGTGGCCGGCCCGGCCGGGGCATCGGTGACGGGCGTCGCGAGGTACTCGCGGTAGCCCTTCCAGTACGCCGTGATGTTGCCGGCGTTGCCGACCGGCAGGCAGTGGATGTCGGGGGCGTCGCCGAGCGCGTCGACCACCTCGAACGAGGCGGTCTTCTGGCCCTCGATGCGGGCCGGGTTGACCGAGTTGACGAGCTCGACCGGGTAGGCCTCGGCGAGCTTGCGGGCCAGCGTGAGGCAGTCGTCGAAGTTGCCCTCGACCTGCAGGAGGGTCGCGCCGTGGGCGATGGCCTGGCTCAGCTTGCCCATGGCGATCTTGCCGTCGGGCACGAGGACGCCACACGTCATGCCGGCCTTGGTGGCGTAGGCCGCGGCGGACGCGCTCGTGTTGCCGGTGCTCGCGCAGATGACGGCCTTCGCGCCCTTCTTCGCCGCCATGCTGATCGCGGCGGTCATGCCGCGGTCCTTGAAGGAGCCGGTCGGGTTGAGGCCCTCGTACTTGAGGTGCACCTCGGCGCCGACGCGCGCGGACAGCTTCTCGGCGGGGATGAGCGGCGTGCCGCCCTCGCGGAGGGTCACGACGGGCGCGCCCTCGAGCATCGGCAGCCGGTCGGCGTACTCGGGGATCACGCCCCGCCACTGGTGGGCCATCAGGAACCTTCCACGCGCATCACGGAGTTGACGCCACGCACGACGTCGAGGGTGCGCAGCGCGTCGACGGTGGCCGACAGGGCTGCGTCGCTCGCGGTGTGCGTGACGATGATGAGGGTGGCGCGGGCCCCCTGACCGTCCTCGTCGCGGACGAGCTGCTGGCGGACGGTCTCGATGGAGACGTCCTGGTCGGCGAACGCGGCGGCGACCTGGGCGAGGACACCCGAGCGGTCGGCCACCTCGAGGCTGATGTGGTAGCGCGTCTGCGCCTGTCCCATCGGCAGGACGGGCAGGTCGGCGTAGGTCGACTCCCCCGGCCCGAGCCCTCCCCCGACGCGGTGGCGGGCCACGGCGACGATGTCGCCGAGCACGGCCGAGGCGGTCGGGTCGCCGCCCGCTCCCTTGCCGTAGAACATGAGCTGGCCAGCGGCGTCGGCCTCGACGAAGACGGCGTTGAACGCCTCGCGGACTCCGGCCAGCGGGTGGGTGCGCGGGATCATCGCCGGGTGGACGCGGACGCTGACGCCGTCGGCGGTGCGCTCGCAGATCGCGAGCAGCTTGACGACGGCGTCCATCTCGCGGGCCGCCGCGACGTCGGCCGCCGTGACCTCGGTGATCCCCTCGCGGTGCACGTCGGTGCCGCCCACCCGGGTGTGGAAGGCGAGCGAGGCGAGGATCGCTGCCTTGGCGGCGGCGTCGAAGCCCTCGACGTCGGCGGTCGGGTCGGCCTCGGCGTAGCCGAGCGACTGGGCCTGCTCGACCGCGTCGGCGAAACCGGCCCCGGTGGTGTCCATCTTGTCGAGCACGTAGTTCGTCGTGCCGTTGACGATGCCGAGGACCTTGGTCACCTCGTCGCCGGCGAGCGACTCGCGCAGCGGCCGCAGCAGCGGGATCGCACCGGCCACGGCCGCCTCGTAGTAGAGGTCGACGCCGTGCTCGGCGGCCGCGGCGTAGAGCGTCGGGCCGTCCTCGGCGAGCAGCGCCTTGTTGGCGGTGACGACGGACGCGCCGTGCTCCATGGCGCGCAGGATGAGCGAGCGGGCCGGCTCGATGCCGCCGATGACCTCGACGACGACGTCGGCGCGCGTCACGAGGTCCTCGGCGTCGGTCGTGAAGAGGGCGGGGTCGACGCCGAGCTCGGACCGGTCACGACCGGCACGGCGCACGGCGATGCCCGCGATCTCGAGCGGCGCGCCCACGCGGGCGGCCATGTCGTCGGCGTGCTCGGTGAGCAGCCGCGCGACGGCTCCGCCGACGACGCCGGCCCCGAGCAGGGCGACGCGCAACGGCTTCCGGTCACTCACAGCGCTGTCCACCGTGCGAATCCTGCCGTGTGTCCGGGTGCTGGACGGCCATTGTTTCGCGATCCGGACACGAGCGGCGCAGGATCTGCTGGCCCATCAGACGTCGAGGGCGAGGAGGTCGTCGACCGTCTCGCGCCGCACGATGACCCGCGCGGCGCCGTCGCGGACCGCGACAACCGGGGGCCGGGGCGTGTGGTTGTACTGGCTGGACAGGGACCGGCAGTAGGCACCCGTGCCGGGGACCGCGATGAGGTCGCCGGCCGTCACGTCGGCGGGGACGAACTCGTCCTTGACGACGATGTCGCCGCTCTCGCAGTGCTTCCCGACGACGCGCCCGAGAACCGGCGGCGCCGTGGAGGCCCGGCCGGCGACGGTGCACGAGTAGTTGGCGTCGTAGAGCGCCGTCCGGACGTTGTCGCTCATCCCGCCGTCGACGGACACGTAGACGCGTCGGGCGCCGCCATCGAGGTCGACCGGCTTGACGGTGCCGACCTCGTAGAGCGTGAAGGTGCTCGGACCGGCGATGGCCCGGCCCGGCTCGATGGAGATGCGCGGCACCGCGACGTCGTCGGCCCGGCACTCGCGCTCGACGATCTCGGCCATGCCGGCCGCGAGGTGCTTCGGGGACAGCGGGTCGTGCTCGGTGGTGTAGGCGATGCCGAAGCCGCCCCCGAGGTCGAGCTCGGGCAGCTCGACGCCGAGCTCGCGGGCCACCTGGGTGTGCAGGCCGAGGATGCGCCGGGCCGACACCTCGAAGCCGGACGTGTCGAAGATCTGCGAGCCGATGTGGCTGTGCAGCCCGAGCAGCCGGAGGTGCTCGGAGCGGTCGAGGATGCGCCGAACCGCCTCGAACGCCTGGCCGCCGGACAGCGAGAGCCCGAACTTCTGGTCCTCGTGGGCCGTCGCGATGAACTCGTGGGTGTGGGCCTCGACGCCCACCGTGACGCGCACGAGGACGGGCGCGACGACGCCGAGCTCGGCTGCGACGCCGGCGACGCGCTCGATCTCGTCGAAGGAGTCGACGACGATCCGACCGACGCCGTGCTCGAGGGCCTGACGGATCTCGGCGAGGCTCTTGTTGTTGCCGTGCAGGCCGATCCGCTCCCCCGGCACGCCCGCCCGGATCGCGACGGCGAGCTCGCCGCCGGTGCAGACGTCGAGGTGCAGCCCCTCCTGGTGGATCCACCGCGCCACCTCGGTGCAGAGGAACGCCTTGCCGGCGTAGTACACGTCGGCCCCGCCACAGAGGTCGTCGAAGACCTCGGCGTAGGTCTGCTTGAACTCCCTTGCGCGGGAGCGGAAGTCGTCCTCGTCGATGACATAGGCGGGGGTGCCGAACTCGCGGGCGAGGTCGACCACGGACACCCCACCCACCGTGAGCGCGCCGTCGGACCCGCGGCCCACTGACGAGGCCCACAGCGAGGGCACGAGGGCGTTGACGTCGACGGGGGTCTGGAGCCACGCGGGGCCGCGGTAGCCCTCGGCGTGGAGCGCTCCGGCTTCGTGTGCGCGCATCCCTACATCCTTTCCGGGGCCGCCGCACCGAGGCGGCCGAGTCCATTGCGCAAGACGATGCGCGCGGCATCGGCGAGCGCGAGTCGCGCCCCGTGGACGCCGGCGATCGGGGCACCGACGACGAGGGGGCGCAGGGGGTGGTCCCACGCGTCGGCGAGGCCTCCGAGCTCGCCGAGCGCACGCACCTGGGCGGCCGTGTCGCCGCGGTGGTGCTCGAGCCGCTGCGGCAGGTCGGCGAGGGCGACGAGCAGGTGTCGCTCGGTGACGTGGGTCAGGACCTCCGGGCGGGTCGAGGCGCGGACCTGCACACCGGCGGCCTCGGCGTTGCGCACGAGCCGGCACAGCCGCGCGTGGGCCAGCTGGACGGCGCGCAGCGGGTCGGTGGCGTCGCGCTGCCCCGGCCGCTCCGTGACCTCGACGTGGGCGGTGCCGTGCGGGCAGGCGTAGGTGTCGGCCTCGGCCCGGACGACCTCGATGATCGCGGCGCGGTCGGCGTCCTCGAGCGTCAGGGCGATGAGGCCCGTCGGGGTCACCTCGACCGCCGACACCGGACGCTGCTCGACCATCCCCTGCGCCAGGGTGCGGGCGAGGTCGCGGGGCACCAGGTCGAGCTGCGGGGCCCAGCGCTGCGCGACGGGCGTGACCCAGTCGGCGACGACCCCGGCGGCCCTGGGGTCGGCCGGGCGGAACAGCGGCCCGGCGGGTGGGCCGGCCTCGGCCTCGTCGGGCAGCTCGCCGGTGCGCGCGGCCCGCGCCGCGACCTCGGTGAGGAGGGCGCGCAGCTGCTCCGGCGTCATGCCGCCGAGTCTACGAGCCGGCCCGGCGACACACGCCGGGTGGCTGCCCGGCCACCCGACGACTGCCCGGCGACCGCACGACTGCCCGGCGACTGCACGTCTGCGCCGGCATGCCGCACCAGTCATGCCGACGGCGAGCAGTCGGCCGAGGACAGGGCACTCGCTCACCGGCGGGAGCCCCCGGCAGGACTCCGACGTCCTCCTCGCTCCGCGGAGGACCTCTCCCCGAAGCGGCCGGGGCACGCGAAAGGGCCCAGACGTTGACCGCGCTTCGCGTCGGTCAAGGTCTGGGCCCTGGAGCGTGCCCCCGGCAGGATTCGAACCTGCGCTCCCGCCTCCGGAGGGCGGTGCTCTATCCCCTGAGCTACGGGGGCGACACACGCACTTTCGTGCGCCCGGTGAGAGTAGCAGTCCGGGTGACGGCTCCGTGAATCACCCCGAGCCACGGATCACGCACGCGCTGAGAGGTGCGCGCGACAGCCGATGCGTCTGCGAGGCTGAGCCCGTGCTCATCTCGAAACCAGTGGCCGCGGGCATCCGCGCCGGCACGGTCACCCAGGCGTTCCGACGCTGGGACGCCCCGCGCGTCAAGGTCGGCGGGACGCAGCTGACCTCCGCCGGCGTCGTCCGTTTCGAGGCCGTGACGCTCGTGCGCGACGTCAGCCGTCTCACCGAGCGTTACGCCCGCCGGGCCGGGGTCAAGGACCTCCGGACGCTGCTTCGGGCCCTGGAGCAGAAGGAGCGCACGCCGTCGCCGCGCGGCAGCAAGGGGGGCGACAAGGTGTACCGCGTCCGCCTCTCGTGGGCCGGCGAGGACCCCCGGCTCGCCCTGCGCGACGCGCTCCCCGACGCCGCCGCGCTCGAGGACCTCGGTCGGCGCCTCGACCGGCTCGACGCCCGCCCGAGCGGTCCCTGGACCCGCGAGATCCTCGAGTGGATCCGCGACAACCCGCACGTCGTGGCCCGGGAGCTGGCAGCGCGGCGCGAGGTCGACCTGCTGCCGATGAAGGTCGACATCCGCAAGCTCAAGGCACTCGGTCTGACGATCAGCCACGAGGTCGGCTACGAGCTCGCCCCACGCGGGCAGGCCTACCTCGACTGGCGGGCCGCCCACGACGACGAGGAGCAAGGCGACGCCTGACGCGTCAGCGCTGCGTCGTGTCGGTGACCTCGCCGACGAGCTCCTCGAGGACGTCCTCGAGGAAGACGACCCCGGTGACCCGCGCGCCCTCGTCGATGACCCGGGCCAGGTGCGCGCCGGTCAGCTGCATCGTGGCGAGCACGTCCTCGACCTCGTCGCCCTCGCGCACGGTCGCCAGCCGCCGGACACGCTTGGGCGGCACCGGCTGCTCGTGCCGCTCGTCGTCGGCGTAGAGGATGTCCTTGAGGTGGATGTAGCCGGCGAGCTCGCCGGCGGCGTCGCGCACCGGGTAGCGGCTGAACCCGTGCCGGGCCACGAGCCGCTCGATGTCGGCCGGCGTGGCACCGAGCTCGACGGTCGTCAGCGCGTCGGCGGCCACCGCGACGTCGGCGGCCAGCTTGTCGGAGAACTCGAGCGTCTTGGTGACGAGTCCGTGCCGTTCCTCCTCGATGAGGCCCTCGCGGCGGGACTCCCCGACGATGTGGGCGACCTCCTCGACCGTGAAGGCCGAGGTCAGCTCGTCCTTCGGCTCGACCTTGAGCAGGCGCACGAGGGCCTTGGCCGTGGCCTCCATGGCCGCGACGATGTGCCGGAGCGTGCGGGCGATGAAGAAGAGCGGCGGCACGAGGACGAGCGCGGCCCGGTCGGGCCCGGCGATGGCGAGGTTCTTCGGGATCATCTCGCCGACGACGACGTGCAGGTAGCTGACGATGAGCAGCGCGAGCGCCAGGGCGACGCCACTGGCCCACGCGTCGGAGAGACCGACGGAGTGGAAGACCGGCTCGAGCAGGTGGTGCAGCGCCGCCTCGGCGAGCGCACCGAGGCCGACCGAGCACACGGTGATGCCGAGCTGGGCGGTGACGAGCATCGAGCCGAGGCGCTCGAGGGCCTGCAGGCAGGACGCGGCGCGCTTGCTGCCGCCCTCGGCGAGCGGCTCGAGCGTGGACCGGCGCACGGTCATGGCCGCGAACTCGGCGCCGACGAAGAACGCATTGCCGAAGAGGAGGAACAGCGAGACGACGTAGACCCAGGCCCCGCTCACGAGCGCCCCTCCCCCGCAAAGGAACCCGACGCGTCGGGCGCGTCGGGCACGCCCTCCGCGCGACCGCGGTCCGGCATCGAGTCGGGGTCGGGCACGAAGCGCAGCCGGTCGACCCGGCGTCCCTCCATGCCGACGACGTTGATCCGCCAGCCCGGGAGGTGGACGGTGTCGCCGACGGCCGGGACGCGTCCGAGCGCGGCCATGACGAAGCCGCCCATCGTCTCGTACGCGGGCCCGTCGGGCACGTCGGCGTCGAAGGCGTCGCGCACCTCGTCGGGGCGCCAGAGCCCAGGCACGGTCCACGACCCGTCGAGCAGCTCGCGGCCGCTCTGACGGCTGCGGTCGTGCTCGTCGGACACCTCGCCGACGATCTCCTCGACGACGTCCTCGAGGGTGACGATCCCCGACGTGCCGCCGTACTCGTCCACGACGACGGCCATCTGGAAGCCGCCCTCGCGCAGCTGGCGCAGGAGGGGGTCGAGGCGGATCGTCTCGGGCACGACGAGGCGGTCGGACATCAGCGCCGACACCGGCACGTCCTTGCGCCGCTCGTGCGGCACGGCCATCGCCTTCTTGACGTGGACGACGCCGTCGACGTCGTCCCAGTCGTCGCCGAGCACGGGAAAGCGCGAGAAGCCGGTGCGACGCGAGAGGCGCAGGACGTCGTCGGCCGACTCGTCGCGGTGGATCCCGGTGCAGCGCACCCGAGGCGTCATGACGTCGTCGGCGGTGCGCTCGCCGAAGCCGAGCGAACGGGTGAGCATCCGGGCCGTCGTCTGGTCGAGGGTGCCGGCCTCGGCGGACCGCTGGACGAGGCTGGCGAGCTCCTGCGGGGTGCGCGCGCCGGAGAGCTCCTCCTGCGGCTCGATGCCGACCGATCGCAGGAACCTGTTGGCCGACCCGTTGAGCACGACGATGAGCGGCTTGGCCAGGGCGGCGAAGACGCGGACCGGCAGGGCGACCACCTTGGCCGTCGCGAGCGGGACGGAGATGCCGAGGAACTGCGGAAGCAGCTCACCGAAGATCATCGAGAAGACGGTGGCGAGCACGAGCGCGATGGCGCTCGACAGGGCCTGGACGGCGCCGGCCCCGAGCCCGAGGCTCGTCAGCGGACCGGAGACGAGCTGGCCGATCGAGGGCTCGGCGAGGTAGCCGACGACCAGGGTCGTGATGGTGATGCCGACCTGGGCCGCCGACAGCTGCGTCGAGAGCTGCTTGAGCGACTGGAGCACGACGCGGGCGCGGGAGTCGCCCTCGTCGATGGCGCGCTGCACGGTCGGCCGGTCGAGGGCGACGAGGGAGAACTCGGCCGCGACGAACACGGCCGTCCCCGCGGTGAGCAGCACCGCCCCGAGGACGAGGAGCCACTCGGTCACGGGCGGTGGCCGTCTTCGTGGGGTGTCATGGTCCGTCCACCCTATCGAGGACACGGGCGCGGTCGACGTCCGTGCCGGAGGGCTCCCGAGTCTGGCGAGGGTGACCGCCGCCCACCGGTGGTGGCCGCCGTCGCGCGCCGCACGGCTCGACTGCGGCCCGGACGATCGCCCTCTTGGCGGGGGCGTCACGGCCCCGCACGATGCTGTGGTTGAGTGGGCGCCAGACGCGGGGTCGGGTCGGCGCGACGGGAGCGCGACGGACGCCACGCGCCGGACACGAAGGGAGCGTGCGGTGGGTGCACGTCCGGGTTTCACCGGGACCATCGAGGTGCGCGGGCTGACGAAGCGGTTCGGCTCCTTCACGGCCGTCGACCACCTCGACCTCGACGTCGAGCCGGGCCGGATCACCGGGTTCCTCGGCCCGAACGGCAGCGGCAAGACGACGACCCTGCGGATGCTCCTCGGCCTGATCCGGCCGACCGCCGGCACCGCGACGATCGACGGACGGCGCTACGTCGACATCCCCAACCCCCTGGCCGTCGTCGGCTCGGCGCTCGAGGCGACGAACTTCCATCCCGGCCGCAGCGGGCGCGACCACCTGCGCGTCCAGGCGTCGGTCGCCGGGGTGCCCAGCCGACGCGTAGACGAGCTGCTCGAGCTCGTCGGCATCCCGGCGGCCGCCCGCAAGCGCGCCGGCGGCTACTCGATGGGCATGCGCCAACGCCTCGGCCTGGCAGCGGCACTCCTCGGCGACCCGCAGGTCGTCATCCTCGACGAGCCGGCCAACGGCCTGGACCCCGAGGGCATCCGCTGGCTGCGCGGCTTCCTGCGCCACCTGGCCGGCGAGGGCAAGACGCTGCTCATCTCGAGCCACATGCTCTCGGAGGTCGAGCAGACGGTCGACGACGTCGTCATCATCGCCAACGGCCGACGCGTCGCCCAGGGCACCGTCGCCGA
Organism: Intrasporangium sp. Soil_C_50; assembly: GCF_057656595.1. Classification (NCBI taxonomy): domain Bacteria; kingdom Bacillati; phylum Actinomycetota; class Actinomycetes; order Micrococcales; family Intrasporangiaceae; genus Intrasporangium; species Intrasporangium sp. Soil_C_50. Next base: position 637,072 of record NZ_JBDGKB010000001.1, read on the forward strand.
GCTGCGCGGTGAGCCCACCGCGTTCGTGCGCACGTCCGACCCCGACCGCCTCGCGGGCGCCCTGCGCAGCCGCGGGCTGCGCGTCGACGCCGTCGACGGCCGCGCGGCCCTGCGCGTCACGACACAGGACCTGCAGGTCGTCGGCGACGTCGCCCACGCCAGCGACGTCGCGATCCACGAGCTGCGCGGCGAGCAGACCCACCTCGAGGAGCTCTTCTTCAACCTCACCGAGTCGGGCGAGCACCGCAACCGCAACCTCGGTGACGGCACCGCTGCCCCCGCGACCACCTCCTCCGGCGTCCCCCGCGACGTTCCCTCCGCGGCAGACGTGCCACCCGACCTGCCGCCCCCGAGCGGACCTCCGGTCGAGCACGTGCCACCGCCCGCCGCGTCAGGCGCACCGGGCGACTCGGGCACGTCGGGGCCGTGGGCGCCCGACGCCCGACGGGAGGGAGAGGCCCGATGACCGCCGCGATCCGCTCCGAGTTCCGCAAGTTCTTCACGACCCGCCTGTGGTGGGGCATGGCCATCGCCATCGCCGTCGCCGGCGCGGCCTTCGCCGTGCTCTTCGCCTTCGTCTTCACCAGCAACGCCATCCGCGGGCCCCAGGCCGCCGCGGTGCCGCGCACCGACCTCGCCCTGGCCAAGGCCGTGTTCACCGGCGGCATCCAGGTCGGCTACCTGCTCACCCTCGCCATCGGCGTCATGACGATCGGCTCGGAGTACCGGCACAAGACGATCACCGCGACCTTCCTGGCCACCCCCCGCCGCGGTCGGGTCATGGCCGCCAAGGTGGTCTCGCTCCTCGCGATCGGCGCGTTCTACGGGGTGCTGTCCCTGGCCGGTTCCGTCGCGGCCGGCACCCTCGTGCTCCGGTCCAAGGGCCACGAGCCCTTCGCCGACCCGGCCATCTGGCGCACGCTGGCCCTGTCGCTGCTCGTCCTCGGGCTCTGGGCCCTCATCGGCCTCGGCGCCGGCATCCTCATCCCGAACCAGGTGGCCGCGCTGCTCATCTCGGTCGCGGTGGCCTGGCTCGTCGAGCCGGTCCTCAGCCTCGTGCTGGCCCTGACCGACTGGGGCAAGGCCATCGCGCCGTACCTGCCGAGCCGAGCCACGGCGGCGATGCTCGACACGTCCGGCGGCGGCTTCAACGGAGAGGTGCTCGAGCAGCTGTCGTGGTGGGCGGGGGCGCTCGTCCTCGCCGGCTACGCCGCCCTCATGGCCGGCCTCGGCACGTGGCGCACGGTGCGCAGCGACATCAGCTGACGCGTCCGGGCCGGTGACGGCGCACGGGGTCCGGCACGCAGGATCGGTGCCGGATCGCAACGTGACGAAGGCCTCGTCACCATCCCGGCTCGACATCCGAACCCATGTCCGGTATCCGAGCGCGCGGGTCTAGGCTTGACCCCTGTTAGGCACCGACGCACCCCAGCCAACGAAAGAGGCGCATTCGCCGTGTCCGATCAGTCCACGTCCGGAGACCCGATCGCAGCATTCGGTCCGAACGAATGGCTCGTCGACGAGCTCTACCAGCAGTTCCTGACGGACAAGCAGTCCGTCGACAAGGCCTGGTGGGGGTTCTTCGAGGACTACCGCCCCGGGGACACGGACGCGAACGGTGCCACGACGCCCACCCCGAAGGCCCAGCCGGCTCCCGCTGCCCCGGCAGCAGCTCCCGCAGCGCCGGCCGCCCCGGCGACCAACGGCGCGACGAACGGCGCCCCCGCGACGGCCGCCCCCGCGGCCGAGAAGCCGACAGCCCCCGCACCCGCCTCAGCCAAGGCCGAGCCGAAGCAGGAGGCCAAGGCCGAGCCCAAGACCGAGCCCAAGACCGAGCCCAAGACCGAGCCGGTCGCCGCCGAGACGCCCAAGCCGCGCGACATCCCCGCGGTCAAGGAGACCGGCCCGGTCAACGAGGACGAGGTCGTCCCGCTGCGCGGCGCCCCCTCGCGCGTCGTCGCCAACATGGAGACGTCCCTCACCGTCCCGACCGCCACGAGCGTGCGTGCCGTGCCGGCCAAGCTGCTCATCGACAACCGCGTCGTCATCAACAACCACCTGGCCCGCTCGCGCGGCGGCAAGGTCAGCTTCACCCACATCATCGGCTTCGCCATGGTCAAGGCCATCGCGCTCATGCCGGAGATGAACAACGGCTTCACCGAGGTGAACGGCAAGCCCGCCCTCGTGCGCCCCGCCCACGTCAACTTCGGCCTGGCCATCGACCTCGCCAAGGACGACGGCAGCCGCACCCTCGTCGTGCCCTCGATCAAGTCGGCCGAGGAGATGGACTTCGTCCACTTCTGGACCGCCTACGAGGACCTCGTCCGCAAGGCCCGCGGCAACAAGCTGACCGTCGAGGACTTCCAGGGCACGACGATCTCGCTGACCAACCCCGGCGGCATCGGCACCGTCCACTCGGTGCCGCGCCTCATGAAGGGCCAGGGCGCCATCATCGGCGTCGGCGCCCTCGAGTACCCGGCCGAGTGGCAGGGCGCGAGCAACGAGACGCTCAACCGCAACGCCGTGAGCAAGATCCTCACGCTCACCTCGACCTACGACCACCGGATCATCCAGGGCGCCCAGAGCGGCGAGTTCCTCCGGATCATCCACGAGCTGCTCCTCGGCAAGAACGCGTTCTACGACGAGATCTTCGAGTCGCTGCGCATCCCCTACGAGCCGGTCCGCTGGATCCAGGACATCGACTCCTCGCACGACGACGACATCAACAAGGTCGCGCGCGTCCAGGAGCTCATCCACGCCTACCGCGTCCGCGGCCACCTCATGGCCGACACCGACCCGCTCGAGTACAAGCAGCGTCGCCACCACGACCTCGACGTCACGACGCACGGGCTGACCCTGTGGGACCTCGACCGGACCTTCGCCACCGGCGGGTTCGGCGGAGCGCCGTTCCTCAAGCTGCGCAAGATCCTCGGCATCCTGCGCGACTCGTACTGCCGCACCGTCGGCATCGAGTACATGCACATCCAGGACCCCGAGCAGCGCAAGTGGATCCAGGACAAGGTCGAGCGGCCCTACGAGAAGGCCAACCGCGACGAGCAGATGCGGATCATGCGCCGCCTCAACGCTGCCGAGGCCTTCGAGACGTTCCTGCAGACGAAGTTCGTCGGCCAGAAGCGCTTCTCCCTCGAGGGTGGCGAGTCGGTCATCGCCCTGCTCGACCGGATCCTGTGCCGTGCCGCGAGCGAGGACCTCGACGAGGTCTGCATCGGCATGCCGCACCGTGGACGCCTCAACGTGCTGGCCAACATCGCCGGCAAGTCCTACGGCCAGATCTTCCGCGAGTTCGAGGGCACCCAGGACCCGAAGTCGGTCCAGGGCTCGGGCGACGTCAAGTACCACCTCGGCACCGAGGGCGAGTTCGTCGCCGAGGACGGCAGCAAGACGAAGGTCTACCTCGCGGCCAACCCCTCGCACCTCGAGGCCGTCAACCCGGTGCTCGAGGGCATCGTCCGCGCCAAGCAGGACCGCCTCAACCTCGCCGGCGAGGCCTTCACCGTCCTGCCCGTGCTCATGCACGGCGACGCCGCGTTCGCCGGCCAGGGCGTCGTGGCCGAGACGCTCAACCTCAGCCAGCTGCGCGGCTACCGCACCGGCGGAACGATCCACGTCGTCATCAACAACCAGGTCGGCTTCACGACGTCGCCGAGCAGCTCGCGCTCGTCGGTGTACGCCACCGACGTCGCGCGGATGATCCAGGCGCCGATCTTCCACGTCAACGGCGACGACCCGGAGGCGTGCGTGCGCGTCGCCGAGCTCGCCTACGACTTCCGCCAGGCGTTCAACAAGGACGTCGTCGTCGACATGATCTGCTACCGCCGTCGCGGGCACAACGAGGGCGACGACCCGTCGATGACCCAGCCGCTCATGTACAACCTCATCGAGGCCAAGCGCTCGGTGCGCAAGCTCTACACCGAGTCGCTCATCGGCCGCGGCGACATCAGCGTCGAGGACGCCGAGGCCGCGCTGCGCGACTACCAGCAGCAGCTCGAGCGCGTCTTCATCGAGACGCGCGAGGCGAAGAAGAGCGCCGCCGCGGCCGCGGCGGCCCAGTCCGACGCCGACAGCGACGCCCCCGACAACGCCGGCCTCGAGCGTCCCACCGCCCAGGTGCAGGACGACGCGCGCCCGGTGCGCTCGGCCACCGACACCGGCGTCGCGGCCGCCGAGCTCGTCCACATCGGCGAGACCTTCGCCAACCCGCCGCAGGGCTTCACGATCCACCCGAAGCTCAAGCAGCTCATGGACAAGCGCGCCCAGATGGTCCACGACGGCGGCATCGACTGGCCGATGGCCGAGCTGCTCGCCTTCGGCACCCTCCTCAAGGAGGGCACGCCGATCCGCCTCGCCGGCCAGGACAGCCGCCGCGGCACGTTCGTCCAGCGCCACGCGGTGCTCATCGACAAGGACAACGCGGAGGAGTGGACGCCACTGCTCTACCTCGGCGAGGGCCAGGCCCGGTTCTGGGTCTACGACTCGCTGCTGTCGGAGTACGCGGCCATGGGCTTCGAGTACGGCTACTCGGTCGAGCGCCCGGACGCCCTCGTCCTCTGGGAGGCCCAGTTCGGCGACTTCGGCAACGGCGCCCAGACCATCGTCGACGAGTTCATCTCGAGCTCGGAGCAGAAGTGGGGCCAGCGCAGCTCGGTCGTGCTCCTGCTCCCCCACGGCTACGAGGGTCAGGGGCCGGACCACAGCTCGGCGCGCATCGAGCGCTACCTGCAGCTCTGCGCCGAGAACAACATGACGGTCGCCTACCCGTCGACCGCGGCGAGCTACTTCCACCTGCTGCGTCGCCAGGCCTACAACCGTCCGCGCACCCCGCTCGTCGTCTTCACCCCGAAGTCGATGCTGCGCAGCAAGGCGGCGGCGAGCGACGTCGACGCCTTCACGACGGGCGGCTTCCGCCCGGTGCTGCCCGACCACGAGGGCGTCACCGACCAGGTCACCCGCGTGCTCCTCGCCTCCGGCAAGATCGTCCACGAGCTCGACGCCGAGCGCGCCAAGCGCGGCGACCGCTCGACCGCGATCGTCCGCGTCGAGCAGCTCTACCCGATCCCGGTCAAGGAGATCGCCGAGGTCGTCGCCGCCTACCCGGGCGCCGAGCTCGTGTGGGTCCAGGACGAGCCCCGCAACCAGGGCGCCTGGCCGATCATGGCCCAGTGGCTGCACGAGGACCTCTGCGACGTCGGCGAGCAGCGTCCGTGGCGCGTCGTGGCTCGCAAGGCCGCCGCATCGCCCGCGACGGGCTCCTCGAAGAAGCACGCCGTCGAGCAGGCCGAGCTGCTGGCGAAGGCGTTCGACCGCTGAACCGACGCGTCCTGACCAGCCGGGACGGACGCTGCGACCGCGTTCCTCCAGGAGGGCCCCCGCCGACCGTGGCGGGGGCCCTTCGGCCGTTCTCGGCCCGCCTCCGCCGGGCCGTGCGGCGGACGCGATAACCTCCCCACGTGTACTTCACCGACCGGGGCATCGAGGAGCTGGCGGCCCGTCGTGGCGAGGAGGAGGTCACCCTCGAGTGGCTGGCCGAGCAGCTGCGCGTCTTCGTCGACCTCAACCCCGAGTTCGAGGTGCCGGTCGAGCGCCTGGCCACCTGGCTCGCCCGGCTGGACGACGACGAGGACTGATCCGTGACCGACAGCAGCGACAGCGACACCCGCGACCCGTACGGCGTGGGCCCGGCCTACCCCTCGTCGCACACCCAGTTCACCGACTCGACGCCGACGCGGTACCCGGCAGAGGCACCCGAGCCCGTCGAGGCTCCCCCGGTCGAGGAGGCGACGCCGTACTACACGCCGAGCGCCGAGCTGACCGTCTCCGAGGGCGTGCGCGACGTCGGCATGGTCTTCGTCGGCGCGTCGCAGACGGCCGGCTACGGCGACCCCAAGGGCCTCGGATGGGTCGGGCGCGTCGTCGCCCGCACGCAGCACCCCGACCTCGACCTCACGGCCTACAACCTCGGGGTTCGCGGCAACACGTCCGGTGACGTCGTGGCCCGCTGGGGAGCCGAGTGCCACCCGCGCTGGAAGGGCCGCAGCGAGCGTCGGCTCGTGCTGTCGGTCGGCACCAACGACGTGCTGTCGGGCATGACGATGGCCCGCTCGCGGCTCAACCTCGCCAACATCCTCGACGAGGCCACCAACGCCGGCATCGGCGTCTTCGTCGTTGGCCTGTCCCCGACGCTCGACACCGAGCTGAACCGGCGCCTCGAGGCCCTCGCCGAGGCCCAGGCCGACGTCTGCGCCCGCCGCGGCATCACCTACGTCGACTGCTTCCGCCCGCTGGTCACGCACGACCAGTGGATGGCCGACCTCGCGGCGAGCCCCGACCGTGCCCACCCCGGGCAGGCCGGCTACGGGCTCATCGCCTGGCTCGTGCTGCACAACGGCTGGAACGACTGGCTCTCGCTCAGCTGACGGCACCCCGGGGGCGCCCTCGCGCACCCGAACCCCCGCCCGACCCGACGGCGCTCCTCTCGTCGAGTGAGCACGAAACCACACCCGTCACAGGCGCCGAGCGAACGGGTGGGGCTCCTGGGACGGAGTGCTCACTCGACGCGGGAAGGGAGCGGCGACGCTCCCACTTCTGGGCCGCGCGGTCAGTCCTGCTTGTCCCGCTTGTCCTGCTTGTCCTGCTCGTCCTGCTGGTCCTGCTCGTCGTGCTCGTCCGGACTTCCTGCGTCGCGGCGCATCGGCGTCGCGAGTGCGGCACCGATGCTGACGAGCGCCACGGCGGCGACACCGAGCGCCACCGGGGTGCGACCGGCGTCGTGCAGCGACCACGCGACGGGCAGCAGCAGGACGTTCCACAGCAGCGTCGGCGTACGCGGCCAGTCGCGACCCCGGAACCAGCCGCGGGCGAGCAGTCCGAGGCCGACGCCGAAGACGAGGATGAGCAGCCCCGAGGTGACGGCCGTGGTCACGGTCGAGGTGGCCCCCGTGGCGATCTCGTAGGCGAAGAAACCGGCGAAGCCGACGACGACGAGCGCCTCGAGGAGCGTCAGCGCCCCCGCCAGGCGCTGCGACGCGCCCGGGATGGCCGGGCTCGCCGGAGTCGGGGCTGGCGACGGATCGGTGGCACTCACCGCCGCAGCGTACCGAGCCGTCCGTCACAGCCCGAGCGCCGGTCTGGAACTGGGAGGCATCTGCCGATAAGATCAATCCTTGGTGTGATCTGCGCCCGCGGCGTTGAACACGGACATGGATGTTGGTCACACTGGTTCACGGCCTCGACGCGTACGGAACACCTTCGTGCGCGTCGTCGTTGGTCAGGGGGTAACCCTCTGGGACCACCCGCCGAGACCAGGCTCCGACAATGACGATGGCGCCCGAGACCTGCAGCAGGACGGCACCCCGTTCCTGGCTGCCGCAACCAACCTGAAGGAGCAAGATCCGCATGGACTGGCGCGACCGCGCTGCCTGCCTGGATGCCGACCCCGAGCTGTTCTTCCCGATCGGGAACACCGGCCCGGCCATCCTGCAGATCGAGGAGGCCAAGGCCGTGTGCCGGACCTGCCCCGTCATCGACACGTGCCTCAAGTGGGCGCTCGAGACCGGTCAGGACGCCGGCGTCTGGGGCGGGCTCTCCGAGGACGAGCGCCGTGCGCTCAAGCGCCGCAACGCGCGCGCCCGTCGGGCGGGCTGAGGACGGCCGCATCCAGCACCTCAACCCCTCACGCACACCACCGAAGCGAGCCCGGTGACCGTCATGGTCGCCGGGTTTTCCGCTGCCCGGACGCCGCTGGCGAACAGCCCTCGGCTCGCGCGTCAGGTGATCGGGCGCAGGCTCGCGGTGAACCGGGCCCGGGTGCCGTGCGGCGACACCGGCTCCCACGTGATCCGGCCCTGCAGGTCGGCGATGAGCGACTGGACGATCTGGGTGCCGAGGCCCGATCCCGGGCGGCGGGCCGGGTCGATGCCCTTCCCGTCGTCCTCGACCGACACGACGACCATCGGCTGACCGCGGTCGTCGGACTGCCGCTCCACGTTGACGCGCACCACTCCCCCGGCATCGCCGAGTCCGTGCTCGATGGAGTTCTGGACCAGCTCGCTCAGGACCATGGCGAGCGCCGTGGCGTCCTCGGCACGCAGCCGCCCGAAGGAGCCCTCGGTGACGGCGCGCACCGGGGCGCCGTTCGAGGCCACCTCGACGACGGCGTTGAGGCCGCGCTGGGAGATGGCGTCGAAGTCGACGGTCTCGTCGAACCCCTGGCTCAGCTGGTCGTGGACCATGGCGATGGTGCCGACGCGTCGCTCGGCCTCCTCGAGCGCGATCCGCGCCTCGCCCTGGGGCACGCGCCGGGCCTGCAGGCGCAGCAGGGCCGCGACGGACTGGAGGTTGTTCTTGACGCGATGGTGGATCTCGCGGATCGTCGCGTCCTTGGTCATGAGCTCGCGCTCGCGCCGCCGCAGTTCGCCGACGTCGCGCATGAGGACGATGGCCCCGAACCGCTGTCCCGCCTCGGTCAGCGGGATGGCCCGCATCGACACGGTCGTGCCGCCGGCGACGACCTCGGTGCGCCACGGCTGTCGACCGGTGACGACGAGCGGCAACCCTTCGTCGACGGGGTAGGACTCGCGGACGTTGTCCGTGACGATCTGGGCCAGGCTCGCCCCCACGACCTCGCCGAGGTGCCCGAGCCGGTGCAGCGCCGACACCGCGTTCGGGCTCGCGTACGTGACGACGCCGTCGACGTCGAGCCGGATGACGCCGTCGCCGACGCGCGGGGCGCCGCGGCGCAGGCCGGTCGGGGCGCTGCCGTGCGGGAACTCCCCACCGGTGATCATCCGGCACAGGGCGTCGGCGGTGGCCAGGTAGGTCAGCTCGAGTCGGCTCGGGGTGCGGGTCGTCCAGAGGTTGGTGTGCCGGGTCATGACGGCGACGACGTGGCCTCCGCGCACGACGGGGATGTACTCCTCACGGACCGACTGGTCGGGCCCCTGCTCGTGCGGCACGACGACCTGGCGCACGCGCAGGATGCGTTGCTCGGCCGCGGCCTCGTCGAGCAGGTCGCGGGTGCGACCGGGGTCGGCCACCCGCCCGACCTGGTCGTCGACGAAGACGAGCTGGCCCGTGGTGGGGCGCACGTGCGCGACGGCCTCCCAGCGGTCGCTGACCGAGCGGACCCACAGGACGAGGTCGGCGAAGGAGAGGTCGGCGACCAGCTGCCAGTCGCCGACGAGCAGCTGGAGCCACTCGATGTCGTGGTCCGGCAGGTCGGTGCGTCCGCGCAGGAGCTCGCTGAGGGTCGCCACGTCACGAGCCTAGTGAGCGTGCAGCCGGACGAGTCCAGCGGTCTCGTGCCGTTCCGTTCCTGTTGCCGCCGGCCCCGGACGGGCGAGCGCCCCGCTGTGCCGGTCCGGGGACCGCCGCGGCGGGGCGCTCGCTCGCTCGACTGCACCGTCAGCTGCGGGACCTCGCTGCAGCGGTGCGGGCCGCGGCCCTGGTCGCCGACTTCGCGGCTGCCTTCTTGGCCGGCGTCTTCTTCGTGGTGACCTTCGCGGTGGCCTTCGACGCCGTCCTGCTCGCCGTCTTCTTCGCGGCGTCCTTCGTCGGGGCCTTCGATCCGTTCGACCCGTTCGACGCTGCCGTCGCGGCCCTCTTCGACGCCTTCGACGCCTTCTTGACGGCCTTCTTGGCGGCCTTCGTCGCGGCCGTCCTCGCGGCGCCGGCCGGCAGCGCCGGCGGCTCGGCCGGCTGCGGCGCGGACGACCCAGCCGGACGGGTCACCGTCCGCAGCGTCCGCAGCGCCACCGACAGCGCGGCGATGCCGGCGTGGCTCATCCGTTCGATGCCGCCGAGGGCCTGACGGGCCCGGCCGAGGGCGTCGGCGTTGAGCTCGGACCACGCCTCGAGCCGCGAGGCGGCGTCGGCGGACCGGTCGCCCACCTCGAGGATCGAGCGCGTCAGGCTCTCGAGCACGGCGTAGAGGTCGTCGCGCATGGCTCCCCGGGCGAGGGCGTCCCAGCGGTCCTCGCGCGGCAGCGCCGTGACCCGCGTCAGCATCGCGTCGATGCTGAAGGTCTCCGAGGCGAGGAAGTAGACGCCGACGACGCTCTCGAGCGGCTCGCCGGTGTCCTCGGCCAGCTCGACGCAGTCGAGGAGCGAGTACGCGTCGAGCAGCGATGCCGCCGACAGCGCCAGTTCCTCGGGCACGCCCTTGCCCTGCAGGTCGCGGGCCCGCCGCACGAGGCGGGTGCGTTCGCTGCCCTGGAGGACGTCGGACATCCGGTCCGCGTAGGCCTCGACGCCGGGCCGGAACCGGGCCACCTCGGCCGCGATGTCGAGCTCGGCGGGCCGGGCGGTGAGGAACCAGCGCACGGCCCGGTCGATGAGCCGGCGGAACTCGAGGTAGAGCGCCGTCTGCGCGGCCGTCGACACCTGGTTGTCGGTGGCCTCGACGCGGCGCACGAACCCGGCGAGGTCGAACACCTCGCGGCACACGACGTAGGCGCGGGCGACCTGCTCCGGCGACGCGCCGGTCTCCTCGGTGGCGCGGTAGGCGAAGGTGATGCCGCCGCGGTTGACCATCGAGTTCGCGACCGCGTTGGTGATGATCTCGCGACGCAGCGGGTGGGCCGCGATCTGCTCGGCGTACTTGCCGCGCAGCGGCTTCGGGAAGTACTCCGACAACGTCGTGGCGAACCACGGGTCGTCGGGCAGCGCCGTCGCGATGAGCTGGTTCTTCAGGTAGAGCTTCGCGTACGCGACGAGCACCGAGAACTCGGGCGAGGACAGGCCGAGGCCGTCCTTCTGGCGTCGGCCGATCTCGGAGTCGCTCGGCAGGAACTCCAGCCCCCGGTCGAGGTCGCCGTGCTCCTCGAGGAAATGGATGAGCCGCTCGTGCACGACGAGCATCTGGTGCTGCTGGGCCCGGGCGTTGCCGAGCAGGACGTTCTGCTCGTAGTTGTCGCGCAGCACCTGCTGGGCCACCTCGTCGGTCATCGACGCGAGGAGCGTGTTGCGGCGCTTCGTCGTCAGCTCGCCGGTACGGGTCAGCTCGGTGAGCAGGATCTTGATGTTGACCTCGTGGTCGGAGGTGTCGACCCCGGCGCTGTTGTCGATGGCGTCGGTGTTGACCCGCACACCGGCCAGGGCCGCCTCGATGCGTCCGAGCTGGCTCAGGCCGAGGTTGCCCCCCTCGCCGACGACCTTGCACCGCAGGTCGGCGCCGTTGACGCGGATGGCGTCGTTGGCGCGGTCGCCGATCTCGGCGTTCGTCTCGGCCGCGGCCTTGACGTACGTGCCGATGCCGCCGTTCCAGAGCAGGTCGACGGGCGCGAGCAGGATCGCCTTCATCAGCTCGGCCGGCGTCAGGCTCCTGGTGCCGGCGCGCAGGCCGAGCGCAGCGACCATCTGCGGCGTCACCGCGATCGACTTGGCCGAGCGCGGGAAGACCCCGCCGCCCTTGCTGATGAGCGACTCGTCGTAGTCGGCCCACGACGAGCCCGGCAGGTCGAACATCCGGCGCCGCTCGGCGAAGGACGTGGCGGCGTCGGGGTCGGGGTCGACGAAGATGTGCCGGTGGTCGAAGGCGGCCACGAGGCGGATGTGCTCGGACAGGAGCATCCCGTTGCCGAAGACGTCACCGCTCATGTCGCCGACGCCGACGACGGTGAACTCCTCGCTCTGCGTGTCGAGGCCGAGCTCGCGGAAGTGCCGCTTGACGGACTCCCACGCGCCACGGGCCGTGATGCCCATGCCCTTGTGGTCGTAGCCCGCCGAGCCGCCCGAGGCGAACGCGTCGTCGAGCCAGAAGCCGTAGTCGGAGGAGATGCCGTTGGCGATGTCGGAGAACTTCGCCGTGCCCTTGTCGGCGGCGACGACGAGGTAGGTGTCGACCTCGTCGTGGCGCACGACGCGGTTCGGCGGGACGGCCTCGCCGGACACCAGGTTGTCGGTGAGGTCGAGCAGGCCGGAGATGAACAGCTTGTAGGACGCGATGCCCTCGTCCATCCACGCGGCGCGGTCGACGGCGGGGTCGGGCAGCTGCTTGGCGTAGAAGCCGCCCTTGGAGCCGGTCGGCACGATGACCGCGTTCTTGACCATCTGCGCCTTGACGAGACCGAGGACCTCGGTGCGGAAGTCCTCCCGGCGGTCGGACCACCGCAGGCCGCCGCGGGCGACCTTGCCGAAGCGCAGGTGCACGCCCTCGACGCGCGGGCTGTAGACCCACACCTCGAACATCGGTCGCGGCGCCGGCAGGTCGGGGACCTTCTTCGGGTTGAGCTTGAGCGAGACGTAGGACTTGTCGTGGCCGTGCTCGTCGGGCTGGTAGAAGTTCGTGCGCAGGCTGGCCAGGATGACGCCGAGCAGCGCCCGGACGATGCGGTCGTGGTCGAGGCTCGCGACGTCGTCGAGCGCCTCCTTGACGTGCGTGACGATCGCCTTCTGCCGCGCCGCGCGCTTGTCGCGGCCGGCGTCGGTGTCGGGGAACGCGTCGGGGTCGAACCGCGCCTCGAAGAGCTCGACGAGGCTGCGGGCCAGGCCGGTGTGCGCGACGAGGGCCGACTCGACGTAGTCCTGCGAGAACGTCGACCCGGTCTGGCGCAGGTACTTGGCGACGGTGCGCAGGATGACGACCTGGCGCCACGTCAGCCCGGCGCCGAGGACGAGCGCGTTGAAGCCGTCGGACTCGGCGCGCCCGTCCCAGACCGCGCGGAAGGCGTCCTCGAAGCGGCGACGGACGTCGTCGGCGCCGGCCCCGGTGGCCGCGCCGGCCCACAGGTGGGCGTCGGCGCGCAGCCCGAAGTCGTAGATGCGCAGGGTGCGTCCGTCGGCGCCGCGCAGCTCGTACGGACGCTCGTCGCCGACCTCGACGCCGAGGTGGGTGAAGAGCGGCAGGACCTGCGTCAGCGACAGCTCGGCGCGGCGGTAGAGCTTGAAGCGCCGCTCCTGGGCCGAGTCGCTCGCGCTGTCCTCGTAGAGGTGCAGCGCGGTGGTGAGGTCGCCGTCGCCGAGCGCCTCGATGCGGTCGAGGTCCTCGACCGCCGTCGACACGTCGAAGTCCTCCTTGTACGCCTCCGGCAGGGCCTTGGCGTAGGCGGCCATGGCCCGCGCGGCGCCGTCGGTGCCGCGCGCGTTCGCGAGCGCCTCGCCGAGGTCCTCGTCCCACGTGCGGGTGGCGTCGATGACACGCTGCTCGAGCGCCGCCTCGTCGACGTCGGGGATGTCGACGCCCGCCGGCATGCGGACCACGAAGTGCAGCCGCGCGAGGACCGACTCACTGACCCGCGTCGTGTTGTCGATGTTCTCGCCGCCGAACGCCTCGAGCAGCAGCGCCTCGATGCGCAGGCGGACCGTCGTGTTGTAGCGGTCGCGCGGCAGGTAGACGAGGCACGAGACGAAGCGGCCGAACTCGTCACGGCGCAGGAACAGCTTGGTCTTGCGACGCTCCTGCAGGTGCAGGACGCTCGTGGCGATGTCGGCCAGCTGCGCGGCGCTCGTCTGGAAGAGCTCGTCGCGCGGGTAGGTCTCGAGGATCTGGAGGATGTCCTTGCCCGAGTGGCTGTCGGCCGACAGCCCGGTGATGCGCAGGACCTCCTGGGCACGCACGTCGACGAGCGGGATGTCGTGGATCGTGTCGTTGTAGGCGGCCGACGCGTAGAGGCCGAGGAAGCGCTGCTCCCCCACGCACTCGCCACGCGCGTCGAACTTCTTGATCGAGATGTAGTCGAGGTAGACGTCGCGGTGCACGGTGGCGCGCGAGTTGGCCTTGGTGATGATGAGGATCGTCGAGTCGCGGGCGGCGCGGCTCGCGGCGGGCGTCAGGACCAGCCCGCTGCCGGCGCGGGGGCGGTCGTAGCGCAGCAGGCCCAGGCCCGTGCCCGGCACCTGCCGGGAGATGTCCTTGCCCTCCTCATGGCTCAGCGAGTACTCGCGGTAGCCGAGGAAGGTGAAGTTGTTGTGGGCGAGCCACTCGAGGAAACGGGCCGCCTCACGGGCCTGGTGCGGGTCGGTGCCGGGCGGCGTCGCCGAACGCAGCTCGCTCGCGATGGTGAGCGCGTGCGCCCGCATCTTGGGCCAGTCCTCGACCGAGTCGCGGACGTTCTCCAGGACGTGGCGCAGGCGGTTCTCGACGTCGGGCAGCGCGTCGTCGGGCAGCCGGTCGATCTCCAGGTGCATCCACGACTCGCGCACGAGGCCGACGCCACCGCTCGGCACCGTGGTGCTGCCGTCGGTGACGACGGTCTGCAGCTCGCCGGTGATGGTGCGCGACACCGTCATCTGCGGGTGGACGATGAGGTGGACCCCGCGGTCGAAGCCGCCGAGCGTGGCGACGACGGAGTCGACGAGGAACGGCATGTCGTCGACGACGACCTGCACGACCGTGTGGGTCGTCGACCAGCCCTCGTCCTCGGGCGTCGGGTTGAAGGCCCGGACGTTGAACGTGCCGACCGGCCGCTCCGCGGCGAAGCCCCGGTGCTCCTGGGCGATCGTGGCCAGCTCGCGGGCCGGTCGCGCGAGGAGGTCCTCGGTGGCGACGAGCCGGTAGTACGCGAGCAGGTACTCCACGAGCTCGCTCGTGTGGTCTGCGGCGCCCCGGCCCCTCCTCGGGGCCGGCGCTGCGACGGCCGCTGCCGCGGCCTTCAGGACGTCGATTCGAGTCTGTTCGAGTGACGCGGACATGCGCTGTTCGGATTCCTCACCGTGGGCCTCGTGCACGGCACGCCGTTGTGCCGGCATCTCACCATGTGAGCCTATCCCCGTCGGCCGGTGGCGCCGAACCACCCCCGCCGGCCCGCCGCGACGCGGTGGAGAACTCCCGAGGGGCCGCGCCGCGACTGCCTAGAGTGGAGCCCATGACCGACGGGACCGACGGGACCGGGCAGCGGGCCGCGGGCACCGCCGACCCTGCGACGCTGCGGGCTCTCGCCGACGCTCGTGCCCTGGCGCGCTCGCTGTCCGACGCGCTGCTGACGCACCTGCCGGACGTCGGCGACCTCGCCACCCAGCGGCTCCTCGACGCGTGGGTCGAGCAGGGCGCGGACACGCTTCGGGCCCTGGCCGAAGCCCTCGAGGAGCGGCTCCTCGACCTCGGCTCGGCCGGCGTCGGCTCCTCTCCCGCTACCGACGGTCGGCACCGCGGCGACCACTCCGACCACTCCGACCACTCGGTCGAGGCCGGCGGGCTCCGGGGGTGGGCACCGTGACCGGCACCGACGGCGACGCCGCGTCCATCTCGGCGCTCGGGGGCACCCTGCGGGGAGGCGCCGGCCGGCTCGCCGACCACGTCCACGACCTCGACGCGCCCGCCGGGCGGCAGGTCCGGCGTGGCGGGTCCGACCCCACGGCGCGCGAGCGCGACCTGCTGACCCGCACCGCCACCGAGCTGGACTCCGTCGGGGGGCTGCTGCAGGCCCTCACCGCCACGACGGCCGAAAGTGCCGCCCGCCTGCGTGCCCTCGAGCCCGACCTGCGCCGCGCCGGCCTCGCGCTCGAGGGTCAGCTCGTCGTCGAGGAGCCCGGCCCCAGCCGTGTCGAGCCCGACACGCGGCTGCGCGAACGAGCGCGGCTGCAGGAGCTGCTCAACCGCATCACCTCGACCCGCGCCCGCGACCTGGCCCGCCTGCGCCGCGAGCTCGAGCGCTCGACGGCCGTCCTCGCACGCGTCTCGGACCGGTCGCGATCCGGCAGCTGAGCGACACCCTCGATGCCACCTGCCGTGGCGAGTGGGCGCGCGTGGCATAGCGTTGTCGCCCATGAGGATCTCCGAGACGATCTCGTACGTCGCCGCTCCCGACGCCGTGTTCGCCATGGTCACCGACCCGCAGTTCCAGGAGCGCAAGTGCGTCGAGGCCGGCGCGCTGCGCCACGATGCCGCCGTCACCGCCGCCGGCGACGGCGCCCGCGTCGTCACCCGCCGTGACCTGCCCACCGACGGCCTGCCCGACTTCGCCAAGTCCGTCGTCGGCAGCACCCTGTCGATCACCGAGACCTACGAGTGGTCCGGTCCCGACGGCGACGCCGCCCGCACCGGCACCCTGACCGTAGAGGTCGCCGGTGCCCCGGTCGCCATGCGCTCGGACGTGCGCCTCTTCCCCTCCGGCGGCGGTACGACGATCACCATCGAGGGCGACCTCAAGGCCTCGATCCCGCTCTTCGGGGGGAAGGTCGAGAAGGCCGCCGCCCCCGCGGTCGTCGACGCCATCCGCAGCGAGCAGCAGACCGGTCAGACCTGGCTCGCCGAGCACGCCTGAGCCGCAACGGATCCCGGACGCAGAGGAGGCCGGCCCCCGACGGGGACCGGCCTCCTGACGTCTGCCCCGACGCGTCAGCCCATGTGCGGGTAGGCGTGGTTCGTCGGCGGGACGAACGTCTCCTTGATGGAGCGGACGCTCGTCCAGCGCAGCAGGTTCTGCGCGGCGCCGGCCTTGTCGTTGGTGCCGGACGCGCGACCGCCGCCGAAGGGCTGCTGGCCGACGACGGCGCCGGTGGGCTTGTCGTTGACGTAGAAGTTGCCGGCGGCGAAGCGGAGGCGCTGCGTGGCGTCGGCGATGGCGCGGCGGTCCTGGGCGATGATCGAGCCGGTCAGTCCGTACGGCGCGAAGCGCTCCATCTGGTCGAGGACCTTGTCGTACTGGGCGTCCGGGAAGACGTGCACCGACAGGATCGGGCCGAAGTACTCGGTGCGGAACGACTCGTCGGCCGCGTCCTTGATCTCCAGCACCGTCGGGCGCACGAAGTAGCCGACCGAGTCGTCGTAGGTGCCGCCGGCGACGACGTCGATGCCCTTCGTCGCGTGCGCCCGGTCGATGGCGTCCTTGTGCTTGGCGAACGCGCGGTCGTCGATGACGGCGCCCATGAAGTTGGACAGGTCGGTGACGTCACCCTGGCTCAGGCCGTTGGTGATGTCGACGAGGTCGCCCTTGATCTGCGTCCACACCGACGCCGGCACGTACGCGCGCGAGGCAGCCGAGCACTTCTGGCCCTGGAACTCGAAGGCGCCGCGGATCATCGCGGTGCGCAGGACGGCCGGGTCGGCGCTCGGGTGGGCGAGGATGAAGTCCTTGCCGCCGGTCTCGCCGACGAGCCGCGGGTAGGTGCGGTAGCGGTCGAGGTTCGTGCCGACCTCGTGCCACAGGTGCTTGAAGGTCGGCGTCGAGCCGGTGAAGTGGATGCCGGCGAGGTCCTCGTCGGACAGGGCCGCCTTGCTGACGTTGATGCCGTCGCCGGTGACCATGTTGATGACGCCCGGCGGCATGCCGGCCTCCTCGAGCAGCTCCATCGTCAGCTGGGCAGCCAGCTGCTGCGTCGGGCTCGGCTTCCACACGACGGTGTTGCCCATCAGGGCCGGGGCCGTCGGCAGGTTGCCGGCGATGGCGGTGAAGTTGAACGGCGTGATCGCGTAGACGAAGCCCTCGAGGGAGCGGTAGTCCGAGCGGTTCCAGATGCCCTTGGCGTTGAGCGGCGGCTGCTGCTCGAGGATCTGGCGCGCGAAGTGGACGTTGATGCGCCAGAAGTCGATGAGCTCGCAGGCGGCGTCGATCTCGGCCTGGTAGGCGGTCTTGCTCTGGCCGAGCATCGTCGCGGCGTTGAGGCGGGCGCGCCACGGGCCGGAGAGCAGCTCGGCGGCCTTGAGCAGGATCGCGGCCCGGTCGTCGAAGGACAGCTCGCGCCACATCGGGGCGGCGGCCTTGGCGGCGTCGACGGCGGCCTGGCCCTCCTTGACGGTCGCGTTGCGCAGCGTGCCGAGCACCTTGCGGTGGGCGTGCGGCTGCCGCACGGCGATCTTGCGGCCGGTCCCCGTGACGCGCTGCCCGTTGATCGTGTGGGGCAGCTCGCGCTGGTCGGCGCCCAGCTCGGCGAGGGCGACCTCGAGCGCGGCGCGCTCGGGCGAGCCCGGCGCGTAGTCGAGCACCGGCTCGTTGGCCGGTGCGGGCACGTGGGTCACGGCGTCCATCAAGTTCTCCTGCGGGTTGGCGCGGTTCTCGCTGTCGTCGCCCGGAACGGGCGATGGGGTGGCCGCCTCGTGGGCGAGCCACCCCATCGTTCCATGACCGCCGCAGTGGTCGGGAGCGTCGTCAGTGCAGGACCGGGATGCCCCACGGGTAGCGGAACGACTCACCACGGTTCGCGGCCATCGCGGCACGGACGTGGAACCACAGGGCCGCCAGCACGGCGACGACCCAGACGATGATCGCCACGGGGATGAGGATGACCGTGAAGAACATGAGCCAGCCGACGATGATGGCGGCCCACACGGCGAGGTTGAAGTTGAACGACCCGGCTGCCGCCCGGCGGACGAAGGCGCTGCGGTCCTTGTAGACGGCCCAGATGAGCAGTGGGCCTACGAAGCTGAGCCAGCCGACGGAGATGACGGCGGCGACGATGGCGGCGAGGTGTCCGAGGATCGCCCACGTGCGCTCGTCGCGCGTCGGCGTCAGGGCCTGGCCGTAGGGGTTGGGAATCGGCTGTGTCATGACTCCATCGTCGCCCTCCCGGCGGTGCGCCGCTGCTGGGGACGGCCCTGATCGGACCCTGACCCGCCCCTGAGCCGCTCGCGCGACTGACCGGTGCCGGCGCCTCTCCGGCGACCTCCGCCGGCCCGACGCGTCAGGCGCCCGCGCCCACCGTGTCGTCGACGGTGAGCGAGCACACGGCGCTCGACCCGTCGGCGATGCCGAGCGTGCGCAGGAGCGTCAGGACCATCTCGTGGTGCCCGCGCGCCCCGGGGTGGAAGGAGTCGTCGAGCCAGCCCTCCGGCGCGACGTCGGCCCCCGAGGCGTCGGCCGCCTCGCGCCAGGCTGCCGCGTGGTCGACGACGAGCACGCCGAGCGACTCGGCGACCTCACGGACCGCGTCGGAGTAGAGCTCGATGAGCTCGGGCGAGCGCGCGCCGTCGGCGAGGACCGGCGGCGGGGTCTGGAGCACGACCGTGGCGCCGACGTCGCGCGAGC
Source organism: Intrasporangium sp. Soil_C_50 (assembly GCF_057656595.1). Lineage (NCBI taxonomy): Bacteria > Bacillati > Actinomycetota > Actinomycetes > Micrococcales > Intrasporangiaceae > Intrasporangium > Intrasporangium sp. Soil_C_50. The sequence continues at coordinate 655,989 of NZ_JBDGKB010000001.1, forward strand.
GCTGGACGATCTGGTCGATGCGGTACCGGAAGGCGCGGATGCCGTCGGCGCCGGCGACGATGTCGTTGGTGCCGAACATGACGAAGACGACGTCGGGCCCGAACCGGCCTGCCCGCCAGTGGAACTCGGGAAGCAGGTCTTCTGCGGTGGAGCCGGAGACCCCGGAGTTGACGACGGCGTCGCCGAGCCGGCCGAGCTCGCCGCGCACGCGCTCGGCGAAGAGCTCGACGTAGTTGCGCCGCCCGTGCGTGTGCACGACGCCCTGGGTGATGCTGTCGCCGAGGAACACCCACGTGACCGGCGGGCCGGCGAGGATCTCCCGGAGCCGGTCGGCGTCCCGGCGTGCGTACTCGTCAGCGGTGAAGTCCATTCGCGCAACGTAACAAGCCACCCGGCCCGCGCGACTCCCCCGGCCCACTCCGTGGGACGCGCCCGTGGGCTCACGCGACGTCGCCGGCCGCCGCCACCGACCACGTGGCGGCGTCCACAGCCTCCGCGGCGAACGGCCACGGCGCCGGGACGTCCGTTGCGTGCAGGCTCGCCTCGACGGGGAGGCGGCCGGCGAACCGGGCCACGGCGCCGGTGACGGCGCGGTCGGCGAGGATGCGCCGGTGCCCGAGCCCCACGGTGCTGAGCAGGCGGGCTCCCGGCCACGTGCGCACGAGTGCCGCCGACGCGGCGTGGGGCACCTCGCGGTCGCCGAGGTCGTGGACGACGAGGAGCTCGGGTCGACCCGGCCCGGCGGCCGAGCCGCGGGCAGCACGGTCGCCGTCCCGCCCGAGGTCGGTGCCGAGCCGGGCGAGGTCGAGGTGGGCGACCGGGTAGCCGGTGCGGCGCTCTGCCCGGGCGGCGAGCCGGCGCAGGGTGGGCTCCCCCGGCGCCAGCTCGTCGCGCAGCCGCTCGAGCAGCGCCGGCACGCCGGGGACCGGTGCGACGAGGACGAGCCGCTCGGTGCCGACCCAGCCGTCGCGCAGGGCGAGGAGCGCCGCGAGCCCGCCCATCGAGTGGGCGACGACGGCGCGGGCGGGCCCGAAGCGCGCGGCCACGGCGTCGAGGGACCGTCCGAGCTCGACGGCGTCGCTCGTGCCGTGGCCGTGCGGCCCCTCGTCGGAGGTGCCGTGGCCCAGACCGTCGAGGGCCACCGGTTGCAGCCCTGCGTCGAGCAGCGGCCCGACGAACGGCACGAGGTGCTCGAGCGTGCCGCCCCAGCCATGGACGAGGTAGACGACCGGGCCGGTGCCCCACGACCAGCCCCGCACCGCACGACCGTCGACCCGCACCTCGAAGGGCGACCCGAGCAGCTCTCGGACGGAGGGCGCCGCCTCGGGCCAGGGTGTGACGGCACCGCTGCGTGCGGAGGACGGCACGCGCAACCACTCCCGCTCGAGGAGGCGCGCCGCCACGCCCGGGGCGACGAGTCCGAGGCCGCGGATCCCGGCGTAATAAATAGACCGACCGTTCGTGCTTTTCTGAGCTGAGATCCGTGCCATGGTCATCTTTCTGATGGGGCCTCGCGGCGGGCGGGGCGTGGTCGAGGGTTCAGGCGGTGCGCGCGACCGGGCGACACGCGTCGACGAGCCGGTCGAACGCCCGCAGCGCCCGCTCCCCGGCGCGGGGGTCGCGCAGCAGCCGGACGGCCTGGTGGTGTGCGAGGACGATGCCCTCGAGCTCGTAGGCGAACTGCCCGGGGTCGATGTCGTCGCGGAAGTGCCCCTCCGCGACGGCGGTGCCGAGGATGAGGCCGACGGACTCCTGTCGGTCGCGCTCGGCGCGGACGAGCTCGTCGCGAACCGGCCCCTCTTGGTCGTCGAACTCGCTTGCGGCGTCGACGAAGATGCAGCCGCCGCTGTAGCCGCGGGACTGCCAGGCGAGCCACGCTTCGAAGAAGGCGCGCAGCCGCGGCTCTCCCCGCGGCGTGGCCAGGGCCGGTCTCAGCACGACGTCGGTGAACCGTTCGCGCGCGTGCTGCAGCACCTCGACCTGCAGTGCCTCCTTGGACGCGAAGTGGGCGTACAGGCCGCTCTTGCTCAGCTTCGTCGCAGCCGCGAGCGTGCCGATCGTCAGGCCGCCGAGGCCGACGAGCGAGGCCAGCTCGGCCGCCTCCTCGAGGACGGCCTGCTTCGTGGCGTCACCCTTGCCCATGCCGCCATAAAAGCACGATCGTTCGGTTGTGACAAGAGTCTGCAGTCCGTCAGCCTGCGCCGCCGAGCCACTCGCGCAGCGTCGCTCCCCACACCGCAATGCTGTCGGGCACGACGGTCCCCGGCTCGTCGTCGAGGATCCGCACCAGGTCGGAGAGTCCGACCCACTCACCCCACGACACCTCCTCCGGCTGCCAGCGCACCGGCCCCTCCCACGTCACGGTGTAGCGGAAGGCCCGGTACCGCGTCGCGTCGTCGGCGTAGTCGGCCACGCCGAGCTTCACGAGCGGCACGCCGTGGACGCCGAGCTCCTCCTCCACCTCACGGACCGCCCCGTCGTCGGGGTCCTCCCCCGCGAGCACGACCCCACCGGCGGCGAAGTCGAGCAGCCCCGGGTATACGTCCTTCGTCGTCGTCCTCCGGTGCAGGTAGACGCGTCCGGCCGGGTCGCGCACGACGATCGAGGACGCGGCGTGGCGGAGGTTGCGCGCGCGCATCACCGAACGCGGCGCGCTCCCGGCGACGCGCCCCTCGTCGTCGTAGAGCGCCACCTGCTCGTCCACGCGGATCTCCTTGCGGCTCAGGCGAAGAAGCCGCGGACGTCGTCGAGCTCGGTGACGTCGTACCAGAGCAGCTCGTCCGCCTCGTCGTCCGGCTGGCCCGCCGCCACCTCGTCGTCGACGTGGAAGGAGGCCACCCGCGAGAGGGGCACGGGCGCCGTGACGACGACCCGCGACACGGGCGCCCCCTCACGCGGCGCCACCTGGTCGACGACCACCTCGGCGTCGGCGTCCGCCGAGGCGACGACCCGGCGATCGGCGCGTGCGACGCGCAGCCCACCGGCCGCGGCGACGGCGTCGCTGAACGCGGCGTACTCGAGGTCCTCGACGTCATGCCCCGGCGCCGACGCCTCGAGGGCCCGGGTCACCGCGAAGGCGACGCGTGGCGTCCCCGGTCCGGCGGACAGCCGCCCCGACGTCGCGAGCTCCTCGAGCCCGTCACGCCCGAGTGGCACGTAGACGCGGACGACCGGCATCAGGACTCCCTCCCACTGCGCAGCTCTTCGAGCGACTCGAGGATCGACTGGCCGAGCACGTCGACGTCGGGCATCGCCTCGCGGTCGGCGTTGAGGCCGTAGTACACGCCGCCGTCGTAGGACGTGATCCCGATCGAGAGGGCCTGGCCCTTGGCGAGCGGGGTCACCGGGTAGGTCGACAGCATCCGCGCGTCGCCCGCGTAGAGCGGCGACTGCGGCCCCGGCACGTTGGTGATCATGACGTTGTAGAGCCGCCGCGACATCGCCGAGCCCACCCGGGCCCCGAGTGCGTGCAGCGTCGGCGGTGCGAAGCCGGCCAGGTTGGCCAGCGACGTGGCGCCGACGGCCTGACCGCCCTCCATCTGCTGGCGCATCGCGAAGGCGATCTGGTGCAGCCGCATCGAGGCACCCGGCTCGCCCACGGGCAGGTTGACGACGCAGGCCATGACCTGGTTGGCGTACATGCCGGCCGGGTCGTCGCCGTAGATGCTGACCGGCACCATGGCGCGCACCTTCGTGGCGGCCGACACCGGCTCTCCACGGCCGAGCAGCCACGTGCGGAAGCCGCCGGCGATGGTCGCCAGGACGACGTCGTTGATCGTGACGTCCTCGGCGTACGCGCCCCGGGCGAGGCACGTGCGCACCCGCCGGTAGTCCTCGAGGTCGGTCGCGATCATGACCCACCGACGGGCCGAGCCGACCTCGGCGTTGAGCGGCGAGTCGGGCGCCGGCCGGGCCGCCGTGCGCGCCACCGTCGAGAGCAGGTGCCCCGCCGACTCGGCCGCGCGGACCGCGACGTTGAGCGCGTCGTTGACTCCGCCACGCACGAGGTCGACGACCTCCCTCGGGCGTCGCACGACGTCGACGACCGCCTCGGTGACGAGCTCGACCGACGACGGCGCACGTTTGGGGTCCCACGGCACCGGGTCGATGTCCTCGCCCTTGACGGCGTCGACGATGACGTGGGCGATGTCGAGGGCGTTGACGCCGTCGATGAGCGCCTGGTGGGTCTTGGTGACGATGGCGAAGCGCCCGCCGGAGAGCCCCTCGACGAGGTACACCTCCCAGAGCGGACGGGTGCGGTCGAGGCGTCGCGGCTGCACCCGGGCGACGAAGTCCTGCAGCTGTCGGTCCGTGCCGGGTCGCGGGAGGGCGGCGCGGCGCACGTGGTAGCTCATGTCGAACGACTCGTCGTCGACCCAGACCGGGTTGGCGATGCGGCCGGGCACGTCGCGGACCTTCTGCCGGAACCGCGGGATCGCGCCGATGCGGCTGCCGATGATGCCGACCAGCTGGTCGTAGTCGAAGCCCTCACGCGGCGGTTCGAAGACCATGACCGACCCCACGTGCATCGCGGTCGTCGTCTCCTCGAGGTAGAGGAACGACGCGTCGAGCGAGGTCAGGCGGTCGGACATGCTCACACTCTGCCAGACCCCCACATCTAGGATCGTGGCCATGCGTGTGATCCGTGCCTTGTCGCCCGTCGTCTGCGTCCTCGCCCTGGCCGGGGCGGCCGGGTGCAGCAGCTCGGCCACCGGCACCGGGTCGGGCGCTCCCGCCGCGAGCGCCAGCGGCACCGGCTCGGTCAAGCACCTCGCGGTCGCGATCACCGGCACGACCGTCACGCCGGCCCCCGCCCAGATCGACCTCCCCGTCGGGTCGACCCTCGAGCTCGTCGTGACGAGCGACCACGACGACGAGCTGCACGCCCACGGCTTCGACCAGGAGGCCCAGCTCAAGGCCGGCAAGCCGACGACGCTGCGCCTCACGGCCAAGGACGCCGGGCTCTACGAGGTCGAGACCCACGATCCCGCGCTGACCCTGTTGACCGTCGCGGTCCGCTGACCGCACCGGACACGTCGTGAGCAGCGCCCTCGCCCCCTCGCTCGTCCCGGCCCTGGCTCCCGCGCACGGCGTCGGCAGCCGGGGCGACCTCCCGCTGCCGTTCACCGCACTCGTCGTCGCCGCGGTGGCGGCGCTGCTCATCTCCTTCGTCGCCATCGGCGTCCTGTGGCGCGAGCCGCGGCTGGGCGCGGACCAGGGCGTACCGCTGCCGGGCGCCCTCGGGCGCTTCCTCGACTCCCGCTGGCTGCGCCTCGTGGCCCGGGTCGCCGTCGGCGCGGCCACCCTGTGGACGCTGCTCGCCCTCGTCGCCGGGCCCGACTCGGCCCGCAACCCGGTGCCGCACGTCGTCTACGTGTGGTTCTGGGTCGGCCTCGCCTTCACCTCGATGCTCCTCGGCCCGGTGTGGCGCGTCGTCAACCCGCTGCGCCTGCTGCACCGCGGGCTGCTCGCGCTCGCCCGGGTGCCCGCCGACACCTCCGTGGCCGGCTACCGCGCCGGACTGTGGCCGGCGGCGTTCGGCCTCGGCGCCTTCACGTGGGTCGAGCTCGTCGCGAGCGACAACACCGAGCTGGGCTTCCTCCGCCTCACGATCGGCGCCTACGTCGCGGTGACGTTGCTCGGCTCGGCCGTCTTCGGGCGTGCGTGGTTCGACGAGGCCGACCCGTTCGAGGCCTGGTCGCGCCTGCTCGGACTGCTGTCCCCCCTCGGACGCCACCCCGACGGGCGGTGGGTGCTCCGCACGCCCCTGCACGGTGTCAACACGCTGCGCGGCTGCCGAGGACTGGTCGCGACCGTCTCCGTCATGCTCGGCAGCACCGCCTACGACGGCTTCTCGGCCAACCTGTCCTGGTCGACTTTCGTCCAGAGCTCGCCGCTGCCCTCGGCCCTGCTCAAGACCGGCACGCTCGTCGCCTTCTTCCTCCTCGTGGCCGGCACGATCTGGCTCGCGTCGGCCGTCTCGGTGCTCCTCGCCGGAGAGCCGTTCGCCCGCTCGTTCACGTTCGTCAGCGACATCGCGCCCTCCCTCATCCCGATCGCCGGCGGGTACGTCGTCGCGCACTACTGGTCGCTGCTCGTGTACCAGGGCCAGTACGCGTGGGTGCTGCTCACCGACCCCCTCGGCACCGGCGCCGACCTGCTCGGTACGGCCCACCTCGTGCCGAACGACACGCTGATCCAGCCGACGCTCGTGGCCACCGTCCAGGCCGTCAGCATCGTCGTCGGGCACCTGCTCGGCGTCCTCGCAGCCCACGAGCGGGCCATCACCGTGCTGCCACGGCGCGCCGCCGTCATCGGCCAGGTGCCGCTCATGGTCGTCATGATCGTCTACACCCTCGCCGGGCTGACGATCCTCTTCACGCCCTGACGGCCTCGCGACGGCCCAGACCGGAGCGGCCGGAGCGACGTCGGCGCCCGCCGGTCCGCTGCCTCGAGGCCGTCCACGGGGCGACGTGCGAGGCGAGGTCGGCCACGGCGTTCCGCAGCGGCGAGTCCGGGGCGTGCTCGACGACGGAGCGCCCCGCCAGCATCGCGGCGTCGGCGGTCTCGGGGTCGTCGGGCACGAAGCGCACGGCCGCCAGCCCGGCGAACCGTGCGAGCGAGTCGGCGATGCGGGCCTGCGGCCGGCTACCGACGGCGGCGGCCCGCACGCGGTTGACGACGGGGACCGGCTCGCCGGAGGGCACGGTGCCGAGCTCCTGCAGCCCGCGCACGAAGCGCTGCAGGCCCACCGGGTCGGCGCCACCAACGGCGACGACGAGGTCGGAGACGGCGAGCGTCGTCAGGGTCGCCTCGTTGCGGCGCGGGGCCGACGTGTCGTAGCTGAGCTCCTCGTCGTCCTCGAGGCAGAAGCCGCAGTCGACGACGACGACGTCGACGAGCGAGCGGGCGAGGTCGAGGACCCGCTCGAGCGCTCCGGCACGCACCTCGGGCCAGCGTTCGGCCTTGGGGAGCCCGGTGAGCACCCGGAGCCCGGGGACCACCTCGGGTGCCGTGCGGGCGAGGGCTGGCAGGTCGAGCAGTCCTTGGTCGGCGGCCCGGCACGCCGCCGCGACACCAGGCGCCTCGTCGAGCAGCCCGAGCGCCTGTGCCACGCAGCCGCCGTACGTGTCGGCGTCGACGAGCAGCACCGACGCCTCCCGTGCCGCGAGCTCGGCCGCCAGGGTCGTCGCGAGGGTGGTACGGCCCGGGGCGCCGTTCGGGCCCCAGACGGCAACGACCGGAGCGCGCGTCGGGCGGGCGTGGCCGGCGCCACCCGTGGCCGTGTCTCGGGGGCCGGACGCACCCGGCTCGGACGCGTCGGATGCTTCGGCGTCCCTGGGCGTCCAGCCGGACGGACCGGGCCCGTGGGGCCCGTCTCCGGCCCCGACGTCGTGGGTGTCGTCGGAGGCCGGCTGACCGGTCGCGTCGACGTCGCCCTCCGTGCCGCGGAGGCCGGCGCCTGCGTCGGCGTCGGTATCTACCGTGCCGACGGCGCCGAGGGCGGCCTCGAGGGCATCGGCGGAGTCGGGGGCACGGTCGGCCAGCGCCTCGGCGAGGCGCTCGGGCTCGGCGTCGACGGGCACGATGCGCTGGACCGACAGCTGGCGCAGCCGCCGATCGGCGTCCTCGTCGCCGGCGGGCACCAGACCGATGACGACGAAGCCACCACGCCGCAGCCTGCTCACGACATCGAGGTCGAGGCCGCGCAGGTCCCACGACACGACGGCCACCGACCCGAGTCCGGCCTCGGCCACGGACAGCAGCTCGGCGACGTCGGCGCAGCGCCGCGCGATGGTGACCCCGGGCAGGGCCTCGAGGGCCTCGGCGACGGGCGACTCCCACCGCGGGCTGAGGCCGGTCAGGACCTCGGTCATGCGCCGGAGCCCGAGACCGCGCCGACGACCGGCACGAGGGTGAGGTGCGCGTCTCCGTCGACGGCCTCGACGAGGGCCTGCACCTTGTCGCTCGGCACGAGCAGCTGGACCGAGGTCGTGGCATCGGAGCCGAAGCCGTTCTGGCTCGTCAGCACGCCCGACACCGCGGCGGCCTCGATGAGGCGCGTGGTGCGGGCGGCAGCGGCGTCGGAGGCGGTCGTCGCGCGGGGAGTCACGAACACGTCGACACGGATGCCGCGCGCGAGTCCCTGGGCGGAGGCGGAGTCGGCCCGGACGGTGACGCGCTGCACGTCGACCTGGTCGCCGTTGCCGACGGCCGAGGAGGGCACGAGCTCGCCTGCGCGCACGTCGCGCAGCAGGTAGGACCCGACGGGGGCCGGCGCGTCGGCCCCGAGGTAGGGCGAGGTGCCGTCGCCGAGCTGCACGTCGGCGCGCACGAACGAGGACGCCTCGACGCGGTCGCCCGCGACGAGGTCCGATCCGGCCACCCAGACAGGCACGCGGTCATCGGCGCTCGCGACGGCCTTGGCCCCGAGCGTCGCCGCGACGACGACGAGCAGGACGCCGACGACGAGGCGGCTGTCACGCCAGCTCGGCCGCTCGAGGCGTTTGGCGGCGGGACGCGCCAGCTCGGACATGGGACCCCCTGTGGTCACGTGCTGATGGACGATCCGGGACGCACCCGGCACAGCGCCATCTTGCACCAGGCCGAAGCCCACTGCGCGCCGGTGCCGACACCTGTGGACGAACGAACGCGACAGGGCGCACCGGGACCTACCATGTGGCAGTCGGACGCAGCCGCACCCGACGTCCGGCCGCTGCAGGGGATGCCGGGCGCAGGGTACGAGCGGCCGGGGACGGGTACGGGGTGCCGGACGCGTCCACGACGTCCGCCGACGGACCGCCGTCGGCGCGACCCGACGCCCAAGCACGACGCGGTTCTCCCGATCGCCTGACACGACTAGGAGCGGACGTGGCCCAGCGGTTCCTGCAGCTCGCCGAGGTCTCCGAGATCCTCAACATCTCCTCGGCCCAGGCCTACGCACTCGTCCGCTCCGGCGAGCTGCCGGCCATCAAGATCGGCGGGCGCGGCCAGTGGCGCGTCGAGGCCACCGAGCTCGAGACCTACATCCAGCGGATGTACGCCGAGACGCGCACCTTCGTCAAGACCCATCCGTTCGGTGGGGCCGGCGACGAGGACTGACCACCGGCCCGTCACGGCCGACCACGTCTGACCGGCGTCAGGCGAGGCGCCGCACCGTGCCGAGCGCCGCGAACGGTACGACGACCGAGCCGGTGACGTTGTCGCGACGACGCGGCTCGTCGGGTGCGTGCTCGGCCAGCTCGAGGTGGTCGGCGCCGACGACGTCGATCGTGCCGGTGGCCTGACGACCCTCGACGTCCGCGAGCTCGACCGGGACCCGGTCCCGGCTGACGGCACGGAGTGCAGCCCCGAGGCCGAACCGCTTCGCGACGACCGAGGGTGTCAGGGCGCCCCGGCCCAGGCCCGAGACCGACCGGACCGCAGCGAGGGCGACGAGAACCTGCCGGTCGGCGGCCGGCTCGAGCAGCAGCCAGTCGGGCCCGACGTCGGCGAGGCTGCCCGTGAGCGCCCGTCCGGGCAGCCGCAACGTCAGTGCACCGGACCCGACGTGGGCGAGCAGCCGGGTGTGGAGGTCGAGCTGGGCCCGCTCGCGGCGCACCCGGTCGGCGACCTCGGCGACCCGAGCGCGCGCCTCGTCGGCATCCGCCTGGGCCTCGAGGTCGTCGAAGAGCCGGTCCCATCGCATGGGGTCCACTGTGACCCGTCTTCGAGCCGTGCGCCAGTCGTGTCGTCCACAACCTGTGAGCGTCAAGTATTGCCAAACGAAGGCAAACTGCATTGAATGGAGCCATGAACAGGGGAACGACCCACTCCAGCGCCTCGGTCCGGGGGCGGCTGCGCGCCGCGGCGTGGGCCGCTGCCGGCGTCCTCGTCGCCGCCGGCACGGCCCGACTGCTCGTGCAGGTGGCCACCCAGGGTGTCGCGGCCGCCGGGGCCGCCCGTCCCGACGACCTCGTGCTCGTCGGGCTCGCCTGGCTGGGCGTGGCCCTCGCCCTCTGGCTCGCCGTCGGCTCGGCGCTGGCCCTCCTCGCCCTGGTTCCCGGCGCCACAGGGCGTCTCGCCGCCGCCATCGCTGACCGGGTCACGCCGCTCGCCGTGCGCAAGCTGCTGACGCTCCTGCTCGGCGCCTCGGTGGGGTCGCTCGCGCTGCCGCCGGCCTCGGTCTCCTCCGCGGGCAGCTCCCCCGTGGCGGCGCGCGGTGCGAGTGAGGCAGCCGGCGGCCCGGATGCCGCAGCCGCACGCCTGCCGGGCCCGGGCTTCCTGCCGTCGGCAGCACCCGCCATCCCGGCTGCCGGCGCCGCCGCCGTGGCGGCACCGCTCGGCCCGGGGTTCAGGCCCACGGCCGATCCCGCGGTCCCCGCCGCTCCGGTACCTCCGGACGCGCCGACGACCGACGCCGAGCGGCGTCCGACGCTGTCCCCCGGCTTCCGGCCGAGTGCACCCGTGCGCGTCGCCGACGGCGACCGGGGCCGGCTGCTCGCTCCGAGCCCTCGTCCCTCGTCGGTCTCGCACTCCCTGGTCACGGTCCGTCGCGGCGACACGCTCTGGGGCATCGCACGCAGCCACCTCGGCCCCGATGCCTCCGACGCCGACGTGGCACGGGCCTGGCCCCGCTGGTACGCCGCCAACCGGGAGGTCATCGGCGCCGATCCCGACCTTCTCGTCCCGGGCCTGCAGCTCGTCCCGCCGGGACCCGCCGACCCGGCCGTGAGCGACACGAGCCCCACGACCCGCCACCTGGTCCCGAAGGAGTGATGACCGTGCCGACCTCGAAAGCAACCCTTCCCGGCGGTTTCACCGTGCGCACCCTGCCGCAGACGGCGCCGGCCGTGATCTCCGCCGACGAGGCGTGGCAGGGCGAGCAGCCCTACGCCCAGGACGCCCTGGCCCTCGACTTCTTCGGCGCCCGCGAGGACGACGACTTCGGCCGTCGCCCCACCCGCACGAGCCAGCTGCCCGACGCCGGAGCCTTCGTGGCCAAGCTGTCCCAGGCCGTCGTCGAGGTCGTCTCCGGGCAGCGTCCGGCGCCCCAGCTCATCCGCCACACGAGCCCGACGACCTACTCCGTCCTCGCCCGCCAGGCCATGGTGGCTGCACGCCGTCGGACGCCCGGCCCGCGACGCCCCGCGATCGTGCGTCGCGTCCGGGTCTGCGAGCCCCGCGACGGCGTCGTGGAGGCGTGTGCCGTGGTGCTCTCGCACGGGCGCGTGCGCGCGTTGGCGCTGCGTCTCGAGGGCCTCGACGGCCGCTGGGTCGTCACCGCCCTCACCATCGGCTGAGCCCGCTGAGCCGGCCCGGTCAGCCCGCGACCAGCGCCGGCCGGCAGGATGCGCGCCTGCGCGACGCGTCCGTCCCGCCAGGACGCGGCACAGCACGACGCGGCGCGGGCCCCGACCGAGGTGGTCGGGGCCCGCGCCGTCTGTTGCGTGGCGTTCGTCGCGTCGCGGCGTCAGCGACGCTTGCGCTTGACCTTCTTGCCGCGGCGGTCAGCACGACGCTCGACCGGCTGCTGGTCGCCGGTGACGACGGCCCGGCCGTCCTCCCCCGGTGCCGAGTAGCTGAGCGCGCCCGCCCGCTGGCCGTCGGTGTGGTCGACGCCCGAGACCAGGACGCCGGAACCGAACGCGTGGGAGCCCTCGTCCTCGGCCTCCTGCACGTCCTCCGCGGCCGCACCCGTGCGGTCGGCGGTCGCTGCGGCCACCCCGCCCACGAGGTCGGAGACGGCCATCGGGGTCGCCCCGACGGCCGCCGGCTGCGGCGCCACCTGGACCTCGACGGAGAAGAGGTGGCTCACCGACTCCTCCTTGATGGCCTCCATCATCGCCTCGAAGAGCTGGAAACCCTCGCGCTGGTACTCGATGAGCGGGTCGCGCTGGGCCATGGCGCGCAGGCCGATGCCCTCCTGCAGGTAGTCCATCTCGTAGAGGTGCTCGCGCCACTTGCGGTCGAGGACCGACAGGACGACGCGCCGCTCGACCTCGCGCATCGTGTCGGAGCCCAGCGTCTCCTCGCGCTGGTCGTAGGCGCGGTGGGCGTCGGACAGCAGCTGCTCGCGCAGCAGGCCGGCCGAGATCGACTGGCGGCCGCCCGCGACGTCCTCGATCTCCTCGATCGACAGCGACACCGGGTACACCTGCCGCAGCGCGTCCCACAGCTGCTCGAGGTCCCAGTCCGCGGCGAAGCCCTCGGCCGTCGCGGCGTCCACGTACCCGCCGACGACGTCGTTGACGAAGAGGCGCAGCTGCTCGTGCAGGTCCTCGCCCTCGAGGACCGCGCGCCGCTCCTCGTAGATGACCTGGCGCTGGCGGTTCATGACGTCGTCGTACTTGAGGACGTTCTTGCGGATCTCGTAGTTCTGGGCCTCGACCGCGCCCTGGGCCTTCTGGATCGAGTTCGACACCATCTTGCTCTCGATCGGCACGTCGTCCTCCATGCCGGCCGTCTGCATGAACCGGTCGACGATGCCAGCGTTGAACAGGCGCATGAGGTCGTCGTGCAGGGAGAGGTAGAAGCGGGACTCGCCCGGGTCGCCCTGGCGGCCGGAACGACCGCGGAGCTGGTTGTCGATGCGGCGCGACTCGTGCCGTTCGGTACCGAGGACGTAGAGACCACCGAGGTCGGTGACCTCCGCGTGCTCGGCGGCGACGACCTCCTCGGCCGAGGCCAGTGCCTCGTCCCAGGCGGCCTCGTACTCCTCCGGGGTCTCCTCGGGGTCGAGGCCACGGCGCTTGAGCTCGGCCACGGCCCGGAACTCCGAGTTGCCGCCGAGCATGATGTCGGTGCCTCGACCGGCCATGTTCGTCGCGACGGTGACGGCGCCCTTGCGCCCGGCGTCGGCGACGATCGCGGCCTCGCGCTCGTGCTGCTTCGCGTTGAGGACCTCGTGCTTGATGCCCTTCTTCTTCAGCTGCTGCGAGAGGTACTCGCTCTTCTCGACCGAGGTCGTGCCGACGAGGACCGGCTGCCCCTCGTTGTGGCGCTCGACGATGTCGTCGACGACGGCGTCGAACTTGGCGACCTCGGTGCGGTAGACGAGGTCGGGCTGGTCCTTGCGGATCATCGGGCGGTTCGTCGGGATCGGGATGACGCCGAGCTTGTAGATCGAGTTGAGCTCGGCCGCCTCGGTCTGGGCGGTGCCCGTCATGCCCGAGAGCTTGTCGTACATGCGGAAGTAGTTCTGCAGGGTGATCGTGGCGAGCGTCTGGTTCTCGTTCTTGATCTCGACGCCCTCCTTCGCCTCGATCGCCTGGTGCATGCCCTCGTTGTAGCGACGCCCCGGCAGCATGCGGCCCGTGTGCTCGTCGACGATGAGGATCTCGCCGTTCATGACGACGTAGTCCTTGTCCTTCTTGAACAGCTCCTTGGCCTTGATGGAGTTGTTGAGGTAGCCGATGAGGGGCGTGTTGACGGTGTCGTAGAGGTTGTCGATGCCGAGGACGTCCTCGACCTTGGCGATGCCGGACTCGAGGACGCCGACGGTGCGCTTCTTCTCGTCGACCTCGTAGTCACCGCGGCCGTCCTCGCCCCGGTGCAGGCGCTGGGAGATGCGCGCGAACTCGACGTACCACTTCGTCGCGAGGTCGGCCGGGCCGCTGATGATGAGCGGCGTGCGCGCCTCGTCGATGAGGATGGAGTCGACCTCGTCGACGATGCAGAAGTTGTGGCCGCGCTGGACGAGCTCGGCGGGCTCCCACGCCATGTTGTCGCGCAGGTAGTCGAAGCCGAACTCGTTGTTCGTGCCGTAGGTGATGTCCTTGGCGTACTCGGCCCGACGCTGCTCGGGTGTCATCGAGGCGAGGATGCAGCCGGTCTCCATGCCGAGGGCGCGGTGGACGCGGCCCATGAGCTCGGACTGGTACTCGGCGAGGAAGTCGTTGACGGTGATGACGTGGACGCCCTTGCCCGTCAAGGCGTTGAGGTAGCTCGGGAGGGTCGCGACGAGCGTCTTGCCCTCACCGGTCTTCATCTCGGCGACGTTGCCCATGTGCAGGGCGGCGCCGCCCATGAGCTGCACGTCGAAGTGGCGCTTGCCGAGGGTGCGCTTGCTCGCCTCGCGGACGGCGGCGAAGGCCTCCGGCAGCAGCTGGTCGAGGGTCTCGCCGTTGTCGAGCCGCTCGCGGAAGCCCTTGGTCTCGTCGCGCAGCTCCTCGTCGGTGAGCTTCTCGAAGTCGGCCTCGAGGGCGTTGACCTGCTTGGCGATGCCCTGGAGCTTCTTCAGGGTCCGGCCCTCGCCGGCGCGAAGCAGCTTCTCGATGACGGCCATCTGGTGATCTCACTCCCGACTGAACGTGTGGGCTCGCCCGGTGGGCGGGCTCCATCGCCCGTGATGGGTCACGGGACCCGCCTAGGCTAGCCGCCCTTCCGACTCTCCGACCAACGCACACCGGACCCGCTCGGTTCCGAACGGGTCACGGTCGCATCACGGCGCGTCGGCCCAGCCGGTGGGCAGGTCCACCCGCCCCAGCCCCAGCCACTGGGCCATCGACTCGAGGTTGCGCACCAGGGCGCCCCGGGCCTCCGCGGGCGCACCGGGCTCCCACGTGACGCGCGGGCAGCGCAGGACGCCGCCGGCCCGGTCGGCCTTGAGGTCGCACCGGGCCACGAGGGCGTCGCCGTGCAGGAACGGCAGGACGTAGTAGCCGTGCACGCGCTGGTGGGCCGGCGTGTAGATCTCGATGCGGTAGTGGAAGTCCCAGAGGTCGTGGATCCGCTCGCGCTGCCACACGAGCGAGTCGAACGGGCTGACCAGCGCCTCGGCGTGGACGCGTCGGGGCAGCCGGGCCTCGGCGTGCAGCCACGCCGGACGCCAGCCGGGCACCTCGACCGGCACGAGCTCACCGGTGGCGACGAGGCGCGCGATGGCGGGCCGGGCGTCCTCACGCTTGATCCGGAAGTAGTCGGCCAGGCACAGCTCGGTGCCGACGCCGTGGGCGCGGGCGGCGATGCGGACGAGCTCGAGGTAGCGGTCGGGGTCGGCGTCGGGGCCGGGCCGGTGGGTCCATGCGGTCCGCTGGGCTGGCGGCGCCGTGGACGCGAGCGAGGCGTACCGCCGCTCGAACTGCGTCGTGCGCCCGGCCGAGCTGATGCGCCCGGCCCAGAAGAGGTACTCGAGGGCCTGCTTGACCTCCGACCAGTTCCAGCCCCAGTGGTCCTTGCGGCGCGGCTGGTCGTGCTCGAGGGCGGCCTCGACCTCGCGAGCCGTCATCGGTCCGCGCGCGACGACCTCGGCCTCGACCACGTCGACGAAGTCCGGCCGCTCGGCGAGGATCCGCCGCATGCCACCCCACGCCTTCTCGGCTGCCGCGCGCATCCGCGGGTCGAGCAGCGGCCACGTCGACGGCGGGATGAGGCTCGCCTCGTGGGCCCAGTACTCGACGAGCCGGCGGGGTGCGCGGTCGCGCGCCCGGTCGAGCAGCGACGTGTCGTAGGGCCCGAGGCGGGAGAAGAGCGGCAGGTACTGGCTGCGTGCGAGCACGTTGACGCTGTCGATCTGGATGACACCGACGCGGTCGATGACGCGCTGGACGTGGCGCATCGTCGCGGTGAAGGGCTCGGGTCGCGGGTCGAGGAAGCCCTGCGCGGCGATGGCGACGCGTCGGGCCTGGGCGCGGCTGAGCCGGCGCGGGGCAGCGGTCACGGAAAGGTCCTCGTCGGGTGGGGCGCCCGGGTGGGGCGCTCGTGCGTCGGCTCGCCGCTCCGGCTCAGGTCGCCGGGGCTCGTCGGTCGGGCTCGTCAGTCGGGCTCGTCAGTCGGGGTCGATGAGCCGCTGGCGCACGGCGTACATCGCCGCCTCCATCCGCGAGTGCATCTGCAGCTTGTCGAGGATGTTGCGGATGTGGTTGCGCACCGTGTTCTCGGAGATGAACAGTTCGCCGGCGATCTCGCGGTTGAGTCGGCCCCGCGCGACGTGCTTGAGGATGTCGAGCTCGCGCTCGGTGAGCCGGGGCGCCTCCAGGCCCGACGTGGCGGCCGGCACGGAGTCGCGCTGGCTGATCGCGGCGAACTCGGTGAGCAGCTTGGAGGCCATCAGCGGCGACAGGAGCGACTGACCGTCGTGCAGCCGACGGATGCCGTCGGCCACCTCCTCGGGCGGCACGTCCTTGAGGAGGTAGCCGTTGGCTCCGGCGCGGACCGCCTCGAAGAGGTTGGCCTCCTCGTCGGAGCTGGTCAGCATGAGGATGCGCGCAGACGGCATGCGCTGCTTGATCGCGCGGCACGCGTCGATGCCGCCGCGCTTGGGCATGCTGACGTCCATGACGATGACGTCGGGGGCCTTCTCCTCGGCGACGCTGACCGCCTCGACGCCGTCGGCGGCCTCACCGACGACCTTGATGCCGTCCTCGGTCTCGAGCACGGTCTGCAGTCCGCGGCGGTAGAGCGCGTGGTCGTCGACGATGAGGACACGGATGACGTCCGGCGGCTGGTTCACCTGCCCATCCTGCCAAAACCCGCCGGCAACGCACGACGCCGCGCGCACGAATCCCCGACGCTCACGATGACAGGTCTCGGGACAGCAGGGGCGCCGCCCGCTCGTGCGGACGGCGCCCCGGCGTAGCAGACGCGGCGCGGGCCTCAGCCGGCGGCCGCGACCTCCTGGTCGGTCTCGAGGTGCAGAACGCCGTAGCTCCACCCACGGCGCCGGTAGACGACGCTCGGGCGGTCGGTGTCGGCGTCGTGGAAGAGGAAGAAGTCGTGGCCGACGAGCTCCATCTGGTTGACGGCGTCCTCGAGGGACATCGGGGCGGCCGTGTGGACCTTCTCGCGCACCTCGATCGGGCTGTTGCCGAGCGCGCCGAAGCGGTCGAGGTCGTCGACGCGTCCGTCGTCGGGGGCCGTGTCGAGCGCGGCGGTCTCGCCCGCTGCGTCGATGCGTGCCGTCGCCTGTGCCACCGACTCGGGGACCCGCCGTCCGCGGCTCACCTTCCGCTTGTCGTGCAGGCGCCGCAACCGATCCATCAGCTTGTCGACGGCCGCGTCGAGCGCGGCGTACTTGTCGTCGAGGCAGGCCTCGGCACGGATCACGGGGCCCTTGGCCCGGCACGTGATCTCGACCTTCTCGGACCCACGGGCGACCCGCTCGTGGGTGACGACGACATCGATGCGGTGCACCTTCGGGGCGAGCGCGGGCACCTTGGCCAGTCGCTCGTCCAGCTGCTGACGGAATCGGTCGGGGATCTGGACGTGACGCCCAGTGACGACGATCTCCACGGTTCCTCCTTGATCGCGCACGGCTTCTTCGTGCAGCGCAGAAAGCGGTTCGGGCCGGGCCACGCGGGGGCCGGCCCACTGTCGGGTCGGCACCACCCCTTCCGCTCGATCACGCCTCCGGTCCGGCACCGGAGCACTGACCCGCTGGTCATACCCGAAGCCGGACCCCGGAGGACGGGGTTCCATGACCCGACACTACTTCGGCTGCGACCCCGGTGGAAGGAGTGCCCGGTGTCTCGTCGAACATCACAGTCGCGCGCCTCGGACGCCCCTTCCCGGGCGCGTCGTCGGGGCAGGTGTGGCCGCCACGGTGGCGCCCACGACGTCCGCCGCGCCGGCTGCTCGCAGCGCCCGGGCAGCCTCGGCGAGGGTGGCCCCGGTGGTCAGGACGTCGTCGACGACGACGCATCGTCGGCCACGGATCACGTTGCGCCACAACGACTTCACCACCATCGACCCCTCGAGGTTGCGTCGCCGCTCCGAGCGGCCGAGGCCCGCCTGGTCCCGGGTGCGGCGAGTCGGGGCAAGAGCGCTCACGAGCCGGATGGCGACCGGCGGCACCGGAACCGCGGGGTGCTGCGACACGCCGAGCGCGCGGGCCGTGAGCTCGGTCAGCGGCGTGTCGCCGCGCCGGCGCTCGGCGCGACGCGAGGAGGGCACCGGCACGACGAGGACCGGGCCTGCGGCCCACCCGGACCCTCGCACCGCCGCACCGAGGGCGGCAGCCAGCAACGGTGCGAGGACCGCCTCGACGTCGCGGCGTCCGTGGTCCTTCCACGCGGGCACGGCTCGGCGCAGCGGCCCGTCGTAGGGGCCCCACGCCCAGACCGGGGGCAGCATCGCCGGCGCCCGCGGCGGGACGACCCGGGCGCCCGGGCCCGCGGAGGCCACCTCGGCGTCGCCGCCGGCGCCGAACGCCAGGCCCGGGAGCGCCCGGTCGCAGCGCCGGCACCACGGGCGACCGGGCCGGCCGCACCCGGCGCACTCGACCGGCAGGACGAGGTCGGCGAGCGGCAGGAGCAGCCCGGCGGCGACCGCCCGGACGCGTCCGGCCACCTCGGGCGGGACGGGCACCGCCCCATGACACCGCGCTGCGCTGTCCGGCCGCGCCGTGCGGCCGGACACCTGTGGACGGACGGCCACGCGTCCGGGGGGTGTGGACGCGCGGAGCTACGCGCCGGCCTCCATGGCCGGTGGGTCAGCCGCCCGGGACGAGGACGTCGCTGCCGCTCTCGATCTTGCGCCACGTGGAACCGGCGCGGACCCACACGTGGTCGTCGGAGGTGACGATGGCGAGCCCGCGCGGTCCGCCGACCGTCGTGATCCGGACGGCCCCGGCCACCGTGCCCAGGGCCTGGGCCGAGTGGCGGCGCCCGTCGACGCCCGCACCGAGCGTGCCGGTCCACGGGCGCATCCGCCCGCTCGTGCCCTCGGTCCCGAGCACCGCGTAGGACGCCGGCCCGAGCCACGTGACGTCCTGCAGCTGGCTCAGCGACTGGCCTTCGCGCTCGGGCTTGGTCAGGGTCAGCGGCTCGCCGTTGCTCGAACGCACGATGCCGGTCAGCCCGAGCTGCTGGTCGCGGCCGAACCGGTCGGTGCTGATGACGAGGGCGCGGGCGGCGTCGGCCGAGACGCTGACCGCTTCCACGCGACGACCGGCGAGCCACGGCGCGTTGACGGCCCGCGGCTTGGCCGCGGGGTCCTTCGACACCGAGTCGAGGACGTAGACGTGCGCGGCACCGTCGCGGCCCGTGCCACCGATCCACAGGTACCCGCTCGCGTCGTAGCTCGGCCGGGTCAGCGCGGTCGCGAAGGGTGCGAGGAAGCGGGTCTCGGTCGTCGCGCTCCAGATCGACAGCTCGGCGCGGCCGGTCGAGACCGCGGCCACCTGCTTGCCGTCGACCGACAGGGCGAGGGCGGTCCACGTGTCGGGGACGCGCGCGACGTCGCCGTCGCGGGGCTTGAGGTCGGGGCGGCGACCCCCGTTTCCCGTGTCGGGCACAAACGTCGGGTCGATCCGGACGATCGAGTCGCCGGAGCGCAGCAGCGCGGTGTCCTGGGGCGGGCGGGTGACCGTGTCGAAACCGAGGTCGACGGCGGCCCCGACGCTCGTCAGCCCGCCCGGCAGCTCCAGCGGGGTCGTGGCCACGGCCAGCGACACCGCCGAGACGGCCGACACCTGGCGCAGCGTCTCGGTCAGCTGGGCCCACATCGCCGCCCGGCCGTCGGGGTCGGCCGACAGCGCCTGGCTGCTGAGGTTGACCTGTGCCTGCCCGTTCTCGACGGGGACGGCGTTGACGCCGAGGCGCGTACCCGGCGGGACCGCCGTGAAGACCGCGCCCGCGAGGTAGGCCGGCACCGGCGAGAGCTGGGCGCGGGCCAGGGTCGTCGGCAGGCGGGTGCCGATGGGGAACCACCGCGAGTCGGGCACCAGGTCGCGGCCGGTCTTGGTGACGTAGTAGACGAGCTGGTTGGTGTAGGTGCGCTCGAACTGGTCGGTGTCGAGCCAGAGCCCGAAGCCCCGGGACGGCAGCTCGATGCGCCACTCCCCGCCGACCTTCGTCAGGCCGAGCACCATCTTCGCGCGGGTGCCCTGCTCCTGCTCCTCGTAGTGGCCGTCGGGCGAGAGCCGGGCGACCTCGTCGGTCGACACCTCGAGGGTGTTCTCGTCGATGCGGCGGAAGGCCAGGTCGCCGTCGTAGACGATGACGTCCTCGGTGCCGGGGCGCCACAGGTCGACCGACTGCGGCGCGAGGTAGAGCTTGCCGGTCTGGTGCGTCTCGTCGCTGTCCTCACCGGCACGCAGGAACCCGCTGATGACGGCCTGCTGGCTCGCGCCGTCGGCGGGTCCGACGGCCGCTACCCGGACCGGCTCGACGGCGCTGTCGCCGAGGGCCCGGCCATCGACGACCGGCCCGGTGCCGGGCAGCCCGCCGCAGGCCGCCAGCACCAGCGTGGCCGCCACCAGGACGAGGGTGAGCACCGCCCGTGGCGCGCACCGCGAGCGTCGTCGGGAACGGCGTCCGGCCCGGCGTCCGGACGTGCCTCGGGCCTCGGTCACGGGGACCGTTCCACGGCGATGCGCCGCAGGCGCAGGGTGTCCTCGTCGCTGCCACCGGTGCCGTCGCTGCGCGTGGCCTCGCCGAGCGCGGCGCCCTCGCGGCGGGCGCGGGCGGCCTCGGCGGCGAGCGGGCTCAGGGGCAGTGGCGAGCTCGTGATGGTGGCGTCGGCCTGGCGCGGCAGGGTCAGCCGGAAGCAGGACCCCTCCCCCAGCGCGCCCCACGCCTCGAGCCGGCCGGCGTGGAGGCGGGCGTCCTCGAGGGCGATGGCCAGGCCCAGGCCGGTACCGCCGGTGGTGCGGGCGCGAGCCGGGTCGGCCCGCCAGAAGCGGGTGAAGACGAGGGCGGCCTCACCCGGGCGCAGCCCGACGCCGTGGTCGCGGACCGTGACGGCGACGGCCGAGTCGTTCTCGCCGATCGTCACCTCGACGGGCCGGCCCTCGCCGTGCTCGACGGCGTTGGACACCAGGTTGCGCAGGATCCGCTCGATGCGACGGGAGTCCATGTCGGCCAGGACCGGCTGCGAAGGCATCCGCAGCACGAGATCGGTGCCGCGGCTGGCGGCCAGGGCCCGGTGGGCGTCGACGGCGCGCTCGACCGACGCGCGCAGGTCGGTGGCCTCGACCTCGAGCACCGCTGCACCGGCGTCGAACCGGGAGATCTCGAGCAGGTCGGTGAGCAGCGACTCGAACCGGTCGAGCTCCTTGTGGAGCAGCTCGGCCGACCGTGCGACGGTCGGGTCGAAGCGGGCGCGGGAGTCGTGGATGAGGTCGCCGGCCATGCGGATCGTCGTCAGCGGCGTGCGCAGCTCGTGCGACACGTCGGAGACGAACCGCTGCTGGACCCGGGAGAGGTTCTCCAGCTGGGCGATCTGCTGCTGGAGCGAGGCCGCCATGGCGTTGAAGGAGTTGCCGAGCCGGGCGAGGTCGTCTTCGCCCTTGGAGCGCATCCGCTCGTTGAGGTTGCCCTCGGCGAACCGTTCGGCGACCAGCGCGGCCCGCCGCACCGGGTCGGCGACGAGGCGGGTCACGACGAACGCGATGGCCCCGATGAGGAGCACGAGGATGGCACCGCCGACGAGGAACGTCTGGCCGATGAACGAGATGATCTCGCGCTCTCGGTGCATCGGGTAGATGAAGTACAGGCCGTAGTCACCGGCCACCCCGGTGGCGATGCGCTGCCCGACGATGACCGCCGAGATCGAGTCGGTGCCCTCCTCGATCGTCGCGACCTGCAGGTGCTGGCGGTCGGGCTGGGTGGCGACCTGGTGGCGCAGCTCCTCCGGGATGAAGCGGGCCCCGACCGCGCCGCTCTCGACGGGCCCGAAGATGATGCGACCGGTGGTGTTGTCGAGCCGCGAGAGCACGACGTAGCGCTTCTCGTTGCCGGCGTCGCGGCGGTACTGGTTGACCAGGGTCGTCGCGAACTGGGTGAGCGCCGCGTCGGAGCCGTTCTGGTCGGTCGAGTCGAACTTCTTCTGCGCGTCGATGGCATCGCGCAGGCTGTCGTCGGCGGCGATCCGCTGCCGGCTGTCGACGAGGCCCTGGGCGATCGAGCCGTAGAGGTAGGTGCCGACGGCCGTGAGCACGAGGATGCCGAGCAGCATCGTCACCACGACGACACGGAACCCGAGGGAGGACCGCCACAGGTGCACGAGGCGCGCGCCGGCCCGGCGCAGCGCGGAGCCCGCTCGGCCCATGAGACCGGCGACCTCGGCGGCGCGCGACGCGCTGCCCGATCGCGTGGTCATGGCTACGCCGGACCCGCCTTGTACCCGACGCCACGGACCGTGACGACGATCTCGGGGCGCTCGGGGTCGTGCTCGATCTTCGAGCGCAGCCGCTGGACGTGGACGTTGACGAGGCGGGTGTCGCCGGCGTGGCGGTAGCCCCACACCTGCTCGAGGAGGACCTCGCGGGTGAAGACCTGCCACGGCTTGCGGGCAAGCGCGACGAGGAGGTCGAACTCGAGCGGCGTCAGGGACAGGGGACGGCCGTCGCGCTTGACCGAGTGGCCGGCGACGTCGATCTCGAGGTCGCCGATGGCGAGCTTCTCCGGTGCCGGCTCGTCGCCGCGACGCAGGCGGGCCCGGACGCGGGCGATGAGCTCCTGGGGCTTGAACGGCTTGACGACGTAGTCGTCGGCGCCGGACTCGAGGCCGACGACGACGTCGACGGTGTCGGTGCGGGCGGTCAGCATGACGATCGGCACGCCGCTCTCGGAGCGGATGCGCCGGCACACCTCCATGCCGTCGAGCCCGGGCAGCATGACGTCGAGCAGGACGAGGTCGGGACGCGACTCGCGGAACGCGGCGACCGCCTCGGCGCCGTCGGCCACGTGGGAGACCTCGAGACCCTCGTTGCGCAGCACGATCCCGAGCATCTCGGCGAGTGCGAGGTCGTCGTCGACGACCAGTACCCGACCCTTCACGACACACTCCATTCCCGGGACGGCGGTGTCCCGTGTCCCGTAGTCCTTGGCACATCATCACACAGGCAGGCTGAACGGCCGGTACCGCGCGCGGCGGCCGGCAGTCCCCCGTCCCGCTCGTCCACCCGGGGCTCGTGGTCCCCCGGGCTCACGCGGGCTCAGCTCTGGGTGACGTACCACTTCCCGCCGATGCGCACGGCCTTGAACTTCGACACGACGTCGGCGGCGAGCGCCGGTTCGGTGGTGACGCTCTCGAAGGTGGCCTTGTCACCGGTGACGGTGGCGCCGCTGATCTTCAGCCCCTGGAAGGCCCCACCGAGGTCCTTGAGCTGGTCGAGCGTGGGCGTGATCGTCTTGGCGCACGCGGCGCCGGCACCGGGGATGCCGGAGATCGGCTTGTTCTTGTAGGCCATGAGGTTGCACACCGACGTGCCGTCGCCGGCGACCATGGCCCCGAGCCAGGAGGCCATCGCGGCCTCGGGCGTCGACTGGTCGACCGCCACCGGGGTCGCCGCGGTGGTCGAGTCGCCGGTGCCGCCCGACGAGGTGCCCGACGCCGTGTCCGATGCCGTGTCCGACGGCGTCGACGACGTCGTGGTGGACGACGCGGCGGGCGTCGTGCTCGAGGAGGGCCCGGTCGTGTCGGTGGCCTTGCTGCAGGCCGCGAGCGACACCGAGAGGGCCACGGCGAGCGCGGCGGTCGTGAGCTTCTTCATGGAGGGTCCCTGCTGGCAGACGAAGTGAGGTGCCCTCAGATCCTCGCACGCTGCCGCCCGGCGCAGCCCGCCGCGCGGGGAACCGATCGGGCCAAAACGACCCTGCCGGACGCGTCGAGCGGGGATGATCGGGGCCGTGACGAGCGACACGACCCGCACCACCGCCCCGGAGGACGCCGCCGCGCCCGACGCATCGGGCGAGGACTCGGCGTCGCGAGCGTCCGCTGCGACGCGTGCGACTCACGCCGACGCGTCCGGCACCCCCGACGCCTCCGGCAACCTCGTCGCGTCCGACACCCCCGACGCGTCCGGCACCCCCGACGCAGGTGCCGCGACGCGGCGGCCACCACTGCCCTACCGGGTGCGCCAGCTGCTGCCCGGGCTCGTCGTGCTCGCCGCCGTCGTCCAGGTGGCCCGGCCGGTGTCGGACCCCGACACGTTCTGGCACCTTGCCGCTGGCGACCGGCTCCGACAGACGTGGGTCTTCAACGGGCCCGACCCGTGGAGCACGATGTCGACCCAGCCGTGGCGCCTGCACGAGTGGCTGCCCGAGCTGCTCATGAGCGGCTTCCAGCAGCTGCTCGCGCTGCCCGGGGTGGCCTGGTTGCTGCCGCTCGGTGTCGCCGGCATCGGCCTTGCCCTGTGGCGCGTCACGCGGCGTCGGGGCTCCCTGCTCGTCTCGGCAGCGGTCACCGCGGTGTCGCTGGCCGCGATGAGCCAGAGCCTGTCGCTGCGGCCGCACCTGGTCACCTTCGCGCTGACCGTCGTGACGACCGGGGCGTGGCTGCGCACGTGGCAGGACCGCCGCGCCCGCTGGTGGCTCGTGCCGATGACGTGGGTGTGGGCCTGCTCGCACGGCATGTGGTTCATGGGGGTGCTCGTCGGTGTCGTGGCGCTGCTCGGCCTCGCCCTCGACCGACGCGTCACACCCCGGCAGTGGGGGCGCCTGGCCCTCGTGCCGCTCGGCTCGCTCGCCGTCGCCGCCCTGACGCCGACCGGGCCCGAGCTGCTGCTGTCGCCGTTCGCCGTCAACGAGACGACGCAGTTCATCCAGGAGTGGATGGCGCCCTCGATCAAGCAGCCGGGGTTCGCGTTCTTCGTCGGGATGGTCGCCGTGATCGTCCTCGTGTGGGCCCGCTCGCGCGACAAGGTGTCCTGGACCGACGTCCTGCTGCTCGTCCTGGGCACGGGCCTCGCGCTGCTCTACGCGCGCACCGTCGCCGTCGGCGCCGCGGTCGTCGCGCCGGTGGCCGCCGTGACCCTGCAGGGTCTGCTGCCCACGGAGCCCGAGCCGCTCGAACGGCGCGAGGTCCGGTTCACGCTGGGGCTGACCACGCTCGGGCTCGTCGTGGCCGCGGTCGTCGTGGCGGTGCGGGCGGTCGTGCCGGGCTCGGGGGCCGCGGGCCTGGACCCCGCGCTCGCCAAGCTGCCGGCCGGCACCGTCGTGTGCAACGACTACGGCCTCGGCGGCTGGCTCATCTGGCGCCACCCGAACGTGCGACCCGCCATCGACGGCCGTGTCGAGGTGTACAGCCTCGCCCACGTGCGCGAGTACGTCGCCTTCTCCGCCGCGAGCCCGGGCTGGACCGCCTACCTGACCCACACCGGGTGCCGATGGGCGCTCGTGTCCACGTCGTCCGCGGCGTCCGAGGCGCTGCAGAAGCAGACCGGCTGGAGCGTCGCGGGCAAGGACAGCGAGTTCGTCCTGCTGCAGGCACCGGCGGCGTCCGGCTCCTGACGCACGAGTGCCGCCCGCCCCCAGCGGGGCGAGCGGCACCGTGGCTGACGCGTCGGGACGCGGCGAGCGCGTCGGGACGCGGCGGCGTCAGTAGCGGTAGTGCTCCGGCTTGTACGGGCCGGCGACGTCGACACCGAGGTACTCGGCCTGGCCCTTGGTCAGCTCGGTGAGCTGGACGCCGAGGGCGTCGAGGTGCAGGCGGGCGACCTTCTCGTCGAGGTGCTTCGGCAGCGTGTAGACCTGCTTGGCGTAGTCGCCGGTCTTCGTGAACAGCTCGATCTGGGCGATCGTCTGGTTGCTGAAGCTGTTGCTCATGACGAAGCTCGGGTGGCCGGTGGCGTTGCCGAGGTTCATCAGGCGGCCCTCGGACAGCACGATGATCGAGCTGCCGCTCTCGAACGTCCACTCGTGGACCTGCGGCTTGATCTGGGTCTTCTGGATGCCGGGGACTCGCCCGAGGCCGGCCATGTCGATCTCGTTGTCGAAGTGGCCGATGTTGGCGACGATCGCCTTGTTCTTCATCTTCGTCATGTGCTCGGCGGTGATGACGTCGTAGCAGCCGGTCGTCGTGATGAAGATGTCGGCGGTCTCGACGACGTCCTCCATGCGGGCGACCTGGAAGCCCTCCATCGCGGCCTGCAGCGCGCAGATCGGGTCGATCTCGGTGACGATGACGCGAGCGCCCTGGCCGCGGAGCGACTCGGCGCAGCCCTTGCCCACGTCGCCGTAGCCGGCGACGACGGCGACCTTGCCGCCGATGAGCACGTCGGTGGCGCGGTTGAGGCCGTCGATGAGCGAGTGGCGGCAGCCGTAGGTGTTGTCGAACTTGCTCTTGGTCACCGCGTCGTTGACGTTGATGGCCGGGAAGAGCAGCTCGCCGGCCTCCGCCAGCTGGTACAGGCGGTGGACGCCGGTCGTGGTCTCCTCGGTGACGCCCTTGATGCCGGCGGCGACCGTGGTCCACTTCTGCGGGTCGGTCGCCAGCGTCTGGCGGACGAGCTCCTTGAAGACGCCGAACTCCTCGGAGTCCTCGTCGGTGGTCGGCGGCACCTGGCCGGCCTGCTCCCACTCGCGGCCCTTGTGGACGAGCATCGTGGCGTCGCCACCGTCGTCGAGGATCATGTTCGGGCCCTCGCCGCCGGGCCAGGTGAGGATCTGGTCGGTGCACCACCAGTACTCGGGGAGGGTCTCGCCCTTCCAGGCGAAGACCGGCACGCCCTGGAGGTCGTCGGCCGAGCCGTTCGGGCCGACGACGACGGCCGCGGCGGCCTCGTCCTGGGTGGAGTAGATGTTGCAGGAGGCCCAGCGCACCTCGGCGCCGAGGGCGGTGAGGGTCTCGATGAGCACGGCCGTCTGGACGGTCATGTGCAGGGACCCGGCGATGCGGGCGCCCTTGAGCGGCTGGGCGTCGGCGTACTCGGCGCGGATGGCCATGAGGCCGGGCATCTCGTGCTCGGCGAGCCGGAGCTGGTGGCGGCCCGCCTCGGCGAGGCTCAGGTCGGCAACCTTGTAGTCGAAGGACATGGGTGATCGCTTCCTCTGGTGGTCGGTGTGCAGACCCGGCGCGCCCCTCTGGGCCATCGTTCGCGGGTCATCACCCACGCCGGCGGTTGACCAGTCTAGCGACGTGGCCCTCCGGACCCCAAGGCCGCTGTCGAACCGTGCCCCTCCGCGTCGGTTCGAGGTGATCGACGACCGGATGCGGTCGCGCATCACCTCGAACCGAGGTGGGGTCAGTGGGGGGCGGGCTTGCGGCGTCGGGGGACGACGTGGAGCACGGCCACGATGAGGGCACCGACGACGAGACCGATGAGCGCGGAGGCGAGCGTGTTGACGACCCAGGCGAGCACCCCGCCGATGCCGGCCACTCCCCCGACTGCCTCCTCGAGGTGGTGCACCTGCCCGTACAGCCAGTGCCAGCCGAGCTCGTCGACGCCGACGAGCAGGATGTGGCCACCGACCCACAGCATCGCGGCGATGCCGACGGTCGAGAGCACCGACAGCAGCTTCGGCATGCCCTTGACGAGGGCCCGGCCGACGCGCTGCGAGGCACCCGACTCGCGCCGCGCGAGCGCCAGGCCGACGTCGTCCATCTTGACGATGAGCCCGACGACGCCGTAGACGAGCGCGGTGATGAGCACCGCGACGATGACCAGGATGATGAGGCGCGAGAGGAACGGCTCGGTGTCGACCTCGTTGAGAGCGATGACCATGATCTCGGCCGACAGGATGAAGTCGGTGCGGATGGCCCCCGAGACGACGGCCTTCTCGTCGACCTCGCCCGCCTCGGGCTCCTCCTCGTGGTGGCCCGAGACGAGCTCCCACACCTTCTCGGCGCCCTCGTAGGCGAGGTAGGCGCCACCGACCATGAGGATCGGGGTCAGCAGCCACGGCACCCACTGGCTGAGCACCATGATGACCGGCAGGATGATGAGCAGCTTGTTGCGCAGCGAGCCCAGGGCGATCTTGCGGATGATCGGCAGCTCGCGCTCGGGCTCGAGGCCCTGCACGTAGCGCGGCGTCACGGCGGTGTCGTCGACGACGACGCCGGTGGCCTTGATGCTGGCCTTCGTGGCCGCCGCGCCGACGTCGTCGACCGACGCGGCCGCGAGCTTGACGAGGGCCGCGACGTCGTCGAGGAGCGCTACGAGTCCACCTGCCATGCGCACAGCCTAGGGCCCGTCCCAGCGTTCTCTCAGGGACGGGTCCCGCCGCGCGGGCGGCCGGTCACGCGACGGCGCGCGATCGCCTGGCACCGCCCGAAGCGGCGCGCTTCTCAGGCGGGCGGGTCGACCTCGAGCCCGAGCAGGGCGTTCTCGACGACCTCGGCCAGGGCCGGGTGGATCCAGTACTGCCCGCGGGCGACGTCGTGCACGTGGGCGCCGGTGGCCATGGCCTGGACGAGCGGCTGTACGAGGCTCGTCGCGTGGGGCCCGAGCAGGTGGGCGCCGAGCAACCGCCCCGAGCGCGGGTCGGCGACGAGCTTGCAGACGCTCGTCGTGTCCTCCATGGCCCAGCCGTAGGCGGTGTCGCCGTAACGCTGCACGAAGGTGACGTGCTCGACGCCGGCGTCGACGGCGGCCTGCTCGCTCAGCCCCACCGACGCGACCTGCGGGTGGCTGAAGACGCCGGAGGGGACGTGCGCGTGCGGGAGGCGGCGCAGGTCGTCCGGGCGCACGAGGTTGTGCGCGACCGCGCGGGCCTCGGCGTTCGCGACGTGCTTGAGCTGCCACGGCGAGCTGACGTCGCCGAGCGCCCAGACGCCGGGCAGGTTCGTGCGCCCGTGCTCGTCGACGACGACCCGCCCGTCCTCGTGCAGCCGCAGGCCGACGGCCTCGGCGCCGAGGTCGTCGGTGTTGGGACGCCGGCCCGTGGCCACGAGAAGGAGGTCGCCCTCGACGCAGCTGCCGCCGGTGAGGTGGACCCGGAACGCGCCGTCGTCGGCCGGCTCGAGGGAGGTGACCTCGACGCCGGTGCGCACGTCCCACTGCTCGCGAGAGAGGTCGGTGAACCGCTCGGAGATCTCGGTGTCGAGATGGCGCAGCAGCTGTGAACCGCGGGCCAGCACCGTGACGTGCACGCCGAACGCCGAGAAGACGTGCGCCATCTCCGCCGCGATGAAGCCACCCCCGACGACGACCATCCGCCGCGGGAGCTCGTCGATGCGCATGACGGTGTCGGAGGTGTGGAACGGCACGCCCGAGCCGGCGACGACGTCAGGGATCACCGGCCGGGCCCCCGCGGCGATGACGACCTGGTCGGCCGTGACCACCTCGGTGCCGCCGTCGGCGAGCTCGACGGTCAGCTCGCGCTCGGCGGTGAACCGCGCGTGGCCGAGCACCGCCGCCGTGTTCGGCCCCTCCTGCCGGTAGCGCAGGCCACCCTCGGAGATCGGGTCGATCCGCCCGAAGACGCGGTCGCGCACGTCGCGCCAGCGCACCCCCTCGAGCGTCGCGTCGACGCCGTAGCGCGCCGCGTCACGCACGGCGTCGGCCACCTCGGCGGCGTAGACGAACATCTTCGTCGGGATGCACCCGACGTTGGTGCACGTGCCGCCGAAGGTGCCGCCCTCGATGACGGCGACGCGCTTGTCGGCGAAGTCGGGGGTGACGAGCGAGTTGCCGCTGCCGGAGCCGATGATCGCGAGGTCGTAGTGAGCCACCTCCGCAGCCTACGTACGCGCGACGTGTCGGAGGCGGTGGCGCCCCGGGCGGTACCGCGCACGCCCGGCTCCGCGTCCGGCGGAGGTCAGCGACCGCGGGCCCCGCGCAGCAGCTCGACGTGCGGTGAGGTCGCCGGGTCGAAGCCCTGCCCGAGCGCCAGGTAGGTGGCGGCGAAGTCGGTGAGGGCGACGTGGTGGGCGAAGCGCAGCAGCGGGTCCTGCGCGGGCGCGTCGACGAGCGAGATGCGAACACCGGTGTCCTCGGCGACGGAGACGATGGTCGAGGTGAGGCGCTCGTCGGCGCCCTCGCTCGTGTCGCGCAGCATGATGAGCCGCAGCGGCGGCCGGGTGGGGCCGTCGAGGAACGGGTCGGCGAAGATGTCGTCGCCGCCACCCTCGGTCGCGCCCCCGGCGAGGAGGCCGTCGAAGCAGGCGACGATCTGGCTGGCGGCGTCGGGCAGGGCGCCGTGCGCCACCGGCACCCGGCCGGTGCGCCCGAACATCGAAGCCGCACGTCGGGCCGCGACGCCGCCGAACGGCCCCTCCCCCAGGACGATCGGCGCCGACTCGGCGACCTCGGTGGCCAGCACCTTGGCCGGGTTGACGAACGACTCCGACGCCGGCCGTGCCTCGGTGGCGCACCGGTCGAGGACGTCCGCGAGGGACTCCAGGATGTCGCTGCCGACGGCCGCGATGCCGAGCGCGTCGGCCGCCAGCAGGGCCGGCGTGGCCTGGGCCCACATCGAGGTGCGCGACGACGTGCCCGACACGGGGATCGGCACGTGGACGCCACGGGCCCGGGCACTCACCTCTGCGAGCGGCGAGTCGGCTGCGCCGATCGTCAGCAACGAGGCGCCCCGGCGCTGGGCCTCGGCCGCGAGCGCGAGCGTGCCTGCGGCGCGGCCCGACTGGGAGACGGCGATGACGAGGTCCAGCGTGCCCACCCAACCCGGCAGCGGGGCAGCCGAGCAGCTCTGGACCGGCAGCGAGGCACCCGCGCACGCGAGCGCCTCGAAGAGGTCGGCGACGGCGGCCGAACCCCCGGCGGCGGCCACGACGATGCCGCGGGGGTCGAGGCCGCGCAGACGCTCGAGACCGGCGTCGGACGCCGCTGCGAGCGAGCGCCGCACCTGGGCCCCGGCAGACGCCAGGGCCAGCAGCGTGTCGCTGCGGTCGAGGGACGCGAGGGTCCCTTCGTCGTCGAGGCGCGTCTCGTCGAACACGGCGGGGACCGTGTCAGCCCTCGAGGTGCCGGGCGAGGTCGACGAGCAGTACCGGCACTCCGGACTCGACCGGGTAGCCGAGCGAGCAGGTGGCACAACGGAGCTCGGGGATCTCACCCGACCCGGAGTCGTGCGTGGCGTCGGTCAGCTCGCCCTTGCACTTGGGGCAGCGGAGGATGCCGCGCAGCCACGGCTCGATGGTCTGCTGAGTGGTCACGATGCGTCTCCTGCGTCGGTCGGGTCCGTCCCGGCGTCGGCGACACCGTCGCCCGAACGGATCAGGGCGAGCACCTCGTCGCGGAGGCGCTCCATGGTCTCACGGTCGGCGGCCTCCACGTTGAGCCGCAGCAGCGGCTCGGTGTTGGAGGCGCGCACGTTGAACCACCACATCGGCTCGGCGCCCTCGGGGCAGCTCACCGTCAGGCCGTCGAGCTCGTCGGTGCCCGCGCCACGGACCTGGGCCCACGCGCGGACCTGCTCGACGACGGCGGCCTGGTCCTCGACGGTCGAGTTGATCTCGCCGGAGGCGACGTAGCGCTCGTACTCGCTGCACAGCTTCGACAGGGGGGCGTCCTGCTCCCCCAGCGCGGCGAGCACGTGCATCGCGGCGAGCATGCCGGTGTCGGCGAACCAGAAGTCGCGGAAGTAGTAGTGCGCCGAGTGCTCGCCGCCGAAAACCGCTCCGGCACGGGCCATCTCGGCCTTGATGAAGGAGTGGCCGACGCGGGTGCGCACCGGGTTGGCGCCTTGCTCGGTGACGATCTCGCGGACCGCGGCGCTGGAGATGACGTTGTGCACGATCGAGACGTCGCGGTCGCCGCCCTCACGGGCCTTGGCGATCTCGCGGACCGCGACGAGGCCGGTGACGGCGCTCGGCGAGACGGGCTCGCCGTCGGCGTCGACGACGAAGCAGCGGTCGGCGTCGCCGTCGAAGGCGAGGCCGATGTCGGCGCCGTGCTCGCGCACGGCGGCCTGCAGGTCGACGAGGTTGGCCGGGTCGAGCGGGTTGGCCTCGTGGTTCGGGAACGTGCCGTCGAGCTCGAAGTACATGGGCACGACCTCGAGCGGCAGCTCGGGCAGGCCGGCGCCGGTGCCGAGGACGGCGGGAACCGTGTGGCCTCCCATGCCGTTGCCGGCGTCGACGACGACCTTGAGGGGCCGGCCGGCGGAGAGGTCGACGAGCGAGCGCAGGAAGCCTGCGTAGTCGCCGAGGAGGTCGCGCGTGGTGATCCCACCCGGGCCGCCGACCGGCTCGGCGAGGCCGGTGCCGCCGTCGATGAGCCACTGCGCGAGGTCGCGGACCTCGGCCAGACCGGAGTCCTGCCCGACCGGGCGCGCGGCCGAACGGCACAGCTTGATGCCGTTGTACTGGGCCGGGTTGTGGCTCGCGGTGAACATCGCACCGGGCAGGTCGAGGGCGCCGCTCGCGTAGTAGAGGCCGTCGGTCGAGCACAGGCCGATGTGCACGACGTCGACCCCGCGCGAGGTGACACCGGCCGCGAAAGCCTGTGACAGCTCGGGCGAGCTGGGGCGCATGTCGTGGCCGATGACGACCGCAGGGCTGCCGTCCGGGATGGCCACGACCTCGGCGAACGCGGCGCCGATGGCCCGGGCCACCTCGGGCGAGAGCTCGTCGGGAACGATCCCCCGGACGTCGTAGGCCTTGACGAAGTCGACGAGTTGAGGCACGGGCCCCACCCTAGTGGTCAGGTGTCGCGCAGGATGCGGAGGTGTCCGCGGCGCCCGGACTCGACGACACCGGCCTGGGCTTCTGCGGCCGCCTGACCCCGGGGGTCGCCGCTGCGCTCGCCCGGCCGCGGCTGCCGGGGCCGGGCGGCCTCGCGGACGGCATCGGCCAGGGCGAGCAGGTCGTCGCCCGCCAGCTGCGGCTCGGGGAACTCGCCGCCGACGCGCACGACGTCCCAGCCGCGCGGGGCCGTCATGCGTTCGGCGTGCTCGAGGCAGAGGTCGTAGGTGTGCGGCTCGGCATATGTCGCGAGCGGGCCGACGACGACCGCCCGGTCGGCGTAGGCATAGGTCAGGGTCGCCACAGCAGGGCGCGCGCACCCCGTCTTCGAGCAACCACGTGTCAGACCCACGTCCGGGGACTTTAGTCGCCCGGTCGGACGAGGACGAATCACCACGCCGTCGACACGTCGACGTCCTGGCCTGCCGGCGACGCGGCCCGATCTACAGTGGAGCCGTGAGCACCACGGGCAGCACCACCGGTAGCACCACCTCGCAGCCCGTGCCCCGTCGCCGGGACCGGCACGGGCGCGGCCGCCGCGGCCCCCTCGCATGGCCACCGGTGCCGGCGATGGTGTCGCGTCGCGACGAGTTCGACGACTACGTCCTCGACGCCGCCGCCCGTCTCGAGGCGACGTGCGGGCGCGCTTTCCCCGCAGTGGAGTTCGCGGTCGAGGATGTCCCTCGCGGCCCGGCCGCCTGGGACCACCGCGAGGTGCCGCTCGGCCGGCTCTTCGCGGCCACCGGTGCCCGGCCGGCACGAATCGTCGTGTACCGCCGACCGGTGGAGACGCGCGTCTCGGACCGCCGTGACGTCGCGGCCCTCGTCGCCGACATCGTCACCGAGCAGGTCGCCGGGCTCCTCGGGGTGTCCCCCGAGGAGCTCGACCCCGGCTTCGGCGACTGACTCAGGCGCCGCACCCGGGCGACCGACCACGGGGGCGCCCGACGGCGCGCCTCGGCCGGCGCGAGCCTCAGTTGCGGACCTGGCGCACCGGCACGGACAGGGCCCGCACCGGCGCGGAGAGCACCGCCGCGATCGAGAAGGTCGGCACGCCGCCGTCGCTGCCCACGACCGAGACGGCGCCGCGCACGTCGCCCCGGGTCGGCACGACCCAGACGCTGTCGGCGTCGCCGAGGTCGGTGGCGACGGTCGAGCCGGCGGGGACCTCGACGGTCGAGGTGCGCGCGCCGTCGCCGGTGCCGATGCGCACCTGGGCCCGGGAAGCCGTCTCGCCGGAGGTGAGCAGCAGGCGCTTGGTCGTGCCGCCGAGCCCCGGCAGCAGGACCCCGCCCACCCCGGTGATCCGTGGCGCGGCCGCGGTCCAGGCGAAGTCGCCCATCTGGTCGCCGGTCGTGGCCCGTCGCTCGGTCCAGGCGGCGGCGACGAGCGCGTGGTCGGCGCGGACGCCGAGACCGAACGCACCGCTGGTCCGCGGGATCGCGACGTCGACGGTCGAGCCCGCGGGCACCCGCACGGCGCGCAGCGCGTCGGGCTGGACGGGTCCGGCGTCGGTGAGCAGTCGCAGCTGCGCGAGGGCCTCGCTGGTGCCGGGGTTGGCCAGGCGTGCCCAGACCGAACCGGACGCGTCGACGCCGGGCACGACGAGGTCGGTGCCGGGGGTCGCCGCACGGGTGGCGTCGTCGATGCCGCGGGCGGTGGCCCCGTCGATCCACTGCTCGTCGAGCACCGCCGACACGACGCCACCGGTGGCCGAGACGTGCACGACGGGGCTGGGCTCGTCGGGCGCGACGGCGTCGAGGGACACGACGACGCGTGATCGCGGGGCGACCGAGATGCTGCGGTCGTCCGTGCCGGCAACGCGGCCTTGGCGGCCGAGCACCTCGGTGGTGACCGTGACGGCGTTGGCGCCCGGGTTGGTGACGACGACGCGCTCGGTGCGCGAGGGCCCGGACCCTCCGCCGACGAGCCAGACGTCGGAGGAGGGAACCTGGCAGGGGGTGACGGCGAGGCCGCGGTCGTCGTCGCCGGTGTGCTTCCACACCTGCGTGGCGACGAGGCCGGGGGCGAGCCCCTTGGTGCCACGGGCGAACACGGCGTCGGCGCGCTGCGCCGCGGCGCTGACGAGCGACCCGGCGGCGTCGCCCTGGGCCAGCCCCGACGCGTCCCTGCCGCCCAGCAGCGAGAGGGCGCCCCCGCTCGGGGCGCCCGCGACCAC
Source organism: Intrasporangium sp. Soil_C_50 (assembly GCF_057656595.1). NCBI lineage: Bacteria > Bacillati > Actinomycetota > Actinomycetes > Micrococcales > Intrasporangiaceae > Intrasporangium > Intrasporangium sp. Soil_C_50. Next base: position 690,454 of record NZ_JBDGKB010000001.1, read on the forward strand.
ACCGGCATCCGGCGCGGCCGCAGCCACGGTGACGTCACCCTCGACGTCGCGCAGGCCCACGCCGCCGAGGCGCTGCTGCCCCGGGCACACGAGCGTGGCGTCGTCGACGAGGACGCTCGAGGTCTCGGGCAGCCCGGCGCGCTCGCCGGGCGCGGCCAGCTGCAGCGAGCCGCTGACGTGCGTGGCTCCGACGGCCACCCCCGCCGCGACGACGGCCACCGCGGCGGCCCGGACGATGCCTGCGGCCCGGCTCATGCGCGCCTCCTCGAACGACGGTTGCCGAAGGGCAGCGCCATGAACACGACGAACGCGAGCAGCGCAGCCTGACCGATGCGCCACCACGGCTGGGCCGCAGCGAGGTCGACGCGGAGCGCTCCGCCCTGCCCCGGGAGGTCGTAGGTGGGCTGGGTCGAGCCGACGACCGGGCTCAGCTGGGCGCCGTCGTAGGTGACGACGGCGTGGGCCGCCCACTCCGACGGCTCCGCGAGGACGAGGCGCCGGGGGCCCGGCGCGGCCGGCAGCGTCGTGTCGACGGCGGCGTGGGGGCCGACGGTCGGGACGACGGCGAGCACGCCCCCCGAGGGGTCGACCAGACGGGCGCGCGACGGCGCCGTGGTGTCCTCGGCGCCCTTCGAGGCGGCCGGCGGCCGGACCTTCCAGAGCACGCCGTGCGCGCCGCTGCCGAGACGGCTCAGGCCCTCGGCGGCGTCGAGCCGGCGAGCGAGCGGGCTCTCGGCCCCGCCGGCCACCTGCACGAAGCCGATGCCGAGGCGGGCCAGGGACGAGGCGTCGAGGGCGTCGGCGGCGCGGCCGCCGACGATGGCGGCGACGGCGGACACGAGCGCCGCGTCGTCGGCGTCCGGGCGCCGGTCGAGGTCGCGGAGCAGCTCACCGGGCTCCTGGCCGGCGAGCACGAAGTCGACGACGTCGTCGGAGGGGCGCAGCAGCAGGATGCGGTTGCCGAGCGGCCCGGTGGCCTGGTCGACGGCGACCGCCGGCAGGGTGGCCTCCCCGACCGAGAGCGTGTCGCCGGCACCGCGGACGGCCCACAGTGCCGGGCCGGCGAGGACCGACCCGGTGACGAGCACGACGGCCGCGACCGCGCCGGCCAGGCGTAGCCGCCCGACGCCACGGCGCAGGTGCGCGAGGACGGGACGGCTGCCGGCGAGCATCCCTACGAGCAGGCCCGCGAGCCAGAGCTGCAGGCCGACACCGGCCCACAGGTGCGCGGCGGCGGACGTGCCGACGCCGGTCTCGGCCGAGCCGAGCACCACACGGGACCCGCCGACGGCCGCGACGAGGCCGACGACGGCGAGCAGCGCGCCGACTGCGAGGCCCACCGACTCGGCCCGCGTGCGCGCCCGGACCGCGAGCCCGACGAGCCCGAGGACGACGAGCGGGGCCGCCAGCCACGCCGTCCACGACGACGCCCCGGGGTGGCCCAGGACGAGCGCCACCGGGCCCCACGGGCCGGCGTCCGAGCCCGTGGCCACGAGGCCGGGCCCGGACAGCACCAGGCGCCAGTCGTCGACGAGGCGCAGGACCCACGGGCCCAGCAGGGCGGTCGGCACGACCAGCAGGACGAGGGCTCGGGCCCGTGCGAGGCCGGGGCCGAAGAGAACCAGCAGGAACGCGGCAGCGACCGATGCGGCGAGCAGCGGCGGGGCGAACGCCCCGACGACTGCGGTGGCGAGGGCCGTGGCGAAGGTCGCCGTGAAGGTGCCGTCGCGGCGTGCCGCGAGGGCGAAGCCGGCGAGGACGAAGGGCAGCAGGACGTGGGCGACGGCGAGCGTCACCCGTCCCTGCGCCGTGGCCGCGAGCACGACGGCCGAGGACCCCCAGGCGACCGCGGCGACGCCGCGAGCCACGCGGGAGGTGGTGACGACGCGCCCGGCGAGGTAGGCCGACCACGTCGCGAGGGCCGGTGCGAGCACGAGCAGCCAGGCGATCGTCAGGCCGGCGCTCGAGCGGCCCTCGGCCACGCCGGGGACCTGCTCGGCGAGCCACGTCAGGGCCGAGAGCACCGCGAGGTGCGGGCCGGCGTCGACGCCCGTGCCGAGGCCGGAGCCGTGCCAGGCGTCGAGGAAGGCGTGCCAGAGCCCGTCGGACCCCGTGGCGACGGGGTGCAGCTCGCCACCGGCGAGGCCGGTGTGCGACGGCGACAGGCCGCCGGCGCGGATCGTGTCGCGCCAGGCCGCGACGCTCGCGCCGAGGACGACGGCGACCGCGAGGAAACCGGGATGGGTCAGGACGCGTCGTCCGATCGAGGTAGGCAGGTTCGCCAGCGAGTCGGTGTCGTCGGCGGTCGGGCCGGTCTCGGTGGTGGGCGCGGCCTCACGGCGGGCGGCTCGCTCGGGGGCGACGGCGTCCTGGAAGTGGTCGAGAGTGGTGCGCGCGGCGACGGACGGCGGGACGAAGAGCGTCGCCAGGTGGTCGCGGCGCAGGCGCTTGGTGGACCGCCCGCGCCAGCGCGCGGCGGTCGTCGCGGCGGGGTGCCACAGGGCGGCGACGTCGGACAGCTCGCGCCAGGCGAGCCGCGGCCGCTTGGCCACGAGCAGCCCGAGGGCCGAGAGGACGCTCGACACGGCGAGCCAGACGGCGAGGAACGGGGCGACGAGCGGCGTGCAGCGGGCGAGCGTCACCTGGCGGGCGGCGCGGCGCGAACGCCGCTCGACCTCACGCGGGCGCGGACCGCCGGGGCGGGCGCCGTCGACGCCTGCCGACGCGTCGCGCACGACGGCTCCGGGCACGACGACGACGCGGTGGCCGGCGAGCTGGGCCCGCCAGCCGAGGTCGAGGTCGGCCCCGTACTCGGTGAAGGCGGGGTCGAACCCGCCGAGGTCGTCCCACACGGAACGTCGCACGAGCATCCCGGCCGTGCTCACGGCGAGGACGTCGGTGCGGTGGTCGTACTGCCCCTGGTCGGCCTCACCGCGGACCGGGCGGCCGAGCCGGCGACCCGTGCGGGTGATCTGGATGCCGAGCTCGACGAGGCGCCGCGGGTCGTCCCACGCGACGAGCTTGGGCCCGGCGATCCCGACCGACGGTGAGCGCAGGCCCTCCTGGAGCAGGCGGGCGAGCGCGGTCGGCTCGGGGACGGTGTCGTCGTGCAGCAGCCACGCCCACTCGGGGCGGATGCCGGCGTCGCCGGCAGCGCGCAGGTGCTGCATCGCGGCCTCGACGGCGCGTCCGAGCGGGACGCGCGACGGCAGGCGCAGGACGTCGACGGGCACGACCTGGCGGACCCGCGCGTGCGCCTGCGCGATCGCCGCCGACGTGTCGCTGCTCGCGACGTCGACGACGAGAAGACGGGCGGGCGGCAGTGTCTGGGAGGCGATCCCGTCCAGACACTGCGCCAGCCACGTCGCACCGTTGTGCACGACGACGATCGCGTCGACCATCGCGCTGGGACGGGGTCCGGTGGAGGGTGCGGACATCGACCCGGGCGCGGCGCCCCGGGGGGCGCTGCGGTCCTCGGCGAGCTCGTCTGGCACAGCGGTCACGTTCACCCGGACACCTGGGGCCCGGGCCCTGCGACCACAGTCAGACCGCGCGCTTCTTCAGCTTGCGGCGCTCCCGCTCGGACAGACCGCCCCAGATCCCGAAGCGCTCGTCGTTCGCGAGGGCGTACTCCAGGCACTCGGCTCGCACCTCGCACCCGACGCAGACCTTCTTGGCCTCGCGGGTGGAGCCGCCCTTCTCCGGGAAGAACGCCTCCGGGTCGGTCTGGGCGCAGAGCGAGCGCTCCTGCCAGGAGAGCTCACCCTCCTCCGTACCGACGTCCGACATAACCACCATCAGCTCGTGCATGACCCCTCCTCGACCCTGACTCCTTGTGTGTCAGCACTCGCTGTACCCGGCGGCACCGTTCCCCTGGCACTGGACCCCACCCCACGTGGGTTCCGTTGGCCGCGGTACCGACTCCGACGAGTACAACAATGAAATTACATGCGTGTCATATGCCCTACGTCAAGCCCGATAGTGATATTTGCTCGAACTCGGTGAGGCGCTTCCGCGCCTGTGGTAGACAAGCGTCCGACCCATCTTCAGAGGCGTCCGGACGCGGCTGAGAGGATCGGTCCCATGCGCATCACTGCCCTCGCCGGAGGCGTCGGCGGCGCCCGGTTCCTCCGCGGCCTGCTCCGCCACGTCCACTCCCCCGCGTCCGTCCTCGGCGACGAGCCGGTCGAGCTGACCGTCATCGGCAACACCGGCGACGACATCACGCTCTTCGGCCTGCGGGTCTGTCCCGACCTCGACACGCTGCTCTACACGCTCGGCGGAGCGGTCCACGAGGGCCAGGGCTGGGGCCGGGCCGACGAGTCGCACCACCTCGCCGAGGAGCTCGCGGCGCTCGGGGCGACGCCCCAGTGGTTCACCCTCGGCGACAAGGACTTCGCCACCCACGTGTACCGCTCGCAGCTGCTCGGCCAGGGCCTGCCCCTGTCCGCGGTCGTCGACCGGCTGGCCGCCCGATGGGGGCTGCCCCAGCAGGGCGTGCGCCTCCTGCCGATGACCGACACCCCCGTCGAGACCCACGTCGTCGTCGACGAGGGCGACGGGCCGCGCGCCATCCACTTCCAGGAGTGGTGGGTGCGCCACCGGGCCGAGCTGCCCGCCGAGCGCTTCGTCGTCGCCGGCCTCGACGCCGCGGCCCCGGCACCCGGGGTCCTCGACGCGCTGCGCGACGCCGACGTCGTCCTGCTGCCGCCGAGCAACCCCGTCGTGTCGATCGGCATCGTCCTGGGTGTCCCCGGCGTGCGTGACGCGCTCCGCGGCACCCGGGCGCCCGTCGTCGGGGTCTCGCCCCTCGTCGGTGGCCGACCCGTGCGCGGCCACGCCGACGCGTGCCTGCGCACCATCGGGGTCGAGGAGTCGAGTGACGGCGTCGCGGGCCTCTACGCCGACTTCCTCGACGGCTGGCTCGTCTCCGAGGACGACCCGATGCCGCCGCGGCGTGGCCTCGAGGTCGTGCACCGGCCGCTGCTCATGAGCTCGCCCGACGCCGCGGCCGACCTCGCCGGCGCGGCCCTCGACCTCGGGCTGCGGCTGCGCGCCACGAGGACGCCCGCGTGACGACGCCGGCGTCCCGGGCCCACGGCGCGATCAGGACGGTCGGTGCGGTCAGCGTCCTGCCCCTGACCGGCATCCCCGAGGTGCGCGAGGGCGACGACCTCGCCGACGTCGTCGCGGACGGTCTCGAGCACGCCGGTCTGCGGCTCGAGGACGGCGACGTCGTCGTCGTCTCGAGCAAGATCGCGAGCAAGTCGCTGGGCCTCGTCACGCACGATCCGGACAAGGACCGCGTCGTCCACGCCGAGACCGAGTACGTCGTGGCCGAGCGTTCCCTCGGCGACCGGGTCACCCGCGTCGTGCGCGCCAAGGCCGGACCGATCATGGCGGCTGCCGGCGTCGACGGCTCGAACACCGGCGACCGTGGCGGCTGGCTCCTGCTGCCTCACGACCCCGACGGCATCTGCGCCGACCTGCACGACGCGCTCGTGGCCAGGCACGGCGTCCGGCTCGGGGTCGTCCTGTCCGACACCGCCGGACGCCCCTGGCGCGTCGGCCAGGTCGACTTCGCCCTGGGCGCCCATGGCGTGCGCGCGCTCGACGACCTTCGCGGTGGGGTCGACGCCGACGGCAAGCCCCTCGAGGTCACGACGCGGTGCGTCGCCGACGAGGTCGCGGCCGCTGCCGACCTCGCCAAGGGCAAGGTCAGTGCCGTGCCAGTGGCCGTGGTGCGTGGTCTCGTGGACGCGCTCGTCGACGAGCCGCTGACGGCCCACCCGCGCGGGCGCGACCTCGTGCGCACCGGCCCCGGCGACTGGTTCGGCTACGGCCGCGTCGAGGCCGTCCGCGCGGCCCTCGGTGTCGAGCCGGGCAGCACGGACGCCCTGGCCGTCGGGATCGCACCCGCCGGCGCCGACACCCGTGTCGACGCCGTGTCGCGGGCCGTCCGCGCCGCCCTGCACGGCGTCGAGTCGGGCACGGCCGACATCGGCCCGCTCACCGTGACGCTCGGCGCCGACACCCCGCACGAGCTCGGCCGGGCCGCGGCCCGGCTCGAGGTGGCGCTGTGGGCCGAGGGGCTGCGCGGCGAGGCCGACGTGCCCGCGCCCGACGGCCTGTCGGTCCTCGTGCACGTGTCGGCGGCCGACGCCCGCTGACGCCCGCCGGGGTGCCACCCCCGCACCGGGCGGGGTCAGCCGTTGGTGAAGACGACCTTGCCGAAGACGTCGCCGTCGACCATGCGGGCGAAGCCGTCACGAGCGTCCGCGAGCGGCATGACGGAGTCGACGACCGGCTCGATGCCCGCCGTGACGACCAGCTGCGCCAGGCGAGCCAGCTCCTCGCGGGTGCCCATCGTCGACCCGACGACGCGCAGCTGCTTGAAGAAGATCTTCGTCAGCTCGGCCTTGGCCGGCGCGTCACCGGACGTCGCTCCGGAGATGACGATGGTCCCGCCGGGGTTGAGGGAGTTGACCGAGTGCGACCACGTCGCGGCCCCGACGGTCTCCATGACCGCGTCGACGCGCTCGGGCAGCCGCTCGCCCGAGGCGAAGACGCGGTCGGCGCCGATGTCGAGGGCGCGGGCGCCCCGGGCCTCGTCGCGCGAGGTGACCCACATCCGGTAGCCGGCCGCCGCGCCGAGCTGGACGAGCGCCGTCGCGACGCCGCCGCCAGCTCCCTGCACGAGGACGGTGCCGCCGGGGCGCACGCCGGAGTTCGTGAAGAGCATCCGGTAGGCGGTGAGCCACGCCGTCGACAAGCACGCGGCCGCCTCCCACGACATGCCCTCCGGCTTGGGTACGAGGTTGGCCGTCGGGACGGCGACCTTCTCGGCCAGCGTGCCGTCGTGCAGCTCGGACAGCAGGGTGCGCCGCGGGTCGAGCGTCTCGTCGCCGCGCCAGCCCTCCGAGGGCACGACCGCGTGCACGATGACCTCGCGGCCGTCCGCGTCGACACCGGCGCCGTCGCAGCCCAGGACCATGGGCAGCCGGTCCGCGGGGAGGCCCACGCCACGCAGCGACCACACGTCGTGGTGGTTGAGGGCGGCGGCGCGCAGGTCGACGACCGACCAGCCGGGCCGCGCCTCGGGGTCGGGGCGCTCGCCGACGACGAGGCCGGAGAGCGGGTCGGACGCGGACTGACTGGCGGCGTAGGCAGCGAGCATCCCAGCACCATAGTGAGCGGGCCCCCGTCGCGGCCCCGGTAGGGTGCGGGCCGTGACCGACGACACCCGGACCCAGACCGGCCTCCGCGACGCCTCCCCCGGCACCACCCCGGGCGCCGTGGCCGCCTCCGAGACCCCGCGTGGCCCCCAGGGCTCGCGCAGCCCGCGGGGCGTCGAGGCGCGCTCGGTCGCCCACGTCGCGGTCTTCGCGGCCCTGCTCGTCGCCACGGCCGTCGTGCCGGGCATCCCGGTCGGCGCGCTGGGCGTGCCGATCACGCTGCAGACGCTCGGGGTGCTGCTCACCGGCCTGGTCCTCGGCCCCGGCCGCGGGGCCCTCGCGGTCCTCGTCTACCTCGCCATCGGCTTCGTCGGCTTCCCGGTCTTCAGCAAGGGCCAGTCGGGTCTGCAGGTCCTGAGCGGCCCGACGGCCGGCTACCTCGTGTCGTTCCTCCTCGCGGCCCTCGTCGCCGGCGCCGGAGCGGCGCTCGTCGTGCGACGCACCGACCGACGCTGGTGGGTGCCGCTGCTCGCCACCGTCGCGGCGGTCACCTCGGTCGTGGTCATCCACGTGCTCGGCGTCGCCGGCCTCGTGCTCAACCTGCACCTGCCGCTGTCGGCCGCCGTCGCGGCAGACCTGCCGTTCCTGCCCGGAGACCTGCTCAAGGCGCTCGTCGCCGCCGTGGCGGCCGCCGCCGTGCACCGGGCCTTCCCGGACGTCCTCGTGCGCGCCCGACGCCGCCAGCGCGAGGCGTGAGAGCAGGGTCGTCGGCGGGTGCCCGCAGCCGCCTCCGCCTCGAGGGCGCGACGGTCACCGTGCCCGTCGACGGCGACGCCACCCGTCGCGAGCGGACGATCCTCGGCCCGGTCGACCTCGAGCTGACCGAACGCCGCGTCACCGTCGTCGGCGCGAACGGCTCGGGCAAGTCCACGCTCCTGCGGCTGCTCAACGGCCTCGTCCTGCCCACGAGCGGTTCCGTCGACGTCGACGGCCTCGATACCCGACGGCACGGCTCCCGCGTGCGCCGACGCGTCGCCTTCGCCTTCACCGACCCGCTCTCCCAGCTCGTCATGCCGACGGGGCGCGAGGACGTCGAGCTCTCGCTGCGCCGCGTGCACCGCTCGCGCGCCGGGCGCCGGTCGGCGGCCGAGTCGGTGCTCGCCCGCTTCGGCCTGTCCCACCTCGCCGACCGGAGCGTCCACGAGCTGTCCGGTGGCGAGCGGCAGCTCATGGCCCTTGCCGTCGTCCTCGCCACCGAGCCCGCGGTCCTCGTCCTCGACGAGCCGACGACGCTGCTCGACCTGCGCAACACCGCCCTGCTGCGCGACCTGCTCGCCGACCTCGAACAGCTGCTCGTCCTCGCGACCCACGACCTCGAGCTCGCCCTCGAGGCCGACCGGACGCTCGTCGTCGACGCCGGACGCGTCGTCTTCGACGGGCCGCCGGCGGAGGCCGTCGACCACTACCGCTCGCTCGCGTCCCGATCGTGAACACGGCCGGCCTCTTCGCCGCACACCTGCCGGGCAGCTCGCCGGTGCATCGGGCGCCCTTGTGGCTCAAGCTCGCCGGGGTCCTGGCCGTCGGCGTCGTGCCGTGGGTGACCAGCTCCCTGACGCCGCTGCTCGTCACCCTCGGGCTGGTCCTCGCGGCGGCGGTGCTGGCCCAGCTACCGCCACGCCGGCTGGCCCGGTCGGTCCGCGCGATCGCCCCGGTGCTCGTCCTGCTGCTGGTGTTCCAGTGGTGGGCGCAAGGCCTCTCCTACGCGGTGGGGGTCATCCTCGGGATCGCCAACGCGTACCTCGCAGCCGGCATCCTCACTGCCACGACACCGGTCACCGACCTGCTCGACGGCGTCGTCCGCGGCGCCCGGCCGCTGCGTCGCCTCGTCGACCCGGAGGTCGTGGCCCTGACGCTCGCGGTCGTCATGCGCTCGGTGCCCTGGGTGGCCGGGTCGTTCGCATCGGTGCGCGACGCGGCCCGGGCCCGCGGGCTCGAGCGCAGCCCCCGTGCGGTCGTCGTGCCGACGGCGCTGCACGTCGTCGCCTACGCCAGGTCGACGGGCGAGGCCCTCGCGGCGCGTGGGCTCACCGACCCCGATGATCCGGACCATCCCGACGACCGGGCCTGACGCGTCCGGACTCCCGGACGCGTCAGGCCGTGTCGTGCCGTGTCGTCGGGCGACCGGTCCTACGGAGCGAGCGCCGCGACGGCGCGCGCCACCGTGGGGGCGACGCGCTCGTCGAAGACGCTCGGCACGACGCGGTCGGCCGTGGGCTCCTCGACGAGCCCGGCGATCGCATACGCCGCGGCCAGCTTCATGTCCTCGGTGATCTCGCGGGCACCCGAGTCGAGCGCCCCTCGGAAGATGCCGGGGAAGGCGAGGACGTTGTTGATCTGGTTCGGGAAGTCCGAGCGCCCGGTGGCGACGACCTCGGCGAACCGTGTCGCGACGCTCGGATGCACCTCGGGGTCGGGGTTGGCGAGGGCGAAGACGACCGCCCGCGGTGCCATCCGCAGCAGGTCACGCTCGGCGACCGTGCCTCCCGAGACCCCGACGAGGACGTCGGCGCCCTCGAGTGCGTCACCGAGGGTGCCGGTGACTCCCCGGCGGTTGGTCACGGCGGCGAGGTCGGCCTTGTGCGGGGCCAGGCCCTCGCGGTCGGGGCCGAGCACGCCACGCGAGTCGGCCACGATGACGTCGCCGACGCCGGCGGCCAGCAGGATCCGGCTCACCGCGACACCCGCTGCCCCGGCACCGGACACCACGACGGTGACGTCGGCGAGCGTCTTGTGGACGACGCGCACCGCGTTGACGAGCGCCGCCAGGGCGACGATCGCCGTACCGTGCTGGTCGTCATGGAAGACCGGGATGTCGAGCCGCTCGCGCAGCTGCCGCTCGATCTCGAAGCAGCGCGGCGCCGAGATGTCCTCGAGGTTGATGCCGCCGTACGTCGGCGCGATGCGCGCCACGGCGTCGACGATCTCCTCGACGGTGCCGGTCTCCATGCACACCGGCACGGCGTCGACGCCGGCGAAGTGCTTGAAGAGGACCGCCTTGCCCTCCATGACGGGCATCGCGGCGAGCGGGCCGACGTCGCCGAGGCCGAGCACCGCGGTGCCGTCGCTGACGACCGCCACCGTGTTGCGGCGCGTCGTGTAGACCGCCGCGAGCGTGGGGTCGGCGGCGATGGCCCGGGACACGTCGGCGACGCCGGGCGTGTAGAGCAGGGACAGGTCGGCCGCGTCACGCAGCTCGGACGTGGCGTGTACCCCGAGCTTGCCGCCCACGTGGGCCCGGAAGACCGGGTCCATCGGGTCGACGAGCTGGTTGGTGGGCAACGCACTCATGACGGAACACCTCGTTCGCGTGGGAGAGGCGAGGGCAGGGCTGCCCTCGCTGGGTGGAGCGGTGCGGGGGTCTTGCCTGCACGTCGTCGTACGCGTCCGGGGGTTGCCCGATTCCGGACAGTCTGGCACGCCCCGACGCTCCGCCCAAGGGTCGGGAGCGACGTGTGACAGCCGTCTCAGGCTCGCCACGGCCCCCGTTGCAGGCGTCGACCGCGCGAGGTCGGCGGCGCCCGCGTCAGTCCTGGTGCGACGAGCCGAGGATGCCGAGCAGCGAGTCCACCACGCGCGGGTCGTACTCGTAGCCCAGACCGAGGTAGATGCGCTCGACCGCCGCCTCGCGGGCCCGGGCGCTCCTGGCACCGCCCGTGAGGTCCTCGTAGGCGTTGACGACCTTGAGGATGCGACTGGTCAGCGGGATCTCCTCGCCGAGCTCGCGCACCTGCCGGTAGGGCGTCGTCTGGTGCTCGAGGATGCGGGCCGCCCCTTCGAAGACACCGGTCTCGCGGACGATGGCCACCGAGTCGGCGGCGATCCGCCGTTGGTCGGCGGGGGCCGCCAGCACCGTGGCGCCGCCCGGGATCGGCTCGACGAGGGCCACCTGGCCGATGTCGTGCAGCAGGGCCGCGTACTCGAGATCGAGCAGGTCACGCTCGGACACACCCAGCTGCCGGCCCACGCGCACCGAGAGGGCCGCCACACGCTCGGAGTGCCCGGACGGGGTGTAGCCGGCCGCGTCGGTGAGGCGCGAGAGCGTCCGGATGCTCTGCAGGTAGGTGGCGCGGATGCTCACGTAGCGACGGAAGGCGAAGAGCGTCAGCACGAGCGGCAGGATGAACAGCGGCAGGGCCATGATGCCGAGCGTCGGGAGGGCGAGCGCCACGAGGACACCGGTGACCGCGACGGCACCGGACAGGGCGAACGAGGAGCGGGCCTCGTCGACGAACGTGCGGCGAAGGTCGGCCGTGGCCATCGCGCGCAGGACCGAGGTGAACAGGGTGTCGGCGACGAGGGCCGCGACGCAGATGGCGAGCATGAGCATGGCGCGCTGCCAGGGCACGAGGGCGTCGTCGTGGGGTGGGCCGCCGGGGCTCTGACCCAGGTGCGCGTTGCGGTAGAGCAGGGCCGCGACGGCGACGGCGATGAAGCGCCCGGTCGTCTCGACGAGACTGACCTCACGGCCACCGAGCACGCGCGCCCCCGCCCCGAGCGCCATGGACACGGACGTCACCGCGAGGACGTACGGCGTCGAGAAGGCCAGCTCGGCGGGTCCGACGTGGACGGCGAAGGCGAAGGCGAGCGCCGTGGCGGAGGCGATCGGCGCCGACCCCCGGAAGCCCGGGGCCGCCAGCTGGAACCACTCCCCGAGCACGATGGTCACCGCGAAGGTCGCGGTGACCAGCAGCGACACCTGCCCGTCGACCCCGGGAGAGTCCCCGGTGCCCACGGCGACGGCGACGCTGAGGACCAGCCCGAGCAGGCCGACGACCAGTGCCACGGGGTCGCGGTAGAGCGCGAGCCTCACGCGGGGCTCACCGTAACCACACCCGTCGGCAGACCGTGCTTGTCGAGAGCGGCCCACGCGGCGTCGACGACCGCCGGGTCGAAGCGACCGACGTCGGCGGTGAGCATCCGGTAGAGCTCGGGCGGGGGCTGTCCACCCGCGACATCCTCGGTCATCGTGGCCTCGACCGCCGTGACGACGGCGACGACGCGCGCCGCCACGGGGATGTCGGCGCCGGTGAGCCCGTCCGGCAGCCCGCGGCCGTCGAACCGCTCGCCCTGGTGCCGCACGCCGGAGCGGGCCTCCTCGAGGAAGTCGATGCCCTCGATCATCCGGGCGCCCATGACGCTGTGCCTGTCGACAATCCTCCGTTCGGACTCCGTCAGCGCTCCGGGGGCCCGACGCAGCAGGCGGGTCGGCACGCCGAGATGGCCGATCTCGTGGAGGGTGGCCGCGTAGGTGACCGTCGCGATCTGGCGCGGACCGAGGCCGAGCTCCTCAGCGGTCCACTCGGCCAGCTGCGCCGCCCGGGCGCTGCGCTCGACGGCGGGCGGCTCCTTGGTGCCGAGCGAGGTGACGAGGGTCTCGACGACGCGTTCGTGCGAACGCTGCTCCTCGCCGAACTGGACGAAGGCCCACCTCGCGGCGAGCAGGGGCGCCATGACGAGAAGGGCGCTGAAGGCCCCGAGGCCGGCCGGGTACCAGAGCACGACGAAGAGGAAGCCGATGACGCCGTAGCCGATGTAGGCGACGCCCGAACCGACGAGGATCCGGCGGACGAAGACCCAGAACGGCACCTGCTGCGAGAGCGTGACGGCGCCGGCCAGCAGGACGGCGTTGGTGAGGCACTGGACGACGTCGGCGACCATGAGGGGCAGCCCGACCTTGACGGCCAGGCTGGAGAACCCGCTGACCGCGTCGAGGGCTGCGGCACCCCCGCAGACGATGTAGGCGAGAGCGCCAGCGGCGCCGATGATGCTCATCATCGCGACATTGAAGAGCCACTGGAACCAGCGGATGCGTCCCGGACGCTCCATCGACTGCGACACCAGACCGACGAACCAGGCCCCGAAGGGGCCGAGGATCGCGCCGGAGGCGAGCAAGATGATCGACAGGAACGAGAAGCCGATCCGCGAGGTGACGGCCGGCTCGCGCACCCGGTAGCTGAGCATGCCCATCGCCGACAGCAGCAGGAGCGGGCCCACCTCGGGGCGACGCCCGTAGAGCCACGACACGACGCCAGCCACGACCGAGACGAGGCAGACGAGGGCGATGTAGTACGGCAGGAGCCGCGAGGAGATCGCGGGCTCGGGTCTGGTGCTCACCTGCTAAAGGCTGCGGACAGCGGTTCGGCCCCGCAACCGGGAGCCGGATGCGAGACCGAACCGTGCACTGCGAAGGCCCGAAGGATCAGCCCCAGGACCACGTGTTGGCGAACGAGATGAGGGCGCGGGTCGTGAAGTCGGAGGTGGCGGCGAGGGCCGACAGGAGGGCAGCGAACATGGTGGGGGGCTCCTTCAGGTGGTGATGTTCCCGGATGCGTGCGCCATGGAGGGGCGTTGCCGCGGGTGCACAAGAACACAGAGGTTTCCCTCTGCTTCATCGTGGCACTAGCGTGAAGGCGCACGGAAGTAGAGCCGGTCGGTTGGGCCCGGATCTATACCAAGATTTTACGTTTGTGCGCCTGAACCCCTGCGGATTCGGCACCGCGTCCCGCGTGTGGGAGACTTGCTGCCTCATGCCCGTTGAGGGCAGCACCCCAGAAGCATCCACGAGGAGACCCCGATGAGCAAGCGCGCCCGCAAGCGTCGCTCGCGCAAGGGCAACGCCGCCAACCACGGCCGCAAGCCCAACGCCTGAGCCTGAAGACGTCGAAAAGGCCCACCTCCCGGACGGGAGGCGGGCCTTTGTCGTTCCCGGGTGACCTCAGGGGGGGTCGGACGCCGGCGAGTGCCGCTACTTGCCGCGCTCGACGGTGATGACCGTCATCGAGATGCGCGACATGATCGTCGTGCGCAGCGAGTCGGGGGCCTCCTCGCGACCGCACGAGCGCTTGATGAGCGCCTTGAGCGTCGTGTCGAGGTCGTACTCCTTGAGGCAGGGGCCGCACTCGTCCAGGTGCGCCTGGATCTTGGCGCAGTCCTCCGGGCCGAGCTCGCCGTCGAGGTACTCGTAGACCCGCAGCAACGCCTCGGAGCAGTCGGTGCGCCCGCTGTCCCCACCGGTGGTGTCGTGGTGGCTCATGACCCGGTTCCTTCCGTGCCCGGGCGGCCGCTGCCGGCCGCCCCGCTCGTCGCGCTGGAGGCGCCGGCCTGGGCGAAGCCCCGTCCGGCCGCGTACTCGGAGAGCAGCTCGCGCAGCTGGCGCCGACCGCGGTGCAGGCGGCTCATCACGGTGCCGATCGGCGTCTCCATGATCTCGGCGATCTCCTTGTAGGAGTAGCCCTCGACGTCGGCGAAGTAGACCGCGAGGCGGAACTCCTCGGGGATCGCCTGCAGGGCCCGCTTGACGTCGCTGTCGGGCAGGTGGTCGAGCGCCTCGGCCTCGGCCGAGCGCAGCCCGGACGACGAGTGGGACTCGGCACGGGCCAGCTGGTAGTCCTCGATGTCGGACGCGTCGGACTCGAGCGGCTGGCGCTGCTTCTTGCGGTAGCTGTTGATGTAGGTGTTGGTGAGGATGCGGTACATCCACGCCTTGAGGTTGGTACCCGGGCGGTACTGGTGGAAGGCCGCGTACGCCTTGGCGAAGGTCTCCTGGACGAGGTCCTCGGCGTCGCTCGGGTTGCGCGTCGTGCGCAGGGCGGCGCTGTAGAGCTGGTCGAGCAGCGGCATCGCCTCGCGCTCGAAGCGGGCGCGGCGCTCCTCGGAGGTCTCGGCCTTGACGTCGACGGACGCGTCTGCGAGGGCCTGGGCCTCGGCGTCGGTGTGCGCGTCGGTCTGGGCGTCGGTCTCATCGGGCCCCGGCGCACCGGCGCCGGGCTCCACGAGGCCCAGCGGGGCCGTCGGGTCGGTCTGCTTGTCCTTAGCCATCGCCTCCCAGCCTAGTCGCGCCGGGCGGGTCGTCACGGCCGCGCCGGTGCGGCGGCCCTGGGAGGGCAGGCCGGACGGGCGCTCAGGCGCGACGCAGGGGCTGGGAACCATGCCCCGTGCAACGGTCACGCGCCGGGGAGCATTCCCGCGATCCGGGTCAGCTCGTCGACGAGCCGGGCCCGCGACCCCCCGGGGAAGCTGTGCCCGCCGGGCACCTCGACGAGCGTGGCCCCCGGCGGCAGGTGCGGGCGCACCTCTTCCGGCGTGCCGAAGGTGTCCCGGGTGCCCTGCACGACCCACGTCGGGTCCGGGGCGAGGGCGAGCTCGTCGGCGCGGAGCCGGTCGGGCCGCCCGGGCAGGTGCAGCGGGAAGCTGAGCAGCAGGCCGGCGTCGGCACCGAGTGCGGCCGCCGTGCGGCAGGCGACCCGGGCACCGGCGCTGCGGCCGCCGACGACGAGCGGGCGCGGCAGGCGTCCACGCCCGGTCAGCAGCGCCTCGACCACCGGCACCCAGGCCTCGTCGAGCGTCGGGGGGCGCCCGGCGATCTTGCGGCCCGCGACGAGCCACGGCTGCTCGACGAGCGCCACCGCACGCCCCGACGCCACGAGGACCGCGCGGGCCACGGTGAGGTCGAGTGCCCCGAGGCCGCCGCCGGCGCCGTGCCCGAGCACGACGGTCGCGCCCGCCCCGGCCGGGCGCCACACGTGGACGCGTGCGGGACCCTGGGGCGTCGCGACCTCACGGACGCGGGGCCGCACTCCCCCGACGGCCGCGTCCAGCGCTCCGGTCACGACCCGATCACCTCACCCGTCATCGGGTCGAGGACCCCGACGAGCTCCTCGGCGGGTGCACGGTCGAGCAGGTGCGGCCCGTTGTTCGCCGTGGCCCCGACGCCGCGGCCGATCGGGTAGGCCTCGAACCGGCCGGGGCTCGCGAACTCGAGCACGCCCTGCACGTAGTCCGGGTCCTTCTCCGCCGGGTCGAGCCAGCGCTCCCACTGGTCGGGCTCGAGGACGAGCGGCTGCCGGTCGTGGATGCGGTCCATGCCGGGGTCGGCGTCGGTGGTGATGATGGTGAACGTCGTGAGCCACGCGTCGGGGTCGCCGTCGGGGCGGTCGCGGTCGCGCCAGAACTCGTAGAGGCCGGCGAACCCCACCTTCTCGCCGTCGGCGCGGTGGATGAAGAACGGCTGCTTGCGCGGCTTGCCCTTGGCGTCGACGGCGGTGGGCGAGGCCTGCCACTCGTACCAGCCGTCGGCCGGCACGATGCAGCGCCTGGACAGGGCCGCCTTGGCGAAGGCGCCCTTGCCGAGCACCGACTCGGCCCGCGCGTTCGTCATCCGCAGGCCCATCTTGACGTCCTTGGCCCACGACGGGACCAGACCCCACGTCAGCAGGCGCAGCTGACGCGTCGGAGCGGCGTCCGCGTCGGGCTCGCCCTCGGCCGGACGCGGCGTGCGCGTCAGCACGACGGGCGCCTGCTTGGAGGGGGCCATGTTCCAGTCCGGCTCGCCGGCGGGAGGGCTCTGCGGGTTCTTGAGGATGCTGCGCGCCGGCTCGCCGGTGTGGTCCTCGTCGACGTCGAAGGCCTCGACGAGCTCGTCAGGCCGGGCGCTGGCGGCATACCTCCCACACATGCGGCCCAGCCTAGGTCCACCCGGCGACGCACGACCGGCGTCGGACCACGCGTGTGCGGCCGGCGCCGCGGACGCGTCCAGGGGTGGGCATCGGGCGTGCCGCCTTGGGTATGTCGCTACCGTAGGTCCCACTGGTCCACGATGGCCGCGGTCCGTCACGCACGGCCCCGGCCGGAGGAGGAAGGTCATGATCGTCCGCCGTCTCGCTCGTCCCCTGCTCGCGTCCGTGTTCATCGCCGCGGGGGTCGATGCCCTGCGCAACCCGTCCGCGCGCACCGACCAGGCGGCGCACCTGCTCGAGAAGGTGCCGGACCAGGTACCGGGCGCCGACAAGGTGGCCCGCGCGGCCAAGGACCCCGACCTCGTCGTCCGGGTCAACGGTGCCGCGCTGCTCGGCGGCGGCCTCCTGCTCGCCACCGGCCGCCTCCCCCGCCTCGCCTCCACCGTGCTCGCCGCCTCGATCGTGCCGACGACGGCGATCGAGCACGCGTTCTGGGAGGAGACCGACCCGGAGCGCAGGGCCGCGAGCCGCAGCCTCTTCCTCAAGAACGTCGGCCTGCTCGGCGGCCTGCTCCTCGCGGCCGTCGACACGGAGGGTCGCCCCGGCCTCGCGTGGCGCGCCCAGCACGCCACCAGGACCACCCGCCGCGAGGCGCGTCACGCCAAGGCAACCGCCGCGCGCGAGGCCCGCCTCCTCGCCCATCGAGCCCAGGACGTCGTGAGCTGACTTGAGTCCCGCTGATCCCCTCCCCGAAGAGCACCTGCAGTCTCACCCGCACGACCTGCACGACCCGCACCACGCGCACGAGGCTCAGCCGGCGCGCGGCGGCACGGCGACCAGCACCCTGGTGGCCGACCCGCTCGGCGACTGGGAGGCGCCGACGGCGCCCGGGCCGCTCGACGCGACGGTCGTCCTGCCCGGCAGCAAGTCGCTGACCAACCGCTACCTCGTCCTCGCGGCCCTCGCGAGCGACCGGTCCCGCCTCCGGGCGCCGCTGCGCTCGCGCGACACGCTCCTGATGGCCGACGCGCTGCGCAGCCTCGGCGTCCGCCTCGACGACGTGCCCGCCGAGGGCGACGCCACGCCGGGCGCGGTCGACGACTGGCTCGTCACGCCACCCGAGACGTTGCGCGGCGGTGGTCGGGTCGACTGCGGCCTAGCCGGCACGGTCATGCGTTTCCTGCCCGCCGTCGCCGTGCTCGCCGACGGCCCGGTGCTGCTCGACGGCGACCCACAGGCCCGGGTGCGCCCGATGGGCCCGGTCGTCGACGCCCTGCGCGCCCTGGGGGCCGACATCGACGACGCCGAGGGCCGCCTGCCGATCACGGTGCACGGTCGCGGCGGGCTGGCCGGCGGCAGCGTCACCATGGACGCCTCGATGTCCTCGCAGTTCATCTCGAGCCTCCTGCTCGCCGGCGCGCGCTACGACGACGGCGTCACCGTGCACCACGACGGCAAGCCCGTACCGAGCGAACCGCACATCCTCATGACCGTCGAGACCCTTCGCGACGCGGGGGCGATCGTCGACGACAGCGAGCCCAACACGTGGCGCGTCGAGCCGTCGGAGATCAACGCCCTCGACGTGTCGGTCGAGCCGGACCTGTCCAATGCGGGGCCGTTCGTCGCCGCGGCGCTCGTCGCCGGTGGCACGGTCCGCGTGCCCGGGTGGCCGCAGCACACGACCCAGGCCGGCGACATGCTCCGCGAGATCCTCGACTCGATGGGCGCCGACGTCCGGCTCGACCGCACCGGCCTCACCGTGAGCGGCGGCGACGAGCTCGCCGGCATCGACATCGACCTGCACGACGCCGCCGAGCTGACGCCGACCGTCGCGGCGCTCGCCGCGCTCGCCTCGAGCCCGACGTGGATCCGTGGTGTCGCGCACATCCGCGGCCACGAGACCGACCGCCTCGCCGCGCTGACGGCCGAGCTGGGCGCGCTGGGCAGCCGCGTCACCGAGACCGAGGACGGCCTGCGCATCGCCCCGGCGAGGCTGCACGGTGGGCGGTTCCGCAGCTACCACGACCACCGCATGGCCACCGCGGGCGCCATCATCGGCCTGCGCGTGCCCGGCGTCCGCGTCGAGGACATCGGCACCACGCGCAAGACGCTGCCGGACTTCGTCGGTCTCTGGCAGGGCATGCTCGCCGGCGCGGCGCCCGTGGTGCTGCCCCGATGAGCTGGCGGGACCTCGACGAGGGCGACGTCCGCGTCCGCCCCAGCCGCAAGGGCTCGAGGCCCCGCACCAAGGAACGTCCGGCGCACGCCGACGCCGTCGTGGCGATGGTCATCGGCATCGACCGGGGCCGCTACACCTGCCTCGTACCCAAGGGCTCGCTCGGCAAGAAGGAGCCCGAGCGCGTCGTCACCGCGATGAAGGCCCGCGACATCGGCCGCACCCGGGTCGTCGTCGGCGACGACGTCGCGCTCGTCGGTGACCTCGCCGGCGGACCCGACGCGCTGGCCCGCATCGTCCGCATCGAGGAGCGCCGGTCGGTGCTGCGACGCACCGCCGACGACACCGACCCCTACGAGCGCATCATCGTGGCCAACGCCGACCAGCTCGTCATCGTGACGGCACTCGCCGACCCCGAGCCGCGGCCGCGGATGGTCGACCGGTGCCTCGTCGCCGCCTACGACGCCGACCTCGAGCCGCTCCTCGCCCTGACCAAGGCCGACCTCGTCGACCCGGGGCCGTTCCTGGCGAACTACGCCCCGCTCGAGGTCGAGCACGTCGTGACGGCGCGGACGGCCGACGACTTCACGGGGCTCGAGGAGCTGCGCGAGCGGCTCTCGGGCCGGGTCTCAGTGCTCGTCGGGCACTCCGGCGTCGGCAAGAGCACGCTGGTCAACGGGCTCGTGCCCACGGCCATGCGCGCCACCGGCGACGTCAACGACACGACCGGCCGCGGGCGGCACACCTCGACCAACGCCGTGGCGCTGCGCCTGCCCGACGACGACGGTTGGGTCATCGACACCCCGGGCGTGCGCTCCTTCGGGCTCGCGCACATCGACCCGAACCGCATCATCGACCACTTCCCCGACCTCGCCGAGGGCACGGCCGAGTGCCCACGCGGCTGCACGCACGACGAGGAGGAGTGCGCCCTCGACGCGTGGGTGGCCGACGGTCACGCGGGCCCGGCGGGTCCCTCGCGGCTCGCGTCGCTGCGCCGGCTCCTGTCGAGCCGCTCCGGTGAGGAACGCTGAGCCGCAGTCGTGCTCGCACCCTCGGCACGTCGGCTCGCCCCGCCCGACGCCCCGGCGCGGGCTTGCCCACCGCACGACCCCGCCGCAGGCTAGGTTGAGCCGGTGACCTCCTACGACGACGACCTCCGCCTGGCCCACGTGCTCGCCGACGCCGTCGAGCGCGTGACGCTGGGCCGTTTCCGAGCCGCCGACCTCGTCGTCGAGAGCAAGCCCGACCTCACCCCCGTGACCGACGCCGACCGCGCCGCCGAGGAGCTCGTCCGCTCCCAGCTCAAGCGCACGCGCCCGCGCGACGCCGTGCAGGGCGAGGAGTTCGAGACCACGGGACACGGGCCGCGGCGCTGGGTCATCGACCCCATCGACGGCACGAAGAACTTCGTGCGCGGCGTGCCCGTGTGGGCCACGCTGATCGGCCTCGTCGTCGACAACGAGCCGGTCCTCGGCGTCGTGTCCGCCCCCGCCCTCGGCCGCCGCTGGTGGGCCGCCGTCGGCAGCGGGGCCTGGACCGGCCGCTCCCTGGCCTCGGCCAGGCGCATCGGCGTCTCGCAGGTGGGACGCCTCGGCGACGCATCGCTGTCCTACTCCTCCCTGTCCGGGTGGCGGGTCCGCGGGCGCCGCGACGACTTCCTCGACCTCATGGACGACTGCTGGCGCACCCGCGCCTACGGGGACTTCTGGTCCTACATGCTCGTCGCCGAGGGCGCCGTCGACATCGCCGCCGAGCCCGAGCTCGCGGTGCACGACATGGCCGCCCTCGTCGCGATCGTGCAGGAGGCCGGCGGCCGCTTCACCGGCCTCGACGGCCGCCCCGGCTGCTGGAGCGGCAACGCCGTGGCCACCAACGGGCTGCTCCACGACACGGTGCTCGAGCGCATCGGGATGCCGTCCGAACAGCACGCGGAGCGCGATGCCCATCGCGGCGCGGGCACCGAGAACGGCTGAGCCATGGGCCTGCTCGTACGACAGGCGCTGCCCGCCGATGTGCCGGAGCTCGCCGCCGTCGCGGCCGAGACCTTCGGGCTCGCGTGCCCTCCGAGCATGTCGCGCGAGCGGGTCGACGCGTTCATCGTGGACGTCCTCTCGCCCGAGCGGTTCACCGAGTACCTCGCCGACCCCGCCCGGCACCTGCTCCTCGCGGAGGACGACGGCACCGCGGTCGGGTACGCGATGCTCGTGGCCGGCGAGCCCGCCGACGACGAGGTCCGGGCCGCGATCAGGCACCGTCCGACCGTCGAGCTGAGCAAGATCTACGTGCTGCCCTCCTCGCACGGCGGCGGCACGGCGTCACGCCTCATGGCCGAGTCGATCGGCTGGGCCCGCTCCACCGGCGCCGCCGGCATCTGGCTCGGGGTCAACCAGCAGAACGAGCGGGCCCAGCGCTTCTACGCCAAGAGCGGTTTCGAGCGCGTCGGCGCCAAGCGCTTCCTCGTCGGAGGTCAGTACGAGGACGACTACGTGCTCGAGCAGCCGCTCGCCTGACGCCGGGCGAGCGGCTCCCGGCAGGTGGGTCCGCCCGGTCGCCCCCGCCAGGGTCGGTCCGCCCGGTGGCCCCCGCCAGGTGGGGCCTCAGCGGGCGGCGTCGCGCACCACGGTGACCTCGCCGAGACCGAGCCCGCGGATCGCGTCGAGGTGCGCGTCGGCGTCACCGACGAGGACGATCGTCCATCCCGCACCGGGGCCCTCGCCCGTGATCCCGGCCTCGGCGGCGAAGCGCCGGAACGCGGCGTCGACGCGGGCGGCGTCGACGGTGGCGAGGTCGCGGAGGTTCTCGGTCGTGAAGGCCGTGGTGCGCCCGTCGAGCGCCATGCCGACGGCCTCGTCGGCGATGGCGTCGGCGGTGGCGTAGCGCCCGGGCGCGGTCTTCGAGATGAAGTCGACGCCGGAGCGGATCTCCTTGTCGCTGAACCCGGTCGAGCCGCCACCCAGGATCTCCAGCAGCGTGCGAACGGCGTCCTCGGTGGAGTCGGAGCGCACCGAGCCGGTCGTGAGGAACAGGCCGCCCCGGCGTCGTGGACGGAAGCTGGACCGGATGCCGTACGTGTAGCCCTTCTCCTCGCGGAGCACGGCGTCGACGCGCGCGTTCGGTGACCCGCCGAGGACGAAGCCGAGCACCGGGAACGGTGCCCAGCCGCCCTCGACCGACCGGTCTGGTCCGGGAGCCCCGACGACGAGCTCGGTCTGCACCGAGCCGGGCCGCGACACGAAGACGACGCGAGAACGGTCCCCGGCCAGGGTGGCGGCGGTGTCGAGGAGCCTGCCCCGCTCGCGCGGCCCGTGCTGCCAGCCGCCGAGCGCGACCTCGACGAGGGCGGGCACGTCGAGACCCCCGAGGTCGCCGGCGACGACCATCGTGACGCCGGCAGCGACGACGTGCTCGGCGTGGAAGGCCACGACGTCGTCGCGGGTGATCGCCGAGACGGTCTCGCGGGTGCCACCGGTGGGGCGGGACGCGCGGTCGTCGACGTCGTAGAAGGTGCGGACGAACTCGAGGATCGCCCGATGGGCGGCCACGGAGCGTTCCTGCTCGATCTCCGAGAGCCGGGTGCGCACCTGGCGCGCGACCTCGGACTGCGGGAAGACCGGCTCGGTGAGGATCTGGCGCAGCAGGTCGAGGGCCGGCTCGAGGTTGCCCTTGACGACGTCGAGGTCGACCGACAGGCCGGCGTCGGACAGTCCCGCGCCGAACCCGACGCCCTTGCGCTCGAGCAGGCGCGCGAACTCGTCGGCGGTGTACTGCTCGGTGCCCTCGTCGAGCGTGCGCGCCATGATCGTCGCGACACCCTCGCGGTCGCGCGGCTCGTCGCGCAGCGACACCGGCAGGCCGAGGCGGACCGACAGGACGTACTGGCCGGGCACGTCGTAGGTGACGAGGTGCAGGCCGTTGGGCAGGTCGTGGGTCACCGGCTCGGGGAACGTCCACGGCTGGGGTGGGTCGACGGTCGGACGCGCGACGGTGCTGGTGGGGTCGACGCTGGTGGCGTCGGGGGTGGGAGTGCTCATGCCGCCGCCTCCCCTTCGTCGCCCGCAGTGGCCCCGGGTTCGGCGAGGTAGCGCACGACGGCCCGCGACTCGGGGGCGAGCCAGGCGGCCGTCACGGCACGGACCTCGTCGGGGGTCACGGCCCGCACGTGGTCGACGAACGCGTTGACGTACCCGGGGTCGCCGGTCAGCAGGGCGTGGTGGCTGATGTGGTCGGCGCGCTCCTCGATGCTGGCGAGGGCGCTGAGCCACGAGCGCTCCGTGTCGGCGACGACCGACTCCATCTCCTCGGCGTCGGGGCCGTGCTCGGCGAGCGCGGTGATCTCCTCGCAGAGGACCTCCTCGATGCGCTCGACGTCGGCCCCCTCGGCGACGTCGACGGTGAACGCACCGAGCCCGACGCCGTCCACGAGCCCCATCGTCCAGCCCCCGACGGCCACAGCCGTCTCGTCGCGCCGCACGAGGCGCCGGATGAGCCGCGAGCTCGCAAGGCCGCCGAGCACGTCGACCGCGACCTGGCACGCGTGGTACTCGGGCGTGGTGTCGACGGGCAGGCGGAAGGCGACGTAGAGGCGGTCGTTCGGCACGTCGCCGACGCGGTCGAGGCGCGCCGGCGCGGAGAGCGGGGCCAGCTGCGGCAGACGCGGCCGCTCGTGCAGCTCGATGGCGGGCAGGTGGCCGAAGTACCGCTCCGCCGCGGCGAACCCGTCCTCCGGCGTCACGTCGCCGACGAGCGTCAGGACGGTGTTGTTCGGGCCGTAGTGGGCGCGGAAGAAGGCGTGGACGTCCTCGACGGTCGCGGCGTCGAGATCCTCCATCGACCCGATCGTCGGGTGGTGGTAGGGGTGGTCGGCCGGGAACGCCGTCGCGTAGATGTCGATCAGGGCCGTGCCGTACGGGACGTTGTCGTACCGCTGGCGCTTCTCCTCCTTGACGACGTCGCGCTGGTTGTCGAGGTTCTCCTGGTTGACGGCGTCGAGGAGGTAGCCGTGGCGGTCGGCCTCGAGCCAGAGTGCGAGGTCGAGGGCGCCGGTGGGGACGGTCTCGAAGTAGTTCGTGCGGTCGAACCACGTCGTCGCGTTGAGGCGCGCCCCTTCGTCCATGAGCGCCGAGAAGTGCTCTCCCGACGCGACGTTGCGGCTGCCCTGGAACATCAGGTGCTCGAAGAGGTGGGCGAAGCCGGTGCGTCCGGGCGCCTCGTGGCGTGAACCGACGCCGACCCAGAGGTTGACGGCGACGTTGGGCACGGCGTGGTCCTCGCTGACGATGACGCGCAGGCCGTTGGCCAGCGTGTGCTCCGCGAGCGGGTAGGAGATCGACGTCACGCGCTCGACCCTATGCGACAACTTTTGCGAAGTCGTTATCGGTCCTGGCCGCATCCGGGCACCGCGGGGCGCCCCGACCCGCCATGATCTGCTGGCCGACCGCGCACGCCGCCGTCGGGGCCGCGACGCGGCCACCACCAGGGGTCACAACTTTCTCCATGAGGAGCGATTCACCATGCCCGAGCAGCCCACCTCCGACGTGACGCCGTCGGCGCCCGACGCGCCCGCGACGCCCGCGGCGCCCGCCACGCCCGACGCGCCCGCCACGGCCGGCACCCCCGCCACCACGCCGGACGGCGCGCCGGCGACCACGCAGCCCGCTGCCCAGCCTGTCCCGCCGGCGCCGCAGGGCGCCGAGGCGCCGAAGAGCACCTCCGGCTCGGGCTCGAAGCGCAAGAAGATCCTGTCGGCGCTCGGCACGGTCGTCGTCCTGCTCGCCGTGAAGTTCGGCCTGGGCTACATGCTGGCCGACGACCCGACGCACGGCGTCGCCGTCGGCCAGTGCGTCGCGGCGGACGGTTCGGACGACTTCAAGCAGGTCGAGTGCAGCTCCGCCGACTCGCTCGGCAAGGTGACCTTCGTGGCCAAGGACGCCGAGACGTCCGAGAAGGCGGCGCTGGACCTGTGCGACCAGCACGGCGCCAACAGCGCGTACACGGCGGCGGACAGCACCGGGGGCAAGGGCACGGTCGTCTGCGTCAGCGGCAAGTAGCGAGCGCGGCAGCCCCACCGGCTGCACGCTGGGCGCCTCGGCCTCCGGGGCGCCCAGTCGTCTGTCCGGCACCACATTCCAAAACTCATGGTTATGCTTTGCCGGTTTAGCATGACTCAGAGTATGGTTACTGCATGAACGGCACCACCAACGAGTCATCCGAGTCGCTGCTCGCGACGATCCGGGCCTCCGTCATCGGCGACGACCAGGTCATGGTCGGGCCCTACGGCCCGCGCCGCGTCACCTATGCTGACTACACGGCGTCAGGTCGCGCGCTGTCGTTCATCGAGGACTTCGTCCGCGACGAGGTGCTCCCCCGATACGCCAACACCCACACCGAGAGCTCCGGCACCGGCCTGCAGACGACGCGGCTGCGCGAGGACGCCCGGCGAACCATCCGCGACGCGGTGGGCGGCGACGACGAGACCGTGGTCGTCTTCGCAGGGTCCGGCTGCACGGGCGCCATCGACAAGCTCGTCGGCATCCTCGGGCTGAGGGTGCCGTCCAACTTCGAGGACCGTTGGCACGCCAGCGATCTCGTGCCCACCGACCAGCGCCCGGTCATCTTCATCGGCCCCTACGAGCACCACTCGAACGAGGTGATGTGGCGCGAGTGCGTCGCCGACGTCGTCGTCATCCCACAGGACCTGGACGGCCACGTCGACCTCGCGATCCTGCGCGCCCGGCTCGAGCAGTACGCCGAGAGGCCGGTGCGCATCGGCTCGTTCTCCGCGGCGAGCAACGTCACCGGCATCGTCACCGACACCGATGCCATCTCGACGCTCCTGCACGAGCACGGCGCCCTCGCCTTCTGGGACTTCGCGGCCGCCGGGCCGTACGTCGACATCGAGATGTACGGACGCGGTGGTCGTGGCGTCGCCGGCGATCTCGCCCACAAGGACGCCATCTTCCTCAGCCCGCACAAGTTCATCGGCGGGCCGGCCACGCCGGGCGTGCTCGTCGTCCGCCGCGAGCTGCTCACCAACCGCGTCCCCGACGTCCCGGGCGGCGGAACCGTGGCCTACGTCAACCCCACCGCGCACGACTACCTCGCCGACCCCGTCCACCGCGAGGAGGGCGGCACACCGGCCATCGTCGAGTCGATCCGCGCCGGGCTCGTCTTCGCACTCAAGGAGGCCGTCGGGGTCGACACCATCCGAGCCCGCGAGGACGTCTTCCTCAGGCGAGCCGTCACGGCCTGGACGCAGGAGCCGGCCATCGAGATCCTCGGCAACCTCGACGCCGAACGGCTGTCGATCGTCTCGTTCGTCGTGCGCGCCCCGGACGGCCCGTACCTGCACCACAACTTCGTCGTCGCGGTGCTCAACGACCTCTTCGGCATCCAGTCGCGCGGCGGCTGTTCGTGCGCCGGGCCCTACGGCCACCACCTGCTCGGTATCGACCTCGAGCGCTCGCAGGAGTTCGAGCGCGAGATCGGGCGCGGCTGCGAGGGCATCAAGCCCGGGTGGGTGCGCATCAACTTCAACTACTTCATCTCCGACGCCGTGGCGGACTACGTCATCGAGGCGGTCCGCCTCGTGGCCCGAGACGGCTGGCGCCTCCTCGGCGACTACTCCTTCGAGCCCGCGACGGGGCTCTGGCGCCACCGCAGCGGCCCGGTCGAGCCGCCGCTGCGCCTGCGGGACGTCTCGTTCGGACCCGAGGGCCTGCGCTACCCGCGGCACGCGGACCGGCTCGGCGAGGAGGCCCTGGAGCAGCACCTCGCCGAGGCACGACGCGTCCTCGCCGACGCGCGCCCGGTGACGTGCGACGCGGGCAGCGTCGACGTCGACTTCGACCACCTGCGCTGGTTCGAGCTGCCCGCGACGAGCCTCGTCACCAGCCGCACCTGAGAGCACCCGCGACCACCCCAGGGACCCGCGGACGGGACGGGCGACGACGCGTCAGGCCGCCGCCAGCGCGACGCGTCGCGCGGCGTCGGCGCGGGTCGTCAGCGCGGGTCCCCGCCGCGGGTGGCGGCAGCCGCGGCCTCGCGCGCGGCCCGCTCGCGGCGCAGCCGCTCCTTCGGGTCGTTGCTCTCCCCGAGCTGCGCCGGGCCGAAGATCGACAGCCCGAACATGCGCAGGGCGTAGCCGACGCGGTAGGCGAGCGACAGGCGCCCCCTGCGGGAGGATCGCGGCATGGAGGACCACCTCGGAAAGATCGTTAGTGCACTGATGATTAGTGCACATACTATCCTGTCCGGAGAGCCACGAGGACAGGAGACGCTGTGACGGCACCCGAGCACGACGCCACCCGCACGGAGCGCCCCGGGGCCACCACGACGCCAGGGACGTCGGGTGGCTCGGAGCCGCACTCCCCCGACGACCTGCTCCGCCTCGACCAGCAGGTGTGCTTCGCGCTCGCGGTCGCGGCGCGCAACGTCATCGGTCTCTACCGGCCGGTGCTCGAGCCGCTCGGGCTGACCCATCCGCAGTACCTCGTCCTGCTGGCGCTCTGGGAGCGGGCTCCCCTGACGGTCAAGGAGATCGGCGACCTGCTCAGCCTCGAGCCGGCGACCGTGTCCCCCCTCGTGCGCCGACTCGAGGGTGCCGGGCTCGTGCGCCGCGACCCGCATCCCACCGACGACCGGGCCCTGCACGTGACGCTGACACCGGCGGGGCGAGGCCTGCGCGAACAGGCCCTCGGCGTGCCGCCCCAGGTCATCGCTCGGCTCGGCATGGACGTGTCGCAGCTGCAGGAGCTGCACCGCTCGCTCACGACGGTCATCGCTGCGGCGCGCGCCGCCCAGGACTGACCAGCGGCCCTCAGGCGACCGGCAAACCCCGGATGTTGCGCGCCGCCGCCTGCAGCCCCAGCAGCAGCGGCGCAGCCAGACCCAGGCAGAGCATGCTGAGCAGGAGCGCGAGCAGCACGTAGCCGACGACGACCGGACGCGTGCCGTTGGGGTAGACGGTGTCGGTGGCGGTGGGACCCTCGACCCACGGCATGGGGACCGCGCGCACGAGCGTGCCGCGCATCGGGCGCCCTCCCGGGAGGATGCCGACGGCGCTGCCGACGACGCGTGACCCGAGGCCCGGTCGGGCCGGACCCGTTGCGCCCGGCGGGGCGCCGACGGACGGGTCGGACGTACCGGGACGGTCGAGGTCGCTTCGCTCGTCAGGTGCCACGGGTGAGGGACGCCGGACGCCGCCGACCGGTTCCCCGTCACGGAAACCCCGGTGGACCGGAACGACGAAAGCCCGGACCAGATGGTCCGGGCCTTCGTCTCGCCTGACGCGATTGGTAGCGGGGGCAGTGTCCAGTCTCAGGACATGCGCGACAGGTGTCTCAAGACATCGGCGACACCGTGTCTCGGGTCATCGGCGACAGGGCGGGCGCGGCTGATGCTCAGCCATGTCGAAGGCGCGTCTGGTGATCACGGCCCTGCTCACCGAAGGTCAGACCGTGGCCGAGGTGGCCGCCCGGTACGGGGTGCACCGTTCCTGGGTGTACCGCCTCAAGGGCCGCTACGAGCAGGAGGGTGAGGCGGCGTTCGAGCCCAGGTCACGCCGCCCGCTCACCACCCCACGTGCCATCCCCGACAGCACCGTCGCGCTCGTGCTGGCGTTGCGCAAGGACCTGACCGACGCGGGCCTCGACGCCGGCGCCGACACGCTGTGCTGGCACCTGCGCCAACACCACCACCTCGTCATCTCCCGGGCCACGGCCCACCGCATCCTGGTGCGCCATGCCGCCGTCACGCCGCAACCCGCCAAACGGCCGAAGTCCTCCTACATCCGGTTCGAGGCCGAGCAGCCGAACGAGACCTGGCAGTCCGACTTCACGCACTACCGCCTCACCCAACCGGACGGGCGCCCCGGCACCGACGCCGAGATCCTCACCTGGCTCGATGACCACTCCCGCTACGCCCTGCACGTCACCGCCCACGCCCGGATCACCGGGGCGATCGTGCTGGCCAGCTTCACCGCCGCGGCGGCCGAGCACGGGCACCCCGCCTCGACCCTGACCGACAACGGCATGGTGTACACCGTCCGGTTCGCCGGCGGCCGTGGCGGCCGCAGCCAGCTCGAGGCCGAGCTGCGCCGGCTGGGGATCACCCAGAAGAACTCCCGCCCCAACCACCCCACCACCTGCGGGAAGGTCGAACGCTTCCAGCAGACCCTGAAGAAGTGGCTCCGCGCCCAACCCCAGCAGCCGGCCACCATCGCCCAGCTGCAGGCCCTGGTCGACCTCTTCTGCAGTCTGTACAACCAGCACCGACCGCACCGCTCGCTGCAGCACCGCGCCACCCCGCACGCCGCCTACACCGCCCGTCCGAAGGCCGGCCCCGGCGACCGCAGCAGCGACACCCACGACCGCGTCCGCGTCGACCGCGTGTCCAAGACCGGCAACCTCACCCTGCGCCACAACGGGCGCCTGCACCACATCGGCGTCGGCCGGACCCACGTCGGGACCTACGTCCGGCTCCTGGTCCAAGACCTCGACATCACCATCGTCGAGGCCGCCACCGGCGAGATCCTGCGCGAGCTGACCCTCGACCCCACCCGCGACTACCAGCCACAACACCACAGAAAAAACAACAGTGGCCCTACGTTTCCGTAGGGCCACTGTCGCCGATGTCTTGAGACATCACATGGTAGCGGGGGCAGGATTTGAACCTGCGACCTCCGGGTTATGAGCCCGGCGAGCTACCGAGCTGCTCCACCCCGCGTCGGTATGCCTTAACCCTAGACGACTCCCCCGGGAAAGACCAAATCGGCCTGCTGACGCCCCTGGGACCGCCCGTCCGCGCGCCACAGAATCGCTGGTCGAAGACGGAACGGCACTGGGGCAGCACCCGAATCAGGTGCTGCCCCAGTGCTGTTCGCCTCAGACCGGCTGCGCCGTGAAGGGCGTGGCGCCTCAGGGACTCTTCGTCGCGGTGCTCTTCGGAGCGGCGGCCGCCGCCCGCTGCAGCGCCTGCTCGAGACGCGTCTGTGCCTGCCCGTAGGCCGCGAAGTCGCCACGCTTGAGCGCCGCCTCCCCCTCGGTGTAGGCCGCCTGGGCGTCCTTGATCGCCTGGGCCAGCGCGGCAGCGTCGGGCGTGCCCGTCGGAGCCGGCTGTGACGTCGTCGGGTTCGGCGTCGACGTGCCGGTGGGCGTCGGGGTCGGCGTGCTGCCGGTGCCCGGCGTCGACGGCGTGTTCGTGCCGGTGTCACCGGCCGACGCGCCCGACTGCCCCTCGAAGAGGTCGTTGAGGGCGAGGTCGAGCGATCCGGCCCAGGCGATCTTGTTGCCGAACGAGACGGCGACGGCGACGAGGCGCGGGTAGGAGCCCGACTGCGCCTTGGCCTGGGAGTAGATCGGCTGGACGTAGAGCAGGCCGCCACCGACCGGCAGCGTCAGCTGGTTGCCGAAGATGACCGAGTTGCCATTCGAGTTCGTCGTGCCGATGTACTGCGCGAGGGTGGTCGGCAGCTCCGGGTCCTTGGAGGACACCGCCGAGCTGCGCATGGCGTTGTACACCTGGCCCGGGCCGTTGACGGTACCGCCCGTGGTCTCGAGCAGCCGCATCGTGCCGTACTGGGGTGACTTCTTGCCGGCCTGCGAACCGGCGTCGCCGTCGACGGCGAGGAAGCCCGACAGGACGTTCCGGTCGCCGGTCGGCATGAACGTCGAGGTCAGCGAGAACGCCGGGCTCGACTGGCCGGGCATGGCGAGCGAGAGGTAGTAGGGCGGCTGGACGAACTCGGTCTGCGACGGGTCCTCCGGCACCTGCCAGAAGTTCTGGCCGCCGTAGAAGGAGTTGGCGTCGTTGTCGTGGTACTTCTGCAGCAGCTGCCGCTGGACCTTGAAGAGGTCCTCGGGGTAGCGCAGGTGCTCCATGAGCGAGCCCTTGATGTCGGACAACGGCTTGACCGTGCCCGGGAAGATCGACATCCAGGCCTTGAGGATCGGGTCCTTCTCGTCCCACTGGTAGAGCGTGACCGAGCCGTCGTAGGCGTCGACGGTGGCCTTGACCGAGTTGCGCACGTAGTTGACCTGACCACCCTGCACGGCGCGGACCGCGGTGCGCGTGCTCGTCACGGCGTCCTCGGTGGCGGCATCGAGGGTCGTCGTCTGCGAGTAGGGGTAGTTGGCCGAGGTCGTGTAGCCGTCGAGGATCCACAGCACCCGGCCGTCCACGACCGCCGGGTAGGCGTTGCCGTCGAGCGTCAGCCACGGGGCGACGCGCTGCACGCGCTCGCGCGGCGTGCGGTAGTCGAGGATGCGGGAGTCGTTCGTCACGGCGTCGGAGAGCAGGAAGTTGATCTCGCGGTACTTGATCGCGTACGCGAGCCGGCGCAGCCCGTCGAGCTGGACGCCGCCCGTGCCCTGGTAGGCGTACTGGATCTGCCCGGTGCCCTTGGGGTCCGGGTAGTCGAACTCCTTCTTGCCACCGCCGACGATCGAGTAGTCGGGCGAGTACTCGCCGAAGTAGATCCGCGGCTCGTACGTGCCCAGGGCGCCCTGGGTGCCGATCTGGGACTCGAAGAACGTCGGTGCGCCGTCGTCGTCGCGGGTGTTGCCCTTGGCCGCGACGACGCCGTAGCCGTGGGTGTAGACCGTGTGGTCGTTGAGCCAGTTGCGCTGTCCCTCGGGCACGCCGTTGAGGTCGAGCTCGCGGGCGGCGATGACGGTGTCCTGCGACTTGCCGTCGATCTTGTACCGGTCGACGTCGAGGACGTCGGCGAACTGGTAGTAGCCCTTGCTCGCCTCGAGCTGCTTGAACGTCGGGCTGACGATGTTCGGGTCGATGAGGCGGATACCGGGGACGGTGGCGGCGTCGCTGCGCAGGGCGTTCGGCTGCGCCACGGTCTTGGTGTCGTAGGGCTCGACCTTGATCTGGTCGAAGCCGTACGCCGCCCTCGTCGCCTCGATGTTGCGTTGGATGTACGGCACCTCGAGCGACTTCTCCGACGGGCGCACCTTGAGCGACTGGATGAGCGCCGGGTAGATGCCGCCGACAGCCACGACGATGACGGCCAGCACCGCGACGCCGACGACCGGCAGGCGCCAGGACCGGGTCCAGATGACGGTGAGGAACATCAGCGCGCACATGACGGCGGCCAGCGCGAGGATCCCCTTGGTCGGGATGTCGGCGTGCGCCTGCGTGTACTGGATGCCGGTGACCTTCGTGCTCTGCGCGGTGGCCAGGTTGTAGCGGTCGACCCAGAAGGCGACGCCGCGCACGAGAACGAGGGCCGCGGCAATGACCGACAGGTGCACCCGGGCCGCCTGCGTCGAGCGCATCTTCTGGCTCGCGACGATGCCGCCGTAGAGGTAGTGCGTGAAGGCCGCGGTGATGAAGCCGATGACGAGGATCATCGTGAGGAACGCGATGACGAAGTTGATCCACGGCAGGTCGAAGACGAAGAAGCCGACGTCGAGCCCGAACTCGGGGTCGGTGGTGCCGAACGGGGACCCGTTGCGCCACAGCAGGAAGGTGTCCCACTGCGTCGCGGCGGACAGGCCGGCGAAGAGGCCGATCGCGAGCGGGGCCGCGACCGTCGCGGTGCGCCGCATCGGCTCGACGAGCTGGCGGTAGTGCTCCATCGCCTGGGTGTCGGGGGATGGCGCGTAGATCGGTCGCGTGCGGTAGGCGACGTGGATGCTCGACCACACGACCGCCGCGGTGAGCAGGCCGCCGAGGACGCCGAGGACGACCTTGGTCACCAGCTGCGTCGTGAAGACCGAAGAGAAGGAGACCGACTGGTACCAGAGCACCTCGGTCCAGAACTGGGCCGCGATCGCGAGGACCACGACGAGGGCCCCGGCCACGACGAGCGCGGTGACCAGCGGCCGCCGCGCGGGCGCCAGCGTCGGGCCGTCGGGACGCCGCGGCGGGCCCGCGTCGTCGTCGAAGTTGCGGGGCGGTGGACCGAAGTTGCTGTCGCTCACGTGGAGTTGCCTCGGGTGCTGGGGCGGGCAGGGCGGTCGGGCGGGTTCGGCTCCGCCGACGGCAGCGGCCGGGGCCGCCAGCCAAACCATAACCCGGCGACCCGTGCGGTCCGCCGAGCTGATACCGCACCGTGACTCGGCGTCGCTCGGGGCGGGTCCGGGGGCGGCGGTCGCGGCGTGATGCGGCAGCATGGACGCGTGACCTCCCAGCCCGTCATCGATCCCCTCTCCGTCGCCGCCCTCGACACCGAGCGCCACGTCGCCGCGTCCGGCTGGGACCAGCCCGCCCGGCTCTTCGCGCTCGTGCGCACCGCCGACCTGCTCGAGCGCGAGCCGCAGCTGCGCGCCGGCATGGGCCCCTCGGACCTCGCCGAGGGCGCCCTCACCGCCATCGAGCAGGAGGGCCTGCCGCAGACGAGCTCGCTCGAGACGCTGCTCGGCCGGATCGCCTGGCCGGCGGAGGTCGACGGCTGCGCCTTCGCCATCGAGCGGATGGTCGTGCCGCCCGAGGCCGAGCGCGACCTGCCCGGCCGGCCCGACGACGCCGTCGAGGCGCTCGCCTCCCACCCCGACCGCAAGGACGTACGACTGCTCGTCGCGGTGCTGCGCGACGGCTCCTCGATCTGCCTGCTGCGTCAGCGCGAGCACGACTCCGACGACGCCGTGGCCACCGGGCGCGACCTGGCGCCGGGCCTCGTCGAGGCGTTGCGCTCCACGCTGGCGGACTGACCCCGGCCCTCGGCCCGCCCGCTCGGCACGGCCAGATCCGCCCACACCGGTCAGCGCCCTGTCGGCGACAGGCGCCCGCCCGGTCGGCGCCCGCTCAGCAGTGCGGCAGCGAACCCGTCTTGTCGCCGGCGATCGCCTCGACGGCACTCCTGGCCTGGTCGAAGGTCGACACCTTGACGACGTTCAGGCCGTCGGGCACGTGGTCGACGACCTCGTCGCAGTTGTCCGCCGGAGCGAGGAACCACGTGGCGCCGTCGGCGCGGGCGCCGGCGAGCTTCTGGCGGATGCCGCCGATCGGGCCGACCTTGCCGCTGTCGTCGATGGTGCCGGTGCCGGCGATCTGGTGGTTGTTGGCGAGCGCACCGGGAGTCAGCTTGTCGTAGATGCCGAGGCTGAACATCAGCCCGGCGGACGGGCCGCCGATCGAGCCGGCGTCGATCTTGATCGTGGCCGGGAAGTCGTGCTCGAGGCTGAGGACGACGCCGAGCGCGGTGCGCCCGCCCTGGCCCTCGATCGTCGGGACGCTGACGGTGACGTCCTTGCCGTCGCGCACGACCGTCAGCTCGACGGTGTCGCCGGGGCGGTGCTGCTGCAGCGCGGTGCGGACGTCGTCGGCCGAGGTGATCTCGGTGTCGCCGACACGGACGATGCGGTCCTTGGGCTTGAGCAGGTCCTTGGCCTTGGACTGCTCGCTCAGCTGGGCGATGACGATGTGCGTCGGCACGTCCTTGCCGATCGCACGCAGGGCCACGGCGGTGGCCTCCTCCTGCGAGCCGGCCATCTGGACGGCGTTCTCCTCGGCGACCTGCTCCTCGCTGACCTTCGGGTCGAAGACGTCGTCGACCGGGTAGACGTCGCGGGCCGGGTCGATCCACGCGCGCAGGACGTCCCACAGGTCGACGGGGTAGCCGGGCCCACCCTCGACGCGGACCGTCGTGAACCGCAGGGCGCCGTCGGTGGGGTACGTGGGCAGCCCCGAGACAGAGATGATCGGGGTCTTCTTGCCGTCGGCCGAGACGCCGAGCGTGTCCTGGGTCGGGCCGGGGCTCATGACGGCGTACGGCAGGTGTACGAGCGAGCCGACGACCATCGCCACGAGGAAGGCGAAGAAGAGCCCGAGGACGACCTTGTTGCCACGCGTCAGGCGGCCGTCGTCGCCGGGTGCCACGCCCGCGCGGCCCGGACCCGAGCCGTCGGAGGGCGCGCCGGGGAACGTGCCGGGCTGCTCGGCCGGCACCCGCTTGATGGTCCTCACGGCAGTCCGACCCATTCGTCGGCTCCGTCGGTGAACTGCTGGTGCTTCCAGATGGGGACGCTCGCCTTGAACTCGTCGATGAGGGCACGGCACACCTCGAACGCCTCGCCGCGGTGCTCGGCGCTGACGCCGACGACGACCGCGACGTCGCCCACCTCGAGGGAGCCGACGCGGTGCACGACGGCGATCCGCACAACCCGGCCCTCAGCCGCGAGCTTCTCGGCGAGCTCGCGCGCGACGTCGGCGGCCTGCGGGTGCGCCGTGTAGTCGAGGTGGCTGACGCCCTTGGCCTCCGGTTCGTCCGGGGAAGCGTCGGCCGGGCCGTCGTGGTCGCGGACGGTTCCCACGAAGAGGCACGTGCCGCCCGCGCGGGGGTCGGACACGCTCGCGAGCACCTCGTCGACCGACAGGGGTGCCTCGCGGATCTCGGCAAGGGTGACCGTCACGCGGGCCATCGTATGCTGCCCGGCCGTGGGATGCGCCCGCTGTGCGCGACGGTGGGGGAACCAACCGGACGCGTCCGTGGTTGTCTTGGAGAGACAACCGACAGCGGCGATGGGGATGAGCAGGATGGCCGACGACCAGGGCCCCCGCAAGGACGACGGACAGGACGACGTGCACGGCGACGCACCCGTCGAGCGACCGGGCGACGAGCAGGCTGAGCAGCACGAGCAGGGCCGCGACGAGGGTCTCTCGTCCGACGCGGAGGCGTCGATGCCCTCGGTGCCGTCCGACCCGTCGAGCCTCTTCGGTGCCGAGAGCCCGTTCGGGCTGCCGTTGCGCCGACCGGGCGACGGCGGTGACCTGCCCACGGGTGGCCTGCCCACCGGTGACCTCAACGCCATGCTCGAGCACGTCCTCGGCGAGGCCGCGGGCAACCCCGAGCTCGCCGAGGCGATGCGCAGCATGGGCGTCGACCTCACCGACCCCGCGACCCAGGCGGCGATGCGCGCCCAGCTCGGCAGCTTCATGGCAGCCCAGGACTCCCCCACCGGCTCGCGCGACCTCGCCACCGACGTCGCCCGCAAGCACGTGAGCGCCGCCGAGGGCAACGACGTGCACGACGAGGCCGCCTCCCGCGCGGTCGTCGACGCCGTGTCGGTCGCCTCGCTGTGGCTCGACGAGCAGACGACGCTGTCGACGCCGGCCTGGCGGGCCACCGGCCTGAGCCGGGCCGAATGGGTCGAGGCGACGATGCCCCGCTGGTTCGAGCTCATCGAGCCCGTCTCCGACGGGGTCACGGCCGCGACGTCTGAGGCGCTGCGCAAGCAGGTCGGCGAGCTCGGCCCCGAGGCGTTCGGCGACGCGCTTCCGCCCGGCCTGCCGGCCGGCTTCGACCCGCGCGCCATGGTCGACCAGTGGGCCCCGATGCTCGGCAACCTCAGCCGGCAGATGTTCTCGGCGCAGCTCGGCCAGGCCGTCGGCACGCTGGCCACCGAGGTCGTGGGCGGCACGGAGGTCGGGCTCCCCCTGACCGAGCCCGGCCTCGTCGCGCTGCTGCCGGGCAACGTGGCGGCCCTCGCCGACTCCCTCGAGATCGACGTCGCGCAGGTGCGCCTCTACCTCGCGGTCCGTGAGGCCGCCCGCATCCGGCTCTTCGCCGAGGTGCCGTGGCTCGGGCCGCAGCTGCTGTCGGCCGTGTCCGACTACGCCCGCAACATCACCATCGACACCGACGCCATCGAGTCGGCGCTGTCGACGATCGACCCCTCCGACCCCGAGGCGCTGCGAGCGGCCCTGCAGGGCAACCTGTTCCGGCCCCAGCCCACGACCGCCCAGCAGGCAGCCCTCGACCGGCTCGAGACGCTCCTCGCCCTCGCCGAGGGCTGGGTCGACCACGTCACCGACCGCGCCACCGCACGGCACCTGCCGCAGTCGGCCGCCCTCGCCGAGACGATCCGCCGGCGTCGGGTCGGCGGCGCGGCGCAGAAGACGTTCGCCGGGCTCGTCGGCCTCGAGCTGCGTCCGCGACGGCTGCGCGACGCCGCGAACCTCTGGGCTGCTCTGGAGAGCGCCGGCGGTGCCGAGCTGCGCGACGGTCGCTGGGCCCACCCCGACCTCGCCCCCACGTCGGCCGACCTCGATGACCCGATCGGCTACGTCGAGCGGGTCCACGCAGGCCCGGCTGCGAGTCCCGACGAGCGTGCGGGCGTCGGCGAGCTCGGTGACCTCGACGCCGTCCTGCGCGGCATCCTCGAGGACGCCGACCGCGAGCGCCGGGACGGTGGGACGGACGCGCCCGGGGCGTCCGGCGCGTCCGGCGATGAGCCCGGCGATGAGACCGGCCACGAGACCGGCGACGAGCCCGGCCCGACGCGGTGACCGCGGCTCGGCACACGGAGTCGGCACGGGCTCACGAGATGGACGGCTCCGCCGGGGTCGCCGACGCCTGGCTGCGCCTTCGAGCCGACGCCGTCGCGCGGCTCGAGGCGTGGGAGGCCCCCGACGCCGGACAGGAGTGCCTGCGCGAGCAGTTCCTCGCGCACCTGGCCGCCCACCCCGACGCGATGAGCAAGCAGGGACCTCCGGCACACCTGACCGGGAGCGTCGTCGTCCTCGACGCGGGCGGCACGTCGACGCTGCTCACCCACCACCGCCGGGCGCTGGCGTGGTTCCAGCTCGGCGGGCACTACGAGCCCGGCGACGCCTCGGTGTGGCACGCCGCGCGTCGCGAGGCCACGGAGGAGTCCGGCATCGACGGGCTCTTCGTGCTGCCCGGGATCGTCCAGCTCGACCGGCACGAGCTCGTCGGCGACTTCGGAACGTGCCGGGAGCATCTCGACGTGCGGTTCGCCGCGGTGGTGCCCAGCGGGGCCCGGGCCCGCGTCAGCGACGAGTCGCTCGACGTGCGCTGGTGGCCCGTCGACGACCTGCCCCAGGGCACGCGCGACGAGCTGCGGCCGCTCGTCCGAGCGGGGCTCCAGGCACTGCGCGGCTGACACGTCGGTTCGAACCCCACGGGAACGAACCCAGGCGCCCCCTGTGGAGCCCTGTCACTCGTCGCTGAGGCCGAGGCCGGCCGCCGCGGAGACGCCCTGCAGGTAGCCGCGCGCCCGCTCGAGCCGGGGGTAGCCCTGAAGGAGCGCCCAGAACTGCGGGCCGTGCCCGGGCTGGAGCAGGTGCGCGAGCTCGTGGAGCAGGACGTAGTCGACGACCCACGACGGCATGCCATGCAGCTTGTCGGACAGGCGGATCGTGCCGTCGGCCGGCGTGCACGAACCCCAGCGGCTCGCCTGGTTGCCGACCCAGCGCACGCTCGAGGGGACGGCGCGGCCGCCGAGGTGCTCGCGGGACAGCTCGAGGGCACGGCGCTGCAGGTCGGTGTCGCTGCGCTGCCGCCGCTTCTCGGACGCCGCGACGCGGGCGACCATGGTGCGCACCCACTCCCCCTCCTCGGCGCGGCTCATCCGCGCCGGGACGAGGACGACGAGGCGGCCCTCCTGCCGGTAGGCCGACACGGTGCGACGGCGGCGGGGGCTGCGGCGGACCTCGACGGCGACACCGTCGACCACCGTGTGCACCACCTCACGCGACGCCACTGTCATAGGGGCAGGCTAGGCCAGCCCGCCGACAGCGGGCGGGAGCACGCAGCGGACGCGCGGTAGCCGGCCGGCTGCACGCGTGGCTCTCCTACCCGCCGACGCACCCCGCAGACCTCGCACCGACGCGCATCTCGCCTCCCCGTCGAGTGAGCACTCTGCCCCACCCGTCACACCTCCCGCACCCACCACACCCGACCCACGCCACCCCGTCGAGTGAGCACCCGATCCCACCCGTCACTCAGCCCCCGCGGGCCCCGCTTCCTCGAGTGAGCAGCCAGCCCCACGTATCCCTCCCTTCACGCGAGTCACTGATGCGGGAGTGACGGAGTGCTCACTCGACGGGGTGTGCGGGCCGCGGGAGGTGGTGCTGCCGGGCTCACGCCGATGCCGGTCCTCGTGCCCGACTGCCTTGTGCTCACGCCCTGCTCACGCCGTGCTCACGTCGTGCTCACGCCGTGCTCCTGCCGTGCTCACGCCGTGCTCACGCCGTGCTCCTGCCGAGCTCCTGCCGTGCTCACGCCGCTGTGGCCGTCGGCGAGGGGGCGAGCACGTCGCTCAAGGCGGCTTGTACCTCATCGGCGACGCGCGCGCCCAGCGGGGGATGAGCATGATTTCGTGCTCAGCGTGCTCTAGGGTTGCAGGAGTCGAGGCGCCCGTCGGATGGGCGCCATCTACAAGGAGACACCAATGGCTGACGAGACCTACAAGGGCGAGTTCTACTGCGTGAAGTGCAAGGAGAAGCGCGAGGCCGAGGGCAAGGTTGTCGTTTCCGACAACGGTCGCCGCATGGCCAAGGGCCAGTGCCCCGTCTGTGGCACGAACCTCAACCGCATTCTGGGCAAGGCCTGACCAGGTCGCGACGGCGTCGCTGACGTCGTACTTCGAGGGGCGGGACCCGAACGGGTCCCGCCCCTCGTGCGCGCCCGGGGCCTGTGGACGACGCGCTCGCACCCCGAGGTGCGCCTGCCAGCCTGAGCGGACCCGGACACCCGCCCGAAGGGCGCGGGTCCACCGCCCGAGCTGCCCTGGAGGTCCCGATGTCCCCCTCCCCGGTCCCCGACCGTCCCCGCCTGCCGGCGTGGCTGCGCCCCTACGTGCGTCGGCCCGGCGAGGTCCAGTTCGGCCTGCGGCCAGGCGCGCCCGTCGTCGAGGGCGTCACGCCGAAAGAGGCGGCCCTGCTCGCCGGCCTCGACGGATCCCTGACGCGCGAGCAGACCTACGCCGTCGCGGCCGACGCGGGCGTCGCCCGCAGGCGCTGGCGCGACGTCCTCCTGCTCGCCACATCCCTCGGTGTCCTCGTCGACGCCGCGCGGGTCATCGACACGGGGCCGCGAGGCCCCCACGTCGTCGAGGTCCCCGGATCGGTCGCCTCCACGTCCGCGTCATCCACGCCCGTCCGACGCCGCGTCCTCGTCGACGGCGACGCGTCCCTGGCCGCCGACGTCGCCACCGCGCTCGTCGACGCCGGATCCGCCCTCGTCGTCAGCGAACGCTCGGACGTCGACGTCGCGGTCGCGGACCCTCGTCGCGACGCCCCAGCCCTCGTGGTGCTCGTCGGCGCACCCCTCGTCGACCCGCGCCGCGGCGACGTCTGGCTGCGGCACGGCGTCCCGCACCTGCCGGTGAGCGGTGCCGGGCCGGCGGCCAGCGTGGGCCCGCTCGTGACGGCTGACGGGTCCGGCCCGTGCCTCTGGTGCCTCGAGCGGCACCGCACCGACCGCGACGACGCCTGGCCGACCGTCCTGACCCAGGCCATGCGCCACGACGACCCGGCGCCGGCCGGCGTCCGGGTCACCGGCACCTCGCCGTGGCGCGAGCCCCTCGCACCCGGGCTCTCCCAGCTGGTCGCCGGCGCCGTCACCCTCCTCGCCGGCCGGGTGCTGCGCGGTGACGTGCTACCCGGCGGGGTCTCCGTGGAGGTCGGGCTGCCATGGCCGCGGATGGACCACCGGCGCTGGAGCCCGCACCCGTTGTGCACCGCCCACCCGGACGCAGGAGCCACCTCGGGCCGCCGCACTGCCTGAGGCCGGGTATGGGGCCGTCCGTCCGAACCGTGGCCCCGAACATCTAGAGTCGGGAGCGTGCCGGAAGGACCGGCCTCGCGAGCCCCGCCAAGGAGGTGCCCGATGACCGACCTGCCCCGCAAGGCCGTCGTGCGCTCGGCCAAGCTCGCCTCCGTGCCCCTCGGGTTCGCCGGTCGCACCGCCCTCGGCCTCGGCAAGCGCATCGGCGGCCGGCCGGCCGAGATCGTCACCGCCGAGCTGCAGGCGCGCACGGCCCAGCAGCTGTTCCAGGTGCTCGGCGAGCTCAAGGGCGGCGCGATGAAGTTCGGGCAGGCCATGTCGATCTTCGAGGCGGCCCTGCCCGAGGACCTCTCCGGGCCCTACCGGGTCATGCTGACCAAGCTGCAGGACAGCGCG
Source organism: Intrasporangium sp. Soil_C_50 (assembly GCF_057656595.1). NCBI lineage: Bacteria > Bacillati > Actinomycetota > Actinomycetes > Micrococcales > Intrasporangiaceae > Intrasporangium > Intrasporangium sp. Soil_C_50. The sequence goes on from NZ_JBDGKB010000001.1 coordinate 731,197, forward strand.
CCGCCGATGCCGACGAGCTCGGTCCACGGCGTGCTGCGAGCGAGCCTCGGCGCCCGCTGGCCCACCCGTTTCATCTCGTTCGACGACCAGCCCGTGGCCTCGGCCTCGATCGGCCAGGTGCATCGAGGTGTGTGGGAGGACGGCCGGGAGGTCGCCGTCAAGATCCAGTACCCCGGTGCCGGCGCGGCTCTCATGAGCGACCTCCGCCAGATCTCCCGCGTCGCCAAGGTGGCTGCCGGCTGGGTGCCCGGCATCGAGCTCGGCCCGATCCTCGAGGAGCTGCGCGAGCGGATGGCCGAGGAGCTCGACTACCGCCTCGAGGCGAAGTCGCAGCGGGCCTTCGCGGCCGCGTTCCGCGACGACCCCGAGTTCGCGGTGCCCGACGTCGTCGAGGGCGCCGAGCACGTCATCGTCTCGGAGTGGCTCGAGGGCCTGCCACTCTCGCGCATCATCGAGTCGGGCACACCGGAGCAGCGCGACGCCGCCTCTCAGCTCTACCTCGAGTTCCTCCTCGCGGGGCCGGCCCGGGCCGGGCTGCTGCACGCCGACCCGCACCCCGGCAACTTCCGCATCACGCCCGACGGACGCCTCGGCATCATCGACTTCGGGGCCGTCAACCGGCTGCCTGGCGGCATGCCCGCCGAGATCGGGCCGCTGCTGACGACGGGCCTGAGCGGCAGCGCCGAGGAGGTCCTCGAGGGCCTGCGCGAGCTCGGCTTCGTCCGCTCGGGCATCGACATCGACGCCAGGCGGCTGCTCGACTACCTCGAGCCGTTCATGGCGCCCTTCCGCACCGACGAGTTCACCTTCAGCCGCGAGTGGCTCCGCGGGGTCTTCGCCCACATCAACGACCCGCGCCAGCCGAACTACGCCGTCGCCTTCAAGCTCAACCTGCCGCGGGAGTACCTGCTCATCCACCGGGTCTGGGGCGGGGGCATCGGGGTGCTGTCGCAGCTCGGCGGAACCGTGCGCGGACGCGAAGCGGTCGACGCGCTGCTGCCGGGCGCCGACCTTCCCCCGATCGAGCAGCTGCCGACCACCGAGGACCCGAGCGCCCGCACCGAAGCCTGAGCGGCCTTCCGCCCGAGCGGATGCGTCAGCTTCGGCGAAGAAGCACACTCCGCGAAGCCTGCTGTGCCGCAAAGCGACTCAGGGACGAGCGCGAGAGCTGCGGCTCACCACCAGGCAGGGTCCAACTTGCTCTCGATGGAGCGGACGTTCTCGCGGCTGCAGGCCACGCACGTCCACGTCGTGCGGCCGCGCTCGGTGCCTCGGCTCCACGACAGGAGGGCCTCGGCGCGGGAGGTGACGCGCCCGCACGAGCCGCACACGATGGGGGCGTCGGCGGAGGCTGCGTCGGTGGGGCTGGTGGACGCGGCGTCCTGCGCTGCGTCGGTGTGCGAGGTGACCATGGGGATCTCCCTTCTCCTCACCTCGAGTATCCGCCGCGGACGCGGGTCGTGTGGGAGCCACGCCACAAGAGTCGGGCCGGGCAGTGGGGCTCAGCGGGAGGCGGGCGGGGGCGTCGAGTGGACGGAGCCCGGGAACGCGGAACCGCGGGTGACGTGCGCGTCACCCGCGGCTCGCTCACTGGCGTTCAGTTGTGTCGTGCTGGTGGAACAGGTGGTGCTGGTCGTGACGTCCCGGTCGGCCGGGCCCTGCGTCACTTCTGGTCGTGGCGTCGACTGGCGCGGATCTCCTGCGCGATCAGCCGGGCGCTGCGACGGATGCCGCTGCGCTCCTGGCGCTGACTGCGCTGGTTGATCCGGTCGCGAGCCAGCATCTCGAGCTGGTTCATGACGGTCTCCTCGTCTGGGAAGAATGCGGGTGGTCGTGTGGGTGGTGGTCCGGTGATCCATGTGGGTCGCGTCGCGTCACAGGGATCAGGCGGCCACGGGGTGCTTGCGCGGACGGCCGCGGGGTCGCTTCCTCGCGACGACGGCGCCCTGGACGAGCAGCTGCCCGCCCCAGACACCCCACGGCTCCTGGCGCTCGAGGGCGCCGGCGAGGCACTGGACCCGTGCGGGGCACAGCCCGCAGAGGGTCTTGGCGAACTCGACGTCCTCGGGTCGCTCGGCGAACCAGAGCTCGGCGTCGTAGTCGCGGCACGGGATGGTCTCGCCGACCTGCTCGGCCTCGGTCCTCATGTCGATCAGTTCGCTCAGCTGCATCGTTCTCACCTCCGTCTCCGGGGCTCCCTTCGGGTGCCCCTGCTCACTCGTGTCTGTCCTGATCTCGGGTCGGGTCCGAAGGCCGGCACCGGTGGTGCGGGTCTCGGTCCTGCTGCTCGGCATCCGAGGAGTCATCTCTGTGTCCCTGATCTGTCCGGCGCCCGGTGGGGCGCGCTGCTGCGGTGTCGGTTACTGCTGTGCGGGGCGGCAATCGGTCCGGGGGCTTCCCGGGGGAAACACGAAGGCCGCGGACCCGGTGATGTCGGGTTCGCGGCCTGGAGGTGAGGCTGAGGTCTGGGTGTCAGACCGGTGGCCTCCCAGAGCGGGAGCGAACGACATCGGTGGTCTTGTAGGCGGGGGCGAACGTGCGGCCGAGGACCGAGACGTCTCCCGTGATCGGGGCGCGGAGATCGGCGACACGACCGCCCTGGACGGCGGCGGACACAGCGGTCCCCTGGCCCTCGAACGTGGAGTGCGCAAGACGGATCGGGCCGGCAACGCGCGGACGCACGGAAAGGACGCAGGAAACTGCGTTCATCGTCATCGTGGTGATGTCCATCAGGCCGACCCTCCTATCTCTGTCTCGCGAACCCCAGCTGGCCACCTGAGCCACTGGGCTTGACGTCCTAAAGGGTACGCGGGGCGCGAGTTGCCGAACAACTCATTTACCGAAGATTTCCGAAGTTTTTTCACGCGATCTCAAGAATTCGCGGATTCCTTTGCGGCAGAACGGCTTTCAAGCAGTGGTTCTGGATCTGCGCCGCCGAGGATGGCGAGCACGTCCGCGCCGTACTGCTCGATCTTGCGGGCCCCGACGCCGCTGATGGCCGCCAGCCCGGCGTCGTCGGAGGGCGCGTCCTCGGCGATCGCGGTCAGCGTGGCGTCGGTGAAGACGACGTACGCGGGCACGCTGGCAGCGCGGGCGACGGCCAGCCGCCACACGCGCAGCCGCTCGAAGGTGGCCTCGTCGTAGGTCGGCGGGCACGCGTCGCACCGGCCCGTCTTGCGCTGGGCGGCCGTGGTCAGCTCGGTGCCGCAGCCGCGGCAGAAGGCCAGGCGCGCCTGCTTCGGGGCGGACCGGCGCGAGCCGCCGCTGCGCGCCTCGGCCCGGGCCCCGGACCCGAGGACGTCGGTGGCCGGCCCGAGGAAGCGCGAGACGCGTCGGGTGGGGCGGGCGCCCGGGGTGCGCGCCGACGACCACGAGATGAGCAGCCGGCGCCGCGCCCGGGTCAGGCCGACGTAGAGGAGGCGACGCTCCTCCTCGACCGCGTCGGGTCCCTCGGCCATCGAGATCGGGATGAGTCCGTCGGAGGCGCCGACGAGGAAGACGGTGTCCCACTCGAGACCCTTGGCCGCGTGCAGGCTCGCGAGGGTGACGCCCTGGACGGCCGGCGCGTGCTGCTCGGCGGCGCGCCGGTCGAGCTCGGCGACGAGCTCGGGCAGCCGGGCCTCGGGAGCCGCGGCCGTCATGTCGTCGGCCAGCGTGGCGAGGGCGCTCAGGGACTCCCACCGCTCACGCGTCGCTCCCCCGCCCGACGGCGGCTCGGGCGACCAGCCGGCGCCGGTGATGACGTCGCGGGTGATGCTGCCGAGCGACTTCTCGCCGTCGTCGCTGCGGGCGGCTCCGCGCAGCAGCAGGATGGCGTCGCGGACCTCCTTGCGCGCGAAGAACCGCTCGCCCCCGCGCACGAGGTAGGGCACGTCGGCATCGGTGAGCGCCGACTCGAACGCTGCGGACTGGGCGTTGGTGCGGAAGAGCACGGCGATCTCGGCCGCCTCGTGGCCGTCGTCGACGAGGGCACGGATGCGCGCGGCGACCGCCGCGGCCTCGGCCGGGTCGTCGGCGTGCGACAGCAGCTCGGGCACGGGGCCGTTCTCGCCCTGGGCCTGCAGGCGCACGGCTCCCTCGCGGGCCGCCTGGGTGCCCGAGCCGACGATGGTGTTGGCGAGCGTGACGATCTGCGGCGAGGACCGGTAGTTGCGCACGAGCCGCACGACGTGCGCCCCGCGGAAGCGCTTGGGGAAGCCGACGAGGTGACGTGGGCTGGCCCCGGTGAACGAGTAGATGGTCTGGGCGGGATCGCCGACGACCGTGATGTCGGTGCGCTCGCCGAGCCAGAGGTCGAGCAACCGCTGCTGGAGGTCGTTGACGTCCTGGTACTCGTCGACGACGAACTGCCGGTACTGCGAGCGGACCGCGCGGGCGATGTCGTCGCGCTCGTCGAGGATGCCCACGGTGAGCAGCAGGACGTCCTCGAAGTCGATGACGCCGCGCCGCTGCTTGACGTCCTCGTAGGCCTCGAAGAGGCGCGCCATCGCCGTGTGGTCGACGCCGGGGGGCTCGCGTCGGGCCTCGCGGGCGCGCGTCGCGTAGGACTGCGGCGTCAGGAGGTTGACCTTGGCCCACTCGACCTCGGCGGCGAGGTCGCGGATCGTCGTGCGGTCGAACTGCATGCGCAGCCGCGAGGCGGCCTCGGCGACGGCCGGCGCCTTGTGGCTCATGACCTCCGGCGCCGCGCCACCGATGGCCTGCGGCCAGAAGTAGTGCAGCTGGCGCAGGGCCGCGGCGTGGAAGGTGCGGGCCTGCACCCCGGCGACGCCGAGCCCGCGCAGGCGGGTGCGCATCTCCCCCGCCGCACGGGCCGTGAAGGTCAGGGCGAGGACGCGCTGGGGCTGCTGGGCGCCGGAGTGGACCGCGTAGGCGATGCGGTGCGTGATGGCGCGTGTCTTGCCGGTGCCGGCACCGGCGAGGATGCAGAGGGGGCCGGCCGGGGCGACGGCGACCTCGCGCTGCTCGGGGTCGAGTCCGGCAAGGATGTCGTCGGCCGAGCGGGGCGGTGCGGCGGTCGGTGCGGGGCCGGCGGGGCGTGCGGGGTTCAGGAGGGATCACCCTTCGAGCGGTGGTGTTCGGCCGCATCGGCGAGGACGTCGGCGGCGTGGTCGGGCACGTAGTTCTGGTCGCCCTGGGGCGGGCGTTCGTACCCGCGGGGGGCCGGCCGCTCGGGCACCGGAGGCACGTCGGGCGTCATCGGCTCGTGCGGGATGGAGGTGAGCAGGTGGTGCATGACGTTGACCCGCGAGCGCCGCTTGTCCTCGGACTCGACGACGTGCCACGGCGCCCACAGGGTGCTCGTCGCGGCCATCATGAGGTCCTTGGCCTCGGAGTAGTCCTCCCACCGGGTGATGGACTCGAGGTCCATCGGCGAGAGCTTCCACTGGCGCATGGGGTCCTTGGCGCGCGACCGGAAACGCCGCTCCTGCTCGACGTCGGAGACGCTGAACCAGTACTTGCGCAGGATGATGCCGTCCTCGACGAGCATCTGCTCGAAGACGGGCGCCTGGGCCAGGAAGCGGTGGTACTGCTCGTCGGTGCAGAAGCCCATGACCCGCTCGACACCGGCCCGGTTGTACCAGGACCGGTCGAACAGGACGATCTCGCCGGCCGCGGGCAGGTGCGCGACGTAGCGCTGGAAGTACCACTGGCTGCGCTCGCGGTCGGTGGGCGCAGGCAGCGCCGCGATACGCGCGACACGGGGGTTGAGGTACTCGGTGATGCGCTTGATCGACGAACCCTTGCCGGCGGCATCGCGACCCTCGAACACGACGACGACGCGCTGCCCGGTGGCCCGGACCCACTCCTGGAAGGAGACGAGCTCGGACTGCAGGCGCCGGACCTCGGCCTCGTAGACCCCGATGTCCATCTTCCGGGGTCGTTTTGCACCGCGCGAGGCCATGGAGTCATCCTTGCATCGAGGGACGACACGTGCGACGGGTCGTCCCCAGCCGGCACGAGAACCGTGCGGCGACGCAGATCCGGTCGTACGGACGGCCGGACGAGGAGAAGGAACGGCATGCCGAAGGTCACCCCCGACGAGGGCTCGATCACGATGTTCACCACGACGTGGTGCGGCTACTGCACCCGGCTCAAGGGCCAGCTGACCCGCGAGGGCGTGCCGTTCACCGAGATCGACCTCGAGGCCAACCCCGAGCACGTCGACTACGTCGAGCAGGTCAACGCCGGCAACCGCACCGTCCCGACCGTCGTGTTCCCCGACGGCACCGCGGCGACGAACCCGTCCCTCGCCGAGGTCAAGCAGCGCCTCGCCGGCTGACGCCGACCCCGTGTCCCCGACGCGTCACCGGCGCCCGGTGGGCACCGGTCGGCTCCGCCCCGACGCGTCGGGCGACACTCACCAGCGCGGCGACGCGCCACCGGTGACGGACTCGACGGTGGCGCCGAGCCACCTCTCGATGATCCGCTTCGCGATGGAGATCCCGCTCGGCGTGCGGATCGTGCCGCCGACCAGCAGGTCGCGGTACTCCTCGCGCGTGACCCAGCGGGCCTCGGCGATCTCGGCGGGGTCGAGGACGAGCTCGGTCGTCGTCGTCGTGGCCGCGAAGCCGATCATCACCGACGAGGGGAACGGCCACGGCTGGTTGCCGAGGTAGCGGGCGCCCTCGATGGGGATGCCGACCTCCTCGCGGACCTCGCGCGCCACCGCGGCCTCGAACGACTCCCCCGGCTCGACGAAGCCGGCGAGCACCGAGAAGCGCCCCTCCGGCCACTGCGCGCCCCGGCCGAGCAGCAGCCGGTCGTCGGGGTCGACGACCGACATGATGACGGCAGGGTCGGTCCGCGGGTAGTGCTCGCTGCCGTCGGCCGTGCACCGGCGCACCCAGCCGGCCTGGACGGCCTCGGTGGGTGCGCCGCAGCGCGGGCAGAACCGGTGCGAGGCGTGCCAGTGGGCCAGCGCGAGCGCCGTGGTGAAGACCCCGGCGTCGCGCGCGGCCATCGCCTCGCCCGCCTGCCGCAGGGTGAGCCAGCCGTCCGAGGCGTCGGAGGTCGGGGCCGCGTCGGTCGTGTCCGGCCGCCGGTCGGCCGCGGGCTCGACGACGGCGACGTGGGCCACCCCGTCGGTGTCACGCCCGAGGTGCAGGACGAGGCGGTCGGCGTCGCCGGCCTCCGGGGTGCGGGAGGACAGGGCGAGCGCCCCGCGTCCGTCGTCCACGGTGTGCAGGCGGTCGCCGCGGACGTCGACGACGACGGTGCTCGGGTCGGCGAGGAGCGTCGCCACGGCGTCGGGACGCGCTCGTTCGTGGGCGACACGGTCGAGGGTGCCCCTGGAGAGCGCGAGATCGTGCAGGGTGTCGTCGACCTGGGCCACGACCCCACCCTAGGACGCGTCCCGCCACCCCGCGCCGGGGCGTCCCGGCGGCGGCCCCCGCCCGGCGGCGCGACCGGGCCCGCACACCCCGCCTCCCACGATCGGGCGCACGCGCGGCCTACCGTGGGCGCGTGACGCGCAGCCCCTTGTTCCTCGCCGCCCTGGCGAGCTCTGCCGTGCCGGGCCTCGACCCGGTCTCGGTCCGGGGCGTCGCCGCGCTCGCCGACGACCGCTTCGAGGTCGCCCACGTGCGCGACCGCCAGGAGCGTGAGTGGGTCGTCAAGGTGCCGCGCACCCCGGGCGCCGGCGCGCAGCTCGACGACGTCGTCACCCTCTCGGGCCTGCTCGCCCGGCGCCTCGACCTCGCGGTCCCGGCCTACCACGGCCACGCGCCGGTCGCCGAGGGCCGCGCCGCCGTGTACCCGCGCCTGCAGGGCCGCCCGCTCGACTTCACGGCACTCCCGCCCGGCCCGCTCGCCGAGGCCGTCGGCCGTGCGCTCGCCCACGTGCACAACGTCGAGCACCTGCTCTACGAGGAGGCCGGCCGACCCACCTACGACGCCGAGACGCACCGGCACCGGCGCCTGTCCGACCTCGACCGCGCCGCCGCCACCGGGCACGTCCCGACCGGGCTGCTGACCCGCTGGGAGCGTCTGCTCGAGGACGTCTCGGTGTGGCGGTTCGCCCCCACGGCCGTGCACGGCACGTTCACCGGCGCCAACGTGCTCGCCGAGTTCGACGACGACGATGACGCCTCGACCGGACGCGTCGTGGGCCTGCTCGCGTGGGAGGAGTCGCGCGTCGGCGACCCCGCAGACGACTTCGCCGACCTCGTCGCCTCGCTCGACCCCGACACCTTCGACACCGTCCTCGCCGCCTACGCCGAGTCGCGGGTCGAGCGACCCGACGGCCACCTGGTGCGCCGGGCCCGCCTCGCCGCCGAGATGGCCACGCTCACCACCCTGCTGCAGGCCTCCGCCGAGGGCCGCACCGACGCGGTCGAGCGCACCGCGGCCCTGCTGCGCGAGCTCGACGAGCACATCGAGGAGCTCGACGCCGAGTACGAGCGGGAGGACGCGCTGCGCAGCGGGCGAAGCCGTGCCGCGCGCCCTGACGGCGACGCCGACACGGACGCCGGCCTCCTCGACCCCGACGACCCGGAGCGACCGCTCCCGAGCACCGACGCCGGGCCCGGGTCGGCGTTCCCGATGCTCGCCGAGACCCAGGCCGTACCGATGGCCGCGCTGCTGCGCGACGGCCCCGCACCGGCGACCCAGGCGGTGCCGATGGCCCCGCTGCTGCGCGCCGAAGCGGGATCGGAGACCCGGGCGGTCCCGATGGCGCCGCTGCTGCACGAGGGAGCGGGATCGGAGACCCAGGCGGTCCCGATGGCGCCGCTGCTGCACGACGGTCCCGGTCCCGACGAGGAGTCCGACGCGTCGGCCCCCGAGGCAGCGGCTGCGGATCGGTTCGCCTCCAGGGGAGCCGACACCGTGCTCATCGACCCCTCGGTGCACGTGCCGCCGCCCGACGTCGAGGGCCCGGCCGAGGCGGCCGCCACCCCTGCTGCGGAACCGAGCCGGGAGCCGTCGAGGGTGCCCGACGTGGAACGCCGCACGCACGACGACCGGGCCCCTCGCCGCGCCGAACCGGTGCCGTACGTCGATGCAGCCGACTCCTCGCCGTTCGAGATCGACGAGGTCGAGGCGCTGCCCGAGTCCCCGACGGAGTCCGACCGCACCGGCTGAGCCGCGTCAGCCGGATCGCGTCCGTCGGCCCACTCGGTCGGGACGGCGTCAGTCCGGCACGGTCCGCAGCAGGTCGAGCAGCTGCTGCTCCCCCGGCACCTCGGGACGCACGGTGACGCCCTCGGCCGCGTAGTAGAACGCCGCGTCGACCTGCTCGGGTGGCACGCCGCGGAGCCGGGCGAAGGCGAGGGCGTAGGCCCCGAGCTGCAGGGCCCGGACCGCGGCGTCACGGCCGGTGGGACGCGCACCGGTCTTCCAGTCGACGACGGTGAAGCCGCCGTCGGGGCGCCGGAACACGGCGTCGACGCGGCCACGCACCGCGATGCCGTCGACGACGGTCTCGATCGACAGCTCGACCTCCTCGGGCACCATCCCGGCCCATTCGCCGGCGAGGAAGTGCTCCTTCATCGTGTCGAGGTCGGCGTCGTCGGCCGCCCCCTCGTCGGCGCTGCCGGGCAGGTCGAAGAGGTCGACCATGGCGGCGCTCGAGTAGTGCTCCTCGACCCAGGCGTGGAAAGCCGTTCCTTGCCGGGCGGCGAGGGCCGGCGGCTGCGGCATCGGGCGGCGCAGCGACATGGCGAAGGCCTCGACGTCGCGGGCGAGTGACACGACGGCCGACGCCGACAGGTGCCGCGGCACGTCGACGACCGGCTCCTGCCCCCGGGCCCGCCGCGCCGCGCGCTCCGCGAGGAGCAGGCGCAGGTCGTCGACCCGCGGGTCGCCTTGCGGCACAGGAACACCCGAGTCCATAACCGAGGCCAGCCGTGACGCGACGCCCTCGAGCGCGGCCCGCCGGTCGCCCATCGGGTCGTGGGGCCACATGGCGGAGACGGGGACGGCGAGGTGCGGGTTGGTCGGCGCGGCGGTCTTGCCCTTGTCGTCGACGACGGGTTCCGGGGCCGGCTCCCAGTGGGTCCGGGTGACCTCGTCGGGCATCGCCTCGCACACCTCCGTGAGGAAGCGGGAGGGCACCGACAGGGTCTTCTTCGTCACGCCCCACAGGTGGCACGACAGGAGCATCTCCGAGCGGGCGCGGGTCAGCGCGACGTAGGCGAGGCGTCGCTCCTCGGCCACCGCGTGCCGGCCACCGTCGAGGACGAAGGTCTCGATCGCGGCGCTGAGCGCCTTGCGGTCGGCAACTCTGCGCCAGTCGAGGAAGGGCAGGCCGTCGCGGTCGCCGCGCAGGTCGTAGGGCACCGAGTCGAGGCCGACGAGCCAGCCCTTGTCCTTGGGCTCGCCGGCACATGCATACTCCACCGGGTCGGCGTCGTCGACGACGGACACCGAGGTGGCGGAGTGGGCCGGGAAGACGCCCTCGACGAGGGAGGGCACGGCGACGACGTCCCACTCCAGGCCCTTCGCGGCGTGGACGGTGAGCACCTGGACGGCGTCGGCGTCCGACTCCACGTGACCGGCGTCGAGGCCGCGCTCCTGGTCGCGCGCGGCGTCGAGCCAGGACAGGAAGCCCGAGAGCGTCGGGCGGTCCGAGCTCGTGGCGTAGCGGGCCGCGACGTCGGCGAAGGCGTCGAGGTGCACGCGGGCGGTGGACGCGGTGTGCTCGGCGCGGGCCAGCACCTCGACGTCGAGGCCGATGGCCACCTCGGCCTCGCCGACTAGGTCGACGAGCGGCAGCGCGGTGAGGCGTCGCAGCCGCCGCACGACGTCGGCGAGGTCGTGCAGCCGGCGCAGCGCCTCGTCGCCGATGCGGGCGCCGTCGCGGCCGGTCCAGCCCGGCCGCGGCAGCTCGTCGAGGGCCTCGACGAGCGTGGCGGTGTCGGCGCTGTCGGAGGCGAGGTCGGACCCGCGCCGGTCCGACGCGTCGTCGGCGTCCCCAACGGTGTCGGGGGTGGATGGCTCGTCCGGCCCGGAGGGCGACGCCTCGGTGAGCGCCTCGAGGGGCAGCGCGCCCTGGGTCGTCGGTGCCGCCCCGACGCGCCACGGCCGCGCGTGCAGCTCACGCGCCCACGACCAGAGCCCGGCGAGGTCGGCGGCGCCGAGCCGGACGACGGGCCCGGTGAGCAGCCGCATGAGCATGTCGCCGCGCGTGGGGTCCTGCACGACCCACAGCGCCGCCACGAGGTCGCTGACCTCGGGAGTGACGAGCAGGCCGCCGAGCCCGACGACCTCGACGGGGAGGTTCTGCCGCCGCAGGGCCTCGAGGACGATCGGGAAGCTGGACCGACGCCGGCACAGCACCGCCGCGGACCGACCGGTGCGCCGCCCGGAGGGAGAGCTCCAGCGGCTCGCGATCCACGCCGCGAGGTGGTCGGCCTCGGCCTCGGCGGTGTCGAGGCGGGCCACCGAGATGGCCCCGCGACCGGCGTCGGGGCGGGACCGGAGCGGCTGCACGTGCTCGGTGGCGAGCGGACCGGCGGTGACGTTGGCGGCCTCGAGGATGGCGGCGTCGTTGCGCCAGCTCGTCGACAGCGGCAGCACCGAGGCCGGCCCGGATGCGTCGGCGAACTCGCCGGGGAAGCGCAGCAGCGTGGTGGCGGACGCGCCGCGCCAGCCGTAGATCGACTGGTTGGGGTCGCCGACAGCGGTCAGGGCGACGTCGCGGTGGTGGAAGAGCGAGCGCAGCAGGGCCAGCTGCGCCTCGGAGGTGTCCTGGAACTCGTCGAGCAGCACGGCGCGGAACCGCTCGCGCTCGGTGGCTCCGACGGCCGGGACCGAGCCGGACAGCCGTGCGGCGACGGCCATCTGGTCGGCGAAGTCGAGCGACTCGCGCTCGCGCTTGAGGTCGAGGAACGCCTGGACGATGGGCAGCACGGTGCGCCGCTCGCGCAGGACGGCCAGGGCGTCGCGGGCCGGCGTGGTGCTGCCCCGGCCCTCGCCGTCGGGCAGCGACTCGAGCCGCGCGATGACGGCGTCGAGGTGCTCCATGACCTCGGCCGGCGTGCGCACGTGCTCGGCCATCTCGCCCGCGAGCGCCATGACGGCGGAGATGACGGTGGACTCGCTCTTGACGACGTCCTCCATCGGGCCGTCCCAGCGCGCGACCGCCTCGGCGGCCAGCTGCCAGGCGCCGGCCTCGGTGAGGACGCGGTACTCGGGCTCGATGCCGACACGGAGGGCGTGCTCGCGCACGAGCCGACCGGCGTAGGCGTGGTAGGTGGAGACCGTCGGCGTGCCACCGAGCACCTCGGCGCCCGTGCCGTCGTCGGCGGGCGGCTCCCAGAGCCCCGCCCGCACGAGGCCGCGCAGGCGCTTGCCGATGCGCTGGCTCAGCTCGGCGGCGGCCTTGCGGGTGAAGGTGAGGCCGAGCACCTGGTCGGGGGCGACGAGGTCGTTGGCGACGAGCCAGACGACGCGGGCGGCCATCGTCTCGGTCTTGCCCGACCCGGCTCCGGCCACGACGAGCAGGGGCCTCGGGCCCGCCTCGATGACGGCGGCCTGCTCGGCGGTGGGCGGCGGCATGCCGAGGGCATGGGCGATGTCGAGCGCCGAGTGCCGCGGCGCCGTCACGTCGTGCACCGACGCTCCCTCCGTCGACCGAGTGACGGTCTCCGTCGTGGTCGTCACAGCGCGTCCCCCTCCGGCTGGACCGGGCACGAGGAACGCACCGGGCACGTCTCGCACGCCTTGCCCTGGGCCGCGACGAACTCCGCCGCGCCCATCCCCTCGGCCGTGGACTCGACGAGGGCTCGCGCCCACGCGGGGTCGGGGCTCGCGTCGAGGGCCGGCTGGTCGAGCACGCTCGGCTTGAGGCCGGACAGGCCGGCCTTGCCGATGAAGGCGAGGGCGGCACCGGCGCTGTCGGTGCCGAGCTCGGGAAAGCCGTTCTCCTGCACGGCCACCTGGTAGGCGCCGAGCTGGCCGTGCGCGGCGAGCTCGGCGCGCGACGGCTTCGACGAGCCGGTCTTGAGGTCGACGATGCGGATGCCACCGGCGGCGTTGCGCTCGATGCGGTCGACGCGCCCGCCGAGCAGGGCGCGCCCCACCGGCACGCGGAAGTCCTTCTCGATGCCGACCCGCTGCCACGCCGCCTCCGTGCCGTCGCGGTAGGAGACGAAGCGGGCCACCATGTCGTGGGCCTCCCGGCGGGTGCGCTCGGTGGTCCAGCCCGGGCGCAGGCCGAGCCGGCCCCAGCGCGCGTCGACTTCAGCGCGCAGCTCGGCGAGGGACGCGTCGGGCAGCTCGGCGACGACGTCGTGGACGAACGTGCCGACCGACGCGGCGCCGAGCTGGGTGCCCTCGCCGCCGACCGCCGTGAGGAACCAGCGCAGTCCGCAGTCGGAGAAGTAGGTGACCTTCGACGGCGAGACCGGCACCGGCTCGTCGGGTCGGCGGACGGGGCGGTCGTCGGTGAGCGAGCGGAGCGCCCACCACGACGCCGGGTCGGCGCCGCGCACGCCGGCCTGGGCCGCAGCCGCGAGGACGGCGAGGGCCGGCTCGGCCACGCCCGGGTCGGGGCTGACGGCCTCGCGGCGCAGCTCGCCGACGAGGCCCGAGAGCGTCATGGTGCGGGCGACCTCGGAGTGCGGGCGCACCTCTGCCGCAACGCCTTCGCCCTCCGGGGGGTCGACGAGGTCGAGGTAGACCGAGGGCTGTTCGTCCTCGTTGCCGACGGCGGTGACGAGGAGGCGCTCGGTGGCGCGGGTGACGGCGACGTGGAACAGCCGCGTCTCGTCGTAGCGCACCTGGGCCTGGGCGGCGCGGAACCCGAGCGGCCGCTCGGCGACGACGGCGACGAGGTCCTCCGACCCCAGCACCGAGCCGCGCAGACGCAGGTCGGGCCAGACGCCCTCCTGCACCCCGGCGACCACGACGATGCGCCACTGCCGCCCGGCGGCCGACTGGGGCGTCAGCAGCGCGACGCTGCCGCCGGCCTGCCCGCGGGCCGCGAGGGTGTCGCCGGGGACGTCCTGGCCGAGCACGTGGTCGAGGAACTTGTCGGGCCCGGCCGTCGGCAGCCGGTCGACGTAGGCGCCGGCGGCGTCGAAGAGGGCGAGCACGGCGTCGAGGTCGCGGTCGGCGCGTTCGCCGGGCGGTCCGCCGGCAAGGGCCGTGCGGCGCCACCCCTCGGCCACACCCGCGCCCTGCCAGACGGCCCACAGGACGGTCTCGGCGGTGACGCCGGCGCCCCACCGCCCCTCGGGAGTCAAGCGGGCCGCCGTGGCCCCGGATGCGATGGCATCGGCCACGCGCGCGGCGGCGCGCCCGACCGAGCCGAGCAGGCGCGCGCGCTGCGGCTCGAGGAGGAGGTCGGCGAGCAGCTCGTCGCTGGACCGCCCCCCGCCGGAGGCGAGCTCGTCCTGCCGGAGGACTCGCCGCAGCCGCCGCAGTCCCACGGCGTCGGAGCCGCCGACGGCCGACAGCACGAGATCGGCAGCGACGGTGGGGTCGATGGCGTGGCGCCCGCCGGCGACCTCGGCGCGGGCCACCGCGAGGCTCTCCTGCAGGATCGCGAGCAGCGGCCGCACCGCGCTCTCGTCGCGGACGGGGGTCTCTGCGGTCCCGGCGGTGACGGGCACGCCGGCCTGGGCCAGGGTGCGGCGCATCGTGTCGGCCCGGCCCGAGCCACGGACGATGACCGCCATGTCGGTCCACGGCACGCCCTCGACGAGGTGTGCGCGGCGCAGCAGGCTGCCGACGTGGCTCGCCTCCTGCGCGGCCGAGCGCAGCAGGGCCACGGAGACGCGCTGGTCGGCGCGCGAGGCGTCGGGCTCGTGGCGCCGCTGGTCGCCGCCGCCGAGCGCGCCGATGCGCCGCGAGACCCGCTCGGCCACGGCATCGAGACTCTGGCCGAGCCGGTGGCCGTGCTCGAGCACGACGGTGTCGACGGACGCCGGCGGCGCGGCGGAGCGCCGCCGGGCGTCGGCCAGCGCCTCCCACCCGTGGGCGAGGAAGCGGGGGTCGGCGCCGCGGAAGGTCTGCACGGCGACGTCGGGGTCGCCGAGGAGCACGACGCGAGGGCCCGCGGGCGCGACGACGCGCAGCAGGCGGGCGGCTGCGGCGGTGACCTCCTGCGCCTCGTCGACGACGACGAGGTCGAGGCGCGCGTGGAGCCGGTCGAGGGCGTCGGGGTCGTCCTCGAGGTGCTCGGCGACGGCGGTGAGCACCCATGCCGGATCGTAGGAGCCGTGCCGGCTGAAGGAGGTGACCTGGTCGTACTCACGCAGGACGTGCGCGGCGGCCACCCACTCGGGGCGCTCGTGCTCGATGCCGAGACGGTGCAGGTCGTCGGGCCCCTGGCCGTGCTCGACCGCACGCATGAGCAGGTCGCGCAGCTCGTTGCGGAACCCGCGGGTGCCCAGGGCCTCGCGCAGCGCGGCCGGCCAGTCGGGGCCGGGCACCTCGCCCGACGCGTGCCCGGCGAGCAGGTCGCGCAGGATGACGTCCTGCTCGGGGCCGTTGAGCAGTCGCGGGCCGGGATCCCCGCGCAGCGCGGCCTCGGCGCGCAGGACGCCGAAGCCGAAGGCCTGCCACGTGCGTGCCAGCGGCTCGGTGGTCGTGCCCGAGAGGCGGGCCGTGACCTGCTGGCGCAGCTCGGCCGCCGCGGACCGGCTCGAGGTGAGCAGGAGGCAGTGGTCGGCGCGGACCCCACGACGGCGGACGGCGTCGGCGACGAGCTCGACGGCGACGGTGGTCTTGCCGGTACCGGGCGCGCCGAGCACGCGCAGCACGCGCGCGTCGGAGTCGAGCGCCGCCTGCTGGGACGCGTCGAGGCGCACCTGCCGCGCGACCGGGACCGGGGCGCGACGCAGGATGACCACCGGAGGATTCCATCACGGGCCGCCGACACCGGCACGGTGCCCCGCGATGGGCGAGTCGGGCGGTTTCTCCGTTTTCGGTGTGGCCCCGTGCGGCCGGGCGTACCGTCGAAGGCGTTTCATCGCCCTGTGTGCTCACCCGTTCGGGGACGTGACGCCGATGTCGATGTGGGACGACCTGCCGCAACCGGTCCAGAACTCCGGAGCGTTGGACGGGCTGCGCCCGTTGCTCCAGGACCTCAACACCTCGGGGCCGACGGAGGTGAGCGACGCCGACGGCACGTGGGACGTCTGGACCTTCGACCAGGACCTGACCCGCACCCTGGCCCTCGACCCGCGCACCGGCGGGTTCGGCGCGAGCCAGGGCTCCACCGGCACGCCGGTGGAGTTCACCGACCCGCACGTCGACGGCGACTTCTCGCTGCACAAGAGCGGCCCGGGCGGCACCCGCGACGGCGGGTGGCGGCTGCGGATCACCTCTCCCGGCTTCCTGTTCCACGTGCCGTTCCTGCGCGGCGCGATGCTCGACGGCCAGGGCCAGCTGCGTGCCGACCCGGCCAAGCCGCAGGTCGGGTTCGTCGTGCCGCGGGTGCGCTTCCGGGTGCAGCAGCTCCCGGGCGGCTCGGTCGGCGTCGACATCCTCTCGGCGACGACGTCCGGCACCCCGGTCGACCAGATCTACGAGTTCATCCGGATGGACCCGCCGTACGCCCTCGTCGGGCCGAGCGACTGCGTCGGGTTCGCGTTCCGCACCGCGGTGCTCGACCTGTCCGGCACGGCAGGCCCGGGCGTTCCGGCCGGAGCGCGCGCGATGCCGGGCGACTGGCAGGGTTTCTACCTGCCTGAGGCACGCCTCTTCGTCGCACCCAACGGCATGGAGGGCATCGCCGTCAGCGCGGGCGTGCGCAACCTCTGGATCGGCATCGGCGTGCACGAGGGCGTCACCGGCGTCTTCGAGGCCGAGGTCGTCAACCGCGGCACCAACCCGAACGTCCGCGTCCACTTCCGCACGGCCACCGGCGAGCTCGTCGACGACCCCGGCACCGGGACGGCGATGCTGCCCGAGCAGTCGACGCTGTTCGTCGACGCGGACGGCGGGCTCGCTCCCCTGTCGACGACGATCGTCGTGGGCGGCGTCACCGCCACCCCGGTCAACACCGACCGCACCGCCGTGACGACGCCGGCCACCGGCACCGTCGCGGTCACGGTGACCGTCACCGACGCCGGGGCGCACACGACGGTGCGCACCTTCAGCGTCGGGCGGCGCACCGATCCGGTGACCCCGGGCGCGGCGGGCATGCCGGTCACCGTCACCGACACCTCGCACGAGGCGACGCGGGTCGTCATCGTGTCGCAGACCGGCACGAGCGCCCGCGTCGCGCTCGCCAGCGGCGTGGCCGCCGACTGGTCGTGGACCGGCGGCAGCTCGGGCAGTCGGTCGGCCGCCACCGAGGCGGAGATCGACGTCGGCTCCGGCGCCACCGTCAGCGTCACCGCCACGACGACCAGCGCGGCACAGCAGCAGCTCGACGCCTACTTCCTCTTCGACCACCCGAGCCCGAGCGAGGGACACGACTACGCCGTCAACCCCGCCAACCTCAGCGTCTCCCCCGCGACCGACCGGACCCACCCCTCAGCAGGTCCGTCGTTCATGACCGACGCGACCGCGCGCCGGTCGGTCGTGGGGGCCGGAACCGCCCTGACCGTCGACGGGTTCGCGTCGTACGAGGGCCCGGAGCAGCAGCCCGGCCACAACCAGGCGCTGAGCGAGCGCCGGATCACCGCGATGCTCGACGCACTCGCGGCCGCGGGCTACACCAACGCCACGCGGGGCACCGCCCACGGGCACGGCCCGGCCCAGGCGAGCAGCGACCCCGCGGCGCCGCGCTGGTGGCACGCCACCGCGACCTCCGCCGCAGGACCCGCGCCGGTCACCGTGACCGCCGACCTGCACCGCGACCCGCCACCGCCGACCCACGACGACGACCCCGCCCCGCACCAGCCCGGCCGGCCCGACTGCTTCCACCTGCTCGGCGCCCGCGTCGAGCTGGTCCGCAGCACCTTCGTGCGCTGCGAGGTCTACGGCGAGTTCGACATCGAGACGGCCACCGAGCGACGGCTCGCCGCCCACGGCGCCGAGCCGCTGCGGGCCGGCGACCGGCCCAACCCGAACGACGGCATCTGCACGTTCCTCGTGCGGCTGCGCATCGCCGAGGACCAGGGCTCGTGGGACATCACCGGCGAGTTCCGCGCCAAGGAGGGCGACCTCGACGGACTGGCCGAGATGCGTGACTCGCAGGCGCACCCGGTCACGCTCAACATCCTCGGGGCCCTCAGCGTCCTCGCGCCGCTGACGTCGTCGGCCACCGAGCTGTCGCCCGCGGCCGGGGCCGTGGTCGCACTCGGGTCCGTGGCGCTCGGGGCGAGCGACCTGCTGCACACCAAGCGGCTGACGCTGCGCGGCGCAGAGGTCATCGTGTCGCAGGGCGTCCTCGGTGCCGACGGCATCACCACGGTCAGCGACCGCGGCACCGCGGTCAGTGTGCTCCTCGACGTCGAGGTGGCGTTCTGGTTCGACCTCACCCTCGTGCGGATCGACCCGAACATGCCGGTGACGACGCGGTACAAGGCGATCGGCGTGCGCTCGCAGTGGGGCACCGGCTCGGGTGGCTCGCTCGACTACGTCCCGCTGCCCGTCTTCGACCCGAGCAAGGGCTACTCCCTCGACATCCCCGCCGGGTCGATGCACGCGGTGCCGCCGCTCGACAGCGTGCTGCGGATCATGGGCGTGCGGGTCAGCCGCGACAACCCGACCTACCTCGAGGTCGAGGTGGGCCTCGGGCTCGACCTCGGCATCATCACCATCGAGACGATCCGGGTGCGGGCCCGCGTCGACGGCCCCCCGCTCGACCTGCAGATCACCAAGCTCGCCGCGTCGATCGACATCCCCAACGTCATCACCGGGCGGGGCGAGGTCTCGATCGAGCCGGGCGGCTTCTCCGGTGCACTGGACGTGCAGATCGTGCCGGTCAAGATCCGCGGCAGCCTGACCTTCACCTTCCGCCAGGCGGGCGGGGTCAGCGGCGTGCTGCTCGGGGCCGAGATCGAGTTCCCCGTGCCGCTCGTGCTCGGCAGCTCCGGCCTCGGCATCTACGGCTTCCTCGTCGGCGTCGGCATCAACCACAAGCGCATCGAGGGCACCGGCCAGGTGCCCGCCCTCGACTGGCTGCGCGACCAGCTGGGCCGACCGGGCGGCGTCATGAACGGCGCCGGCTGGGAGCTGCACCAGGGCGGGTTCGCCTTCGCCGCAGGCGTTCTCGTGGGCACGCTCGAGGGCGGCTACGTCATCCACCTCAAGGGCCTGGTCATCGTCGAGGTGCCCGGGCCACGCCTCCTGTTCGTCATGAAGGCCGACGTCATCAAGATGCCGCCGGCCCTCAAGGACGCCAACCAGAGCGCGACGTTCCTCGCCGTCCTCGACCTCGACTTCGGCCGCGGCACCATCACCATCGGCATCGTCGCCGAGTACCAGATCGAGATGATCCTCAAGGTGCGCGTGCCGGTCACCGCGTTCTTCGACACCAACGACGTCGAGTCGTGGCTCGTCGAGCTCGGCAACTACCAGGACCGCGTCACCGTCGAGGTGCTCGAGGTCATCACCGGCAGCGGCTACCTCATGATCCACGGCAACGGGATCACCCACGCCCAGCTGCCCGTCGACGGCCTGCCCGCGGCGCCGAACGGCCTCGCCATCGCGACGGGGTTCCACATCAGCGCCGTCCTCATGGGCAGCAAGTCGGTCGGTCTCTACCTCGAGGTCGCGGCCGGGTTCGACGCCATCGTCGGGTTCGACCCGTTCTTCATCGCCGGCAAGATCTACGCCCGCGGCGAGCTGCGCCTCTTCGTCATCAGCATCGGGGCCTCGGCCGAGCTGACCGTCATGGTGGGCAAGCGGACCGTGGGCGGCGTGGTCCGCGACGACCCGTACGTGCACGGCGAGGTGTGTGGCGAGATCGACCTGTTCTTCTTCTCGATCAAGGGCTGCGTCTCGCTGACCATCGGCGCCGAGCCGGAGGACAACCCGAAGGCCAAGCCCCTGGTCGCCGGGCTCGCCCTCGTGTCGCGCTCCCCCGCGCTCGTCGAGGGCACCGCCACCGAGCGGGCCGTCGACGCCAAGATCGGCGACGGCGTCGACGCCGACGCCACCACGCCTCCGCCGATGCCGGTGGTGCCGATCGACGCCGTTCCGGTGCTGACGTTCTCGACGCCGCCGCGCGTCGCCGCGAACTGCGTCATGGGCGGAAACCCCTTGGGGCAGAATGGCGCCGCCGCCAACCCGTGGAGCCGCATCGGCGACCGCTGGTGGCGCTACGACGTCTCCTCGGTGACGCTGACCGGTGGGGCGCTCATCCCCGCGCCGCCGACGGGCAAGACGCCGAGCGTCTGGTGGACCGGCGCCCCGGCGGGCACGGCGGTGCCGACGACGGCCCTGGCCCTGCTCGACTGGCTGCCGACGCCCTTCTCCCGCGCGATCCCCTACGGCGAACAGCTGACGACGAGCGTCACCGAGCGCTGGGGCACCGTGTGCCACCCGGCCGCACCCGCGGCGCCGGTGCTGTGGACCTTCGACGGCAAGCCGGCCGGGCCGAGCGTCCCGGGCTGGCGCCTCGCGGGTGTGGCGTGGCCCGACCCTCCGGGCACGACGCGCTCGGCGCCGGTCCAGGCGCTGATGCGGGTCACCGAGCCGTGGCGCACCGGCGACCCCGACGTCGACCTGCTCCAGGGCACCGACCCCGCCGTCGTGCTCGCCGACGCCGTGCCGTGCCGCGGCGGGAAGGTGCGCCGCTCCGACGCCCGCCTGCCCGTCTCCCTCACGGCCGGTACCGCGCTCACCGCCAGCGCGTCCGCGTCGGCGTGGACCACCGGTGACGCGGCGACCCTCGACCTCATCGACGCCGGCACGCCGCTGCCCGACGTCATGGCCGCCCGTGCGACGACCGCGTGGAGCCCCGATGCCGGCGAGGCGGGGGTGGGGTGCCGGGGCGCGATCCTGCGCAGCCCGCGTCGAGACTCCCTCGACCCGGCGCCACTCGGCACCGACGAGGACCGTGAAGAGGTCAAGGAGGCTTGGGCCAGAACGAAGTTCGTGCCGGAGGAGCTGCGCGACGCCGTCCGGTTCTCTCCCGACGGCGGTGTGCGCGGGGCGACGTTCCTGCTCCTCGTGCCCGAGCGGGCCGTGGGGGGCGGGCTCGTGCTGCGCGCCGAGGCGGCCGACCGCTCGGTACTGCTCGACCGCCCTGTCAGCGGGGGCGACCTCGTGGGCGCGGGCCACCCGCTGCCGGCGCCGTGGCTCGACGCGTCGGGACCCTGGGTCGACCCGGTGCTGCGGGCCGGGCTCTACGCCGCGCGCCTTCGTGCCACCTCCGGCTCCGGCCTCATGTTCGTGCTCGTCGACCTCGAGAAGCTGCCCGACGAGACGGCGAGCGTCGTCGTCGGCTGGCGCCCCGAGGTGGCGGCCAAGCTCGACGAGCCCTTCTACGTCGTCGCCGCCACCGGGCTGGTCGGCTCCGAGGCGTGGCGCGAGGACTGGGACAGCTCGACGTCCTCGGCGGACCAGGACGCCCTGCAGACCGCCCTGACCCAGGACCCCGACGACCGCGCCCTCCTCGAGCCGGGCCAGACGTGGACCGTGGCCGTCACGTGGACCGCCGCGTGGATCAAGCAGGACGACCAGCCCGCACCGACCGACGCGGGCACCGTGCAGCCCGCCGTGACCCAGTCGTTCCGGTTCCGCACCGACGCCGCGTCGGCCTACCCGAGGGTCCTCTCGCCGTGGCTCGTCGCGACCGCGCCCGGTATGGACGACGTCGGGGTGTTCTGCCGCGAGCCGGTGCGGATCGCCTTCGCGACGCAGAAGGTCGCCGCCCTCTACGACGCGCACGGCCGCACCCTCAAGGCCGTCGTGCGGTCGGCGTCGGGCGCCCACCCGCCGGCCCCCGGCTCGACCGACCCCGGCTCGCCCTACGACATCACCCTCGACCCGGAGGCCCTGCTGACACCGGCGACCGGGCTGCAGGTGCTGACGCCGTGGGAGGACGCCGTCCGCGACGTCGTGACCGCCGGCGGCGACGGGACCCGCTGCATCGACGCGAGCGGCGAGCGGACCCTGCAGGAGGTGCTGACGCTCCCCTACGACTTCGAGCCGCTCACCGACTACCTCGTCGACGTGCACGCCGTCGCCTCGGGCGAGGGCACCACGACCGACAACCGCATCCACCGCATCGGGTTCACGACGTCGCGCTTCCTCGGTCTCGACGACCTCGTCGCCTACGTCGCGCCGGCCACCGTCCGGGGGCGGCTCGTGCCGACCGGCGCCGCGCTGTCGACGCTGCCGCTGCGACCGAGCGGCGACGACGTCGACACGGCCTACCAGGCGGCAGGGCTCTCGGTGCCGGAGGTGCCCTCGTTCCCGGCCGTCGAGGTGCTGTGGTCGGGCGACGCCGTGCCGCAGCCCGTGGCGCTCGTCGTCGAGTGCAGCGAGCCGTTGTGGCGTTCACGCGTCATGCCTGAGGTGGTCACCGGCCCGATCGACGCGAGCGACCCGACCCACAAGTGGTGGAAGGGCGTTCGCGACGACTGGCTCTCGCTCCAGGGGAGCACGTCGCCCGTGGCTGGTGGGGACCTGCCACGGGCGACCGTGACCCGGATCGTCCGTTGCCCGGGCGACACGCGGGCCATCGCCCTGCTCGCGCCCGGCTCGCGCGGGCAGGAGGTGCGCCTCGACCTCGTCGTCGCCGCCGACCCGCTCGCGGGCGCGGCCGAGCAACGTCGGACCTGTGTGCGGATGGGCCTGCTGCGGGCCCCGTGGGAGGTGGAGGACTGATGGCACTCCTCGCGAGCAGCCGGCTCTTCCGTGCCGAGGCGATGCGCCTCGACTGGGGGCGCGTCGTCGAGGCGCAGGTGGAGCAGGTGCACCGGTCGCAGTCGCCCCTCGCCGAGAAGCTCATGCCGTCGGGTCGCCAGCTCGAGGAGGCGAAGCGACGCTCCCGCGACCTGCACGTGTGGTGGGCGTGCAGCCCGCGCCTCGGGGTGCCGCGCGCCCCGTTCACCGTGTGGGCGCGCGTCCCGAAGGACCCACTGGCCAAGGTCGCCACGGTCACCGTCGCCGGCGGTTCCGGCGAGGCGCCGATCACCGCGTGGCACGTCGAGGCCGCCGTCGTCGAGCTGTCGGTGACCCCGTTCGACGCGGCCCGGCCCGTGCGCGTCACATTGCACCGGCTCACCGGCAGCCTCGCCGACGTCGTGGCCGCGGCCGTCGTGCCGGCCGGCAGCGGCCCCACGAAGGTCGGGCTGCGCTGCTCCGGCGCGACGTTCGCCCGCGTCGACAACGCGTCGGTCACCGGCGTCCGCATCCGCAGCCTCGTCGACGTCGTCAACGACCCGGGCTGGCAACGACTCGAGGTGGTCGGGGTCCCGGCCGAGCAGCCCTGGCCCGCAACGGACTACGACACCACCGATCAGGGGCTCGTGAGCGACCTCAAGCCGCCGCGCGACGCGGCCGTGGACCGTCTCGTGCGCGGGGCGCCGCCGCTCGGGTGGTCGCCGATGACCCAGTCCGGGCGTGCCGCCCCACCCTGGGTCTCCGCGGACCCCGACAGCCTCGTCAAGGAGGTGCAGGTCGAGCTGCTGCCCGAGCTCGAGCCGCTCTACCGGGCGAGCGTGCAGGAGTGGACGCAGCGCACCCTCGAGGAGACGCGTGCGGTGGCCGGGCCGAGCAACGGGCCGCGCACATCGAGCCTCGACACGTCGGCGGTCATCCGGCCGCTGTCCCTGCTGACGCTGCCGGCGCAGACCGACCCGCTGCTCAACCTCGCGACCGGCTTCGGCACGACGTACACGGTCGACACGAAGCTGCCCTTCGACGGCTGGCCCGACATCGCCGAGCGGCTCGACTTCATGGTGACGGCCGACTACTCGCGCACGCCTCCGCCCAGACGCCGCAAGGGCACCTTCGCGGCGTACGCCCCGGTCGTCGGGCCGCACACGGCGACGGCGCCGCCCACGGGCCTCACCGCCGGGCGGGCCGGTCTCGTCGGGCCGCAGCACCCGGACGACCCGTGGCGCGAGAGCGTGCGCGTCTCCTGGGACGCCCTGCCGACGACCGTCAGCTTCGGACGCGTGTCGGCCGGCGTGCTCGCCCGCTGGGACGCGTCGTCGCTGACGAGCGAGTGCCTCGCGCCGCCCCGCGACTCCGGTGGTGTGCGGCCGCTGACCCTGAGCCCGGACGGGCCCGAGGGCGATCCGGGGCACGACCGCATCGCCTTCGTCGACGGCGCCGCCGACATCCCCATCGGCAGCGGGGGCCGCGACGTCGGCTACGCGGCGACGCTCGTCGACATCCACGGGCTGTGGTCGGCGTGGCGCGACGTGCCCTACGCCGGTGACGAGCCCGGCCCGCAGGCACCCCGGGTCATCTCGCTGGCCCTCGACAGCACCTTCACCGGCAACGCCGCCGCCTGCCCGTCGAGCGTGCGGCTCGAGACCGCCGTCGACTGGAGCGAGCGCACCCCGGCCCAGGTGGTCGGCGTGGCCCTCTTCTACCCGATGGCGAGCGCCTCGTCGCCCCCGCCGGCGGGCCTCGACCCCGACCTCGCGACGCCCGCCGGGTGCTTCCGGCGCGACTTCGCCCTGGCCTTCCCGACCGACACCCCGCTGCCGTCGGGGTGCAGCGTCGTGTGCCTGTCGGCCGACGGCACCGAGGAGGTGCTCGCCGGTCCCGGCCAGGGCGACGGCGGTCGGCGCTACGCCCTCGAGGTGCCGATCCCCTCGCTCGACTGGACGCCGACGCAGCGGTGGGGCGTGCAGGTGTGGCTGCGCAGCCACCTGACCGTCGGGGCCTCCCCGACGCCGTGGGTGCCCGGCGCCCCGAACCCGGCCCGTGCCGTGGCCGCGAGCCCGGTGCCCGTGACCCCGCTCCCGCCGCCCGCGCCGCCCGGCGTGCCGCTCGGCAGCACCCTCGACGCGCAGGGCTGCTCGCACGTACGCGTGCGGTGGTCGCTGCCCGCCGGCGCGTCGGTGCGCTCCTCGATCGTGTGGGAGGTGTCGGAGACCGCGCTGGTCAGGGCGGCCGGCGGGCTCTACACGCCGCCGCCGGTCCCGGTGGGCTCGGCCGGGTCGCCGTCCCCCGGGCTGCGCCTCGCGGCCCTCTGGGACGCCTACGACCGGATGGGGGACACCGCGCGTCGGGCGGCCTTCCGGCGGCTCGCAGAGGTCGACGCGTCGGTGACGGCGCACGACGTGCAGCTGCCGAAGGGCTCCACCGACATCCACCTCTTCACCGTGACGACCCAGACGATGACCGGCATCGAGCCGCCGTGGCCGGGCACCGGCACGGCCGACGCGCACCTGCACCTGCAGGCCGCGATCGCCCCGCGCCTGCGCCGCCCGGCACCGCCGCTCGTGCGCGCGACGCCGAACGACGACGGCACCGTGACGCTCGCGCTCTTCTCGGCCAGCCGCATCCCGGTCGACCGGTTCCTCGTCTTCACCACCCGTTCCGAGGCCGCGGCCCGCGACCGCGAGTCCATGGGGCCACCCGTGGCCGTGGTCACCGCGACGGTCGGGGGCCCAGACCCGGTCACGGGTTCGCCCGTGTACCAGGGCAGCTGGACCGGAAGCCTCGGCGTCACGGCCTGGGACCCGTGGCTCGTGCGCGCGGTTGCCAGGCCCGTCGACACCCTGCCCGTCGAGGGCGTCCGCGGCCAGATCTCCGACGCCTCCGACGTCGTCTCGGTGCTCGTGCCACCCGCCGGACCGCCCGACCTCGACGTGCCCACGGCAGAGATCTGGGGCTCGGACCACCGCGGCGTCGTGGTCCGGTCGTCCACGAGCGCCCCCGCCCGGGCCACCGCGAGCGGGCCGCACCGCCTCGGCGCGACCACCGGCCCCGGTGCCACCGACGTCGCCGTGCCCGTGCCGCTCGAGTCGCTCGAGGAGACCGCCCTGACGACGCCGCCCGCCGCGGCCTCGACGTCGACGGTGCTCGAGCGCGGCGCGCGTGCCTCGGGGCGGTCACCGCTGGCCGTGTGGTTCACCCGGCCCGTGGCCACCGACCCCGTCGACGTGACGCTGCGGCTCATCGACCCGTTCGGGCGCACGACGGAACGGACCGTCACGGTCCCGGCGTGGGTGCCGCCGCCACCGTTCACGGTGACGATCACGGGGCTCGTCGCCCGGCCGACGGGCGTGCTCGCCGGGGTCGAGACCGACGCGCCGACCGCTGCCGCCGAGGGTGTCGTCCTGCACGTGCGGGCGCTCAAGCGCCGGTTCGGGCCGATCGTCTGGCCCGTCCTCGGGCCGGTGTCGCCGCTGCCCGACCGGCCACTGCCACCGGTTGGCCCCGGGGGTCCCGTGGGTCCCGGGGGTCCCGTCGTCGGGCCGCTGCCGCCGGTGGGCCCGCTGCGCCCGCCGGTCGTCCGTCCACCTGTCGGCCCGTTGACGCCGGCGGGCCCGCTGGGACCCGGCCGGCCGCCGATCGGGCCGCTGTTCCCGCTCGTCGTCGTCGCGAGCGCCGACTTCGTGCTCGCCGACATCCCGGTCGGCCTGCCGCTGTTCCCGGCCGACGGGCAGGTGCACGCCGTCCGGGTCAAGGGGCTGGCCGGGGCGCGTCGCTACGCCGTGTGGTTCCCGGCGGTCGCGCCGCTCACCGTCGAGGTGGTCGTCGAGTCGCCGGACGGCCGCACGGCACGCGCATCGAGCAGCGTCTGAGCAGCGTCTGAGCAGCGTCCGAGCAGCGTCCGAGCCGTCTGCACACGCCGGAGGGCCCGGCACCGAAGTGGTGCCGGGCCCTCCCACCCGTCGTGCTGCAGCGTGACGCTCGTGACGCGTCAGGCGGGCGTCACTTCACGTCGAAGCGGTCCGCCTCCATGACCTGCGACCACGCGGCGACGAAGTCGCGGACGAACTTCTCCTTCGCGTCGTCGCTCGCGTAGACCTCGGCGAGGGCGCGCAGCTCGGAGTTGCTGCCGAAGACGAGGTCGACGCGGCTACCGGTCCACGTCTGCTCACCGGCGGCGTTCGTCGCGGTGAACTGGTCGGCCGCCTCGGAGGTCGGCGTCCACGTCGTGCCGAGCTCGAGCAGGTTGACGAAGAAGTCGTTGCTCAGCGTGCCGGGGCGGTCGGTGAGGACGCCGACGGTCGAGCCGCCGCTGTTCGCGCCGAGGACGCGCAGGCCACCGACGAGGACCGTCATCTGCGGGGCCGAGAGGCCGAGCAGGTTGGCCTTGTCGAGCAGCAGGTACTCGGCCGGCACACGGCCGGTCTTGCCGAGGTAGTTGCGGAAGCCGTCGTACCTCGGCTCGAGGTAGCCGAACGACTCCACGTCGGTCTGCTCCTGCGAGGCGTCGACGCGGCCCGGGCGGAACGGCACCTCGACGGTGACGCCACCCGCGGCGGCCGCCTGCTCGACCGCGACGTTGCCGCCGAGGACGATGAGGTCGGCCAGTGAGACCTTGCGCTCGGACGAGCCGTTGAAGTCGGCCTGGACGCCCTCGAGGGCGCGCAGGACCGTGGCGAGCTCGGCCGGGTCGTTGGCGTCCCAGCCGGCCTGCGGCTCGAGGCGCACCCGGGCGCCGTTGGCGCCGCCGCGCTTGTCGCTGCTGCGGAAGGTCGACGCCGAGGCCCAGGCGGCCTTGACGAGCTGGGTCGTGGTAAGACCGGCGTCCGCGATCTTCGCCTTGAGCGCGGCGACGTCCTCGGCGGTGACCGGCTCGCCCTCGGCCTTGGGCAGCGGGTCCTGCCAGAGCAGCTCCTCCTGCGGGACCTCCGGGCCGAGGTAGCGCTCGATCGGGCCCATGTCGCGGTGGGTCAGCTTGAACCAGGCGCGGGCGAACGCGTCGGCGAACTCGGCGGGGTTCTCGTGGAAGCGGCGCGAGATCTTCTCGTAGACCGGGTCGACGCGCAGCGACAGGTCGGTCGTCAGCATCGTCGGCAGTCGCTTGGCGCCGCCCTCTTCGGGGGCCGGGATGATCGCCTCGGCGTCCTTGGCGACCCACTGGGAGGCGCCGGCGGGGCTCTTGGACAGCTCCCACTCGTGGCCGAAGAGCATGTCGAAGAAGCCCTGGCCCCACTGCGTCGGCGTCGGCGTCCACGTGACCTCGATGCCGGAGGTGATGGCGTCCTTGCCCTTGCCGGTGCCGTAGGCGTTCTTCCAGCCGAGGCCCTGCTCCTCGAGCGGGGCGCCCTCGGGCTCGGGGCCGACGTTCTCGAGCGGGTCGGCCGCGCCGTGCGTCTTGCCGAAGGTGTGGCCACCGGCGATGAGGGCGACGGTCTCCTCGTCGTTCATCGCCATGCGGGCGAACGTCTCGCGGATGTCGCGGGCGGCGCTCAGCGGGTCGGGGTTGCCGTTGGGGCCCTCGGGGTTGACGTAGATGAGACCCATCTGGACGGCGGCGAGCGGGTTCTCGAGGTCGCGCTCGCCGGTGTAGCGCGCGTCGCCGAGCCACTCGGTCTCGGGGCCCCAGTAGACGTCCTCGTCGGGCTCCCACACGTCGGGGCGGCCGCCGGCGAAGCCGAACGTCCGGAAGCCCATCGACTCGAGGGCGACGTTGCCGGTGAGGACCATGAGGTCGGCCCAGGACAGGCTCTGCCCGTACTTCTTCTTGACCGGCCACAGCAGGCGGCGGGCCTTGTCGAGGTTGCCGTTGTCGGGCCAGGAGTTCAGGGGGGCGAAGCGCTGCTGGCCGGCGCCCGCGCCGCCGCGGCCGTCCTGGACGCGGTAGGTGCCGGCGCTGTGCCAGGCCATCCGGATCATGAACGGGCCGTAGTGGCCGAAGTCGGCGGGCCACCAGTCCTGCGAGTCGGTGAGGACCGCGGCGATGTCGGCCTTGACGGCGGCGAGGTCGAGACGGTTGAAGGCCTCGGCGTAGTCGAAGTCCTCGCCGAGCGGGTTGGCGACGGCGGGGTTCTTGGCGAGGATCTTGAGGTTGAGCTGGTTGGGCCACCACTGGCGGTTGGTGCCGCCCGCGGCCGGGACCGGCTCCTTGCCCTGGCCGAACGGGCAGGACTGCGCCTGCGGCTCGTTCATCTCGCCGACTTCGGCGTTCTGGGGAACGGTCTGCTCTTCGGGCTTCACGTCAGACACTGGTGGTCCTTCACTTTCGGTTGCGGGCACTTTCGGGTGGTCAGGTGGCTACGGGGTGACCGGCTGGGGGCGTCACGAGGCGGCGGCGACGCAGTCGGGGCAGGTGCCCCAGTACGTCACCTCCGCCTGCTCGATGACGAAGCCGTGGTCCTCCGACGCCGTGAGGCACGGGGTGTGGCCGACGGCGCAGTCGACGTCGGCGATGACGCCGCACGAGCGGCAGACGACGTGGTGGTGGTTGTCACCGACGCGCACCTCGTAGCGCGCGACCGAGCCGGCGGGCTGGATGCGCCGGAGCAGGCCGGCGTCGGTGAGAGCGCGCAGGACGTCGTACACGGCCTGGTGGGAGACGTCGCCGGAGACCTCGCGGACGCGTCGGATCACCGAGTCGGTGTCGGCGTGGGGGTGGTCGCGCAGGACCTCGAGCACGGCGACGCGCTGTCGGGTGACGCGCAGGCTCGACCCGCGCAGCAGCTCCTCGACGTCGGTGCCGGACATGATCCGAGTCTTTCGGTTCTTCTTGAACAAATCAAGTCTTGACAGGCGGTCCCGCCGAACGTGGCACGACCGGGCGCAGGGGCGGCATCTCGTACGATGCGCGTGGGGCAGACGGCAGGACGCTCCGCCCAGCCGCGGCACCACATCGCACCTCCGGGGGCAGCCCATGTCACCAGACACCAGCAGCGCGGACTCCCTGCGAAGCCGTCTGGCCGCCCGCGTCTGGCCGAGCCACCCCGCGACGTGGCGCGAGGTGCCGGCCCGGTTGCGACCCACGCTCGGGACGGTGTTCCGTCTCACGGCGGCAGCGGCGGTCGCCTACGTGCTCGCGCAGGCGATCACCCCCGGCACCCCCGACCTCACCGGCCCGCTCACGGCACTCCTCGTCGTGCAGGCCTCGGCCTTCTCGACCATCAGGATGGGCGCGGTCCGGGTCGGCGCCGTGCTGTCCGGCATCCTCGTGGCCACCCTCCTGTCGACGTGGAGCGGCCTGACCTGGTGGAGCCTCGCTGCGGCGATCGCCACGTCCCTGCTTCTGGCCAAGGTGCTGCGCCTCGGCGAGCAGGCGCTCGAGACGCCGATCAGCGCCATGCTGATCCTCGGGGTCAGCAACCACGACGTCGCCGCCGAGACCCGGATCGTCAACACCCTCATCGGCGCCGCGGTCGGGGTGGCCTTCAACCTCGTCTACCCGCCGGCCATGCCCATCGGCCCGGCCAGGCAGGCGCTGCTGCGCGTGGTCGAGGCGGGGGCCTCCGCCCTGGACCACGCGGCAGAGGCCCTCGAGAAGGGTCCGGTGAGCCGCGCCCAGGTCGAGGCGTGGGTCGACCGGGTCCGCTCGGCCAACCGCGAGGTGGCCCGTGCCACGGAGACGATCGGCCACCTGAGGGAGAGCCGGCGCCTCAACCCGCGGGCCCTGGGCACCGTCGACGTCGAGCCCGTCCTCGCCTCGGCCCTCGACACCTTCGAGCAGTGCCTCCTGGCCATCCGCGCCCTGTTCACCCTCCTGCTCGCGGAGCTGCCCCCACGGGATGCCCCCGAGGACCCGTACGGTGACGAGCTGCGCGGGGCGTTCGCGGTGGTGCTGCACGACTGCGCCGACTGTCTCCGCGCGTTCGGAGGCTTTGTCATCGCCGAGTCGGAAGGGCACGAGACGGACACCGAGAAGGCCCTCGCCGAGAGTCTCGACATCCTGCGCGAGACGCAGGCCATCCTCGCCGAGCTCATCCTGGTACGTGCCAGGGAGGACACGTCGTCCTGGCTGCTGCGCGGCTCGATCCTCGCCGCCGTCGGGCAGGTGCTGGCACGGCTCGACCTCGAGGACCGGGCCAGGATGCACGAGCAGTGGAAGGAGGAGCAGGAGCGCCGCCCGCTGGCGCAGCTGCCCCGGATCGTGCACGACGCCCTCCCCCACCCGGACCGCCCGTATCCCCGGGGCATCCGACCGGGTCGCGCCCGTCGGCGCGAACACCCCGGCGGACGCTGACCAGGCGCCAGGAGGAGGGAGCCGGGGCCCCGCCCGCGCGGGCCTCAGTCGGCGACGAGCTCGACCTCGAATCCCTCGCCACTCTCGAGATAGGCCGCGTAGTGCTCCGGCCCGCCGGCGTACGGGTGCCGGTCGGCGAACATCAGCGACCACCCGCCCTCGGCGCACGCGTCGACGACAGCGTCGACCTCCGCTCGCGAACCGCCATGGAAGGCAAGGTGGTTCAGCCCGGCGCGTCTGCGCTCGTGCCGGCCCTTCTCGACGTCGGGGCCGCTCTCGACGACGACGTAGAGCGAACCCAGCTCCCACGCCTGCCCGTGGCCCCAGTCGTCACCGAGGTGGTAGCCGAGCCGGCCGAGCAGCCAGCCCCACTCGCGCCCGGCCGCCGCGATGTCCTCGACCCAGATCTCGACGTGGTGCAGCCCGCCGCGCGCCCCGGCGCCGCCCCCACCCGGCGCGGACGCTCCCGCGAAGTCCCAGCGGGCCGCACCCATGTCGGCCCGCCCACCCTCGACGAGCCCGCGCACCATCGGCGTGCCCTCGGCGCGCCAGTGCTCGAGCGCCTCGTCCTCGAGTCCCTGGGGCGGGCGCCCGTCGGAGCGGATGACCCGCCACCACGGCACGTCGGAGCCGTAGCGGCTCATCACCGAGCCGACCGTGCGCGGCCCCAGGCCGCCGAGCCGCTTGGCGACGTCGCCGTAGGCGAGCACGCGACCGGACGGGATCGACGCGACGAGCGAGAGCACGCGGTCGGCGTGGTCCTCCAGAGCCACCGGGGTCCTTTCGGGGGAGGGACGTTCAGGGCACAGCGCGCCCGACGCGTCGGCCGGGCGGACGAGCGGGAAGGCGCGCCTCAGTATTCCGGCTGCGAGGGGTCGATCTCGCGCACGTACGCCACGACGCCACCGGAGACGTTCGCGACGTCGGAGAACCCGGCCCGCAGCGCGAGGCGGGTCGCCTCCGCGGAACGGCCGCCGACCTTGCAGTGGATGAGGACGCGTCGGTCGCGGGGCAGCTGCTCGAACGCCTCACCCGAGCGGAAGAGGTCGAGGTGGATCGGAACGGCCCCGGGGATGGAGGCGATGGCCCGCTCCTCCTCCCCGCGCACGTCGACGAGCAGCGGCGGGGCGTCGGCGCGCAGCTCGTCGGCCATCTGCTGCACCGTGACGGCCGGCAGGGCGTCCTCGTCGTCGTGGGCCGCGCCGGGCACCCCGCAGAACTCCACGTAGTCGATGAGCTCGGTGACCGTCGGCTCGTCGCCGCACACGGGGCACTCCGGGTCGCGGCGCACGGTCAGGGTGTCCCACGTCTGGCGCAGCGCGTCGTGCACGATCATCCGCCCGGTGAGCGGCTCGCCGATGCCGAGGAGCAGCTTGATCGCCTCGGTCGACTGCACCGACCCGACGGCCGCGCACAGCACGCCGAGCACGCCGCCCTCGGCGCAGCTCGGCACCGACCCGGGCGGCGGCGGGTCGGGGAACACGCAGCGGTAGCAGGGGCCGTGCCCGGCCCACCACACCGACACCTGGCCGTCGAAGCGCAGGATCGAGCCCCACACGTGCGGCTTGCCGAGCATGACGCAGGCGTCGTTGACGAGGTAGCGCGTCGGGAAGTTGTCGGTGCCGTCGACGACGAGGTCGTAGCCACCGATGATCTCGAGGGCGTTGGAGGAGTCGAGGGCGACGTCGTGGCGCACCACGGTGACGTGCGGGTTGACCCGGTGCACCGCGGCCTCGGCCGACTGGGTCTTGGGCCGGCCGATGTCGGCGTCGGAGTGGATGACCTGCC
The DNA here is from genome assembly GCF_057656595.1 of Intrasporangium sp. Soil_C_50. Classification (NCBI taxonomy): domain Bacteria; kingdom Bacillati; phylum Actinomycetota; class Actinomycetes; order Micrococcales; family Intrasporangiaceae; genus Intrasporangium; species Intrasporangium sp. Soil_C_50. Next base: position 763,907 of record NZ_JBDGKB010000001.1, read on the forward strand.
GGTGCAGGTTGGTGAGGTCGACGACGTCGGCGTCGACGACGCCGATGGTGCCGACACCGGCCGCGGCGAGGTAGAGCAGCGCGGGCGACCCGAGACCGCCGGCACCGACGACGAGGACCCGCGCGGCGGCGAGCCGCTCCTGACCCTCGAGGCGCACGTCGGGCAGCAGGACGTGCCGGGCGTACCGCGTCGTCTCGGCCTTCGACAGCGGGCGGCCCGTCTTGACCAGCGGATCCGTCGGCATGCCATCACCGTACTGCTCGGTATGGTGAGGAACGACACGGTCGTCTGCGCCCGCGGACGACGAGCACCACACAGAGAGTGCCCCCAGGACGCATGGCAGACGAGACCATCACGCCGGGCCGCGGACAGCGGCTCCCCCGCTCCGAGCGACGCGCCCAGCTGCTCGAGGCGGCACTCGCCGTCTTCGTCGAGAACGGCTACCACGCCGCAGCGATGGACGACATCGCCGCGCGGGCCGGAGTGTCCAAGCCCGTTCTCTACCAGCACTTCCCGGGCAAGCTCGAGCTCTACCTCGCGCTCATCGACCAGCACGCCGGCGAGCTCGAGCAGCTCGTCCGCGACGCGCTCGCCCTCTCCGACAACAAGGCCCGCATCAACACGATGACCCGCGCCTACTTCGACTTCGTCGGCAAGGAGGGTGCGGCCTTCCGCCTCATCTTCGAGTCCGACCTCGCGAACGAGCCGGCCGTGCGGGCCCGCCTCGACCAGATCGACCTCACCTGCGCCGAGGCGATGGCCGAGATCATCAGCAGCGAGACCTCGATGACGCGCGAGGAGGCCGTCCTCGTCGGCGTCGCCTTCGTCGGGCTCGCCCAGACGTCGGCGCGGCACTGGCTCACCCACGAGGCGAGCCTGTCCAAGGAGACGGCCGTGCGCATCACCGGCTCCCTGATCCGCCGCGGCTTCGGCGCCTTCCCGCGGTCCGGGGCGGCTTCCGACGACGCGTCCGGCACGTCGCGGGAATCCGTCGGCAGCACCGCTGGTTAAGGTGGCCACAGGCGCGGGGCCCCGTTCCGCGCACCACCGTAGGACGAACCGAGAAAGCAGGTTTGACGTGGAGGTCCGCATCGGCGTGCAGAACGTGGCACGCGAGATCACCTTCGAGACGACGTTGAGCTCCGACGAGCTCCTGGCTGCCGTCAAGGCCGCCCGCACCAACGGCGACGTCCTCGAGCTGACCGACGACAAGGGCGGGCGCATCCTCGTCCCCGTCTCGTCGCTCGGCTACGTGACGACCGGTGCCGAGCGTCGCAGTGGCGTCGGCTTCGGCGCCTCCTGACCCCGAGCCCGGTCGAGCCGGTCACCGGCCGGGTGGCGCCGACCGGCGCCGTCCGGCTGGTGCCGGACACTGACCGGGTACGTACGAGGTGCGGGCCCCGAGGTCCGGCCCGGAGGAGGAGCCAGCATGACCGCAACCCTCGTCGCGGCCCTCGTCGCGGGGGCCCTCATCGGTCCCCTCGCGCGCGCCGCGCTGCCCGGCCGTCACGACACCAGCGTCACGACGACCGTCGTGCTCGGCGCGTTCGGCGCCCTCGTCGGCGCCTGGATCTACAAGGCCGCCTCGGGCTCGCAGACGTCGGGCATCGACTGGACCTCGTTCCTCATCGGCGCCGTCGTGGCCGCCGCGCTCATCGTGGGCTACGGCATGGTCGCGAGCGACAGCCGGCGCCGCTGACGCCGCCGACGCCGCTGACGCCGCGCCACCACGCCTGTCCCACAGCGCCCCTCGCGACCGGAACGTCCACGTCCGTCGCGGCTGGGCCGTTGCTGATCGACGAACCCCTGATGGGGGTACGTGCCAGTTACGAACAATTCACCGTCACATCCACCACCTCAGACTCATCTGGTGGGAGATTGACAGTGTTGCAACTGGTACCCGCGCACCAGCACGGGACGAAGCCGGCCACCGCAGGTGGCCAGAAAGGCTGAGACATGGTTGGCGCAATCATCGGCGCGATCATCGCCGGACTCATCATCGGAGCCCTGGGCCGACTCATCCTGCCGGGCAAGCAGAACATCTCGATCCTCATGACGATCGTCATCGGCGTCGTCGCCTCCCTCGTCGCGACGTTCATCCTCGGTGCGATCTTCGGCTACTCGAACTCCAACGGCGGCGTCCGCTGGTGGTTCTGGATCGTCGGCGCCGTCCTCGCCGCGATCGGCATCTCCGTGTACGGCCGCGTGAGCAAGCGACCGGTCTGACGCCTCGGACACCCTGCGCGGCGTCCACGACGACGAAGGGCCCGACCGTGCGGTCGGGCCCTTCCGTCATGCCGGGGCGGGTCAGGCCGACAGTCCGAGCCGCTCCATCCGACGCGTGTGCTCGTCGGTGAGCCGGGCGAACATCCGCCCCAGCTCGGCGAGGTCGGCGCCGGGGCGCCCGGGCGCCCCGACGAGGATGCCGGCGAGCGAGTCGCGCTCGACCCCGACGCGCTGCGCCTGGGTGATCGCCTCCCCCACCAGCCTGCGTCCCCACAGCGCGAGGCGTCCGCCGACGCGTGGGTCGGCCGCAATGGCCTCGCGCACGACGGTGACGGCGAAGTCGGCCTGCCCGGTGTCCTCGAGGACCCCGAGCACGAGGGCCTGGGTGTCGGGGTCGACGTACTGGGCGATCTCCCGGTAGAAGTCCTGGGCGATGCCGTCGCCGACGTAGGCCTTGACGACACCCTCGAGCCAGTCCGAGGGCTTGGTGCGCTCGTGGAAGAAGTCGACGGCGGCCACGAACGGCTCCATCGCCTCCTCGGGCGTCACCCCGAGCGCCGCGAGTCGGTCGCTCAGCACCTCGTAGTTGCGCAGCTCGTGCGCCGCCAGCCGCGCGAGCGCCGCACTGTGCCGCAGCGTCGGGGCCAGCTCGGCGTCGCGCGCGAGCTGGCTGAAGGCGCGCAGCTCGCCGTAGGCGAGGACGCCGAGCAGGTCGGTGACCGCTGCGAGGTAGCCGGGGTCGTCGGTGGGCGTCGTCGGGGCCGCATCGCTCATGCCCCCAACCTACCGGCGTGGATTCGGGCGCTCAGCCGTGCTGCCGGTAGACTGTGCCGGACAACTCGGTGCCCGGTCGGCCCGATGGATCGCCCAGATGGTGCTCGCGGACACTCTCCCGCGCACCGGCGGAGCCCGCCACGACGCGGGGATCTGCCCGTCAAGACACTTCCCGATCGGCCCGTCCCGCCACTGAGCTCCCGCGTCCTGCGGGGTGCTCGTGCCGATCGAGAGATGCACATGACCCAGACCAACGAGACCCCGGCCGCCCCCGAGACACCGGCCGAGGTCACCACCGACGCTGCCGCCGCAGCCGCTACCGATGCCGCCACGGAGGCCGCGCAGACCGCGGCCGAGGTGGCCCCCGAGCTGACCTTCGCCGACTTCGACGTCCATCCCGACATCGTCGCCTCGCTCGGCGACGCCGGCATCACGCACCCGTTCCCCATCCAGGCGATGACGCTGCCGGTGGCCCTGTCCGGCCACGACATCATCGGCCAGGCCAAGACCGGCACGGGCAAGACCCTCGGCTTCGGCGTGCCGATCCTCAACCGGGTCGTCGCCCCCGGCGACGACGCCTTCGCGGCGCTGACGCGTCCCGGCAAGCCGCAGGCCCTCGCCGTCGCCCCGACGCGTGAGCTCGCCGTCCAGGTGGCCGGCGACCTCGAGCGCGCCGGGAAGCGGCGCGGCATCCGCGTGCTCACCGTCTACGGCGGTCGCGCGTACGAGCCGCAGATCGAGGCGCTCAGGACCGGCGTCGAGGTAGTCGTCGGCACGCCGGGCCGCCTCATCGACCTGGCCAAGCAGGGCCACCTCGACCTCTCGCAGGCGCGCACCGTCGTGCTCGACGAGGCCGACGAGATGCTCGACCTCGGCTTCCTCCCCGACGTCGAGACCCTCATGGCGCTGACGCCCGCCTCACGCCAGACGATGCTCTTCTCCGCGACCATGCCCGGCGCCATCGTGGCCCTCGCTCGCCGCTACATGTCCCAGCCGACGCACATCCGCGCCATGGGCGACGAGAACGAGAACGCCCACACGGTCAAGGCCGTCGAGCAGTTCGTCTACCGCGCGCACGCCCTCGACAAGGTCGAGATGCTCTCGCGGATGCTCCAGGCCGACGGCCGCGGCCTGACGATCATCTTCAGCCGCACCAAGCGCACCGCCGCGAAGGTCGCCGACGAGCTCGCCGAGCGCGGCTTCGCCGCCGCCGCGATCCACGGCGACCTCGGCCAGGGCGCCCGCGAGCAGGCGCTGCGCGCCTTCCGCAACGGCAAGGTCGACATCCTCGTGGCCACCGACGTCGCGGCCCGCGGCATCGACGTCGAGAACGTCACCCACGTCATCAACTACCAGTGCCCCGAGGACGAGAAGACCTACCTGCACCGCATCGGGCGCACGGCGCGCGCCGGCAACACCGGCGTCGCGGTGACCTTCGTCGACTGGGACGACCTGCACCGTTGGGCGCTCATCAACAAGACGCTCGACCTCGGCATCCCCGAGCCGCAGGAGACCTACTCCAGCTCGGACCACCTCTACTCCGACCTCGACATCCCGACCGACGCCAAGGGCTACCTGCGCAAGTCCGAGCAGACCCGCGCCGGCCTGGCCGCCGAGGAGCTCGAGGACCTCGGCGAGACGGGCAAGCGCCACGGCAAGGGTGCCGGCCCGGGACGGGGCGCCCAGGGTCAGGGCTCCTCGCAGGGTGGCTCCCGTGGTGGGCGCTCCGGCGGCCGTGACGCCTCGGACGAGACGCGTGAGGACGGCGAGAGCCGCCCGCCCCGACAGCGCAACCGACGCCGCACGCGCGGTGGCGGCGCGGCCGCCGCCGGTGCGGCCCCGTCGGCCGAGGGCGAGTCCTCGACCGCGTCGTCGGGCGAGCGGTCCTCCGGGTCCTCCGAGGAGGGCTCGTCGCGTCCGCGTCGCCGTCGTCGCCGCGGCGGTTCGGGCCGGTCCGGCCAGCAGGCCGACAGCGCGCCCGCGACGACCGGCGGCGAGTGACCCGGAAGGCCCCTGCCGACCGCGGTCGGCAGCATCGGCAACCGATGCTCTGAGCAGCAGCCGAGAGGCCGCGCCCCGGAACGGGGCGCGGCCTCTCGGCATGTCCGGACCCGGTAGGCACGCCAACCATTCGCTTCCTGCCCGATTCCGGGCAGATTCTTGGCACTCACCGGCTTCATCGTGCACAGTCGACCCGTGCTCGATCCGGAACTCGTGGCGAGGGTCGCCGACTCGTCCGGCCTGACCCACGGGGAGGCCGCCCGCGTCATCGGCGACGTCCTGGCCCACTACGCCGAGCCGGTCGACGCCTACGTGCGCCGGCGCCACCGCGAGCTGCAGACCTACGGCGTCCGCAACGACGAGGCGTTCCGGACCGTCGCGGCCGAGCTGCGGGGCCGCCTCGTCGCGGCCCCCGAGCTGTCCGAGCGGCAGCTGCGCCGCATCGTCTACGGCTGACCCGCCAGGTCGCCCCTCCCCCCACAACGCCATCCGTCCTCACCCAAGGAGAAACCATGTGCGGAATCGTCGGCTACGTCGGTCGCCAGCCGGCCGCCCCGGTCCTCGTCGAGGGCCTGACCCGACTGGAGTACCGCGGCTACGACTCCGCCGGCCTCAGCGTCGCCGGCCCGAACGGCCAGACCGTCGTGCGCCGCGTCGGGCGGGTCCGTGAGCTCGAGGCCGCGCTGCCGCGACGCCTGCCCGGCACCATCGGCATCGGCCACACCCGGTGGGCCACGCACGGGCCCGCCACCGAGGCCAACGCCCACCCGCACACGAGCGAGGACGGCCGCGTCTCCGTCGTGCACAACGGCATCATCGACAACGCCGCCGCCCTGCGCGAGCGGCTCGAGGGCGAGGGCGTCACGTTCACCTCCGACACCGACACCGAGGTGCTGGCCCACCTCGTCGCGCGCTCGCCCGCCGTCGACCTCGAGGCCCGCGTGCTCGATGCGCTCGACCACGTCGTCGGCACCTACGCGGTCGCCGTCCTCGACTCCGCGGCGCCCGATCGACTCGTCGTGGCCCGCAACGGCTCGCCGCTCATCCTCGGCGTGGGCGACAAGGAGATGTTCGTCGCCTCCGACGTGGCCGCGCTCGTGCGGCACACGTCCTCGGTCGTGCACCTCGAGGACGGCGAGCTCGCCGTCGTCACCGCCCGCGACTACCGCACCTTCACCCGGGAGACCCACGACACCGGTCGGGTGCCCACGACGATCGAGGTCGCCGACGAGGACGTCGAGCTCGGCGACCACGGCCACTACATGGCCAAGGAGATCGCCGAGCAGCCCGAGACCGTCGCCCGGATGCTCCGTGGGCGCCTCGACGCGCGGTTCGGCACGGCCAGGCTCGACGGGCTCAACCTCACCCCGCGCGAGCTGCGGGCGTTCCGACGCGTCAAGATCCTCGGCTGCGGGTCGGCCTACTACGTCGGCGAGCTCGGCGCCCTGCTCATCGAGGAGCTGGCCCGCATCCCCGCTCACGCCGAGGCGGCGAGCGAGTTCCGCTACCGCAACCCGATCATCGAGCCCGACACGCTCTACGTCGCCGTGAGCCAGTCCGGCGAGACCGCCGACACGGCGTTCGCGGTGCGCGAGATCAAGCGCAAGGGCGGCCAGGTCGTCGGCCTCGTCAACGTCGTCGGCTCGACGATCGCCCGCGAGTGCGACGGCGGGATCTACCTGCACGCGGGCCCCGAGATCGCGGTCGCCTCGACCAAGGCCCTGACCCACATGGGTGTCGGGTTCGCCCTGCTCGCCCTGCTGCTCGGCCGGGTGCGCGACCTGTCGGTGGCCGACGGGCAGCGCATCATCGCCGGCCTCGAGCGACTTCCCGCCGACATCGCGGCGGTGCTCGAGCAGGAGGACGCCATCGCGGGGATCGCGCGCGAGCTGGCCGGTGCCGAGAGCCTCTTCTTCATCGGCCGGGTCCGCGGGTTCCCGGTCGCGCGCGAGGGCGCCCAGAAGTTCAAGGAGGTCTCCTACCGGCACGCCGAGGCCTACCAGACGAGCGAGCTCAAGCACGGCCCGCTCGCGCTCATCGAGGCGGCGCGCCCGACCGTCGCGGTCATCCCCGACGACGAGCTGACCGACCGCAACCTCGCCGCGGCCGAGCAGGTCATGGCGCGCGGTGGCCGGATCGTCGCGGTGACCCACCCCGGGGTGCGGCTCGGTGCGCTGGACGCGCGGCGGATCGTCGTGCCGCGCAACGAGACCGAGCTCGACCCGATCCTGCTCATGGTCCCGATGCAGCTGCTGGCCCTCCACGCCGCGAGATCCCTGGGCCTCGACATCGACAAGCCTCGTAACCTTGCCAAGTCGGTCACCGTCGAGTGACCGGCGAGAGACGGCCGCCGACGGTCGATTGAGGAGCCCACGATGAAGCTGCACGCGTCGATCGACGGGAGGCTGCGTGCGTTCATCGAGGCGCAGCGGATGTTCTTCGTGGCGACGGCGCCCCTCGCCGCCGACGGGCACGTCAACGTCTCGCCGAAGGGCCTCGACGGCACGTTCCTCGTCGTCGACGATCACACCGTCGCCTACCTCGACCTCACCGGCAGCGGCGCCGAGACGGCCGCGCACCTGCGCGAGAACGGCCGGATCACGCTGATGTTCTGCGCCTTCGAGGGCCCGCCGAACATCGTCCGTCTGCACGGTCGTGGCCGGCACCTGCGCCCGGGCGACGAGGGCTTCGACGCGTGGGCCGCGCGCTTCGTCGGCGACCTGCCCGGCATCCGGGGCGTGGTCGTCGTCGACGTCGAGCGGGTCTCGGACTCCTGTGGGTTCGCCGTGCCGCTCTACGAGTTCACCGAGCAACGCGACCTGCTCACCTCATGGGCCGGCCGGCGCGGGCCAGCGAGCCTGGCCGCCTACCGGACCGAGAAGAACGCGACGTCGATCGACGGGCTGCCCGCTCTCGACCCCGAGGCCACCTGACGCATCGACCCACCTGACGCGTCGACCCGCCTGACGCGTCGGTGCCCGGACGCGACGGAGGGCCGGCACCGGGTCGCGGTGCCGGCCCTCCGCGTCCGGGCCGTGGGAGCAGACGGCCGCGGACGCCCGCGTCAGGACTGCGGGGTGATCGTGGCCGTGTCGATGACGAAGCGGTAGCGCACGTCGCCGGCGACGACGCGCTCATAGGCGGCGTCGACGTCGTCGGCCGAGATCGTCTCGATGCTCGCGCCGATGCCGTGCTCGGCGCAGAAGGCCAGCATCTCGGCCGTGGCGGGGATGCCACCGATGGTCGAGCCGGCGACGACGCGGCTGCCGCCGACGACGGCGCCCGGCGCGAAGTCGTAGTTGCCCGGAGGCAGTCCGACGTTGGCGATGACGCCGAGCGGACGCAGCAGGCCGATGTAGGTCTGCATCGGCAGGTCGGCGCTCACGGTGTTGATGATGAGGTCGAAGGAACCCTTGAGGTCCTTGAGGACACCCTCGTCACCGGTCGCGTGGTAGCTGGAGGCGCCCAGTGCGAGGCCGTCCTCCTTCTTGGCGTCGGTGCGGCTCAGCACGCTGACCTCGGCGCCCAGGGCTGCGGCGAGCTTGACGGCCATGTGGCCGAGCCCGCCGAGACCGATGACGGCGACCTTCTTGCCGGGGCCGGCGCCCCACCGCTTGAGCGGCGACCACACGGTGATACCGGCGCAGAGGAGCGGCGCGGCGACGTCGAGCTCGATGCCGTCGGGGATCCCGACGGCGAAGCGCTCCGACACGACGACCTGCTGGGCGTAGCCGCCCTTGGTCTTCTCGCCGTCGTAGCCCGTGCCGTTGTAGGTCATGACGGCGCCCTGGGTGCAGAACTGCTCCTCGCCGTTCTTGCAGAACTCGCACTCGCCGCACGAGTCGACCATGCAGCCGACGCCGACGCGGTCGCCGACCTTGTAGCGGGTGACGCCGTCGCCGACGGCGGAGACGACGCCGGCGATCTCGTGCCCCGGGACCATGGGGAAGATCGCGCTGCCCCACTCCTCCCGGACCTGGTGGATGTCGCTGTGGCAGATGCCGGCGAACTTGATGTCGATGAGGACGTCGTCGTCACGCAGGTCACGGTGCTCGACGGTCCGGGCCTCGAAGGCGGCTCCGGCGCTCGGCGCGACCAGTGCGGGCGTGGAAATCACAGGGGTTTCTCCTTCACAGGGGTTGGCGACGCTCTCAGGTGCAGCGTCACCCGTCCCCCGAAACATTCCCGCCGGCGCGGATCCACGAACCGCGACGGGTCCACGTGGGTCCCGTCAGAGGCGCGGCAGGAGCGAGGCCGCGACGTCGCGGTAGGCCTGCGCGCCGCGCGACGTGCGGGCCGTCGACAGGATCGAGCGGCCGACCGCCGGCGCCTCCGCGAAGCGGACCGTCTTGGGGATCGGCGGGTCGAGCACCGGCAGGTCGTAGCGCTCCCCCACGTCGGCGAGCACCTCGCGCGCGTGGTTGCTGCGGCCGTCGAAGAGCGTGGGCAGGATGCCCCACACCTGCAGCTCGCGGTTGAGGATGCGCTGCACGTCGGCGACGGTGTCGAGCAGCTGCCCCACGCCGCGGTGGCTCAGCATCTCGCACGGCATCGGGATGACGAGGCCGTCGGCGGCGGTGAGCGCGTTGAGGGTCAGCACACCGAGGCTCGGAGAGCAGTCGAGCAGGACGACGTCGTACGGCGTCGGGAGGTCCTCGAGGACCGTGCGCAGCACGTACTCGCGGCCCGGGCGCGGCATGAGGGCAGCCTCCGCTCCGGCGAGGTCGATCGTCGAGGGCACGAGGTCGACGCCCTCCTCGCACGCCACGACGACGTCCGCCAGCGGCGTGCCACCGGTCAGGACGTCGTGGACCGACTTCTCGACGGTGTCGGGGTCGACGCCGAGGGAGAACGTGAGGCAGGCCTGCGGGTCGAGGTCGACGAGCAGGACGCGTCTGCCGTGCTCGGCGAAGGCTGCGCCCAGGCTCGCCACCGAGGTGGTCTTGGCGACGCCGCCCTTCTGGTTGGCGACGGCGAGCACGGTCGGGCGTTCCGCCGACTGCGGGCGGGGGGTCGGTGCGGTGCTGGCGTCCTGGCGGGAACGGGCGGCCATGGCCGTCAGTGTGTCAGGTCGAGGGCTCGGTGGGCCGAGATCGTCCGCGGGCGCGCCCGAGCGTGACGCAGCCGACACGGCAGCGCCGGTCCGCGTCGCGGCCGCTGACGTCGGCCCCGACCGCAACGAGCGTCCACCTGGCGCGTTGCCGCGTCAGCTGCCGCCCGCCGACCACGACAAGCGACCACGTGGCGCGCCACCGCGTCGGAACCCGCCCACCGGGCGCGACAAGCGACCACATGGCGCTTTGCCGCGCGTCGTCAGAACGCGGAGATCGTCCGAGGGGCACGCTCGGAGCGTGACAGCGCCGACACGACCGCGCCCTGGCCGTGCTTCTCGGCGGCGAGGTGGGTGAGCAGCCGTAGGACCGGGTCGAGCACCGCAGCCGGCAGCACCGGGGACGTGAAGCCGACACTGGCGGCGACGTCCTCGCCGTGGACGACGACCTCCATCATCCGACCGGTGAGGAAGTCGTCGCGCGCGAGCGACCAGTCGTTCCAGGGGATGAGGACGGCGCGGTCGGCCGGTTGGGCGGCGAGGAGGCCGGGCAGGGCGGCCCGGGCGGCGACGACGCCCGCGACGACCTCGTCCGGGCCGGCAGCCGCCTTCTCGTCGCCCGCGGCCCGGATGGACACGTTGACGTCGTCGTCGAGGCCGGCGGCGGCCCACGCCGAGCGGCGGTAGTGCTCCTCGAGCGGGATCGGGTGGTGGTGCGGCGGGGCCGACAGGAGGGTGACCGCCGTGGCCGGCTGGGCGGCGAGGTGGGCGACGAGGCCGCCGACGGTCCACTCGGGCAGGGCACTCGGGCGCTCCCACGCCTCGGCGACGTCGCCGCGCGACACGACGGCGAGCACGTGGTCGGTGGCGGCGAGGAACGCCTCACGCAGGTCGGTCACGACAGGTCTCCTCGGGGGGTCTGCTGGTCTGGGGCGATCAGACGTCGTCGCGCTCGAGGCCGGCCCAGTCGGACTTCTCGGGCCCCTGCTGCTGGCCCTCGGGGCAGTGCGCCCGGAAGTCGCACCACGAGCACAACGGCGAGGTGCGCGGCGCGAACCGGGTGGACTCGACGCCGACGTCCTTGAAGTCGGCGTCGGCGCGGCGCAGGTCGGAGGCGATGGACTCGGCCTCGGCCACCTTGCGGGCCAGCGACTCCTCGGTGTGCACGTGGCTCGCGACGGTGCCGCTCGGCAGGTGGTGCAGCTCGACCCGCAGGCACGGTCTGCGGAACATCCGCGCCACCGCGACGGCGTAGAGCGCGAGCGGCAGCGAGGTGCGCGCGTCGTCGTCGGTGGGCACCTGCCGCCCGGTCTTGTAGTCGACGACGACGAGCTCGCCGTCGCGGTCGTCGAGGCGGTCGATGCGCCCGGTGACGGCGATCTCGTCGGTCTTGAGCGACACGCTGCGCTCGATGCCGACCGGCTGGTTGTCGCGGTCGCTGTGACGCAGGTACTCGGTGACGAGGTCACGCACGCGCAGGCGCCAGGCCATCGACTGCTCGGGGTCGCGGAAGCCGACGTCGATCCACGACGAGCGGACGAGCTCGGCGACCCCGGTGGGGGTGCGCTGCGACACCGGGAGGTCCCAGAAGTCGCGCAGGACGTTGTGCGTCGCGATGCCCACCGACGTGTGCGCGCGCTGAGGCCGGGCCTGCGGACGCGGGCGGTCGAGGTACTGCATCCGGTAGCGGCGCGGGCAGTCGAGCCAGGCGAGCAGCTTGGACGGCGAGCCGGTGTAGAGGGGCGTCGGCATGCCGGCGAAGGTCGTCTGCTCTGCCGGTCCCGTCGTCACGCCGACACCCTACGACCCTCCGCGGACACCCCGCCCGACGACATCCCCAGCCCCACCACCCCAGACCGTCGAGTGGGCACCTTCTCCGCCGAGCTCCCCCGGTCGAGTGGCGTCCGCGGGGGCTCAGTCGCGGTGCGCGACAGGGGCGAGACGAGCGAGCCGGTCTGCCGCGGTGTGGAACTCGATCTCCAGGGCGTCGACGACCTCGGCCACGGACGCGATGCCGGTGATCGCGCCGAGCCCCTGCCCCGCCGCCCACAGCTCCGACCACCGCTTCGGCTGTGGCTGGGCGACGTCGTAGGTCCGGTCGCCGGTGAAGACGAGGTGCTCGGGGTCGAGACCGTGCGCCTCGAGGCTCGGACGCAGCCACGACGCCGGAGCACCGGTGACGCCGTCGCTGACGACGAGGTCGCTGCTCGCGGACTCGACGACCATGCGCTTGTAGTCCTCCGCGGCCCGGCTCTCGCGCGTGGCGAGGAACCGCGTGCCCATGTAGACGAGGTCGGCCCCGGCCGCGACGGCCCCCGCGACGCCGAACCCGTCGGCGACCCCACCGCCCACGACGACGAGGCCGTCGAAGAAGGCGCGCACCGCCGACACGAACGCGAACGGCGACAGGTGGCCGGTGTGGCCGCCGGCACCCGCGCTGATGCACGCGAGCCCGTCGACCCCGGCGTCGACCGCCTTGTGCGCGAGCCGCAGGTCGACGACGTCGCCGATGACGACCCCGCCGTAGCCGTGCACGGCCTCGACGACCGGCGTGGGCGAACCGAGCGCCGTGATGACGACCGGAGGCCGGTGCCGCACGACGTGCTCGAGGTCGGCAGGCAGGCGCGCGTTGCTCCGGTGCGTCACGAGGTTGACGGCCCAGGGCGCGTCGCCGACACCGGCGGCAACCTGCGCGAGCCAGCCGTCGAGCTCCTCGGCGGTGCGGCAGTTCTGCGTCGGGAACGCCCCGAGGATCCCGGCCCGTGCGGCCGCGACGACGAGCTCGGGCCCCGACACGAGGAACATCGGCGCCGCCACGACCGGCACCCGCAGCCCTGCGGCCAGCGTCCGCGCCCGGTGGATCCCGCCGGACGCATCGGGCACGCCGCTCACGCCGGACGCGTCGACCACTCCGGACGCGTCGGGCACGTCGCTCACGCCGGACGCGTCGACCCCGCCTGACGCGTCCGCCCCGGCTGACGCGTCGGTCACGGGACGTTCTCGCGCACGTCGGGGGCGTCGGGGTGGCGCAGCATCCGCTTGAGCACCTTGCCGACGGGGTTGCGCGGCAGCGCGTCGCGCACCTCGAGGCGCTCGGGCAGCTTGAACGAGGCGACCTGCTGGTCGCGCAGCCACGCGACGAGCTCCTCGAGCGTCAGGCTCTGCCCCTCGCGCAGGACGACCACGGCCGCCACGCGCTCGCCGAGCGCGTCGTCGGGGTCGCCGATGACAGCGACGTCGGCGACGGCCGGGTGGGCCGCGACGAGCCCCTCGATCTCGGCCGGGGCGATGTTCATGCCGCCGCGGATCACCTGGTCGCGGGCCCGGTCGAGGTAGCGCAGGAACTGGCCCTGCTCGCCGGCGATCTCGAACAGGTCGCCGGTGCGCAGGTAGCCCTGCTCGTCGAAGGGGCTCGGCAGCTGGTCGCCGCCGAGGTAGCCGGCGAAGACGGTCGGCCCGCTGATGCGCAGCTCGCCGGCACGGCCGGCCTCAGTGACCTCCTCGCCGGTGACGATGTCGACGAGGCGGGTGCGCATCCACTCCCCGGCGCTCGTGGACCACGTGACGCCGGGGGCGCCGAACCGGGGGAAGAACTGGGCGCGGTCGTCGGGGTCGGGGAAGTCCTCGGGGCTCGAGAGCAGCCCGATGCCCTCGTTGGAGCCGAAGAAGTTGATGACGCTGATGCCGCGCTCCTGCCAGCCGCGCACCATCGCCGGCTGCAGCGGGGCCGATCCCGACCCGATGCGGGTCAGGCTCGAGGTGTCGAGGGCAGCGAGCAGCTCGGGGTTGCCGAGGAGCATCCAGAGCAGGGCCGGCGGGGCGCACGTGTACGTCGCGTGCTCGGTGGCCACCTGCCGCAGGAAGGTCGGCAGGTCGAAGGGGTGGTGCTGCACGAGGACGCAGCCGCTGAGCAGCCAGGGCAGGAACATCCCGCTGATGCCGGCCATGTTGACCATCGGGAACGGGTTGAGCAGGACGTCCTCGACGGCGACCCGCGGCGCCTCGGTGGTGGCCACGCCGACCGCGAGCCAGTCCATGTGGCAGCGCGGGACGCCCTTCGGCTCGCTCTCGGTGCCGGAGGTCCAGCAGATCGTCACGGCGTCGTTGGGGTCGCCCTGGTCGGCGATGACGTGTTCGGCCACCGCGGCGCGGTCCTGCTCCGAGGCGGGGGCCGGGTTCCAGACGACGACGCCCTCGGGGACGTCGGCGGTGGCGGCCGTGTCGGCCGGGGGCCCGAAGGCCACGACCGTCCGTACCGAGTCGACGCCGGCCAGCGCGTGCGCGGCCTCGGCCGCGAGCGCGTGCTCACCGACGCGTCCGGTCGTGACGAACGCGACCGGCCCGGCCTGGCGCGCCGCGCCGGCCACCTCGCGCTCGCGCAGCTGGACCGGCAGTGGCGACACGACGACGCCAAGGGTCCACGCCGCGAGGTAGACCTCGACGAGCTCGACGGTGTTGGGCAGCTGGACGCCGAGCACGTCGCCGCGGCGCAGGCCGAGCTCGAGCAGTCGGGCCGCGAGCCACGTCACCTCGGCGTCGAGCTCGGTCCAGGTGAGGCGCCGCGGGGCCGAGCCCGTCAGTGCCTCACGGTTGGCGGGGTCGACGACGGCGAGCGCGTCGCCCCGTTCGGCGACGCGTTGCCGGAAGAGCCCGTCGAGGGTGTCGTCGGTCCACCAGCCGCGCGCCCGGTAGTCGGCGACCTTGTCGGCCGGGTGCAGTCCTCGTGCGATCGCCATCGGGTGGGCTCCTGTCGGGTCGGAGGGCTCGGTGGGTCCGGTGGGGTCAGGTGGCTGGGGCGCGCCTGGACTACGTGAGGCTCGGGCGCCGCGGCCCCGAGCCGTTGCGTGGCACGACCCGGATGTCGCTGCCGTGGAGCAGCTCGCCGCAGGCGTCGCACGCCAGGCCCACGGCGAGGGCCGCGCCGCAGGCCTGGTGCCGCTGCACGAGGGCCGGCCCCTCGGGCGCGACGTACCAGTGTTCGGCCCACTCGAGGGCCAGCGCGACCGGTGGGTAGAAGGCGCGGCCCTTCTCGGTGAGGCGGTACTCGAACCGGTCAGGGCGCTCCCCCGCCACGGCGGCGAGGAACCCGATGTCGGTGAAGGCCCGCAGCCGCTCAGCGACGACCGCCGGGGGTGCGCCCAGGGCCTCCTCGAAGTCGCCGAAGCGCCGGACGCCGCGCATGGCGGCGCCGGTGATGGCCGCCGACCACCGGTTGCCGAAGATCGTCATCGTCTCGGGGAAGAGCCCGGCGTCGGTGCGCGCCTCGCTGGCCGGTCGGCGGCGCGTCGCTCCCCCGGGCACGGACCGCTGCCACGAGCCGCTCGGGCCGAACCGGCCCTCGATGTCCCGGATCGTCACCGTCGCCCGGCACGTGGTGCACTGCAGGACCGGCGAGAAGTGCCGGCCGCACGCGGTGTGCTCCATGTCGGGCAGCGTCTGTGCGTGGCGGGTGACCCACCGCCGCTCCCACTCCCAGATCGCGATGAGGATCGGCCACATCGCCCGGCCGCGCGCCGTCAGCACGTACTCGGCCCGCACCGGCCGCTGCTGGTAGACGACGCGCGTCAGCACCCCCTCGCGCTCCATCGTCGCGAGACGGGCGGTGAGCACGGCGTTGGAGATCGGCAGCTGCTCGAGGAAGTGCCCGTACCGCGTCACCCCACGCAGCGCGCGCTGGAGGATGAGCAGCGTCCACTCGTCGCCGACGAGGCCGAGCATCCGCCCGATCGAGTTCGTCGAGCCTCGCTCGAGGCGCGTCGGGGCGTCGCCCGACCGGGCCGGCAGGGTGGGCGGGGCGAGCGGTCCGGGCGGCAGGGGGCCACCGGGCACGTCGGCGTCGGCAGGACGCGGCACGAGACGCTCAGAGACCGATGGCATCGGCCGCCCGGTCGGTCTCGCGCCAGCGGCGCAGCTCGGCGCCCGGTGCCCAGGTGGAGTGCGTGCCGCTCGAGATGCGTTCGGGCAGGCGCAGCGTGCACACCGGCCCGTCGGACACCCGCGACGCGTCGAGGACGAGGCAGAAGGACGCGTCGGCGCGCATGTCGGTGGTCAGGGTGACGAGGTAGCCGTCGTCCTCGCCCGTGCTGCCGACGCGGGGCGCCATCGCGGTCTCGCTGCCGAAGACGTCCTCGCCGAAGGCGTACCGCTCCTCGCTGCCGGTGTGCAGGTCGTGCTTGACGAGGCCGTCGAAGAGGAACCACGCCGGCTTGCCCGTGGCCGCGTAGGCGTACCGGTAGCCGCCCCCGGCGTAGCTGCCGTTCATCATGCCGAACTCGGTGATGCTGTCGGAGAGCTGCTCCTCGCGAACGAGCCCGGTGCGAAGGTCGAGGCGCCAACGGTGCAGCCGCGACTGCATCCGGTCGAGGGCGAGGAAGCGGAACGCGCGCTCCCACCGGTTGCCCATGCCGTTGTCGCGCGGCGACGGGTCGCCCTGGTAGAAGCCGTCGAGGACGATCGTGTCGCCGTCCTCGTAGGCGTTGACGAAGTGCAGCACGTAGGTCGGGTCGGCCTCGAACCACCGGATGTCGCGCGTCTGTCCGCGGCGCGGCACGACGGCGAAGCGACTCGGCAGGTCACGGTGGAAGCGTGCCACGTGCGCCCCGTGCGCGAGGGCCTCCGGCTCCCAGAAAAGGGGGAAGTCGTTGAGGACCACGTAGTTCTCGGTGAAGGCCATGTCGTGCGGCAGCCGCGGTCCGGGCAGCGGCACGTCGATGTAGTGCACGAGCTCGTCGGACGCGTCGACGACGCCGTAGTGCATGTACGGGTCGTCCTTGGCGTAGTTGAAGAAGAGCAGCTCGCCGGTGCGGTCGTCGACCTTCGGGTGGGCCGACACGCCCCAGTCGAAGGGGAACCGGCCGTTCCACGTCGCCTTGCCGAGCGTCTCGGCGGTGGTCGGGTCGAGACGGTAGAGGTCGCCGCACTGGTAGAAGCTCGTCAGGGCGGTGCCGCGGTGCACGACGACGTCGGTGCTCGACGCGTCCTTCATCCGCCCGCGTGCGCCCCAACCCTCCTCGCGCAGCGACAGGTACGGCGGCTCGGCGAGGCCGGCCCACAGCGACTGCCCGGCCTCCTGTTCGGCGAGGAACCCGTCGGTGCGCACGAACCGGTTGCGGTAGAAGGCCTTTCCCTCCCGGAAGCCGACGACGTGCACCATGCCGTCGCCGTCGAACGGGTGGTAGTTCTTCAGCGACGGGTGCACCGGGTTCTCGGTGTTGCGCAGGTAGACGCCGTCGAGGTCGGTGGGCACCTCGCCCTGGACCACCTCGAGGTCGTCGGCGACGAGCTCGGTGGTCTGCGGCCGCCACGGGCCGGTGCGGTACGGATGGTCGTCGTCGGGGGGCAGCGTCGACAGCATCCGGCCGACGATCTCGACGTCCATGTCAGTCTCCTTGCGCCGCGGTTGGCTGTGCGGGTCGTGCTGGTGGTGCTGCGTGCTGTGGTGGTGCTCCGAGCTGTCGTGCTGCTGCTCTGGTGGTGCCGGCGCTCCTGGTGGCTCAGGTGCCCATGCCGCGCCCGTCGGGCGCCGCACCGACGACGAGCGCGACCGTCGTGGCCGTGCTGCCGCCGAAGTTCAAGGTGCCGAAGGTAGTCGCCCCCTCGACCTGGTACTCGCCCGCCGCGCCGCTGACCTGGCGGGTGGCGTCGACGAGCATCCGGACGCCGGTGGCGCCGACAGGGTGTCCCCCGCCGATGAGGCCGCCGCCCGGGTTGACCGGCAGTCGGCCGCCCAGCTCGATCGAGCCGTCCTCGACGGCCTTCCACGACTCGCCCGGCCCGGTGAGGCCGATGTGGTCGATGGCGAGGTACTCGGTGGGCGTGAAGCAGTCGTGCACCTCGAAACCGTCGACGTCCGCGAGGGTGACACGGGCCCGGGTGAAGGCGTCGGTGACGGCGTCCCGCACGTGCGGCATGACGTAGGGGTCGTCGGCGTCGCGCTCGAGCTTCTGCCGCAGCCCGAGACCGACGGTGCGGTGGCCCCAGCCGAGCACGCGGGCGGCCGGTCGGACCTCCGGGTGGGCGCGCAGCCACGCGTCGGACACGAGGACCACGCCGGCGCCACCGTCGGTCACCTGGCTGCAGTCGTAGCGGCGCAGCCGGCCCTCGACGACGGGGTTTCGCGTGTCGTCGCGGGCGACCGACGCGTCGGTGAGGTCGGGGACGTCCCAGGCGCGGGTCTGCGCGTTGGGGTTGCGGCGGGCGGATGCGAGGTTGAGGGCGGCGATGGCGCGCAGGTGCTCCTCGTCGAGGCCGTAGCGGCGCTCGTACTCGTCGGCCACGGCGCTGAAGACGTGCGGCCACATGAACGTGGCGCCCTCGCCGTCGTGGCCGACCCAGGCCGCCGCCGCGAGGTGGCGGGCGGCCTCGTCGCCCGGCACGGTCTTCTCCAGCTCGACCCCGACGACGAGCGCGCAGTCGTAGCGGCCGGACTCGAGGTCGGCCATGGCCGCGAGGACGGACGCGCCGCCCGACGCGCACGCGGCCTCGTGCCGGGTGGCGGGCCGACCCCAGAGGTCGGGCTCGACGGTGGCGGGCATGGCGCCGAGGTGGCCCTGGCCGGTGAAGAGCTGGCCGAAGGCGTTGCCGACGTGGACGACCTCGACGTCGGCGGGCGGCACCCGGGAGGCGGAAAGGGTTCCGCCGACGATCTCTGACGTGAGATCGGCGACGGACCTCCCCTCCCGGCTGAGGTTGCGCGCATAGTCACTCTGGTATCCGCCGAGCACCCACACTGTCGTGTGCGTCATCGGTGCCTCCTTGCCCGGCCGGCCTCGCGGCGTCGGGGCCGGGCTCGTCAGCGTCGCCAGGGCGACGTGCCTTGCCTCCCACGCCAGACCGTACTACAACTAGCAGAGTTACTCCACGGGTCGGCTTGCGGCAGGGGCCGCTTTCAGCGCAGGGGACGGGTCGGCCCGTGGGGTACGCCGGCGGCGCGGGCGAGGAGGCGGCGTGACGACGACAGCCCCCGACGCGGGTGGCGCCGATGGTCCTGACGCGTTCGTCCTCGACTTCGTCCGGACGCCGCGGGGTCGGGCGAGCGCCCGCGGCTCGCTGCACGGCCTCACCGCCGTCGACCTCGTGGTCCACCTGCAGGACGCCCTCGTGCGCCGCACCACCCTGGACCCGGAACGCGTCGACGACGTCACCCTCGGCTGCGCCACCCAGAGCGACGAGCAGGGAGCCAACCTCGCCCGCACCGCGAACCTCCTTGCGGGATGGGGCGACTCGGTCCCGGGGGCGACGATCAACCGGTTCTGCGCGAGCGGCATCGACGCTGTCGGCCAGACCGCCGCGCGGGTGCGCGCCGGCGACCTCTCGCTGGCGGTGGCCGGAGGCGTCGAGAGCGTGTCGCGGGTGCCGATGTTCTCCGACCGCGGCCCGCTCTACGCCGACCCGGCGGTCGTGCGGCGCGTCGGCTCCGTGCACATGGGCATCGCCGCCGACCTCAACGCGACGCTCGAGGGGTTCACCCGCGACGAGCTCGACGCGTACGGGCTCGAGACGCAGACGAAGGCCGCACGGGCCCGCGCGGACGGCGTGTTCGCCCGGTCCCTCGTGGGGGTCCCGGCCGACGAGCGCGGCCCCGGTCTCGACCACGACGAGCTCGTCCGGCCCGGCACCAGCGCCGAGACCCTGGCGGCCCTGCCACCGGCCTTCGCGGCACTCGGTGCCGACGGGCAGGACGCCGTCGCCCTCGACGCGTACGGGCGCGCCGCGGGTCGGACGCCGCTCGCCCGGATCGAGCACCTCCACACGGTCGGCACCTCCCCCGCCGTCGCCGACGCGGCGGCGCTCCTGCTGCTCGGCACGCGTCGGGCTGCTGAGCAGGTCGGGGTGGCGCCACGCGCGCGGGTCGTCGCGGCCGCCTCGACGGCGGTCGACCCGGTCGTCATGCTCACCGCGGGGCAGCGTGCCGTCGAGCAGGTCCTCGCACGGGCGGGCCTGCGGCCCAGCGACATCGACGTGTTCGAGTTCGCGGAAGCCTTCTCGGCCTGTGCCTGCGCTTCCGGCGCGACCTCGGTGCCGGGCCCGACCGGATGAACCCCGACGGCGGCACGATGGCGATGGGTCACGCGTTCGGGGCTACTGGCGCGATCCTCGTGGGCGCGTGTGTCGAGGCCCTCGAGCGACGCGGCGGGCGTTACGGGGTCGCCGCCGTGAGCGGCGCGGCCGGGCTCGGCACCGCGGTCCTCCTCGAGCGCGTCGACCCCTGACCGGCCTCGGCCCGGCACCCCACCCGGTCCCCGACCAGACGCGCGACTCGCGACCCCGACCGGCGTGCCGGGTGCCCGTTCGCGTCAGAGGTGCGCCCTTCCTCCAGCAGTGCGCGACGCGTCGCGCACCCGTCGAGGAAACACGCACTCTTGGAGGAAACACGCACTCTTGCAGGAAGCCCGCACCCCTCCCGGGCCGGCGTCGGACCAGGGTTACGGGCGCAGCACCTGCGTGACGCCGCTGCTGCGCGCCTCGATGACCGCGAGCGCCTCGGGACTCGTCGTGTTCTCGCCGAGGCGGTTCAGCTTGCCGCTGCCGTGGTAGTCGCTCGAGCCGGTGACGACGAGCCCGAGGCGTTGGCCGAGCGCCGTGGCGCGGGCGACCTCCTCGGGCCCGTGGTCGCGATGGAAGGCCTCGAGGCCCACGAGCCCGGCATCGGTCATCCGCTCGAGCAGGTCGTCGGTCAGGCCGCCGCTGCGGGTGCGCGTGAACGGGTGCGCCACGACCGGGGACCCGCCCGCGGCACGGACCAGCTCGACGGCCTGGATCGGGTCGGGCGACCAGTGCCCGACGTAGTACGGCGAGTCGTCGGTGAGCCACTCGCGGAACGCCTCGTCCCGGTGCGCGATGATGCCGCCGGCGATGAGCGCGTCGGCGATGTGCGGACGCCCCGGCGTGGCACCCGGCGCCACCTGGGCGAGCACCTGCTCGTAGGTCACCGGGATGCCGTCGGCGGCCATCTTGGCAACCATCCGCTGCAGGCGCGTCGCCCGGCTCTCACGGGCTCGGGCAAGTGCGCCCATCAGGTCGGCGTCGTGCGGGTCGGTGAGGTAGCCGAGCAGGTGAACCGAGGCGTAGCGCCACGTGCACGACACCTCGATGCCGCGAACGAGCCCGACCCGGTGCTCCGCGGCCGCTGCAGCCGCCTCGTCCCAGCCGCCGACCGTGTCGTGGTCGGTGATGGCGAGCACGTCGATTCCGGCGGCGGAGGCGGACGCGAGCAGCTGCGACGGCGTCTCGGTGCCGTCGCTGACCGTCGAGTGGGCGTGCAGGTCGATGACCGGCGCCCCTCCCCTGACCGTGCTCACGGGCCCCAGCGTAGGGGCGAGGCCGCCGTCGTGGTCGCTGTGACCTCCGGTGTGCAGACCGGTGTGTCCGGCCTGGCCGGGGCCGAGACCAGACGGCAGGCATGGCAACCTTTCGCGGGATCCTCCCGTATCACCGGGCATGGACGACGACAGGGGCGCACGGTGAGCGGGAAGGACGCGGCACGCGACGCGGCATTCGCGCAGTTCATGGAACAGGCGGGGCCCTCGCTGCTGCGCACCGCGTGGCTGCTGACGGGCGACGCCCACGACGCCCAGGAGCTGACCCAGGCGGCGCTCGTCAAGACCTACGTCGCCTGGGGCCGGGTCCGCGACGGCGAAGGCCTGGCCTACGCGCGCCGGGTGCTCGTCAACCACCGCACCGACCGCTGGCGGGCCACCCGCCTGGAGCACCCGACCGATGCGGTGCCCGAGCCCTCGTCCCGCCCGGCCGACCCGATGGGCGGGTCCGACGACCGCGACCTCGTCGTGCGCCTGCTCGCCACCCTGCCCGAGCAGCAGCGCCGTGTCGTCGTGCTGCGCTACTACACCGACCTGTCGGAGAAGGCGACGGCCGACGTCCTCGGGATCTCGGTGGGCGCCGTCAAGAGCGCCGGCTCCCGCGGCCTCGCGACCCTGCGGGCCGGTCTGGCCGACGCCACCGCACCCCACCGGAGCCCCGATGCCTCCGCCACCGAGAGGAGCGCCCGATGACCACCACACCCGACGCCGACGTGCGGGCCGCCCTCGACGCCGCGGCCGGCGCTCCCGACCTCCGCATCGACCCCGCGCTCGTGCTCCACCAGGGACACCGCGTCGTCCGCAGGCGACGCGTCCTCGGCGGGGCGGTCGGAGCGGCCGCTGCCACCGTCGTCGCGGTCGTGGCCGTCCAGCTCGGCACCGGGCAGACCCGGGCCCTGCCGCCCGCCGGCCAGCGCACCGGTGCCCCCGCCGCCCTCTCCGGGGGCGTGACCACGGGCAGCGACCCGAACGGGACCGCGGACGCGCCGTCGGTCCGGGTGTCGGTCACGCCGGTCGACGCGCGTCGGGTCGAGGAGACCTGGACGATCATCGTCGGCGGCTCGCCGGCCAAGACGGTGCGCCGGATCGTCGGCGCCGTCACGGTGGGACAGGCCAGCCTGCTGCTGCCGAGCCAGTCCGGCTGGCCGAGGCTGCTCGCCGGCTACGTCGACACCGGCCGACCGGACGCCCTGTGGGCGATGCCCGAGTCCACCACGCCCTTTCCCGCGTCACCGACGTCATCGGACAGGGTCAGCGGCACCGACGCGCCCCTGACGGGCGGGACGGGCACCGTGCACGCCTTCGCCGAGACCTCGACGACCCCGATCCCCGACGACGTGGTCGGCGTGACGTGGAGCGAGATCGACCCGGCACGGTCGACCATGCCCCAGACGCGGGCGATCGCCCTGCGGCCCCTTCCCGCAGGGACCGTCGCGGCGGTGCTCCGCGCTCCCGACGGACAGCAGTGGCTCAGCTGGGCCACGAACGACCACATCGGCATCGGCCCCCGGGGCGTATCCGGCGGCAAGCCGGACTCCGGGCCGGTCCAGCTCTACCCGGCGCCGACGAACGACGGCCCGGGGAATCTCCCGGACGTGCTCTTCGGCTGGGTCGAGGGCACGGCCGCCCCCACGGTCCGCTCCTCCGACCCTGCCGACGCGTGGACGGTCTCCGACGCCGTCGTCGACGGGCGCCGCGCCTTCCTGCTCACCTCGACGAGGCCGCACTTCAGCGGCATCCTCACGGTGACGGCGGCCGGCACGACGCGCACCGTCGACTTCACCCAGGAGCGCGCCGCGATGGGGGCCACCGCCACCCCCGACCCGGGCCCGTCGAAGACCGCCACCCCGTGACCCGGCCGGTGTGCGAGGCGGCGTGACGCGTCAGGCCTGGGAGGCGGGGTCGGGACCGGGCCAGTTGCGGTCGGGCACCGGGAGGGGTCGCCCGGGCTGCTCGCCGCCTCGCGCCTCGAGGTAGGACTCCTTCGGCACCATGACCTTGCGCCGGAAGATGCACACGACGGTGCCGTCCTGCTTGTAGCCGATCGTCTCGACGTGGACGACGCCACGGTCGTCCTTGCTCGTCGACTCCCACTTGTCGAGGACGCGGGTCTCGCCGTAGAGCGTGTCGCCGTGGAAGGTCGGCGCGACGTGCCGCAGCGACTCGATCTCGAGGTTGGCGATCGCCTTGCCCGAGACGTCGGCCACCGACATGCCGAGCAGGATCGAGTAGACGTAGTTGCCGACGACGACGTTCTGCCCGAACTGCGTCGTCTCGCCCGCGTAGTTCGTGTCGAGGTGCAGCGGGTGGTGGTTCATCGTCAGCAGGCAGAAGAGGTGGTCGTCGTACTCGGTGACCGTCTTGCCCGGCCAGTGCTTGTACACCGCACCGACCTCGAACTCCTCGTAGCTGCGCCCGAACTGCATCGCTCGCTCCTCCATCTGCCAGACACCGACGGCCAACGGTCCCCAGCCTGCCGGAGCCCCACGCGTCCGGACACCGCCGGACGCCGTGGGCTTGCTCACGCCGTGGGATCGCTCACCGACGCCGACGAGGCACCCATCGTGGCCGACACCCCAGGCGCGGACGCGTCGCCGCTCGCGGCGGCCTCGTCCAGGACGGCCGACAGCTCCCCGGTGTCGGACAGGACCGGCGCGGTGCTGGCCGCGGCATCGCGGTCGGGGTCGGACGGGAGGGTGGCTCCGGCTGCCGGTCGGGGCCGCACGCCCTGCTTCTTGGCCTCGAGCAGCCCGGCGAAGTACGTGCCGAGCGAGACCCCGGCGGCCAGGCCCAGACCCAGGCCGAACGCCTGCAGCAGCGTCGGGATCCCGGTGGCGAGGCCGTTGCCGTCGGGGTTGGTGACGATGGCCGAGATGCCCTCGTAGGCCATCCGCCCCGGCAGCAGCGGCACGATGGCGGCCGTGGTGACGGCCAGCGCCGAGACGCCGAGCCGCCGCGACACGAGCCGCGCCGCGAAACCGGTGAGCAGGGCGGCGATGGCCGAGGCCGCCACCGCGCCGAACGCGAGGGCCTCGGCACCGGCCAGCGCGAGCCAGCCGAGGGCCCCCGCCAGCCCGGCCACGACGACCGCGCGACCGCTCGAGTACGACGACACCGCGAACGCCACCGAGATGATCGCCGCGCAGATCACCTGGATCGTGAGGTTGCCGATGAGCTGGGTCTGCGACGAGATGGCGATCGGGTAGTCGAGCCGTGTGCCGATGGCGAGGACGACCGAGATGCCGACGGCGATGCCGAGCGAGAGCACGATGACCTCGAAGGCGCGCGCTCCCGCCGTGACGTAGTACCCCTCGAGCGCGTCGTCCGCCGCGCCGACGATCGAGAGCCCGGACAGCAGCAGCACGATGCCCGAGGCGACGACGAGCGAGGGCGAGACGCGTTCGGCGACGTTCACGCCAAAGGAGCCCGCGACGACGACGAGGGTGGCGACGGCCGTCGGGATGGCCGCACCGACGCACTGGGCGAAGAAGGCCGAGACCCCGGCCCCGGCGAGCCAGGTGATGACGCGGCCGACGAGGGTCGCGGTGACGAAGCTGGTCAGGATGATGAGCCAGCCGGCCCCGAGCAGGCCGGCCGCGCCTGCCGCGAGCACGCCGCCGGCGACGGTGACGACCCAGCGTCGGTACGGGTGTGGCGCGGTGATGACGGCGTCGAAGCGCACCCTGGCCTCGTCGACGCTCACGGGGTCCTGGACGAGGCCGACGATGAGCTCCCGCAGCCGCTCGAGGCGCGTGTAGTCCTGGACGCGGAAGCGGACGATGCGCAGCACGGTGATCGGGTCGGCGTGCGGCCCGCGGTGGTAGGACACCGAGACCGAGGTGTACGTGACGTCGACGTGCACGGTGGCCAGGCCGTAGGCCCTGGTCAGCATGAGAACAGTGGCCGTGACGTCGGCTGCCGCGGCCCCGGTGGACAGCATCGCGACACCCGCACGAATGGCGAGGTCGATGACGGCCAGCGAGGTGTCGCGGTCGACGCCGTCGGGACTGGTCCAGATGGGGATCTCGTCGGTCGGTGGACCGCTCGGTCGCATGGCCCGGCGGGTGCTCGCGCGAAGCGAGGGCAGGGCCCGTCGAGCGGTCGTCGGCCGGGTCGGTCGGTCGGTGCGCGCCACCTCCCTGACCCTAGGACACCGGGCCGACGCGGACGCGGCACCCCCGGGGCCGTCGCGGTGGCGTCGCGGGGTCGTGCGGAGCGGCGCCACGGAGCCGCCCGGCCCGTTGTCGCCGGCACTGCCGCGGGCTCCGGAAACCGGCTACGGCGTACCCGTCGGTTCGTGGCACCATGAGCCGGTGATGAGCGAGAAGCAGCAGACCTCACCGAGCCGCAAGCGCCCGACGACCGACGAGTTCCGGGCGTTCGTCGCCTCCGGCTGGGCGCCGCGGAGCGCCGGGGTGACCCCCCGGTCCGAGGCCGCCGGCTGGGCCGCCAAGCGCCGCGACGCCGTGAGCGCCGCCTTCCCCGGCGAGCGCCTCGTCGTGCCCGCGGGCGGGCTCAAGGTGCGCAGCAACGACTGCGACTACGTCTTCCGCCCGCACAGCGCCTTTGCCCACCTGACGGGCCTCGGCAGCGACCGTGAGCCCGACGCCGTGCTCGTCCTCGAGCCGACGGGCGAGGGCGACGACGCCGGGCACGAGGCCGTCCTCTACTTCCGCCCGCTCGCCGACCGCGACACCGAGGAGTTCTTCGGCGACTCGCGCTACGGCGAGTTCTGGGTCGGCGCCCGCCCGACGCTCGCCGACGTCGAGTCCGAGCTCGGGCTGACGGCCCGTCACATCGACGAGTTCGCCGACGCGGTGGCCAAGGACGCCGGCTCGGTCACCGTCCGCGTCGTGCGCGACGCCGACGCAGAGGTCTCCGAGCGCGTCGACAAGGCCCGCGCGGCCGCCGCCGAGTCGCAGGACGCCGCCGAGGTCGAGTCGCGCACCGAGCAGGAGCGCGAGGCCGACGACGCGCTGGCCCACTTCCTGTCGCTGCTGCGCCTCGTCAAGGACGACTGGGAGGTCGAGCAGATGCGCTCGGCCATCGAGGGCACGCACCAGGGTTTCGAGGCCGTCATCGCCGACCTGCTCGAGGCGGTCCGCCGCGGCCGCGGCGAACGCTGGGTGGAGGGCGTCTTCGGCCTGCACGCCCGCCACCACGGCAACGGCATCGGCTACGACTCCATCTGCGCCAGCGGCGACCACGCCAACACGCTGCACTGGATCAAGAACACCGGCGACATCACCGAGGGCGACCTGCTCCTGCTCGACGCCGGCGTCGAGGTCGACTCCCTCTTCACCGCCGACATCACCCGCACCCTGCCCGTCAGCGGCACCTTCAGCGACGCGCAGCGCAAGATCTACGACGCCGTGTACGCCGCACAGGAGGCGGGCATCGCGGCCTGCAAGCCGGGCAACAAGTTCAGCGACGTCCACGCCGCCGCGATCCGCGTCATCGCCGAGCACCTGCACGAGTGGGGCCTGCTCCCGGAGGGCGTCGACGTCGAGGGCACCCTCGACGCCGAGCACGGCCAGTACCACCGGCGCTGGATGGTCCACGGCACGAGCCACCACCTCGGCATCGACGTCCACGACTGCGCCCTCGCCACCCGCGAGGAGTACAACGACGCCATCCTCGAGCCGGGCATGATCCTCACCGTCGAGCCGGGCCTCTACTTCAAGGCCGACGACGAGCTCGTTCCGGCGGAGCTGCGCGGCAACGGCGTGCGCATCGAGGACGACGTGCTCATCACCGAGGACGGCTGCGAGAACCTCTCGGCCGCGATGCCGCGCAGCAGCGCCGACGTCGAGGCCTGGATCGCGCGAATCTGGGCGGAGCGCGGCGTCACCGCCTGAGCCACCCGCGTCAGGGCGTCAGCGGGAGGTCGGTCGGCGTCGCCGTCCCGATGCCGGTGCCGGGGGGGCCCGGCACCGCGCCCGACCCGCTCGACCCTCCCGTGCTGCCCGGCGTCGCGTCGGGCGCCACGGGTCGTTCCGGGCTGATGACCCCGGCCCCGCTCCCGCCGGACGACACCGCGCCGTTCGGGTCCGGGCCCGGGATGCGCGGGCTCCACTGCTCGACGAGCCCCACGACCTGCCCCACCTGCGCCGACTCGACGCCACCGCCCCGGACGGGCGGCGTGCAGTCGGGGTCGACGTCGACGCGCACGGCCGGGCCCTCCGGGTAGGTGAGCACGAGGTGGAAGCGCCGGTCGGCGGCCTTGCCGGAGCCGTTGCACGTGTGTGAGGTCGGTCGCGTCGGCAGCGCCCGTAGCGCCGCGACGACCTGGGCCGACCGTGACGCGTCGAGGTCGGTGGGTCTGCTGCCGCCGTCCGCAGCGGTCCGGCAGACCGTGACGAGGGGAGCGCCCTCCGGGGCGAGCGTTCGTTCGTCACCGAGACGCCCGAACGTCCTTGCGTCGCAACGTGTCCCGCCCGGCTCGGGGGTCTGGGCGAGCAGGGCGCGCAGCGGGACGCCCAGGGGGGCGCCTGACGTGAAGTGACCGTTCGTCGCCTTCGAGCAGGAGTTGGCGTCGGCCTTGGCGGCCACCCACACGATCGCGTCGTCGTAGCGGACGCCGACGAGGTAGGCCGTCTCGTCGCCGGCCATCATCGTGCAGACGTTCTCCTGCCCGTTCCACCGTGGCGCCCAGGAGAGCAGGTCGACGACCTGACGGCGCTGCTCGGCCGTGGCGACCGAGCGCTCGGTGAGCCGGTACGGCGCGGTGGGCGGCGTCGACGACGTGACCGTCATCGTCGGGTAGCCGCAGACGACGAGCGAGGCCGGGTCGCGCTCGGGCAGCAGCCGGGCGTTGCCGTCGAGCCCCTGCGGCTTCTGCGGCACCGTGAGCCCGTCGGCCGAGGCGAGGCTCTTCGGGCACGACAGTGCACCGTCGGCGTCGACGGCCTGGGCGGTGACCGGGCGGTTCGGCCCTGCCGTCGCCCCCGGCGGCGTCGTGGCACCGGTGCCCGGCGACGGCGTCGAGCCGCAGGCGGTCAGGGCCGAACCCGCCGCGAGAACAGCGCCCACGAGCACGACGCGTCGGAACGGGCCGCCGTGCCTGGTCCGGGCGGTGACGGCGAGGGTGCTGCGGGACGGGCGGGTCGGCATCGGGAGCTCCTCCATCGGGTGGTCCTTCACCCGTGGTGACACGTCGGGGCCGCGAACCGTTCCACGCCCCGACGCACCGGCGTCCCTAGGTTAGGCGCTCGGCGGAGCGGGCGGGTCGGAGCGGGGGGCGTCGTCCGGGGTCGTGCCCGACGGCCCGGCCGGGGTCGAGGACGGTGCCGCTGCCGGATGGGTGGGGTGCGTCGTCCGGGCGACGCCGGCGATGCCGGCCTCGGTGAGGATCGCCCGGCCCTGCTGGGCGAACTTGTGCTCGCAGAAGACCTCGTACTTCGTGGCGACGACCTGGCTCACCGAGGAGAAGTCGCGCGCCCCGCGGGTGAAGGAGTAGCCGACGAGCGACCAGATGAGGCCGAACCCGGCGCCGTAGGCGACGGTGAGCAGCAGCAGGTTGAGGGGGCTGGAGGTCTGCGTGAAGAGCATGAGGATGAGGCCGACGAAGAGGCCGAGCCAGACACCGGACAGCATGCCGCCGAGCGCGACCCGCCCCCACGTGAGGCGGGCGGTGACGCGCTCGAGCTGCTTGAGCTCGGTGCCGACGATGAGGCAGTTCTCGACCGGGAACGCCTTGTCGGACAAGGTGTCCACGGCCCGCTGGGCGTCCTCGTACTTGTCGAAGATGCCGAGTGACATGGGGTAGTCGAGGGAGAGCGTCGCGAATCCCGGTCGTCCCCCGGGACCTTTCGGTTGCAGGCTCATGTCCCCATCCTCGCATCCCGGGCGCTGCGCTCAGGGCACCTCGGGGCACCTCAGGGCAGCGCGGGGCACCTCGG
Source organism: Intrasporangium sp. Soil_C_50 (assembly GCF_057656595.1). Lineage (NCBI taxonomy): Bacteria > Bacillati > Actinomycetota > Actinomycetes > Micrococcales > Intrasporangiaceae > Intrasporangium > Intrasporangium sp. Soil_C_50. The sequence continues at coordinate 793,177 of NZ_JBDGKB010000001.1, forward strand.
GGGCCTCGGGGCATCTGGCACCCAGGGCCTCAGGCCTTGAGCTTGTACTCCTCGACGAGGCGACGGCCGATGATCATCCGCTGGATGTCGGCGGTGCCCTCGCCGATGAGCAGCATCGGCGCCTCGCGGTAGAGCCGCTCGATCTCGTACTCCTTGGAGTAGCCGTAGCCGCCGTGGATCCGGAAGGAGTCCTCGACGACCTGGGCGCAGTTCTCCGAGGCGAGGTACTTGGCCATGCCGGCCTCGAGGTCGTTGCGCTGGCCGGAGTCCTTCGTGCGGGCCGCCTTGACCATCATCTCGTGAGCCGCCTCGACCTTGACGGCCATGTCGGCGAGGCGGAAGAGCACCGCCTGGTGGTCGACGATCTTCTTGCCGAAGGTCTCCCGCTGCTGGGCGTAGGAGACGCCGAGCTCGAAGGCCCGACGCGCGACGCCGCAGCCGCGGGCGGCGACGTTGACACGGCCCACCTCGACGCCGTCCATCATCTGGTAGAAGCCCTTGCCCGGCTCGCCGCCGAGGATCTGCGCGTCGGTGGTGCGGTGGCCGTCGAGGATCAGCTCGGTCGTGTCGACGCCCTTGTAGCCCATCTTCTCGATCTTGCCGGGCACGGTGATGCCCTGTGCCGTCTCGCCGAAGCCGGGCTCCTTGTCGACGAGGAACGTCGTCATGTTCTTGTAGACCGAGTCGGCGCCGGTGTCGGTCTTGACGAGGACGGCCACGAGGTTGGCCGAGCCGCCGTTGGTGAGCCACATCTTCTGGCCGTTGACCGTCCACTCGCCGTCGTCGCCCTTGACGGCCTTGGTCTTGATCGCGGACACGTCACTGCCGCAACCGGGCTCGCTCATCGAGAACGCCCCGCGGATCTCACCGGTGGCCATCTTCGGCAGGTAGCGCTGCTTCTGCTCGTCGGTGCCGTGCTGGAGCAGCATGTAGGCGACGATGAAGTGGGTGTTGATGATCCCGCTGACGCTCATCCAGCCGCGGGCGATCTCCTCGACGCACAGGGCGTAGGTGAGCAGCGACTCGCCGAGGCCGCCGTACTCCTCGGGGATCATCAGCCCGAAGATCCCCATCTCCTTCATGCCCTCGACGATCTCGGTCGGGTACTCGTCGCGGTGCTCGAGCTCGGTCGCGACGGGGATGATCTGCTCGTCGACGAACTCACGGACGAGCTTGACCAGCTCGGTCTGCTCCTCGGTGAGGCCATCGGTCTGCTGGAGTCGGGACATGCTCGGATCGCCACCTTGCGTCTGGGCTGCATCGTGCCGGGGTCGGCTGCGACCGAGTATGCCGCCGCGTCACGCACCCCCGCAGCGCCCTCGCGTGTGAGGGTGCCCACCTGTGGCATCGGTCACCAGGGCTGGCCGAACCCGACCTTCTTCGAGGCGACCGGGCCCTCGAGCGTCGAACGCTGGCTGAAGTCGCCCCCCTTGAGCCCCGAGGTGACCGAGCGCAGCAGCTCGGTGCGGGATGCGGTCGGGTTGCACTTGAGCGCCTGGAGGAACAGGTAGGTGAAGGCGCCGTTGGAGCGGCCGTCGAAGGTGGCGTCGGCGGCGGTCTGGTCGGGCTTGCACGCCGCGAAGAGCACCGGCTTGGCACCGGCGCGCCGGCCCTTGGTCAGCTCGACGAGGGCCTTGCGGTCGACGGTCCGGGGCGGTGCGAGGGCACGGATCGAGCGAACCTGCTCGAGCCCGGCAGGGGTCGGCGGTGGCAGGAACCGGGGCGCACGGCCGAGGACGGCCGCCTGCATGACCTCCTCGAGGTCGCGCAGCCCCGTGCCGCTGTGACACGTGTCGAGGAGCACCTCGAGCAGGACGCCGTTCGGCACCGACGCGAAGAGGTCGTGCAGCTCGTCGTCGACGATGACGGTGTCGCGGTCCCACTGGTTGCCGCGCTGGCGGATGTCGTGGCACGCGAACGCCTCGTCGAGGCCGTCGGGCTCGTAGTCACCGCCCGGCTCGTTGGGCACCTGGGTGCCGTGGCTGGAGAAGGTGAAGACGATGGTGTCGCCGGCCTTGGCCTTGCCGACGAGGTCGGTGAGCGCGGCCATGATGTTCTTCTTCGTGGCGTCGGCGTCCGTGAGGACCGTCGTGTTGCGCGCAGTGAACCCGAACGCGCGCAGTCCTGCCGCGACGTCGTTGGCGTCGTTGACGCAGCCGTTGAGCCAGCTCGTGCGCGGGAGCGACGCGAACTGGTTGATGCCGACGCAGAGGGCCTTGCGTGCCATGGCCGTTCCTTCCTACTTCGAGGGGTGGAGGTGATTCGGGTGGTGGTGCGGGTGGTGCACGGTCGGTGGAGGTGCGGGCCGGGCGAGTCTGCGTCTCAGGCGGTTTCGAGCACCGCGTCGGGGCGCGCGTAGACGACGTAGGCGAGCCAGGTGGGGTCGCCCGCCTCACGTGCGGCGGTGCGTGCGGCGGCGGTGGCCCGCGACATCGGTGTGCCGCGGAGCAGCTCGTCGTAGAGCGTCTCGACGAAGACGCGGGCCGGCTCCTCGTGTACCGACCACAGGCACGAGACGAAGGCCGACGCCCCGGCGTCGAGGAAGGCCTTGGCGAACCCGCCGACGGTCGTGAACAGCTCGCCGCCACGCCCGGTCTGACAGGCGTTGAGCACGACGACGGGCCCGGGCTGTCCGGCCGCCGCCCACGCGACGTTCTGCGAGACGTCGGTGGAGGTGAGGAACTCCTGGAGCACCTCCTGGCCCCGGCGCCGCCCCTTGAGCAGCACCTTCGCGTCCGCGATGTCCGCGGCGTCGGCGGCACCGTGACCTGAGAAGTGCAGCAGGTCGAAGGAGCCGCCCCGCAGGACGCGCTCGACTCCGTCGGGCGTGGCGGTGACCGGTCGGGCCCCGAAGCGCTCGTGCAGGTACGCGGCCTCGAGCAGGCCGACGTCGTTCTTGAACATGGGGTCGGCGTACTGGGGGCAGATGGTCCGCGCCTTGCCCGACCGGACCCGGATCCGCTGCGGCGGGAAGCTGCCCAGCTGCCAGCGGACGAGCCCGCCCTGGGCCAGGAACCGTGGCTCCACGCCACGCTTGCCGCGGGCAGGCTTGAGGTGGAACAGCTCCCACGGCACGCACGGCTCGTCCGTGTAGACGATGAGGTCGGTGACGCGGTCGCGGTTGTCCCACAGGTAGGCGCGCATGTCCTCGGGGAAGAACTGGTCGAACAGGAGCGAGCCGGTGTTCTGCAGCTGCTTGAGGCGCCGGGAGTCGCTCAGGTCGGGGTCGCGGATGACGTGCTCGACCTCGGCGATCCGGTCGCGCACGAAGTCGTCACGCCCGACGACGGGCTCGGACTCGAAGAGCCTCGGCTCCTCCCCCGGCACGAGCCGCACGGCGTAGGAGTAGACGCGGTCGCCGTTCGGCCGCCGACCCTCGACGATGTCGAGGCAGGGCAGCCCGTCGAGCTCGGGCGCGTCGATGCCGGGATGCACCGTCGCACTCACGGGCGGGGGCGTCAGGATCGACGCCGCCCCGGCCGTGGCCTCGAGCGTCACGTTCGCCACGGGCACCCAGCCCTGGCGCAGCACGACGGCGACCGCCACCCGTCCGGCTGCGAGGGGCCGCGCGCTGAAGGTCAGCTCGCTGGCCCAGTCGCCGGACGGCAGGCCGAAGACCTTCGGCTCGCGGTCGAGCACCTCGACGTTGTCCTTGGCGAGCACCTGCACCGACACCGGCCGCTCGGCGACGACCTCGACGGTCTCGCTGACGCTCGCGGTGCCCTCGGTGGCAGTGAGCCGGCCGCGGGCGAGCCGGACGCGCACCGTGAACGTCTGCCCCGGGGTCAGGACCGACGGCATCTCGGCTCCGAGGCTGGCACGGGTCGTCGGGGCCGCGGCGGGCGCGGGGGGCGGCGGCTCGGCGGGCCTGCTGCTCGTGATGCGGGACGCGGTGATCCGTCCCAGGGCCCTGCGGACGGCGCGGGCCAGGCTGGTCCCCGGTCCGCGCCCCGCGGCGACACGCGGTGGGGCGGGGGCTGGCACGGTCGGCGCGGGAGGGACGGCGCGGGACGACGCGGGCGGGCTCGACGAGGGCGGGGGCGGGGGCGGTGCGGGTGGGACGGCCCGTGACGGAGCGGGTGCGGGTGGGGCCACGGGCGGCGCGGGAGCGAGGTCGCGCGACCCGCCATCGTCGGGCTCGGCGCCGGCCTCGGGTGGCTCGGCGCCCGCCTCGGCAAGTTCGGCAGCCGCGTCGGACGGCATGGCCTCGTCGCCCCCGGTCATCCAGCCCGGCAGGGACGCGTCGTCACCGCCACCCGCTCCGAGGCCGAGCGGCAGCCACTGCGACAGCGCCCCGATGACCTCGAGCTGGGCGAAGTAGTCCACGTGCGTGACGGTTCCGTTGCGGCCCAGCGCGAGCGAGTCGCGCACGTAGCCACCGTTCGGTGGGCCGATCGCCGACATGGACGCGACGTCGACGACGAGGTCGTTCGGGCCGTGGAAGAGCCCGTCGACGAACCCCTCGGTGAGCCACGTCGCGAGCTCCTTCGGCAGCCGCGACGGCGCGTCGTGCCCGTCGAGGTCCGCGTGGAAGTCGCTGCTCACGACGAACCAGCTCGTGCCCGGCCCCGGCTGGCCCGGCTGGTCGGCGTTGAGCTCGGTGACGAACGGGCCTCCGGGGACCATGGCCGCGAGCCCGGGCACGGCAGCGTGCTCGCCGCCGGAGGTCGCCGCGGTGGCGAGCACCTTGACGAGGCCACCGACGGCCCGCACCACGCCGCCGACGACCGCCGCGAACGGGGCCGCACCCGGCACGAGCCCGAGCCCGCTCGCGGCGATGGTGACGAGGTTGGTGTAGAGGTCCACGAGGTCGTGCCAGCGCGACGGGTCGGCCAGATGGGTTCCGCCGTGCGTCGAGGCGACGAACACTGCATTGTCCACCGTTGCGCCCCAACCGGATCCAGGCAGGACCTCCTCGATGAACGACCGCGTCACGAGGCCGCCGCGGCTGTGCGTCACGACGTCGATGACGAGGTCGTCGCGCACCCCCGGCACCCGCAACCGGTCGAGCAGGTCCCGGGCGTTCTGCTCCGGGTCGAGGCTCAGGGTGCGGTGGTCGTAGCCGACGACGGCGTCGTACGCGTCGACGAGGGTTCGAACGAACCCACCCGCCCCCGGTGCCAGCGACAGTGCCCCGAACGCGCCGGCCGTCGAGGAGAAGGTCCCGTGGACGAGCAGCAGGACGCGCGGCGTGCGGTCCGTCGGAAGCGGGACGGCGGCCAGCGTGTCGACGGGGTGCCACGCCTCGAGCGGCTCGCCCGTGACGTGGACGAGGCCGGTGCGCGTCGAGGCCTCGAGGTGGTCGACGAGGTGTCCGAGCAGCGGCGCGGCGAAGCGCAGCACGATCGCCTCCGCGGCCCCGTGCACGAGGTCACCGATGAGGCCTCGGTCAGCAGGCGGTTCCCCGAGGTCGCGGGTGGTCCTGCCGGTGCCGTCGGTCCCTCCGCGGGGCCGGCCTGCCGGACCCACCGGTTGCACGTCGATACGGAAGGTCACCGTGCGCGGCCCGTCGCCGAGCTCGCGCGCGCGTTCGGCGGGCAGGTGCCAGGACCAGACGCCGTCGCGCTCGACGAGGACGACGGCATCCTGCTCGGGGGCGACGTCGACGTCGACTGCTACCGTCCCAACGCGGGTGGAGGCGGAGGTGTCCAGGTCACGGGTCACGCTCGGGGACAGTGCGATCCGCTGCACCACGTCGAACTCGTCGCCCTGCAGGGCCGCGACGACACCCTCCTTGCGGGCCGCGTCCGACGACGGCAGCGGCAGGTCGCGGGTGCGGTCGGGCACGGGGACGGCGTCGTAACCCGGTGGCGTGTGGACGCGCACTCCCCCACCGAAGGACGCGGACGGCATTCCTGGCTCACCTCCGAGACGGACCTGCTCCTTGTCACGGTAGAGCCGCGGCGGGTCGCTTTGATACGGATCGCGCCAAGTGGGTCGTCGACGTCGGGGAGTGCTCCCCATTCCGTGCAGGGCCCGGACACCCCTACGGTCGGGCGCGGGATCCACAGGGGGACCCCGTCGACGAAGGGACACACCATGGGTTCGACCACCACCGCGCAGCGGACTCCGGCGCCGCGGGCCGCGCGCCTCGTCACGGCGTTGCTGGCAGCACTCGCGCTGACGGCCGTCACCGTCATCGGTCACGACGCCCCGGCCCAGGCCGTCAGCTCGCTGACGACCCGCCAGCTCCAGCAGGACCTCTGGGGGCTGCTCTACTACTCCGGGCCGGTCGACGGCGTCAACGGCTCGGGCACGAAGGCCGCGGTGCGCGCCTTCCAGAAGGACAACTGCCTCACCCAGGACGGCGTCGCCGGTGCGGCCACCCAGCCCACGGTGATCGCGAAGGTCAAAGCCGTACAGAGCAAGGCCGGCGCGTCGGCCGACGGCGTCTACGGCCCGGTGACGACGGGCAAGGTCAAGGCCTACCAGAAGGCGCACGGCATCCCCACCGGCGGCCAGGCAGGGCCGTTGACCATGAAGGCGATGGGCATCAAGCGCGTCCTGTCGTGCACGCCGGCGCCGCCGCCCAGCGGCGGCTCGAAGGTCGGCGGGACCATCTCGCGCACCGAGGTGCTCGCCCGTGCCAGGTACTGGACCGACCGACGGGTGCCGTACAGCATGAACCGCTACACGGGCGACCCGCAGGGTCGTCAGTACCGTACGGACTGCTCGGGATTCGTCTCCATGGCCTGGCACCTGTCGTCGTCGCTGTCGACGGTGACCCTGCCGAACGTCTCGCACCGCATCACCAAGGGCGAGCTGCGCCCCGGCGACGTGCTCCTCAAGGGCGGCCCCGGGTCGGCGGGCGCGTCCGGGCACGTCGTGCTCTTCCGTGGCTGGGCCAACTCGGCACACACGTCGTACTACGCGAGCGAGGAGTCCGGCTCCCACGGCGCCATCGCGCGCACGGTCCCCTACCCGTACTTCTCCGGCTACGGCACCTTCCTGCCGTACCGCTACGGCAAGATCACCGGCTGAGGCCGGACCCACACCGGAAAACCGGTTGCGGCACCGTGTGCCGTCGCGCCACTCTCTACCCGAGCGCGGCGGCACACGGCCGTCCACACCTACCCAAGGAGGGTGACATGTCCATCACGGTCCCGGGCACGCCTGCCCAGTTCACTTCTTCCTTGGAGTTCCCTTGTCTTTCAATGCATTCCACGAGGACGAGTACGAGGTATTCGATCCTCGGCTGACCGACGGCCGCCCCTCCGACCGCGACGTCCACCAGCTCGCGGTCGACACCGACCCCGACGGCCCGCCCGAGGGTGACCGATGGTCGTCCTGGGACGGCGCCACGCACGGCCCCAAGCCGCGACCGGGCTGGGTCATCACCGACCTCGGGGCCGTCGAGTCCGACCTCGGCGTCCTCAAGACCGGCAAGGAGGCCGACGTCCACCTCGTGCGGCGGTGGGTTCCGGGCTCGCCCGAGCGCGACGTGCTCATGGCCGGCAAGCGCTACCGGTCGAGCAAGAACCGCCTCTTCCACCGCGACTCGGGCTACCTCGAGGGGCGCCGCGTGCGGAAGTCGCGCGAGACTCGGGCCATCCGGACCCGCACCTCGTTCGGCAAGGAGCTGATCAGCGGCCTCTGGGCCTTCGCCGAGTTCGAGACGCTGGTGCGGCTCTGGCACGAGGGGCTGCCGGTGCCCTACCCGGTGCAGATGTCCGACGACGAGATGCTGATGGAGTTCATCGGCTCCCCCGACGGGCAGGCCGCACCGCGCCTCGCGCAGACCCGCCCGCACCCGGAGCTGCTGCCGGTGCTCTTCGAGCAGCTGCGCGAGGCGATGCTCAGGCTGGCCGAGCTCGGCTGGGCGCACGGCGACCTGTCGCCGTACAACGTGCTGCTCGAGGGTGAGGGCGAGGCCTCGCGCCTGGTCCTCATCGACTGGCCACAGGTCGTCGACGTCATCGGCAACCCGCACGGCCCGGAGTTCCTCGAGCGCGACGCACGCAACATGGGCGACTGGTTCACCCGCCGCGGTTTCGAGGTGGACCACGGCCTGCTCTTCGGCGACCTCATGGCCGCCGCGACGTCCCGCTGGTGACACCGGCAGGGACCGGACGGCACGGCGGGGCCACGCGTTCGTGGCGTGGCCCCGCCCGTGGCGACCCGTCGGTGCGCGTCAGCCGTCGGCGTCGGTGAGGAAGTCCGCGGGATGGCCGAACTTGCCCGAGTGGACGAACTCCTCGAGCGGCAGGCGCGAGCGGGGGAGCCGGGCCCGGGTGCGCACCCAGTCGGGCATCTGCTCGTCCTCGCCACCCGGTGCCGGCAGCCCGAGCGCGATGCCGGTCGTCACGGCCCAGTGGCGCGGGACCGCGAACGCCTCGGTGGCGGCGCGGTGGTCGAAGCCGCCGAACTGACGCACCTGCAGTCCCATCGAGCGGGCCTGCACGGTGATGTGGGCGACGGCCTGGCCGAGGTCGAACATCGCGTAGTCGCTGTAGGACACCTCGTGGTCCTCGTCGGTGGCCACCTGGTGCAGCGTGAAGACGATCGCCGACGCCGACGGCGCCCACACGCGGTTCGGTGGGGTCAGCACCTCGAGCATCGCGTCGTGGGTGGCGTCGCCGCGCCGGCCGACGATGAACCCCCACGGCTGGGAGTTGCCCGCCGACGGCGCCCACCGGGCGGCCTCGAGGATGGCCCGGAGCGCGTCGGGCGACAGCTCGTGCTCGCGGTCGTAGACCATGACGCTCTCGCGGTCGCGCAGCAGCGGCGTCAGCACCTCGGGCTGGGCCGTCGTCGCCTGCGCCGTAGCCGGGCGCCCCGGCGTCACCGTCTCGTCACTGCTCTGGTCGCTCACGCGTCCACCGTCCTCTCCCCCACCTCAACGACGCCGCGTGCCCGGACCTTCCCCGGCGGGGCGTGACGGCGCCCACGACGGCCGTCGGGTGGACGTGGCGAACCCTCGTCGGTCAGTACGCGCGGCCGACGACGGCGAGGACGCCGTCCGCGTCCTCCGAGTCGGGCACCGACCCGTCGGGCATCGTCAGGCAGCGCACCGTGACGGCCGACGCGGCGAGGAGCGCCTCGCCCTCGACGCCGAGCGTCGCCCACGGGATGGTGGCCCACCCGGTTCGAGCAGCCTCGAGGGCGTCCTCGACCGTCGTCACGGCACGGGTGCCCGAGTCGCGGCGCGCGAGCGCCTCGGCGTAGAGGGCGTCGTGGTCCTCGTCGAGTGCCGCCGTCACGGCCGGCACCAGTGCGCCGAGCGACACCGGAGCCTTGCCGCCGGCCACCCGCCGCACGACGGTGACCGACCCTTCGGCGAGGTCGCGCGGACCCACCTCGACACGCACCGGGATCCCCTTGAGCTCGGCGTCGACGGCACGTCGTCCGAAGGCGGTGTCGGTACGGTCGTCGAGCTCGGCCCGGACGCCGACGGCGAGGAGGTCGGTCACGACCTGGCGGGCCGCCTCGGCCACGCCCTCACCGTCCTTGACGACCATGACGAGCGCCTGGACGGGCGCGAGCCGCGGCGGCAGCCGCAGGCCTGCGTCGTCGCCGTGGCCCATGATGAGGCCCCCGAGCATCCGCGTCGAGGTGCCCCACGACGTCGTCCAGCACAGCTCCTGCCGGCCCTGCTCGGACAGGTAGGTGATGTCGAAGGCCCGGGCGAAGTTCTGGCCGAGCTCGTGGCTCGTGCCCATCTGGAGGGCCTTGCCGTCGCGCATCATCGACTCCAGCGCAAGGGTGTTCGTCGCGCCGGCGAACCGCTCGCGCGCGGTCTTGACGCCGAGCACCACGGGCATCGCGAGCGTCTCGCGCATGAACGCCGCGTAGACGTCGGCGTGGATCCGCCGCGCGTAGGCACGTGCGTCCTGCTCCGAGGCGTGGGCGGTGTGCCCCTCCTGCCAGAGGAACTCACTGGTGCGCAGGAAGATTCGCGGGCGAAGCTCCCACCGCACGACGTTGGCCCACTGGTTGAGCAGCAGCGGCAGGTCGCGGTAGCTCTGGGTCCACTTGGCCATGTACTCGCCGATGACGGTCTCGGACGTCGGGCGCACGACCACGGGCTCCTCGAGCTGCTTGCCGCCGGCGTGCGTCACGACGGCGAGCTCGGGGCTGAACCCCTCGACGTGCTCGGCCTCGCGCTTGAGGTAGGACTCGGGGATGAACAGCGGGAAGTAGGCGTTGCGGGCCCCGGCCTCCTTGATGCGCCGGTCCATGTCGGCCTGCATCCGCTCCCAGATCGCGTAGCCGTACGGTCGCACGACCATGGTGCCGCGCACCGGTCCGTTGTCGGCGAGCTCCGCCTTGGCCACCACGTCCTGGTACCAACGGGGGAAGTCCTGCGACTGCGGGGTCAGCACGCTCTTGGGCATGCGCTCGATCCTAGGGTGGCGGTGCACGCTCAGGCGTCGCGGGCCTTGCGGACCGTCGCGCGCAGGAACGCCTGCCACGCCTCGACGCCGTCGGCCAGCTCGCCGACGCCGCCGTGGTCGCGCAGGATCGCCGTCGTGGCATCACGCGTCGGACCGTCGAGCTCGCCCGTGGTCCGGACCCCTGAGCGTCCCCACACGTGCACGCACATCGCCTGGACCGCCTGCACCTGCGCGCCCGAGCGCGGGATGAGCCGGGGCACCCCGCCGGGGCCGAAGCGTCCGCTGTCGACGTGGATGTGGTTGGAGTGCGACGCGTCGAACAGGTACGTCAGCACGTCGGCGAAGTGCAGGTGCAGGCCGGCGGCCACCTGCCAGTACGTGCGCATCCGGCGCCGCACCTCGGCCGCGGTGTCGTCGCGCCAGCGGTCGTAGCGCAGCGAGGCGACGTCGACGCCGCCGGTGCGCAGGCGGGCGATGTCGAGCGCCTGGCCCGAGTGGTGCCACGACGTGCCCGTGCCCTGGGTCCACCCGCCGTAGGAGTGCAGCGCGTCGGGGCGCTGGCCGGTCAGGGTGCGGTGCGTCGTCATCCACGCGGCGAGCGTCGCCGCGAAGGCGTCCTGCACGTAGTACGGCGTCGCCCGCCCGTCGACCTCGTAGACGTGCGTGGCGCCACCGACCGAGGTGCGCCGCCGGAGCGTCTCGCGGTCGAGCGCGACGGGGTGCGCACGCGCCTCGGGCGTCATCGTCACCGGGTGGTCGGGCCCCGTGGCCGACGCCAGGGCCCAGCCGCCACCGGCGACCGCGGCGGCCCCGAGGCCGCCGAGGACGAGGACGCCCCGACGCGTCAGGCGCAGCGGGGGCTCCCCGCTCGGTGCCGCGCGTCGCCCTACCGACGGCCGGGGTCCCGACGCTGGAGGGCTCGGTCGGCGCGTCTCGGACGTCGTCACCACCCCAGTCTCACCCGAGCCGGGCCTCACCGGGAAACCTCGTCCCCGCGTGGCGCGTCCGAAATGTCCGTTTGCCCGTCGCGAGGCGTCGGCGATGTCACAGTCGGCAGACGTCGCGTGTCCACCCGATGTAGCCCGTGCCGGACGCTGCGATGATCGCGGTACCAGGCCGCCGCCGACCCACGCATCCCGAGGTGATGACCGATGACGACGCCCCCGACGCCGGACCGCCCCACCGATGGGGCTGTCGACCCGCGAGACGCGGCGACCACCGTCTTCGAGCAGCACCGCGGCTCGCTCGTCGGCGCTGCCTACCGGATCCTGTCGAGCCACAGCGACGCCGAGGACGTCGTGCAGGAGGCGTGGCTGCGATGGCGCGAGGTCGACCTCGACACCATCGACGAGCCGCGCGCCTACCTGCTGACGGTGACGACGCGTCTGGCCCTCAACAGGATCCGCCAGCTGCGCTCACGCCGGGAGGCCTACGTCGGGCCGTGGCTGCCCGAGCCCGTCGCGACCGACCCACGCGACGACGGCGCGGCCGCCGCCGAGCTCGCCGACGACGTGTCGATGGCGATGCTCATCGTCCTGGAGTCGCTCAGCCCCCTCGAACGGGCCGCCTTCGTGCTGACCGAGGTGTTCGGGATGCCGGCACCCGAGGTCGCCACGACCCTCGACCGCTCCCCCGCCGCCGTGCGCCAGCTCGTGCACCGCGCGCGCTCGCACGTCGAGGCCCGCCGCCCCCGCGGCGTCGTCGACGCGGCACGCCACCGGCAGGTCGTCGAGCGCTTCCTCGCCGCCGCGACGAGCGGCGACGTCGAGTCCCTGTTCGAGGTGCTCGCGCCCGACGTCACACTGGTCAGCGACGGCGGCGGCATCCGCAAGGCGGCGCTGCGCCCGATCCACAGCGCCGACAAGGTCATCCGCTGGCTCGCCGCCGTGATGAACCGTCCCGAGGCGCAGCTCGTCACCGGTGCGGAGATGCGCGTGGTCAACGGCGAGGACGCCGTCGTGTTCCTCACCGCAGAGGGCGTCGACTCGGTGTGGTTCCTCACCGTCGAGGGCGACCGGGCAGTCGCCCTGCACGGCGTGCGCAACCCGGAGAAGCTGCACGCCGTCACCTGACGCCGTGCCTGTCGGTTCGCGGCTCAGCCGTCGAGGGCGGCGATGGCGTCGGCGGTCGCCAGGACCTTGCGGGCGGTGTCGACGTGGAGGTTCTCGATGAGGCGGCCGTTGAGCGTCGCGACGCCACGACCCTCGGCCTGCGCCTGCTCGAACGCGTCGATGACGGCGCGCGCGTCGTCCACCTGCTCGGGGCTCGGCGCGAAGACCGCGTTGGCCGGCTCCACCTGGCCCGGGTGGATGAGGGTCTTGCCGTCGAAGCCCATCTCGCGGCCCTGACGCGCCTCGGCGAGGAAGCCGTCGCCGTCCTTGACGTCGTTGAAGACTCCGTCGAGGACGGCCACCCCGGCCGACCGGGCACCGAGCACCGCGAGCTGCAGGCTCGTCATGACGGCGGCGCGCCCGGGCGCGTACGTGGCGCCGAGCTCCTTGTACAGGTCGTTGGTGCCGAGAACGAGACAGGCGAGGCGCTCCGAGGCGGCGGCGATCTCGGCGGCGTGCAGGATCGCCGCCGGCGTCTCGACCATGGCCCACAGTCGCATGTGGTCCGGGGCACCGGCCGCCTCGAGCGCCGCGACGAGGGCGCGCACCTCGTCGGCCGATCCGACCTTGGGCACGACGACGGCGTCGGGGCCCGCGGCGGCCGCGGCGGCGAGGTCGGCGTCGTGCCACTGCGAGCCGAGACCGTTGACGCGGATCGTCACCTCACGCCGGCCGTACTCACCGGACCGGGCTGCCGCACAGGCGTTCTCGCGTGCGGCGTCTTTGGCGTCAGGTGCGACGGCGTCCTCGAGGTCGAGGATCAGGGCGTCGACCGGGAGCGTCTTCGCCTTCTCGAGCGCCCGCTCGTTCGAGCTCGGCATGTAGAGCACGGAGCGTCGCGGACGGAACGTGGACTGCTCGTATCCCATTGCGGCTCAGGCCTCCTGGCTCGCGGTTGCGTCGGCCGGCTCTGCATAGAGCCGGGCCAGGTCAGGGTCGGTGCCGGCGAGCCGTTCGGCCAGCTCGACGATGACGAGGCACTGCTTGAGGCTCGCGTCGTCCTCCATCTTGCCGTCGAGCATCACGGCCCCGGTGCCGTCGCCCATCGCGGCGACGACGCGTCGGGCATGGCGCACGTCCTCGGCCGAGGGGCTGAAGACCCGCTTGCCGATCTCGATCTGCACCGGGTGCAGCGACCAGGCGCCGACGCAGCCGAGCAGGAACGCGTTGCGGAACTGGTCCTCGCAGGCGACGACGTCCAAGATGTCGCCGAACGGCCCGTAGTACGGGTAGATCCCGTGCATCGCGCACGCGTCGACCATCCGGGCGATCGTGTAGTGCCAGAGGTCCTGCTGGTGCACCGGACGCGTCGCGTGGACGTCGTCGCCGGGCGCGTCCTCGCGCACGAGGTAGCCCGGGTGGCCTCCGCCGACGCGGGTCGTCTTCATCCGGCGGTCGGCCGCGAGGTCGGCCGGCCCGAGCGACAGGCCCTGCATGCGCGGGCTGGCACCACAGATCTCCTCGACGTTGACCATGCCGCGCGCCGTCTCGAGGATGGCGTGCACGAGGATCGGACGCGTCAGCCCGGCCTTGGCCTCGAGCTGGGCCAGGAGGCGGTCGACGTAGTGGATGTCCTCGGCGCCCTGCACCTTCGGCACCATGATCACGTCGAGCTTGTCGCCGATCTCGGTGACGAGCGTCGTGAGGTCGTCGAGCACCCAGGGGCTGTCGAGGGCGTTGACGCGGGTCCACAGCTGGGTGTGCTCGCCGAAGTCGGTGGCCTTGGCGATCGCGACGAGGCCGGCCCTTGCCGCCTCCTTCCGGTCGGCCTTGACGGCGTCCTCGAGGTTGCCGAGCAGCACGTCGACCGTGCCGACGAGGGCGGGGACCTTGGCCGCCATCTTCTCGTTGCTCGGGTCGAAGAAGTGGATGACCCGCGACGGACGGGCGGGCACCTCGGTGAGAGGAGCCGGCGCGCCCACCGCGAGGGGTCGGAAGAAGTCCTTCGCGCTGCGCATGGGCGCCAACCTAGCGTCGGCCCGGCGGCGTCCGTTATGACCGCGCTCACGCCCGACCGGCATGAGGCGCGGATCACTAGGGTGGGGCCTGTGACCGACGCCAGCACCCGACCGACCGAGGAGCCCGCCCAGCCGGCCGCCAACCTCAGCGCCCTGCTCGGCGAGGCGATGGGCAAGTCGGGGCTGCTGTGGATCGACGTCGCCGACGACCGGGCCTGGCCCGCCTGGCACGTGTGGGACGACGGCGCCGCGCTCGTCGTCAGCGGCCCCGGTGAGCAGCCGCTGCCGTGGCTGCCCAAGGAGGTCCGGCTCGTCCTGCGCAGCAAGGACACCGGCGGCCGCCTGCTCACCGTCCGGGCCACCGTGCACGTCCTCGACCCCGGCACCGAGCAGTGGGCCCGCGCCGCCGACCTGCTCAAGGCCTCGCGTCTCAACGCCGTCGACGACTCCCTGACGCGCTGGGCCGCCGAGTGCACCATCACCGCGCTCGTGCCGTTCGGCGAGCCGGTCGAGTCGCCCGGCGCGTACTCGAACGACGCGCACCGCGCCGCCCCCGCGCGCACCGCCGCGACGACGACCGCCTGGCGTCCGTGGCACCTCGGCGGCCGCGGCGAGGAGAAGGCACAGCGCCAGCAGGCCCGGGCCGAGGAGAAGGCACGCCGCAAGGCCGCCAAGGAACGGGCCAGGATGCGCAAGCGACGTGGCGGACGTCGGCGCCCGTCGTGACCCCATAGCCTTGGCCCCATGAGTGGAAGCACCCGCGTCTTCGTCGCGCGCCTGACCGGCCTGAGCGTCTTCGACCCGCTCGGTGACCAGGTCGGGCGGGTCCGCGACGTCGTCGTGATGTTCCCCTCCGGCCGCCCCCAGCCCCGCGTCATCGGTCTCGTCGTCGAGGTGCCGGGGCGCCGACGCGTCTTCGTGCCGATGACGCGCGTCACGTCCATAGACGCCGGCGCCGTCATCACGACCGGCCTGGTCAACATGCGCCGCTTCGAGCAGCGCACCAACGAGGTGCTCGTCGCGGCCGAGCTGTTCGACCGGCCCGTTCAGGTCACGACTCCCGAGGCCGTCGAGGCCGGGTTCGCCGACGCCGTCGTCGAGGACCTCGCCATCGAGCAGGGCCCACGGCGCGACTGGCTCGGCGTCAAGGTGTTCGTCCGGCAGGTGTCCGGTGTCTCGTCGGCCTCCCGCGCCGTGTCGCGCCTGACCCGGCGCCGCTCGGGCAAGACGATGCTCGTCGACATCCGCGACGTGACGGGCCTGCACGACCAGGCCGCCGCCCAGAGCGCCGAGCGCCTCCTCGAGACCTACGACGACCTCAAGGTCGCCGACCTCGCCGAGGTCATCCACGACCTCAACCCCAAGCGTCGCGCCGAGGTCGCCGCGGCCCTCGACGACGAGCGCCTCGCCGACGTGCTCGAGGAGCTGCCCGAGGACGACCAGGTCGAGATCATCGCCGGCCTCGACACCGAGCGGGCCGCCGACGTCCTCGAGGCGATGGAGCCCGACGACGCCGCCGACCTGCTCGCCGACCTGCCGCCCGAGCAGGCCGAGACCCTGCTGCAGCTCATGGAGCCCGAGGACGCCGCTCCCCTGCGCCGCCTGCTGTCCTACGACGAGAACACCGCCGGCGGCATGATGACGACCGAGCCCGTGGTGCTCGGCCCCGAGGCGACGATCGCCGAGGCCCTCGCCATGGTCCGCCGCGAGGAGCTGGCCCCGGCCCTCGCCTCGATGGTCTACGTGTGCCGCCCGCCGCTCGAGGTGCCGACCGGCCGCTACCTGGGCCTCGTGCACATCCAGCGGCTGCTGCGCGAGCCGCCGCACGGCGCGGTGGGCAGCATCATCGACAAGGAGATGGAGCCGGTGCCGGCGAGCGCGTCGCTCGAGACCGTCACCCGCACCCTCGCGACGTACAACCTCGTGTCGCTGCCCGTCGTCGACGACGACGGACGCCTCATCGGCGCGGTCACCGTCGACGACGTCCTCGACCACATCCTCCCGGAGGACTGGCGTGAGGAGCGGCACGAGCTGGAGGTGCGCCCGTGAGCGAGCGAGCAGAGCGCCGCGGCGGATCTCGTTCGGGCCGCATCGACAAGCGCGACAAGCTCGACAAGCTCGACCAGCCGCGCGAGCAGCGGGCCCAGCTCCTGACGTGGTCGTTCTCGCAGGAGGCGTTCGGGGTCCTGTCGGAGAAGTTCGCCCGCTTCATGGGCACGGCGCAGTTCCTCATCGGCATGACGATCTTCGTCGTCGCCTGGGTCGCCTGGAACCTCCTCGCGCCGAAGGGCCTCGTCTTCGACGAGTACCCGTTCATCTTCCTGACGCTGATGCTCAGCCTGCAGGCCTCGTACGCGGCCCCCCTCATCCTCCTCGCGCAGAACCGTCAGGCCGACCGTGACCGCGTCGCCCTCGAGCAGGACCGCGCCCGCGACGAGCGCAACCTCGCCGACACCGAGTTCCTGACGCGTGAGGTCGCCTCGCTACGACTGGCGCTGCGCGAGCAGGCGACCCGCGACTTCGTCCGCTCCGAGCTGCGGGGCCTGCTCGACGAGCTCGAGGAGCGCGCCCTGATCCACCGCGTCGACGGGTCGGCAGCGCCGCACCACGGCGAGTAGCCACCGACCGGGTGTGTCGCGGTAGACACGGCCCGTGGTCGGGGGCCGTGCCGGCGCGACCTACGATGGAGCACATGTCCGTCCCCGCACTGCCGAGCCGTGACGCCCTGCTCACGGCGCTGTCGAAGGTCAACGACCCCGAGATCCGCAAGCCGATCACCGAGCTCGGCATGGTCAAGTCGGTCGAGATCGACGACGCCGGTGCGGTGGCCCTCGCCATCTTCCTCACCGTCTCCGGTTGCCCGATGAAGGACACCCTGACGAAGGACTCGACGAACGCCCTCCTCGCGGTCGAGGGCGTCACCTCGGTCGAGGTCACCCTCGACGTCATGAGCGACGAGCAGCGTTCGGCGCTGCGCCAGCAGCTGCGCGGGGGCGCCCCGGAGAAGGAGATCCCCTTCGCCAAGCCCAACAGCCTGACCCGCGTCTACGCCGTGGCCTCGGGCAAGGGCGGCGTGGGCAAGTCCTCGGTCACCGTCAACCTGGCGGCCGCGATGGCCGAGCAGGGCCTGCGCGTCGGTGTGGTCGACGCCGATGTCTACGGTTTCTCCGTGCCGCGCATGCTCGGCGTCGAGCAGCGACCGACTCAGGTCGACGACATGATCCTGCCGCCGATCAGCCACGACGTGAAGGTCATCTCGATCGGCATGTTCGTGCCCGGCAACCAGCCCGTCGTCTGGCGCGGCCCGATGCTGCACCGCGCGCTCCAGCAGTTCCTCGGCGACGTCTTCTGGGGCGACCTCGACGTCCTGCTGCTCGACCTGCCGCCCGGCACCGGCGACATCGCCATCTCGGTGGCCCAGCTCATCCCGACGGCCGAGATCCTCGTCGTCACGACGCCGCAGCAGGCCGCCGCCGAGGTCGCCGAGCGGGCCGGCTCGATCGCCCTGCAGACCCACCAGCGGATCGCCGGCGTCATCGAGAACATGAGCTGGCTCGAGCTGCCCGACGGCACGCGCCAGGAGATCTTCGGCTCCGGCGGTGGCAAGGCCGTGGCCGACTCGCTGAGCCGCAGCATCGGTGCGCCGGTCGAGCTGCTCGGCCAGATCCCGCTCGACACCCGGCTGCGCGAGGGGGGCGACGCCGGCACGCCGGTCGTCCTCGGCGCACCAGACTCCGCCGCCGGCGTCGCACTGCGCGGCATCTCCCGCGGCCTGGCGAACCGGGCCCGTGGCCTCGCCGGCCGCTCGCTGGGCCTGTCCCCCGTCGGTCGCTGACCTGATCGAAAGAGCAGCGCGTCACGGCCAGCCCAATCGAAAGAGCACTCCGTCATCTGACGGAGTGCTCTCTCGATTCCGGAAGCGGGACGGAGTGCTCTTTCGATGACGGCCCGTGACGGAGTGCTCTTTCGATTGTGGCCCGTGACTGAGTGCTCTTTCGATCGCTGAGCTGGGGGTGGTTCAGGCGAGGGAGGCGACCCAGGCCTGGTGCAGGCCGGCGAACCGGCCGGACCCCGCCTCGATGAGCTCGCCCGGGGCGCCGTCCTCGACGATGCGCCCGTGCTCCATGACGATGACCCGGTCGGCGATCTCGACGGTCGAGAGCCGGTGCGCGATGACGATGGCCGTGCGCCCGGCGAGGATCGTCTGCAGCGCCTGCTGGACGAGCCGCTCGGACGGGATGTCGAGGGACGATGTGGCCTCGTCGAGGATGAGGACCGCCGGGTCGGCGAGGAAGGCCCGCGCGAACGCGACGAGCTGGCGCTGCCCGGCGCTGAGCAGCCCGCCGCGGTTGGAGACCGGCGTCGCGTACCCCTCGGGCAGCGCCGAGATGAACTCGTGGGCCCCGAGCGCCCGCGCCGCCGCCTGCACCTGCTCGTCGGTGGCGTCGGGACGGCCGAAGCGGATGTTGTCGGCGACCGTGCCGCTGAACAGGTAGTTCTCCTGGGTCACCATGACGACCGCGCGGTGCAGGTCCTCGGAGGTGACGCCTCGCAGGTCGGTGCCGTCGAGGCTGACCGTGCCGCCGGTGGGGTCGTAGAACCGGGTGGCGAGCTTGGCGAGCGTCGTCTTGCCCGCGCCGGTCGTGCCGACGAGGGCGAGGGTCTGGCCGGCGGGGACCGTGAGGTCGAGGTCGGGCAGCACCGGGGTGCCGGGCACGTACTCGAACCGGACGTGGTCGAAACGCACCTCGCCATGCGCGTCGACGAGCGGCACCGGGTCGCCGGGCTCGGCCACGTCGGGCTCCTCCTCGAGGACGCCCGACAGCTTCTCGAGCGCGGCGGAGGCCGACTGGAAGGTGTTGTAGAACTGCGAGATCTCCATCATCGGCTCGAAGAACTGCCGCAGGTAGAGCAGGAACGCCGCGAGCACGCCGACCGTGACCTCACCGTGGTAGGCGAGGTAGCCGCCGTAGAGCAGCACGACGCCGATGGTGATGTTGCCGATGAGTCGGATGCCGGGCATGAACCACGCGACGAGCCGGAACGCGACGAGGTTGGCCTGCCGGTACTGGTCGTTGACGTCGTCGAAGATCTCCTGGTTGCGCGGCTCGCGGCGGAAGGCCTGGACGGCGCGGATGCCGTTCATCGACTCGACGAAGTGGACGATGACGAGCGCGACCTTCTCGCGGGTGGCGCGGTAGCTGCGGGCCGAGGCCTTGCGGAACCAGTTGGTCAGCCAGGCCAGGAACGGCCCGCAGAGCAGCGCCACGAGGCCGAGCTTGACGTCGAGGACGAGCAGCAGCACCGACGTACCGACGAGGGTCAGCGCCGCCGTGACGAGGCCGTCGAAGCCGGTTTCGAGCATCTCGTAGATGGCGTCGACGTCGGAGGTCTGCCGTGAGATGACGCGACCGGAGGTGTAGCGGTCGTGGAAGGCCGGGCTGAGGCGCTGGAAGTGGCGGAAGACCCGGCGGCGGATCGACAGGAGGATGTCCTGGCCGATGCGGCCCGAGCGCACGAGGAAGAGGTTGCGCGCGACCGCCTGGGTGACCGTCGCGAGGAGCACGAGCCCGACGATTCCCAGCAGCGGCCCGAGCTCGCCCGAGGCGCGGATCGGCGGGATGCCGACGTCGATGCCCTCCTTGACGAGGTACGGGATCGCGAGGCGGGCCGCGTTCTCGACGACGACGACGACCATGAGCCAGCCCAGGGCCCGACGCCACGGCCGGAGCACGTCGGCGAGCAGCCGGCGCGAGCGCCCCGCGAGGCGGGCGGAGGTCTCCGCCGTCAGCTCGCCCTCGATCTCGTCGGACGCGACGCCGCGCCAGTCCTGCGTCGTGCTGGCGGCGTCGGCGGTGGTCGTGGTGGGCGTGGTCATGCCGGCACCCCCTCGGAGGCGCCGTGGCCCGCGGCGCTCCCGGCGTGGCGGCCGGTGTCGCGGTCACCCACCGGATCGTCCACGGGACCGTCGACGGGGTCGGCGGCGAGCAGGTCGCGGTAGGCCGGGACGGTGTCGAGCAGCTCGCGGTGCGTGCCGACGTGGGTGATGGTGCCGTCCTGGAGCAGGGCGACGCGGTCGGCGAGCAGCACCGTGGACGCGCGGTGGGCCACGATGAGACCGGTGGTGTCGGACAGCACGCGCGACAGCGCCTCCTCGACGAGCTTCTCGGTGTGGACGTCGAGCGCGGACAGCGTGTCGTCGAGGACGAGCACCGCCGGGCGCGACAGGACGGCGCGGGCGAGGGCGAGGCGCTGTCGCTGGCCACCGGACAGCGACATGCCCTGCTCGCCGATGCGGGTGTCGAGGCCCCACGGCAGGTCGTGGACGAACCCGGCCTGGGCGATCTCGAGCGCGGCGAGGACCTCCTCGTCGCCCGCGTCGACCCGCCCGAGGGTGACGTTCTCGCGAGCGCTCATCGAGAACAGGGTCGGCTCCTCGAAGGCCGTCGCCACGAGGCTGCGCAGCGCCGCGAGGTCGAGGTCGCGCACGTCGACGCCGTCGATGGTGATGCGACCGCCGGTGACGTCGAAGAGGCGCGGCACGAGCGAGGTCAGGGCCGTCTTGCCGGTGCCGGTGGCCCCGACGAGCGCGAGGGTCTGGCCGGGCGGGAGGTCGAGGTTGACGTCGCGCAGGACGGGCTGGTCGGGCGCGTCGGGGAAGGCGAAGTCGACGTGCTCGAAGCGCAGGTGGCCGCGCCGAGGCGGCGCCGCGTGCTCGCCGGAGACGATGTCGGGCTCGGTGTCGAAGATCTCGAGGACACGAGCCGCCGCGGTCATCGCCTCCTGGGCCATCGCGAGGATGACGCCGAGCGAGGAGACCGGCCACACGAGGGACAGCATGAGGGTGATGAAGGCGACGAGCTCGCCCGGGGTCAGGGCGCCCCGGCCGACCCCGATGGCGCCGAGGAGCAGGACGACGACGACGGCGAGGTTGGGAATGACCTCGAGGAACGTCCAGAACTTCGCCGACAGGCGCACCTTGTCCATGCTCGTGGCGCGCAGCTCGAGGGAGGCGGCGTCGTAGCGCCCGGCGACGTGGTCGCTGCGGCCGAAGGACTTGATGACGCGGATGCCGACGGCGCCCTCCTCCGCCTGCGTGGCGAGGTCGCCCTGCTGGTCCTGGACCCTGCGCGATATGACGACGTAGGCCTTCTCGAAGCGCATCGAGAGCCAGATGATCGGCACCGACACGGCCGCGACGACGAGCCCGAGCGGCCAGTACATCGACAGGAGCACGCCGGTGACGACGGCGAGCTGGAGCACGTTGACGACGAGGAAGAGCAGCCCGAACCCGCTGAACCGGCGGATCGCCGAGAGGTCGGTGGTGGCGCGCGAGAGCAGCTGGCCCGACTGCCACCGGGTGTGGAAGCTCATCGGCAGCGCCTGGAGCCGCTCGTAGAGGTCGCGGCGCAGGTCGGTCTCGAGGCCGAGGACGGCGTTGGACTGCACCCACCGGCGCAGGAAGATCAGGACGGCCTCGAGGACCCCGAGACCGAGGGCGAGCAGCCCGAGCGGCAGGACCGGTCCGAGCTCGTGGTGCGTGATCGGCCCGTCGATGATGGCGCGCGTCACGAGGGGCAGCGCGATGGACAGCCCGACGCCGGCGAGCGAGGCGACGAACATGACGAGCAGGGCCCATCGGTGCGGCCGCAGGTACCCCCGCAGGCGCCAGAGGGACCGGACGGAGGCAGGCGGGTGCGCGGCGGGTTCGTGAGGCATCAAGGGGTGACGATAACCCCCGCCACCGACTACCGATGCCTCTGGGTCAGATTCTTTCGCGCGTCGCGCTCCGGACGCCCCTGCGGGACCTCCCGGAGCCGCTCACGTGGCGTCGGCGTCCCACGGCGTCGGCTTGGACGGGTCGTGGCCGCGGGGCGCGCTGACCGGCTTGTCCGGCGCGACCTCGGCGTCGTCGTCCGGCGCACTGAGGGCGTCGCGGACGATCTTGCGCGGGTCGTACTGGCGCGGGTCGTAGGCCCGCCAGTCGATGTCGGAGAACTCCGGACCCATCTCGTCCTTGAGCTGCTCCTTGGCCCGGTCGGCCATGGCGCGCGCCTGCCGGACGAACCGGCCGAACTTCGCGGCGTACTCCGGAAGGCGTTCCGGGCCGAGGACGATGACGGCGAGGACGCCGAGCAGGAGCAGCTCCCACCCGTTGATGTCGAACACTCTTCCTCGCTTCCCTGCAGGCCGGCGCGCGACATCATACGGAAGCGCGCCGGGAGCCGGCTCACTTGTCCGGCTCGGCCTCGAGCGTCATCCGCAGGTCGGTCTGCTTGCCGTCGCGCAGCACCCTGAGCGTGACCGTGTCACCGACCGCGCGAGCACGGATCCCGACGATGAGCTGGTCGGGCGTGCGGATGCGCTTGCCCTCGAAGGCGATGATGACGTCGCCCGGCTTGATGCCGGCCTTGTCCGCGGGACCTCCCGAGGTCACGGCGCGGGGGGTGTCATCGACCTCGGCGCCCTCGCCCGCGAAGGTACGGCTCAGCGCGACGCCGATGATCGGGTGGGTCGCCTTGCCCGTCGCGATGAGCTGGTCGGCGGTGCGCCGGGCCTGGTCGCTCGGGATGGCGAAGCCGAGGCCGATGCTGCCACCGGTCGAGCCGCTCGTGCCGGGCACGCGGGCGATCGCCGAGTTGATGCCGATGACCTGGCCGTTCATGTCGAGCAGCGGACCGCCGGAGTTGCCCGGGTTGATCGCCGCGTCGGTCTGGATGGCGTTGATGTACGACGACTCGGTGCCTTCGCCCGGGGTCACCGGGCGGTTGAGCGCGCTGACGATGCCGGTGGTCACCGTCTGGTCGAGCCCGAGCGGGGCGCCCACGGCGATGACCTGGTCGCCGACGACGACCTTGTCGGACGCGCCGAGCGTGAGCGGCGTGAGGTCGGTGCGGTCGATCTGGATGACGGCGAGGTCGTAGGAGGCGTCCTTGCCGACGACGGTGGCCTTCTCGGTGTCGCCGTTGCTGAGGATGACGTCGATCTGACCGCTCGCGGCGGACACCACGTGGTTGTTCGTCAGGATGTGGCCCTTGCGGTCGATGACGAACCCGGACCCGGTGGCCGAGCCCTCGCTACCGCCGTCGACCTTGATCGTCACGACGCTCGGCACCGCGGTCGCGGCGATGTTGGCGATGCTGCCGGCGGGCCGGGACGTGACCCCGACGCCGGGCGCGGGCAGGGTCGAGCCGCTCGTGAGGGAGACGCGGTCGCCGAGCAGCTGCCCGGCGACGCCTCCCACGACCGCCGAGAGGAGGCACAGTCCCGCGACGGCCGCGACGAGGACGCCACGGCGGCGGCGCCTCGTGGTCGTGGTGACGGGACCGGGCGCGGCGTCCGAGGCCTCCCCGCCGGCGGGCGCCATGGGCACCGTGACGGGCGAGCCGGTGGGTGCGGCCCAGTAGCCGCTCGGGGTCGAGCTCGTGGTGGCCTCGGCGTCGCCCGACGCCGCGGCAGGCGACGCGCTCGCGGTGCCGGGGGCGGCGGCCGGCTCGTCGGCAGACGCGACCGGCGGCGCGTACGACGCGCGATGGGCCGCCTCGGCCGCGGCGTCGGCACGGTCGCTGCCCCAGGTGGCGTCGGCCCGGGCGGGAACGCCCGGCCCGTCGGCGGGGTCGCCGCCGAAGACGTCGAACCAGGCGTCGGAGCCCGACTCCTCGCCGCCGGCACCCGCAGTACCGGAAGCCGGATCACCCTGAGCCGGCGCACCCTGCGGGCCCGAGGCGTCGGGGATCTGCTGGGTGTCGCCGAGGTCGATGATGCCGGTGCGCTCCGTCCGCTCGCCGCCTCGCACCGTGGTGCGGTCGGCGTCGGACGCGCCACCGGGCTCGGGAACACCGGGGTGTTCGGGGTCGGGCCTGCGCGGCTCGTCGCTCATGGGGTCGATTCTGCCGAACCCGCGCCGGAGAAGCGCACCTGACCCAGCTGCGGCGCCCGGTTGACGACGCGGTGGGTCATGACCCAGTACGGCACGGTGACCGCACCGAGGCGGCTCGTGAGCGACGCGTCGGGCCCGGCCGTGGAGCCGGAGCCCGAGGACGACGTCGACCGGCTCACCGTCAGGACGTTCGGGCCGCCGCCGGCCGAGCCGGGTCCGGCGCCGAAGCTCGCGACGGGGACGCGGGAGGTGGGCAGGCGCGTGCCGCCCGGGACGGGCGAGACGGCCAGGCCCCAGGCCGCGGCGACCGACGCGCCCGCCGCGATCGAGGCCACGACGGCGGCCCGCATCGGCGATCGGTGCAGCGCCGGGGCTCCCGGGTGCACGGTCGGGACGGGGTCGTAGGTCGGCAGGGCGCCCCGCACCCCCGCCGGCGCGATCGGGATGCGCGGGCCGTGGTCACGCTCGGGCTCGGAGGCCGGGGGCGTGGCCGCGAGGCCGAGCAGCGCCGAGCGCAGGGACGTCGGCACGCCGGTGTCCGAGCGCAGGGACGCCACGATCCGTCGCTCCCGGTCGACCGCGTCGCGGCACGACAGGCAGCACACGAGGTGCTTGTCGTACAGGTGCAACATCGCCGGCGGCAGGGCCCGGTCCACGTAGGCGCGCACGTAACCTCGCAGGTGCGGCGTCACGGGTTCACCTCCAGGCGGTTCGGGGTCGGGGCGGTCAGTGGGTGGTGCTCAGTAGGTGGTGCTCAGCGGGTGCCGGCCGCGACACGGCGACCGGGGAGGCGCAGGCCGGCACGAGCCGGCTTGGCGGGCTTGGCCGCGGCCGGGGCGGCGACGGCGTCGGGGGCGCGGTGGGCCAAGGCCTCGCGCAGCTGGGCGCGACCCCGGTGGATCCGCGAGCGGACGGTGCCGAGCTTGACCCCGAGCGTCGCGCTGATCTCCTCGTAGGACAGTCCCTCGATGTCGCACAGGACGACGGCGGCGCGGAACTCCGGCGCCAGGGCGTCGAGCGCGCGCTGCACATCGTCGTCGAAGCGGGCGTCGTGGTAGGTCTGCTCGGGGCCCTTCTCGTAGCTGGGCAGCCGGCCGGCGGCATCCTCGGGCAGCGCATCGAAGCGGATCCGCTGCTTGCGGCGCATCTTGTCGAGGAAGACGTTGGTCGTGATGCGGTGCAGCCAGCCCTCGAACGTGCCGGGCTGGTAGGAGTGGAGCGAGCGGAAGACCCGGACGAAGACGTCGTGGGTGAGGTCCTCGGCGTCGTGCGGGTTGCCCGTGAGGCGGTAGGCCAGGCGGTAGACGCGCGCCGAGTGCTGCTCGACGATCTCCTCCCACGTGGGAGGGGTCCACGTCGACTCGGCCGGCGCCACCGTGGAGGTGGGCTGGGTGGACGGCACGCTGCTGGTCACGAGAGAGCCTGAGGCCTTTCAGAGGATCGGTTCAACGACGTGAACGCGCCGCGTCGCTGATTCGTTCCCCCTCACAGTGCCCGATCGCACTGTCCGGCTACCAGCCGGAACCTGTGCGCACGCTGTGAGTCGCCGAGTGGTCGGCCTAGCGGCCACCGTCGTCGCACTCCCCGGAGTCGCTCCCCCCGGTGCCGCTCCACCCGGCCGCCCGAGCTCGCTCGCCCGCCGGCCCCCGGGCGCCCTGCTCGCTCGCGTCGTCCGGGATCGCCTCGTGGTGGCGCAGCCCCGGCGTCCGTTCCCGGTTCTTCATCTCCGCCTCGAAGAGGTGTCGCCGGCCGCCGACGAGGGCCTCGCGCGCCTCCCGGTCGAACCGCCGGAACGTCGCGTAGTAGTCGTCGTCGTACTCCTCGATGACCTGGAAGGTCCAGCGCCCCTCGAGCACGTTGCGGCCGACGAGCTCGCGGTCGATGCGCTCGGCGAGGTCGGTGTGGCCGGCCTCACGGAGCATGTCGACGGCCTCGCCGAGGGCGAGGTCGGCGGTGCCGGTGAGCCGGTGGAACCGGTAGAGGTGGCCGCGGGCGTCCTCGACGACCTCGAAGGCCTCCGAGAGCTTGCCGAGCGCCGCGACGGTGGCGTCGTCGACGCCGGGCGGGCGGCAGTGCTCGCCGGTGGGTCGGTCGAGCTCCGGCGGCGTCGTCGGCAGATCGGTCTCGTCCATGTCCGCACCATAGGCACGACGGGGCCCGGCGGCGTCCGGAATCCCGTGCCCTCGCCGCAGTAGGGTTGCGGCCATGAGTTCGCAGAAGGTCGCCGCGTGGTCGCACGCCGAGGAGTTCGTCGCCCCGAGCGAGCACGTCGAGCAGGCCCGCCTGCGCGGCGAGGAGCTCGGCGCCCGCCCGGTCGGCAACGGCGTCGGGGCGACCCTCCAGGTTCTCGCGGCCGCCACCGGTGCCAAGGCCGTCATGGAGGTCGGCACCGGCGCCGGCACGTCCGGCCTCTGGCTGCTCGGCGGTATGCCCGCCGACGGCGTCCTCACGACGATCGACCTCGACACCGAGCACCAGCGCGCCGCCCGTGACGCCTTCTCGGCCGCCGGAGTGGCCCACCAGCGCACCCGTGTCATCGCCGGCCGGGCCCTCGACGTCCTGCCGCGCATGACCGACGCCGCCTACGACCTCGTCGTCGTCGACGCCGACAAGGAGGAGTACCCCGACTACGTCGAGCAGGCCGCGCGGCTGCTGCGCCCCGGCGGCACCCTCGTGCTCACGTGGTCCGACGACGAGTCCGACCCCGCCCGGCGAGACCCCGAGACCCGCACGCTGCGCGAGGTCGGGCGCACGATGCGCGACCACGACCGCTTCACCGTGGCGCTCCTGCCGGTCAGCGACGGCCTGCTCGTCGCCGTCAAGGGCTGACGCGCCGACCCGGCCGCCACCCGCCACATCCGTCCCGGGCGGCTCTCCGCCCCCGCCGTCACGCCCCGGGCCCCATCCTCGAACGCCGCGGCGCAGGACGTACCGGGATGTACCGGGACAGACCGCCCACACGTGTCATCGATGTCGGCGTCGACCCGCTTCCGGGCGGGTCGCGAGGGCTAGCCTTGGCCTCCTCACGGTTCGTTCTGCTGCCGGGCCCCGCGCCCGGCTCGCCACAGGAGACGGGCGCGCATGAGCACGATCGAGCAACCCTCCACCCCACCCGCCGGCGGTGCCGGTTCACGGCCTCCGTACTCCCCCGGGCAGCCCGAGCCCCCCGGGCAGCCCCGGCAGCCCGGCGCGCCGGAGCGCCCCACGGCCTCCGGCCCGACGGCTCGCGACCTCGCCCAGGCCGCCCGGGCGGCCGGCGCCGCGAGCGCCGAGCGTCCCTCTCGGCCGGGCCTCTTCTCACGCCCGACGCGTCCGGGGCAGCTTCGCGCGAGGGATGCCGCCGACCCAGGGCCGGCCACGCCCTCCGCCCCGCTCACCGCCGAGGCGTTCACCGACGAGGGCATTCTCGGCCGCGAGCGCGCCACGGCGCGCACCGGGTGGCGACGACGGGTCGCGACGCTGACCGGCGGTCGCCTCGCCCCCGGACCGGGAGCGGCCGAACGACGCCACGACGCGCTCGAGTCCCGCGTCCGCGCCCCCATCGAGGGCACCCGGCGCATCGTCGTCATGAGCCGCAAGGGCGGCGTCGGCAAGACGACCGTCACCGTCGGGCTGGGGGCGACCTTCGCCCAGGGCCGGGGCGACCGGGTCGTGGCGGTCGACGCCAACCCCGACGCCGGCAACCTCGCGCGCCGCATCGCCGGCGACTGTCCACGCACCATCACCGACCTGCTGTCCGACGCCGAGGCCATCGACACCTTCGGGGCGATGCGCCGCTACACCTCGCAGTGCGACGAGTCGCGCCTCGAGGTGCTGGCCTCCGACGACGACGCGAGCATCAGCCAGGCCCTCGACCGCCCGGCCTACCGGCGCGTCGTGTCCCTCCTCGACGTCTACTACAACCTCGTCCTGCTCGACACCGGCACCGGCATCCTCGACAGCGCCAACCAGGGGCTCATCGCCGAGGCCGACCAGCTCGTCCTCGTGCTGCGGCCGGCGCTCGACGGGGCCCGCGCCGGCGCCCAGACCCTCGACTGGCTCGAGGCGCACGGTTTCGGCGACCTCGTGTCCTCGGCGGTCGTCGTCGTCAACGCCGTGACCCACCCCGGCGAGCCGGCCGTCATGGCGATCACCGAGCACTTCTCCCGTCGCTGCGCGCACGTCTCCCACATCCCGTGGGACCCGGCCCTCGAGACCGGCGGGCGCACCCTGCTCTCCAACCTGGCGCCGGCGACGCGGGAGGCGTTCGTCGACGTCGCCGCGGCCGTGGCCGACCGCTTCAGCGTCGCCGTCCCCTGACCCCGGCCGGACCGCGCTCCCCGGCCGGGACGCACGACGGCCCCCGACCTACAGGTCGGGGGCCGTCGGAGCCTGGAGCGAGGATCCCTCGCCGGACGGCGTCAGCTGACGCCGTCGCAACCCTGGATGGCGTCGCGCAGAGCCGCAGCCTCGTCGGGGGTCATCTCGACGACGAGCCGGCCGCCGCCCTCGAGGGGCATTCGCAGCACGATGCCGCGACCCTCCTTGACGACCTCCAGCGGTCCGTCTCCGGTCCTCGGCTTCATTGCTGCCATGGTTCCCCTTCCCTAGGAATCCTCGCGCTTTGGTCCCATTATTCCGTGTCTCGATTCCGAGACCTAATCCGGGACGTGACGAACCGCACGTGGGGGCCCCGACCTACCGTCGGCGGGCCCGATGGGACAGAGTGACGCCCATGACCGCACCCCGTGACGACCTGACCCCCGACGCCACCGCGGACGCCACCTCGGACGGCGCGGGCGTGCCCGGTACCGACGCCCCCGGCCCGCTCGTCGTCGAGGTGGGCGGCGGCGTCGCGTGGGTGCGCCTGTCTCGCCCCGACGCCATGAACGCACTCGACGAGGCACTCAAGGACGCGCTCGTCGAGGCCCTCGAGACGCTCGCCGCCGACGAGGCGGTGCGGTGCGTCGTGCTCACCGGCACCGGCCGGGCCTTCTGCGTCGGGCAGGACCTCAAGGAGCACGTGCGCAGCCTCGCCGACGCGAGCGCCACCCTCGCCACGACGGTGACCCGCCACTACAACCGGATCGTCACCGCGCTCGCGACGATGAACAAGCCGGTCGTCGCCGCGCTCAACGGCGTCGCCGCCGGTGCCGGTCTCAGCTTCGCGCTCGCCTGCGACGTGCGGGTCGCCGCCGACACCGCCGGGCTCAACACCTCCTTCGCCGGCATCGCACTCTCGTGCGACTCGGGCGCCTCGTGGTCGCTGCCGCGGCTGGTCGGCACGGCCCGAGCCAAGGACCTGCTGATGTTCCCGCGCACCGTCGCGCCGCAGGAGGCGCTGGAACTCGGCCTGGTCAACCGCGTCGTGCCGGCTGCCGAGCTCGAGGCCACCGTCCGCGAGCTCGCGACGACGCTCGCCGCCGGCCCGACGCTGGCCTACGGCTCGATCCGTCGGGCCGTGGCCTTCAGTGCCACCGCCCCACTGGCCGACGCCCTGGCCAACGAGGCCGAGCTGATGGCCTACACGGGTCACAGCGCCGACCACCGGGCGGCCGTCGACGCGTTCCTGGCCAAGGAGAAGCCGGTCTACACCGGACGCTGACGCCCCGGGGCGCGGGCGCGCCTCGCCGTGGCCGGCGCCGCGGTCACGGCGGGTAGTCGCCGTTCGGCGACGGCACGTAACGCCACAGGATGTCGACCCAGAACCACTGGCCGACGACGAAGAGGACGAGCAGCGGCCCGGCGCGCAGCAGCAGCCGGGTCCACGTCGTGCCGCGTCGGTCCTGCCACCCGGCGCCGACGACGACCGCGAGCAGCGGGAAGAGCGGCACGAGGTAGCGGAAGATGCTCGTGAACGGGTCGAGCACCGCCGCGAGGTAGGCCGGGTAGGCCAGCGACCAGGTGCGCAGCTCGGCGCCGAGAGCCTTCGCCCACGGGCCGGCGACGAGCACGACGACGGCGATCGGCACGACCCACAGCAGGACCGGTCCCCAGGTGTCGCCGAAGACGTAGCGCGCCATGCCTGGCCACGGCGTGAACGGCTCGACGGTGCCCGAGCCCCGCCACGACCCCATCGTGCGGGTGTAGGCATCGCGCTCGCCGGTGCCCCACCACGCGATCGCCGGCCAGAGGAAGCCGGCGACGCCGCACGCCAGCAGGGAGGTGAGCCCGGCGACGTACTCGCCTCGGGTCACCGGCCGCTCACCACGGGCGCGCCAGCGCAGCCACAGTGCCACGAGCGTCACGACGCCGAGCGGCACCGCGACCGGACGCGTCAGGCCGAGCAGGACGGCCACCCCGGCGGCGACGAGCCAGCGCTCACGGGCCAGGGCGTAGAGGTAGCCGACGAGCAGCAGCATCGCCGGCGCCTCGGTGTAGGCCAGCTGGAGGGTGGCGGACGCCGGAAAGCTCGCCCAGAGCAGGACGACGACGAGGGCAGCCCGGTCGCCGATGCGGTCGCGGAGCAACAGGCCCATGAGCACCGCGGCTCCGAACCCGCACAGCAGCGCGATCGTCGAGCCCGCCGCGGGGAACGAGAGGCCCGTGGCCATGAGGGCCCGCGACGCGTAGGGGAAGAGCGGGTAGAAGGCCCAGGCGTTCTGCCGCACCGAGCCGAGCTCGTCGACCGGTAGCTGCGACGGGTACCCGTCGTGGGCGATGGTCTGGTACCACTGCCCGTCCCAGAGCGCGGTGAACGGGAAGTAGGTGACCGGCACGTCGTCGCCGCCCGTCATGCCGCTCGGCACCTGGTGTCGCATGACGAGCAGCAGGATCGTCGTCGTGACGACCCGCGCCAGGGCGTAGAGGCCCAGCACCCACCCGACGAAGGCCCGGCGGGACAGGCTCGGGGCGAGGTCCCTCATGCGGTGCGGCTGTCCTTCGCCGTCGCGGCGTCGGCCTCCGGCTCCGCCTCGGCGGACTCGTGCTGCGGCGCGGACTCGTGCTGCGGCGTCGTCGGCTCGGTCGGCTCGGTCGGCTCGGTCGGCTCGGTCGGCTCGGTCGGCTCGGTCGGCTCGGTCGGCTCGGTCGGCTGCGTCGGCTCGCCCTCCTCGCCTCGGAGGACGGCGATCTGCTCGTCCTTCTCGCGCAGCTCCCTCCGGAGCCGGTCGATGACGCCGTCGACCTGGCTCATCCGGTAGCCGCGGGCCGCGACGTCGAAGACGAGGTCGTCGAAGTCGTCGTCTGCGATGGCGTCCTCGGGCAGCGGCTCGTGCGACAGCGACGCCGTCGGCCGGCCGAGACCACCGCCGGCCAGGCCGAGGATCATCGCGACGACGGCGCACACGACGACGACGCCGACGAGCAGGATGAGCCACTTCACGAGGCGGCCCCCTCGCCCTCGGCGTCGGTGGCCGCCCGGCTCTCGTCGGACGGCGTCGGGCCGGGCTCCTCGAAGGCACGGATGGCGCGGACGGCCTCGGCGGGGTCGTCGGTGACGACGAGGCGGTCGAGGTCGGCGGGCGAGATCATGCCCTGCCCCAGGACGGTGCCGCGCAGCCACTCGAGCAGCCCGGACCAGTACGCCGCGCCCATGAGCACGACCGGGAACTCGGTGACCTTCTGCGTCTGGGCGAGGGTGAGCGCCTCGAAGAGCTCGTCGAGGGTGCCGTAGCCCCCCGGGAGGACGATGAACCCGCGCGAGTACTTGAGGAACATGACCTTGCGGGCGAAGAAGTACCGGAAGTTGATGCCGAGGTCGACGTACTCGTTGAGGCCGGTCTCGAAGGGGAGCTCGATGCCGAGGCCCACCGACGTGCCGCGGGCGTCGTACGCGCCGCGGTTGGCGGCCTCCATCGCACCCGGGCCCCCGCCGGTGATGACGGCGTAGCCGGCCTCGACCAGCCGGCGGCCGACCTCGACACCCATCGCGTATGCGGGGTCGTCGACACCCGTGCGGGCCGACCCGAAGACGGCGACGGCCGGCCCGAGCTCGGCCAGCGAACCGAAGCCCTCGACGAACTCGGACTGGATCCGCATGACGCGCCAGGGGTCGGCGTGCAGCCAGTCGGTGCGCTGCGGCTGCTGGAGCAGCCTCTGGTCGGTGGTCGTCGCAGGCACCTGCTCCCGGCGCAGGGTGACCGGGCCGGTCTGGCGCCGGGTCTCGGCGCGCCCGCCCGGCCTCGAGGCCGGCGCGGGCCGACGCGTCGGCGTCGGCTCGTCGGCGGAGGCGTGCTCGTCGTCAGTCACAGCGTCACCCTACGTGCCGGTGCCGTGCGCCGACGCGTCAGCCGAGCCAACGCAGCAGCGCGGCCTCGGCGTCGACGTACTGGGTGACCGGGCAGTGCTCGTCGTCCATGTGGGCGAGGTTCGGGTCGCCGGGACCGTAGTTGACGGCGGGGATGCCGAGCGCCGAGAACCGGGCGACGTCGGTCCAGCCCTCCTTGGCGTCGACGGGCACGCCGAGCGACTCGACGAAGGCCTTGGCCGCGGGCAGCTGCAGGCCGGGACGCGCGCCGTCGGCGGCGTCGGCGAGGGTCACCTCGAAGCCCTCGAAGACGTGCTGCACGTGCGTGAAGGCCTCGGCGGAGTCCTTGTCGGGGGCGTACCGGTAGTTGACGGTGACGGTGCAGCGGTCCGGGATGACGTTGCCCGCGATGCCGCCGGCGATCCCCACGGCCTGGAGGGCCTCGTGGTAGTCGAGGCCGTCGACGGTGATGGTCTCGGCCTCGTACGCCTTGAGGCGCGCCAGCACGGTGGCGGCGTCGTGGATGGCGTTGTGCCCCTTCCAGGGCCGGGCCGAGTGGGCCGCGACGCCGGTCGTCGTGACCTCCGCGCGCAGCGTCCCCTTGCAGCCACCCTCGATGGCGCCGTTCGTCGGCTCGAGGAGCACTGCGAAGTCGCCGGCGAGCAGGTCTGGCCGGTTCTGACCCACCCGGGCCAGGCCGTTGTACTTCGCGTCGATCTCCTCGCACTCGTAGAAGAGGAAGGTGAGGTCGCGGTTCGGCTCGGCCAGCTGGGCGGCGATGCGGAGCATGACGCCCACGCCGCCCTTCATGTCGACGGTGCCGCGGCCCCAGAGGTTCTCCTCGACGCGCCGGGTGGGCAGGTTCGGCTCGGCCGTGAGCGGCACGGTGTCGATGTGGCCGGCGAGGACGACGCGCTCGGCGCGTCCGAGGTCGGTGCGGGCCACGACGGTGTTGCCGTCGCGGACGACCTCGAGGTGGGCCAGCGGTCGCAGCGCGGCCTCGATGGCGTCGGCGAGGGCCTGCTCGTCCTGGCTCACCGACTCGATGTCGCAGATCGCTGCGACGAGCGAGGTGACGTCGCTGGTGAGGTCGAGCGCGGGGGCGACGGGCGCCGAGGCGGCCGGCTCCGCGCGCTCGGCGGTCACGGGCTCGGTGGACGGGGTCGGCTGCGGCATACCGGGAAGGCTAGCGGGGCGGCTGCCCGCCAGCCGGACGGCCCGGCGGTCGGGTTTCGACCAGCGGCGGCACGGCCCTATCCTTTCGCGCATGTCGGAGCGCAGCGCATGGGGTCACGGACTGACGACGATCACGGACGGCGGGCAGGTGCTCGACACGTGGTTCCCCGAGCCCGCGCTGGGCGCCCGGCCGGCCGACGCCGGCACGCCGGCGGGGCTCGCCTCGCTGGCCGGTGAGGACACGGTGCGCCGGGTGCGCACCGAGGTGCGGCTCGTCGAGATCGACCTCGACGCCGCCCCGGCCGACGCCCCGGACGCCTACCTGCGCCTGCACCTGCTCTCGCACTGCCTCGTCGCGCCCAACACCGTCAACCTCGACGGCGTCTTCGGCGTGCTGCCGAACGTCGTGTGGACGAGTGTGGGCGCCTGCGCCGTCGAGGGCTTCGAGCAGACCCGGATGCGGCTGCGCACGTCGGGACAGCACGTCTCGGTGTACGGGGTCGACAAGTTCCCGCGCATGACCGACTTCGTCGTGCCCCAGGGCGTGCGCATCGCCGACGCCGACCGGGTCCGGCTCGGCGCCCACCTGTCCCCCGGCACCACGGTCATGCACGAGGGCTTCTGCAACTTCAACGCCGGCACGCTCGGCACCTCGATGGTCGAGGGCCGCATCGTGCAGGGCGTCGTCGTCGGCGACGGCTCCGACATCGGGGCGGGCGCCTCGATCATGGGCACGCTCTCCGGCGGCGGCACGGAACGCGTCAGCATCGGCGAGCGTTGTCTCGTCGGGGCCAACGGTGGCATCGGGATCGCCCTCGGCGACGACTGCGTCGTCGAGGCCGGTCTCTACGTGACGGCGGGGACCAAGGTGGCCCTCCCCGACGGCTCGGTCGTCAAGGCCCGCGAGCTGTCGGGGTCGAGCAACATCCTGTTCATCCGCAACAGCGTGACCGGCGCCGTTGAGGCCCGCGACCGCGCGGGTACGGGCATCGCGCTCAACGCCGCACTCCACGCCAACGACTGACCCGCCCGCAGCAGCGCACGACCCGGCGCGCGACGCCGACGACGACGAGGACCTCATGCCGACCCGTACGCGCTCGACTCTCGCCGAGTCCCGCGCACCCCGGCCCAGCCCCGCCCGACGCCGTAGGCGGGGCCTGGTCGTGCTCGTCGTGGTCGCGCTTGTGGCCGCCGGCGTCTGGTTCGGGGCGCGCTTCCTCTACACGAGCGTCGTCAACCCGACGTGCACCATCACGGCCGGCGGGATGACCGAGACCTTCGACCCGGAGCAGACGGCGAACGCCGCGCTCGTCGCCGCGCTCGCCGTCAAGCGCGAGCTGCCCCCGCGGGCCGCGACCATCGCGCTGACGACGGCCTTCCAGGAGTCGAAGATCCGCAACCTGCGCTACGGCGACCGCGACTCCCTCGGCCTCTTCCAGCAGCGGCCGAGCCAGGGCTGGGGCACCGACAAGCAGATCCTCGACATGGTGCACGCGACGAACGCCTTCTACGACGCGCTCGTGAAGTTCAAGGGCTACCAGACCGCCGACATCACGACCATCGCCCAGAAGGTCCAGCGCAGCGGCTTCCCCGAGGCCTACCGCGACCACGAGGGCCAGGGCCGCGTGCTGGCCTCGACGCTGACCGGGCACTCCCCCGCCGGGCTCACCTGCCGCCTCGACGCGGCCAAGACGAGCGTCGGGCCGGACCGGGTCGCGAGCGACCTCGCCGAGCAGATGGGCATCACCTCGGTACGCACGGCCCAGGGCAAGGTCGTCGTCACCGCACCGAACGCGACCCTCGCCTGGGCCGTCGCGCACTGGGGCGTCGCCCGCGCCGAGCAGTACGGCGCGACCCGCGTCGCCATCGGGGACCGCGTCTGGGACCGCTCGAAGGGCGACGAGGGCTGGTCCCCGGGTTCGGCCGGCACCACGGTCACCATCACCCTCGCCTGACCGCCGGCGGCCCGGCGCGTCAGTCGATGCCGGCGACGGCGTCGAGGTGCTGGAGCAGGTCGTGCGCGGCGAGCTCGACCTCCTTGTGGCGCCACTCGGCGGCCCGGTAGACGCAGGCGATGAGCCCGCTGCGGTGCACGCGGCGCAGGTCGCCGCAGACGAAGGCGTACCGGGCCTTGGTGCCGTCGTTCGCGCCCTCGGTCAGACCGAGGTGCCACGACGCGTACTCCTCCCACGAGTGCCGCTCGAGGTAGGCGTTCTGCGTCTCGGCGTCGGGCTGCACCTGTCCCCAGTCGCTGTCGAGCACGTACTGCCGCCGGTCGATGCGCTCGCGCACCGCCGCCACCGCCGCGTCGTTGACCGTGTACGTCGCCATGGACCCACCCTGCCCCATCCCCGCCTGCACCGAACGAGCCGTTCGGTGCCGACCTCGTAGCCGAGGCGCGAACACGCCGGTGCACCGACGCCTTCGGCACCGAACGAGTCGTTCGGTGCCGAAGGCGTCTGGTGCGGTGGGGCCGGCGGGCTCAGCGCTGCGGGTAGTCGCGCTCGGGCGAGCCGGTGTAGATCTGGCGCGGGCGGCCGATCTTGGTCTCCGGGTCGTTCATCATCTCGCGCCACTGGGCGATCCAGCCCGGGAGGCGGCCGATGGCGAACAGGACCGTGAACATCTTGGTCGGGAAGCCCATCGCCTTGTAGATGAGGCCCGTGTAGAAGTCGACGTTCGGGTACAGCTTGCGCTCGACGAAGTAGTCGTCGGCCAGGGCGATCTCCTCGAGGCCCTTGGCGAGGTCGAGCAGCGGGTCGTCGTGGCCGAGCTTGGCCAGGATCTCGTCGGCCGACTTCTTGATGATGGCCGCGCGCGGGTCGTAGTTCTTGTAGACCCGGTGGCCGAAGCCCATGAGCCGGACGCCGCCCTCCTTGTTCTTCACCTTCTCCATGAACTTCTTCGGGTCGTCGCCCGAGGCGTTCAGCTGGTCGAGCATGTCGAGCACGGCCGAGTTGGCACCGCCGTGGAGCGGACCGCTCAGGGCGTGGATGCCCGCGGACACGGAGTTGAAGAGGTTGGCGTGCGCCGAACCGACGAGACGGACCGTCGAGGTGGAGCAGTTCTGCTCGTGGTCGGCGTGCAGGATGAAGAGCAGGTCGAGGGCCTTGGCGATCGTCGGGTCGACCTCGTACGGCTCGACGGGGTAGCCGAAGGTCATCCGGAGGAAGTTCTCGACGAGCGAGAGCGAGTTGTCCGGGTACATGAACGGCTGGCCGACGCTCTTCTTGTGGGCCATCGCCGCGATCGTCGGCAGCTTGGCGAGCAGGCGGACCGTCGAGATCTCGACCTGCTCCTGGTCGAACGGGTCGAGGCTGTCCTGGTAGAAGGTGCCGAGCGCCGAGACGGCCGAGGACAGCACCGGCATCGGGTGCGCGTCACGCGGGAAGCCGTTGAAGAAGGCGCGGAGGTCCTCGTGCAGCATCGTGTGCCGGCGGATGGAGTCCTCGAAGCGCGTCAGCTGCTCGGGGGTCGGCAGCTCGCCGTAGATGAGCAGGTAGGACACCTCGGTGAAGGACGAGTGCGCCGCGAGCTGCTCGATCGGGTAACCGCGGTAGCGCAGGATGCCCTCGTCACCGTCGATGTAGGTGATGTCGCTCTTGCACGACGCGGTGTTGACGAAGCCGACGTCGTAGGTGACCAGGCCGGTCTCCTTGAGCAGCGAGCTCACGCCGAGCCCGTCATTGCCCTCGACGGCCTCGACACCGGGGAAGGTGAGCTCCTTGTCGGCGACCTTGAGCGTCGCGTCCACTGCCTTCGTCACTTCGTTCCTCCTGGTTGCCCCGGGCACGAGGCGCTGAGTCTTCGTATTCCGCAGCGACGTTACCCCAGCGTCACCTGACCAGAGAAAACCGGTCCGCGCGAAGCCCGCGGCTCAGAGCCGCTCGCCCGCGGCGGCGATGCGCTCATCGCTCGCGGTCAGCGCGATGCGGACGTGCCGCGCACCGGCGCTGCCGTAGAAGGCCCCCGGGGCCACGAGGACCCCTCGCTCGGCGAGGTCGGCCACCGTCGACCAGCAGTCCTCGTCGCGGGTGGCCCACAGGTAGAGGCCGGCCTCGGAGTGGTCGACGCGCAGCCCGGCCCGCGTGACGGCCTCGAGCAGCAGGGCCCGACGCCGGGCGTAGACGGCGCGCTGGGCCTCGACGTGGGCGTCGTCGCGCAGGGCCGCGGCCATCGCGGCCTGCACCGGTGCCGGCATGATCATGCCGGCGTGCTTGCGGACCTCGAGGATCCGCCCGACGAGCGCCCGGTCGCCGGCGACGAGCGCGGCGCGGTACCCGGCGAGGTTGGACTGCTTGGACAGCGAGTACACCGCGAGCAGTCCGGTGTGGTCGCCGTCGCAGACGTCGGGGTGCAGGATGCTCGGCGTCGCCGTGCCGTACTGCCCCTCGCGCCAGTCGAGCTCGGCGTAGCACTCGTCGCTCGCGACGACGACGCCGTGGCGACGCGCCCAGTCGACGACCTTGCGCAGGTGGCCGACCCCGAGGACCTGGCCGTGCGGGTTGCCGGGGCTGTTGAGCCACAGCATCTTCGGCGTCGTGGACGGCGTCAGCGGGCCGAGGCCGGTGAGCGAACCGACGACGCGCGGGGTGGCCCCGGCGAGGCGGGCACCGATGTCGTAGGTCGGGTAGGCCACCTCCGGGATGCCGACGACGTCGCCGTGGCGGACCCCGAGCAGGAGGGGCAGCCAAGCGACGAGCTCCTTGCTGCCGATGGTCGGCAGCACGGCGTCGGCGCCGAGCCCGGGCACGCCGCGACGGCGGGCGAACCACTCGACGATCGCCGCGCGGAGGTCGGTGGTGCCGACGGTCAGGGGGTAGCCCGGCGCGTCTGCGGCCTCGGCCAGCGCGCGCCGGACCACCTCGGGGGTGGGGTCGACGGGTGTGCCGACAGAGAGGTCGACGAGACCCCCGGGATGCGCGCTCGCCCGCGCTTTGTGGGGCGCGAGCGAGTCCCAGGGGAAGGCGGGCAGGTCGGGCGGCGCCGGTCCGGAGGCGGGGGTCGCGGACACCGAGTCGTCAGCCGGCCGCGTCACTCGTCGTGCGACTGGGGCGGCAGGGCCTCCACGAGCGGGTGGTCCTTGTCGATGACGCCGAGCTTGGCGGCACCACCCGGGCTGCCGAGGTCGTTGAAGAACTCGACGTTGGCGTTGTAGTAGTCGGCCCACTGCTCGGGAACGTCGTCCTCGTAGTAGATGGCCTCGACCGGGCACACCGGCTCGCAGGCGCCGCAGTCGACGCACTCGTCGGGGTGGATGTACAGCGAACGCTTGCCCTCGTAGATGCAGTCGACCGGACACTCCTCGATGCACGCGCGGTCCTTGAGGTCGACGCACGGCTGGGCGATGACGTAGGTCATGGGGAGGGGACCTCCTGGGAGCGTTCGGGGTGGGCTGCTGCACCGCCTAGTATGCCGGACATGACTGGCGAGCCCATGCACGACCCCGCTGCTGAGACGGGTCCCGAGGAGAGCCCCCTGGCCCACCACGAGAGCGCCTCCGCGGCAGCATCCCCGGGCATCACCGACACCACGGGACACCGGGTCACGGCCGGGCTGACGGTCGGCGGCCGCGTCGTCGTGCGCTACCGGCTCCAGGAGGGCAGCGACGCCGGTGCCACCGACTTCGTCGGCGAGCTCATCGCCCGCAACGACGACTTCCTCGTCGTCGACGCCCGGGTGAGCGGGGCCGGTCAGGGCGCTCAGGGCGGTCAGGCGACCGAGCGGGTCAAGCTGATCCGGGCCGACGTCATCGCCGCCAAGGACGTCCCGCCGCCGGCGAGCCAGCCGGGCCGGGCCCACCAGCGCGTCTCGGCCGACGAGCTCGAGAAGCTCATGGCGCGCGGTTGGCAGCCCACCGAGCGCAAGGGCCTGGGCGACTGGGTGCTCCGCTCCGCGTCCGGCTTCACCGGCCGCGCGAACTCCGTTCTCGTCGTTGGCGATCCGAGCCTCCCCCTCGACAAGGCGATCGACTACGCCGAGGCCTGGTACGCCGAGCACGAGGCCCCGGCCCTCTTCCAGGTGCACGGTCGCTCCGGCTTCGACGTGGCCGAGGAGCCCCTCGGCCGGGCGCTCCTCGAGCGCGGCTACGAGGCCGGCGGTGGCCGCCCCGACTGGTCGCGGGTCCTCGTGCTGACCGCCCTGTCGGCGCAGGTGCCGCCGTTGACCACCGAGTCGCTGCCGGTCAACGCCGATGCCGAGCTGTCGCCCGAGTGGCTCATGGCCTACGCCGAGCAGCGCCGCGTCGTGCCTGGTACCACCGAGGCCGTCCTCACCGGCAGCGAGGGCCAGCTGTTCCTGTCGGTCCGCGACGAGGCGAGCAAGCGCATCGTCGGCATCGCCAGGATGGCCATCCAGCCCGGCTGGGCCGGCATCTTCGGCCTCTGGGTGCACCCGGACCACCGCCGTCGCGGCATCGCCTCGACCATCGTGTCCGCGATCGCCATGGTGGCCCGCGAGAACAACATGCCGGCGATCTACCTGCAGGTCTCCGGCGACAACGCCGACGGCATCGCGTTCTGGAACGGGCTCGGCTTCGAGACCCACCACGAGTACACCTACCTCGCCAAGCCCGAGGCCTGACGCAGCGGGCCACGCGGCGCGTCAGCCCGCCCCCACGGTCACGGAGGCGTGACGAAGGGGTTGGTGCACACGACGCGGTCCTGCGCCACGTACCGCGTCGTGACCGGCTCGCTGCGGACGAGGTCGCGTGAGCCCGGGCGGTACCACTGCCGCGTCACCGTGACCTCGAAGCCCTGGACGGGTTGCTGCGGGATGCACGAGAGGTCGCCGCGGCTGACCGTCCGGGGCTCGACGACGTCGGTGCGCGGGCCTGCCACGGAGCGCACGTCCCACACCTTCGTGCTCCAGAGGCGGCCGTGGACGACGCCGTCGGCCACCCAGACCTGCAGGAGCATCCCGTACGGGGAGTCGTTCGTCCACGCGGTGTCGACCGACGGC
Source organism: Intrasporangium sp. Soil_C_50 (assembly GCF_057656595.1). NCBI lineage: Bacteria > Bacillati > Actinomycetota > Actinomycetes > Micrococcales > Intrasporangiaceae > Intrasporangium > Intrasporangium sp. Soil_C_50. The sequence goes on from NZ_JBDGKB010000001.1 coordinate 833,763, forward strand.
CAGTAGACGGCTGCGTCGCGGCCCTCGGGGTAGCGCGACTGGAACGAGGCGTGCGCCCTCGCCTCGGTGATCGGCACGCCGGCGAAGTAGGCGAGGTTGTAGACCACGGTCGGGATCGGTGAGATGCCGCCCCCCGTCCCCTGCAGGACACGGCCGTCGACGACGACCGCGCTCTCCGGGTCCCACGTCTCGCCCGACGTCATGACCCCCTCGCCCAGGACGGCGCGGAGACTGAAGCTGCCCCCCGGCGGGACGTACGTGCCGTTGAGGCGCTGCGTGGCGGCGACGAGGCGTCCCGTGAGGGCCGCGTCGGTCTTGGGGAAGGCGGCGTCGAACCGGGACACCGCCGTCGTGACGCCGGCCTGCTGGGCGTCCGCGGTCGTGAAGGCCGGCGCGGCGGCCACGGCACCGACGTCGACGACGCGGTTCGAGCCGCTGATCGCCGCAGCGAAGCGCTTCGCGACGGCGTCCTCGTCGACGGCCGCACCGTCGACCGAGGGCACGAGCGTCGGCGGTGTCTCGGCGGTGGCGAGGGTCCAGCGCGCGTTGGCGGCGACCTTCGTCGGGACCTTGACCTGCGAGGCGACGAGGCGGGCCAGGCCCGGCTGGTCGAAGACGAGTTCCAACGCGCCGTTGCCGTCCGGCTCGGCCGAGACGAAGGGCGCGAAGGCCGCCGGGCCGACGACGGCCCGGTTCGCCCCAGCGACGAGTGTCACCGGGGCGGAGACGACGGCCCGGCCGACGGTGTCGGCGAACCGCTGGATGTCGGGGGCGGCGACGTCGGGCCGCACGACGTGGACCGCGGCGGTGGCCACGGCGGTGTCGGGAAAGGCGAGGCGCAGGGCGAGCTTGGTGGCCGGGACGTCGAGGGTGGCGCCGGGGCGGGAGGGGTCGACGGTGACCCGGCCACCGCCGAACGCGACGCCGCCCTGGTGCGGCTGCTGCTCCACGGTGCGCGCCAGCGTCGTCACGTAGGCCTGCAGGAGGTCGTCGTCGGCGCTCGTGAGCAGGGGCCGCTGCACCGTGCCGGTGAGCCGTTCCCAGATGCGCGTGGGGCTGAGGGTGAAGCCGGTGAGGCCTTCGAGCGAGCGGTCGACGTCGACGTGCAGGCCCGCCTTCGAGGGCACGACCTGCAGCGGGTCCGCGCGCCCCGGCACGCTCAGCGCGATGGGACGCGCGAGCACCTCGGCCGCCCCGCGTTGCACCCGGGCCACCGCATGTTCCGGCGTCATGCCGCCGACCTGGATGCCGCCCACGGTGACGCTCGAGGGCAGGTGCTCGGAGGACCAGTAGCCGAGGCCGGCGTAGGCACCGCCGAGGACGAGCGCGGCGACGACGAGGCGCAGGGCGGTGCCGCGGGTCTCGCGGCGGGGCTGGGGCTGCCAGGTCTCCATGGTTCTCCGTGCGCGGCGCCGTGCGGTGGCACGGCCTCGGGTGCGGTGCAGTGCGGGTCAGGTGGCAGGAACGGTAACCCGGCGCGGCGCGCGATGGTGCGAGGCGGCGCGGCGTGCCACCGACGTGACCGACTCGTTGCCGCCCCGTGTCGCGTGCGGTGTGACGGGTGGGACGAACTGCTCACTCGATGCAGGAAGGACGCGGGCGCTCCCCTCTGGCGCTCCCCTCTGGCGCTCCCCTCTGGCGCTCCCCTCGGGCGCTCGCCTCTCACCTGTCGAGTGAGCACGCAGTCCCACGCGTCACAGCCGTGGCGCTAGCGTCAGGCGAGCAGGCCCGCCTCGGTGGCCGGCACGGCGGCTCCGACGGTCTCCCACGTCAGGGGGTCGACCCGTCGGAAACCCTCACGGACCGACGTGCGGGCCGCAAGGAGGTTGGACAGCGCGTGCACCTCCTCGCTTGCGACGATGACCTGGGTGGCGTGCGCCCGCAGGGCGTCGTTCTTGACGCGTCGGGCGGCGGCGTCCTCGACGACGTGCGTGACGCGGTCGTCGGGCACGACCGACGGCGGGAACGGGTCGGCGTCGGTGGGCAGGACGAGCGGCGGCAGGCCGGCGGGACGGCCCCGGGTCGACGGGTCCGCCTCGCGCAGCCAGGTGCGGTCGGCACGGGCCCATGACTCCGGGGTCAGGATCTCGAACGTGCGGCCCGGCAGCTCCTCGGTCCCGAGGAGGGTCAGCGCGCGCCGGACGGCGTCGTGGGTGCGCACGTGGTCGGGGTGGCCGTAGCCGCCGTGCTCGTCGTAGGTGACGACGACGTCCGGACGCACGGAGCGCAGCACGTCGGCCACGAGACCGGCCACCGCGTCGAGGTCGGCGCCGGCGAACGCGTCAGGCCGCGACGCCGCGGGCGAGCCGGCCATGCCGGAGTCGCGGTAGCGCGAGAGCCGGCCGGACCCCGGGTCGGCGCCCAGGACGTGCATCGTGGCGCCGATGCGGCGCAGCGCCTCGGTGAGCTCGGCGTGCCGGTGCGGCCCGAGGGCGTCGTCGGGATGCCCCTCGAGGTGGGTGAGGTCGGCGGGGATCACCTCGCCCTCCTCCCCCAGCGTGCACGTCAGCACGTGCACGTCGTCGCCGCGCGCCACGTGGTGGGCCATCGCGACGCCGCACGTCAGCGTCTCGTCGTCGGGGTGGGCGTGGACGAACAGGAGCCGGGCCACGAGGCCTCCTCGCTTCGGGACGAGTGGGGACGGCCGTCAGCGGACGGCGACGGTGGCGAGGTCGACGATGCCGCCGACCGCGTGGTCCTCGTAGTGCACCACGCCCGCGCCGTGCAGGTAGAGCGCCTTGGTCGCCGAGAGCGCGACGTAGCCACCGGCGTCGCGCAGCGCGGTGTCGGCCTGCATCCAGACCTTCTCGCGCGCCGCGGGGTCGGCCGTGGTCTCGGCCTTGTCGATGAGCCCGTTGACGGTGTTGTCGTCGAAGTAGCCGACGTCCTGGCCCGGGCCGGTGGAGTCGATGTTGATGCGCGAGTCGAACAGGGCCGGCAGCACGCCGGACGCCGACGGCCAGTCGGGCGTCCAGACGCCTCGGAACACGTCGAAGGACGATCCGGAGGTCTTGCGCTCGATCGTCTCGTAGTACTCCTCCGGCGGCACCCCGGTCAGCTGCACGTCGAAGCCGGCGCGCTCCCAGCCGGCGGCGAGGGCGGCGTACGCCTTGTCGCCGAGGACCGAGCGCGCGTAGACGACGCGCACCCGCACCGGCGTCCTGACGCCCGCCTGCTGGAGCACCCGGCGGGCCTGCTCGGGGTCGCCGTCGACCTTGGCGCCGCTCGGCACCTCGACCGTGGAGGGGTCGACCGCGGGCGACAGGATCGACCACGTCGGTGTGCCGGCACCGTCGCCACCGTTGGCGGTGACGTACGTGGCGCGGTTGGTCGCGATCGAGAACGCCTTGCGCACAGCGGGATTCGACATCACCTTGCTGCGCATGTTGAGCGCCAGGTAGTCGACGTTGCCCGTGTACGGGAAGGTGAGGCGGGCCTGCAGGTCGGTGCCGGCCTGGTTGCGCAGGGTCGGGCTCGCCTGGACCCACGACACCGCGTTCGAGTCGTCGTCGCTCTGGTTGAGCAGGCGCTGGATGACGGTGGACTCACCGAGGCCGGCGGTGACCTCGATGCGGTCGGGATAGGCCTGGCGCACGGGGTCGGTGCGCGGGTCCCACTTCGTGTTGCGCACGAACGTGCCGCCCTCGCCGGGCTTCCACGGCTTCTCCAGCTTGTACGGGCCGCTCGACATGACGTCGTAGGAGGTCTTGTCGTCCTTGCGGTCGCTGGAGGCCTTGCGCGGGGCGAACTCCGGCAGCGCCACGACCTGCGGGAAGTCGGGCTCGGCGTCGCGCAGGTGGAAGGTGATGGCGCGCCCGTTGCAGCCGACGGCCTGGTCGAAGTCCTTCTGGTGGCTCTTGTCGCCCGGCCCTTCGTAGACCGGCTTCTCCAGGCCCTCGAGCGTGACCTTGGTCGGGATGGCGAGCAGGAAGCTGGCGTAGTTCGTGCCGGCGACGTGCGTGCGCCGGTCGAAGGTGCGGGCGATGCCGTGCCGGACGTCCTCGCAGGTGATCGGCGAGCCGTCCTGCCAGGTGAGGCCCTCGCGCAGCGTGAACGTCCACGTCTTCGCGCCGTCCTTGGCGGTTCCGGTGTCGGTGGCGAGGTCGGGCACGACGTCGCGCTGGTGCTTGCCGGTGCCGTAGGCGGTCAGGCCCCGGGCGAAGACGCGCTGGGCGAAGAACGCCTCGGGACCGACGTACATCAGCTGCGGGTCCCACGTCGCGACGTCGCCGGCGACGAGCACCTTGAGGGTGCCGCCGGGCGCCGGGGCCGCATCGCCGCTGGCGCCCGCCGAGGGCGACGAGCGGGCGACGTCGGTGGCCGAACCGGCCTCACCCGAGCCGGAGCAGCCGGCCGCCACCGTCGACAGGACGACGGCGGCGAGGCCGGCCACCGCGGCCCGCCGGGACACGAGGGACTGCCGAAGCGCTCTCACCACGCCCGCCACGCCGGATCAAGCCTCGGCGCGTGCCGCCGACCGGGCCCGGGCAGCGGTGCGCGCTCGCTCGTTCGCGTCGAGGACGACCTTGCGGATGCGCACCGCGTCGGGCGTGACCTCGACGCACTCGTCCTCACGGCAGAACTCGAGGCTCTGCTCGAGGCTCAGCTTGCGTGGCGGCACGATCTTCTCGAAGTTGTCGGAGGAGGAGGCGCGCACGTTGGTCAGCTTCTTCTCCTTCGTGATGTTGACGTCCATGTCGTCCGCGCGGGAGTTCTCGCCCACGATCATGCCCTCGTAGACCTCGGTCGTCGGGTCGGTGAAGAGGACGCCGCGCTCCTGGAGGTTGACCATGGCGTAGGACGTGACGACGCCGGTGCGGTCGGAGACGAGCGAGCCGCTCGTGCGGGTCGTGATGGTGCCGAACCACGGCTCGTAGTCCTCGAAGACGTGGTGCGCGATGCCGGTGCCGCGGGTCTCGGTGAGGAACTCGGTGCGGAAGCCGATGAGGCCACGGCTCGGCACGAGGAACTCCATGCGGATCCAGCCGGTGCCGTGGTTGGTCATCTGCTCCATGCGGCCCTTGCGGGCGGCCATGATCTGGGTGATCGGGCCGAGGAACTCCTCGGGGGTGTCGATCGTGAGGCGCTCGACCGGCTCGTGCACCTTGCCGTCGACCTCGCGGGTGACGACCTGCGGCTTGCCGACGGTCAGCTCGTAGCCCTCGCGGCGCATCTGCTCGACGAGGATGGCGAGCGCGAGCTCACCACGGCCCTGGACCTCCCACGCGTCGGGACGCTCGGTCGGCAGGATGCGCAGCGACACGTTGCCGATGAGCTCCTTGTCGAGGCGGTCCTTGACCATGCGGGCGGTCACCTTGGAGCCGCGCACCTTGCCGACCATCGGGCTGGTGTTCGTGCCGATCGTCATCGAGATGGCCGGCTCGTCGACCGTGATGAGGGGCAGCGGGATGGGGTTCTCGGGGTCGGCGAGGGTCTCGCCGATCGTGATCTCGGGGATGCCGGCGACGGCGATGATGTCGCCCGGCCCGGCCTCCTCGGCGGGCTTGCGCTCGAGGGCCTCGGTCATGAGCAGCTCGGTGATCTTCACGCGCTGCTGCGAGCCGTCGTGGCGGCACCAGGTGACCTGCTGACCCTTCTTGATCGTGCCGTTGTGCACGCGGAGCAGGGCAAGGCGGCCGAGGAAGTTGGACGCGTCGAGGTTCGTGACGTGGGCCTGGAGCGGGGCCTCGTCGTCGTAGGTCGGGGCGGGGATGGTCTCGAGGATCGTCGCGAAGAGCGCCTCGAGGTCCTCCCCCTCCGGCAGGCCGCCGTCGGCGGGGCGCTCGAGGGAGGCGCGACCGGCCTTGGCCGACGCGTAGACGATCGGGAAGTCGATCTGCTCCTCGGTGGCGTCGAGGTCGAGGAAGAGCTCGTAGGCCTCGTCGACGACCTCGGCGATGCGCGAGTCGGGGCGGTCGACCTTGTTGATGCAGAGGATGACCGGCATCTTCGCGGCGAGCGCCTTGCGCAGCACGAAGCGGGTCTGGGGCAGCGGGCCCTCGGACGCGTCGACGAGCAGCACGACGCCGTCGACCATCGACAGGCCGCGCTCGACCTCGCCACCGAAGTCGGCGTGCCCGGGGGTGTCGATGATGTTGATGGTGACGCCGTCGCCGAGGCCCCGGTCGGTCGCCGCCTTGCCCGTGTAGTGGATCGCGGTGTTCTTGGCGAGGATCGTGATGCCCTTCTCGCGCTCGAGGTCACCGGAGTCCATCGCCCGCTCGTCGACGTGCTGGTGCTCGCCGAAGGCGCCGGCCTGCCAGAGCATCTTGTCGACGAGGGTGGTCTTGCCGTGGTCGACGTGGGCGACGATGGCGACGTTGCGGATGTCCGCACGGGTCTTCTGGGGCATGAGGGACAGTCTCTCAGGGTTTGGGCGGTGCTTCCGACCACCGGACGTGCCGGGCGATGCAGGACAAAAAGGGATGGAACGGGACCGTCAGGGGGCCCGGCCCGCGCGGACCATGCCCTCGATCTGCTCGACGATGGGCAGGTCGGCCGGCAGCCAGGCGACGTCACGCAGGTCATCGACGCCGAGCCACCTCAGCTCGTCGTGGTCCTCCAGCGGCGACGGATCGCCCTCGAGCACCTCGGCGAGCCACACCAGCATCTCGTACCTGTCGCCGAGCGGCCACGTGGCGCCGCGGAGCGGACCGGGGACCTGCTCCCCGACGCGGACCGTGACGCCGAGCTCCTCGCGCACCTCGCGGTGCAGCGCGGCGAGCGGCTCCTCCCCCGGCTCGACCTTGCCGCCGGGCAGCTCCCAGCCGCCTGCGAGCGCCGAGGGCTCGGTGCGCCGGGCCGACAGCAGACGCGTCGGTCGGGCGAGGTCGTCGACGAGCGCTGCGCCGACGACGAGGCGCGCGGGGACGGGGGCAGTCGTGCTCATGGCGTCGTCGATGGTGCCACAGGCAGGGGCTGCCGGAAGACTCAGCGACCTCGCGAACCCCCGAGGCGGCCACCTCCCCGCCTACCGCGCCCTCCTCCACCGGTGGCCCTGCCGCTCGGACGCGCCCGGCCGTGCGGGAGGGGTTTACTGGGGCGATGGCACGACGACTGGACGACGAGGAGATCACGCGGCAGCTGGGCGACCTGCCCGACTGGACGCGTGACGGCGACACGATCCGGGCCAGCTTCACGGCGCCCGACTTCCCGACCGGCATCCGCCTCGTCGACGAGGTCGCGGCCGACGCCGAGTCCATGGACCATCATCCCGACATCGACATCCGGTGGACGACCCTCGCCTTCGCCCTCTCGACGCACTCGGAGGGCGGCCTGACCCAGCTCGACGTCGAGCTGGCGCACCAGATCTCGCAGGCGGCCGCCCGGCTCGGGGCGAGCGCCGGGTCGACGACACCGTCCTGAGCCGCGCCGGAACGTAGGATCACCTCATGCGATCCCACACGAGGCACGAGTCGCGCGGGTCCCGCGACGGCTCCCAGGAGGGCCATAGTCCCTCGCCGGACGCCGTCCGGCCGCCCCAGTCCCGCCACCCGCTCACCGGGGTGGTGATCGCATGAGCACCCTTCTCGGCATCGCCCTCGGCATCCTGCTGATCCTCTCCCTGACCGCGGCGACCGGCTACTTCGTGGCCCAGGAGTTCGCCTACGTCGCCGTCGACCGCAACGCCCTCCGGCAGCTCGCCGACGACGGCGACGCCGCCGCCGAGCGCGCGCTGCGCGTCACCTCCCGGCTGTCGTTCACGCTGTCGGCCGCCCAGTTCGGCATCACCGTCACGGCGCTGCTCGTCGGCTACGTCTCCGAACCCCTGGTCGGGGCGGGCCTGGCCGAGCTGCTCGACCCGTCGATGTCCTACGCGGCGCGCCTGAGCCTGTCGGTCACCGCGGTGCTCGTCTTCTCGACCGTCGTCCAGATGGTCTTCGGCGAGCTCGCCCCGAAGAACCTCGCCATCGCCCGCACCGTGCCGCTCGCCCGGGCCCTGAGCCGCTCGACGCTCGTCTACCTCACGCTCGCCGGTCCGCTCGTGCGCCTCTTCGACCGCGCCTCGACCACGCTGCTGCGCAAGGTCGGCATCGAGCCCGTCGAGGAGCTCGAGCACGGCGCCACCGCCGAGGACCTCACCCGCATCATCGACGAGTCGCACGCCGGCGGGCTGCTCGACGACGACCTCTCCGAGGTCCTCGAGGGCGGGCTGCGCTTCCGCGAGCTCGACGCCGGCGACGTCATGACGCCGCGCGTGCGGGTCACGACGGTCCGCGCCGCCGAGCCGGTCGCGCGCCTCGTCGAGCTGCTCGACACCGGCTGGTCGCGCTTCCCGGTCACGGGCCGCGACGGCGACGACATCGTCGGGGTCGCCGGGATCGCCGAGGTGCTCGCCGTCGAGCCGTCGCGGCGCGCCACGACGAGCATCGGGTCGGTCGTCCCCGAGCCGACGGTCGTGCCGACGAGCGCCCCGTTGCCCCGCGTCCTCGAGCAGATCCGCGCCGACCACCGGCAGCTGGCCGTCGTCGTCGACGAGCACGGCGGCTTCGCCGGCATCGTCACGTTCGAGGACATCGCCGAGGAGGTCGTCGGCGAGATCCTCGACGAGGACGACGCCGTCCCCGCCGGCATCGCCGACGCGGGTGACGACGCCTGGCTCGCGCCGGGCCACCTACGTCTCGACGAGCTCGACACCGCCACGGGCCTGCGCCTCGAGAGCGGCGACGAGTACTCCACACTGAGCGGGCTCGTCCTCGAGCACCTCGGTCGCACGGCCGTCGCGGGCGACGTCGTCGTCGTCGCAGCGAGGCGCGAGGTCGCCGACCGGCGCCACGACGCGAGCACCGACGGGAGCGACTCTGATGCAGTCGATCCCGGGTCGAGCGGCGAGCGCGACGGGCGCGAGGGGCGCGAGGACCGCCAGGACCACGAGCCGCGCCGCCTGCCGGTCTCGGTGCGCGTGACGGTCGAGGCCGTCGAGCGACACGTACCCTCCTCGGTCCGGGTCGAGGTGCTCGACCTCATGTCCGACCTCGAGGACCTGAGCGGCGAGGATGCCGACCACGGCCCGGCCGTCGAGCGGACGGAGGCCGACCGATGACCACCGCCCTGCTCGTCTCGCTGCTCCTGCTCGTGCTGAACGCCTTCTTCGTCGCCGCCGAGTTCGCGCTCGTCGCGAGCAAGCGGCACCGCCTCGAGGATCTCGCCGAGAAGGGCAGTGTCGCCGCCCGCTCGGCCGTCAAGGGCTCGCGTGAGCTCTCCCTCATGCTCGCCGGCGCCCAGCTCGGCATCACCCTGTGCACCCTCGGCCTCGGTTCGCTCGCCAAGCCTGCCGTCGCCGAGCTGCTGACCCCGGTGTTCATCTTCCTGCGCCTGCCGGAGGCGGCCGCCTACCCGATCGCCGTGGTGCTCGCCGTCGGCATCGTCGTGTTCCTGCACATGGTCGTCGGTGAGATGGCCCCGAAGTCGTGGGCCATCGCCCACCCCGAGCGCTCCGCCGTGCTCCTCGCGCTGCCGTTCCGCGGCTTCGCCCGGGTGGTCCGCCCGGCGCTCAGCCTGCTCAACGCCATGGCGAACGCCTGCCTGCGGCTCGTCCGGGTGCAGCCGGTCGACGAGCTGGCCCAGGTGCACGGCCCCAAGGAGCTGCAGCTGCTCCTCGCCAGCGCCCACGAGCACGGCCAGCTGGCCGAGCCGGAACACCGCGTGCTCGCCGGGGCCATCGCCCTCGACACGACGCCGCTCGCCGAGGCCGTCGTACCGCTCGAGCGGGTCGTCGGCGTGCCGACGACGGCCTCGTGCGCCGACGCCGAGGCGGTCTCGCGCGAGTCCGGGCGCTCCCGGCTCGTCGTCACCGAGGAGGGCCGTCCGGTCGGTCTCGCGCACGTGCGCGACGTCGTCAGAGCCGCCCCCGAGGCGCCGGTCACGACGGTGACGGCTCCCGTCGTGCGCGTCGCGTCGGGGCTCTCGCTGCTCGACGCGCTGTCGGTGCTGCGGGGTGAGCGCGCCCAGCTCGCCCTCGTCGACGGGCCCGCCGGCCCGGTCGGCATCGTCACGATGGAGGACCTCCTCGAACGCGTCCTCGGGCGCTTCGACGACGAGACCGACGCCTGAGAGTCACCTCCCAGTACCCGGTGAGCCGGATGGGGAGGCCTTGCCCCGAGTTGCGGTTCGGCGCCCGAAATGGGCGCCGAACCGCGGAATCCTTCGCTCGGGCGGGCCAGATCGCCGGAAGATCTCCGCCCTGTCACGATTCGGCCAAGTCGGTTGCCGACCGTGTTCCGTCGCTGAATGATGGGCGGCGCGGTTGTGGGGCGCGTACCTTTGCGCTGCGTCACAGAACGTCGGAGCTGGCACCGTGGCCGCCCGGCCCGAGTCGTACTGGAGGTGACGGCAGATGACCCTTCCCGTCGAGCTCGAACCAGGCGGAGCCTCGGCTCCACCGGAGGCAGTCCTCGAAGGCGGCGGTGCCATCGAGGGTCGGTCCCTCGGCCAGATCGCGTGGACCAGGCTCAAGCGCGACAAGGTCGCGCTGGCGGGTGGATTCTTCGTCATCTTCCTCATCGTCGTGGCGATCATCGCCCCGCTCATCGTCAAGGTCCTCGGGCACCCACCGAACGAGTTCCACCAGGATCTCGTCGACCCGAACCTGCAGGTCCCCACCGGGCCGTTCGGCGGGGTCTCGAAGGACTTCCTCTTCGGCGTCGAGCCGGTCAACGGGCGCGACCTGTTCAGCCGGATCCTCTACGGAGCGCAGATCTCGCTGCTGATCGCCTTCTTCGCGACCCTCGTCTCCGTCGTCATCGGCACGACGATGGGCCTGATCGCCGGCTACTTCGGCGGCGCCGTGGACAGCCTCATCAGCCGGCTCATGGACATCTTCCTGGCGTTCCCGCTGCTGCTCTTCGCCCTCGCCCTCGTCGGTGTCATCCCCGAGCAGGCCTTCGGCCTCAAGGGCGACTCGCTGCGCATCGCGGTCATCATCTTCATCATCGGCTTCTTCAACTGGCCGTACATCGGGCGCCTGGTCCGCGGGCAGACGCTCTCGCTCCGAGAGCGCGAGTTCATCGACGCCGCGCGGAGCCTCGGCGGTCGGACCCCGTACATCGTGACGCGTGAGCTACTGCCGAACCTCTTCGCGCCGATCCTCGTCTACGCCACCCTGCTCATCCCGACCAACATCCTGTTCGAGGCGGCCCTGTCGTACCTCGGCGTCGGCGTGCAGGCGCCCCGGGCCACGTGGGGCGGGATGCTGTCCGACGCCGCCACCTGGTACCAGATCGACCCCTGGTTCATGATTTCGCCGGGCATGGCCATCTTCGTGACGGTCCTGGCCTTCAACCTCTTCGGGGACGGTCTGCGTGACGCCCTCGATCCTCGGTCGCGGTGACCACTGCGACCGTAGGCACCACCCTAGAAAACAAGGGAGCGCAAAGCACATGAAGATGAAGCGCATCATGGCCCTCGCCGGTGCGGCGGCCTTGACGCTGGGGGTGACCGCCTGTGGAGGCGGCACCACCAGTTCCGGGAACGGCACTGGCGGAAGCGGAGGCGGTGGGGCCAAGGCCGCCCCCAACGCAGCCCTGTCCAGCGCCTACAACCCATCGACCACCAAGGGCGGCACCCTGCGCTTCGGCGTCGCCGCCATGTGGGACTCGGTCGACACCGGCGACACGTACTACGGCCAGTCGTGGAACTTCCTGCGCAACTACGCGCGCACCCTCGTCGCCTTCAAGTCGGCGCCTGGCGCCGAGGGCAACAAGCTCGCCCCCGACCTGGCGACGTCCCTGGGCAAGCCCAGCGACAACAACATGACGTGGACCTACACGCTGCGCGACGGACTGAAGTTCGAGGACGGCACGCCGATCACGAGCAAGGACGTCAAGTACGGGGTCGCGCGCTCGCTCGACAAGACGACGTTCCCGCAGGGGCCCTCGTACTTCAACTCCTTCCTCAAGGACGTCCCGAAGGACTACTCGGTCTACAAGGACAAGAACCTCGACGACCTCAAGTCGATCGAGACGCCGGATGACAAGACGATCGTCTTCCACCTGAACCAGCCGTTCTCCAGCTTCGACTACTTCGCGATGCTCCCCGCCACGGCACCGGTGCCGCAGGCCAAGGACACGGGCGCGAAGTACAAGGAGCACGTGATCTCCAGCGGTCCGTACAAGTTCGTGACGTACCAGGAGGGCAAGCTCATGGAGCTTGACCGCAACCCGAACTACGACCCGAAGACCGACCCCGACACCGGTCGCAAGGCCCTGCCGGACAAGATCACCGTCCAGATCGGCATCAACGCGGCCGACCTCGACAACCGCCTCATGTCGGGCGACCTCGACGTGGACCTCGACGGTGCCGGCGTGCAGGCCGCTGCGCAGGGCAAGATCCTCGCCGACCAGAGCCTCAAGGCGAACAGCGACAACCCGAACACGGCGCGCACCAACTACACGCAGATCAACACCGACGTGGCGCCGTTCGACAACATCGACTGCCGTAAGGCCGTCCTGCTCGCCTACGACAAGACCGGCTACCAGCGCGCCTACGGCGGCTCCATCGGTGGAACCATCGCCACGAGCCTGCTCCCCCCGGTCATCCCCGGTCACCAGGACACGGACCAGTACAACTTCGCCGCCAAGCCCCAGGGCGACCCGGTGGCCGCCAAGGCCGAGCTGGCCAAGTGCGGCAAGCCGAACGGCTTCGACACGATCGTCTCCTACCGCACCGAGCGGCCCAAGGAGAAGGCCGTCGCCGAGTCGCTGCAGCAGTCCCTGGCCAAGATCGGCGTCAACGTCACCCTCAAGGGCTTCCCGAAGGCTGACTACTTCAAGCTCTACGCCGGCAAGCCGGACTACGCCAAGGCCAACGGCCTCGGCCTCATGGTCATGAGCTGGGGTGCTGACTGGCCGGACGGCTTCGGCTTCCTCCAGCAGATCGTCGACAGCCGCGTCATCCGGGCGGCGGGCAACACCAACCTCGGCATCAAGCTCCCCGCGGTCGACAAGCTCATCGACCAGGCGCTGTCGGAGAACGACACGGCCAAGCGCGAGGCGATCTGGGGCCAGGTCGACAAGACCGTCATGGACAACGCGGTGATCCTGCCCGGTGTCTGGCCGAAGGTGCTGCTCTACCGGCCCCCGACGCTGACGAACGTGTACGTCAACGACGCGTTCAACATGTACGACTACGTCGGCATGGGCACCTCCAAGCAGTAAAAGCGGTTCCCGACCTCCCACCGCCCCATCCACCGAAGGAAGGTGAAGGCGTGGCCCCGGTGGCAGTCGACGATGACGTCGACTGCCACCGGCGGGGCCGCCGACCACAGTGCTCGCGTATCTCGCCAGACGCCTACTCAGCGCCATCGTCCTGCTGTTCATCGTGACGGCGGTCGTCTTCGCCATCTTCTTCCTGCTACCGCGCATCGGCGGCGCCAGCGCCGACGACCTCGCCTCGAGGTACGTCGGCAAGTCGGCCGGGGCGGCACAGATCCACGACACCGCCGTGCGCCTCGGCTTCACCGACCCGATCTGGGTCCAGTACGGCCGGTACGTCAAGGGCCTGGTCGCCGGGGCCGACTACGACTACGGCGCGGGGGTCGAGCACTGCCCCGCCCCGTGCCTCGGCTACTCGTTCCTCACCCAGAACCCGGTCCTGCCCGACCTGCTCGACCGCCTCCCCGTGACGTTGTCGCTGGCTGCCGGCGCGGCGTTCCTGTGGCTGCTCGGTGGGGTCGCCACCGGGGTGGTGTCGGCGCTGCGGCGCGGCACCTTCATCGACCGCGCGAGCATGACCGTGGCACTCGCCGGCGTGTCCCTGCCCATCTTCTTCACAGGTCTGCTGTCCCTGTCGATCTTCAGCTACGGCCTGGGCTGGACCGCCCCGGGAGGGTCCTACACGCCCTTGCAGCAGAACCCCTTCATGTGGGCCTACGACCTTCTGCTGCCGTGGATCACCTTGGCGTTCCTCTACGCCGCCGCCTATGCCCGGCTCACCCGCGCGGGCATGCTGGAGACGATGAACGAGGACTACATCCGCACCGCGCGGGCCAAGGGGCTCAAGGAGAACGACGTCGTCGTCCGACATGGTCTGCGCGCGGCGCTCACGCCCATCCTGACGATCTTCGGCCTCGACCTCGGCCTGCTCCTCGGTGGTGCCATCCTCACCGAGACGACCTTCACGCTTCCTGGTGTCGGCCAGTACGCCGTGCAGGCGATCGAGAACAACGACCTCCCGAAGGTCCTCGGGGTGACGATCCTGGGCGCCGTCTTCATCATCATCGCCAACCTCGTCGTGGACCTTCTCTACGCCGTCATCGACCCGAGAGTGCGAACAGCATGAGCGAGCCGAGCAAACGAACCACCGAAGCCGAGGCCGAGGCGCTGTCCGACGCGTCCGTCACGGTCGACCACTCCGGACGACGTCGGCGCAAGGGGGATGCCTCCCCGAACGCCCTCGACGGCATCGGCGGTCTCGGCGCCCCGGCGCCCGGCACCTTCCTGTCGGTGCGCGACCTGCGCGTGCACTTCCCCACCGACGACGGCCTCGTCAAGTCGGTCGACGGCCTGTCCTTCGACCTCGCCCGCGGCCAGACGCTCGGCATCGTCGGGGAGTCGGGCTCGGGCAAGAGCGTCACGAGCATGGCGATCATGGGCCTGCACAAGCCCGGCACGGTGCAGATGCGCGGCTCGATCCGCCTGGACGGCACCGAGCTCGTCGGCGCCAGCCGGGAGACCGTCCGGTCGCTGCGCGGCAAGCAGATGGCGATGATCTTCCAGGACCCGCTCTCGGCGATGCACCCGTTCTACACGGTCGGTCACCAGATCATCGAGGCGTACAAGATCCACAACAAGGTCAGCACGTCGGTGGCCAAGAAGCACGCCATCGACATGCTCGGCCGGGTCGGCATCCCCCAGCCTGCGAGCCGCGTCGACGACTACCCCCACCAGTTCTCCGGTGGCATGCGCCAGCGCGCCATGATCGCCATGGCGCTGTCGTGCGACCCCGACCTGCTCATCGCCGACGAGCCGACAACCGCCCTCGACGTCACGGTCCAGGCGCAGATCCTCGACCTCATCCGCGACCTGCAGGCGGAGTTCAACTCGGCGGTCGTCATCATCACCCACGACCTCGGCGTCGTCGCCGAGCTGTCCGACGACATCATGGTCATGTACGCCGGGCGCTCGGTCGAGTACGCGTCCTCGACCGAGGTGTTCGAGAACCCGCAGCACCCCTACACCTGGGGCCTGCTCGGTTCGATGCCGCGGCTGGACCGCGCGCGCACCGACCGCCTGCGCCCCATCGGCGGAGCCCCACCCAGCCTCATCAACGTGCCCTCGGGGTGCCCGTTCCACCCGCGCTGCGCGTACCGCACGCTCACCGGGGGTCGCAGCGAGAACGAGCGGCCCGCCTTCGAGGAGTCGCTGCCGCGGCAATGGGCGGCCTGCCACCTCTCGCTGGAGCAGCGCAGGTCCATCTGGGACGACGAGATCAGGCCGACGCTGTGACCGCCCCGACCGGCGCGTCCAGCGCCACGACCCGAGGAGCCGTAGCGTGACCGCCTCCCCCGCCACCGCACCCACGGCGGCCTCGCAGAAGCTCGAGCCGCTGCTGAAGGTCACCGACCTCACCAAGCACTTCCCGATCCGGCGCGGCCTGCTCCAGCGGGTCGTGGGCGCCGTGCAGGCCGTCGACGGCCTCACCTTCGAGGTCGCCAAGGGTGAGACGCTCTCGCTCGTCGGCGAGTCCGGCTGCGGCAAGACGACGACGGGGCGGATGCTGACGCGCCTGCTCGAGCCCACCAACGGTGAGATCCTCTTCGAGGGCCGCGACATCACGCACGCGTCGGTCGGCGAGATGCGCCCGCTGCGCCGCGACGTGCAGATGATCTTCCAGGACCCCTACGGCAGCCTCAACCCGCGGCACACGGTCGGCACGATCGTCGGCTCGCCGTTCCGTCTCCAGAACGTCAAGACCGAGCACGGCGTCAAGCGCGAGGTCCAGGGTCTGCTCGAGCTCGTCGGCCTGAGCCCGGAGCACTACAACCGCTACCCGCACGAGTTCTCCGGCGGCCAGCGCCAGCGCATCGGCATCGCCCGTTCGCTGGCCCTGAAGCCGAAGCTCATCGTCGCGGACGAGCCCGTCTCGGCGCTCGACGTGTCGATCCAGGCGCAGGTCATCAACCTCCTCGAGGACCTCCAGGACGAGCTCGACCTGACCTACGTCGTCATCGCGCACGACCTGTCGGTGGTGCGGCACATGAGCGACCGCGTCGCGGTCATGTACCTCGGCAACCTCGTCGAGATCGCCGACCGCGACGAGCTCTACTCCCGGCCGATGCATCCGTACACCACGGCGCTCATGTCGGCGGTGCCGATCCCCGACCCGACCCGCCGGGGTCGCAGCGAGCGGATCCGCCTCGAGGGCGACGTACCGAGCCCGATCAACCCGCCGCCGGCCTGCCGCTTCCACACCCGCTGCTGGAAGGCGCAGGAGGTCTGCAAGACGGAGACGCCGCCGCTCGTCGAGCTGCGGACAGGCCACGCCGTCGCCTGCCACTTCCCGGAGAACGTCGACCTGCCCGACCCCGCCCTGCGTCCCGGTGCGTCGTCGCCGCTGGAGGCGGCGGCCGCCGACCTCTCCCCGGCGGGCGAGGTACCGCACGACGACGCGTCCCGCGCCGCCCCCCGGGTCGTCCCGCGCGACGCGTCGGGTGGCACCTCGGGTGACACGTCGCCGGACGCGTCCGGGCCCGGCGGGGCCTGACCGCCCGGCTCGACCGATCGACAGGACAGCTCGTCCCCACGGTGGGACGAGCTGTTCTGTCGATTCCGCCGGGCGGGTGGACCGAGTGACGCGTGGCGGCACCCGGGAAGCAAACCGGGCGCGTCGTGGTTGGGCACGACATGAAGGTCGAGATCTGGTCGGACATCGCGTGCCCGTGGTGCTACATCGGCAAGCGCCGGTTCGAGAAGGCGCTCGCGGCGTTCCCGCACCGCGACGACGTCGAGGTGACGTGGCGCAGCTACCAGCTCGACCCCTCGCTCCCGGACCACCACGACGGCACCGAGCTCGACTACCTCGTCTCGCGCAAGGGGATGTCCCGCGAGCAGGTGCGGTCCATGTTCGACCAGGTCACGCAGATCGCGGCCGAGGAGGGACTGACCTACGACTTCGACCGCGTCGTCGTCGCGAACAGCCTGCCCGGCCACGAGCTGCTCCACCTCGCCAGGGCCCACGGCGTCGGTGATGCCGTCAAGGAGGCGCTCCTGTCGGCACACTTCGAGCACGGCGAGGACATCGGCGACCGCGCCGTCCTCGTGCGGGTCGGCACCGACGTGGGTCTGGCTGCCGACGACGTCGAGCGCGCCCTCGACGAGCACACCCACCTCGACGCCGTGCGCGCCGACGTCGCCGACGCGCAGCGGCTCGGGATCCGCGGCGTGCCGTTCTTCGTCCTCGACGGGAAGTACGGCGTCTCGGGCGCACAGCCGACCGAGATGTTCACGCAGGCTCTCGAGCAGGTGTGGCGGGAGACCAACCCGCTCGTCATGGTCGGTCCGACGGGCTCGACCGGCGGCGCCGACCCGTCGTGCGGTCCCGACGGCTGCGCCGTCTGAGGAGCGCTCAGGCCATGGCGGCGACGAAGGGCGCTACGGGCGACAGGCGCAGCAGCTCGTCGAGGTGCCGCGTCACGGTGGTCGGCCCCTCGACGAGCACCGACCCCGCGCGCAGCGCGACCGGCAGCGGCACCCGCCCGAGCCACACGGCGTAGAGCGAGGACACGTCCGAGCTGATCGTCACGTCGACCGGGAACCCCGGGTCGCTCATGCACACGGACGGGACCCCGTGGTCGACGAGGATCCAGAACCTGCGCGCGTCGTCGGCGAAGCGCAGGTGCAGCACGTGCCGCTCCCCCGGCAGGCCCGACGTGTCGAGCCGGGTGTGCATCCACCACACGAGCAGCTGGGCGTCGAGCTCCTCGGGCTCGGGGTCGCCGAACTGGTAGCGGGCACCCCACTCGGCGAGGCCGAAGACGAGCGGCTCGAGGGCCCGCCCGGCGCCGGTGAGCACGTAGTGCTGGCCGTGTCGTTCGACGACGCCGTGCTTCTCGAGGTGGCGCAGCCGCTTGGACAGCAGCGTCCGGGACAGGCCGGGCAGCCCGCGGGCGAGGTCGCTGAAGCGCGTCGCGCCGACGAGCATGTCGCGCACGATGAGCAGCGTCCACCGCTCTCCCACGACGTCGAGCGTCCGCGAGATCGGGCAGTACTGCCCCGCGCCTGGATCGTGAGTCCCCATGCAACACCTCCGTGCCACCTCCGGCCCGGCGCCTGGATCGTGCGGCCTGGGCCCCACCCAGTATCGGTCCCGGACGTGTACCGCGTCAGTCCATCTTCTGGACTGCCGCGAGGCAGGGTCGGCACCGGACAGTGGACGGCAGAGGGCCCGCACACCGCGGGCCCGGCACCGGAGGACACCAGCATGACGACCAGCACCACCACCACGATCCCGACCACACCCGACGCCGAGGACGCCGCCCTCAAGGCCCGTCACGCGACGATGTGGGGCCTCGGCGACTACGCCGCCGTCGCCCGTGACGTCATCCCGTCGCTCGGCGGCACCATCGTCGACGCCGCCGGCGTGAGCCGCGGCGACCGCGTCCTCGACGTGGCCGCCGGAACGGGCAACGCCACGCTGCCCGCCGCGCGGACCGGCGCCGCCGTCGTCGCCGCCGACCTCGCGCCCGCCCTCGTCGACGTCGGACGCCGCGTCACGTCCGACGCGGGCCTGGACGTCGAGTGGCACGTCGCCGACGCCGAGGCGCTGCCGTTCCCCGACGCGTCCTTCGACGTCGTGCTCTCGTGCGTCGGGGTCATGTTCGCCCCGCACCACGAACGCTCGGCCGCCGAGCTGGTCCGGGTCACTCGCCCGCAGGGGCGGATCGCCCTGCTGAGCTGGACCCCGTCGGGGTTCATCGGCCGGCTCTTCGGGGTCATGAAGCCGTTCGCGCCGCCGCCCCCTCCCGGGGCGCAGCCGGCACCGCTCTGGGGCGACGAGTCGCACGTGCGCGCGCTGCTCGGCGACGGCGTCACCGACATCGAGGCCACGCGGCAGCTGCTCGACGTCCGGTTCGACTCCCCCGAGGCGTTCCGCGACTTCTTCAAGACCGCCTACGGCCCGACGGTCGCCACCTACCGCTCCATCGCCGAGGACCCGGACCGGGTCGCCGCCCTCGACGCCGGGCTGGCCGACCTCGCCCGCGAGGCCACCGACGCCGGTGGCCTGATGCACTGGGAGTACCTGCTGCTCACCGCGAGGCGCGCCGGCTGAGGCCCGCGTCACCGAACACCGGTCACCGCCGGGAGCCGCCTCGGCCCTGCTCAGAGGCGGCTCTCGGTGGCGTCCGTGCCACCGAGGCGCTGGGCCAGCCACACCGGCAGGATCGACAGCACGACGAGCACGACGGCGATGACGTTGACGACCGGTGCCTGGTTGGGCCGGAAGAGGTTGTTGAAGATCCAGATCGGCAGGGTCGGGCTCTCCGGCCCGGCCGTGAAGGTCGTGACGACGATCTCGTCGAAGGACAGCCCGAAGGCCAGGAGGGCGCCGGCGACGAGGCTCGAGCGCAGCAGCGGGAACGTGACGCGTCGGAACGTCGTGAGCGGCCGCGCCCCGAGGTCGGCCGAGGCCTGCTCGAGCGAGCCGCCGAGCCGCCTCAGCCGCGCAGTGACGTTGTTGAAGACGAGGACGATGCAGAACGTCGCGTGGCCGACGATGATCGTGAACAGTCCGGCGCCGATGCCGAACACCGGCGTCAGGATGTTCTGGATGACCGACTGCAGCGCGATGCCGGTGACGATGCCCGGCAGCGCGATCGGCAGCACGACGAGGACCGAGATGGAGTGCTTGCCGAAGAAGTCGTAGCGGGACAGTGCGAGCGCCAGCAGGGTGCCGAGCACGAGCGCGATCGCCGTCGCGCCGAGGCCGGCCTTGACCGAGGTGACGAGCGCGTCGCGCGGACCCTCGGCGCGCAGCGCCGCGCTCCACCACTGCGTCGTGAACCCGGGCGGTGGCCACCCGAAGGTGCGGTCGCTGTTGAACGAGTTGATGCCGATGACGACGAGCGGCACGTAGACGAAGGCGAGCACGAGGGTCGCGAAGACGCCGAGGGCGATGCGGGTGGCGCGGGTGAGTCTCACGGCGGCTCCTCAGAGGTTCTCGAGCGCGCCGGTGCGCCGCACCGCGAGCAGGTAGACGACCATGATGAGCACCGACACCGTGCCGAGCGCCGCCGCGAACGGCAGGTCGAGGGTGATGTTCTGCAGCACCGTGGTGCCGAGCACCTGCAGCTTGCCGCCCACGATCTGCACCGCGATGTAGTCGCCGAGGCTGAGCGAGAACGTGAAGACCGAGCCCGCCGCGATCGCCGGCCGCAGCGACGGGACGACGACGCGTCGGAACGTCGCTCCCGGGCGCCCGCCGAGGTCGGCGCTGGCTTCGAGGTGACTCTCGGGCAGCCGCTCGAAGGCGGCGTAGACCGGCAGGATCATGTACGGCAGCCAGAGGTAGGTCAGCGTCAGGACGACGGCCGCCAAGCCGTAGCCGGGTGTGGCGCCGAACGCGCTGTCGACCACCCCGCCCGGCTGCAGCATCGTGCGCCACGCGTAGGCCTTGACGAGGTAGCTGGCCCAGAGCGGCACGAGGATGGCCGCGAGGAGCAGCGCCCGCAGCCGTCGTGGAGCCACCCGCGCCATGAAGAACGCGAACGGCACGGCGATGAGCACGCAGAGAACCGTGACGAGCACGGCGATGAGCAGGGTGCGCCCGATGATCCCGAGATAGGTCGGGGTGAGCAGCTCGCGGTAGTTCTCGAGCGTGAAGGTGCGCACCACGAGGTTGGTGAACGGGTCGGTCGTCCAGAACGCCGTCGCGAAGATCACCGCGAGCGCCCCGAGGTAGGCGACGACGAGCCAGAGCATGGGTGGCGTGAGCAGCGCCACGAGCGCCCTGCGTGATCTCATCGTCGCCTCCTCGGTGGTCGGTCTTCGGTGGTCGGTCTTCGGTGGTCGGTGGTCAGCGGTCGGTGACCGGGTCGTGCGGGTCAGCTGTTGCGGATCTCGGTCCAGGCCTTGGACCACGTCGCGTAGTCGGTGCACTTGACGTCGGTACGCCCGTCGAGGCACGTGGCGATCGGCGTCGTCCAGTAGTGGACCTTGCTGAAGTACGCCTCGTCCTCGGCGTGGAAGGTCGTGCAGTGGTTCTTGTCGACCGTCTCGGCGCACGCCTTGCGGTTGCCGGGGGCCTCGCCGAAGTACTCGGCGATCTGGGCGTTGACCTTCGGCGAGACGAGGTGGTCGATGAGCTTGTAGGCGCACGTCTTGTGCTGCGACTTCGCCCCGACCATCCAGGTGTCCGACCAGCCGGTCGCACCCTCCTTGGGCAGGAACGCCTCGACCGGCGCCTTCTCGCCCTTGGCCAGGTTGGCGATGACCTGCCACGTCGTGCCGACGGTCGACGTGCCGTTCTTGAAGGCCTGGATCTCCTTGAGGTAGTCGCTCCAGTACTCGCCGATGTTCGCCTTCTGCGCCTTGAGCAGGTCGACGGCCGCGGCGAGCTGGGTCTCGTCGAGGGCGTAGGGGTCCTTGATCTTGAGGTCCGGCTTGGTCGCCATGAGGTAGAGCGCGGCGTCGGCGATGTAGATCGGCGAGTCGTACGCGGTGACCTTGCCCTTCTGCGCCCCGGCCTGGTCGAAGACGGCCGACCACGAGTCGGGGGCCGGCTTGACGAGGTCGGTGCGGTACATGAGCAGGTTGGCCCCGCGGCCGTGCGGGATGCCGTAGGCCACCCCGTTGACCGAGTTCCACGGCTTCATCTTCAGCGCGTCGAAGATGTCCGGGTAGTTGGTGATGAGCGAGGTGTTGACCGGCTCGACGTCGCCGGCCGCGATGAGCCGCAGCGTGGCGTCGCCCGAGGCGGACACGACGTCGTACTGGCCGGTGCGCATCAGCTGCACGGCCTCGTCGGAGGTGCCGAAGGTCTTGATGTTGACCTTGCAGCCGGACGACTTCTCGAAGTCGGTGACCCAGTCGACCTTGGGGTCGTTGCTGCCGTCCTCGACGTAGCCGGGCCAGGCGAGGACGTTGACCTCGCCCTCCGGGGTCCCGAGCTTGTCGAGGGCCTTGAGCGCCGGCACCTGCATGCCCCCCGGGGCCGCGCTGCTGCCGCCGCCACCGCCTCCGGTCGAGCCGCAGCCGGCGAGGGCGAGCGCGGCCACGGCCGCGACGACGGTGAGCGACTTGTGTGACATACGCACGCCGTTCTCCTTCATGAGTCGGTCCTTGTCGATCCGGGCCCCGAGGGGCCGGACGCGGCGGCCGCGGGCACGGCCGCCGGGGTGCTGGGGACGTCGATGACGTGCGCGGGATCCCAGCGAAGCGTGACGCGGTCCCCACGCCGCGGCGCCGACGGGGCACGGGCCCCGCTGTTCTGCTCGAGGGCGGTGAGGCGACCCCCGGCGTCGAGGGCGACGACGTACCGGGTGACCGGTCCGCCGTAGACGACCTCCTCGAGCGTGCCGGCCGCCTCGGGGCCGCCGTCGGAGCGCCCCGCGCCCACCTCGGGCACGACGACGAGCTTCTCCGGGCGGATGGCGAACGAGCCGTCGCGGCGGATGACGGACCGCGCCGCCTCCCCGGTGAGCAGGTTGGAGGTGCCGACGAAGCCCGCGACGAACGCCGTGCGGGGGCTCTCGTACACCTCGTGGGCGGTGCCGACCTGCTCGATGCGTCCCGCGTTGAAGACCGCGACCCGGTCCGAGAGCGTCAGCGCCTCCTCCTGGTCGTGGGTGACGAAGAGGAAGGTGATGCCGACGTCGCGCTGGATGGCCTTGAGCTCGACCTGCATCTGCTCGCGCAGCTTGAGGTCGAGGGCCCCCAAGGGCTCGTCGAGCAGGAGCACCTTGGGCCTGTTGACGAGGGCGCGGGCCAGGGCGACGCGCTGGCGCTGACCGCCGGAGAGCTGGCCCGGGCGCCGGGCGCCGTGGTCGCCGAGCCGGACCTGCTCGAGCGCCTCGGCCACCCGCGCGCGCCGCTCGGCGCGGGCGACCTTCTTGACGACGAGGCCGTACCCGACGTTCTCGGCGACGCTCATGTGCGGGAAGAGCGCATAGTCCTGGAACACGGTGTTGACGTCGCGGTCGTAGGGCTGGCGACGGGTCACGTCGGCGCCGGCGAGCTCGACGGTGCCGGACGTCGGCTCCTCGAACCCGGCGATCATGCGCAGCACCGTGGTCTTGCCCGACCCGGACGGGCCGAGCATGGAGAAGAACTCGCCCTGGGCGATCTCGAGGTCGATGTCGTCCACGGCGACGACGGGCGGGGTGCCCGTGAACTCCTTGCGCAGCCGGACGAGCCGGATGGCGGGCGTGGAGCCGGTCGGGGCCTGCATGGCACTCCCTCGATCTAGGGTGTGTTGTCTCGGCGGAAAACATATGGCTCCATATGTTTAGCCGCAACCGGTATGACCAAACCGTTAGGAGGACGTCGCCATGGCGGACCGGTCACTGCCGCTCGGCCCCTACGCCGCGGTCTTCGCGCCACTGCCCGCGGAGGGCCGCGCCGACGCCGTGCGACGCCGGCTCGGCGAGGCGATCGCCCTCGGGCTGCTGCCCGACGGGAGCATGCTGCCGCCGGAGAGCGACCTGGCCGAGCGCTTCGGGGTCGCCACGGTGACGGTCCGCGAGGCCCTCGGCACGCTGCGCGACGACGACCTCATCGTCACCCGGCGCGGCCGCGGCGGCGGTTCCTTCGTCAGGGCCCCTCAGGACGGCGGGCGGGCGGCCCTGCTCGCGCGCCTGTCGCACACCGGCCTCGGCGAGCTGCGCGACCTCGCCGACCACTACGGAGCGATCAGCGGCCACTGCGCGGTGCTCGCCGCCCGGCGCGCCGACCCCGACGACCTCGCCCGCCTGGCGCGTCTGGCGGCACAGCGCCCTGGCCTCGAGGCCCCGAGCGAGGCGGCCCGCCACGAGGGCACCTTCCACCTCGAGCTCGCGGCGGCGGCACAGTCGGCACGCCTGACCCGGGAGGAGATGGCCCTCCAGCGCGAGATCGGGCCGGTCCTCTGGCTGGCCGACCTCGAGGAGGGCGGCGTCGGCCTGTCCGTCCAGCAGGAGCAGTCCGCGCACCGGCACGAGGCCATCGTCGCGGCGGTGGCCTCGGGCGATCCGGACGCGGCCCGGCGCGAGGCGGAGGATCATGTGACGGAGCTGTTCGAGGCGGTCAAGACCCTGCACCGCCGGATGCGCACGAGGAGGCCGCGATGAGCACGACAGCGCCGACCCCAGCGCCGACCCCCGCACCGACCCCCGCGGCGGACGCCGCCGACGTCGCCGCCTGGGTGTCGGCCTTCGGCACCGACCTCTTCGGGCGCCTCGACGACCTCGGCGCACTGACCGCGTCGCAGCTCGACGCCGCGGCCGTGCCGAGGAGGGCCGACCTCCATCTCGAGGCGTGGTGCCGCCGGCTGCTCACCGAGCCGGGCACCCCGGTGGCCGGCGCCGGGGCGGTGTTCGCGCCCGGCGTCCTGGCCGACGCGCCGTACTGGCTCGAGTGGTGGACCGCCGAGCAGTCGTCCGGCGGCCCGGTCGTCGGCAAGCTCGCGGCCGAGACCGACCCGCGGGCCGTCGGCTTCCGCGACTACACCGAGCTGCCCTGGTACGCCAGGCCGCTGACGACCGGCCAACGGCACGTGACCGGGCCGTACGTCGACTACCTCTGCACGGACCAGTACACGCTGACGTTCACCCAGCCCCTGTTGCTCGGGGGCCGCTTCGCCGGCGTCGTCGGCGCCGACGTCCTGGTGGCCTGGTTCGAGGAGCAGCTGCTCGACGTCCTCGACGACGTCGAGGACACCTGCCTGCTCGTCAACGCGGCGGGACGCGTCGTCACCTCCTCGGACGCCGCGTGGGTCACCGGCGACCTCGTGCGCGACCTGCCGCTCGCGGCCTGGCTCGACCCGACGGGTCCCGACGTCACCGGCCCCGGCGGGTGGACCGCCCTGCGGTGCGCGGGCCTGCCGTTCCTCGTCGTCAGCCCCGGCTGACCACGGCCCGGCCCTTGGACATGACGAGGCGCCACTCGCTCGGGGGTTCGAGTGGCGCCTCGTTCACCCACACCATCGCTCGGGTGGAGCGGGCCGTTACAGGACCGGACGCCCTTTCTCCCGGTGTTCCGGCGACAGCGCCCCACCGGCACCGCAGGCCACAGGGGTCCCACGCACCCCGCCGTCGAGGCTGCCGCGTCGCGAGTCCGCAGGCGTCCGTGACCGTTCTGTGAAGCCGGACTCAAAGCCCCCGCGCCGGGTCCGCGCTCGACCTACCCTGAGTAGGAGGGGGAGGCGGCGCAGCGAGCGCCTCCGGAGGAGATCGACGTGAGCACGTCCGAGCCGATGACGGTGACCCTGCACGGGCACGCGCTCTCCTACGTCGACGCCGGTGCCGGCGAGACGATCCTCTTCGTCCACGGCCTGCTCGGCTCGCACCGCTACTGGGGCCACCTCGTCGACACCCTCGCCGACTCCTTCCGCGTCGTCGTGCCCGACCTCTTCGGCCACGGTGCGTCGGCCAAGCACATCGGCGACTACTCCGTCGCGGCCCACGCGGCCACCCTGCGCGACCTCATCGACCGGCTCGGCATCGACCGGGTGACCATCGTCGGGCACTCGCTCGGCGGCGGCATCGCCCTCGAGTTCTGCTACCTCTTCCCGGACCGCGTCGACCGACTCGTCCTCGTCGGCAGCGGGGGCCTCGGGCGGCAGGTCAACCCCGTCCTGCGCTCGGCCACCCTGCCCGGCGCGGAGTGGGTGCTGCCCGTCATCGCCTCCCCGTGGGTCCGCGGTGGCGCGGCCGCGGTGGGGCGGGTGCTGTCGCTGGCCGGTTGGCGCGCGAGCCACGACATGCGGGCCGCCTGGGAGGGGTTCACCTCGCTCGGTGACGCCGACAGCCGGCGCGCCTTCCTCGCCACGACACGCGCCGTCATGGACCCGGGCGGCCAGCGCGTCAGCGCCACCGACTACCTGCCCGACCTCGTCGACCTGCCGGTCCTGGTCGTGTGGGGCACCCGCGACTTCATCATCCCGCCGGCGCACGCGGCCCTGGCCCGGGAGGCCATCCCGGGCTGCCGCATCGAGCTGTTCGAGGGCGCCGGGCACTTTCCGCACCTCGACGAGCCGCAGCGGTTCGCCGACGCGCTGCGAGCGTTCATGCGCGAGCCGGGTCGCACCGGGGGCACCGGGGGCACCGGGGGCACGCGAGGCACCGATGCGTCGGGGCACCCCGGCGACACCGTGGCGGACGCGTCGGGGCTGGGTCCGCTGGACGAGGCGTCGGGGGTCTCCGGGCTCGGCGAGCAGCAGGCCGGCTGACGCTCCGGGCGGTCGGCGCGTCTCCGCTCGGTGACCGCCGGACGTGCGAAGAGGCGCCTCCCGCTCGGGGGTCCGGGAGGCGCCTCTTTCAGCCGTTCCATCGGCATGACCACCGGCCGCGTTACACGTCCCGGCGGGAAGCGTCGGGCCGGGTGGACGGACCCGGTGCGGTCACTCGGCGAGGAAGGCCGCGACGCGCTCCTTGGGCCGGCCGATGATGGCGCGCTCACCCTTGACGAGGACGGGGCGCTGGAGCAGCCGGGGGTGCCGCACGAGCACGTCGACGACCTGCTCGCGGGTCGCGACGTCCGCGTCGGTGAGGCCGAGCTCGGCGAAGTGGGGGTCACGGCGCACGAGGTCGGTCGGGGCGTCCTCCAGCTTGTCGAGGAGGTCCTCGAGCGCGGCGGCGTCGAGCGGGTGGCGCAGGTAGTCGACGACCTCGGCCTGCGCGTGTGCCTCGTCGAGGCGCTCCATGGCCGACCGGGAGGTCGAGCAGCGGTTGTTGTGCAGGATCGTCACGTCGTCGCTCATGCGCCGAACCCTAGCGACGGCCGCCGTGCCCTGCTCGAGGCGTCACCGCCGACGGATCATCCCGCCGACGCGTCGGGTCACCCGGTGCATGGTCCGGGTGACCCGACGGTCGGCCGGCGCTCAGCCGACGGTGACGATCTTCTTGTTGAAGTTCTGCCCCTTGCCCGTCGGCGAGTAGCGCGCCTCGACGTTGCCGGCGATGTCGACCGAGAACCAGCGGACCTCGGTCGTCGAGGTGAGCCGCACGGACTCGGCGCCCTGACGCATGCCCGCCGTCTTCAGCTTCGGCGACGAGAAGGTCGGCCGGCTGCCGTCGAGCGTGTAGTAGACCGTCGCCGGCTCGTCCACCGAGATGGTGAACGTCGACGCGCCGGGCGTGCGGTCGGTCACGACGACCTCCGACCTCGGAGGTCGCACGTCGGACTGGTGCGCGAGCGCCACCTCGAGGATGCCGATCTGGCCGCCAGCGAACTCCATCGCCTCCTGGTGCCCCTCGGCGAACGGCGGCTGGAAACCGACCGCCGAGAAGCGCTTCGTCGTCGGGTTCCAGACGTCGGCGCCGACCTCGAAGTCCCAGCCGATGATGCCGTAGCTGTACCACAGCTCGTCGGCGGAGTTGCCGGCCGCGGAGTACAGCACGTCGGTGACCGGGCCGGTGCGGCCGGGCCAGATCGCCGTGCCGCGCCACTCCTGCACGGCCGAGAGGATGTGCGAGGAGGCACCCCAGAAGAACTCCTCGGTCCCGAGGTCGACGTTGGGCAGCAGCTCGCGCCCGGCGGTCTTGTAGGCGCCCGGGGGCCACATGAAGTAGCCGCCGTAGGAGTGGGTGTTCATGGCGAACTTGATGTTGGTGAAGGTCTGGGCGAGCCACACCTCGTTGCGCGCCTCGGGCTCGGACAGCTCCGACGGTCCGGCGAAGGTGTCGCTCGTGCACGAGGTCGAGCCGCCGGTGTACCCGTCGTAGACCGACCCGACCGAGAAGTTGCGGTTGATGTCGACGCCCCAGCTGTTGCGGTTGTTCGGGTCGCCGCTCGTGGCCGGGCAGTAGTTCGTCAGGTTCCGACGCTGCATCGCGCTGTCGTAGAAGCTGTAGTGGCCTCCGTCCGGGTTCATCGACGGGACGATGAAGATGTCGAGGTTGTCGACGAGCTTCTTGGTGGTCGGGTCGTTGCGGTAGTTGCGCAGCAGCCGCTCTGCGGTCTCGACGCAGACGAGCGGGGTGACCCACTCACGAGCGTGCTCCTGGCAGTAGAGCAGGACGCCGGTCTTCGACCCGTTGCGGGCCTTGCCGATGCGCAGTGCCTGCATCTGGAACGGCTCGCGACTGACGCTCGCCGGTGCCTTGAGGTTGTCGGTCAGCCTGACCGCCGGAACCGCTGCGGCCGTGCCCGACCCGCCGGTCGTGCGGTACGGGGCGGCCGTCACCAGCGCTGCCGCGGCAGGGCTCGCGTTGAGGGCACCGACCACCTGGGCGGCCGTGCTCGTCAGGGCGCCCGAGGTGTTGGTCGCCAGGCTGACGGTGATGTCCTTGCCGGCGACGGACACCGACAGCGGCGCGTTGCTCGATGCCGGGTTCTTCAGCGCGACGGACAGGTCGTTGCCGCCCTCGTGGCCCCAGGCCTTGGAGGTCACGTAGAAGCCGGAAGCGCTCGCGAGCCCGACGAGCGCCTGCGCCTTGCGGCGGTAGCCGTTCGTCTTGTTGGGCAGGTCGACGACCTCGCTGATCGCGGGGAACTCGGCGGCGAGCGACCGGATCCGGGCGTACACCTCCGTGGGGTCCATGTAGTGGTCGACGAAGTCGGCCGCGTAGTGCGGGCTCGGGGCCTTGCGCGGGCCGCCGAGCCATTGCGTCACGTCGGCCGTCACGGTGGCTCCGCTGGAGCTGGTGACCGTGACCTTGCTGGGCACGGCGTCGACGTTGATCGGTGCGCTGAACCGGTGGTACATGTACTGGCCGGCGTCGACGAAACGCTGCATCGTCGCGGTGCCACCGCTGCCCATGGCGGTCCCGGGGCCCGAGTCCCACTGTGCCGTCAGCACGTTCGCAGCGCTGCTGTCGGACGCGCGGACCTCGACGTTGAGGAAGCGGGTGCCTTCGAGAGAGGAGAACCATTCCGACCGCAAGGTGGTCAGTGTGTCGGCGGACTGCGCGGCGACAGCGAGGGCGCCGAGGGTGGCCGTGCGCTCGGCGCGGTTGCCGGCAGCGTCGTCGGTGCCCTGGATCGTCTCGCGGACCTGGTACCCCTCGGCCTGCAAGGTCGCGAGCTCCTGCGCGTCGGCGACGACGTGGACCTCGATCCCCGAGCTGAGGGGCTTGGTGTACTCGGTCAGGTCGTAGCCCTCGGCGGCCAGCCGCTCGACGGCTGCGTCGTCACGGGCGACGAGGGCGACGAGGGACGGCTCTGACGGCCCGTCGGCCCCGACGGCGGTACCAGACGGGGCCTCCGCGGCGGCCATGCCGGCCAGTGCAGGGGCCATGGTCACGGCCAGCGCGCCCGCGGTGAGTCCCGCGGTCCAGCGCCGCCGGAATCGGCGACTTTCCATGCGAACAACCTTTCGGCGAAAAGGGTTCCACGGTCGTGGTGAGCCGATCCAAGTGGCGCGGGCCACCCGGGGCAACCCTTACCCGACGGTCACTTCGCCGACGCGCGCGATTGGCTCCGCGGGTCTACCATCCCGCCGATCCGGCGTTGCTCGCCGGGGCGCTCGGCCGCAGGAGTGCCCCGCGGCAGAGCCGTTGGCTCCGTGGGCGAGGCCCGTCGTCGCGGGTGCGACGGCGGGCCTCGCCGGGGTCCGGGTGGCTGGACGTATCGGCCGCCTCAGGCGGCCGGCGTGCCGGTGACGACCATCCGGCGCAGCCTCCCCTCGTTGTCGAAGGAGCCGAAGCCGACGCGTCCGGACGCGAAGGTCTTGTCGCTCGCGGTCAGCACCGGGTCCTTGCGTCCGTCGACATAGACGGCGATCTCGCCGGTGCGCGGCAGGTGCACGACCCGCACCTTGTGCCAGTCGGCGTCGGTGACGGTCGGGTTGGCTCCCCGCGACCGCCCGTTCCACTGGTCGTCGATCCGCTCACGGTCGGCGTCGTCCACCTTGAAGATGCCGTTGTGCGGGTAGATCGTGTTGTCGGTCGACAGGTGCGCGTAGTAGAACTTCGTGTCCGACTGCCAGCCGAAGACGATGATGACGTCGCGGTTGGTCACCTCGACGGGGGTGTCGATGCGCACGTCGGCCTCGATGTCCACCGAGGACCACGGCGCGCCCTTGCTCACGACGGCGTACTCGAACGGCCGCCGCGGTCCGGGACGGCTCTCCCCGGCCTGCGCGAGGATCACCTCGTCCTTCGTGAACTGCCACTTCGAGGGTGTGATCGGCGTCCAGTCGGACAGCGCGGGCGACGGGCGGAGCGTCGTGCCACCGACGGCGCCGTCCGCGACGACCTTGCTGCCGGCGACCTTCCAGATCTTGCCGTTCGCCTTCGACACGATGTAGAGCTCGCCGGCGGCGTCGGTGCCGAACCGCAGGTCGACGCGCTTCGGGTCGCCGACCGAGCCGGGGGTGGACAGGTCGCGCATCGTCACGAGGTTGCCCGCGGGGTCGTAGAGCGCCAGCTGGTGGATGGTCGCCAGGCCCTTGCCGCGCTGCATCTGCGAGGTCTCGGTGTACATGATGCGGCCGTCGACGAGGTCACCGAAGACGTACTTGCCGCGCAGCTGCGGCATGGCCGCGCCGCGGTACACGAAGCCTCCCGCCACGGCGACGCCGACGTCTCCCTTGCAGTCCCAGCCGGGCGCTGGGTCGTGGTCGTAGGCGGCGACGGGGTAGGTGTAGCCGTTCTTCGCGTCGTCGGCCGGCAGCGGGTGCAGCTTGTCGCACGGGTTCGTCGTCGTCTTGTCGAAGACGAACGACCCCTCGCGCTCGCTCCATCCCATGTTGTCGCCGGCGCGCACCTCGTAGATCGACTCGATGGCGTGCTCGCCGATGTGGCCGAGGTACATCCGGCCGGTGTTGCGGTCCCAGCTGAAGCGGTGCGGGTCGCGGAAACCCACGGCGTAGATCTCGCCGAGCGCGCCGGGCCGCCCGACGAACGGGTTGCTGGCCGGGATGCCGTAGTGGCCGTTGGCGGAGTCGTGGCCGTTCGGGTCGATGCGCAGCAGCTTGCCGTGCGGGATCGCCATGTTCTGCGGGTCGCCGTTGCTGTAGCCCAC
The DNA here is from genome assembly GCF_057656595.1 of Intrasporangium sp. Soil_C_50. NCBI lineage: Bacteria > Bacillati > Actinomycetota > Actinomycetes > Micrococcales > Intrasporangiaceae > Intrasporangium > Intrasporangium sp. Soil_C_50. The sequence continues at coordinate 864,857 of NZ_JBDGKB010000001.1, forward strand.
GCCGCCGTCGCCGACCGCGAGGTACAGCTGCCGGTAGTCGGGGTCGCCGGGCTCGGCGGTCGGGTTGAAGTTGATCTCCTGGACGCCGTGCACCTGCCCGGCGAACCCGATGCGAAGGACCTCGCGGTGGGTGCCGGAGAAGGTGTCGGCCGTGGGGTCGTCCGCGGTCCACTCGGTGAGCACGCCGTGGTAGATCGTCTTCGGCTGGGCGTAGTCGGGCACCGCCGTCGTCGTGGCGGCGTTCTCGGTGTGCAGCGTGTAGAACTTGCCGTTGGTCCGGAACTGCGGGTCGAAGGCCACGTAGCCGAAGCCCTGGCCTAGGCCGCGGCCCGAGAAGAACTGCGGCGCAAAGGTCTTCGCGACTTCGAGGTACACGTGGGGCTTGCCGTCGCGGACGAGGTAGAGGTTGCCGTTGAGGTCGGGCACGGCCCGGCGGCCCGAGCCGTCCGGCACCTCCATGATCGTGTTGATCCGGGCGACCCGGACGAGACGCTGGTCGGTCGGGGGCGGGTTCGGCGTGGACTGCGGGAACGAGGCGTACTCGCTGAGCACCAGCCCGAGCTGGGACTGCGAGGGCATGTCCTTGATCGGGTCACTGATGACGTCCGCCGCGTGCGACGGCGCTGCAACGAGCGTGGCTGCCGTCGCGACGGCTGCGAGGGACACCCCGAGGGCGCGCAGGCGACGGCGTGGTGGGTTCGTGTTGCGGTGGAGCACGGTTACCTCCTGGTCGATGCGTGGTGGGGCGGTCACTCGGTCATGAACTCGTACTGCTTCCTCACGTCACCGGCGGAGACCGGCGCGTCGAGGAACATCAGCGAGTCCATGCGGCAGTCGCAGGGGTTCTGCTCCCGGGTGTTCTGCGGGAAGCTGCCGCCGATCTTGATGCCTCTAGGGTCGGTCCCGGTCGTCACGTACGGACCGGGCCCGGTCAGCCGCCACGGGTCGTCGGTGCGGGTGTAGAAGCCCTCGAGGGGACGGCCGTTGCGGTAGAGCGCCATCGACCCCGTCGTGAAGTCGAACGTGGCGGTCAGGTGCACCCACTGCCCGCGCGGCAGGATGGTGCGCCAGTCCTGGCTGGCAGCGAAGGTCTGCGACAGACCGCCGTCGAGCCTGCGACCGAGGGCCACGAGCTTCAGCTCGCCGCCCACGTCGATGAGCTCGAGCAGGGCCCGCACGTTGTGGCCCTCCGAGTCGCCGGTGAGCACACCCGACAGGCCGATCGCGTTGAAGCGGTCGGTCGGGCTCGTCGTGTTCGAGTTGAGTGCGGGGCCGTCCATGTCGACCTTGAACCAGCCCATCAGGGTGGCACCTGACGCCGCGTTGAAGGCGCGCAGCGTGCTGACGCCGGTGTCCGACCAGGTGCCGGCCTTCCAGTCGTCGTTGCCGGCGACGGCCGGGTCCACCTGTCGGGTCTGCACGGCGTTGCCGCTGCCCGGGTAGGCCCGGTCGGGGACCCGCATCGCGGCACCGCCGTTGACGAGCCGGATGCTCGTCCCCGACGGCCCGAGGTCGGCCTCGGCGCCCGCGTCGCCGGCAGCCGGATGGTCGAAGTCGTAGTAGGCGACGAGGTCCTTCGCGAGGGCGGGGTGCACGTCGCGAGGTCGGCCGCGGTCGGCCTGTGCCGGGTCGGTCCCGACGGTGGTGGTGAGCAGGGTCGCGGCGACGAGTGCCGCGACGGTGGAGCCCATGCGTCCTGCTGTTCTCATGACACCAACTTCCTTGTTGTGTGGCACGTGCAGCTGTGCGTGCGCATAATCGGAAAGCGCTTTCCCACCATAGGGACCAGTGCCCGAACCTGCAACAGATGGCCCACGGGCTGAAATCGAATGGTCGCCGAATCCACGAAATCCACTGTGCTACAGATGATTTCGGCCCATCAAGCGGATCGCTGCGGCATGCCTGCTCCCCCTCCAAAGCCGGACGACCACCTCGTGCGGAGGCCGGTACAGAGGCCGCTTCGGACCCGGCCCGAGGCCCGGATCGGGGCCCAGCGTCGCGCCAGCCGACCGGCCTACACTCCGCGCATGGGCGCACGTCGGTCGACATGCCACGTCATGGCGCTGGCCCTGGCGGGCCTCCTCGCGGCGGGGTGCTCCGCCTCGCCGGCGGGCGCCCCGGCAGGCCAGGATCTCTCTGCCCCGACCAGCCCCACCCCCTCCGGCGCCACCGCCCACACGTGGTCGATCGTGGCCCTCGGCGACTCCGTGCCGGCCGGCAGCGGCTGCGGGTGCACGCCCTACCCGCAGCTGTCCGGCGACGACCTGGCCTCACCCCCCACGCGGATGGTCACGGTGGCCAACGACGCGGTCGGCGGCTTCACCACCGACGACGTCCTGACCCAGCTCCAGAGCGACACAGCCGTCATCGGCCGGGTCCGCGCCGCGGACGTCGTCGAGGTCGAGGTCGGTGCCAACGACGTGGGCTACTCGTCCTCGTGCGGCCCCTCGGTGGCGTGCTACCAGCCGACGATCCCGGTCATCGAGAAGAACCTCGCCGCCATCGTCGGCCGCGTGCATGCCCTGACGAGCGGTCACCCGGTGCTCGTCGTGCTCCTGGACTACTGGAGCGTCTGGCTCGGTGGCCAGTACGCCGCTGCGCAGGGCGAGGCCTACGTCAGCGCGGCGGCGGAGGTCACCGACCAGGTCAACACCGTCATCGCGTCCACCGCGTCAGCGACGGCCTCGGCCTACATCGACCTGCGCACGGCCTTCAAGGGCCCCGACCACGCCTACGACGAGACCCACTACCTGGCCCCGGACGGCGACCACCCCAACGCGGCCGGGCACGAGCAGATCGCCGCGGCGACGGTGGCCCAGATCGAGAAGGTGCTGCACCTCTAGGCGTCGACCTCAGACGTTGAAGCGGAACTCCACGACGTCGCCGTCCTGCATGACGTAGTCCTTGCCCTCGATGCGGACCTTGCCGGCAGCCTTCGCGGCGTTCATCGAGCCGGCCTTGACGAGGTCGTCGAACCCGACGATCTCGGCCTTGATGAACCCGCGCTGGAAGTCGGTGTGGATGACGCCGGCTGCCATGGGTGCGGTCCAGCCCTTGCCGATGGTCCAGGCCCGCGACTCCTTGGGCCCGGCCGTGAGGTAGGTCTGCAGGCCGAGCGTGTGGAAGCCGGTGCGGGCCAGCTGGTCGAGGCCGGACTCCTCGGCGCCGAAGCTCTGGAGCATCTCGAGCGCCTCGTCGGGCTCCATCTCCATGAGGTCCATCTCGAGCTTGGCGTTGAGGAAGACGGCATCGGCCGGGGCAGCGAGCTCGCGCAGCGACTCCTGCAGCGAGGCGTCGGCGAGCTGGTCCTCGTCGAGGTTGAAGACGTAGATGAAGGGCTTGGTCGTCAGCAGGCCGAGCTGCTTGGCCTCGGCGAGGTCGACGCCGGCGGCCGGGCCCTTGGCGTACAGGGTGTGGCCCTCCTCGAGGACCTTCTGGGCGGCCTGGGCCAGCTCGAGGACGGCCTTCTTGTCCTTGTTGATCCGCGCCTCCTTCTCGAGCCGGGGCACAGCCTTCTCGAGGGTCTGCAGGTCGGCGAGGATCAGCTCGGTGTGGATCGTCTCGATGTCGCCGGCCGGGCTCACCTTGCCGTCGACGTGGACGACGTCGCCGTCCTCGAACGCGCGCACGACCTGGCAGATGGCGTCGGCCTCGCGGATGTTGGCGAGGAACTTGTTGCCGAGCCCCTCCCCCTCGCTGGCGCCGCGGACGATGCCGGCGATGTCGACGAAGCTCACCGTGGCCGGGAGGATCTTGTCCGAGCCGAAGATCTCGGCGAGCGCGCCGAGGCGGCTGTCGGGCAGCGGGACGACGCCGACGTTCGGCTCGATCGTCGCGAACGGGTAGTTCGCGGCGAGCACGTTGTTCTTGGTCAGCGCGTTGAAGAGCGTCGACTTGCCGACGTTGGGGAGACCGACGATTCCGATGGTGAGTGCCACGAGGACAGGAGTCTAGTGCGGGCGCACGCGACCGCCGACCACGCACCGGCCGCCCGGCGGCGCCCCAGGATGCGACGCGTCAGGCGTGGGGCGCCGAGGGCACCGAGTACTCCCAGCCCGGACACCACTGGAAAGGCGCGTCGACGAGGTCCTCGAGGGGCGTGCCGTCGAGCAGGTGCTGCAGCGCCCAACGGTTGGCCGAGTGCGACACGATGACGACCGTCTGCCCGTCGTGGTCGCGCACGAGGTCGGCGAGTAACGAGCGCGTGGCGGCCACGACGTCGCGGTAGCTCTGGCCGCCGGGGAACGGCTCGTCGATGCACCGACGCCGCTGCTCGCCCACCACGGTGACCGGCGCACCGTTGAGGCGACCGTAGTCGCACTCGCGCAGACGCGCGTCGAGGTGCACCGGGATGTCGCTGTGCCCGAAGGCGATCCGCGCGGTCTCGACAGCCCGCGCGAGGTCGGACGCATACACGGCCGCGACGCCGGAGCCGCGGCGCCGGCGTCCCAGGTCCTCCGCCTGCTGCCGACCGGCCGGGGACAGGCGCCCCGGGAGCCAGCCCGTGGCGACGCCGTTCTCGTTGTCCTCGGTGGTCGCGTGGGTCTCGTAGACGAGGTGGACGTCCATGGCCGGGACCTGGCCGCCGGTCAGGCGCCGGCCGGCGCGGGCCGGACGCCGCAGAGCTGGCGCGACTGGGCGACGAGGGCACCGGTGGAGTCCCAGATCCGGGCGTCCTCCTCCATCATCCCGCCGCCGAGGTTCTCGCTCGACAGCGCGACCCGCAGCCAGCCGGGGGCAGGACGGCGTCGCACGTGCCCGGTGAACTCCAGCGTCGGCGTCCAGCCGAACAGGCCGAGGTCGAAGGCGACCGGCGGCAGCGCGTCGAGGGCGAGGAGCAGCAGCGTCGTGTCGGGCTCGCGGCCGTCGCGCAGCCGCAGCCACCCGCGCATGACGCCCTGCATCGACGGGCGGCCCATGGCCCAGCCGGCCGTGGCGGGGTCGAGGCGCAGGTCGAGCCGCTCGAGGAAGCGGGCGTGGGCCAGGAAGTCCGGGGGCGCCTGGTCGGCGCCGAGGCACTGCTCGGGCGGCGGCATGTCGGGCGGGTCGGACTGGCGCTGCACGTCGACGTCGTCGAGGTTGCCGAACGAGGCGATGGCGCGCATCCGCTCCACGGGATCACCGGCGTCCGACGCCTGGGCGATGCTGACCTGCCCGGTGGACAGGGCCCGCCCGCAGCGCATCACCTCGGTGGTGGCGGTGAACGGGCCCGGCTGGGAGGCGGTCGTGAAGTACGCCGAGAGCACGACGGGATCGACGTGCCGGGTGGACTCGGCCGGGTCGGCGTCGAGGTGCTGGCCGAGTGCCGTCAGGGCCGCGGCCATGACGAGGCCGCCGTTGACGGCGTTGCCGATCATCCAGTCCTCGTGGAACGTGCCGGTCCGCTGGTCGGCGGTGGGACCTGGCGTCAGGCGGATCGCGTCGTCGTACTCGCTCACGCCGCCTGTCTAGCAGACCGCCGGCACGCCGCCCGTCCGGACGGGGCGTGCCGTGGGCCACAGCCGCACAAAGGGTATGAAACGGACATCCGCACGGTCTCCGCCCCTCTCTCCGCACGGACGCAGGTCACCCACCCGACCGACCCGAAGGACGACTCATGGCTGGATCCCTCCTGCGCGGTGGCGGCCTCGCTGCCGCGGCCCTCACCACCCTCGCGCTGACGACGACGGCGCCGCCGGCATCGGGCGCCGCCCCCGAGCACTCCACCGCGGCGGCGCCGGTCCCGGTGGCTCGCCTCGCGCCCGAGCCACACTCCCTCGGCGCCCTCCCCGACGTCTCCGCCCTCGTCGTCGCGGCCTCCACGGCCGCTGCCACGGCGACGGCACCGGACCCGATACGCGTCAGCGTCCGCCGCGTGACGGCCGCCGACGTCCGCTACACGTGGCGGTCGGGCTGCCCCGTCGGGCCGAGCCGCCTACGGGTCGTCGCCATGAACTTCCGAGGCTATGACGGCAGGATCCACCGCGGCATGCTCATCGTCCGCTCGGACAAGGTCACGCAGACGGCCGCCATCTTCCGAGCCGCCTACCTCGCCGGCTTCAAGATCCGCCGGATGGACAACCCGAACCTCTGGAAGGGCAGCGACGAGGCGATGATGAAGGCCGACAACACCTCGGCGTTCAACTGCCGGCGCGTCACCGGCAACAGCTCGCGGATGTCGCCGCACTCCTACGGCACCGCCATCGACGTCAACACGATGCGCAACCCGTACAAGGCGGCCAACGGCGTCTGGTACCCGCCGAACGGCACCCGCTGGATCAACCGGAAGCTGCACGACCCCGGCATGATCTGGGCCTCCTCGACGATCACGAAGCAGGTGCTCTCCCGCGGCGGCGTGTGGGGCGGCTACTGGCGGTACAAGGACTACCAGCACTTCGAGCTCGGCTGAGCGCGTGGGCTCCACGGCCCTGTCGGACCTCTCTGGGACGGTGGGGCCATGGAGACCTCGTCGCTGCTCACCGGCCTCGCGCTGGGCCTCGTCGCCGGCGCGCTCGTCGCCTGGCTCGCCGTCCGCTCCGCCCTCGTGTCGCGCACCGCGGCCGCCGAGGCGGCCCGTGACGTGCTGCGGGAGCGGGTCGACGACCTCGAGGCCTCCCGCGCCGAGGACGACGCCACCGCGGCCGTCCTCGCACCGCTGCGCGAGACCATCGGCCGCGTCGAGCGGCACGTCGGCGTCCTCGAGCGCGACCGCGTCCAGCAGTTCGGCCAGCTCGGTGAGCGCCTCACCGAGGTGAGCCGGTCCACCGAGTCGCTGCGCTCGGAGACCGCGACGCTCGCCAGCGCCCTCAACGCGTCCACCGTCCGCGGCGCCTGGGGCGAGGTGCAGCTGAGGCGGGTCCTCGAGGTGTCGGGGCTGCTCGCCCGGTGCGACTTCGACGAGCAGGTCACCCGGGTCAGCCGGCACGGCGCCACGGTGCGCCCCGACGCCGTCGTCAACCTCCCCGGCGGCCGTCACGTCGTCGTCGACAGCAAGGCGCCGATGGCGCACTTCCTCCAGGCGCACGGCGACACCGTCTCCGACCTCGAGCGCGGCGAGCTGCTCGCCGCGCACGCCACGGCGCTGCGCCGGCACGTCGAGGGTCTCGCCGCCAAGGCGTACTGGACCGCCTTCACCCGCTCGCCCGAGGTCGTCATCTGCTTCGTGCCCGGCGAGGCCATCCTCGCCACCGCCCTCGCCGACGACCCCGGCCTCTACGAGCACGCCCTGACGCGCAAGGTCGTGCTGGCCTCGCCCGGCACCCTCTATGCCGTGCTGCGCACCGTCGGTGCGATCTGGCAGCAGGACGCCCTGGAGCAGAACGCCCGCGAGCTGCTCGCCCTCGGCCAGGACCTCTATGCCCGGCTCGCCACCCTCGGCGGGCACGTCACCGGCATGGGCCAGTCGCTGGCACGGTCGGTGGAGCAGTACAACAAGTTCGTCGGCACGCTCGAGTCGCGCGTGCTCGTCACCGCCCGACGCATGCACGAGCTGCACCTGGCCACCGACCGGCCCACCGAGCTCGCGCCGCTCGAGGCCGCACCACGCTCCCTCAGCGCCGCCGAGCTCACCGAAGGGCCCGATCTCGACGATGCCCACGGCGAGCACTCACGTGCCGAGCGCGACGAGGCGTTCCTGCGCCACGAGGGCGAGGCCTCGGCCCAGCGCAGGGCCGACACCGCCTGACGCGTCACCACTCCTGACGTGGCGCGCCCGCCACCACGACGTACGTCCCGCCCCGACCCCTCGAGATGCGTCGGGGCGAAATGTCCGGGATAGGGCGATAGTGGACACCCACGCGGGCCGCCACAGACAATACGGCGCGTGGGAGTGGCAGCACAGTGACCGGCAGCGGGGGGCCGGGACCCGAAGATCCAGCAGCAGGCACGGGCCGTCGCATCGGCCCCTACGAGCAGAGCCTCATCGACGGCCGCGAGCGGGCCGAGGCCGCCGAGCGCGACCGGCTGCGCCGTAGACGCCGCCACCAGGTGCTCGGCTCGCTCCTCGCCGTCGTTCTCGTCGCGGGTGGCGCCGTCGGGGCGTGGGTGTTCCTGACCCGACGCGACGTGCCGACGAGCGTACCGGGCGTGGCCGCCCGCCCGACCTCGTGCGCCAACCCGGCGAAGGTGCGCGTCGCCGTCGCGCCGGCCGTCGCGCCGGCGGTGGCCGCGGCCGCCCAGGCCCTGAGCAAGCACTCCGACAGCCCCTGCGCCGCCTACACCTTCGAGCCGGCCGAGCCCTTCGCCGTCGCGGGGTCGCTCATCGGCGCCGGACGCCCGGACGCGTGGATCACGGACTCGGACGTGTGGTTCGGGAGGGCCGCCTCGATCTCCGGGGTCAAGGCGACCGCTGGCCCACCGTTCGCGACGAGCGCTGTCGTCGTCGCGATGCCGGACGGAGCGGCAGAGGCCCTCGGCGACAACCTGACCTGGGGCGCAGTGCTCGGTGGGACGACCCCGGTCCGGATTCCCGACCCGAACCGCTCGACCGTCGGACGGCTCGCGCTCGGCGCGGTCGCCGCATCGGCCTCGGACAGCGCGCTGGGCACCGTCGTGTCGCGCGCCGCCAAGAGCGGCACCGGCTCGGTGTCGCTCGACGACCTCGCGGGCAAGACCCCGTCCGGCGCGGTGACCACCGAGGCCCAGCTGACGACGTGGAACGCGGCACATGCCGATGCCCCGCTCACGGCCGTCGCCCCGACGGAGGGCACCGGCCCGGCCACGTACTCACTCGCGTCGTTGTCCGACGACGCCGCGACCGCGCGCCTGGTCAGCGCACTGGGCAGCTACCTCCACACCGAGGAGGCGCGGAAGATCCTGCGCGACAGCGGTTTGCGCACGCCGGGTGGGGCCGACCCCAAGGAGCCCTCCGCCCTGCGCGGGACGATCACGGTGGGATCCGCCCCGGCCGACGCGTCGGTGGCCAAGACTGCGGCACTGTGGAACGCCTCCGCACCGAAGACCCAGGCGCTGCTCGCCGTGGACGTGTCGGGCTCGATGCTCGACCGCACCGAGAGCGGCGCCACCCGCCTCGGCACCGTGCAGCGCGCCACCGTGCGGGCCACCGCCGCGGTGTCGCCGACGACCTTCGCCTCGCTGTGGGTGTACTCGCTGCACGTCGGCGACAAGGCCGACGACTACAAGCCGCTCGTCGGTTACGGCAGCCTCGGCGACGGCAGGCGGCTCGCGGCCTTCGACCGGTCGGTCGCCGGGCTCGGCTCGGCCGTCGGCGGAGGCCGTGGACTCTACGACTCGATCGCCGCGACGTACGTGCAGGCCAAGGGCGCCTGGCGTCCGGGCTACACCAACTCCGTCGTGATCGTCACCGGCGGCCCGAACGAGGACGACTTCGGCCTGAACCTCGACCTGCTCAAGCAGCAGCTGTCGGCCGCCAAGGACCCGGCCCGGCCGGTCCGGCTCGTCGTCGTCGACATCGGCGGCAAGGCCGACGCCGGGGCGCTCAAGCAGGTCATCGCGGTCACCGGTGGGCAGTACGTCGCGACGAACAGCCTCGATGACCTGCAGCCGGCCCTGACCTCCGCCCTCGGCGGCTGACCTGTCGGGCCGCCGACCGGCGGTGCCTCCGGCCCGACGGGTCGGTGCGCGTCAGTGCAGCGAGCCGGCGTCCTCGAACGCGGCGTCGTGGCGCACGGTGCCGGAGTCCTCGCCCTTGCGGGCCTTGAGGTCGCGGCGCAGCTCGTTGGGCAGCGAGAAGAGCAGCGACTCCTCCGCCGCGATGACGGCCTCGACGTCGCCGTAGCCGCGCTCGGCGAGCCATGACAGCACGTCGCGCACGAGCACCTCGGGCACGCTGGCGCCAGAGGTGACGCCCACCGTGGTGACACCCTCGAGCCACTCCTCCTGGATCTCGTCGGCGTAGTCGACGAGGTGCCCGGCGCGCGCACCGTGCTCGAGGGCGACCTCGACGAGGCGCACCGAGTTCGAGGAGTTGCGCGAGCCGACGACGATCATGAGGTCGGTGTCGCCGGCCATCTGCTTGACGGCCAGCTGGCGGTTCTGCGTGGCATAGCAGATGTCGTCCGAGGGCGGGCTCTGCAGCGCCGGGAACTTCTCCTTGAGGCGCTTGACCGTCTCCATCGTCTCGTCGACCGACAGCGTCGTCTGCGAGAGCCAGACGACCTTCTCGGGGTCGCGGACCGTGACGTTGTCGACGTCGTCGGGGCCGTCGACGAGCGTGATGTGCTCGGGCGCCTCGCCGCTCGTGCCGACGACCTCCTCGTGGCCCTCGTGGCCGATGAGCAGGATGTCGAACTCGTCGCTCGCAAACCGCACCGCCTCGCGGTGCACCTTCGTCACGAGCGGGCAGGTGGCGTCGATCGTCTTGAGGCTGCGGGCCCTGGCCTCCTCGTGGACGACAGGGGCCACGCCGTGGGCCGAGAAGATGACGGTGGCACCCTCGGGCACCTCGTCCGTCTCGTCGACGAAGATCGCGCCGCGCTTCTCGAGGGTCGTGACGACGTGCTTGTTGTGCACGATCTGCTTGCGCACGTACACAGGCGGGCCGTAGAGCTCGAGGGCCTTCTCGACCGTGACGACGGCTCGGTCGACGCCCGCGCAGTAGCCGCGGGGCGCAGCGAGCAGGACCTTCTTGCTCGCTGCGGCAGGGGTGTCGGGCGTGTCGGTGCCGGTGGTCGGGGCGGGCGTCTCGGGGGTGGCGCTCATGGGTCCATCGTACGGGCCCCGCCGCGGGCAGCCCGAGCCGCGAGGCGCCCGCAGCGCTCCAGCGTGGACGCGTCCGGGACGTCGTCGAGCAGGCCGCGAACCTTGGGCGCCGCGAAGGCCTGGTGCTCCGCGCCGGCGTCAGGGTCGAGGAGCACGCCGACCTGCCCGCCGAGGAAGTTGAGCCACACGGCGATCCCGCTCGCGAAGACCTCTCCACCCTCTGGCAGCGCCACCCCTCCGGCCGCCCCGTACGCCGCGGCGAGGCGCGCGAGCACCCCCTCGTCGGGGACGTGGTGGAGCAGCACCGTGCCCACCTCACGCGCCGGGTCGTGCGGTCCGGCGTCCTCCCAGTCGAGCAGCCACCGGCGCCCGTCGGGCTCGAGCAGCGTGTTGTTCGCCTTGAGGTCCCGGTGACATCGCCGGGTCGGACCGAGGGGCGTCGCCGAGGCCCAGGCGGCGAGGTCCGCGAGCTCGGCGGCCCGGCCGGCCAGTCTCCGCGCCCAGTCGGTGCCGGCATCGCGGGCGCGGTCGGCGAGGGCAGCCCAGTCGACGTCGACGGTCGTGTAGAAGGGGTGCACACCCTCACTCGGTGCCGTGACGAGGCCGAGCCGGTGGATCCGTGCCCCACAGCGGAGGACCCACTGCTGCGCGTCCTCGTCGGAGCGATCCGGCACTGCCCCGGGCGCGAACTCGTGGACGCGCCACGCGACGCCCTGTGGGTCGTGGGCGAGAACGGTCCCCGACCGCGACCGCACCGGACAAGGCGCACGGACGCCCACGCCGCGGGCCCGCTCGACGAGGTCGACCTCGCGCTCCGCGAGCGCTTCGGCCACCTCCGGCGGGTTCTCCTGCCAGAAGGCCCGTTTCACCGCGAACGACCCGCTCGTCGTGTCGAGCCGATGCACGACGCCCATGGCCCCGCGCGCGACCCACCGGGACCCGGCCGGTGAGCCGAGGTCGAAGGCGTCGGCGAGCCAGGTCGTCGCGTCCGTCCCGAGCGGTGTCGTCACCGGATCGACGGTATGGACGCGGTCCTGTCGCCGCAACGCCTTATCGTTGCCCGCGTGAGCCTGCCGAACCCGCTGCCGGACAAGGCAGCCGACACCACCGCCGAGCAGCCCTGGCCGGTCCGCGTGCTCAGCCTCAAGATCAGCGACTACGTCGACCGGATGAGCCAGCTGTGGGTCGAGGGGCAGGTCGTGCAGTTCAACCCGCGCGGCGGCACGGCGTACCTGACTCTCCGCGACCCCGACGTCGACATGTCGCTCTCCGTGTCGGTGCCGATGAACGCCGTCAACGCCATGGCGATACCGCTGGCCCAGGGCTCCCGCGTCGTGCTCCAGGCCAAGCCGACGTTCTGGACCAAGCGCGGCACCCTGCAGCTCGAGGCCCGGCAGATCCGCCCCGTCGGCATCGGTGACCTCCTCGCCCGCGTCGAGATCCTCAAGCGCACGCTCGCCGCCGAGGGGCTCTTCGACGCCGACCGCAAACGACCCATCCCGTTCCTGCCCCACCGCGTCGGGCTCATCACGGGCCGGGGCTCGGCCGCCGAGCGCGACGTCGTCGAGAACGCCCGGCGCCGTTGGCCCGCGGTACGTTTCGAACTGCGCGAGGTTGCGGTGCAGGGCACCAACGCCGTCACCGAGGTCGTCGCGGCGCTGCGTGAGCTCGACGCCCATCCCCACGTCGACGTCATCATCGTGGCCCGCGGTGGTGGCGCCCTCGAGGAGCTGCTGCCCTTCTCCAACGAGGCGATGGTCCGGGCCGTCGCCGAGGCCCGCACCCCGGTCATCAGTGCCATCGGCCACGAGGTCGACCAGCCGTTGCTCGACCTCGTCGCCGACTGGCGTGCCTCCACCCCCACCGACGCCGGCAAGCGCGTCGTGCCCGACGCCGCCCACGAACGCGGCACCGTCGACACCGGCCGCGAGCGCCTGCGCCGGGCCCTGGCCCGACGCCTCGAGCACGAGCGCGCGGGGCTGCGGGCACTCGTGTCGCGCCCCGTCATGGCCGACCCCGTCGCGCTCGTGCGCCAGCGACGCGTCGAGCTGGCCTCCCTCCGAGACCGGGCGGCGACGCGTCTCGAGGCACGCCTGCACCGGGCGGCCGACGAGGCCGAGCACCTGCGTCGGCAGGTCGTCGCGCTCTCGCCGCAGTCGACGCTCGAGCGCGGCTACGCCGTCGTCCAGCATCGCGACGGACGGGTCGTCATGGACCGCGACGACGTCGGCGTCGGTGAGCTGCTGCGCGTCCGCGTCGCCCGCGGCGACTTCGGCGTCCGGCCGGTCAGCACCGGCACCGACGGCGCCGCGACGACGCCGAAGAAGGTGACGACGCCGAAGAAGGCGACGGCGCGCAAGGCCATGGCGAGCAAGGCCACGGCGAAGACCGCTTCGGCGAAGACCGCGGAGACGAAGAAGCCGACGGCGAAGAGCACGGCACGCACCACGCCGGCCCGGAAGTCCGCGCCCACGAAGACAACGACGTCGACGAAGCCGGCCGCCCCCACGGCGGATTCGGAGCAGGCGACGCCGACCCCGCACGCCGACGGCGACGTCGGCCCGACACCGTAGGGTGACGCGCATGTCCGACGCATCTCCCACCGCCAGCACCGCCGACTTCCCCGACATCGCCGGGCTGCGGTACGAGGACGCCCGCGAGGAGCTCGTCGGGATCGTCGCGCGGCTGGAGGCCGGTCAGGCCCCGCTCGAGGACTCCATGCACCTGTGGCGCCGGGGCGAGGCCCTGGCCGCGCACTGCGCGACCTGGCTCGACGGCGCCCAGGCCGAGATCGAGCGGGCCACCCGCGGCGGCGCCCCCGCGCCCGCCCAGGGCAACCCGCTGCACGCCGACGACGCCGTCTTCGACGACGAGTCCTGAGCGACCGCCCTACGCGTCAGGGCCCCGGCGTCAGGGTGCCGCTGCCGGCTGCACCGGGCGCATCGCCGCGACGAACGCCTTGAGCTCGTCCTCGGACGCGTTGCCCGAGGCGACGATGGTCGGCTGCGTCGCGCCGGTGCCGCGCACGACGTAGGCCACCTGACCGGCGTCCGAGGCGGTGAACCGCTCGAAGCTGCGGCCCGACACCTGCACCGTGCCGGCGGCGTCACCGTCGTTGACCGAGCGGCGCAGCCAGCCGTCGGTCGGGTTGACGGCCTGCTTGAGGCTGATGTCCGCCCCATTCGGCGTCGTCCACACCGTCGTGAAGGTGCGGACCTTCTCGGTGCCGGGTGCGTACGACGCGACGGTCGGCACCCAGCCGGACCCGAGGCCCTGTGGCAGCTGGACGGTCATCTTCGCCTGGGCCGCGACCTGACGCGCCTTGTCGAGCGCGTCGACGGCGGGCCGGTCGACGTGGTCGGTGCGCGGCACGATGGCCACGAGCGCGAGGACGAACAGGCCGATGACGAGCATCGAGCGCAGCATGTTGGGCAGCGTGCCCATCGAGTACCGGCTGCGCGGTGCCGCAGGCTCCTCCACCGGCTGCTGACCCGGCAGGTCGGTCGGCGAGGGGGTGGAGGTCGTGCTCATGCCCCCATCGTCCCCGACGTGCGGACGCCGTCCAAACGCGGGTCCGGCCACCGCTAGGCTGGCGCGGACTCGTTCTGCGCCGACGGAGGACCCGATGAAGCACAGCCAGCCCGATCGCAACCTCGCCCTCGAGCTGGTGAGGGTCACCGAGGCCGCCGCCATGGCGGGTGGCCGGTGGGTCGGCCGCGGTGAGAAGAACAAGGCCGACGGCGCCGCCGTCGAGGCGATGCGCGCCATGATCTCCACCGTCAGCATGCGCGGCGTCGTCGTCATCGGCGAGGGCGAGAAGGACAACGCCCCCATGCTCTTCAACGGTGAGCAGGTCGGCGACGGCACGGGCCCCGAGGTCGACGTCGCCGTCGACCCCATCGACGGGACGACCCTCACGGCCAAGGGCATGAACAACGCGGTCGCGGTCATGGCCGTCGCCAACCGTGGCGCCATGTACGACCCGTCGGCGGTGTTCTACATGGACAAGCTCGCCACCGGGCCCGAGGCGGCCGAGGTCGTCGACATCCGGCTTCCCGTCGCCGAGAACATCCGCCGGATCGCCAAGGCCAAGAAGGAGACCCCGGCCGACGTCACCGTGGTCATGCTCGACCGGCCCCGCCATGAGGGACTCGCCCAGCAGATCCGCGACACCGGCGCCCGCATCCGCTACATCGTCGACGGCGACGTCGCCGGCGCCGTCATGGCGGCCCGCCCCGGCACCGGCGTCGACCTGCTCCTCGGCATCGGCGGCACCCCGGAGGGCATCATCGCGGCCTGCGCCATCAAGTGCACCGGTGGCGTCATCCAGGGCAAGCTGTGGCCGAAGGACGACGAGGAGCGCCAGAAGGCCCTCGACGCCGGCCACGACCTCGACCGGGTGCTGTCCACCGATGACCTCGTCGTCGGCGAGTGCTTCTTCGTGGCCACCGGCATCACCGACGGCGAGCTGCTGCGCGGAGTCCGCTACGGCGCCAAGTCGGCTCGGACCAACTCCCTCGTCATGCGTTCGCGCAGCGGCACGATCCGCACCATCGACAGCGAGCACCGCTTCGACCGTCCGGGCTGGTTCGGCAGCGCCGACATGGTCGACGCCTGAGGGGGCGCGCGTGTCCGACATCCGCACGCTCGTCGTCGGTGAGGCGCTCGTCGACGCCGTGACGACGCCCGACGGCGCCACCGCCGAGCACGTCGGGGGCAGCCCGGCCAACGTCGCCTTCGGCCTGGCCGCGCTCGATCACCCGGTCGACCTGGCCACGTGGATCGGTCACGACGCCCGCGGCGAGCGCATCGCCGCACACTGCGCCGAGCGCGGGGTCACCCTGACCGAGGGGTCCCGCGAGGCCGCCGCCACCTCCCTCGCGCACGCGACGCTCGACGCGTCGGGCGCGGCCACCTACGTCTTCGACCTCGAGTGGCACGTCGCACCGGTGCCCAACCTGCAGGCCTACGGCCACGTGCACACCGGCAGCATCGCCGCGGTCATCGAGCCCGGGGGCCACGAGGTTCGCGCCGTGCTCGAGGCGGCCCGGGGCGCCGGTGCCACCGTCTCCTACGACCCCAACGCCCGCCCGACGCTCATGGGCGCCCCGGCCGACGCGCGGCGGGTCATCGAGGCCGCCGTCGCCCTGGCCGACGTCGTCAAGCTGTCCGACGAGGACGTCGAGTGGCTCTGCCCGGGCGAGTCCCTCGACGACGTCGTGCGCGGTTGGGGCGAGCTCGGCCCGGCCGTCGTCGTCGTGACGCGCGGTGGGCAGGGCGCCCTCGTGCGGGTCACCGTCACCGGCGAGCAGGTGTCCCTGCCCGCCCCGAGCGTCGACGTCGTCGACACCGTGGGCGCGGGCGACTCCTTCATGGCAGGTCTCATCTCGGGGCTGCTCGACGCCGGCCTGCTCGGCGGAGCCGCGTCCCGCGAGCGGCTGCACGCCGCGACGCTGGCCGACGTGACGCCTGCGGTCGAGCGCGCCCTGCTGACCGGGGCCCTGACGGTGCAGCGAGCGGGCGCGTTCGCACCGACGAGATCCACGCTGCGATAGGACATTTCGGGCATTCGACAAACGCGCGACAGTTCAGGCACCATTCTGCGCGAGCCGCCCGGTACCGTTGCTCGGTGGTTCACCCCGACGTCCCGGCACCGGGGCGTCCTCATGTGAGGAAACCCCGTGTCCAACCCGACCCCTCCACGTCGCCCCCTCGGCCCGTACGAGCAGAGCCTTCTCGAGGGCCGTGCCGCCCGTAAGGCGCTCGAGGCCAAGCTGGCCCGCAGCCGTCGCAACCGGCGGATCGCCGTCGCGCTCGCCCTGGTGCTCGTGGTCGTCGGCGCCGGCGCGGGTGGCTTCACGTGGTGGCAAGGCCGCGACCAGGCACCCGTCGCCGCCCTGACCGGTACGCCGGGCAAGTCCTGCCCGGAGCGCACGCCGGTCTCGCTCTGGGTGTCCGAGGCGGCGCAGCCCGCCGTCCTCGCGCTCGCCAAGGAGTACCAGGCGGACCCAGACTCGCCGTGCGTCGACTTCGTCGTGCGCAGCAAGACCCCGATCGAGGCCATGATCGGCCTCGGCCAGGGTCAGCCGAACCGCCCCGACGGGTGGATCCCCGACTCCGAGCGTTGGGTCGAGCGGGTCAACGAGTCCGCCAAGATCAACGCCAAGGTCGCCAAGCCCTTCGCCAAGAGCCCGCTCGTGATCGCCATGGACCCCGCGCGCGCCAAGGCCCTCGACGGGCAGCCGACGTGGCTCGAGCTCGTCGGCTCGGACTCCCCGATCCGGATGAGCGACCCGCGCTCGACGACCGCCGGCATGCTGACGCTGGCCTCGGCGCTGCCCCAGCTGAGCACCGAGCAGGGCCGCGTCGTCATCCCCACGCTCGCCAAGGGTGCTGCCTCCTCGATCGACGAGCTCTTCTCGACCTACAACGCCAAGCCGCAGGACGCTGCCTCGTTCCCCGTCGCCGAGGCTGACCTCATCGACCACAACCGGCTCTACCCCGACCATCGCATGGTGTCGGTGACCCCGAGCGAGGGGACGCCCGCCTTCGAGTTCTCCCTCATCAACGTCGCCACCGACCCCGTCAAGGCCCAGGCCGTGGAGATGCTCCGCACCTACCTCATGACGCCGGACGCCGCCAAGATCCTCGCGCAGTACGGCATCCGCTCCAGCGCGGTGCCGGTGACGATGCCGACGCCCACCGGCAGCATCGGCGACGTCAAGATCGGCCCGACGCCGGACGCCGCCACCGTGTCGGCCGCGACCGACACGTGGCAGTCTGCGACGACCGACTTCTCGATCCTGTCGGTGTTCGACGTTTCGGGGTCGATGAACGACAAGGTCGGCAACAGCACGCGCGTGGCCATCACCCAGGAGGCCGCCGGCATCGCCCTCTCGGCCCTGCCCAAGACGACGAAGCTCGGCCTCTGGATCTTCTCCATCGACAAGGGCGGCCCCGGCCGGGACTGGCGTGAGCTGGCCCCGATCGGCCGCCTCGACGACGACAGCCACCGCGCGCAGGTCGCCACCGCGGCCGCGACGCTGTCGAAGAACGTCGGCGGCGGCACCGGCCTCTACGACACGATCTGGGCCGCCTACCAGAAGGCCAAGGCGCAGTACGACCCCGAACGCGTCAACGCCGTCGTCATCCTCACCGACGGTCGCAACGAGGACCCGGCCGGCATCTCCCTCGAGCAGCTCAAGGCCAACCTGCGCTCCGCGAGCGACCCGAACAAGCCGATCGCCATCACGACGATCGGCATCGGGCCCGACGTCGACGCCACGGCACTGACGGCGATCTCGAAGATGACGTACTCCGACTTCTACTCGGCGCCGACCCCGGCCGACATGACGACCGTGCTCGCGCGGGCGCTGTTCGACCACGACTGCAAGAACGGGCGCTGCGTCTGAGCCCGCCGCACACCCGCCGAGGGGCCCCCACCGCGACCGCGGTGGGGGCCCCTTCGCGTGGCACGGGTGTGACGCGACCACCGCGGCGAACAGCGACGCTACGGGTATGAGCGCGGTGCCCCATACGTCCCATCGAGCGCTTCGGCACCACCGGCCGCAAGATCACGGTGCGGTAGCGACGCTGGACCGCCCCCCTCCGTCGCGGTAGGAATGGACTACGAAACGTGACTCTGCTCACGTGGTCGGCGGGGATCGACGGCACGACTCAACGACGAGGAGCGAGCATGACCGGTTTTCCGAGACGGGCCCTCACGACGGCAGGTGCGGTCGCGGCCGCGATGGCGCTGTTGTCCGGGTGCTTGCAGAACCCCAACGCCGGCGGCGGTGGCGGGGGTGCCGGCGGCGGCGGCAACGCCGTGGCCCAGGGGGGCAGTGCCCCCAACGACAAGGTCGTCACCATCCTCGGCGCCTTCGGTGGCGACGAGGAGAAAAACTTCAACGCCTCGCTCGCCAAGTTCGAGCAGCAGACCGGCATCAAGGTGCAGTACACCTCCGACCAGGACTTCACCACGACGATCAAGCAGAAGGTCCAGTCCGGCGACTCCCCCGACATCGGCCTGTTCCCGCAGCCCGGTGGCCTGCTCGAGTTCGCCGCCCAGGGCAAGATCCAGCCGATCGACACCTTCCTCAACTACGACCAGCTCGACCGCACCCTCATCAAGGGCTTCCTCGACGCCGGCCGCTACAAGGGCCGCGTCTACGGCGCCCCGATGCGCATGGCCTTCAAGAGCGTCCTCTGGTACCCGAAGGACGCCTGGACCAAGGCCGGCTACCCGACGCGGTTCAACACCTTCCAGGACCTCCAGTCCCAGGTCATCGACAAGATCAAGGCCGGCGGCGTCTCCCCCTGGTGCGAGGCCTGGGGTTCGGACCAGGCCACCGGCTGGGTCGGCACGGACTGGATCGAGCAGCTGATGCTGTCGATGTACGGCCCGCAGGTCTACGACGACTGGGTGGCCCACCGCATCCCGTTCAACGACCCCAAGGTCGTCAAGGCCTTCGACGAGGTCGGCAAGATCATCAAGGACGACAACAACTCCTTCGGTGGCCCCAAGGGCATCCTCAACACCGCGTTCGGTGACGCCATGAACCCGGCGTTCCAGACCCCGGCCAAGTGCATGCTCCTGCGCCAGGGCAACTTCATCACGACCTTCCTGCCCAAGCCGGTCCAGGCCGACCTCGACAACAAGGTCGGCATCATGGTCTTCCCGCAGTGGAAGGGCGGCTACGACAGCCCCGTCGTCCTCGGTGGTGGCGACATCGCCGGGCTCTTCAACGGCGGCGACCCCGACGCGCAGAAGGTCATGCAGTTCCTGACCTCCGACAAGTTCGGTGCCGAGTGGGCCAAGGCCGGCGGGTGGCTCTCGCCGCACAAGACCTTCGACGCGAGCAACTACCCGGACAAGACCACCAAGGAGATCGCCGCCTTGGCCGGCGCCGCGAGCGCCCTGCGCTACGACGGCTCCGACAGCATGCCCAAGGCCGTCGGGTCGGGCACGTTCTGGACCGAGATGGTCAAGTGGATGAACGGCCAGCCGACCCAGCAGACGGTCGACAACATCGAGAACTCCTGGCCGAAGTCATGACCGCCGACACCGCATCCATCACGCAAGGAAGTAGGTCGCGCCCGAGCGACCCCGAGGCCGCGCTGCGGGCCAACCCGCTCAAGATCATCCTCGGCGTCGTCGGCATGGTCGTCGTGGTCTGGTTCCTCGGCAACCTGTTCCTCGCGTTCGGCTTCTACCCCCAGTGGTTCGGCAACAAGGTCGTCATCGGCCTGCTCGCCATCATCGCCGGGGTCGGTGGCGCCGGGGCGATCTTCTTCTTCCTCAACATGTTCGTCGAGGGCCTGCCCTCACGCCTGTCCGAGGGAGTGATCCCGTACGCCTTCCTGCTGCCGGCTCTGTTCTTCGTCGCGCTGATGCTCATCTACCCGACGTTCCAGACCATCAACTACTCGTTCGCCAACGCCGACAGCACCGCCTACGTCGGCCTGCAGAACTACAAGACGATCTTCGGCGACAGCGAGTTCTGGAACTCGATCCTCAACAACATCCTGTGGCTCATCATCGTGCCGGCGGTCGTCGTCGGCTTCGGCGTCGGCGTCGCCGTCCTGTCCGACAAGCTGTCGGCGCTCGGGGAGAAGGTCGCCAAGAGCCTCGTGTTCATGCCGATGGCGATCTCGTTCGTCGGCGCCTCGGCGATCTGGGGCCTCGTCTACGCGTACAACAACCCGGGTGAGGCCCAGACCGGCCTGCTCAACGCGATCTGGACCGGGCTCGGCGGCGACCCGCAGACGTGGTTGCAGATCTCGACGGCCAAGCTCAACTCGCTCCTGCTCATGGTGATCCTCATCTGGCTGCAGGTCGGGTTCGCCATGGTCCTGCTGTCCTCGGCGATCAAGGGCGTTCCCGACGACACCATCGAGGCGGCGCGCATCGACGGCGCCACGGAGTTCCAGATCTTCTGGCGGGTCGTCGTGCCGCAGATCAAGGGCACGATCATCACGGTCTTCGTGACGGTGTTCATCCTCGTGCTCAAGGTCTTCGACATCGTGTACGTGACGACGAACGGCAACTACAACACCAACGTCATCGCGAACCTCTTCTTCAACAAGCTGTTCGCCGCGAGCGAGGCTGGTCAGGCGACTGCCATCGTCGTCGTCCTGCTCGTCGCGGTCATCCCCTTGATCTGGTACCAGATCAAGCACTTCAAGGACGAGGAGGCGAACCGATGAGCAGGCGACTCATGAAGGACGGGCGGCCGCTCAGCCCGTTCTCGATCGTCACCATGACGATCTTCGCGCTCCTCTGGACGATCCCGACCATCGGTCTGCTCGTCACCTCCTTCCGCACCCGCGACGACGCCGCGTCGTCGGGGTGGTGGACGGCGCTGTTCAACCCAGGCAGTGCCAACTGGACGACGAGCAACTACCAGGGGGTGTGGAGCGGGCAGGACTTCGCGAGCGGCTTCATCAACAGCATCGTGGTGGCCATCCCCGCGACGGTCATCCCGATCATGTTCGCGGCGTTCGCGGCCTACGCCTTCACGTTCATGAACTTCCCGTTCAAGGAGTTCATCTTCCTGCTCATCATCGGCGTCATGGTGGTGCCCATCCAGGTGGCGTTCCAGCCGATGCTGAACATCCTGGGCCCGCGTGGCCTCGGCATCTCGGGCCAGTACATCGCCGTGTGGCTGTTGCACACCGGCTTCGGCATGCCACTGTGCATCTACACGTTGCGCAACTACATGAGCACGCTGCCCAAGAGCGTCATCGAGTCGGCCAAGATCGACGGCTGCTCGCACTACCAGACGTTCTGGCGCCTCGTGTTCCCGATGTCGATCCCGGCCGTCGCGGCCTTCGCCACCCTGCAGTTCCTCTGGGTGTGGAACGACCTGCTCATCGCCAAGCTGTTCCTCAACAGCGGCAACACGACGGTCATCGTCAAGCTCCAGCAGCTGCTCGGCACGCAGGGCCAGGGCGCGGAGCTGCTCACCGCCGGCGCGTTCATCACGATGATCGTCCCGCTCATCGTGTTCTTCGCCCTCCAGCGGTTCATGGTCCGCGGCATGACCTCCGGCGCCGTCAAGGGCTGAGGAGGCCCACAGCACCACCTGCGCGAAGGTCCCCTCCCGGCCATCACTAGGCTGGGAGGGGACTTTCGCGTCCACGGCCGCTTCGCCGGCCGGAGCCGTCGTGGTCCGGGCGCCGCCCGTGGGGCGGCGTCGCAGCTGCAACCGACGCACCAAGGAGCTGTCGTGGTCGAGTTCGCCTACGAGGACCTGCTGCCCATCGGCGCCGACGAGACGCCGTACCGCCTGCTCACCACCGACGGGGTACGAACCGTCGAGGGTCCCGGAGGCCGCACCTTCCTCGAGGTCGACCCCGAGGCGCTTCGCCTGCTCACCGAGACCGCGATGCACGACATCGCGCACTACCTGCGGCCCGGGCACCTGCAGCAGCTGCGCAACATCCTCGAGGACCCCGAGGCGAGCAACAACGACAAGTTCGTCGCGCTCGACCTGCTCAAGAACGCGAACATCGCCGCCGGCGGCGTGCTGCCCATGTGCCAGGACACGGGCACCGCCATCGTCATGGGCAAGCGCGGTCAGCACGTGCTGACCGAGGGCACCGACGAGCGGGCCGTGGCCGAGGGCGTCTACGACGCGTACACGCGGCTCAACCTGCGCTACTCCCAGATGGCGCCGCTGACGACGTGGGAGGAGAAGAACACCGGCTCGAACCTCCCGGCCCAGATCGAGCTCTACGCCGACACGCTGCCCGGGCACGAGACGTCGTACAAGTTCCTCTTCATGGCCAAGGGCGGCGGGTCGGCCAACAAGAGCTTCCTCTACCAGGAGACCAAGGCCATCCTCAACGAGGAGGCCATGATGCGCTTCCTGGACGAGAAGCTGCGCTCGCTCGGCACCGCGGCCTGCCCGCCGTACCACCTGGCCATCGTCATCGGCGGTACGAGCGCCGAGTTCGCCCTGAAGACAGCCAAGTACGCGTCCGCCAAGTACCTGGACAGCCTGCCCAAGAGCGGCTCGATGACGGCGCACGCGTTCCGCGACACCGAGCTCGAGGAGCAGGTGCTCGAGCTGACCCGCCAGTTCGGCATCGGCGCCCAGTTCGGCGGCAAGTACTTCTGCCACGACGTCCGCGTCGTGCGACTCCCCCGCCACGGCGCGTCGCTGCCCGTGGCCATCGCCGTGTCGTGCTCCGCCGACCGCCAGGCGCTCGGCAAGATCACGCCCGAGGGCGTCTTCATCGAGCAGCTCGAGACCGACCCGGCCCGCTTCCTTCCCGACGCCGGCTCGGTCGACCTCGGCGACCACGAGGACGACGCCATCGGCGTCAGCTCGACGAGCCGCAACGTCGTCGTCAAGATCGACCTCAACCAGCCGATGGACGACATCCTCGCCGAGCTGAGCAGGCACCCGGTCAAGACGCGCCTCTCGCTCAGCGGTCCGCTCGTCGTGGCCCGCGACATCGCGCACGCCAAGATCAAGGAACGCCTCGACGCCGGCGACGACATGCCGCAGTACCTCAAGGACCACCCCGTCTACTACGCCGGGCCGGCCAAGACGCCCGAGGGCATGCCGTCGGGGTCCTTCGGCCCCACGACGGCCGGCCGGATGGACTCCTACGTCGACCAGTTCCAGGCCGCCGGCGGCAGCAAGGTGATGCTCGCCAAGGGCAACCGGAGCAAGCAGGTCACCGACGCCTGCCACGAGCACGGCGGCTTCTACCTCGGCTCGATCGGCGGCCCGGCCGCGCGCCTGGCCCAGGACTGCATCAAGCACGTCGAGGTCCTCGAGTACGAGGAGCTCGGCATGGAGGCGGTGTGGAAGATCGACGTGGAGGACTTCCCCGCCTTCATCGTGGTCGACGACAAGGGCAACGACTTCTTCGCCGAGGTGAGCAAGCCGGTCGCCTTCACCATCGCCAAGCGCCCCGGGCTCGAGTGAACAAGGAGACAACTGCATTGACCGAGAACGCTTCCGCACCAGCCGGTTTCGAGGATCTCGTAGCCGCCAACCGCGAGTACGCCGACAACTTCGACATGGCTGGCTTCGACGGCATCGCCCGTGCGGGCGTCGCCATCGTCACCTGCATGGACTCGCGCATCGCGCCGCTGCAGCTCGTCGGCCTCAAGCCCGGCGACGCGAAGATCTTCCGCAACCCCGGCGGGCGCGTCGGCTCCGACGCCCTCGAGGCGCTCGTGCTCGCCACGCACCTGCTCGGCGTCGAGCGCATCCTCGTCGTGCCGCACACGAGGTGCGCCATGGCCTCCAACACCGAGGCCGAGCTGCGCGAGCGCGTCGGCGCGAGCGCCGGCGAGGACGCGTCGTGGATGCACTTCCACGCCATCGCCGACCAGGAGCGGGCCCTGCGCGAGGACCTCGCCCGGGTGCGCTCGCACCCCCTCATCGCCCAGGGCACGCAGGTCGCCGGGTTCATCTACGACGTCGACACGGGCCTGCTGCGCCACGTCGCCTGACCTGATCGAAAGAGCAGTTCGTCCCCTGCCAGTGGACCGCGCGCTCACGATCACGGGGACGAACTGCTCTTTCGATCACGGGGACGAACTGCTCTTTCGATTGCCTCAGCGGGTGCTCCAGACGTGGTGGGCCACGGCGGCCGCGAGCACCAGGCCGGTGACGAGCACCGTGACGCCGATCGGTTGCGCCACGGCCGCGACGACGAGCACGAGCAGACCCACGCCGATGCCGACGCGCCGTTCGGCGGCCGGCGCGCCGGCCATCGAGTGCATCGCCGTCAGGCACCACACGTAGACGGCGACAGCACCGGTCAGAGCCAGACCGACGACGCGCGCGGACGCCTCCGCGTGACTCTGCACGACGTCCACCGCAGCAGCGAGCCCCGCACCCGTCGCCGCCACGGACGCGAACACGAGGTAGTGCCCGTAGCCCGTCAGGAAGACGCTGGCGATGGACCCCTCGAACAGGCCCGCGTGCTCGCGCTTGAAGTAGAGCCACC
The DNA here is from genome assembly GCF_057656595.1 of Intrasporangium sp. Soil_C_50. Classification (NCBI taxonomy): domain Bacteria; kingdom Bacillati; phylum Actinomycetota; class Actinomycetes; order Micrococcales; family Intrasporangiaceae; genus Intrasporangium; species Intrasporangium sp. Soil_C_50. The sequence continues at coordinate 889,493 of NZ_JBDGKB010000001.1, forward strand.
ACATCGAGAAGACGATGAGCAGCCCGCCGACGACGAGGGCCCGCAGGCCGCCCGCCGCACCGGTGGCCAGCGCTCCCTGCACGGCCTGCACCGACGCGAGGACGACCTCCCCGAGCACGATGAGCGTCAGCAGGGCGTAGCGCTCGGCGATGTGGTGCGGGTGGAACGGCGTGATGCCGCTCCGCTCGGCGACGACCGGCACGAGCAGCTCGAGGACCACGAGGGCGAAGAACGTCACCATGAGCGCCGTGCGGTCCTGGATGAGGAGCCGGCCGATCCACAGCACCTGGACGGCGGAGATGCCCACGGCGTAGGTCAGCGCGGTGCGCCGGCCCTCCGGATGGCTCCTGGCGGCGCGCAGCCACATCGCGACCATGGCGAACCGCATCAGCGCGTAGCCGCCGACGACGAGCCCCGACTGCTCGGTGAGGAAGAGCTCGGGGATGCCGGCGGCGAGCATGAGCGACCCGGCCATGATCGCGAACGTCAGCAGCCGGTAGGGCACGTCGTCGCAGTCGTAGGACGAGGCGAACCACGTGTAGTTCATCCACGCCCACCAGATGGCGAAGAACACCATGACGAAGTTGACGAGCTCGCCGAGGTGTCCGGCAGCAAGTCCGTGGTGCCACTGCGCCGCCGCACTGGCGATGGCGACGACGAAGACGAGGTCGAAGAACAGCTCGAGCGGCGTCGCGACGCGGTGCTCCTCGTGCGGGTCCCGAGGCTGCATGCGTCGCGAGAGGGGCACGACGTTGACGTGGCTCACGACCCGAGTCTGCCAGCAGGCCTTCAGTCGAGGCCGCGACGCTCGAGGAGGTGGCGGATGTCGGCGTCGGCGCCGCGGAACTCCCGGTAGGAGGCGAGCGGGTCGACCGACCCGCCGATGCCGACGACGTACCGGCGGTAGCGGTCGCCGTTCTCCCGGGTCAGACCCCCGTTCTCGCGGAACCACGCGACCGTGTCGGCGTCGAGCACCTCGCTCCAGATGTAGGCGTAGTACTGCGCGTCGTAGGAGTAGGAGAACGTGTGCGCGAAGTACGTGGACCGGTAGCGCGGCGGCACGAGCGGGTTCGCGAGCCCGACCTTCGCCAGGGCCTGCGCCTCGAACTCCTCGACGTCGGTGACCGCCTCGGCCTCCTCGACCGTCAGCGCGTGCCAGGCCTGGTCGAGCAGCGCTGCCGCGAGGTACTCCCCCGTCGCGAATCCCTCGCCCCACGACTGCCCGGCGACGAGCCGGTCGACGAGCTCCTGGGGCAGCCGCTCCCCCGTCTGGTGGTGCACGGCATAGCTGCCGAGCACCTCCGGCCAGAGCATCCACATCTCGTTCACCTGGCTCGGGTACTCGACGAAGTCGCGGAACACCCGGGTGCCGGCGAAGTGCGGGTAGGTGACCCGCGCGAGCAGGCCGTGGATCGCGTGCCCGAACTCGTGGAAGAAGGTGCGGGTCTCGTCGTAGGTGAGCAGGGTCGGCTCGCCGTCGCCGGGCTTGGGCACGTTGAGGTTGTTGACGACGACGGCGCTCGACTGGCCGAGCAGGGTGTTCTGGTGGACGAGGCTGTTCATCCACGCACCACCCTTCTTCGTGTCTCTGGTGTAGAGGTCGAGCAGGTAGAGGCCGAACGGGGTGCCGTCGGCGTCGTGCACCTCGAACACACGGACGTCGGGGTGGTAGCCGACGAGGTCGTCGCGCTCGTGGAAGGTGAGGCCGTAGAGCCGCTCCGCGGCGAGGAAGATGCCGTCCTGGAGCACCCGCTCGGCCTCGAAGTAGGGACGCATCGCGGCGAGGTCGACGTCGTACGTCGACGCACGCACCTTCTCCGACCAGAACGCCCAGTCGTGCGCCTCCACCGGGCGGCCGGCGTCCCGCTCTAGCAGCTCGCGCTCTCGCTCGATGTTGCGGGCCGCGGCGGGCGCCAGACGACCGAGCAGCTCGAGGACGCGCTCGGGCGAGCGGGCGGTCGAGTCGGCCAGGGCCGCGCCGGCGTGCGTGTCGTAGCCGAGCAGCCGGGCCCGCTCCGCCCGCAGCCGCACGATCTGCAGGACGAGGTCCTTCGTGTCGTCGGCGTTCCCGCGGTTGCCGCGGCTCGTCTGCGCGTCCTGGATGCGGCGGCGCAGGTCGCGGTCGGTCAGGGAAGCCAGGTGCGGATGGCTCGTCGGCAGGACGAGGGTGACGAGCCAGGCCCCGTCGTGGCCGTGCTCACGAGCCGCCTCCGCCGCAGCGGAGACCTCGCCTGCGGTGAGGCCCTCGAGCTGCGCGGCGTCCTCGACGAGGACGGCGAGGTCGTTGGAGTCGGACAGCAGCTGCTTCTCGAAGCGCGTGTTCAGCGTCGCGAGCCGGCCGTTGAGGTCGCGAAGCCGGTCCTTCGCGTCGTCGTCGAGGCCTGCGCCGGCGACGGTCATCTCGGTCAGGTGTCGCTCGACGAGCCGACGCGACTCTGCGTCGAGGGCCGCCATCGCCTCCGTGTCGCCGTGCACCGCCGCGATGCGCGCGTAGACGCGTGGGTCGAGGCGGACGGCGTCGCCGTGGGCGGTGAGCCTCGGCGCGTACTCCTCCTCGAGGGCCTGCATCTCGGCGGTGGCCAGCGAGCTCGACGTGCCGAAGAAGGCGAGGCTGACCCGGCTCAGCAGCCGACCCGACCGCTCGAGCGCGACAACGGTGTTCTCGAAGGTCGGCGGCTCGGTGCTGCCGGCGATCGCCTCCACCTCGGCGCGGTGCTCGGCCATGCCGGCGTCGAGGGCCGGGCCGTAGTGCTCGACCCGTATCTGGGCGAACGGCGGCAGCGAGAACGGCAGCGTGCTCGGCTCGAGCAGTGGGTTCGCGTCGCTGGTGTCGGTGGCGGCGGTGGTGGCGGCGTCGGGCATGACGCGACCCTACGCAGCACGCCCCACCGGGGCATCCCGTTTGTCGACGCGACGCGTCAGAGGCTGAGCTCGGCCCTGACGACGCCGACGAGTCGGTCGGCCAGCAGCCGGGCCTGGTCGCCGTCGGCAGCCTCGACCATGACGCGCACGACCGGCTCGGTGCCCGACTTGCGCAGCAGGACGCGGCCGGTGCTGCCGAGCTCACCCTCGGCCACGCGCACCGCCTCGGCGACGACGGAGTTGGCCTCGAGGGCCGACTTGTCGACGTCCTTGACGTTGACGAGCACCTGCGGGAAGTGCGACATCACCGTCGCGAGGTCGGCGAGGGGGCGCCCGCTCGCCGCGACGCGCGAGGCCAGCATGAGGCCGGTCAGGGTGCCGTCGCCGGTCGTGCCGTGCTCGAGCATGACGACGTGGCCGGACTGCTCGCCGCCGAGGACGAAGCCACCCTCCTTCATCCCCTCGAGGACGTAGCGGTCGCCGACGGCCGTCTGCACGACGCTGATGCCGGCGTCGGCGAGGGCGTGGATCATGCCGAGGTTGCTCATGACCGTCGCGACGAGGGTGTCGCCGCGCAGCACGCCCTGCTCCTTCATGGCCAGCGCGAGGATGGCCATGATCTGGTCGCCGTCGACCTCACGGCCCGCGGCGTCGACGGCGAGGCAGCGGTCGGCGTCGCCGTCGAGAGCGATCCCGAGGTCGGCGCCCGCCTCGAGGACGGCCGCCTTGAGGGCGTCGGTGTGGGTGGAGCCGAAGCCGTCGTTGATGTTGATGCCGTCGGGCTCGCAGCCGATCGTCGTGACGGTGGCGCCGGCCTCGCGGAAGACGCGTGGGGCAACCTCCGACGCGGCCCCGTGAGCGGCGTCGATGACGACGTGCAGGCCGTCGAGGCGGTGCGGCAGGACGGACAGCAGGTGACGCACGTACCGGTCGGCGCCGTCCTCGAGCGTGGTGATCCGGCCCACGGCACCCCCGACGGGTCGCTGCCAGTCGGCGCGCAGCCGCGCTTCGATGCGGTCCTCGAGCTCGTCGGCGAGCTTGTGCCCGCCCCGGGCGAAGAACTTCAGGCCGTTGTCGGGCATCGGGTTGTGCGAGGCCGACAGCATGGCGCCGAGGTCGGCGTCCTGCTCGGCCACGAGGTAGGCGATGGCCGGCGTCGGCAGGACGCCGGCGTCGCGCACGTCGACGCCCGCCGAGGCGAGCCCGGCGATCGTCGCCGCGGCGAGGAACTCACCGGACGCGCGCGGGTCGCGCCCGACGACGGCCACGGGCCGGTGCCCGTTGAACTCCCCGACCTCGCCGAGCACGTGCGCAGCCGCGACCGAGAGGTCGAGGGCCAGCTCGGCGGTGATGTCCTGGTTGGCGATGCCACGGACGCCGTCCGTGCCGAAGAGTCGAGCCACGCGTTGTGCCTTCCCGGTCGGGTGGCCCACGGGCCGACCCAGGTCATGTGCTCGCACGACGATACCGCCAGTCCCCGTCGACCACCGCACGAGGCGGGCGCGCCCCGTTCCTCCTGCTTGCGCCCGGTCCGCCCCGGTGCAGACCGGGAGGAAGTGGCAGGGAACTGGCAGCCGGCTCCCACCACTTTCACAGACGCGCGCCACGACGATGTGCGGCATCCCGCCATCCCCCGGGAGTTCCCTGTGAAAGGACCCGCATGAGCACTCGACGTTCCCGTCGCCTCTCGGTCGCCGTCGCTGTCTCGGCAGCCGCGCTCGCCCTCGGCACGGCCTTCGGCGCCACGAGCGCGACCGCGAGCAGCCCCGACGCCGCACCCTCGACGTCCGGTGGCGTCACGAACCCGTACTCCCCCGCGTACGGGCACCCCTACCGGCACGGCAGCGTGCCGACGCGTGAGCTCAACACCCAGATGCACCGCTGGGAGGCCCAGACCAAGGGCGCCAGGCCGGCCGCGAGCAAGACGCTGTCCTACGGCGGCGGCGTCGACGGCATCGGCGTCACGAGCGGCACCCCGAAGGTGTACCTCGTCTTCTGGGGCAGCCAGTGGGGCACCCAGGGCACCGACGCGTCGGGCAACCTCACCTTCACCGGCGACCCGAAGACGGGTGCGCCCGTCGTGCAGAAGCTCTTCAAGGGCCTGGGCACGAACGGCGAGGCGTGGAGCGGCGTCATGACGCAGTACTGTGACGGCCCGCTCGTGGCCAAGGGGGCGACCTCGTGCCCCGCGGGCTCGGCGCACGTCGGCTACCCGACCGGCGGCAACCTCGCCGGCGTCTGGTACGACCCGTCGACCGCCGCCCCGTCCTCGGCCACGGCCAAGCAGCTCGGCGACGAGGCCGTCAAGGCCGCCGGGCACTTCGGCAACACGACCGCCGCGAGCAACCGGTACGTCCAGTACGTCGTGCTCTCCCCGACGGGCACCCACCCGGACGGCTTCAACACGGCGTCGGGCAACTTCTGCGCGTGGCACGACTACAACGGTGACCCGTACGTCGGCTCGGCCTCGGCCTACGGCGACATCGCCTTCACGAACATGCCCTACGTCATGGACATGGGCACCAGCTGCGGGCAGAACTTCGTCAACGCGGGGGCCGCCGGCACCGACGACGGCTACTCCATGGTCGAGGGCCACGAGTACGCCGAGACGATCACCGACCAGAACCCGGCCGGCGGCTGGACGAACACGACCTCGCGCACGTACTCCGGCGAGGAGAACGCCGACGAGTGCGCCTGGATCTCCCCGGGATCGGCGGGCGGCGCGGGCAACGTGTCGACGGCGCAGGGCTCCTTCGCGATGCAGGCGACGTGGTCCAACGACACGAACCGCTGCGACCTGTCGCACGCGACCGTGAGCTGACGCGTCGCGCGACCGGCACGCCAGGTACGACGAAGGCCCCCGAGCACTGCTCGGGGGCCTTCGGGCGTGACGCGCGCCCCGACCGGGGCGACGGATCAGCGCTTGCTGTACTGCGGCGCCTTGCGGGCCTTCTTGAGACCGGCCTTCTTGCGCTCCGGGACGCGGGCGTCGCGGGTCAGGAAGCCGGCCTTCTTCAGCGCCGGGCGGTTGAGCTCGGAGTCGACCTCGTTGAGCGAGCGTGCGACGCCGAGGCGGACCGCGCCGGCCTGGCCGGAGGGGCCACCGCCGTGGACGCGGACGAGCACGTCGTAGGAGCCTTCGAGCTCGAGGATGGTCAGCGGCTCGCGGACGATCTGCTGGTGCACCTTGTTCGGGAAGTAGTCCTCGAGGGCGCGGCCGTTGATCTTCCACTCGCCGGTGCCCGGCACGATGCGGACGCGGGCGATGGCCTGCTTGCGGCGGCCGGTGGCCGCGCCGGGCGTCGAGACCTGGCGGGCACGCTTGGCCTCGCCGGCCACCGAGGCGTCGGACTCGGAGGTGTACTCGGTGAGCTCGGGCTCGTCGGTGTCGAGGACGCCCTCGTTGATGATGTCAGTCACGTGTGTGTTCGCTTTCTACGCAGCAGCGGCGGGGCCGGGCTTACTGCGCGACCTGGGTGATCTCGAAGGGGACGGGCTGCTGGGCCGCGTGCGGGTGCTCGGCACCGCGGTAGACCTTGAGCTTGGACAGCTGCTGGCGGGCCAGCGAGTTCTTCGGGAGCATGCCCCGGATCGCCTTCTCGACGGCCTTCTCCGGGCTCTTGGCGAGCAGCTCGGTGTAGGACGTGGAGCGCAGGCCGCCCGGGAAGCCCGAGTGGCGGTAGGCCTTCTTCTGCTCGAGCTTGGCGCCGGTGAGGGCGACCTTGTCGGCGTTGATGATGATGACGAAGTCACCGGTGTCGACGTGCGGCGCGAACTGCGGCTTGTGCTTGCCCCGCAGCAGGATCGCAGCCTGGCTCGCGAGGCGACCGAGCACGACGTCGGTCGCGTCGATGACGTGCCACGTGCGAGTGACCTCGCCGGGCTTCGGGGTGTACGTACGCAATGGAGTCTGCCTTCTCGCTTCAAACGATGGATGCGTGCCGCCGGGGCGATGACCCGCGCCGGTCCGATGCGTGTGGCTCGGACCCTTCGCGCTGATCGCGCGAGCGTCCGGGGCCTCGCCCTGCCGGTTCGACACAACAGTGATCCAGTCTACGGAGGAGGCGGCTCGCGGCCAAATCGTCGCACCGACCCCCTGAAACCCGCTCTGACCTGCGGCGATGCACGCCTCCCGGGTTCGTGCAGAACTCTTGTGCAAACAGATTGTGCAAAGGTAGTGTGCACACTATGGCTGCACACTCCCCGACACCGGACAACATCTGGCTCACGCCGGAGAGCCTCCGGGTCCTGGCCCACCCCCTGCGCTCCCGCCTCCTCGGGGCGCTGCGCCGCAGCGGTCCGGCCACGGCCACCGACCTCGCCACGGCTCTCGGCACCAACTCCGGGGCCACCAGCTACCACCTGCGCAAGCTCGAGTCGGTCGGCCTCGTCGAGGACACCGGCGACGGCGAGGGCAAGCGTCGCCTCTGGCGCGCCGGCTCGGAGTTCCACTCGTGGCACCCGAGCGACTTCGAGGGCGACGAGGACTCCGAGACCGCCCTCAACTGGCTGACCCGTGACTACGCCCGGCACTTCTCCGAGCAGTACGACCGCTGGCTCGACGTCTCGATGACCTGGCCCCCCGCCTGGCAGGACGCCTGCGGCTCGAGCGACGCCGCGGTGCTCGTCACGCCGGAGGCGCTCGAGGAGCTGCGCGAGGAGATGTGGGACCTCATCGAGCGCTACCGGCGCGTGGGCCAGGGCAACCCGAGCGCCCGCCGGGTGGCCGTGTACGCCTTCGCCTACCCCATCGACCTCGGCCGGCCGCCCGGCGGCACCAGCGGCGACGCGCCGACCGAACGAGGCCACCGATGAGCGCCGCGAGGCGGGCGGCGGTGCTGTCCCCCACCGCCGCCCGACGCGTCTTCCTCGCACTGACCCTGACCCGCTGGTTCCCCGTCGGCCTCGTCGTCGGCCTGCTGACGCTGTGGCAGCTCGAGCGGGGTCTCACCGTGGCCCAGGCCATGACGGCGTCCTCGGCCGCCGGGCTGACGATCTTCCTGCTCGAGCTGCCGACCAGCGGGTTCGCCGACGCGTTCGGCCGCAAACCGGTCTTCGTCGTGTCGGCGGTCGTCAACGTCGTCGCGAGCGCGCTGCTGCTGGCCGCGCACACGTACTGGATGTTCCTGCTCGCCGCAGTGCTCACCGGCGTCTTCCGCGCCCTCGACTCCGGCCCGCTCGAGGCGTGGTTCGTCGACACCGTCCACGCCAGCACCCCCGGCGCCGACGTCGACGGCGCGCTCGCCGCCCAGGGCACCGTCCTCGGCGGAAGCATCGCCGCCGGGGCGCTCCTGTCGGGCGGGCTCGTGTGGTGGCACCCGTTCGCCGGCGCGTCGGCTCTCGTGCTTCCGGTCGCCGTGTTCGTCGCCCTCAACGTGGTGCACCTCGTCGCCGTGCTCGTCCTGCTGCGCGAGCCACCCTCGACCGAGCACGTCGACGCCACCGGGCTGCGTCGCGCGATCGCCTCGACGCGTGAGGCACCGGTCGTCGTCCGCGAGGGCCTCGGCATGCTGCGCGCCAACCGGGTGCTTCGCGGGATCGTCCTCGTCGAGGTGTTCTGGTCGGTCGCGATGATCGTCTTCGAGACCTTCCAGCCGATTCGCCTGGCCGAGCTCGTCGGCGGTGAGGAGCGGGCCGGCGCCATCATGGGGCCGGTCGCGGCGGCCGGGTGGGCGATCTTCGCGGTCGGCGCGGCGCTGTCCGGGTGGTCGAGCCGCCGCATCGGCGTGGCCCGCACCGCGATCCTCGCCCGCGTCCTCAACGGACTCGGCGCCGTCGTCATGGGCCTGGTCTCCGGCCCGGCCGCACTCATCGCCGCCTACGCCGTCACCTACCTGCTGCACGGGTCGGCCGGGCCGGCTCACTCGACGCTGCTCCACCGCGAGGCCCAGGCGCGCAACCGGGCGACGGTGCTGTCGATGAACTCGATGGTCGCCTCGGCCGCCTTCGCCGTCGGCGCGTCCGTCATGGGTGTGCTCGCCGACGCGACGTCGACCCAGACGGCGATGGTCTGCGCCGGCGCGGTCAGCATCGTGGGCGCGGTGTTCTACCGGGCCGCCCGACGCGCCGAGGTCGAGCGCGCCGGCGAGCCGGCCGGCGTCCCCGCCGACACGTCGGCTCCCCTCCCCATCGAGTGAAACACCCCGGGCGGCGTCAGGCGGGCGGGGCGGTGAGGTCGTCGAGCTCGGCGAGGTCGTCGGCGCTCGGGTCCCAGCCGCCGGCACGGACGTTGTCGAGCACCTGCTCGGGACGCGTCGCGCCGGCGATGACCGACGCGACGGCCGGCTGGGCGGCCAGACCACCGATGGCGACGTCGATGAGCCGGAGGTCGCGTCGGGCGGCGAACGCCTCGAGGGCCTCCACGGTGTCCCAGTCGGCGCCGGCGAGCCGGTCGGCACTGCCGGCCAGGCGGGTGCCCTCGGGGGCCGCCTCGCCGCGGCGGTACTTGCCGGTGAGCAGGCCGCTCGCGAGCGGGAAGAACGGCAGGAGGCCGACCCCGACGTGCTCGCACGCGGGCACGAGCTCGTCCTCGACGTCGCGCTCGAGCAGCGAGTACTCGTTCTGGGCCGACACGAACGGCGTGGTGCCGGCGGCGCGGGCGGTCCAGTCGGCGTCGACGACCTGCCAGCCGGTGAAGTTGCTGCTGCCGATGTAGCGCACCTTGCCCTCGCGGACGAGCTCGTCGAGGGCCGCGAGGGTCTCCTCGATCGGCGTGACGGGGTCGGGGCGGTGCAGCTGGTAGAGGTCGATCCAGTCGGTGCCGAGGCGGCGCAGGCTTGCCTCGACGGCCTTGCGGACGTACCGCCGCGAGCCACGGACGCCCCAGTCGGGCCCGTTCGAGCCCTGCATGTCCATGCCGAACTTCGTCGCGACGACGACGTTCTCGCGCTCGGCGCCCAGGGCCAGGCCCAGCATCTCCTCGCTCGCCCCCTGGCCGTAGATGTCGGCCGTGTCGAAGAGGGTCACGCCGGCGTCGATCGCCGTGCGCACGACGGCGTTCGTCGCCTCCTGGTCGATGCGGCGGCCGAAGTTGTTGCAGCCGAGCCCCACCGTCGAGACGGTGAGGCCGCTGTCGCCGAGCTGTCGGTACGTCATGTCGGTCACCGGTCCAACGTAGACCCGCCCCGACGCGTCCGGCCCGAGGGTGGGCAAGGCAGGACTCGTCAAACAGCTCTCGGATGCACGGGGCCCCGGGAAGAACACGTCTCCCCGGGGCCCGTCGTCGTGCGGCTGGACCGGCTCGTCAGTGCGCCTGGACGAACACGGCCACGGTGCGGGCCGGGACGGTGAGCGTCGAGGTCCCGGCGTTCCACGTCGACTGCTTGACGACCGCGTCGGACCCGCCGGCCTGCACCGAGCTCAGCGTCAGCGCGCCGGTGAGCCCGGGCACCTTCTGGGACACGGCATCCGGCGTCGCGTTGAAGACGACGACGAGGCCGTCCAGTCGCGGGTCGGCGTCGGCGCCCACGGTGTCGTCGACGCGCATGACGACGACGCCGGCGTGCGCGTCGGCAGTGCCCGACACGGGGAACGACACCTTCGACTCGATGGCCGAGGCGGAGCCCAGGCGGAACAGCGGGCTGCTGAACCGCAGGCGCAGCAGGTCCTGCGCCATGGCGCTCGCCTTCTGCACGTCGCCCGCGGCCGGCTTGAGGGCCGGGTTCGCGAGCAGCGGCTTCATGTACGACCACTTGTTCGAGTTCGGGCCCTCGGGCGGCAGCCCGTGTCCGAAGCCGTTGTCGGCGCCGGTCCAGTCGAGGCGGTTGAACCAGTCGCCGCTGTCGTAGGAGTCGCGGTCGAGCGACTTGCTGCGGAGCAGGTCGGCGCCGGCGTGCCAGAACGAGGGCGTCTGTGCCAGAGCGGTGGTCGCGAGCGACAGGGTGTTCATCCGCACCCGGTCGGTCATCGACGTCGCCACCGGCAGCTTGTACGTCAGCGCGTCGAAGAGCGTCTCGTTGTCGTGCGCGTCGACGTAGCTGACGACCTCGTCGGGCTGGTCGGCATAGCCGGCCGGCGCGCCGTTGTAGTCGACCTTGTCGCCCCGCACGACCTGCCCGCTCTCCTGGCTGCGGAACTCGAAGGCCCGCAGGTTGCCGGCGAGGCCGAGCTGCACGAGGTCGGTGTCGTGCGCGAGACGCGTTGCGGCACCGTCGTTGACGGCCGCCCCGTTGGGGTCGGTCGACTCGCCCGAGCCGAAGCCCTGGCGGCGCGGGTCGTCGTCGAACGGGCCGCCACCGCGGACGGCGTCGCGCAGCCGGTCGCTGAACGTGCCGATGCCGGTTCCGCCGAGCTGGCCCTGGGTGGCCTGGGTGAAGCGCGCGTTGTTCGCGACCTCACCGAAGTTCCAGCCCTCGCCGTAGAGGTAGACCGCCTTGCCGTCGACGCCGTCCTTGGCCGGCGTCAGGGCATCGAGCGCCGAGCGCACGGCGAGCATGTTGTCGCGGCTCGCGTGGCCCATGAGGTCGAAGCGGAAGCCGTCGACCTTGTAGTTGCGCGCCCACGACACGACCGAGTCGACCATGAGCTTCTGGCCCATCGCGTGCTCCGTGGCGACGTTCTGGCAGCACGACGACGTCTCGACGGCGCCGGTCGCATTGAGCCGGTGGTAGTAGCCGGGCACGATCTTGTCGAGGACCGACTGGTCGGCCTGGCCCGAGGCCGACGTGTGGTTGAAGACCTGGTCGAGCACGACGCGCAGGCCGTCCTGGTGCAGCGCGCCCACCATCGTGCGGAACTGCGAGACGCGCTGCCCGCCGTCGGCGGCCTGGGTCGTCGAGGTGTACGAGCCGTCCGGGACGTTCCAGTGGTAGGGGTCGTAGCCCCAGTTGAAGGCGTCCTTGCCCGCGACCGCGGTGACGCACTTCTGCTGCTGCTCGCTGTCCGGGGCGTAGGTGCGCAGGTCGCACTGCGGCGTCTGCTGCTTGGCCTTGTCCTCCTCGATCGAGGCGATGTCGAAGGTCGGCAGCAGGTGCACGGTGTTGAGGCCCGCCTTCGCCAGGGCCTTGAGGTGGGCCCGCCCGTCACCGTTCTCGGCGAAGGCGAGGTAGCTGCCGCGCAGCGCCGCCGGCACCTTGGCGTCGCTCATCGAGTAGTCGCGCACGTGCAGCTCGTAGATCGTCGAGTCGACGTCCTGGGCGAGGCGTGGCGACGGGGTCGTGCGCCAGGCCGAGGGCATGAAGGTCGGGTCGGCGAGGTCGACGGCCACCGACCTTGTCGAGTTCGGCGTCAGCGCCACCGACGCCGGGTCGGTCACGACGTTCGTCTCGACCTTCTGCGTGCTCGGAGCCCACACCTTGACCTCGTAGAGGTACCGGACGTTGCGTCCCGCAGCACCGAGCGAGGCCGACCACGAACCGTCCGTCGAGCGCGTCATCGGCGTGCGGTGCGCCGTGGCGACCGGCTGGTCGGCCGAGCCCGCGGCCCACGTCAGCAGCGTGACGCCCTGGGCCGTCGGCGCCCACAGGCGGAACCCGACGCGACCGCCGGAGACGCTGACGCCGTAGGCGCCCCGGCTCGCGGGGGTCGCATAAAGGGCGTCGAGCGCGATCGCCGTCTGGGCGCCCGACGCGTCGAGCAGGGCGCCCGACGAGTCGTACATCGCGACGGCCACCTGGCCGCGCAGGATCTCGGCCATCTGCCGCGACGTGGCCTTGTCGGTGCGCAGCGCGACGTAGCCCTTGAGCTCCGGGTGCGCCGCCGTGAGCGCGGCCGGCAGTCCGGCCGGGTCACGCGTCAGCGTCGCCACCGAGCCACCCGTCACGGACTCGGCATCGAGGCCGAGGCCACTGGTGGCCGACCAGTGCAGACGCCAGGAGAGCGTCGCCGGGTCGGTGCCGGCCGGCAGGCCGGTGGCCGGCCACGCGACGAGGCCGGGCCCTACGACGAACGCCTTGGCCTTCGTCAGGTCGGGCGCCGCCCCGGCACGTGAGGTCTTGACCGAGATCTGGTGCGTGGCGAGGACGTAGCTGATCGTCGTGACGACGCCGTCGGACGGCACCGAGAACGCGACGTTCGAACCGCCCGCGGCACCGCCGGCGCCGTAGTTCTCGTCCCAGCTCAGCCCGTGCGCCACCTTGAACTCGTAGCTGCCCGCGGGAATGGCGTCGGTGCTGAAGGTGTACGTGCCGTCACCGTCGAGGTCCTGCAGCCACGAGCGCATGCAGTCCGGCGACCAGTCGCCCGGGCAGCCGAGCTCGCTCTGGAAGGAGCCGGGCGCGGTGATGATCGGGCCCTGCGCGTCGCTCGTGACCCAGTGGGTGCGGTGGTCGTAGTAGAAGCTGACGGCCTTGCCGCCGGGCACCGTGACGGGGATGTTCGAACCGCCCTTGACGGCGCCGACCCCGTAGTTCTCGTCCCACGACTTGTTGATCGCGGCCTTGTACTCGTAGTCACCGGCCGGGATCGAGGAGTACGAGCCCTTCCAGATGTCGTCCTTCGGGTCGAGGGTCAGCTGCGCCTGGTCGCAGGTCGGCTGCCAGTCGCCGGGGCAGCCCATCCCGCTGTTGAGGCTGCCGGGCACGCTGACGTTGGCCGGCTGGGTCACCGGGCCGACGCCGCCGCCACCACCGCTGCCTCCTGCCGGCGCGGGGTCGCCGACGACGCCGTACGTCGAGGTCGCCGACACGTGGCCGGCGAGGTCGCGGGCGAGCACGCGGTACTCCATGAGCGTGCCCTTGGCGTAGCCGCTGACGTCGTGGAAGACGCGGTACGGCGCGTTGTCGTCGGTGCCGAGCGTCGTCCAGGCCGACGTGCCGGCCGGACGCGCGAGGAACGTGACGTCGGCGAACGTGTCGCCGGGGACCGCGGCCGAGATCTCGGCGCGCCCACCGACGACACCGCCGGCGCTCGGCGAGAGCGGGTAGACCGGCGGGGCCGTGCGCGAGACCTCCATCGTCGAGTCGGCGCGGAAGACCTTGACCGACAGCGGCGGGACGCTGACCGTGACGCGACCCGACGCGTCGGCGCGCAGGTCGCCGGGGCCGCCGAGCAGCGGGCTGAACTTCGACCGTGCCGAGTAGGTCTGGAAGGTGGCCTGCTTGGCCGTCGTCGCGTTGTTGGCCACGACGAGGTACTCGCGCTTGGCCGCCTTGTCGATGCGGCTGATCGCGTAGATGCCGGCACTGTCGCTGGCGTAGCGGTGCACCTGCGCGCCGTCGGCGAGCGCCGGGTGGGCCTGGCGCAGTGCGGACAGGGCGGCGATCTGCCGGTAGAGGGGGGCGCTCCTGTCGTAGTGCTCGCCGGTACCGGCCTTGTCGGCGCTGCCGACGATCGTGTCGTCGGCGTAGTCGGCCGTCTGCGTCGCGAACATGTCCTGCCGGGCGCGCTTGTCACCGAAGTCGGTCGTCGGACCGGTGAAGCCCTGCTCGTCGCCGTAGTAGACGACGGGCTGCCCGCGCGTCAGGAACATCAGCGACGTCGCGAGGGCGTCGCGGTCGAGCAGCTCCTTGCCGGTGTAGCCGGCCGCCTGGAGCATCGCACCGACACGGCCCATGTCGTGGTTGCCGAGGAAGGTCGGCAGCTCGTAGGCGTTGGAGTCGGTGTCGGTGTAGTAGTCGTCGCCGGCGAACAGGTCACGGACGCCGGTGGTCGCCTTGCTCTGGGCGAAGCCGAGCGCAGCACCCTGGAAGCCGAAGTCGAGGGTCGCCGGCAGCTTGCCCTTGGTCGTGAACTGGCTGGTGTACGAGGGGTTTCCGTCGTACACCTCGCCGAACATGAAGAAGTTCTTCCCGGCTTGCTTCGCGTGGTCGAGGATCGCCGGCGAGAACTGCTGCCAGAAGGGCAGGTTGACGTGCTTGGCAGTGTCGATGCGGAAGCCGTCGACGCCGAAGTCGACCCACGCCTTGTAGATGTCCTCCATGCCCGTGACGACCGTGTGGTTCTCGGTGAAGAGGTCGTCGAGACCGGAGAAGTCGCCGTACGTGGAGGACTCACCGGCATAGGTCGAGTCGCCGCGGTTGTGGTAGAGCGTCACGTCGTTGAGCCACGCCGGCACCTTGACGTTCTTGTCGGCGTCGGCGACGACCGGCTTGTAGGGGAACGACGTTGCCGGGTCCATCGCCGGGAAGGTGTCCTTGCCCGCGTAGTCGGCGTCGTCGAAGGCGTTGCCCTGGGCGTCCTTGTACGGCTTGTCGGCCTTCGGGACGTAGGTGTACTGGCCGCCCTGGTAGGAGATCACGTCGGCCGTGTGGTTCGTGATGATGTCGAAGTAGACCTTCATCCCCTTGGCGTGCGCCGCGGCGATGAGGTCCTTCATGTCGGCGTTCGTGCCGAGGTGCGGGTCGATCTGCGTGAAGTCGGTGACCCAGTAGCCGTGGTAGCCGGCGCTCGCGTTCGACCCCGAGCCCTGGACCGGGCGGTTCTTGAACGAGGGCGTCAGCCAGATCGCCGTGGTGCCGAGGCCCTTGATGTAGTCGAGCTTGCCGATGACGCCCTTGAGGTCGCCACCGTGGTAGAAGCCCATGTCCGTGGGGTCGTAGCCGGTGGCGAGACGGTCGCCGGTCAGGCCGCCGCGGTCGTTGGCGGAGTCGGCGTTCGCGAACCGGTCGGCCATGACGAAGTAGAAGCGCTCACGCGTGGAGCCGGTGCGCAGCGACTGGCCGGCGAGCGCGGCGTCGGCCTTCGTGGCCGTGCCCGGCAGGTCCGTGGGCGCGATGCCGACGGCGTGCGTCGTGTCGTCGTAGGTCACCCTGAGCCGCTCGGGGCCCTCGAGGACGAGGGGCACGTTCGAGCCGCCGCCGTCCTGGCCGTAGCTCTCGCCCCATCCGTGGTCGATCGCGACCTTGAGCTCGTAGGAGCCCTTGGGTACGTCGAACTCCGCGGCATAGGTGCTCGTTCCGGCCTGCCGGACGAGGTCGGTGTCGGTGCAGTCGGGCTGCCAGTCACCGGAGCAGCCGAGCTCGCTCTGCAGCGAGCCGACGAGCGTCGCGGTGCGCTCGGCGGCGCGGGCGGTCGTGGTCCCGGTCAGAGGCACGACCGCGCCGGCGAGGACGAGGGCGGAGACGCTGGCGGCGGTCAGAGCCGGCCTACGACGCATGTGCACTCCTTCGTGCAGTGAGGAGCCGGCGGGTCGCCACGCGTTCGTGGAGGGTCCCCTCGCCGGCCACCCGGCAACGTAGCGTCCCATTCGTCCGACTCGCTAGGGGTTGGCTGCAACTTTTTGCAGCGAACGCCCATTTCTTGCGGAGTGGCGACACGCGTCAGGCGCGGGGGCCCCGCTCGTTCACCTCGAGCAGCAGGTCGACGGCACCCTCGAGGTCGCCGACGAGGCGCACGTCGACGCCGGGACCCACCTCGGGCGGCTCCTCCGGCCACCCCGGCCCACCGAGCACGACCGTCACGGGCCGACCCGAGTCGGAGACCAGCCGCCAGAACGGCTCTGACTCCGGGCGGGGCAGCGAGGCCCAGAGGAACATGACGCGGGCCCGGGTCTGCACGAGCGCATCGACCATCGATCTGGCCGGCACCCGCGCACCGAGGAAGACGCTGGGGGCCCCGCAGCGTGCCAGCTCGGCCTCGACGGCGATGACCGGCAGGTGGTGGTGCTCGTCGTCGGCGCTGCCCAGCAGGACCGGCACCCCGGACACCCGCTTGCGGTTGGCGCGCACGACCGAGCGCAGCTCGCCCTGGAGCAGCTCGCTCGCCAGGTGCTCCCCCTCGACACCGAGGGAGCCGTCGCCCCAGCGTTCCCCGACGAGGCGCAGCGCGGGAGCGAAGACCGACGTCCACGCGTCGCGGAACTCGAGCTGGCGCAGGGCCTGGCGGTAGAAGGCCACGAGGGTGCCGGAGTCGAGATGGAGGGCCGCACCGATGATCCCCTCGACGATCGCCTCGGGGGCGAACGAGGGTTCAGGCACGTCGTCGACCGTGTCGCGGTCACGCCCGGTCGACCGCGCGCTCTCGCGGTCGAGGCCGAAGGCGGCCTCGAACGCCTCGGACGAGGCGAGCCGCGCGGCCACGGCGGCATCGGTCAGGGCGCTGACCGACTCGGCGGCCACTTGGGCGGGCACGCCCTGCGAGGTGAGGCGCGCCATGAGCTGGACGCGCTGGACGTCGGCCGGGCCGTAGCGGCGGTGGTTGCCGTGCGTGCGGTGGGTGGGGGCCAGGCCGTAGCGACGCTCCCACGAGCGCAGGGTCGAGGCGGAGAGTCCGAGTCGTTCGGCGACGGCACCGACCGACCAGCTCAGCGCCGGCACATGTCGCCCGGGCACGTCGGCGTCGGGGCCGCCCTCCTGGGCGGTCCCGTCCTGTGCCGTCACGTCATCACTCATGCCTGCCTCACCGAACCGTCGTGCCGCCCGGTGCCGCGCTGCGCGGGACTTCCTGTCGTCCTGGCGCGCGGCCCGTTCGACCTCTTAACCATAAACTTGCGCAGCAATCTTGTGCAAGTGCATGAGTTGTGCATAAGTTTGGTGTGCAGGGTCCGATCGTGCTCACGGGGTGCCAGTCCGCTGGCAGGACGACGCACCGGCCGGCCCTGGACCCCGAACCACCAACACCGGGCCGCACGAGCGGCCACCAGGCCGGAAGGACCGACCCATGACCGTGACGCGACTTCCTCGACCCGTGCACGAGTCCTACGAGTGGCAGGAGCAGGGCCTGTGCCGCGGGGCCGACGTCGAGCAGTTCTTCGCCGACGACCCCGACCTCGGGCAGGTGGCCCGCCGGGAGCGCACCGACGCCGCCAAGGCCGTGTGCTCCTCCTGCCCCGTCGCCCGTCAGTGCCTCGACCATGCGATGCGGGTGCCCGAACCGTTCGGCATCTGGGGCGGGACCACCGCCGCCGAGCGTTCGCGCCTGCTCTGGGACGCCGCCGGCTGAGCCGCCCCCCTCGCGGCTCGTCGGAGCGTGGGCGCGCTCTGCGCACCACGCCGCCCCCGCGCCGTCCCCCGTGCTCAGCCCGCGGGGTCGACGACCGGCGCGGGGGCGGGCACGGCCAGCTGCACCACCTCGGCGTTCGGCAGTCCCGCCAGGCTCGCTCCGTCCAGGAGCAGCTTGGCCCCGCGCACCCCGGCCCCGATGACGACTGATCCGGCCGCCACAACGCCCGCGTCGACGAGCACCGGCCAGTCCGCCGGGAGACCGACGGGCGTGATCCCGCCCTGCTGCATCCCCGTCAGCGACTCGGCGACCGCCTGGTCGGCGAAGGAGATCTTGCGCGCCCCGAGGTGCTTGCGCACGACCCGGTTGATGTCGGCACGGTCGGTCGCGAGCACCATGACCGCGGCGAGCGTCGTGACCTCACCCCGCCGCGCCTCCACGACGACGCAGTTGGCCGACGCCTCGGGCGCGACGTCGTAGGCCGCACAGAACGCCGCGGTGTCGGCGAGCGCCGCGTCGATGGGTGCCACCCGAGCCTCGGGGACGAGCGTCAGGGCGGCGGCCACGGGTGCCGCCAGCAAGTCGGGCCGCTCCCCCGCCGGGACCCAGCTCAGGTTTCCTTGCGCAGATGCCATGCGCTCACCGTAGTTCCGCCCCGGGAGGTCAGCGTGGGAGGAGGCTCGCGACGACGGTCGCGGCGGGCACCGACCGGGCGCTGCGCCACCCGGTGCCGGCCCAGAGGGCGAGGTGGTCCGGGCGGTCGGCCGCCGCCGAGGCCCGACGCAGCGGCACCGTTACGTGGTGCACCTCCGGGTAGGCCACCGGCGCGGCGTCCGAGTGCTCGCGCACGAAGTCGGTCTCGAGCGAGCGGGCCAGGCGCCCGGAGAAGGCCCGGGTCACCCGGGTCGCCGTGAACGAGGGGTCGGCGAGGGCCCGGCGGTAGGCGAGCCCGGTGCCCGCCTCCGGCGTCAGCAGCAGCGCCGTGCCCACCTGCACGGCTGCCGCACCGGCCGCGAGGAGGTCGGCAACCTGGCCGGCGTCGGCGATGCCCCCGGCCGCGACCACGGGCACGTCGGCGAGGTGGGCCGCCTCGGACACGACGTCGACGAGGTCGTCCTCGCCGGGCACCGCCTGGGGGTCGAGCGTCCCCCGGTGGCCGCCGCCCTCGTGGCCCTGCACGACGAGACCGTCGACACCGGCCTCGAGTGCGCTGCGCGCCTCCCCCGCGTCGGTGACCGTCGCGACGGTGAGCGAGCCCGACCGGCGCAGGGCACCGAGCACCGCGGCCTCGGGCAGCCCGAACGTGAACGAGACGACCGGCACCCGCTCGCGCACGAGGAGGTCGACCTTGCGCTCCCAGTCGTCGGTGTCGCCGGCCTCGGGTACGGGCAGGTCGACGCCGAGGCGCTCGGCGTCCGCCAGCAGCCGCTCGCGGTAGGCCGCCACGGCGCCGGCCCGCTCCACGCCCTCGAGGCCCTGCTGCGTGGGATGGGCGTTGGCCGACTCCGGCACGAAGAGGTTGACGCCGAAGGGCCGGTTCGTGGCGTCCCAGACGTCGGCGAGCTGGCGGGCGAGCTGATCGACGCCGAGGTAGCCTCCGGCGAGGAAGCCGAGCCCGCCGGCCTCGCTGACCGCCGACGCGAGATCGGGCGTCGAGGGGCCGCCTGCCATCGGCGCGCCGACGACGGGGACCTCGAAGAGCGTCAGCAGCGGTGAGTCGGCCATCCCCCGACGCTACCGCCGGGGCCCGGCCGCGTCACCGCCGGCTGACGTGAGCCGGCGTCAGCCCGGGTCAGCCGGGGTCAGCCGGGGTCAGCGAGGACGGATGACGCGCCCCTCGTCCCACACGGGCTCGTCGGACTCGTACACCCGGCCGTCCTGGCCGAACACGAGGTAGCGGTCGAACCCACGGGCGAACCACCGGTCGTGCGTCACCGCGACGACGGTCCCGTCGAACCGGTCGAGCCCTTCCTCGAGGGCCTCGGCGGACTGGAGGTCGAGGTTGTCGGTGGGCTCGTCGAGCAGCAGCAGCGTCGCCCCCGACAGCTCGAGCAGCAGGATCTGGAACCGCGCCTGCTGGCCCCCCGACAGCGACTCGAACCGCTGCTCGCCGCTGCGGGCCAGGTTGTACCGGTCGAGCGCACGGGCCGCCTCCTCCCGGGGCTTGCCGGCCCGGTGCTCGTCGCCGCGGTGCAGGATCTCGAGCAGCGTGCGGCCCACGAGCGTCGGGTGCTGGTGGGTCTGGGCGAACCACCCCGGACGCACCCGCGAGCCGAGCCGCACGACACCGTCGTGGGCGACCGGCTCGGGGCGGATGTCCCCGACGGGCTGGTGCTCGCGCTCGGGGTCGGTGCCGCCGGAGGCGAGCAGCCGCAGGAAGTGCGACTTGCCCGAGCCGTTGCTGCCGAGGATGGCCACCCGCTCGCCGTACCAGACCTCGAGGTCGAACGGCTTCATCAGGCCGGTCAGCTCGAGCCCCTCGGCGACGACCGCCCGCTTGGCGGTGCGCCCACCGGTGAGGCGCATCTTCACGTGCTGGGTCATCGGCGTCGCCTCGGGCGGGCCGGCCTCCTCGAACTTGGCCAGACGCGTCTGCGCCGCCTGGTAGCGCGAGGCCAGACCGTCGTTGTAGGCGGCCTTCGTCTTGTACATGAGCACGAGCGCCTTGAGCTTGGCGTGCTCCTCGTCCCAGCGCCGGCGCAGCTCCTCGAGCCGCGCGTTGCGGTCCTCCCGCGCCTGCGCGTACGTCGAGAACCGGCCGGGGTGCACCCAGAGCGTCGCCCCGGCGGCGCCCGGCTCGAGCGTCGCGATACGGGTGGCGACACGGTCGAGCAGCTCGCGGTCGTGGCTGATGAACAGGACGGTCTTCGGCGACGCCGTCAGCGCGTCCTCGAGCCAGCGCTTGCCGGGCACGTCGAGGTAGTTGTCCGGCTCGTCGAGCAGGAGCACCTCCTCGGGGCCGCGCAGCAGCGCCTCGAGCACGAGCCGCTTCTGCTCGCCGCCGGACAGCGTGTTGACCGCGCGCCACTGGGCCGTGTCGTACGCGATGCCGAGCGCGGCGGTCGTGCACTGGTCCCAGAGCGTCTCCTGCTCGTAGCCGCCGGCCTCGCCCCACTCGACGAGGGCGTGGGCGTAGGCCATCTGGTCGTCCTCGGAGTCGCGCTCCATCATGAGCAGCTCGGTGCGGTCGATCTCCTGCGCCGCGACGCGGATCCGCTCGGGCGCCACCGACACGAGCAGGTCGCGCACCGTCGAGTCGTCGCGGACCGACCCGACGAACTGGCGCATGACACCGAGCCCGCCCGAGCGCGTCACAGCGCCGTCGTGCGCGGCGAGGTCGCCGGCGATGATGCGTGTCAGCGTCGTCTTGCCGGTGCCGTTGGGACCGACGAGCGCGACCTTGGCGCCCTCGCCCACCCGCAGCGAGACGTCGCCGAGCAGCGGCCTGCCGTCGGGCAGGCTGAAGGAGACCGAGTTGACGTCGACGTGACCCACGAGGGTCAAGCCTGACGCATCGGCCGGGCCGCCGTCGCGCGGATATCCCCGAGTGGCCGCTCGGGCGGGGTCAGCCCCAGGACCACGCGTCGAGGACGGCCTCGTAGGCCGCGAGCGCCGTCGGGTCGTGGGGGTCGTAGGTGAGGCGGATCGCGAAGGCCTGCTGCGTGTACACGACGATGTAGTAGACGTGCCGCACGTCCTCGGACTGGTCGACGACGATGCCCTGCGCCTGGTAGCCGGCCACCTGCCGCTCGGGGGCTGCCTTGGGCGCGAAGCCCTTCTGCTCGAAGCCGGACCGCAGCTTGTCGACGACGTCGGGCAGCTGCGAGGAGCCCACGTCGAACGGCCGCTCGACCGCGATGAACCCGGGCACGTCGGTGTCCTGCGGCTGGACGAGCGTGTCGGGCCGCGGGGTGAGGTCGCGCCGGCCGGAGGCCCAGCCGACCGGGATCGGGTAGCTGTAGTCCTTGCCCCGGACGCGGTCGTCGGTGAGCGCGGCCTGCGGCAGGTTCGTCGGCAGCGGCTCGATGAGGTGACCGGCGCTGTCGGTGGTCGGCGCCTTCGAGGTGGGCAGGATCACCGTGCCGATGTCGGTGGGCTTGGGCGGTGCGGGTGCCGGGTCGTGCGAGCAGCCGGCGAGCAGCACGGGGCCGAGGACGAGGGCGAGCGTGGGCAGGGCGGGTCCGAGTCGGTTCACGAGGGGTCGTCCGAGCGTGTCCGGGTGTCGTCCGGCGGTCGTCAGGACCATGACCAGGACGAGAGGATCTCGTCGAGCTCGGTCAGGGCATGGTCGGCGTCCTCCTGCGAGGACGACAGGGTGAGCAGGAACACCCGGCCCTGGTGGACGAGTCCGTAGGACCGGGCGACGACCTTGATCCCCTGCTGCTCGAAGGCCGAGGTGAAACCGGTGGCGGTCGCGCCGGCCACCTTCTGGTCAGGGGCTGCGGACACGGTGCGGCCGGCCGCCTGCAGCTGGGTGCGTCCCTTGTCGAGCTCGTCGCGCAGGGTCTGGTCGTCGCCGGGGCTGCTCAGCACGACGAGGTTGTTGGCGAAGCTGCCGACCTTCTTCGAGGACAGCAGCACGAGGTCGATGTCCTTGATGCCGTTGGCGCGGTCGGTGGCCTCGGCCCACCCCTCCGGCGGCACGACCGTGAAGCTCGCGGACCGGCCCGGTACGGCGTCACCTGCGGCCGCGGTCCCGGTGCCGGCCGGGGTCGTGCCCGCCCCGCCCGCCGAGGTCGTGCCCGCCGTGGACGTGGCTCCGGCCGAGGCGCCACCGGACGCACCGCCCGTGCCGCCGGCGTCCTTGGAGCAGCCGGCGAGGACGAGCACACACGTCACGGCAAGGGCCGACGCGAGGCGGGAGGGGCGCGCGATCATGCCGAAGATCCAACCACAGGGCCCGTGGGAACGCCCTGTCAGCGCCGGGGAGCGGGACGCCTCGACGCCGCCCGCGAC
This sequence comes from Intrasporangium sp. Soil_C_50, assembly GCF_057656595.1. Classification (NCBI taxonomy): domain Bacteria; kingdom Bacillati; phylum Actinomycetota; class Actinomycetes; order Micrococcales; family Intrasporangiaceae; genus Intrasporangium; species Intrasporangium sp. Soil_C_50. The sequence continues at coordinate 912,128 of NZ_JBDGKB010000001.1, forward strand.
GGACGCGTCACGCCGTTCGTGGGGCTGTTCGGCCGGCTAGTCGAGGGGCTGACCGTCGTGCTCGCCGGGGGTCTCACGGCGGGCGCGCGCCTGCCGTGCACGGGCGGCGAGGCCCGCGTCGTCGGGGTAGCGCACCTGCTCGAGGCTCAGTCCGTGCGGCGGCATGACGTGCACCTCGCTGGCCCGCCCCCCGCGCGCGACGAGGCCGGCCGGCCACTCGACCGGGTGCCGGCCCTCGCCGACAGGCACGACGGCCCCGACCAGGGAGCGGACCATGGAGTGGCAGAAGGCATCGGCCCGGACCGTGGCGGCGAGCACACCGTCCTCGAGGCGCCGCCACGAGAACTCGAGGAGGGTGCGCACCGTGGTGGCTCCCTCGCGCTGCTTGCAGAACGCGGCGAAGTCGCGCAGGCCGACGAGGCCGCGCGACGCAGCGTCCATCGCCTCGACGTCGAGCGGCTTGCGCCACGCGACGGTGTCGAAACGTCGGAGCGGGTCACGGACGGCGCCCGGGTCGGCCAGGCGGTAGACGTACCGACGCTCGAGCGCGGCGAAGCGGGCGTCGAAGCCGGGAGCCGCCGGCGCGGCGCGACGTACGACGACATCGGGGGGCAGCACCCCCGCCAGACGCGTCACGAGCGCCTCGCCGGGCGCGCGGTCGGAGCGTCCGGGCAGGGCTGCCCACCCCGCCGGGTCGACGTCGACGTGGGCGACCTGCCCACGGGCGTGCACCCCGGCGTCCGTGCGGCCCGCGACGGTGAGCCGCAGCGGGTCGGCGGGGCGAAGGACGGTGGTGAGTCCCTCCCCGAGGACACCCTCGACGGTGCGCCGGTCCGGCTGCAGGGCCCACCCCGAGAAGTCGGTGCCGTCGTAGGCGAGGTCGAGCCGGATCCGCACGGTCCCCGTCGCCTCCGCCACCCCCGGCTCGTCCGGCGTCACGTCGCCCGTCATGCCGCACAACCTATCCGGCCACGTCGTGGCGCCACCTGCCGCCTCGGCGCGCCCCGCGTCAACCCTCGGCCCGGGTCAGCCGTCTACAGGTGGGGCCGGGCACGGGGCCCGGCTCCTCAGCACCAAGGGGGCTCACATGTTCGCGACACCACGCCGTCGCCTCGCCGTCGCCGCCGCGGCCGCCGTCCTGGCGACCACCGCCGGCGCCGCCACCGCGTCAACCGACGCCTCCGCCGCGCCCTACTGCGGCATCACCTGGGGCTCGCTCGCCAAGGCGACCAGCCCCGCAGCGCTGTGGTCCGGACGCGTCACCGGCGCCCGGGCCGGGCAGCACGCCTGCTTCGACCGGCTCGTGCTCGACCTCGCCCCCGGCCGGGGTCGCGTGGGCTACAACGTCCGCTACGTCAACGCGGTCACCGGGCCGGGCAGCGGCCTGCCCGTGCCCGTCCCCGGCGGCGCCCGCCTGCAGGTCACCGTCGACGCGCCCTCGACCCTCGGCACGAGCACGCGGACCTTCACCGGCTGGCGCACCTTCCGGCAGCTGAAGAACGTCGGCAGCTTCGAGGGCTACACCGACTACGGCCTCGGGGTGCGGGCCCGCCTGCCGATGCGAGCGTTCGTGCTCACCGACGCCGACGGCGGGCGGCGCCTCGTCGTCGACGTCGCCCACCACTGGTGACCGACGGCTGCTGCCCGCCATCGAGACAGCGCCCGGCCTTCCCAGAAAATCGAAAGAGCAGTTCGTCCGATGGGACGAACTGCTCTTTCGATGGTGTGCGGCGTGAAGCCGTGGCTCAGGAGCCGGAACCGGCCTTCGTGAAGCCGGCGGCCTCGGCGTCCTCGGCCGACTTGAACCAGAACTCGGCGATCGTCTGGTCGTACCACTGGCCGTCCGGCTCGTGGTACTTGCCGGAGTCGGCGTTGCCCTTGACGGTGTAGCCCTCAGGGGCCGATCCGTCCTCGTTCGCCGCGACGGCGCCCTTCGGCACCTCGACGGCCGGCGTCTCAGCAGCCTCGGCGTCCTCGGCGGCCTTGGTGTCGGCGGCGGCCTTCTTCGACTCGCTCTGCTTGGCAGCGCGCTTCGTGGCGGCCTCGGCCTCCTTGACCGTCGCCTTCTTGGCCGACAGCGGCTCGCGGACGAGCTCGATGACGACCATGGGGGCGTTGTCACCCTTGCGCGGGGCGATCTTCGTGATGCGGGTGTAGCCACCCTCGCGAGCCGCCATGTCGGGGGCGATCTCGGCGAAGAGGCGGTGGACGACACCCTTGTCACGCACGACGGTGAGGACCCGACGACGCGCGTGCAGGTCGCCACGCTTGGCGAACGTGATGAGGCGCTCGGCGAGCGGGCGCAGGCGCTTGGCCTTGGCCTCGGTCGTCGTGATGCGGTCGTGCTCGAAGAGCGACGTCGCGAGGTTGGCCAGGATCAGCCGCTCGTGGGCGGGGCCGCCACCGACGCGGGGACCCTTGGTGGGCGTGGGCATTTCGTATCTCCTAGGAGGACTGCCCGGGCTGCGCTCTCGCGCGTGGTGACCCGGTCAGAAATGGTCAGAGGCGTTGGTCAGGCAGGGTGGTTCAGAGACGCTCGTCCTCGACGAACGACTGGTCGTCGTCGTCGTAGTCGTCGCCGTAGCCCTCGACGAGGGCCGACGGGTCGAACCCGGGCGGGCTGTCCTTGAGCGCGAGGCCCATACCGGCGAGCTTGGCCTTGACCTCGTCGATCGACTTCGCACCGAAGTTGCGGATGTCGAGCAGGTCGGCCTCGCTGCGGCCCACGAGCTCACCCACGGTGTGGATGCCCTCGCGCTTGAGGCAGTTGTAGGAACGCACCGTGAGGTCGAGGTCCTCGATCGGCAGCGCCAGGTCGGCGGCCAGCGCGGCGTCGGTCGGCGACGGGCCCATGTCGATGCCCTCGGCCTCGACGTTGAGCTCGCGGGCCAGGCCGAAGAGCTCGACCAGCGTCTTGCCGGCCGAGGCCATGGCGTCGCGCGGGGTCATCGAGTTCTTCGTCTCGACGTCGACGATGAGCTTGTCGAAGTCGGTGCGCTGCTCGACACGGGTCGCCTCGACCTTGTAGGTCACGGCGAGCACCGGGCTGTAGATCGAGTCGACCGGGATGCGGCCGATCTCCTGGTCACCGGACTTGTTCTGCTGCGCCGACACGTAGCCACGGCCACGCTCGACCGTCAGCTCCATCTCGAGCTTGCCCTTGTCGTTCAGCGTCGCGATCTGCAGGTCGGGGTTGTGCACCTCGACACCCGCCGGAGGCGTGATGTCGGCGGCGGTGACGACGCCCGGTCCCTGCTTGCGCAGGTACATGACGACCGGCTCGTCGTGCTCCGAGGAGACGACGAGGCCCTTGATGTTGAGGATCATCTCGGTGACGTCCTCCTTGACCCCCGGCACCGTCGTGAACTCGTGGAGCACGCCGTCGATGCGGATGGAGGTCACCGCGGCACCCGGGATGCTCGAGAGCAGGGTGCGACGCAGGGAGTTGCCGAGCGTGTAGCCGAAGCCCGGCTCGAGCGGCTCGATGGTGAAGCGGCTGCGGTTCTCGACCACGACCTCTTCGGAGAGCACGGGACGCTGTGCGATGAGCACTGTTCAGTTCCTTCCCACGGGCGCCCGCCATATGACGCCTCGTGAAACTGCCCGGTCGCGAGCCGGGCGGGCCTGGTCGACTCTGTCTGCGACCTGGCCCCGCGGACGCGTCCGGTGCGTGCCGGTGGGCGGACCCCGCGGCACGCACCGGGAAGCGTCAGTTCTTCGAGTAGAGCTCGACGATCAGCTGCTCGGTGAGCTGCGAGTCGATCTGCGCACGCACCGGGAGCTGGTGGATGAGGATCTGCAGCGAGCCGTCGACGACCTGCATCCAGGCCGGGACGGGACGCTCGCCGAACGTCTGGCGAGCCAGCTCGAACGGGAAGCTCTCGACGGACTGCTTGCGGACCGTGATGATGTCGTACTGCTCGACGCGGTAGCTCGGGACGTCGACGCGCACGCCGTTGACCTCGAAGTGACCGTGGGTCACGAGCTGACGCGCGTGGCGACGCGTGCGGGCCAGGCCCGCGCGGTAGACCACGTTGTCGAGACGGGACTCGAGGATCTGGAGCAGGTTCTCACCGGTCTTGCCGGGGCGGCGGGCCGCCTCCTTGTAGTACCGGACGAACTGCTTCTCCATGACGCCGTAGGTGAAGCGAGCGCGCTGCTTCTCCTGCAGCTGGGTGAGGTACTCCTTCTCCTGGATCCGGCGACGGCCGTGCTGGCCGGGCGGGAACGGGCGGAGCTCGAAGTTCTTGTCGCCGCCGACGAGGTCCATCTTGAGACGACGCGACTTCTTGGTGATCGGGCCGGTGTAACGAGCCATGGTTCTCTACTTCCTTCGCTCAGGCCGGATCAAACGCGACGGCGCTTGGGCGGACGGACACCGTTGTGCGGCGTGGGCGTGACATCGCTGATCGCGCCGACCTCGAGGCCGGTGGCGGTCAGCGAGCGGATCGCCGTCTCGCGGCCCGAGCCCGGGCCCTTGACGAAGACGTCGACCTTGCGCATGCCGTGCTCCATCGCACGCCGGGCCGCAGCCTCGGCCGCCATCTGGGCAGCGAACGGGGTGGACTTGCGCGAGCCCTTGAAGCCGACCTGGCCGGCGGAGGCCCACGCGATCACGGCGCCGGTGGGGTCCGTGATCGAGATGATGGTGTTGTTGAACGTGCTCTTGATGTGAGCGTGCCCGTGGGCGACGTTCTTCTTTTCCTTACGACGAACCTTCGTCGTACGAGCCTTGGGAGGCATGTTTCTCCTACGTCAGAGTGTGTCGGTGGGACGCGACCGCTGGGCGGTCAGCGTCACTTGGCCTTCTTCTTGCCGGCCACGGTGCGCTTCGGGCCCTTGCGGGTGCGCGCGTTGGTCTTGGTGCGCTGACCGCGCACCGGCAGACCGCGACGGTGACGAAGACCCTCGTAGGAGCCGATCTCGACCTTGCGACGGATGTCGGCCTGGACCTCACGGCGAAGGTCGCCCTCGAGGCGGAAGTTGCCCTCGAGGAAGTCACGAAGCGCCACGAGCTCGGCCTCACCGAGGTCCTTGACGCGGGTGTTGGGGTCGACGCCGGTGGCAACCAGCGCCTCCTTGGAACGGGTGCGACCCACACCGAAGATGTAGGTCAGAGCGACCTCGACGCGCTTCTCGCGCGGAAGGTCGACGCCAACAAGACGAGCCATGTTGGGTGTTCTCCTGATTTCTGTGTACTCGGAGGTCTGGAGCAGTCACCGGTCCGGTGCCCGGTCGCCTCGCAGAAGGACGACCGCCGGTCCCCGGCCTCCGTGCCGGGGGTGACATCCTGCGCCGACTCGACGGTCGGTCATCAGGGGCCGGGTGCTGCTGTCATGCATGTGTTGCGTGCTGTCGAAGACTGTCGACGGCGAAGGTGGTGGGTCTGCTCAGCCCTGGCGCTGCTTGTGGCGCAGGTTCTCGCAGATCACCATGACCCGCCCGTTGCGGCGGATCACCTTGCACTTGTCGCAGATCTTCTTGACGCTCGGCTGAACCTTCATCTGCCTGCTGTCTTCAGATCGCGCGCCTGCTCCTCGCGGGCCGTGGTCGGCCCGTGACGCGCAGGTGCTGGTTGGGGAATCGGGAGTGGTGCCTCACGCTCGTGCCGGGACGACCCGCACCCGTGGGTGCGCGCGCTCCGGCCCAGGCGATCAGCGGTAGCGGAAGACGATCCGACCGCGGGTCAGGTCATAGGGCGAGAGCTCGACGACGACCCGGTCCTCGGGGAGGATCCGGATGTAGTGCTGACGCATCTTGCCCGAGATGTGGGCGAGCACCTTGTGACCGTTGGTGAGCTCGACCCGGAACATCGCGTTCGGGAGAGCCTCGACGATCGTGCCCTCGATCTCGATGACACCGTCCTTCTTGGCCATGTCCTCCATCAATCTGTCGGTGGCCGGACCGCGGTGTGGCCCGACCTCGAATGTGCCGTGGTGCCCACGCACGCGGCGCAGGCGAACAACGGGTGTCGCGGCACACGACACCCAACGCACAAGACTACGCCAGATCCCGCCGTTCCTGAAATCGTCGCCGGGCTCCCCCCCGGAGCACGCAGACTGGATCGCAGGAACGTCCCTGGACGGGCCGGCGGAGTAGCCGGCCGACCCCGCCGGGGCGGGTTCGAGCGAGGGTGTCGGAGGTGGGCGTTGCCAGTGTCCGACGGTACGGCGTCCGACGGTCCGACGCCGCTGCGGGAGCAGGTGGAGCACGCCCGGTCGCGGACGACGCTCGCGGAGCACGCCGGCAAGTCGGGGGCTGCGCTGGAACGGGTGGTCCTCGCCGACGGGCGCCGGCTCGTCGTCAAGCGGTTCTCGCCGCGCGACGACGTGCTGATGGCCAGCCGGGGCGAGCAGGTCGGGTCCGAGTACGTCGCGTGGTCGACCGGACTGCTCGACCGGCTGCCCTCGAGCGTCGGCCACCCGGTCGTCGGGGCCTGGGTGGAGGACGACACGACCGTCGTCGTCATGCGTGACCTCGGCGACGAGGTGCTGACGTGGGACCACCGGCTCGACCGTCCCCGGGTCCGCTGGATGGTCCGCCGCGTCGCCGACCTCCACCTCGCCTTCCTCGGCCGCCCCGTCGAGGGACTCACCCCGCTCACCGACCACCTCGCCCTGTTCGCCCCGACGCGGATGCGAGCCCACGTCGACGACGGGAACCCCCTGGGCGCCGCGACCCTGCGTGGCTGGGAGCTGTTCGGCGAGCAGGTCCCCGACGACGTCGCAGACGCCGTGGCTGGGCTCCTGGACGATCCGCGGCCCCTCGCCCAGGCCCTGCTGCGCCGGCCGTCGACGCTGCTGCACGGCGACCTCGCGACCGTGAACATGGCGTTCGAGGGCGACCGGCTGGTCCTCATCGACTGGGCGATGGCGGTGCGCGGGCCGGGAGCGGTCGATGTCGCCCGGTTCGTCGCCGGATGCTCCCAGGTGGTCGACGCCAGCCGGGAGGAGGTCCTCGCCGAGTACGCGGATGCCCTCGGCCCGGCCCACGACGAGCCGGCGATGCGCCTCGCGCTGCTCGCCGGCCTCGTCTGGCTCGGCTGGAACAAGGCGCTCGACGCGGCCCTGCACCCGGACCCCGACAAGCGCGAGCGCGAGCGCGACGACCTCGCATGGTGGGTGTCGCAGGCCCGGGCGACCCTCGACGCGGACCTGCTCTGAGACGTCCGGACCGACGCCGGCCCCTCGGCCCGCGGCGGGCTCAGACGTCCAGCTCGGCCCGGCGCAGGGCGACGACCCGCTCGACCACGGCGTCCGGCAGCGGCCGGTCGACGCCGAAGCGGATCGTCCCCTTCGACAGCGAGAAACCCTCGAGGTCGCCCCGGACGGCGTCGACGACGGCCGGGCTGAAGGGGAAGAGCGACAGGTGGCCCTTCGCCGCGGTGAACCCGACGAGCGGCCGGCCGCCGAGACGCAGGGCCGGCATGCCGTAGCTCGTGCCCTCCTCGGCGTCCGGGGCGAGGCGCCGTGCGAGGTCGGCGACGTGGCGCAGTGCCTGCTGCTCGGGTTCGGGCAGGTCGGCCAGGTAGTCGGTGAGGGGTCCCACGCCTCCATGGTGCCGCGGGGATCGCACCGGCGGGGCGTTCCGGACCGACCCGCCGGACCCCGTGAGGGCATCACGGGCAGATCGGGTACGCGTCCCCGTGGTGGTCCACGCGGGGGCGTCGACCACGTCGCCGGTCCTGCGGGGACCGCGGCCGCCCCCGCTCGTCCGGACGGCCCGGTCACCGCACGGCCCGGCACCCGCCGTCCCGACCGCTTCGCCGTCCGGCGGAGCCCTCCACGAAAGGTCACCATGGCAGTCCGCAGGCGTTCAGGGACCCGCATCACCTCCATCGTCGTTCTCGTCTGGCTCCTCGTCGGCGTCATCGCCGCGTTCCAGCGCGGCTACTTCGGCTCCTCGGCGCCGAACTGCAGCCGCGTCGCAAGCGCAGCCGTGACGATCGTCGCCGGCCCGCTCAACTACGTGGGCATCGACCCCCGGATCGGCTGCACGACACCCCAGCCGAGCTGACACCCAGGTCGCCCCACCCTTTCCGCGAACCCGACGCCGGGGCGCGGCCGGCCCGCCCGGTCGCGCCCCGGCGCCCGCGTCGGGGCGACGGCATACTGACGGGATGAGCGAGCGCACCGACGCCAGGACCCCGCCCGACGTCACGGACGCGGTCACCGCGCCACCCGAGGCGGCCGAGAGCGTCGAGGACTACTACGCACGGATCGCCGCAGCCGCCGGTCCGGACGGCCGGCTGCAGGTCGCCGTCGAGGAGATGCCCGGCTGGGACATCTACCCCTACGAGGTCGAGAGCCTTCGCCTCAAGCCGGTCCAGCCGCCCGTCGACGAGGAACCGCTCCGACGCGGCGAGCAGGCGGCCGACTGCTGGTGCGCCCAACCCGGCGCCACGGCACCGGAGGCCATCCCCGACGCCGACTCGCGGCTCGTCTGGAACAACGACCGGTGGCGCCTCACCCTCACCGCCGACACCGGCCTGCCCGTCATGCTCGTGCTCACTCCCCTCGAGCACCACGACCTGCCGTCACTGCCCGGCGACCTCGCGGCCGAGATGGGCCAGCTCGTCGTCGCGGTCTCCGACGGGGTCGAGCACGTGCCGAGCGTGGGACGGGTCCAGCTGGCCAAGTACGGCGACGGCGGCGCCCACCTGCACCTGTTCTTCCTCGGCCGCCCCGCCCGGATGCTCCAGTTCCGGGGCTCTCCCCTCATCGACTGGGAGGAGAACCTCCCGCGCGTACCGCTGGACGTCCTCCAGACCAACGCCCGGGTCGTCGCGGAGCGGCTCGTCGTCCACCTCGGCGGCCGCGCGGGACGCCTCGGACGCTGACTCGTCCTGGGACGTCACCGAAGCGGCGACTCGCGGGGCGCCGCCGCTCAGGCGGGGTGGGTCTGCGGGCGCTCGAAGAAGAGGACGGCGACGACACCGACGAGGAGGACGAGCCCGGGCAGGAGCATCGCCTCGCTCATGGCGCTCGAGAAGCCCTCACGCACCTGTGGCGGCAGCGTGCGACCGAAGGCCTGCTGCATCCCACCGGCGCCGGCGGTCATGCCGGGCAGGTTGGCGGCGAGACGGGCCTCGATGAGCGCGGCGATGGCCGCGCTCCCGAGCACCGCACCCACCTGGCGCGTCGTGTTGTAGACGCCGGAGCCGGCGCCGGCCGCACGCAGCGGCAGGTTGCGGGTGGCGGTCGCCCCGAGCGGCCCCCACATGAAGGCGTTGCCGAGGCCCATGAGGGCCATCGGCGGGAGCAGCTGCCAGGTCTGCGTCTCCGGCTTCATGATGAGCGCGACCCACACGAGGGAGGCCGACGTCAGTGCGATGCCGACCGCGGTGATGCCCCGCGGGTGCACCCGGTCGGCCATCCGACCGGCCACCGGCGCGAGGCCACCGCTGATGACGGCCATCGGCACGAGCAGCAGGGCCGACTGCGTCGGCGTCAGGCCCCGGACCACCTGGGCGTAGAGCATGAACGGGAAGCCCATCGCCGTGATGGAGAAGCCGATGGTGGTGATGGCGATGTTGGCCAGCGAGAAGTTGCGGTCGCTGAACAGCCCGAGCGGCAGCAACGGCTCGCGGCGGTTGCGGGCCTGCCAGACGACGAACAGGGCGAGCACCACGAGGCCCGCGCCGATGAGCAACGGCACCGAGACGAAGCCGCTGATGGCGCCCCAGTCGTAGGTCTCGCCCTCCTGCACGCCGAAGACGAGCAGGAACATGCCGACGGCCGAGAGCGCGACGCCGAGCCAGTCGAAGGTGTGGCTGTGGGTCTGCAGGTGCGGCACCAGCCGGCTGCAGAGGACGAAGCCGATGATGCCCACCGGGACGTTGATGAAGAAGATCCACTCCCAGCCGGGGCCGTCGACGAGCAGCCCGCCCACGATGGGGCCCACGAGGATGGCCACGCCGGCCGTGGCGCCCCACAGCGCCATGGCCTGACCGCGTGAGGTGGCCGGGAACGTGCGGGTGATGACGGCCATCGTCTGCGGCGTCAGCATCGCGGCGCCGAGGCCCTGGACGACGCGGGCCACGACGAGCATGGTGATCGTGGTGGTCAGGCCGCACCAGAGCGACGCGGCCGTGAAGACGGCCAGCCCGACGAGGTAGAGGTTCTTCGGCCCGTACCGGTCGCCGAGCCGCCCGGTGATGAGCAGCGGCGTGGCGTAGGCGAGCAGGTAGGCGCTCGTGACCCAGATGACGCCGTTGACGTCCGAGTCGAGGCCACGCATGATCGCCGGCGTCGCGACCGAGACGATCGTCGAGTCGACGAGGATCATGAAGAACCCGATGACCATGGCCCACAGGGCCGGCCACGGGTTGTGCCCTTCGGGGACCCCGTCGACCGGGACGGCACGCGCCGCAGCGCCCGGGGCCGCCCCGGCGGCCGCGGCCCCCGACGCATCGGGTCGGACGTCGGCGCCGACGTCGACCGACGCATCCCCCCGTCCCGCCGTGCGCTCGGCTGCCTGCTCGTCCCCGGCCATGTCCGTCCCCTTTCGACGCGTCGTCGTACCCACCCGATTCTGCGCCTCCCCACCGACAACGCACCCCGTGTTTTCCCGGGAAGGTCGGCGTCGGGCCGTCGCCAGGCCCAGGGTCCGGGTACGCGCTCAGGCCCAGCGGGTGGCCAGCCAGAGCGGGTCGCGGCCGGTCAGCGGCACCATCCGCCACGTCAGGTCGGCGTCGCCACCGCGCAGCCGGGCCTCGACGCGGAAGCGGTGCGGGGTCTCGATCGCGATGACCTCGGCCCGGAAGGTGTCCTCGTCGACCCAGCCGCCGCTCGCGACGACGGGCAGGGTCGCTCGCCCGCCGACGAGCTCGGACTCGCGCCAGCCGCCCGAGGCGACCGGCACCGTGAGCCACGTGTCACGACGCAGCAAACCGAGGGTGTGCCCGCCCTCGGCCCTGGTCACCGAGACCGCCGTGTACTCGGCCGCGAGGTCGGAGGCGTCGGACCGCAGGAACTCGGCGTAGTCGGGCCCGAGCGCCTCCCCGGCCATGGCCGGGATCTCAAGTGCCGCAAGCCGATCGGCCAGGGCCGCGTCGGCAGCCCGCGAGCCCGGGTGCCCGATCGCCGGCACGACGTGCTCCCACAGGGCGTCGAGCGTCGGCTGCGTGCGGTCCTGCTCGGCGGTGATGGCCACGACGGTGTCGTGCTCGGGCAGCACGACGAGGAACTGGCCGAAGGCGCCGTCGCCGCGGAAGCCGTGCCGCTGCATCCAGAACGAGTAGCCGTACCCGCGGGAGGAGTCCGGCTCCATGCCGGGGTCCTCGGGCAGCGGCCCGAAACCGCGACTCGCCTCGTCGACCCATCCCTCCGACAGCAGTTGCCTGCCCTGCCAGCGACCGCGGTCGAGGTAGAGCTGGGCGACGGACGCGATGCCCTCGGTCGTCAGGTGCGCCCCGGTGAAGCCGAGCTCGCGGCCGAGCGGGTCCCGGTGCCACGGCACGTCGGGCAGCCCGAGCGGGGACAGCAGCCGGGGCCGCAGGGCCTCGGCCAGGCCGACGCCGGTGACACGGCCGACGATGACCGACAGCAGGTAGGTGGCCACCTGGTTGTACGCGAAGTGGGTGCCCGGCTCGCGCGTGGGCTCGGTCGCGAGGACGCGGGGCACCCAGTCGTCGTGCTCCGCCGCCGCCACGCCGCTCATCCGGTCGAAGACGTGGGCCCAGGCGTCCTCCTCGTGCCCGACCGTCATCGAGAGGCAGTGCTTGACCCGCACGTCGTGCCAGCCGGCCGGCACCGTGGCCGGGTCGTACTCGGGGAAGTGGGACAGCACCCGGTCCTCGAGGGACAGCCGCCCCTCCTGCACGAGGAAGCCGACGGCCGTGGCCGTCAGCGTCTTGGACAGGGAGTAGCCGAGGTGGACGCGGTCGGCCGAGTACGGACGCCACCAGCCCTCGGCGACGACGTGCCCGTGCCGGGCGACCATCAGGCTGTGCAGGCCGAGGCGGCCGGACTCGACGGCGTCGACGAACGCGAGCAGGCCCGAGGCGTCGACGTCCTGGGCGGAGGGGGTGCTGCGGGGAAGGGTCACGGCGGCACGCTACGCGGTGCCGGGCATCCGTGGGCTCGTGGGTCGGTGGCTTCGGGTCAGTCGAGCGGCGCGTACGGCGCGCCGAGGCGCTCGAGCGCCTCCTCGCCGCCGTCGACGGCCGTGAGGATCCACAGCCCGTCCTGGCGCACGGCGACCGAGTGCTCCCAGTGGGCCGCGCGGGAGGCGTCGGTGGTGACGACGGTCCAGTCGTCGGACAGGACGCGGGTGTCGCTCGTGCCCAGGGTCACCATCGGCTCGATCGCCCCGGTGAATCCGTCGACGAGCTTCGGGCCGCTCTCCCGCACCGCGTAGTTCGGGATCTGGGGGTCCATGTGCATCTGCGGCCCGATGCCGTGGCCGACGTACTCGTCGATGACGCCGTAGGTGTGGCCGTCGCGCTCGGCGGCCGCCTCGATGCTCGCCTCGACGGCGTCGCCGACGGCATAGAGCCGCCCGCCGACGCGCATCGCGGCGATGCCGGCGTACAGGCTCGCCTCGGTGGCGTCGATGAGGTGCTGGTCCTCGGGGCGCGCGGCCTCGGCGCCACCGACGACGGTGGTGAACGCGGCGTCACCGTTCCAGCCCTTGACCTCGGCCCCACAGTCGACGGACAGCACGTCACCGGCCCGCAGGACGCGGTCGCCGGGGATGCCGTGGACGACCTCCTCGTTGACGCTCGTGCACAGCGTGTGCCGATAGCCCGGGACGAGCTGGAAGTTCGGGATGCCGCCGTGGCTGCGGATGAACTCCTCGGCGAGGGCGTCGAGCTGGAGGGTCGTGACGCCCTCGCGCACCTCGCTCCGGAGCATCTCCAGGGTGCGCCCGACGAGCAGCCCCGCCTCGCGCATGAGGCGCAGCTGCTCGTCGGTGCGGCCGGTCAGTCGGTTGCGTCCGAACACGGGTCTGCTCGTCGTCCTTCGGGGTGGTTCGTGCTGGTGGAGGGGGCGGGTGCCCTCAGTGCTGGGGCAGGGCCGCGATGACGCGGTCGGTGACCTCGTCGACCTCACCCATGCCGTCGACCTGAACGAGCAGGCCCGCCAGCTGGTAGTGCGCGGCCAGCGGCGCGGTCTCCTTGCGGTAGATCGCCTGGCGCTCGCGGATGACCTCTTCGGTGTCGTCGGCGCGGCCCTCGATCTCGGCGCGCTTGAGGAGTCGCTGGACGACGGCGTCCTCGTCGACGACGAGCTCGATGACGGCGTCGAGCGCGTGGTCGTGCTTGGCGAGCATCGCGTCGAGCGCGTCGACCTGGCCCGACGTGCGGGGGTAGCCGTCGAGCAGGAAGCCGTTCACAGCGTCGTCCCAGGACAGGCGGTCCTCGACGATCTCGTTGGTGACCTCGTCGGGCACGTAGCCCCCCGACGCGAGGATGTCCTTGACCTTGAGCCCGAGCTCGGTCTCGTTCTTGATGTTCGAGCGGAAGATGTCGCCGGTGGAGATCGCCGGGATCGACAGGCGCTCGGCGATGCGAGCGGCCTGGGTGCCCTTCCCGGCGCCGGGCGGGCCGAGGATGATCAGTCGCGTGGGGGCTGGCATCAGCGGAGGAACCCTTCGTAGTGACGCTGCTGGAGCTGCGCCTCGATCTGCTTGACCGTCTCGAGTCCCACGCCGACGACGATGAGGATCGAGGTGCCACCGAACGGGAAGTTCTGGTTCGCACCGACGAGCACGAGTGCCACGAGCGGGATGAGCGAGACGAGCGCGAGGTAGATGGCACCCGGCACGGTGATTCGGGTCAGGACGTAGTTGAGGTACTCGGCCGTGGGTCGCCCGGCCCGGATACCCGGGATGAAGCCGCCGTACTTCTTCATGTTCTCCGCGACCTCGGTCGGGTTGAACGTGATGGACACGTAGAAGAACGTGAAGAAGAGGATGAGGGCGACGTAGACCGCCATGTAGATCGGGTGGTCACCCTTGACGAGGTTGGTCTGGACCCACGTCACCCACGCCGCGTTGTTGCCGTCGGCACGGTTGTTGAACTGCGCGACGAGTCCGGGCAGTGCCAGCAGCGAGCTGGCGAAGATGACGGGGATGACGCCGGCCATGTTGACCTTGAGCGGGATGTAGGTGGACGTGCCGCCGTACATGCGGCGTCCGACCATGCGCTTGGCGTACTGCACCGGGATGCGGCGCTGGGACTGCTCGACGAAGACGACCGCGGCGATGACGAACATGCCGAGGATGATGATGAGCAGGAACGTGCCCCAGCCCTTGTTCTCCTTGATGGCCCAGAGCGAGCCCGGGAAGCCGGCCGCGATGGACGTGAAGATCATCAGGGACATGCCGTTGCCGACGCCCTTGTCGGTGACGAGCTCGCCGAACCACATGATGAGGCCGGTGCCGGCCGTCATCGTCAGGACCATGATGACGATGGTGACCATCGACTGGTCGACCATGATCGTGTCGCACTGGCCGCCGAAGAGGCTGGAGGGGTTGCGCGCGAAGGTGACGAGCGTCGCCGACTGGAGGATCGCGAGGCCGATCGTCAGGTAGCGCGTGTACTGCGTCAGCTTCGACTGCCCCGACTGGCCCTCCTCCTTGAGCGCCTCGAAGCGCGGGATGACGACCGTGAGCAGCTGGATGATGATGCTCGCCGTGATGTACGGCATGATCCCCAGCGCGAACACCGACAGCTGCAGGAGCGCGCCACCGGAGAAGAGGTTGGCGAGGTTGAGGAACCCGCTCTGGTCACTGCCCCCGGCGGCCTTGCCGGCCTGGAGGCACTGCTGCACCAGGGTGTAGCTGATGCCGGGTGTGGGCACGTGGGACCCGAGCCGGAACAGCACGATGATGCCGAGCGTGAAGAGCAGCTTCTTGCGCAGGTCCGGGGTGCGGAACGCGCGGACGAAGGCGGCGAGCACAGGGTCCTCCTGAGGGTGCCGCGCGGGTGGCGCGGCCTGAGTCATGCAATCCGTGGAAGGTTAACGCAAAGGCGCAACGCCCCGGGCACCGCTCCGCGGTGGTCGACGTCACGTCGACCCGCGGTGCGACTGCCCGGGGCGTTGCTCACACGAGGTGTGGGGTGGGTCCGGATCGAGTCCGACCGGGTGGTGGTCAGCCCGCGAGGGGCGTGACCGAGCCGCCGGCGGCCTCGATCTTCTCCTTGGCGGAAGCCGAGAACTTGTGCGCCTCGACCTGCACCTTGACGGAGATCTCACCCGTGCCGAGCACCTTGACCGGGAAGCCGTCGCGGACGGCGCCCTTGGCCACGAGGTCGGCGACCGAGACCTGGCCACCCTCCGGGAAGAGGGTCTGCAGGCGGTCCAGGTTCACGACCTGGTACTCGGTGCGGAACGGGTTCTTGAAGCCACGGAGCTTGGGAAGGCGCATGTGCAGCGGCATCGAGCCACCCTCGAAGCGCTCCGGGACCTGGTAGCGAGCCTTCGTACCCTTGGTACCGCGACCAGCGGTCTTGCCCTTGGAGCCCTCACCACGACCGACGCGGGTCTTGGGGGTCTTGGCACCGGGGGCCGGACGCAGGTGGTGGACCTTGAGGGCCGAACCCTCGGTCTTCTTGGCCTCAGCCATGGTCAGTCAACCTCCTCGACGGTCACGAGGTGCGTCACCGTCTTGACCATCCCGCGGATCTCTGGACGGTCCTCCTTGACGACGACGTCGCCAATGCGCTTCAGACCGAGGCTGCGCAGCGTCTCACGCTGGTTCTGCTTGCCACCGATCTCGGAACGGGTCTGGGTCACCTTGAGACGAGCCATCACGCACCAGCCTTGTCGGCCGCGGCCTTGGCCTCGGCGAGACCGGCGGCACGGGCCTTGAGCATGGCGGCCGGGGCCACCTCCTCGAGGGTCTTGCCACGACGGGCAGCGACCGACTCGGGGCGCTCGAGGTCGCGCAGGGCCTGCGCGGTCGCGTGCACGATGTTGATGGCGTTGTCCGAGCCCAGCGACTTGGAGAGGACGTCGTGGATGCCGGCGCACTCCAGGACCGCACGCACCGGACCACCGGCGATGACACCGGTACCGGGGGCGGCGGGACGGAGCATGACGACACCGGCCGCGGCCTCACCCTGGACGGGGTGCGGGATGGTGCCCTGGATGCGCGGGACCTTGAAGAAGTTCTTCTTGGCCTCCTCGACACCCTTGGCGATGGCCGAGGGAACTTCCTTGGCCTTGCCGTAGCCGACGCCCACGGTGCCGTCACCGTCACCGACGACGACGAGGGCCGTGAAGCTGAAGCGACGACCACCCTTGACGACCTTGGCGACACGGTTGATGGTCACGACGCGCTCGACGTACTGGTTCTTGTCGTCACGGCTGTCGCGGTTGTCGCGGCCACCGCGGTTGTCACGGCGGTCTCCGCGCTCGGTGCGCTCGCCGCCACCGGCGGGGCCGGTGCCTCGACGCTGCTGTCCGGGCATCAGATGTTCCTCATCTCAACAATTGCGTTCACGAAGTTGCTCACAGGGCCAGACCGCCTTCGCGGGCGCCCTCGGCGATCGCCGCGACGCGGCCGTGGTACTTGTTGCCACCACGGTCGAACACGACGGACTCGACGCCGGCGTCCTTGGCGCGGGCGGCGACGAGCTCGCCGACCTTCTTGGCCTTGGCCGTCTTGTCGCCGTCGAACGCGCGGAGGTCGGCCTCCATCGTCGAGGCGTAGGCGACGGTCTTGCCGACCGTGTCGTCGACGACCTGGACGAAGAGGTGACGGCTCGAGCGCGAGACGACGAGGCGGGGACGGGCCGTCGTGCCGGCGATCTTCTTGCGACCGCGCACCTGGCGACGGATGCGGGCGGCAGCCTTGGACTTGCCGCGCTTGATGATCATTGCCATGGCTTACTTACCGGCCTTTCCAACCTTGCGACGGATCTGCTCGCCCGCGTAGCGAACGCCCTTGCCCTTGTACGGGTCGGGCTTGCGCAGCTTGCGGATGTTGGCCGCGACCTCACCGACGAGCTGCTTGTCGATGCCCTGCACCGAGAAGCGGGTCGGGTTCTCGACGGCGAAGCTGATGCCGGCGGGAGCCTGGATGAGGATCGGGTGCGAGTATCCGAGCGAGAACTCGAGGTCCGAGCCCTTCGCGGCGACACGGTAACCCGTGCCGTGGATCTCCATCTTCTTCTCGTAGCCCTCGGTCACACCGAGGACCATGTTGTTGATGAGCGAGCGCGTCAGGCCGTGGCGGGCGCGCGAGTCACGCTCGTCGTCGGGCCGCTTGACCTCGAGGGTGCCTTCGGCGACCTCGACGGTGATCGGCGTGACGACGGTCAGCGAGAGCTCACCCTTGGGGCCCTTGACGGTGACGTCCTGGCCCGCGACGTTGACGTCCACACCCGAGGGGATGGAGACAGGGAGTCGTCCGATTCGCGACATGTCAGCGTCTCCTTACCAGACGTAGGCGAGGACTTCCCCACCCACGCCCTTCTCGTGTGCCTGGCGGTCGGTCAGCAGACCGTTCGACGTCGACAGGATCGCGACGCCGAGGCCACCGAGAACCTTGGGCAGGTTCGTCGACTTGGCGTAGACGCGCAGGCCGGGCTTGCTCACGCGACGCACGCCGGCGATGGAGCGCTCGCGGTTCGGGCCGTACTTGAGGTCGATGGTCAGCGTCTGGCCGACCTCGGCCTCCTCGACCTTCCAGGAGGCGATGTAGCCCTCGGCCTGGAGGATCTCGGCGATGTTCTTCTTGAGCTTCGAGTACGGCATGGAGACGACGTCGTGGTGCGCCGAGTTGGCGTTCCGGACGCGGGTCAGCATGTCCGCAATCGGGTCAGTCATGGTCATGGTGGGCTCTTTGCCCTTCCTCACCGGGGTTTCGGACACCGAGGCGCCTTGCGGGCGCTCCGGGCCGACCTACGGTGCCAGAGGTTTTGGCTGGTCTTTGGGTGGCTACCGGTGGATTACCAGGAGCTCTTGGTCACGCCCGGCAGCTCGCCCGCGTGCGCCATCTCGCGAAGGCAGATGCGGCACAGGCCGAACTTGCGGTACACCGAGTGCGGGCGACCGCACTTCTGGCACCGCGTGTAGGCGCGGACCTTGAACTTCGGCTTCCGGTTCGCCTTGTTGATCAGGGCGGTCTTGGCCATGTCAGTTCTCCTTGAAGGGGAAGCCGAGCTGCTTGAGCAGCGCGCGACCCTCGTCGTCGTTGGTGGCCGTGGTGACGACGGTGATGTCCATGCCACGGACGCGGTCGATGCGGTCCTGGTCGATCTCGTGGAACATCGACTGCTCCGTCAGGCCGAACGTGTAGTTGCCGTTGCCGTCGAACTGCTTCGGCGACAGGCCACGGAAGTCACGGATGCGCGGGAGCGCGATCGTGACGAGACGGTCGAGGAACTCCCACATGCGGTCGCCGCGCAGCGTCGTGTGCGCACCGATCGGCATGCCCTCGCGGAGCTTGAACTGGGCGATGGACTTGCGGGCCCGCGTCACGATCGGCTTCTGGCCGGTGATCGCGGTGAGGTCACGGACAGCACCCTCGATGAGCTTGCTGTCGCGCGCCGCGTCACCGACGCCCATGTTGACGACGACCTTGACGACGCCGGGGACCTGCATGACGTTGGCGTGGCCGAACTGCTCCTGCAGGGCGCCCTTGATCTCGTCCTGGTAGCGCTGCTTGAGGCGCGGCTTGGTGGTGGTCTGCGTCATGTTCAGAGGTCCTTGTCCGACTTCACGGCGACGCGCACGCGGGACGCCTTCTGGCGACCGTTGCGCTCGACCGTCTCGACGCGCGTCTTGACGCGGGTCGGCTTCTTCGTCTCCGGGTCGACGACGGCCACGTTGCTCACGTGGATCGCGGCCTCGGTGTGGGTCAGGCCACCGGTGCGGGTGCCACGGGCGGTGGCGCCGGCCTTGACGTGCTTGGTGACACGGTTGATGCCCTCGACGAGCACGCGCTGCGTCTCGGGGTACACCGCGATGACCTTGCCCTGCTTGCCCCGGTCGCCGCCGTTCTTCTGGCTGCGGCCCGAGATGACCTGGACGAGGTCACCCTTCTTGATCTTCATCTTCGCCATGGGTCAGAGCACCTCCGGCGCGAGCGAGATGATCTTCATGAACTTCTTCTCGCGCAGCTCACGGCCGACGGGACCGAAGATGCGGGTACCACGCGGGTCACCGTCGTTCTTCAGGATGACCGCGGCGTTCTCGTCGAACTTGATGTACGAGCCGTCGGGACGACGACGCTCCTTGACGGTCCGGACGATGACGGCCTTGACCACGTCGCCCTTCTTGACGTTGCCGCCCGGGATGGCGTCCTTGACGGTGGCGACGATGGTGTCGCCGATGCCGGCGTATCGACGGCCCGAACCGCCGAGAACACGGATGCACAGGATCTCCTTGGCACCGGTGTTGTCGGCGACGCGCAGTCGCGACTCCTGCTGAATCACTGTCTAACTCCTGTCGTCGTGCTGGTTCTCACCCGGTCACCCGGGTGAGCCTTGCCGAACGGAAATGGGGGGTGGCTTACTTGGCCTTCTCGAGGATCTCGACGACACGCCAGTGCTTCGTCGCGGAGAGCGGACGCGTCTCCATGATGAGCACGCGGTCACCGAGGCCGGCCTCGTTCTTCTCGTCGTGCGCCTTGACCTTGGAGGTCCGACGGATGACCTTGCTGTAGAGCGCGTGCTTGACGCGGTCCTCGACCTCGACGACGACGGTCTTGTCCATCTTGTCGCTCACCACGTAGCCCTGACGGGTCTTGCGGTTGTTGCGCTCGCTGGTCGAACCGGTGGTCGCGTCCGTGGTCACGGTGTCCTTCTCGCTCATGCCTGGGTCTCCTCAGCCGTGTCGGCCTCGGCCTTCTTGTCGGCCTTCTTCTCGGCCTTCTTGTCAGCCTTCTTGGCCTTCTTCTCGGCCTTGTCGTCCTCGGCCTTGGCCGGGACAGCCTGCTCGACCGGGGCCGAGCCGATGCCGAGCTCGCGCTCGCGCATCTCGGTGTAGATCCGCGCGATGTCCTTCTTGACCGCGCGCAGACGACCGTGGTTGTCCAGCTGGCCCGTGGCGGACTGGAACCGGAGGTTGAACAGCTCCTCCTTGGCCTTCTTCAGCTCATCGGCGAGCTTCGTGTCATCGAGACCACGCAGCTGGTTCGGAGCCAGGTCCTTCGTTCCGACTGCCATCAGTTGTCACCACCCTCACGCTGGACGAAGCGGCACTTCATCGGGAGCTTGTGCATCGCGAGACGCATGGCCTCGCGGGCGACCGGCTCGGCCACGCCCGAGAGCTCGAACATGACGCGACCCGGCTTGACGTTCGCGACCCACCACTCGGGCGAACCCTTACCGGAACCCATGCGGGTCTCGGCGGGCTTCTTCGTGAGCGGACGGTCCGGGTAGATGTTGATCCAGACCTTTCCGCCACGCTTGATGTAGCGGGTCATCGCGATACGAGCGGACTCGATCTGGCGGTTGGTGACGTAGGCCGGCTCGAGAGCCTGGATGCCGTACTCACCGAAGGCGATCTTCGTTCCACCCTTGGCAGCACCGTGACGATCCGGGTGGTGCTGCTTGCGGTGCTTGACTCGACGGGGAATCAACATGGTCAGGCCTGCTCATTCTCGGTGCTGGCCGCGGCAGGGGCCTCGGCAGCAGCGGTCTCGTTCACTGCCGGAGCAGCGGCGGTCTCGTTGCGGTCACCACGACGGGCGCGGTTCGGACGGTCACCGCCGTCACGACGCGGACCACGCGACGGGCGCGGAGCGGCGGCCTGCTGGGCCGCGAGCTCCTTGGCCGTCATGTCGCCCTTGTAGATCCACACCTTGACGCCGATGCGGCCGAAGGTGGTGCGGGCCTCGTAGAAGCCGTAGTCGATCTGCGCACGCAGGGTGTGCAGCGGGACGCGACCCTCGCGGTAGAACTCGGTGCGGCTCATCTCGGCGCCGTTGAGGCGGCCGGAGACCTGCACGCGGATGCCCTTGGCGCCGGCGCGCTGGGCGGACTGCATGCCCTTGCGCATGGCGCGGCGGAAGGCCACGCGGGCCGAGAGCTGCTCGGCGATGCCCTGGGCGACCAGCTGGGACACGATCTCGGGGTTCTTCACCTCGAGGATGTTGAGCTGGACCTGCTTGCCGGTGAGCTTCTCGAGCTCGCCGCGGATGCGGTCGGCCTCGGCGCCGCGGCGGCCGATGACGATGCCCGGGCGGGCCGTGTGGATGTCGACGCGGACGCGGTCACGGGTGCGCTCGATCTCGACCGAGGCGATGCCCGCGCGCTCCATGCCGGTCGCCATGAGGCGACGGATGGCGACGTCTTCCTTCACGTAGTCGCGGTAGCGCTGACCCTGCTTGGTGGAGTCGGCGAACCAACGGCTCTTGTGGTCGGTGGTGATGCCCAGACGGAAGCCGTGGGGGTTGACCTTCTGACCCATCAGCGGGCTCCCTTCGTGTTCTCGGGCTGGGTGACGACGACGGTGATGTGGCTCGTCCGCTTGTTGATGCGACCGGCGCGGCCCTGGGCTCGCGGACGGAAACGCTTCATGGTCGGGCCCTCGTCGACGAAGGCGGCCGTGATGACGAGGTTGCGCTCGTCGAAGGCCACCGACTCCTTGTCGGCCTTGAACCGGGCGTTGGCGATGGCGCTCTCGAGCACCTTCTTGACCGGGTCGGACGCCGACTGCGGGGCGAACGTGAGCACCGTGACGGCGTCGGTCGCGGCCTTGCCGCGGATCAGGTCCACGACACGGCGGGCCTTCTGCGGGCTGACCCGGACGTGCCGGGCCGAAGCCTTGGCTTCCATGACAACTTCCTTGGATTCGATGGCCATCAGCGACGACGACCCTTCTTGTCGTCCTTCACGTGACCCTTGAACGTGCGGGTCGGTGCGAACTCGCCGAGCTTGTGGCCGACCATCGACTCGGTGACGAACACCGGGACGTGCTTGCGGCCGTCGTGGACGGCGAAGGTGTGGTTCAGCATGTCCGGGCTGATGACCGAACGACGCGACCAGGTCTTGATGACGTTCTTGGTGCCCGCTTCGTTCTGGGCGTCCACCTTCTTCTGAAGGTGGTCGTCGATGAAGGGGCCCTTCTTCAGGCTACGAGGCATTCCAAAGGCTCCTTATCAGCGCTTCTTGCCAGTACGACGGCGACGCACGATGAGCTTGTCGCTTTCCTTGTGTCCCTTGCGGGTGCGGCCTTCGGCCTGACCCCAAGGGCTGACGGGGTGACGACCACCGGACGTCTTGCCCTCACCACCACCGTGCGGGTGGTCGACCGGGTTCATGGCGACACCACGGACGGTCGGGCGCTTGCCCTTCCAGCGCATGCGGCCGGCCTTGCCCCAGTTGATGTTGCTCTGCTCGGCGTTGCCCACCTCGCCGACGGTGGCGCGGCAGCGCACGTCGACGTTGCGGATCTCACCGGACGGCATGCGCAGCTGCGCGTAGGGGCCGTCCTTGGCGACGAGCTGGACGCGCGCACCGGCGGAACGGGCGATCTTGGCGCCGCCACCCGGCTTGAGCTCGATGGCGTGCACGACCGTACCGACGGGGATGTTGCGCAGCGGCAGGCTGTTGCCCGGCTTGATGTCGGCCGCGGGGCCGTTCTCGATCGGGTCGCCCTGCTTGAGGCGGTTCGGCGCCAGGATGTAGCGCTTCTCGCCGTCGGCGTACTGGACGAGCGCGATGCGCGCCGTGCGGTTGGGGTCGTACTCGATGTGCGCGACCTTGGCCGGCACGCCGTCCTTGTCGTGGCGACGGAAGTCGATGACGCGGTAGGCGCGCTTGTGACCGCCACCGATGTGACGCGTCGTGATGCGTCCGGCGTTGTTGCGGCCACCCGTCTTGGAGAGCGGTCGGACGAGCGACTTCTCCGGGGTGCTGCGCGTGATCTCGACGAAGTCGGCGACCGACGAGCCGCGACGGCCCGGTGTGGTCGGCTTGTACTTGCGGATACCCATGTTCGTTAAGTCCTTACGATTCTTCGTCGGTCTCAGGCGCCCGCACCGAAGATGTCGATCGTGCCCTCGCGGAGGGAGACGATCGCACGCTTGGTGTCCTTGCGCTTGCCGATGCCGAAACGGGTGCGACGGCTCTTGCCCTGACGGTTCAGGGTGTGGACCTTGTCGACCTTGACGTCGAAGATCTGCTCGATGGCGATCTTGATCTCCGTCTTGTTGGCCCTCGGGTCGACGATGAAGGTGTACTTGCCCTCGTCGAGCAGCCCGTAGGACTTCTCGGAGACGACCGGCGCGATGAGGATGTCGCGGGGGTCCTTGGCGTGGATGCTCACTTGGTGGCCTCCTTGTCGGCCTCGGCACCCTTGGTGCTGCCGGCGACGAAGGCGTCGAGGGCGGCCTGGGTGAACACGATGTCGTCGGCGCAGAGGACGTCGTAGGTGTTGAGCTGGTCGGAGACCAGGACGTGGACGTTCTGCAGGTTGCGGACCGACTTGAACGTCAGGTCGTCGCCACGCTCGAGGACGACGAGCAGGTTCGGACGCTCGGTCAGGCCGGCGAGGAACACCGCGGCGTCCTTCGCCGAGGGCACGTCGCCCGACACGATGGAGTCGACGACGTGGATGCGCTCGAAGCGGGCCCGGTCGGAGAGGGCACCGCGCAGGGCGGCGGCCTTCATCTTCTTGGGGGTGCGCTGGGCGTAGTCGCGCGGCTGCGGACCGTGGACGACGCCACCGCCGGCGAACTGCGGCGCACGCGTCGAGCCCTGACGGGCACGACCGGTGCCCTTCTGGCGGTACGGCTTGCGCCCACCGCCGCGGACCTCGCCGCGGGTCTTGGTCGAGTGCGTGCCCTGACGAGCGGCGGCCAGCTGCGCCACCACGACCTGGTGGATCAGCGGGACGTTGGTCTGGACGTCGAAGATCTCGGCGGGCAGGTTCTGCGTCTTGGTTGCCATGTCGTTCATGCACCCTTCGCAGCCGTGCGGATCAGGACGATGCCACCGCGGGGGCCGGGGACGGCACCCTTGATGAGCAGCAGGCCCTTCTCGGCGTCAACGGCGTGGATCTGGAGGTTCTGGGTCGTCTGGCGAACGCCACCCATGCGACCGGCCATGCGCATGCCCTTGAAGACACGGCCCGGCGTGGCGCAGCCGCCGATGGAGCCAGGCTTGCGGTGGTTGCGGTGCGCACCGTGCGACGAGGACACGCCGTGGAAGCCGTGACGCTTCATGACACCGGCGAAGCCCTTGCCCTTGGTGGTGCCGGTGGCGTCGACGCGCTGGCCGGCCTCGAAGGACTCGGCGGTGATCTCCTGGCCGAGCTCGTACTCGCCGGCGTCGGCGGTGCGCAGCTCGACGAGGTGACGGCGCGGCGTCACGCCGGCCTTCTCGAAGTGGCCGGTCATCGGCTTGTTGACCTTGCGCGGGTCGATGGCGCCGAAGGCGATCTGGACGGCGTCGTAGCCGTCGGCGTCGCCGCTGCGGACCTGGGTCACGACACAGGGGCCGGCCTTGACCACGGTCACGGGCACGAGGCGGTTGTCGGCGTCCCACACCTGGGTCATGCCGAGCTTCTCGCCGAGGACGCCCTTGATGGTCTTCTGCTGAGCAACAGTCGTCATGTTCACCAACCGCCTCAGAGCTTGATCTCGATGTTGACGTCCGCCGGCAGGTCGAGACGCATCAGCGAGTCGACGGCCTTGGGCGTCGGGTCGATGATGTCGATGAGGCGCTTGTGCGTGCGCATCTCGAAGTGCTCGCGGCTGTCCTTGTACTTGTGCGGCGACCGGATGACGACGAAGACGTTCTTCTCCGTCGGCAGCGGGACGGGGCCCACCACGGTCGCGCCGGCGCGCGTCACTGTGTCAACGATCTTCCGGGCCGAGTTGTCGATGACCTCGTGGTCGTACGACTTCAGCCGGATGCGGATCTTCTGTCCCGCCATCTGATGAACGTCTCTCTCTCGCTTCTGACTGCCGGTTCCCTTGGCCTCCGACCCCCGAGGTCGGGCGTGTCGCCCTCTCCACGAGGAGAAAGTGCGCACGGAAGTGCCACTTTCGTCGTGAGTCCCGGCCGAACCGGGTTGCATTGCGCTTCCCTCGGGCCTCCGAGAGGAGTCCTGGCGAGTCCCCGTCAGGAGGCTCTCGAGGGGCGGCTCCGCCGACATGGGTCAGCGACGCGCGTCAAGCAACCTGAACAGTGTGCCAGAGGGGTACGGGCCCTATCAAATCGAGGCCCGGACCGCGCGCACCACCCCCGACCGTGGCGCGTCGCCGGTCCTCCGGACGCTCCCGGCCGCGTCGTCGCAGGTCGCGCGCGGGAGCCCGGCGTCGCCGCCCTCCCCCGGCGATCAGCCGGACGCGGCGTCGCGGCCGGCGTCGGGCGCCGGTCGCGCGCAGGCGGCGGTGCCGCCCGGCAGCCGGTACCGGTGGTCGGCGACCCACGTGTACACGCGGGCCGCGAGGCGCGACACTCCCGGTGCCAGCAGGAGGTACCCGAGCGGGCGCCAGGCGGGAGCGCCGTGCGTCACGGCGCTGGCCACCGCCCGGTGACCCGAGCGGATCGAGCCGTCGGCGGTGACGAACTGGGCTGCCTCGTCGCAGTCCTGCGGGCTGAGCCCGACGGCGCCGAGGTCGAGCTCCTGCCAGGGCCGCACGTCGTAGCGGCCGCGCCGGTCGACCCAGCGCCGGGCGAACTGCGCGCTGCGGGTGCAGAAGCCGCAGTCGGCGTCGTACACCAGCGTCGGCCGGTCGGGCACGGTCAGCTCCACGCGTCGATCCTCCCACGGCAGGCCGACGCGTCCGCTGCCCGGCGCTCCCACCACGGTCGACGCGTCGGGTCGGGCCGTCAGGCGGGCGCGAGGAAGGCGCTGAGCGCGCCGGCGTACATGGCCGGGTCCTCGGCACCCATGAGCTCGCGCGCGCTGTGCATCGACAGGGTCGCCGCGCCGAAGTCGACCGTGGTGGCACCGGTGAGGGCCGAGGTGACCGGGCCGATGGTCGAGCCGCACGGCAGGTCGCTGCGCACCACGAAGGTCTGCATCGGCACGCCGGCCTGCTCGCACGCGAGCCGGAACGCCGCGGCGCCGACCGAGTCGGTGGCGTAGCGCAGGTTGGTGTTGACCTTGAGCACCGGACCGCCGTTGACGCGGATCTGGTGCAGCGGCTCGTGCAGCTCGGAGTAGTTCGGGTGGGTCGCGTGGCCCATGTCGCCCGAGGCGATGACGGTGGCCGCGAGCGCCCGGAAGAAGTCGTCGCGGGTGCCGCCGGCGGCGAGGACGATGCGCTCGAGGACCGAGGGCAGCAGCGTCGAGACCGCGCCGCGCTCGGAGGTGCTGCCGATCTCCTCGTGGTCGAAGAGGACGAGGACCGGCACGTGGCCCGGCTCGGACGCCGAGGCGTCGACCATGGCGCGGACGCCCGCGTACGAGGTGGCCAGGTTGTCGAGGCGCGGGGCGGCGATGAGGTCGCGGTCGCGGCCGATGCGGGCCGAGGGCTGCACCGGGTGGGTCATGACGTCCCACGCGAGGACGTCCTCGTGGTCGACGCCGACGTGCGCCGCGAGGTAGGCGGGCAAGTCGCCCGGGGTGTCACCGACGCCCCACACCGGCACCAGGTGCTGCTGCCGGTTCAGGGTCAGCGCCTCGTTCTGGGTGCGGTCGAGGTGGATCGCCACCTGGGGCACCCGCAGCATCGGGTCACTGTCGTGGAAGAGGCGCTCCTGCACCCCGGACGCCGTGCGGACCGTGACGCGGCCGGCGAGGCCGAGGTCGCGGTCGAGCCACGAGTTCTGCAGCAGGCCGCCGTACGGCTCGACGGCGAGCATCTGCCAGCCGGCCTTGACGTGGTCGGCGTTCGGCTTGACACGCAGGTTCGGGCTGTCGGTGTGCGCTCCGACGACGCGGAAGCCTGCGGCCGGCCCGGCGCCCGAGGCGTGCGCCCCGGTGGTGTCCCACGCGATGAGCGAGCCGCCACGGACGAGCCAGTGGCGCCCCGGCTCGGTCGGGAACGGGTCGGTCTCGACGACCTCGGTGAAGCCGGCCTCGGCGAGACGGCGCGCCGCCTGCTCGCACGCGTGGAACGGCGTCGGGGACGCATCCACGTAGTCGATGAGCCCCTGGGCCTCGGAGTCGGTGTCGAAGGAGTGCGCCATGGCTCCCGACCCTACCCACCGGCGCCCGTCCGCCTGCCGTCGGCCTGACAGGATCGGGCTCATGCCTGATGGAGTGCTGACCTCGCTCGTCGACGACCTCGCCTCCCCCGACCCCCACGTGCGCGACGACGGGGCGTACACGTCGTTGGCGCGGCTCGTGCGCGAGGGCGCGCTCGGCGTCGAGGACCGCGCCTGGCTCGGCGAGGCGATGCTCGAGCGGCTGCACCACCCGCGCGTCGAGGCCCGGGCGTTCGCGCCGCTGGTCCTCGCCGGGCTCGTCGCGGAAGGCGAGGGCGACCCGGCGTGGGTGTCCGCCGTGACGCGGTGGTGGGTCGGCGAGCGCGACCTGCGCGGCCACGACCCCGTGCTCGGCTGGGTGCACGCGGGGCTCCGGCGCCGACTTCTACGGGACGTGCGGCGTGGTCGGCGTCGGTGACCCCGCGGAGCTGCTCGACGCCCTCGCGGCGCGGCTGGTGGAGCCGACGGACGCCGTGTGGCGCGACCAGGAGGAGGACCGCGTCGCCTGTGCGGTGGCGCTCGTGCTGACGCACCCCGAGCTCGACGCCGCCGGCGCCGTGGCCTGGCTCGACCGCGTCCGTGCGCTCTTCGACTCCGGCGAGCCCGGGCCCGTGCCGCCCCACGTGTCGAACACGATGCGCGCCCTCCGGTCGCTGCAGGTCGCCCTCGGCGAGCAGGTGCTCCACGACGGCCGACCGGTCGACGTGCCCCACGCGAGCGAGGTGCGCCACGCGGTCGCGGACGTGCTCGGCGTCGTGACGCCCTGGTTCTGGCGACCCGCCCGGCCCGCGGCTCGGGCCAGTGGGTAGCGCTCCCCATTGGCCGACCGACGCGTGCCTGCCTAGGGTCTGGGGAAGAGCCACCCGCGTCTGCGCGCGGGAGCCGTCGGCAGCCGTCGTCACAGGGGGACCGGACCGTGGTCGTGTACAGGAAGGGAGCCGATCCCGACGCGCTCGAACGGGCGGCGGGTCGGCTCGACCGCTGCGCCGGCGAGTGCCGGGCCGCCCGCGGCGCCGTCGACCAGGCGGTCGCGCGGCTCGGGAGCGCTTGGGGTGGGCGCGACTTCGATGCCTTCCGCGGCGACTGGCGGTCCTCCGGTCCGGGCATCGACGCCCTCGAGCGCGCGCTGGGCGGCCTCGGCGCGACGCTGCGCGAGAACGCTGCCAGGCAGCGGTCCGCCAGCGGTCGAGGTGTCGGCGGCAGCGGACGCGGCGACACCGGCGGTGGCAGCGGCGGCAGCGGTGGCGGCCCCCTCGGAGCCGCAGTGCCCATGTCGTTCGGCCCCAGCCCGTCGCCCTCCCCCGGACCGGCCCCGACGCCCACCAGTCCCCCGCCACCGGCCACGACGGGCACGGGCGGCCCTGTCGACGGCTACGACTTCGGGGAGCCGAAGAAGCCGGACATCGAGTGGGACGAGGGCTTCGAGTACGACTCGAAGGACTCGACGTGGCACGACTACATCGCGAAGGCCGAGTGGATGGCGAAGCTCGAGGCCGGTCGGGCGCTCAAGTCCGACCTCGACGACGCGACCGCGATGTACGCCCACTACTGGGACAACGACGGCGAGCCCGCCCGGTTCGACTACGAGGAGGGCTACACGGAGGACCCCTCCATCGCCCGCAACGTCGACGGCGAGGTGTCGCGCACGGCCGCCGCCGTCGACGAGATGGTGCGCCACGGCAACACGCACTTCAGCATGACGGGCGGCGCCCACCCGGCCACCGCCTACCCGCAGACGGAGAACTGGCAGAAGACGATCGGCGGCTACCAGCAGTGGAGCAGCGCCGACGTCACCGTCGAGAACGGCCAGGTCACGATGACGGTCACCGTCCACGCCGAGGACTACTACAACTTCAACCCGGACCAGAAGGACATCGCCAGCGGCGCCGGCGACAACGAGAACGGCCGGTTCACCGAGATCGGGTGGGCCAAGCCGTTCCCCTCGAGCGGCGACGTCGCCCGGACGGTCACCTGGCCGGTCGGCTCGCCCCCTGCGGACCTCCACGTCGGCCCCGGCGACGTCGAGCGCACCCCGGGGCTCGGTCGTGAGGACCGCGCCGACGAGCGAGGGAGCAGTCGATGACCCGCTCTCGACGCGTCACCGCCGTGACGCTGTCCGCGACCACCGCCCTGCTCGCCCTGACGACCGCCGCGTGCAGCACGTCGTCCCCCACGCCGCCCGACGACCGAACGAGGAGCACCGTGAGCGCAGCGACGAAGACCGGCACCGGCGAGGTGCGCCACGACCTCGACCCGCTGACGAAGCGCTTCACCGCCCTGGGAGCGCCGGTCTCCGCGACGTGGATGTCGGGCACGCTCGCCGGTGACGCACCCGGCCCGTCGACGTACTGGATCGACGCCGTCGTCCAGCTGTCCCCCGACGCCGCGTCCGCGCTGCGCGCCGACTCCCCCGCACCGACGACGGCGACCCCCGACGTCGAGGACGGCGTCCGCTCGGCCCTGCCGGCCGGGCGGCTGCTCCGCTCCGACGCGCTGGATGCCGCCTTCGCCGAGGGCTCGTTCCGCGCCCGGGCCTACCTGGCGGCCGACTCCGACACCGTCGTGCTCGTGGCCCTCGGCCAGTGACCCTCGGGCCGGGAACCCGTGACGGTGGCGGCGTCCTCGGGTTGGATCGGGGCATGAGCACCCACCGTCCGCACCTGTGCCGATGAGCCGCCCACTGCGGGTCGGCGTCCAGCTGCCCGAGGTCGAGCGGCGGGTCGAGTGGCCCGAGCTGCTCACCATGGCCCGCACGGCCGAGGAGGTCGGGCTCGACTCGCTCTGGCTCGGTGACCACCTGCTCTACGACCTTCCGGGTGGGCTCACCCGTGGGCCGTGGGAGGTGTGGACCTCGCTGGCCGCGGTCGCCGCCGCCACCTCACGGGTCGAGCTGGGACCGTTCGTGGCCTCGACCGCCTTCCACGCGCCGGCGATGCTCGCCAAGATGGCCGCGACCGTCGACGGCATCTCCGGCGGCCGTCTGGTGCTCGGACTCGGGGCCGGTTGGAACGAGCGGGAGTACACCGCGTACGGCTTCCCGTTCGACGAGCGGGTCACGCGCTTCGAGGAGGCCTTCACCGTCATCCGCACCCTCCTGCGCGAGGGACGCATCGACCACCACGGCCGCTTCCACGAACTCACGGGCTGCGTCCTCGACCCCGGCCCGACGCGTCCGGGCGGGCCACCGCTCATGCTCGGCTCGACCGGGCCGCGCATGCTGCGCATCGGGCTGCCCCACGTCGACCTCTGGAACACCTGGTGGAGCGACTACGCCAACTCCCCGGCCGAGTTCGCACGGCTCAAGGCGCGGGTCGACGCGGCGGTGTCGGCGGCGGGTCGGACCGATCCCGTCGGCGCGACGGCGGCTGTCTTCGTCCAGCTCGCCGGCGGGGCGGGCCGCGTCATGGGCGACTCCGGATACGCCGCCTCGGTGGCGCCCGTCAGCGGCGATCCCGGAGCACTGGCGGAGCACCTCCACGCGATGGCCGAGGCAGGCGCGGAGCACGTCCAGCTCGTCCTCGACCCCATCACGACCGAGAGCATCAGTGCCGTCGGCCGCGCCCTCGCCGTCCTCGACGGCTGAGCCCGCCACGCCCGCAGACCGGGACGAGCGGGTCACGCGCGACCGGACTGGGAACCCGGAATGGGCCCGCCCCGCCGAAGCGGAACGGGCCCAACCGGTGAAGCTGGTGCTGCAGGTGCAGCGTCAGATCACTTGATGATCTTCGTGACGCGACCGGCGCCGACCGTGCGGCCACCCTCACGGATGGCGAACTTGAGGCCGTCCTCCATGGCGATCGGCTGGATGAGCTCGACCGTCATCTCGGTGTTGTCGCCGGGCATGACCATCTCGGTGCCCTCGGGCAGGTGCACGACACCCGTCACGTCCGTCGTACGGAAGTAGAACTGCGGACGGTAGTTGTCGTAGAACGGCGTGTGACGGCCGCCCTCGTCCTTGGACAGGATGTAGACCTGAGCCTCGAAGTCGGTGTGCGGGGTGATCGAACCCGGCTTCACGACGACCTGGCCACGCTCGACGTCCTCGCGCTTCGTGCCACGGAGCAGGAGGCCGACGTTCTCACCGGCGCGACCCTCGTCGAGGAGCTTGCGGAACATCTCGACACCGGTGACGGTGGTCTTGGCCGGCGGGCCGGTGTGGATGCCGACGATCTCGACCTCCTCGTTGACCTTGAGGATGCCGCGCTCGATACGACCGGTGACGACGGTGCCACGACCGGTGATCGTGAAGACGTCCTCGACGGGCATCAGGAACGGCTTGTCGATGTCGCGCTCGGGCTCCGGGATGTAGTTGTCCACGGAGTCCATGAGGTCGAGGACCGACTGGCCCCACTTCTCGTCGCCCTCGAGGGCCTTGAGCGCCGAGACCTGGACGACCGGCAGGTCGTCGCCCGGGAACTCGTACTGCGAGAGGAGCTCACGGACCTCCATCTCGACGAGCTCCATGATCTCCTCGTCGTCGACCATGTCGGCCTTGTTGAGGGCCACGACGATGTAGGGGACGCCGACCTGGCGGGCCAGGAGGACGTGCTCCTTCGTCTGCGGCATCGGGCCGTCGGTCGCCGCGACCACGAGGATCGCGCCGTCCATCTGAGCCGCACCCGTGATCATGTTCTTCACGTAGTCGGCGTGGCCCGGGCAGTCGACGTGGGCGTAGTGACGACCCTCGGTCTGGTACTCGATGTGCGCGATCGAGATCGTGATACCGCGCTGGCGCTCCTCAGGAGCCTTGTCGATGTCCTCGAACGCGAACTGCGGGTTGAGGTCGGGGTACTTGTCGTGCAGGACCTTGGAGATCGCAGCCGTCAGCGTCGTCTTGCCGTGGTCGATGTGACCAATGGTGCCGATGTTGACGTGCGGCTTGGTCCGCTCGAACTTTGCCTTCGCCACTGTGTGTCCTCCTCAGGACTTTCTAGTGTTACGCCGTACGACCAGGGCAGGACGTGGCGCGATGGGTTGGGATTTCCGAAGAAAGAGACTACCGGGATGACCCGTCGTCACTCGCCGCGGGTCTTCTTGATGATCTCCTCGGCAACGGCCTTGGGGACCTCTGCGTAGGAGTCGAACTCCATGGAGAAGCTCGCGCGACCCTGCGTCTTGGACCGCAGGTCACCGACGTAGCCGAACATCTCGGACAGCGGGACGAGGCCCTTGACGACCTTGGCTCCGCTGATGTCCTCCATGCCCTGGATCTGGCCACGACGGGAGTTGATGTCACCGATGACGTCGCCCATGTAGTCCTCGGGCGTACGGACCTCGACGGCCATCATCGGCTCGAGCAGGACCGGGTCGGCCTTGCGGATGGCCTCCTTGAGGACCATCGAGCCGGCGATCTTGAACGCCATCTCCGAGGAGTCGACGTCGTGGTACGCACCGTCGTTCAGGGTCGCCTTGATGCCCACGAGGGGGTACCCGGCGAGCACGCCGTACTGCATGGCGTCCTGGATGCCGGCGTCGACCGACGGGATGTACTCGCGCGGCACGCGACCACCGGTGACGGCGTTGACGAACTCGTACATCGAGCCGTCCTCGGTCTCGCCCAGCGGCTCGAAGGACACCTGGACCTTCGCGAACTGGCCGGAACCACCGGTCTGCTTCTTGTGCGTGTAGTCGTACTTCTCGACCGAGCGACGGATCGTCTCGCGGTAGGCCACCTGCGGCTTGCCGACGTTGGCCTCGACCTTGAACTCGCGCTTCATGCGGTCGACGAGGATGTCGAGGTGCAGCTCGCCCATGCCGGCGATGATCGTCTGGCCGGTGTCCTCGTCGAGGTGGACCTGGAAGGTCGGGTCCTCGGCCGAGAGCTTCTGGATGGCCGTGGAGAGCTTCTCCTGGTCGCCCTTGGTCTTCGGCTCGATGGCGACCTGGATGACCGGGTCCGGGAACGTCATCGACTCGAGGACGATCTGCTCGTTCGGGTCCGACAGCGTGTCGCCGGTCGTCGTGTCCTTGAGGCCGATGGCCGCGTAGATGTGGCCGGCGAGGGCCTCCTCGACCGGGTTCTCCTTGTTGGCGTGCATCTGGAAGAGCTTGCCGATGCGCTCCTTGCGGCCCTTGGTCGTGTTGATGACCTGCGAGCCGGCGGCGATGCGGCCGGAGTACACGCGGATGAAGGTGAGCGTGCCGAAGAACGGGTGCGCGGCGACCTTGAAGGCCAGGGCCGAGAACGGGGCGTCCTTGCTCGGCTCACGCGTCAGCTCGACGCTCTCGTCGCCCGGCTTGTGACCGATCATGGCGGGCACGTCGAGCGGGGACGGGAGGTAGTCGACGACGGCGTCGAGCATCGGCTGCACGCCGCGGTTCTTGAAGGCGGAGCCACAGAACACCGGGTAGAGCTCGGAGTTGACCGTCAGCTTGCGGATGCCGGCCTTGATCTCCTCCGGCGTCAGCTCCTCACCGCTGAGGTACTTCTCCATGAGGTCGTCGTCGGACTCGGCGACACGCTCGACGAGCACCTGGCGGTACTCCTCGACCTTGTCGAGCATGTCCGCCGGGATCTCCTGGATCTCGTACTTCGCGCCCATCGTGACGTCACCCTTGGCGTCGCCCGGCCAGACCAGGGCGCGCTTGTAGATGAGGTCGACGACGCCGAGGAAGTCGTTCTCCGCACCGATCGGCAGCTGCATGACGAGCGGCTCCGCACCGAGGCGGTCCTTGATCGTCTGCACCGTGAAGTAGAAGTCGGCGCCGAGCTTGTCCATCTTGTTGACGAAGCAGATGCGCGGGACGTCGTACTTGTCGGCCTGACGCCACACCGTCTCGGACTGGGGCTCGACACCCTCCTTGCCGTCGAAGACGGCGACCGCGCCGTCGAGGACGCGCAGGGACCGCTCGACCTCGACCGTGAAGTCGACGTGGCCGGGCGTGTCGATGATGTTGATCTGGGTGCCCTCCCAGAAGGAGGTCACGGCGGCAGACGTGATCGTGATGCCGCGCTCCTTCTCCTGCTCCATCCAGTCGGTCGTCGACGCACCGTCGTGCGTCTCACCGATCTTGTGGTTGACACCGGTGTAGAAGAGGATGCGCTCCGTCACCGTGGTCTTGCCAGCGTCGATGTGCGCCATGATGCCGATGTTGCGGACCTTGTTCAGGTCCGTCAGGACGTCAAGTGCCACGTCAGTTGTCTCGTCTCATTCGTGTAGTGAAGTCTGCGGTTTTCCCGCATCCGTCTCGTGCCCATGGGCCTCGGTCGCGAGACGCCGGGCGTTTCCCGGTGGGGCACCCGTTCAACGCGGGTGGCGGGAGCCGGTGTTCCCGGCCGGGTGGCGCGTCGACCCGCCGTGGGCGGGGCCGCGCCACCCGGCGCGGGAAGGGGTCACCAGCGGTAGTGCGCGAAGGCCTTGTTCGACTCGGCCATCTTGTGCGTGTCCTCGCGACGCTTCACCGCGGCACCGAGGCCGTTGGAGGCGTCGAGGATCTCGTTCATGAGGCGCTCGGTCATCGTCTTCTCACGACGCTGACGCGAGTAGCCGACGAGCCAGCGCAGGGCGAGCGTCGTGCTGCGGCCCGGCTTGACCTCGATCGGCACCTGGTAGGTCGCACCGCCGACGCGGCGGGACTTGACCTCCATGGCCGGCTTGACGTTGTCGAGCGCGCGCTTGAGCGTCGCGACCGGGTCGGTGCCCGTCTTGCTGCGGACACCCTCGAGGGCGCCGTAGACGATCGTCTCCGCGATGGACTTCTTGCCGTCGAGGAGGATCTTGTTGACGAGCTGGGTGACTAGCGGGCTGCCGTAGACGGGGTCGACGACGAGCGGGCGCTTCGGAGCGGGTCCCTTGCGAGGCATCAGCTCTTCTCCTTCTTCGCGCCGTAGCGGCTACGAGCCTGCTTGCGGTTCTTGACACCCTGGGTGTCGAGCGTGCCGCGGATGATCTTGTAGCGGACGCCGGGAAGGTCCTTCACACGACCGCCACGCACGAGCACGATCGAGTGCTCCTGCAGGTTGTGGCCGACGCCGGGGATGTAGGCCGTGACCTCGATGCCGCTCGACAGGCGCACACGGGCGACCTTGCGGAGGGCGGAGTTCGGCTTCTTGGGGGTGGTCGTGTACACACGCGTGCACACACCACGACGCTGGGGCGAGCCCTTGAGCGCCGGGGTCTTGGCCTTGGAGGCCTTGTCCTGGCGGCCCTTGCGGACCAGCTGGTTGATGGTAGGCAACCTGTGACTCCGTAACGTTGCTTGTTGTCAGTCGCCCTGCTGGGCGGCTCCTTGGCTGTTCGGCCCTTCGACCCCCGAGGTCGGGTGTGTCCCGGGGCTGTCCGTGCCGGTTCTCCCCCCTGCACTCCCCACGGGACCGACCGGGTCGGCCCGCGCAGGTTGCCCGGCGGGAGGTGTGCTCTGGACCCCGGTGATGTCGCGGCCGCCGGAGGCGGTGGACAGGGCACGAGGGCCGTCATCGCGCATGCCTGAGGGCATGCCTCAGACACAGTGTTCAAGCGTACCGGCGGGCGGCACGGCGACCAAATCGGTCGGGGCACCCCGGGCGACGCCCGGCACAGCACCGCCGCGGGCGCGACGACGACACGGAGGACCGCACGTGGGACGGCGCGGACGACCACGGCGGCCGGGAGCACCGGGCCGGAGGGCCCGACCGTCGGTGGCCGGCTCAGCCGAGGCGCCAGTCCCCCGCGTACATGTGCAGGACGGGGACGCCGAGCACCTCGCGGGCGCGGGAGGCCCAGTCGGTGTGGAAGGTGTCCTCGACGGCGTGCGGCTCGGTGACGATGACGACCTCGGCGGCGTCGAGGCGCGCCACCTCCTCGACGAGCGTCGGCACCGGGTCGTCGGCGGTGATCTCGCCGGTCGCGGTGGCCTCGTGGCGGGCGAGCTCGGACAGCGTCGTCGACAGCGCGGTGTCGGCGTCGACGCGCGCCTCCTCGCGGTCGACCGGGCGCAGGGTGTCGATCGCCTCGCGCATCTCGAAGAGGCTGAGGTGGTTGAGGAAGGTCGAGAGCAGGTTGCGTTCGGTGTCGGCCGGGACGAGCACGCGGTAGGTGGGCGCCTCGTCCTCGTGCAGCGCCACGATCTTGTCGACGTCGCCGGGCTTGAGCGACTCCTCGGTGAGGATGATGATCGTCGGGGCCGGGGTGCCGGCGTCGGCGCCGCCGGTCGCGCCTGCGGGTGCGGTCTCGGCGGGGGTAGCCGGGGCGGCGGTGGTGTCGTCGCTGCCGGTGTCGCTGCCGGTGTCGGTCGGGGCGTCGGCCGTGGGCTCGGTCATGCCGGCCAGCCTATAGAGCCGGCCGCCGTGGCGGCAGCGCGCCCCGCGGACCTCAGCGGTTGGTCATGCGCCACCCCGCGAGCAGGACGCCGAGGCGGTCCTCGACCGGTCGCGTCGAGGAGCCGCCGTAGGTGCCCATCATGACGAAGACGTAGCGACGCCCGTCGGCGCCGGTGACGTAGCCGGCCAGCGTGGACACGCCCGTGAGCGAGCCGTTCTTGGCGCGGAGGTTGCCGGCCGCGGCCGTCCCCCTCATACGGCTCGCGAGGGTGCCGCCGCTCCACCGGACCGGGTTTGCGCCGGCCACCGGCAGGGCGGCCCGGAAGGTGCCGGCCCAGCTCGTGTGCTGGACCTTGTCGAGCAGGGCGGCGAGCTGGTTCGGGGTCAGGCGGTTGGCACGGGCCAGTCCCGAACCGTCGACGAACCGCAGCCCGCGCACGTCGATGCCGACGCGCGCGGCGAAGGCGCGCACGGCCGCCGTGCCGTCGGCCCAGCTGCCGGGCCGGCCGGTGCGCGCGCCGAGCGTCTTGACGATCGCCTCGCCGTGCGAGTTGTTGCTCAGCTTGAGGAACGGCACGAGCAGCTGGGCCAGGGGCATCGACGCGTGCCGCGCGAGCAGCGTCTGGCCGGTGGGCGTGCGCCCCTTGACGGCCGTCCCGTCGACGCGGATGCCCGCCGCGATGAGGCGGTCGCGGAACGCCCGGGCCGCCAGGAGCGCGGGCTCGTTGACGGTGACCCACTTCTTGGCGGTCGAGCGACCGAGCGCGACGCGTCCGCTGACCGTGACGACGTTCGTGCCGGAGCGGCGCGTCAGCGACAGCGTCGTGCCCGAGCCCTTCGACCCGGTCGAGGCCCGGTTGACGAGGGTGACGGTGCGAGCGGCCGACGGCGGCGTCAGGGTGAGACGCGGCCGGGCCCCCGCCGTGCCGGCCGGCACGACGTTGACGATGACGGTGCCCGCGTCGTAGTCGGTGTCGGGCGCGAGCGTCAGGCCCGACACCTGGGCCGCGTAGTAGTCCGACGCGTACGCGGTCGACCAGTACGGGCTGTACCGCTGCTCGTCGAAGTACGTGGCGTCACCGACGACGTCGCCCGCGACGCGCGTCACGCCCTTGGACCGGAGCGCCGACGCCAGGGCGGTGAGGTCCTTCTCCATGAGCGTCGGGTCGCCGCGGCCCTTGAGGTAGAGGCGGCCCACCACTCCGCCCGCCGATGCCTTGGGCGCGAGCACGTCGGTGTTCCAACGGAACCCGCGGCCGAGGATGTTCATGGCGGCCGCAGCGGTGAAGACCTTCTGCGTCGAGGCGGGCATGAGCGGGGTGTTCCCGTAGCGCGCGTACACGGGCACCCGCGTCGACGCGTCCTGCACGGTGACGCCGACCCGCGCCGAGGACGCGGTGACCCTCGGGTCGGTCATGACCCGAGTCACCTCGCGCCGGAGCGCTGCGTCCCTCGACTGGTACCCGGCGGCCCGGGAGTCCTGGGCCGTCGCGGTGACGACGGCGGCCACGGTCACGACCGCCGCGACGACGATGCCCGCCGTCCGCCGTCGGTGGTCGGGCCCCCCTCCCCTGCGTGGACGGGTCCCCGGGCGGGTGCGCAGGGGGCTGGACAGGACACGCGGCGGACGGGTCACGGCGGCCTCCAGGGGCATCGCGTCGACGGGCGCGCGTCCGGCAGTCCGGCGCTGCCGGTCCGATCACCCTGCCCGGCAGGCTAGTCCGCTTTGTCCGCTTTCGCCGGTCGAGACTCCCCCGGCGACCGAGGCGCGCGAGCGCAGGCGACCTCGACCCGGAACGGCCGCAGGGCCGGCTCCCCGGGTGGGGAACCGGCCCTGCGGACGGTGTTCGTGCGGTGCGACCCTTCGGTCGCGACCGGTCAGAACTTGTCGAGACCGAGCGCCTCGTCGTCGAGGCGGATCGCCTCGCCGGAACCGCCACCGAAGCCCGCGTAGTCGTACGCGTCGTAGTTCGGCAGCGAGTACATGGCGGCCTTGGCCTCCTCGGTGGGCTCGACCTTGATGTTGCGGTAGCGGGGCAGACCCGTACCGGCCGGGATGAGCTTTCCGAGGATGACGTTCTCCTTGAGGCCCAGCAGCGGGTCGGACTTGCCCTCCATGGCGGCCTGCGTGAGCACGCGGGTCGTCTCCTGGAAGGACGCGGCCGACAGCCACGACTCGGTCGCGAGCGACGCCTTCGTGATGCCCATGAGCTCGGGACGACCCGCGGACGGGCGACCGCCCTCGGCCATCGCCTTGCGGTTGGCCTCCTCGAAGCGACCACGCTCGGCCAGCTCGCCCGGCAGCAGCTCGGTGTCGCCCGACTCGATGATCGTCACGCGACGCAGCATCTGGCGCACGATGACCTCGATGTGCTTGTCGTGGATCGACACACCCTGCTGGCGGTACACGGCCTGCACCTCGTCGACGAGGTGCTTCTGCGCGGCACGCGGGCCGAGGATGCGCAGCACCTGCTTCGGGTCGATGGCACCCTGCACGAGCTTGGTGCCGACCCCGACGTGGTCGCCGTCCTGGACGAGCAGGCGCGAACGCTTGCTGACCGGGTAGGCGTGCTGGTCGGAGCCGTCGTCCGGCGTGAGCAGGATGCGACGGGCCTTGTCGGTGTCCTCGATCTCGATGCGGCCGGTGGCCTCGGCGATCGGGGCGACACCCTTGGGCGTGCGCGCCTCGAAGAGCTCGACGACACGCGGCAGACCCTGCGTGATGTCGTCGGCCGCGGCCGCACCACCGGTGTGGAAGGTACGCATCGTCAGCTGCGTGCCCGGCTCACCGATCGACTGGGCCGCGATGATGCCGACGGCCTCGCCGATGTCGACGAGCTTGCCGGTCGCGAGCGAACGGCCGTAGCACTTCGCGCACGTGCCGACGCGGCTGTCGCACGTCAGGACCGAGCGGACCTTGATCTCGTCGATCCCGGCCTGGTACAGCGCCTCGATCGCGACGTCACCGACGTCGGTGCCGGCCTCCGCGAGGACGGTGCCGTCGCTGCCGACGACGTCCTCGGCGAACGTGCGGGCGTAGACCGAGGCCTCGACGACCTCGCTCTTGGTCCGCGTGCCCGTGACCTCGTTGGTCGCCGCGATGGGCAGCTTGAGGCCGCGCTCGGTGCCGCAGTCGTCCTCACGGATGATGACGTCCTGCGACACGTCGACGAGACGACGCGTGAGGTAACCCGAGTCGGCCGTACGCAGAGCGGTGTCGGCCAGACCCTTTCGGGCACCGTGGGTCGAGATGAAGAACTCGACCACGGTCAGGCCCTCGCGGAAGTTCGCCTTGATCGGGCGCGGGATGATCTCGCCCTTCGGGTTGGCCATGAGGCCACGCATGCCGGCGATCTGACGGATCTGGAACCAGTTACCACCAGCACCCGAGGACACCATCCGGTAGATGGGGTTCGTGCGCGGGAAGTTGGTCTCCATCTCCTTGGCGACCTGGTTGGACGCCTGGGTCCAGATCTCGACGAGCTCCTGACGACGCTCGTCGTCGGTGATGAGACCGCGCTCGTACTGGGTCTGGACCTTGGCGGCCTTGGTCTCGTAGCCCTCGAGGATGTCCGTCTTGTTGGCCGGCGTCGTGACGTCGGCGATCGAGACGGTGCAGCCCGAGCGGGTCGACCAGTGGAAACCGGCCTCCTTGAGGGCGTCCAGCGACGCGGCGACCTGGACCTTGGAGAAGCGCTCCGCGAGGTCGTTGACGATCGCCGAGAGGCGCTTGCGGTCGACCGGCCGGTTCTCGAACGGGTAGTCCACCGGCAGCGTGTCGTTGAAGATCGCGCGGCCCAGGGTCGTCTCGAGCGTCAGGGCGGGAAGCATCCCGTCCTCGCCGACCTCGACACCCTCGGGGAGGGCGTAGCCGAGCGGCGGCACGACGTCGGTCAGGCGCAGCTTGATCGCCGAGCCGAGCTGGATCTCGCCGCGGTCGAAGGCCATCCGGGCCTCGGCCGGCGACATGAACGCACGACCCGCACCGAGACCGCCACCGTCGACCGCGTCGGTCAGGTGGTAGATGCCGGTGATCATGTCCTGCGTCGGCATCGTGACGGGGCGACCGTCGGCCGGCTTGAGGATGTTGTTGCTCGACAGCATGAGGATGCGGGCCTCGGCCTGCGCCTCCGCCGACAGCGGCACGTGCACGGCCATCTGGTCCCCGTCGAAGTCGGCGTTGAAGGCCGAGCAGACGAGCGGGTGGATCTGGATGGCCTTGCCCTCGACGAGCTGCGGCTCGAAGGCCTGGATGCCGAGACGGTGCAGCGTGGGTGCACGGTTGAGCAGCACCGGGTGCTCGGTGATGACCTCCTCGAGCACGTCCCACACGACGGCGCGGGCACGCTCGACCATGCGCTTGGCCGACTTGATGTTCTGTGCGTGGTCGAGGTCGACCAGACGCTTCATCACGAACGGCTTGAACAGCTCGAGCGCCATCTGCTTGGGCAGACCGCACTGGTGCAGCTTGAGCTGCGGGCCGACGACGATGACCGAACGGCCGGAGTAGTCGACGCGCTTGCCGAGCAGGTTCTGGCGGAAACGCCCCTGCTTGCCCTTGAGCATGTCGGACAGCGACTTGAGCGGACGGTTGCCGGGGCCCGTGACCGGGCGACCACGACGGCCGTTGTCGAAGAGGCTGTCGACGGCCTCCTGGAGCATCCGCTTCTCGTTGTTGACGATGATCTCGGGCGCGCCGAGGTCGAGCAGTCGCTTGAGGCGGTTGTTGCGGTTGATGACGCGACGGTAGAGGTCGTTGAGGTCCGAGGTCGCGAAGCGGCCACCGTCGAGCTGCACCATCGGGCGCAGGTCAGGCGGGATGACCGGGATCGCGTCGAGGACCATGCCGGTCGGGTGGTTCGTCGTCGTCTGGAACGCCGACACGACCTTGAGACGCTTGATGGCGCGGGTCTTCTTCTGGCCCTTGCCGGTGGCGATGATCTCGGTCAGCGACTCGGCCTCGGCCTCGAGGTCGAAGGACTGCAGACGCTTCTGGATCGCCGCCGCGCCCATGCCGCCCTCGAAGTAGAGGCCGAACCGGTCACGCATCTCGCGGTAGAGGATCTCGTCGCCCTCGAGGTCCTGGACCTTGAGGTTCTTGAAGCGGTCCCAGACCTGCTCGAGGCGCTCGACCTGCTGGTCGGCGCGCTTGCGGATGTTGTTCATCTCGCGCTCGGCGGAGTCGCGGACCTTGCGCTTGGCGTCGGCCTTGGCGCCCTCGGCCTCGAGCGTGGCGATGTCCTTCTCGAGCAGCTGCGCGCGGGACTCGACGTCGGCGTCGCGGCGGTTCTCGATCTCCTTCTTCTCGACCTGGATCTGGGCCTCGAGCGAGGGCAGGTCGGCGTGACGCTGCTCGTCGTCGACGGACGTGATCATGTAGGCCGCGAAGTAGATGACCTTCTCGAGGTCCTTCGGGGCGAGGTCGAGCAGGTAGCCGAGGCGCGACGGGACGCCCTTGAAGTACCAGATGTGGGTGACGGGGGCGGCGAGCTCGATGTGGCCCATCCGCTCACGGCGCACCTTGGCACGGGTGACCTCGACGCCACAGCGCTCACAGATGATGCCCTTGAAGCGGACGCGCTTGTACTTGCCGCAGTTGCACTCCCAGTCGCGGGTCGGGCCGAAGATGCGCTCGCAGAACAGGCCCTCCTTCTCCGGCTTGAGGGTGCGGTAGTTGATGGTCTCGGGCTTCTTGACCTCGCCGTGGCTCCACTGGCGGATGGACTCCGCGGTGGCAAGGCCGATGCGCAGCTCGTCGAAGAAGTTGACGTCGAGCACGTGGTTCCTTCTCTCGTAACTCTCGTTAAGTCTTGTGGTCTGACTGGTGTCTCGTCGACCGGTGGCCCGGGTGCCGCTCACCACGCTCGTCGTGGATGAGCCGGCGGGCGGCACCCGTGCCGGGGTCGGATGGGTCTGGTCAGACCTCTTCGACGCTGGACGGCTCGCGCCGGCTCAGGTCGATGCCGAGCTCCTCCGCCGCGCGGAAGACCTCCTCGTCGGACTCCTTCATCTCGATCGTCGTGCCGTCGGAGCTCAGGACCTCGACGTTGAGACACAGCGACTGCATCTCCTTGAGGAGGACCTTGAAGGACTCCGGGATGCCCGAGTCGGGGATGTTCTCGCCCTTGACGATCGCCTCGTAGACCTTGACGCGTCCGGGGACGTCGTCGGACTTGATCGTCAGCAGCTCCTGGAGCGTGTAGGCCGCGCCGTACGCCTCGAGCGCCCAGACCTCCATCTCACCGAAGCGCTGGCCACCGAACTGGGCCTTACCGCCGAGCGGCTGCTGGGTGATCATCGAGTACGGGCCCGTCGAGCGCGCGTGGATCTTGTCGTCGACGAGGTGGTGGAGCTTGAGGATGTACATGTAGCCGACCGCGACGGGCTCCGGGAACGGCTCGCCGGAGCGGCCGTCGAAGAGGCGCGTCTTGCCCGAGGCGTCGATGAGGCGCACGTCGTCGCGCGTCTTCAGCGTCGAGTCGAGCAGACCGGTGACGACGTCCTCGGACGCACCGTCGAAGACGGGCGTCGCCACACGCGAGCCGGGCGGGGCCTCGTGCGCGTCGGGGGCGATCTCCTTGGCCCACTCCGGGTTGCCCTCGATCTTCCAGCCGCGCGAGGCGGCCCAGCCGAGGTGCAGCTCGAGGATCTGGCCGAGGTTCATACGACGCGGCACACCGTGCGGGTTGAGCACGACGTCGACCGGCGTGCCGTCCTCGAGGAACGGCATGTCCTCGACCGGGAGGATCTTGGAGATGACGCCCTTGTTGCCGTGGCGGCCGGCGAGCTTGTCACCGTCGGTGATCTTGCGCTTGTTGGCCACGTAGACGCGGACGAGCTGGTTGACGCCGGGCGGCAGGTCGTCGCCCTGGTCGGCGCGGAACTCCTTGACGCCGATGACCGTGCCGGTCTCGCCGTGCGGCACCTTGAGGGAGGTGTCGCGGACCTCGCGGGCCTTCTCACCGAAGATCGCGCGGAGCAGGCGCTCCTCCGGCGTCAGCTCGGTCTCACCCTTGGGCGTGACCTTGCCGACGAGGAGGTCGCCGTCGCGCACCTCGGCGCCGACGCGGATGATGCCGCGCTCGTCGAGGTCGGCGAGGACGTCCTCGGAGACGTTCGGGATGTCCCGGGTGATCTCCTCGGGGCCGAGCTTGGTGTCGCGGGCGTCGACCTCGTGCTCCTCGATGT
This sequence comes from Intrasporangium sp. Soil_C_50, assembly GCF_057656595.1. Taxonomy (NCBI): domain Bacteria; kingdom Bacillati; phylum Actinomycetota; class Actinomycetes; order Micrococcales; family Intrasporangiaceae; genus Intrasporangium; species Intrasporangium sp. Soil_C_50. The sequence goes on from NZ_JBDGKB010000001.1 coordinate 955,618, forward strand.
GGATCGAGGAGAGGACGTCGTCCTGGACGAGGCGCTGCGACAGGATGATCGCGTCCTCGTAGTTGTGGCCCTCCCACGACATGAACGCGACGAGCAGGTTGCGACCCAGCGCCATCTCGCCCTTGTCGGTGGCGGGACCGTCGGCGATGACCGAGCCGGCCTCGAGACGGTCGCCCTCGTTGACGACGACGACCTGGTTGTAGCTCGTGCCCTGGTTGGAGCGGGCGAACTTCGCGATGCGGTACGTCTGGTACGTGCCGTCGTCGTTGGCCACCGTGACGAGGTCGGCGGAGACCTCCTGCACGACGCCCGGCTTGTCGGCGCGGACGACGTCGCCCGAGTCGAGGGCGGCGCGGAACTCCATGCCGGTACCGACGAGCGGCGCCTCGCTCTTGACGAGCGGGACGGCCTGACGCTGCATGTTGGCGCCCATGAGCGCACGGTTGGCGTCGTCGTGCTCGAGGAACGGGATCATCGCGGTCGCGGCCGAGACCATCTGGCGCGGCGAGACGTCCATGTAGTCGACGTCGTTGCCGGGCACGAGCTCGACCTCGCCGCCCTTGGTGCGCACGAGGACGCGCTCGTCGACGAAGTTGTTCTCGAGGTCGAGCTGGGCGTTGGCCTGCGCGACGACGTAGCGGTCCTCCTCGTCGGCGGACAGGTAGTGGATCTCGTCGGTGACGTGGCCACCCTCGACCTTGCGGTACGGCGTCTCGATGAAGCCGAACGCGTTGATGCGGCCGTACGAAGCGAGCGAGCCGATGAGGCCGATGTTCGGGCCTTCCGGCGTCTCGATCGGGCACATGCGGCCGTAGTGCGACGGGTGGACGTCACGGACCTCCATCTGCGCGCGGTCACGGGAGATACCACCCGGGCCGAGGGCCGACAGACGCCGCTTGTGCGTCAGGCCCGCGAGCGGGTTGTTCTGGTCCATGAACTGCGACAGCTGCGAGGTGCCGAAGAACTCCTTGATCGAGGCCACCACGGGGCGGATGTTGATCAGGGTCTGCGGCGTGATCGCCTCGACGTCCTGCGTGGTCATGCGCTCGCGGACGACGCGCTCCATGCGGGACAGGCCGGTGCGGACCTGGTTCTGGATGAGCTCGCCGACGGAGCGGAGACGACGGTTGCCGAAGTGGTCGATGTCGTCGACCTCGACGCGGACGTCGATCTCCTCGCCCTTCTTGACGCCCTTCATCGAGTCGCCGCCGTCGTGCAGCGTGACGATGAACTTGATCGTCTTGACGATGTCGTCGATCGACAGCGTCGAGTCGTTGATCGACGCGTCGAGGCCGAGCTTCTTGTTGATCTTGTACCGGCCGACCTTGGCAAGGTCGTAGCGCTTGCCGTTGAAGTAGAGGTTGTCGAGCAGGGTCTGCGCGGCCTCCTTCGTCGGCGGCTCGCCCGGGCGCAGCTTGCGGTAGATGTCGAGCAGCGCGTCGTCCTGGCCCTGGGTGTGGTCCTTCTCGAGGGTCAGGCGCATCGACTCGAACTCGCCGAACTCCTCGAGGATCTGGGCCTCGGTCCAGCCGAGGGCCTTGAGGAGCACCGTGACCGACTGCTTGCGCTTGCGGTCGACGCGGACGCCGACCATGTCGCGCTTGTCGATCTCGAACTCGAGCCAGGCGCCGCGGCTCGGGATGATCTTGGCCGTGTAGATGTCCTTGTCGGACGTCTTGTCGGGCGTGCGCTCGAAGTAGACGCCCGGGCTGCGGACGAGCTGGGACACGACGACACGCTCGGTGCCGTTGATGATGAAGGTGCCGCGCTCGGTCATGAGCGGGAAGTCGCCCATGAACACCGTCTGGCTCTTGATCTCACCCGTCTGGGCGTTCATGAACTCGGCGGTGACGAAGAGCGGGGCGTCGTACGTCTGGTCGCGCTCCTTGCACGACTCGATCGTCTTGCGCGTCTCCTCGAAGCGGTGGTCGCGGAACGACAGCGACATGGAGCCGCTGAAGTCCTCGATCGGCGAGATCTCCTCGAAGATCTCCTCGAGCCCGGACCGGTCCGGGACGTCGGTGCGCCCCTCGGCCTTGGCCGCAGCGACGCGGGCCTGCCAGCGCTCGTTGCCGAGCAGCCAGTCGAAGCTCTCCGTCTGAAGGGCCAGGAGGTCGGGGACCTCGAGCGGTTCGCGAATCTTCGCGAAGGACAGACGCCCCGAAGGGGTCTGTGCAGTGGACATGTTCGTCGCAGTACGCGAGGCAGCCAAGGAGGGTCCTTCCACGGGCCTTTTCGAATCTTCAGATCCGCGTTGCCGCATGGCTCCGCTCGCGGGACCCGGGGTCAGAACTCGTACCGGACGGCACGGTGGTCAGCCTGACTGGACACGCGGAGAGAGGGCAAGGGCAGCGCAAAGGCCCAGCCTAGCCCTAAAGGGCAGGAGTGTCCAGCCGGGTCAAGAGCGGAGACGCCTGCCGGGGACCTGCCCACGGATTTCCATCCGTGTCGGCCGCGGCGGCTGCCTGCCACGCTCCCGGACCGGGAGCTCGCGAAGCGAACGCGTCGAATATGACGGTCAACGGGCGGCGCGTCAAGGGCCACTCGCCTCGTGGGCGCGTCGCAGGCACGTGGCCGGCCCGCCGAGGGGTGGTCGTCGCCGCGTCGCGGGAGGCGGCGAGGCGCGAGTCGGGGCACGTCGGACCTGTCGGGCACGACGCGTCGTCCCTAGGCTGAGCGGTGGAGCCCGGCGGCGGGTACGACCCCGGCTCCGCCCCTCGCCCACTCGAGAAGGAGATCGCACGATGTCCGACCAGAACCCGCCGGAGCAGGGTGCCTTCGGCTCCCCCGCGCCAGGATCCTCCGGTCCCGGCGCGCCGACGCCCGGTGGTCCCGGCCCGCAGGGCGGCGCCCCCGGTACGGAGCCGATCCCGACCGCCCCCGGCCCCGGAGCGGCGCCGTCGACCCCGTCGGCACCGCCCCCGGCGCCGGCGTCCGGTGCCGGTGGTTTGGGCACGCCGCCCCCGCCCCCCGTCGGTCCTGGCTCGCCCGGCGAGGCCGGCCCACCGCACCCCGAGCCGCACCACGAGCCGCACCACGAGCCCCACCAGTCCTCCGGCGGCCCCGGCGCCTTCGTCACCGCCGGCGGCGAGGCCCTCGCCGACTCCTCGACCGGGTTCTTCCCCGCGCTGTTCGACTTCACCTTCAACACGTTCGTGACGCCGAAGATCGTCCGGATCGTCTACGTGCTCGCCGTCGTGTGGGCGGGCCTCGGCTACCTCTTCGCCGTCATCGGGGGCTTCGCCTCGAGCATCACCACCGGCCTCGTCGCGCTGGTGTTCGGGCCGATCGTCGCGATCATCTGGCTCGCCGTCGTGCGCATCGGGCTGGAGTTCGGCATCTCGGTGGTGCGGATGAGCGAGGACGTCCACCGCCGCCTCCCCCAGGCCTGAGCCTGATCGAGAGAGCAGTTCGTCGCGAGGCCCACATCGAAAGAGCAGTTCGTCGCGAGGCCCACATCGAAAGAGCAGTTCGTCGCGAGGCCGTCCACGGCCGAGCGGACGAACTGCTCTTTCGATGTGGTCGGTGACGACCGACGGCGAACCGGTCAGAGGGTGGGCTGCTGCTGGGTGATGCAGTGGATGCCGCCGCCGCGGTCGAAGAGCGGCCGCGCGTCCACGCCGACGACCCGACGTCCCGGGTAGGCCTCGCGCAGGACGCCGAGCGACGCGTCGTCCTGGGGGTCGCCGAACGTGCAGGCGATGACGCCGCCGTTGACGACGAGGTGGTTGATGTAGGACCAGTCGACCGGGCCCTCGGCGTCGGCGAGCGTGCGTGGCGCCGGCACCCCGACGACCTCGAACCGCTGACCCCGGGCGTCGCGGGCATCTTCGAGCAGCTCGCGCAGCTGCCGGGACACCGCGTGGTCCGGGTGGCTCGGATCCTGCTGCTCGTGCAGCAGCACGACGCCGGGGCTCGGGATCGTGGCGACGATGTCGACGTGCCCGCGGGTGCCGAACTCGTCGTAGTCGCGGGTCAGGCCACGGGGCAGCCAGACGAACGCCGTGGCGCCGATGGTGCGGGCCAGCTCGGCCTCGACGTCGGCGCGGGCCAGGCCCGGGTTGCGGCCCGGGTCGAGCTGCACGGTCTCGGTGAGCAGCACCGTGCCGAGCCCGTCGACGTGGATGCCGCCGCCCTCGTTGACGAGGTCGGAGCCGATGCGCTGCGCCCCGGCCATCTCGCCGACGAAGGTGCCGATCCGCGCGTCGTGCTCCCAGCTGGCCCAGGCCTGCGCGCCCCAACCGTTGAAGACCCAGTCGACGGCCCCGAGCCGGGCGCCGTCGGCCGAGCGGACGAAGGTCGGGCCGATGTCGCGCATCCACGCGTCGTCGAGGGCGGTCGGCACCAGCTCGACGTCGGGGTGAAGGAGCGACTCGGCGACCGGCAGGTCTGCCGGCGTCACGACCATCCGCACCGGCTCGAACTCGACGACGGCGGCGGCGACGGCGGCCCACGTGGCCCGAGCCGTCGCGACCTCCTCCGGGGTGTCGCCGAGCGTGTAGCCCTGGCTGGGCCACGCCATCCACGTGCAGTCGTGCAGGTCGGTCTCCGCCGGCATCCGCCAGCCCGACGCGTCGGGTCCGCTGGGCGCGTCGGACCCGCCCGACGCGTCGGGGACGGGCGGAGTCACCCCGCCACCTCGCGTCGGTGCTCGGGCCGGACGGGCTCGGCGAGCGCGGCGTAGGAGTCGGGGCGCCGGGTGGCGAGGAACGGGAAGAGGTCGAGCCAGTCCTGGCGCTGGGCGAGGTCGAGGTCGGCGACGAGCACGGCCGCCTCGTCGCGCGGCGCCTGCGCGAGGATCCGCCCGTACGGGTCGGAGATGAACGAGCTGCCGTAGAAGGTGATGAGGCCCTCGGTGCCGTAGCGGTTCGGCACGACCATGAACAGGCCGTTGGCGATGCCGTTGCCGACGATGACCTGCTGCCACAGCGGCTGGGTGTCGAAGTCGGGGTGGTCGGGCTCGGAGCCGATCGCCGTCGGGTAGCAGAGCACCTGGGCGCCGCCGAGGGAGTAGAGGCGCGCGACCTCCGGGAACCACTCGTCCCAGCACGTCGGCAGTCCCAGGCGGAGCGCCGGGTCGGCGATCTCCACGACGGGGTACGCCGCCTCGGGCGGCCCCGGGCGGAAGTACTTGTCCTCGTAGTAGCCGGCCGTCACGGGGATGTGGGTCTTGCGGGTGCGCGCGACGACCTCGCCGCTCGGCGCCACGACGACGGCGGTGTTGAAGCCGAGCCCGTCGGCCGAGCCGTCGGGGGCGTCCGCCTTCTCGTAGAGCGAGGCGTGCACGTGGACGCCGAAGTCGCGGGCGGCCTCGCGGGCGAACGTCACGGTCGGGCCGGTCTCGAGGTCCTCGGCGATGGCGTTCGGGGTGCCCTCGGGCAGGGTGTCGGCCGGGTAGCGCGACAGCGTCAGCTCGGGCAGGAAGACGACCGAGGCACCGGCCTCGGCGGCGGTGCGGATGCCGTCACGCAGCGTCTCGACGAGCGCGGCGGGGTCCTGCACCCACGCGTGCTGCACGAGTCCGACCCGGACCGGAGGGGCCTGCGGCGCGTCGACGCGGGCGAGGGACTCGGGGACACCATTGGCCTGGATGAGCTTCACAGGGGGCAGTATGCCAACCCGCGGGCCACCCCGGCCCCGGTCCCGGACGACCCCTGGGGACGCCCGGGACCAGCCCCCGTCAGAATGCGGCCAGGTCGCTGACGAGCCAGCGCTCCCCCACCTTCCGCATCGTCGCGATGACCCGGTTCTGGTCGATCGCGGGGGTCGTGCTCGCCTTCGTCGTCGTCGCCTGGTTGACGAAGGCCATGACGCGCACCGTGGTGCCCTCGCCGCCGTCGCCGGTCGTGTCCATGACGCCGACGTCGTAGACCTTGGCCTGGACGGTCGCGCCGTTCTTGACCGCCATCGGCTTGATGTCGGCCGTGGCGACCTTGGCGAACTGCTCGCGGAAGGGCGAGTCGAGCTGCGGCGTCACCTGGGCGACGTGCTGGTCGAAGGTGGTGCCGGTGTAGCTGAGGAGGCTCTCGAGCGTCGTGCGGGCCGAACCGGCGGCCGCGCCGCGGTCGGCGTCGGAGACGCTCGGGCGCAGCGACAGGACGAGCGTCGTCACGAGCAGCGCGAGAGCGAGGACGGCCGCCGTGGCGGCGGGCCACAGCCGGTGGCGCGGGGTCGACCCGTCGGCCGCCTCGGACATGTCGGACGCCGTGTCCCCAGCGCGTGCGTCGACCTCGGGTGCCTCCGGGGTGGGCGTCGCGTCCTTGGCGGCCGCCTCGGTGGTGCGGCCGGCGGGCGCGTCGATGGGGGCGTCGATGGGGACATCGGTGCTCGGGTTCTCGGGCGCAGCGGGCGCCGTGACGGCGCGCAGCGCGTCCGGGCGGCGGTCCGCGCCGGCGGGCTCGCGGCGTCGAGACCCGGCGACGCGGCGGCGGGATGGGGTCTTGGCCGACGCGGCGGGCTGCGGCGTCCGGCGGGTGTCAGCTGACGAAGTCAAGGGCGTTCACCTTCCAGGCGTCGCCGACGCGCACGAGGTCGAGGCGCAGGCGGTAGGTCTTCTTCTCCGGGGTGCTCGTCGACGCATTGGTCGTGGGAGCCACGACCCCGACGATGACGCGGGCCGAGTCGTCGTCGGAGGACACGAGCGAGGCCTCGGCGCGCTCGACGGTCGAGACCGTCTTGTTCGCCGTGACGACGGGCTTGAGCTGGGCCAGGGTCGAGGCGTACTCGGTGCGGAACTGACCGGTGGCCTCGTCGAGGACGCGCTTGGTGTCGGCGTCGAAGGTCGAGGCCCGCATCGTCACGAAGTTGACGGCGATCTGCCTGCCGGCTGCGAGCGCCGCGGCCCGCGACTCGTCGGCCTGCCGGGCCTGCAAGGCCGAGCGTCCGAGCGTCGCCGCGACCGCGACGGCCGCGAGGACGAGCACCGCCGCGAGCGCCCACAGGACGCGCGGCGTGGGCCGCCACGTCCGGGCGCGCCGCACGTCACGCTGCTCACCCGGCTCGGACTGCTCGGCGTCGGGGCCCGCCGGGCCGTCGGACGCGTCGGGAGCGTCAGGCGTGTCCGGGGCGTCCGGTACGTCGGCGACGTGGGGCTCGTCGGAGGCGGGGTCGCGCCTGCCGGAGGGTTGGTGGGTGACCGTGGTCATTCGAGGGGTGTCCTTCCGTCACCGGCCCCGAGGCCTGGGTGCCCTGGGTGGTGCGGGTGGGGCGCCTACCGGAGCGCCTCCTGCATCATCCAGAGCCAGCTCGGTCCGTTGTCGGTGGTGCTGGTCGGGTTCGCTGTCGAACCGGGTCCACCGGTCGGGGCGACCGGTGCCTGAACGGACAACGAGGCGGGGCTGTCGGAGGTCACGGCCGGGTTGCCGAGCGCGACCGGCGTCGCGCCGAAGGCCATCGGGTAGCTCGCGCCGCCCTGGGCGCCGGGACGCGGCTTCGGCTCGTTCTGGGCACCGCGGACGTTGACGCCCGAGCCGCGGGCCGCCGCGCAGTGCGCGTCGAAGTTCGTCGGCGGCAGGTTCTGGGTCTGGTGGGGCTCGACCTTCTTCGTGCCGCCGTACCCCGCCTCGCAGGCCTTGGGGTTGTCGGCGTTGAGCACGAGCCCGAAGTGGGCGGTGCCGTCGCCCGGGATGACGGTGAACCCGCCGGTGACGACGTCGGGGTAGGTGACGAGCATCTGCTCGATGCCGTCGAGGCGGGCCGTCGTGACGTTGCCGATGGTGATGAAGTTCGCGAGCAGGGCCGCCAGGCTCTGCTTGTTCTCGGCGATGAGCCCGTCGAGCTGGTTGACGGCCACGGCTCCGCGGTCGAGGACGAGGCGCAGGTCGGGGTCGGCCTGCTTCAGTGCGTCCGCGACGTCGGCGAAGCCCGCGACGCTGGTGCGGATGTCGTCGCCGCTCTTCTTCTGCGTCGTCATGACGATGCGGCCGTCGTCGATGAGGCGCGTCGTCTCGGGCAGGGCCTGCGTGGCGGCGGTGGTCAAGGCGTCTCCGGAGTCGACGAGGCGCTGCAGGTCGGAGCCGCCGTTCGCGAAGGCATCGCCCAGCTCGTCGACCGTCGTGACGAGGGCGTCGCGCGGCACCGAGGCGACAGTGCGGTCGACGTGCCGGAGCAGCTGGTCGATGCGGATCGGGAACGCGGTGTCGTCGCGGGGTACGACGTCGCCCGCCGCCAGGTAGGGCGCGCGGTCGGTGCGCGGCTGGAGGTCGAGGTACTGCTCGCCGACGGCCGAACGGTTCTCGACGACGGCCTTGGTGTCCTTGGGCACCTCGGTACCCCGGTCGAGTCGCGCGTCGACGCGAACTCCGTTGCCGGACAATCGCATTGCCTCGACGCGTCCGACGGTGACACCGCGGTAGGTGACCTCGGCGCCGACGAAGATGCCGCCGGACTCGGCGAGGTCGGCCGACACGACGTAGCTGCCGCCGATGATCTTGTCGGTGAGTCCGACGTAGTTGGCCGACAGCACGGCGACGAGCACGACGGTCAGCAGCGCGAAGACGGTCAGCTGGATGCGGACGGTACGGGTGATCACCGGGAGCCTCCGGTCGGGAAGAGTGAGGACCAGGCCGAGCCGTCGGGGCCCGAGCCGGATGCCGACGGGCCGAGCGGCAGCCCGGGAAGCGTCGTGGGCACGGGCACCCCCGGGACCGAGGGCACCGGGACCTTCGGCACCGAGGGCACCGACGGCAGAGGCACGCCCGGCAGCGACGGAAGGCCGCCGGTGGGCAGCTTGCCGACGCCGAGGTTGTCGGCGATGGTCCCCACGTTGGCGTCGAGGGTGATCCAGAGGTTGGTGAAGTCGCCCCGGATCGTCGACTGGGCGTTGTTCGGGAAGGGATACGTCAGCAGCAGCTGGAAGCTCTTCGGCAGGTCGTCGCCGGCCTTGTTCAGCTGGCGCAGGATCGGGCTGATCGCGCGCAGGTTGGCCTCGAGGTCGGCCTTGGAACCCTTGATGACCCGGGTGCCGACCGAGCCGAGGTGGTCCAGGGCCGTGAGCATCGCGGTCAGCTGCTGGCGCTGGTCGGCGAGGATCTTCAGACCCTTGGGCAGCTCCTCGAGCGCCTTGCCGATGTCGTCACGGTGGTCGGCGAGGGTCTTGCTCAGCCGGTCGATGCCGTCGATGGCCCGCACGATCTCGGACTTCTGCGCGTCGAGGCCACCGACGAACGTGTCGAGCTGGCCGATGACGTCGCGGATGTCGGACGTGCGCCCGCGCATCGCGTTGTTGAGCTCGGCCTCGATCGTCTTGAGCTGCGCCACGCCGCCGCCGTTGAGCAGCAGGGACAGCGCTCCGAGCACCTCCTCGACCTCGGGGTTGCGCGTCGTGCGCGACAGCGGGATGCGGTCGCCATCGGACAGGCGCCCCTGCGGCGGGACGCCGGTGGGCGGCGCGAGCGCGACGTACTTCTCACCGAGCAGCGAGGTCTGCTTGAGCTCGGCGGTCGCGTTGTCGGGCAGCACGACCGAGCGCGGCAGGCGCATCCGCACCGTCGCGGTCCAGCCGTTGACGCTGATGTCCTCGACCGTGCCGACGGTGACCTGGTTGACCTTGACCGACGACTGCGGCACGAGGTCGAGCACGTCGGAGAACTCGGCGGTGACCGTGTAGGCGTCGTCGCCGGCGCCGGCCCCACCGGGCAGCGGCAGGTCGTAGGCGTTGCAGCCCCCGACGGCGAGGCACGCGACGACGGCGGTCGCGGTGGCCTTGAGGACGGTCCGGACCGTACGCATCGGAATCTCCTGGCAGGTCACAGGGGTCATCACCGACCACCCCCGAGGAGGCCACCGAGCGACGGGTCGGCGCCACGGAGGTCGACGAGGCCGCCGGGCTGCGGCGTGCCGCGCAGCAGGGTCCCGCTCGGCAGCGACGGCAGCTGCGGGAGCTTGAGCACGAGCGCCGAGCGCAGGGTGTCACACAGCTTGGTGTTGCCGGTCTTCGTCGGCCCGGTGAGGATCGAGCAGACGAGCAGCAGCGGGTCGTCGAGGCCCTTGGCGTTGTTGCGGGTGTCGAGCGTGCCGGTCTGCGGGTGGTAGGCGTTCTGCAGGTTCGACAGGGCCGTCGGCGCGTTCTCGAGCACCTGTGCGAGGGCGTCGCGCTGCTTGACGAGCGAGCCGGTGACGGTGACGGCGCGGTCGAGGTCGGTCTTGATGACCGCGCGGTTGTCGCGGACGAAGGACTGCACCTCGTCGACGGCGACGCCGAGGTTCTTCAGCGCCGACTTCAGGTCGTCGCGCTCGGCCGAGAGCTGCACGGCCACGGTGGCGAGGTCGCTGTTTAGGCGGCGCACCTGGTCGTTGTTCGTGGCGAGCATCGAGGTGAAGGACTGGAGGTTCTTCACCGTGCCGAAGAGGTCCTCGCGGCTGCCCGACAGCGTCGACAGGGCCGCGGAGAGGTCGTGGACCGTGCCGTTGATCTTCGTGCCGTTGCCGTCGAGGTTGGCGGCCGACGTCTCGAGCAGCTGCGAGAGCGCGCCCTGCTTGTTCGCCCCGTCGGGGCCGAGGGCGACCATGAGGTCGTCGAGGCTCTGCGACACCCGGTCGAGCTCGACGGGAACCGCCGTGCGCTCCAAGGGAATCCGGGTGCCGGCTGTCAGCGCCGGCCCGGAGGTGAACACCGGCAGCAGCTGCACGTACCGGTCGGACACGAGCGACGGCGCGACGATCGCGGCCTTGGCGTCGGCGGGCACGCGGTACTTCGAGTCGTAGCTGAACGTGACGTGCACGTGGTCGCCCTGGGGCACCACGGTGTCGACCTGCCCGACGCGGACGCCGAGGATGCGCACGTCCGAACCGGGGTAGAGCCCGACGGCCCGGGTGAAGTCGGCACTGACGCTCGTCTGCTCGGCACGCGGCCAGAAGGTGTACGCCCCGGCGGCGAGCGTCACGACGGCCACCGCGGCGACGAGTGTCGTGAGCAGCGAGCGCGAGCGGGCAGCGGTGCCGGTGCCGGCCATCAGCGACCACCTCCCAGCAGCTGCGGCAGCGACGTGCCGGGCAGGGACAGGCCCGGCGTGCCGACCGGCACGACGAGGTTGCTGACCCACGTGTCGAACCAGCGGCCGGTGCCGAGGGTGTTGGCGTAGACGCGGGTGAAGGGGGCCATGAGCTTGATCGTCTTCTGGAGGTCGGCGTCGTGCTTCTGGAGCAGGGCGAGGGTCTGGTCGAGCTCGTCGAGGGCCGGCTTGAGCTGGGCCCGGTTGTCGCGCGACAGGCCGGTCAGCTGCTGGGCCAGTGCGGAGGTGTTGCGGAAGAGCGTGCGGATCTCCTCGCGCCGCTTGGCCAGCTCGACCATGAGCGCGTCGGCGTCGCGGATCAGCGTGCCGACCTGCTCGTTGCGGCTCTTGAGCAGCCCGGTGACGCGGTTGGCGCGCTGGAGCAGCGCGGAGAGCTGCTCGTCGCGGCTCGCGACGGTGCGCGAGAGGCGGGACAGGCCGTCTAGCGTCGACCGGACGTACTTCGGGCTGTCGCGGAACTCGGTCGCCATGACCGTCAGCGACTTCGCGAGCTGGTCGGTGTCGATGCGCTCGGTCGTGGTCGTGAGGTCCTGGAAGGCGTTGATGACGTCGTAGGAGCTGACCGTGCGCGAGGTCGGGATCTGGGCCCCGGCGTCGAGCTGCCCGCTGCCCTTGGGGTCGAGCGCCACGTACTTCGCCCCGAGGAGCGTCTTCATCCGGATCGAGGCGCCGGTGAGCGAGCCGAGCTCGACCGCGTCGTCGGTGACGACGAAGTCGACTCGCACGTGCGAGCCCTCGAGGTCGACGCCGGTGACCTTGCCGACCTTGACGCCGGCGAGGCGGACGTCGTCGTCGGGGCGGATTCCTCCGGCCTCGGTGAAGGCCGCGCTGTAGCCGGTGCCGCCGCCGATGATCGGCAGGCTCGAGGCGTTGAACGCGAGGTAGAGCATGAGGGCGATGACGACGAGCCCGGCGATGCCGATCGGCACCGGGTTGCGCTCGCGGAAGGGGACACTGCGCGATCTCATGGCTGGCACCTCGCGGCCGCGACGTCGTACGAGGGGGTGACGCCCGGCAGGCTCGGGGTCTTCGTGTCGAAGCGGCACAGGTAGAAGTTGAACCACGAGCCGTACGTCGCGGTGCGGGTCAGGGTCTCGATTCGCTTCGGTGCCGAGGAGATGAAGTCCTCGAACTCCTTGACGTTGGCGGGCTTGTTGAGCGTCGTCGACAGCGTCCGCAGCTGGGCGACGTCGTCCTTGATGAGCGGACGGGTCGTGACGAGCAGGTCGGCCGTCTCGGCGGACAGGTCGTTGATGCCGCTCAGGGTGCGCCCGATCGTCTCGCGGTCGGCGGCCAGGCCGCTGGTGAACCGCTGGAGCTGGTCGATGAGGTCGAGCAGCTGCTGGTCGTGGGCGTCGACGGTGCCGAGGACGGCGTTGAGGTTGTCGATGGTGCGCCCGATGACGGCGTCGCGGTCGGCGAGCGTCGAGGTGAGGCTCGCGGTCTTGGCCAGCAGCGCGTTGACGTTGCCGCCCTCCCCCTGGAGGGTGTCGACGAGGAGGCCCGACAGCTCGTTGACGTCCTTGGGCGACAGCGCCGCGAAGAGCGGCTTGAAGCCGTTGAAGAGCACCGTGAGGTCGAGCGCCGGGTGGGTGCGGGCGAGCGGGATCGTCGCACCGTCGGCGAGCGGGGCCGGTGAGCCGGTGCCCTGGGTCAGCGCGAGGTAGCGCTGGCCGACGAGGTTGCGGTACTTGACGGTGACCTCGGTGCCCTGGGTCAGCACCGAGCTCTTGAGCACCGTGAAGTCGATCTGCGCGACCGACCGGCCCGTTCCTGGGGCCTTCGCCACGTGGACGCCGGAGACCTCCCCGACGCGCACGCCGGCGATGCGCACGTCCTGCCCCTCGACGACCCCCGTCGCGTCGGTGACCATGGCGGTGTAGGAGGCCTTGGAGCCGAACTGGATGTTGGCGATCGTCATGGCGAGGACGCCGGTGGCGGCGAGCGTCACGAGAGCGAAGACGACGAGCTTGACGAGCGAACCCTTCCACTTCATCGGGTGCTCACCACCGTTCCGCGCATGAGGGGTCCGGCGAGCAGCGTCTGGATGCCGCTGGGGCTCGTGTCGCCGGAGTCGTCACGGGCGAGCAGCGCCGCGACGAGCCGCTGCTCGTCGGTCGTGCCTGCCGACCCCGAGTCGGACGCGTCGGCCCCGCCGAGCAGCGCCTGCGGGATCGCGCTGAAGGGGGTGCCGCTGCCCGCGGGCTGCGTGCCGTCGTCGAAGTGGTGGCCCTTGAACGGGTTCGCCTGCGTGTTCGCGGGGTTGGGCAGGCCGAAGCAGTTCGGGCCGCGCTTCTCCTGCCACCGCGGCTCCTCGCCCGGCTTGTAGGCGTCGCGCGGCGGGACGACCTCGAGCGTGATGTGGAAGACGCCGCCGGAGAAGGCCTGGTTGACCCGCGGCAGCCAGTTGACGAGCCCCGAGGCCATGCAGGGGTAGATCGGCGCGTACTCCGACAGCAGCTGCAGCGTCGGGCGGGACACGCGTCCGACCTGGATGATGCGGTCGCCGTTGTCGCGCAGGAAGCCCGCGGTCGTGTTGGCGAACCCGGCCGTGCCGACGAGGAAGGCGGCCAGCTGCTGGTCCTTCTCGACGATGGTGCGGTTGGTGACCCGCAGCGACTCGGTGAGCCGGAAGAGGTCGGGGCTGACGTCGGCGTAGAGGTTGCTGACGTCGGCGAGCAGGCTGATGTCGTCCTTGATGACGGGCATCTGCGGGTTGATCGCCTTGAGGTAGCGGTCGAGCAGCTGGAGGTTGTTGCCGATGCGCTCGCCGCGGCCGTCGAGCGTCGTCGACAGGGCGTTGAGGGTGGTGGCGAGCTTGGCCGGCTGGACGGTGCGCAGCAGCGGGTAGAGGTCGTCGAGGACGCTCTCGAGCTCGATGCCGACCGTGCTGCGGTCCTGGCTGATGACGTCGCCGGCCTGCAGGTGCTTCACGCTCGGCGCCGCGACGGTGACGAGGTCGACGTAGCGCTCGCCGAAGAGGGTCTTCTGCAGGAGGCGGGCGTTGACGTTCTCCGGGATCTTGTCGATCTGGTCGGGCTGCAGGGCCAGCTCGAGCCGGGCGCCGTCGGGGGTGGCCGAGACGCTGCGGACCTCGCCGACGAGCAGACCGCGCAGCTTGACGTCGCTGCTCTCCTGCAGCTGGCTGCCGAGCCGGTTGGTCTCGAGGGTGACCATGACGACCGGGGTGAACCGCTTCTGGAAGGTGGCCACCGACAGGGCGACGAGCAGCGCCACCACGAGGAGGAAGACGATGCCGTAGGCCTTCTGACCCAGTCGCTTTCGCGTGTGCTGGGTGAGCGGCCCCGGCGTCGAGTCGGTGCTGACGTCGGTGACGGGCTGGGGCACGGTGGCGGTCATCCGGCGATCCTCACGCTCGTCGTCGCGCCCCAGATGGCGAGGGACAGGAAGAAGTCGACGATGTTGATGGCGACGATCGAGGTGCGCACCGCCTTGCCGACGGCGACGCCGACGCCGGCCGGGCCGCCGGAGGCCGTGTAGCCGTAGTAACAGTGGATGAGGATGATGACGACCGCGAACACCATGACCTTGCCGAAGGACCAGAAGACGTCACCCGGTGGCAGGAACAGGTGGAAGTAGTGGTCGTAGGTGCCCTCGCTCTGGCCGAAGTACGACGTCGAGATGAACCGTGTCGCTGCGTAGGAGCTGAGCAGGCCGAGGACGTAGAGCGGGACGACGGCCACGAACCCGGCGATCATGCGCGTCGTCACGAGGAACGGCAGCGACGGGATGCCCATGACCTCGAGAGCGTCGACCTCCTCGGAGATGCGCATCGCGCCGAGCTGGGCGGTGAAGCCGCACCCGACCGTGGCCGCGAGCGCCAGGCCGGCCACGAGCGGGGCGATCTCGCGGGTGTTGAGGTAGGCGGAGAAGAAGCCGGTGAAGGCGCCGGTGCCGAGCTGGTCGAGCGAGGAGTAGCCCTGCAGGCCGACCTCGGTACCGGTGAAGAAGGCGAGGAAGGCGATGACGCCGACCGTGCCGCCGATGACCGACAGCGCTCCGGTGCCGAGTGAGACCTCGGCGAGGAGGCGCACGACCTCCTTCTTGTAGCGGCGCAGCGTGCGACCGCTCCACGCGAGCGAGCGGACGTAGAAACGCATCTGCTCGCCGAGCGAGTCGAGCGAGCGCGCCGGGGCGCTCGCGAGACGCAGGGCCCTGGCGGCGGCGGGGCCGACGGGCCCGCGGCGCTCGGCCCGGGACCGCGGAGGGCGGCCGGACGGCGTCGGGGTGGAGTTCGTCGTCGTGGTCATCGTGGTCTCAGATCTTCTGCGGGACGACCTGGAAGTACACGGCCGTGATGACGAAGTTGACGACGAACAGGAGCATGAAGGTGATGACGACGCTCTGGTTGACGGCGTCGCCGACGCCCTTGGGACCGCCCCCGGCGTTGAGCCCCTTGAAGGCGGCCACGATCGCGGCGATGGCCCCGAAGATCAGCGCCTTGATCTCGGCGGTCCAGAGGTCGGGCAGCTGCGCGAGCGCGGTGAAGCTCGCGATGTAGGCGCCCGGCGTGCCGCCCTGGACGATGACGTTGAAGACGTAGCCGCCGACGACGCCGACGACGGACACGAGCCCGTTGAGCAGCAGCGCCACGAGCATCGAGGCCAGTACGCGCGGCACGACGAGGCGCTGGATCGGGCTGATCCCCAGCACCTCCATCGCGTCGATCTCCTCGCGGATCTTGCGCGAGCCGAGGTCGGCGCAGATGGCCGAGCCGCCGGCTCCGGCGATGAGCAGCGCGGTGACGATCGGGCTCGCCTCGCGCAGCACGGCGAGGACGCTCGCGGCACCGGTGTAGGACTGCGCGCCGAGCTGGCGGGTCAGGGTGCCGAGCTGGAGAGCGATGACGGCCCCGAACGGGATCGACACGAGGGCCGTCGGCAGGATCGTCACGCTGGCGATGAACCACGCCTGCTGGATGAACTCCTTGACCTGGAAGGGGCGACGCGGCAGGGCGCGGAAGACGTCGAGGGCGAGCGCGAAGAGCGAGCCCGACTGGCGGAGGGCGCCGGTGAGGGGTGCGGCCATCTCAACCCACCCCGTCCAGGGCAGCAGCGGGGGTCGGCTGCGCCGCGGTCGGGGCGCTCGACGCCGAGGGGACGGACGGCGCCGCGGTGCGGACCCCGGGCACGCCCGCCCGGTGGGACTCGAACGACCCGGGCGGAGGGGTGACGGCGTTGGCCCGGCACCACTCGCCCGCAGGGCGCTCTGCACGCCGGGGCGAGCCGTCGCTCGTGCCCAGCTGGAGCGCGATGGGTGGCAGCGGGGGCAGCTCCTGACCGGACTCCGCGGCCAGCTCGTCGGCGTCCTTCTCCTCCGACATGCCGATCGGGCCCACGGTCTGGGCGTTGAGGAACTGGCGCACGACCGGCTCCTCCGAGGACAGGAGCATCTCGCGCGGGCCGAACATCGCCAGGTGCCGGTGGTAGAGCAGGCCGATGTTGTCGGGCACGGTGCGCGCGGTGTTGATGTCGTGCGTGACGATGAGGAACGTCGCGTCGATCTGCGCGTTGAGGTCGATGAAGAGCTGGTTGATGTACGACGTGCGCACCGGGTCCAGGCCCGAGTCGGGCTCGTCGATGAGGAGGATCTCGGGGTCGAGCACGAGCGCCCGGGCCAGCCCGGCGCGCTTGCGCATGCCGCCGGAGATCTCACCGGGGAGCTTGCCCTCGGCGCCGGAGAGGCCGACGAGGTCCATCTTCTCGGTGACGATCCGGCGGATGTCCGACTCGCTCTTCTTCGTGTGCTCGCGCAGCGGGAAGGCGACGTTGTCGTAGAGGTTCATCGACCCGAACAGCGCGCCGTCCTGGAAGAGGACGCCGAAGAGCTTGCGGACCTCGTAGAGGTCGTGCTCGCGCAGCCGCGTGAGGTCCTGGCCGTTGATGACGATCGACCCGGCGTCGGGCTTGAGCAGCCCGACGAGCGTCTTGAGGAACACCGACTTCCCGGTGCCGGAGGGGCCCAGCATCACCGAGATCTCCCCCGCGGGGAGCGTCAGCGTCACGTCCTTCCAGATCGTCTGGGACCCGAAGGTCTTCGTCAGACCGCTGACTGCGATCTCCACACCCATGTGGCACCTACTCGTTCTCGACCGTCTCGACTCGGTTGACTGGGAAACGAGTGGTCCGGGGCGAAGTTACGCGCCAGTTGGTGTCAGCCCGCCATTGCGCCGCCTGGGGCCCTAACCTTGGGGGACGCTGTGTGGCGCTCGTCGCACTCGGGGCGCGACCAGGAGGCCGGATGCGGGCACGACTGCGGTCCTCGCAGGTCACGCCCGGCGCGTTCGTGGAGGTGCAGGGCCGGCCGCGCCTCGTGCTCGGCACCCTGCGCTTCACCAGCGAGGGGCGCCGCTGGGAGGAGCACTGCGTCGAGGGCGCGCGCGCCGGCACCCGCGAGTGGGTCGCGATCCGGCCGCGCCTGCGCGAGACCGTCGTGGAGTGGACGACGCGCGCCGACCTCGTCGCCGAGCCCGACCTCGACGGCGTCACCCTCGACGGGCGCGACTGGATCCTCGACGAGGCCGGCACGGCGACCTACACGGCCACCGGCGACACGGGCACCGGCCCCGAGGGCACGTGCGACTTCGTCGAGTACACGAGCGGCTCGGACGCCGTGCTCGTGTTCGAGAGCTTCGACGGTGGCGTGTGGGAGCTGAGCACCGGCCGACGCGTCGACCCCGATGCCGTCGTCGCCTACCACGACGTCCCGGGCTGACCCTGGCGCGCCGACCTCAGGCCTCGCGGCGACGTCAGTCGTGCGTCGCGGTGACCTCGTGGCTGGCGGCCTCGCCCTCGACCCGCAGCGACACCGACGCGACGCGTCCGGCCGGACCGAGGCCGGCCAGGCCCGCGAGGGCCGCGTTGACCTGCTCGAACGTCTCGGGGGTCGGCACCGGAGCCTGGCCGTCGGCGTTGCCCGACAGGCCCGTCAACCGGTGGTCGGGCCCGACGGTGATCGTCGCGGCGAGGCGTTCGACGTCGGCGCCGCGGGCCGCCACGACACCGGCGTGCAGCGTGCGGGCCACGCCGTCGAGCACCGCCCCGACGCGCTCGGCGGCGTCGTCAGGTCCGGGTGACGCGGGGTCGTCCGCCGTCCCGACGGCCGGGGCCGACGCGCCCGCTGCGGGGGCGTCGGTGGGAGGCCTGTGGGCGTCGGCGTCGGCGTCGGCGTCGGGGGTGTCGGGGGTGTCGGGGGTTGCGACGTCGGCCGGGCGCGGCTGGTGGCCCTCGCTGAGGAAGCCCACGGCGGCGTACTCGATCTTGCCGAAGTCGACGACGGCGTCGCGCGCGAGCGAGTTGTCGATGACGTAGGCGAGGTTGACGGCGAGGTCTTTCATCCCCGGGTGGAGCTGCTGGCCGACGAACCGGGCGCAGAGCAGGAGCGCGTGGACCCGCACCATCTGCCGGCCACGGCGGTCCTGGACGCGCTGCTCGGGCTCGACGCGGCCGAGGTCGAAGCCGTCCTTGGGGTAGAAGTGGACCGGCCGCTCGAGGACGAGCAGCGAGTAGTCCGGGCGGTCCGAACCGGGCATCAGGCGGTAGAGCTCGCCGTTGAGCGGCAGCTGCCACTCGAGCTCGGGCGGAGCGACGTCGAAGCCGGTGACGCTGACGAGCGGCCCGTAGCGACCGGTCGGCGAGGCCGCCGACGGCCCCGTCGCCGCCTGAGCCTGAGTCGTCGGGGGGGCGGGAACGGGCGCGTCCGGCCCGCCGGCACCGGGCGCCCCGATGGGCGTCGAGGGCGGCGTCGATGACGGCGCCGGTGCACCGGGCGCCGGCGCGGCGCCCGCGCCGGCCGCGTCGGCCGCGTCGTCGGTGGACCCGTTGGCGCGCGACAGCCATCCCATGCGGTCAACCTACCCGCAGGGGTGCGCCACCCGGCCAGCACGTCGTGCAACAGATCACGTCTGTCGACGCGTCAGAGTGTCGGCAGCGGCACTCGGCCGCGCCCCGGGCGAGAGGTGGAGCGTGGAGGCGTCGTTCGAGGAGTTCGTGCGCACGCGCGGGCCGGTCCTGCTGCGGTACGCGCACCTGCTGTGCGGCGGCGGCGCCCGGGCCGAGGACCTCGTACAGGACGCGCTCGTCAAGGTGCACCGTCGCTGGGGCCGCTCGGTCGACCTCGCCGGGCCGTTCGCCTGCACCCGACGCGCGGTGACGAACGAGTACCTCAGCTGGCGGCGTCGGCTCGCCAGCCGCGAGCTGCGGCCGGTCACGGTGCCGGACCGGTCGGTGGCGGGCCCCGCGGATGCCGTCGCCGACCGTGAACTCGCGCGTTCGGTCATCGGCGGTCTCCCCCGACGCCAAGGCGTCGTGCTCGTGCTGCGCTCGCGTCGACCGACCTTTCGCGGGTCCCGGACGTCATGACCACGACGGTCCTGTTCACGAGCAACGGCACCCTGACGAGCAACGTCGTCACCGGCGTCCCCCCGGGGGCCGGCCGGCGAGACCGTCACCGGACCGTCGGTCCCTCGGCGCGCCCGGCGGGCGCGGGCGCCGGTGGTTACGGTGGGTCCGTGACGACAGTGAGCAAGGACGCTCCCGACCTGCACGACCTTGCGGGCCTCACCGACGCGCTCCCACCGGGTGCGGTGCTCACCGGGGCCGACAGCGTCGCGGCCTACCGCTTCGACTACACCGCCGACCCCGACGCCGGCACTCCCCTCGCGGTGGTCCGGGCCACGAGCGCCGCCGACGTGCAGGCCACGGTCCGGTGGGCGTCCGATCAGGGCGTCCCACTCGTTCCGCGCGGCGCCGGTAGTGGGCTGTCCGGTGGCTCGAACGCCGTCGACGGGTGCGTCGTGCTGAGCCTCGAGCGGATGCGGGCCATCGAGGTCGACCCGGCCACGCGCACCGCCGTCGTCGAGCCCGGCGCCCTCAACGTCGAGGTCAAGCGCGCCGCCGCCGAGCACGGCCTCTGGTACCCGCCCGACCCGTCCTCGTTCGAGATCTGCTCGATCGGCGGCAACGTCGCCACGAACGCCGGCGGCCTGTGCTGCGTCAAGTACGGCGTCACCACCGACTACGTGCTCGGCCTCGACGTTGTCCTCGCCGACGGCACGCTCGTGCGCCTCGGGGGCGAGCGCATCAAGGACACGGCGGGACTGTCCCTGGTCAAGCTCTTCGTGGGCAGCGAGGGCACGCTCGGCGTCGTCACCCGGGCGACCCTGCGGCTCGTGCCGGCACAGGCCCCGCCGGCGACGCTCGTGGCCACCTTCGACGACGTCGCCGACGCCGCCCGGGCGGTCGTGGCCATCGGCGGCCGGATGCGCGCCTCGATGATGGAGCTGATGGACCACGCGTCGATCAACGCCGTCGAGGACCACCGCGCCATGGGCCTGGACCGCGACGCCGGGGCCCTGCTCGTGGCGCAGTCCGATGCCCCCGGCGAGGCCCGCGGTGCGGAGATCGCGCTCATGGAGCAGCTGTGCACGGCGAACGGGTCACGCGAGTGCTTCACGACGACCGACCCCGACGAGGGCGAGCTCTTCGTCGCCGCACGCCGGGCCGCGATCGTCGCCATCGAGCGCCGGGGCACCTTGATGCTCGAGGACGTCGGCGTGCCGGTGCCGCGCCTGCCCGAGCTGCTCACCGGCATCGCCGAGATCGCCCGGCACCGCGACGTGGAGATCCCCGTCGTCGCGCACGCCGGCGACGGCAACACCCACCCGGTCATCGTCCACCCGCCCGGCGACGAGGCCGCCCGCGAGCGCGCTGCCATCGCGTTCCGCGAGGTCATGACCCTCGCCATCGGACTCGGCGGCACCATCACCGGCGAGCACGGCGTCGGACGGCTCAAGCGCGCCGCCCTGCCCGAGCAGCTGGGCCCCGACGTCATGGCCCTGACCCACCGCATCAAGACCGCCCTCGACCCGCAGGGCATCCTCAACCCGGGAGCCGGATTCTGATGACGACCGACCAGACCACCGCCAACACCGCTTCGACCGGGACCGCGCCCATGACCGCGCCGACCACGACGAGCCGGCCCATCGCCGAGCGCCACCTGTTCGGCCCCGGGCCGTGCAACCCCTACCCAGAGGCCACGCTCGCCCTCGCCGCTCCCCTGCTCGGACACCTCGACCCCGACTTCCTCGCCGCCATGGACGAGACGTGCGACCTGCTGCGCTACGTCTGGGGCACCGCCAACCGGCGCACCCTTCCGCTGTCGGCTACCGGCTCGGCCGGGATGGAGGCCGCGTTCGTCAACACCGTGCACCCCGGCGACGTCGTCGTCGTGGCCGTCAACGGGCTCTTCGGCGAGCGCATGGTCGACGTCGCCGGACGCCACGGCGCCGAGGTCGTGCGCGTCGACCACGAGTGGGGCGCCCCGGTCGACGTCGAGCGTGTCCTCGGTGCACACCCCTCCCCCGCGATCATCGCCGCCGTGCACGCCGAGACCTCCACCGGCGTCCGGTCGGACATCGCGGCCCTCGGTGCCGGCAAGGGCGACGCACTCCTGCTCGTCGATGCCGTCACCAGCATCGGCGGCATCGAGCTGCGCACCGACGCATGGGGCATCGACATCGGCTACGCCGGCACCCAGAAGTGCCTCGGCGTCGCTCCCGGCC
This sequence comes from Intrasporangium sp. Soil_C_50, assembly GCF_057656595.1. Taxonomy (NCBI): domain Bacteria; kingdom Bacillati; phylum Actinomycetota; class Actinomycetes; order Micrococcales; family Intrasporangiaceae; genus Intrasporangium; species Intrasporangium sp. Soil_C_50. The sequence goes on from NZ_JBDGKB010000001.1 coordinate 977,212, forward strand.
TCGCACCCTTCACCATCAGCGAGCGCGCCTTCGCCCGACGCGTCGAGAAGCCGTCGTCGTGGTACCTCGACCTCGGGCTGCTCGGCGGCTACGTCGGCGAGGCCGAGGGCAAGGGCCAGCGCACCTACCACCACACGGCACCCACCGCGATGGTCGCGAGCCTGCACGCCGGGCTGCGCCGCATCGCCGACGAGGGCCTCGAGGCGGTCTGGGACCGGCACGCCGAGGCAGGGCGTCTCCTCCAGGGCGGCCTCGAGGCCATGGGCCTGACGCTGTTCGCCCAGGAGGGCTCGCGCCTGCCCGAGCTGACGACGGTGCGCGTACCCGACGGCGTCGACTCGGCAGCGGTTCGCCGCTACCTGCTCGACCGGCACGACGTCGAGATCGGCGCCGGGGCAGGCCAGTTCGCCGCGACGGTGTGGCGCATCGGCCTCATGGGCCACAACGCCCGCCCCGACCGCGTCGCCCTCGTCCTCGCCGCGCTGGAGGACGCCCTCGCCAACGCGTGAGACCACCGAGACAGCGGAAGGCGGGCCCGACCTCGGTGGTCGGACCCGCCTTCGCGGTGAAGCTCGGAGCCCCGGACTAGCCGGGACGGCTCACTTGAGCTCGACGGTGGCGCCGGCGCCCTCGAGCTGCTCCTTGGCCTTCTCGGCCGCAGCCTTGTCGACGTTCTCGAGGACGGGCTTGGGGGCGCCGTCGACGAGGTCCTTGGCCTCCTTGAGGCCGAGGCTCGTGAGCGCGCGGACCTCCTTGATGACCTGGATCTTCTTGTCGCCGGCGGCGGTCAGGACGACGTCGAACGAGTCCTTCTCCTCCTCCTCGGCGGCGGCGGCGCCGCCACCGGCAGCGCCCGCGGCCGCAACGGCGACGGGGGCGGCGGCGGTGACCTCGAAGGTCTCCTCGAACTGCTTCACGAACTCGGAGAGCTCGATGAGGGTCATCTCCTTGAAGGCGTCAAGGAGCTCGTCGGTGCTGAGCTTAGCCATGATGGCTTCCTTCCTGTTTCTTGCCGTGAGTGGCGATTTGGTGGATGAGCGACGCGTGGCGCGTCAGCTCTCGTCGCCACCCTCGGCGACGTCGGTCGTGGCCTCGTCGGCGGCAGCCGGCGCGGCGGGGCCCTGAGCCTCGACCTTCTGGCGCAGGGCGTCGACCACGCGGGCCGTCTGCGACAGAGGAGCGACGAACAGGTAGGCGGCCTTGTTGAGCGAGCCCTTCATGGCGCCCGCCAGCTTGGCCAGGAGAACCTCGCGGGACTCGAGGTCCGCGAGCTTCGTGATGTCCTCGGCGCTCAGCGGCTTGCCGTCGAGGACGCCAGCCTTGATCACGAGGAGCGGGTTTGCCTTGGCGAAGTCACGCAGGCCCTTGGCGGCCTCGACCGGGTCACCGGTGACGAAGGCGATCGCGGTCGGACCCTGGAGGTGGCCGTCGAAGGCCGTGATCCCGGCCTCCTTGGCGGCGATCTCCGTCAGCGTGTTCTTGACCACGGCGTAGGTGGCGTGCTCTCGGATCGAGTTGCGCAGCTGCGAGAGCTGCTTCACGGTCAGACCGCGGTACTCGGTGAGAACGGCCGCGCCGGACTCACGGAACCGGTCCGTGATCTCGGCGATGGCTGCCGTCTTCTCGGCGTTTGCCATCTGGGCCTCCTTCCCTTGCGTGGTGACGCCGGTCGGAGTCCGTAGGGCCTGCACGAAAAGAGCCCCGGCGCAGGGCGCTCGGGGCTCGGACGGGCACACGGTGGTGCCGTTCTCGCTCGATCAGCCTGCGCTGGTTGCCCGCATCGTGCGGAACCTTCGGGAGTCGTGGTGGCCACGTCTCCAACCGGCGGTCATTGGTCGCGGACCAGATTACGGGTTCGGGCTCGAACGACCAAATCGAGACGGGTCGATGCGGCGGGTCCGCCCCGGCATCCTCGCATTCGCGCGCGCGAGCACCTAGCGTGACCCCCATGGTGACTGGCGGGCGAGGGCGCCGGGCCGAGCACACCCGGGCGCGGGCCATCCGACGCCGACGGCTCTGGGCCGGCGCGGCGGTGGTGGCCTGCGTCGCCGCCGACGTCTGGTCGGTGACGTGGGCAGGTGCTCGAGAGCCGCAGACGCCCAGCGCCCTGTCGGTCGTGTCCGGTGTGGCGCTCGCCGCCGGGACCGGCCCCCTCGTGCACCTCGACGCCGTCGAGACGGTGCCCTCCTCGCCGCTGCTGCCCGGGTCCGACGCCACGGGCGACGGCCGACGTGCGTCGTCCCCCACCACGCCGGGACCGACGTCGGCGAAGGTCGTCGAGAAGGGCGACGGACGCTTCACGCTCCTGAAGATCCCGACCGACGCCGTGCGCGAGCACGCCACGAGCGGGCGCGTCGTGCGCTTCACCCTCGAGATCGAGGGCGGGCTCGGCATCGACCGCGACGAGTACGCCCGGACGGTCGTGTCGACGCTGACCGACGCGCGCGGCTGGCAGGACGTCGACCACGTGCGCTTCGTCGGACTGTCGCCGGCACAGGTCGACGACGGTGCCCGCCCTGACCTGCGCATCACCCTGGCCAGCCCCGACACGATCGACCGGCTCTGCGCCCCCCTCGAGACCCGCGGCCAGGTCAGCTGCCACAACGCCGGCCGGGTCGCGCTCAACCTGCGGCGCTGGGTGCTCGGCGCCGAGGCGTACGGCACGGACGTCGCCGCCTACCGCACCTACCTCGTCAACCACGAGGTCGGGCACGGCATCGGCCACGCGCACGCGTACTGCGGCGGCGCGGGCAAGGTCGCACCGGTCATGATGCAGCAGACCTACGGCCTCAAGGGCTGCACGGCCTGGAACTGGCCGAGCCCGAAGCGCGCCTGAGGCGCCGGGCCGACTGCTCGACCCGGCACCCCAGGGCGCCCCGTCAGACGACGGCGCTGTAGCTGTAGCCGACGCGGACGACCGAGCCGGTCGGCAGCGATCCCATGACGCGGTCGGTGACGACCTCGACCATGACGACCTCGATGGACTTCGCGGTGCGGGTGACCTTGTGGAGCGTCACCCTGCCGAGGCCGGGCACGGTGACGACGGTGTTGGGCGGGACCGCCCCGGTGATGCCCGGCAGGCCCTTGATGCCCAACCCGACGAAGGAGCTGCGGTCGGCCAGGGCCACCGCATGCCACCGATCCCCTGTGACCGATGCATCTGGTTAACGAGCCAGTAACCAGGCGCGTCACGACCCTTCTGTCCCAAATGTCAAGCATCTCGCCGGCGCGTCGTCGCCTGTGCGGCAGGTGCGTGCGGCGTCCAGACCGGCGGCGCGAGCCGGGCCGGGACGGCGCTCGCCACCTGCTCCCGTGGTGGGAGCAGGTGGCGAGCGTCTGAGCGGGTCGTGTCAGGGGGCCGGGTGCACCACCATGGCCGAGCCGCCGCCACGACGCGTCGGTTCGGCGGCCGCCTCGAACTGCCCGTGGCCGAGGCTGCGGATCGCCGTCACGGCGCCGATCTCACCGGCGTCGGTGAGCGTGTGTCCGAGCGCACGGAGCCCTGCCGCGGCCGGTCCGGCCAGGAAGGCCGGCTCGGCGCCCTCGCCCGACGCGCTGTTGCGCGACGAGAGACGCGGCGCCGCGATCGCGTCGACGAGCGAGAGGTCGCGGTCGAGGTAGCCGAGGACCGTCTGCGAGACCGACGTGATGATCGTCGCGCCACCGGGCGAGCCGACCGCGAGGAACGGCGCGCCGTCCTTCATGAGGATGGTCGGGCTCATCGACGAGCGCGGCCGCTTGCCCGGGCCGGGCAGGTTCGGGTCCGGGACGCCGTCGGTCAGCGGGGTGAAGTTGAAGTCGGTCAGCTCGTTGTTGAGCAGGAACCCCCAGCCGGGGACCGTGATGCCCGAGCCGCCGGTCTGCTCGATCGTCAGCGTGTAGGAGGCGACGTTGCCCCAGCGGTCGGTGGCGGTCAGGTGGGTCGTGCTCTGGCCCTCGTAGGGCTCCTTCTGCGCCGTCGAGCCCGGGCTGCAGGAGGTGTAGGAGCCGTCGGGCGAGCCGAACGGGATCGGACGGCGCTGGGCCTTGGCCGGGTCGAAGAGGCAGGCGCGCTCCGCCGCGAACGCCGGGCTGACCAGCTCGGACACCGGCACCTTCGGCACGTCGCCGACGTAGCGGTTGCGGTCGGCGAACGCCGTGGCCGACGCCTCGGAGAACCGGTGCAGGTAGTCGACGTCGGACAGCTCGGAGGTCTTCGTGCCGGTGCGGTCCTCGTAGGCCTTCATGAGGCCCAGGATCTCGGCGACGGCGATGCCGCCCGAGCTCGGCACCGGCATGCCGTAGACGTCGAGCCCCTCGTAGCGCGAGTGGATCGGCGCCTTCGTCAGCGCTCGGTAGGCAGCGAGGTCGCGCAGCGTCATCCGCCCGCCCATGACGCCGTGGCCCGGCGTGGTGTGCGGAGCGTTGGACTCGCGCACGATCGCCTCGCCGAGGCGGCCGCGGTAGAGCACGTCGACGCCTTGGGTGCGCAGCGTCCGGTAGGCCTTGGCCATGTCGGGGTTGGCGAACGTCGACCCCACGGCGGGCGGCTGGCCACCGGGGAGGAACACCTTCGCCGTGGCCGGGAACCTCGAGAACCGGGCCGCGTTCTGCGCCGTCTGGTCATGGAAGGTCTGGTCGACGACGAAGCCCTTGGCGGCGAGCCGCTCCGCCGGCTTGAGCGCGGCGTTGAAGCTCAGGGTGCCGTGGTCGCGCAGGGCCTTGGCCCACAGGGCCGGGGTGCCCGGGACTCCGACCGACAGGCCGGAGTTGACGACCGTGTTGAAGTCCATGGCCGAGCCGTCAGGTTTGCGGAAGGTGTTCTCGGTGAAGGTCGCCGGGGCCGTCTCGCGGCCGTCGATCGTGCTGACCTGCTTCTCGTGCGCGTCGTAGTAGACGAGGAAGCCGCCACCGCCGATGCCGGCGCTGTAGGGCTCGGTGACGCCGAGCGCCGCCGCGGTGGCGACGGCGGCGTCGGCCGCGTTGCCGCCCCGGGCGAGCACGTCGATGCCGACCTGCGAGGCGTCGCGGTCGACCGAGCTGACCGCGCCGCCCGAGCCCGTCATGACGGCGACCTTCGGCATCGGGGTGGGCCGGCCGTGCCAGCCGCGGTCGGTGGAGGTGGAGTGGCCGGGGGCGGCCGTCGGTGCCGAGGGCTGCGCCCCGGCCTGGGGTGCCAGCAGGGCGAGCGGGAGGCCCGCGCTGACGCCCGCCACGACCCAACGTCTGGTGCTGCGTGTCTGTCGGCTCATCTGCCGACCGTACCCAGCATCGGCCCAGCCCTCTCGTCGAGAACGCGAGAGCCCGCCACCCCCTGCCGGGGTGACGGGCTCTCGATATCGCTACGGGCGGGTCAGGCGCTCAGGCCTGCTCCTCCTCGACGAGGAGGTTGCGCGTCTTGCTGAAGTCGAGCGGGATGCCCGGGCCCATCGTCGTGGAGATCGTGGCCTTCTCGATGTAGCGGCCCTTGGAGCTGGCCGGCTTGAGACGCAGGATCTCCTCGAGGGCAGTGGCGTAGTTCTCGACGAGCTTGGACTCGTCGAAGGACGCCTTGCCGATGATGAAGTGGAGGTTCGCGTGCTTGTCGACGCGGAACTCGATCTTGCCGCCCTTGATGTCGGTGACGGCCTTGGCGACGTCCATCGTCACGGTGCCGGTCTTCGGGTTCGGCATGAGGCCGCGCGGACCGAGGACCTTGCCGAGACGACCGACCTTGCCCATCATGTCGGGCGTCGCGACGACGGCGTCGAAGTCGAGCCAGCCGCCCTGGACCTTCTCGAGCATGTCGTCGGAACCGACGTAGTCGGCGCCGGCCTCACGCGCGGCCTCGGCCTTGTCGGCGTTGGCGAACACGAGGACGCGGGCTGTCTTGCCCGTGCCGTGCGGGAGGTTGACGGTGCCGCGGACGGCCTGGTCGGCCTTGCGCGGGTCGACACCGAGGCGGAAGGCCACCTCGACGGTCTCGTCGTACTTGGCCTTGGCGGTCTGCTTGGCGACGCGGACGGCCTCGAGCGGGGCGTAGACCTTGCCGGGCGTGATGAGCTCGGCGGCCGCGCGGTAGTTCTTGCTGCGCTTCATGGAACTGCTCCTTGCGTGGTGGTGGAGTCGTGGTGCGGACCAGCGCTGGTCCTCCCACGTGGCCGACGGCACACGGTCCGTGTGCCGTCCGGCCGGGGGTGACGCCTGGCTCCGAGCGGGGCTCAGAGCTCGGTGTCGATGCCCATCGAACGAGCGGTGCCGGCGATGATGCGCGCCGCCATCTCCTCGTCGTTGGCGTTGAGGTCCTCCATCTTCTGGCGGGCGATCTCGAGGACCTGCTCGCGAGAGAGCTTGGCGACCTTCGTCTTGTGGGGCTCGCCCGAACCCTTGGCCACACCGGCGGCCTTCTTGATGAGCTCGGCAGCCGGCGGCGTCTTCGTCACGAAGGTGAACGAGCGGTCCTCGTAGACCGTGATCTCGACCGGGATGACGTTGCCGCGCTGGGCCTCCGTCGCGGCGTTGTACGCCTTGACGAACTCCATGATGTTGACGCCGTGCTGACCGAGAGCCGGGCCGACGGGCGGGGCCGGGGTGGCCTGCCCGGCCTGGATCTGCAGCTTGATGAAGCCGGAGACCTTCTTCTTGGGGGGCATGGGTGCCTACCTTCTGCGTTGTGGGCCGACGCCGTGGGCGATGACCCGGTTGCATGCCTCCGCGGTGTGCCGCGGGGACGGACGGTGTGGACCGCGACGGGCGCGGACCGGTTCGATCAGATCTTGGCGACCTGACCGAAGGACAGCTCGACCGGGGTCTCCCGGCCGAAGATCGAGACCAGCACCTTGAGCTTCTGGGTATCGGCGTTGATCTCGGAGATCGTGGCGGGGAGGGTCTCGAACGGGCCCTCCATGACCGTGACCGACTCGCCGACCTCGAAGTCGACGACGCGGACGTCCTTCGGGGCGCTCGCGGCGCCCGAGGCGGCGGCACCCGAGGTGGCGGCGGTCTCGAAGGTCGGGGCGAGCATCGTGAAGACCTCGTCGAGCGAGAGCGGCACGGGCTGGTGGGCGTTGCCGACGAAGCCGGTCACCCCCGGCGTGTGGCGCACGGCGCCCCAGCTCTCGTCGGTGAGGTCCATGCGGACGAGGACGTACCCGGGCATCCGGACGCGGCGGACCTGCTTCTTCTGCCCGTTCTTGATCTCGGTGACCTCCTCCATGGGGACCTCGATCTCGAAGATGAAGTCCTCCATGTTGAGGGTCTGGATGCGCGTCTCGAGGTTGGCCTTGACGCGGTTCTCGTAGCCCGCGTACGAGTGCACGACGTACCAGTCGCCGTCCTTCATGCGCAGGTCACGCTTGAAGTCGGCGACCGGGTCGGCGCTCTCGACGGCATCGACGCCCTCGGCGGCCTCGTCGGTGCCGGCCTCGTCACCCTCGGCCACGTCGGCGGCGTCCACGGTGTCGGTGGCCTCGGCGTCGACGACCTCGCCGGTCGTCTCGTCGACGGTCACGTCGGTGGTGTCCTCACCCGCGGCGTCGACCGAGGCGTCGGACGCCTCGACCACCGGGTCGACGACGTCGTTCTCGGTGGTCTCGCCGTTCGGGGCGCCCTGCGGGGCGAACTGCTCGGACACGCTCTGACCTGCTTCCTTGCTCGTGGACCAGCCGGAGCGGCTGGCGGTGACTCCCGGTGGCGGGGCCGGGCGCGACTCGCGCTCCTGCCCCGGCGGCCGACCTAGGTCGTCGAACCGGTGAGGACCCACGAGATCAGCTTGCTCAGACCGAAGTCGAGCGCCGACACCAGGGCCATCATGACCACGACGAACACCACGACGACCGTCGTGTAGCGCACGAGCTCGGGGCCCGTGGGCCGCACGACCTTGCGCAGCTCGTCGAGGATCTGCCGGACGAAGAGGCTCAGCGCGGAGAAGAACCGCGACACCGGGTTGCCGCCACGGGCCTTGTCGGCCCGGCCGGACCCGCGCTTGGCGCTCGTCTCCGTCACGATTCCTACTTTCTGCCTGGGGAACCGGCCCGCGACAGGCCCCGGGGTGTCCGGGACAGGAGCCGCGTGCCGCCTTGCACGACGACCACATCACTGGGATGCGCAGGGCAAGAGGGACTCGAACCCCCAACCGCTGGTTTTGGAGACCAGTGCTCTACCAATTGAGCTATTGCCCTTCGCCACGGTCGTTGGGTGACCGCGGCGGGACGGCATGCGTCAGCATGGCCAGCGTCAGCCGTCCGAGCGACGATCATACGGGACGGATCCGCCCGATGCGAACCGGCCGTCACGAGCGCCGTCCGCCATCCTCGCAGGTCGACGGTCGCGACACCAGCGAGCACACCCGGGACGCACGCTGACGGCCCCACCGGCATGCGGACCGCCCTGCCCGACGAGGCGGCGCGGTGGCAGGATCGAGGACGTGACGAACCCGCGCAGCCCTCTCGCGTCCCTGTCCGACGACGACCTCGCCGCCTTCCTCACGGAGCAGCAGTCGGCGTACACGGCCCTCAAGGGCCGTTCCCTCACGCTCGACCTGACGCGCGGCAAGCCCTCGAGCGCGCAGCTCGACCTGTCCGACGAGCTGCTGCGCCTGCCGACGACCACCAAGGACCGCGCCGGCGTCGACGTCCGCAACTACGGCGGCCTCGAGGGCCTGGCCGAGCTGCGCGAGCTCTTCGCCGAGCTGCTCGGCGTCGAGCCGGCCCAGGTCGTCGCCGGGGGCAACTCCAGCCTGACGATGATGTACACGACCGTCGTCGACCTCCTCCTCTTCGGCGGCGTCGACTCTCCGCGTCCGTGGTCGCAGGAGCCGGCCGTGAAGTTCGTCTGCCCGGTGCCCGGCTACGACCGACACTTCTCGATGCTCGCCGAGCTCGGCATCGAGATGGTGACCGTCGACATGCACGACGACGGGCCCGACATGGGCGCCGTCGAGGCGCTCGTCAGGGACGACCCGAGCGTCAAGGGCATCTGGATCGTGCCCACCTACGCCAACCCGACCGGTGCCGTCGTGTCGCAGGAGATCGCCGCACGCCTCGCGGCCATGCCGACGGCGGCGCCCGACTTCACCATCTTCTGGGACAACGCGTACGCGTTCCACCACCTGACCGAGCACGAGGCCAAGAGCGCCGACATCCTCACCCTCGCCGCCGCGTCGGGGAACCCGAACCGTCCGATCATGTTCGCCTCGACCTCGAAGATCACCTACGCCGGTGCCGGGGTGTCCGTCCTCGCCGCGAGCCGGGCCAACGTCGCCTGGTACCTCAAGCACCTGTCGATGGCCTCGATCGGCCCGGACAAGGTGAACCACCTGCGCCACGTCGAGTTCTTCGGCGACGCCGAGGGCGTCCGGGCGCACATGCGCCGGCACCGCGAGATCATCGCCCCGAAGTTCGCCGCCGTCGACGAGGCCCTGACGGCGGGCCTGGCCGGCCTCGAGGTGGCGACGTGGAGCCACCCCACCGGCGGCTACTTCGTCAACCTCGACGTGCTCGACGGCACCGCCTCGCGGGTCGTCGAGCTCGCCAAGGCCGCCGGAATCGCCCTGACGCCCGCCGGGGCCTCCTTCCCGCACGGCCGCGACCCGCGGGACCGCAACATCCGTCTCGCCCCGACCTTCCCGACCCTCGAGGACGTCCGCACCGCGATGGCCGGCGTCGCGACCTGTGTGGCCGTTGCCGCGGCCGAGTCGCTGACGCGCGACCGGGCCCGCGGGGTAGGGGCACGGGGCGAGGGCGCCTCCGGTGGCGCCGCGGCCGAGCACCCCGAAGGAGCAGCACGATGAGCGGCATCGAGCCGAACGAGAACATCGAGGACGACCTGACGAGCTACAGCGTCGACGACGAGGACCAGCTGCAGCCCGAGGACACCCTCGAGGACGGCGACCTCGAGGACGTCCTCGACCGCGGCTACTCCCCCAACGACCGCCCGCAGGGCGTCACCGCGCACGGCACGACGCCGCGCGAGGAGGGCGAGGACGAGACGATCGAGGAGCGGATCCGCCAGGAGGTGCCCGACCCGAACTCGGCGTACGGGCGTCCCGACAACGAGAGCGGGCTCGACGAGGACCGGATCGGGGGCGATGACCCCGACTCCATCGCCGCCGAGGACGACTGGCTCGGCGACAACGAGGTCGGCGACGAGCGCGCCGGCCGGCTCGTGGCCGACGACGAGGGCGCCCACGAGGACGACGAGAAGCAGGCCTGGGGTCGTGACGTCGGTGTCGACGGCGCCGGCGCGTCGGCCGAGGAGGCCGCCATGCACGTCGTCGACGAGATCGCCGAAGAGCCCGAGAACCGCTGACGCGCTCGCGCTGACCCGCCTGCGCCCCGTGCGGGCGCAGGCGGCCCGAAGCGGTGCCGCCCGCGTCCGGCACCAGGTGGGATGCTGTCGGCCATGACGCGCGACGTGCTGGCCCTTCCCAAGGCACACCTGCACCTGCACTTCACCGGGTCGATGCGCGTCGCCACCGTTCGTGACCTCGCCGAGCGGCACGGGATGCGCCTGCCCGATGCCCTCGTCGGCCACTGGCCACCCCGCCTCGCCCGCGCCACCGACGAGCGCGGCTGGTTCCGCTTCCAGCGCCTCTACGACGCCGCCCGCAGCTGCGTGCGCGGCGAGGAGGACATGCGCCGGATCGTGCGCGAGGCGGCCGAGGACGACGCGGACGAGGGGTCGCGCTGGCTCGAGATCCAGGTCGACCCGACGTCGTACGCGCCGTTCGTCGGCGGCATCACCCCGGCCCTGGAGATCGTGCTCGACGAGGCGCGGACGGTGTCGGCGCAGGGCCGCATCGGGGTCGGCGTCGTCGTCGCCGCGAGCCGGATGCGCCACCCGCTCGAGGCCCGCACCCTGGCACGGCTCGCGGCGCGCCACGCCGGCGACGAGGCCGGCGACGTCGTCGGCTTCGGCCTGAGCAACGACGAGCGGCGCGGGAGCACCCCGGAGTTCGCGCACGCCTTCGAGATCGCCCGTCGGGCCGGTCTGGCGCTCGTGCCCCACGGCGGCGAGCTGCTCGGTGCGCAGGCCGTCATGGAGACCCTCGAGTCGCTGGCCCCCGATCGCATCGGCCACGGCGTGCGCTGCGTCGAGGACCCCCAGGTGCTCGACGCCGTCGCCGAGGCCGGTGTGACGCTCGAGGTGTGCCCGGGCAGCAACGTGGCCCTCGGCGTCTACGCGGACCCGGGCGACGTGCCCCTGCGGCAGATCGTCGACGCCGGGGTGCGGGTGGCCCTCGGCGCCGACGACCCGCTCCTCTTCGGCTCCCGGCTCGCCGCCCAGTACGCGGCCGCCCGCGAGCTCGGTTTCGACGACGCCGGCCTCGCCGACCTCGCTCGGGGCTCGATCGAGGGAAGCCTGGCGCCCGAGCGGGTGCGCAAGCAGGCGCTCGATGACGTCACGGCCTGGCTCGACACGCCGGAGTGAGGCCCGCCACACCCCAGACCAGCACAGACCCGGACGCTCCGCGCCCCCGAACACGCCTCCGGTTGCCGGCCGCGGGGGCCCGCCGAGCGTCGCGAGTTTGCTCGGGGCTGTCCCGCGCAGTCATGCTGTCGGTGAGATGAAGACGCAGACCCCCGCCCCCGCACGCCCCCAGCCCACCTCGGGCGCCCGGCTGCGACGCCTCGCCGTCGTGGGTCTGGCCGCCCCAGTCCTGGCCCTCACCGCCCTCGGCGCCTGCAGCAGCGAGGCCCCCGTGACGGCAGACCCGACCGCGAGCGCGGCCGTCGGCACGACGCCTCCGACCTCGTCGGCCACCTCGAGCGACACCTCGACCTCGAGCGGCCCGGCGACGAGCACCGTTCCGGCGCGGACGACCTACACGAACGTCAACACCGCCATCAAGGACCCGACGCTCGGCCACGTCATCACGGCGACCCGCGTGGCCCGCAACCTCACGTGGCCCTCGGGGAACCCCGTCGCCTCGCAGGAGTTCGAGATCGTCGGCGTCCGGGTGAAGGTGCAGGCCGGCGACCGGTACTCCGCCTCGGTCGACCCGTCGATGCTGACCCTCGTCGCGACGAGCCCGAGCCAGACGGTCTCGCCCACCTCGGAGTTCTCGGAGCGGTGGCAGGCTGCGCCGCTGAAGAAGGTCGACCGGGGGGCCACCGCGTCGGGCTGGGTCTTCTTCAAGGTGAACCGCGGCACGACCACCTCCCTGCGGCTGGCCTTCAACCGGCCGGCCTATCAGGTGAGCACCACCGACAAGAAGATCGACCCCCACACGTTCTGGGTGCAGCTGACCCGCTGAGCCAGCTCGCGGCCACCGGCCCCGACGCCGACGCCGACGGCCCCGGAATCCCTTGGGATCCGGGGTCGTTCGCGCACCCAGGGACTGACGGCCGGCCCTAGAGCCGCTCGCCGACGAGCACCGGCTCGTTGACGAGCGTGACGCCGAAGGCGTCGCGCACACCGTCGCGGACGCGTCGGGCGAGGTCGAGCACCTCGGTGGCGGTCGCACCGCCCCGGTTGGTCACCGCCAGGGTGTGCTTGGTCGACAGCGACGCCGGACCGGGCAGCCCGAATCCCTTGGCGAAGCCGGCATGGTCGATGAGCCAGGCGGCGCTGGTCTTGACCCGTCCGTCCGGCTCGCCGAACCGCGGTGGCGTCGGGCCCTCGTAGCCGAGCCGCTCGCCGACGCGCTCGACGAGGTCGTCGAACTCGTGACGGCTCAGGACCGGGTTGGTGAAGAACGACCCGCACGAGTACGTGTCGGGGTCGTCGACGTCGAGGACCATGCCGCGACGCCGGCGCTGCTCGAGGACCGCAGCCCGCGCGTCGGCGAGCGGCACGCGGGTGCCGAGCTCGACGCCGAGGCCCTCGGCGAGCGCCGCGTAGGCGACCGGCCGGGCGAGGTCGGCGACCTCGAGCTGGAAGACGACGTCGAGCACGACGTAGCGGTCGGTGCCCTTGAAGAGGGAGTGCCGGTAGGTGAAGGCGCAGTCGGCGTTGGCGAAGGTGCGCACGACCTGGTCGCGTCGGTCCCACGTGCGCACCTGGAAGATCGTCTGGGAGACGTCCTGGCCGTACGCACCGACGTTCTGCACCGGTGTGGCGCCGGTGAGGCCGGGGATGCCGCTCAGGGCCTCCACGCCGGCCCAGCCCTCACCGACGAAGCGGTCGACGACGTCGTCCCAGCCCTCACCCGCCGCGACGCGCACGACGGCGCCGCCGCACCAGTCGGCCGACTCAGGCGTGATGCCGGAGGTCGCGACCCGCACCACGGTGCCCGCGAAGCCCGCGTCGGCCACGACGAGGTTGGAGCCACCGGACAGCAGCAGGAGCGGCTCGTCGGCGTCGTCGACCTCGCGGACGGCGTCGACGAGCTCGTCGGTGGTCGTGACGGTGACCAGACGCGCCGCGGGCCCACCGACGCGCATGGTCGTCAGCCCGGACAGCGGGACCTCGTGCTCCTCGCGCACCGTGGACCTGCTCAGTCGAGGCGCGCGACGGCGACGGCCCGGCCGAGGACCTTCTCGCCGCCGCACGTGGCCGTCAGCTCGACCGTGACGCGGCCGGTCTCGGTGTCGACGGCCTTGACGACACCGGCCACCTCGACGTCGGCGCCGGACTCGTAGGGCACGACGACGGGCCTGGTGAAGCGGACGCCGTACTCCACGACGCGGCCGGCGTCGCCCACCCAGTCGGTGACGACCGTGACGGCCGAACCCATGGTGAACATGCCGTGGGCGATGACGTCGGGCAGGCCGACCTCCTTGGCGAACCGCTCGTCCCAGTGGATCCGGTTGCGGTCGAGAGAGGCGCCCGCGTACTGGACGAGGCGGGCCCGGTCGATGTGCACCGTGCGCGAAGGCAGGGCGTCCCCGACCGACACGGAGGACAGGCTGCGGACTCCGGCCGTGGTGTCGTTGCTCATCACTCGGCTCCTCGGATGACGATGGTGGAGGTGGCCGTGCAGACGGCCTCGCCGCTCTCGGTGGCCAGCTCGGTGCGGGTGGTCACCATCGCGTGGCCGCCGGCCTCGCGGACGGTGTCGACGTGGAGCGTGCCGACGACGGCGTCGCCGGCCGTGAGCGGCCGGTGGTGGGTGAAGCGCTGCTCACCGTGGACGACGCGGGAGAAGTCGATGCCGGCCTCCGGGTCGCGGATCAGCTGGGCGTCGCACTGCTGGGCGATGAGGACCGCGAAGGTCGGCGGCGCGATGACGTCGGCGTAGCCCCGGGATCGGGCGACGTCGGCGTCGACGTGGACGGGGTCGGCCGAGCCGACCGCCTCGGCGAACTCGCGGATCTTGGCCGCGCTGACGCGGTAGGTCTCGGTGGGCGGGTACACCCGGCCCTGGAAGTCTGCGTTCACCGGCATGCGGGCAGCCTATCGACCGGTACACGACGACCGCTCCCCCGGCCCGGGGCCGAGGGAGCGGTCGTGAGGTGACGCGCGAAGAGCGGGTCCGCGTCAGCGGGTCTCGCGGTGCTCCGTGTGCTTGCCGCACTTCGGGCAGAACTTGTTGAAGGAGAGGCGGTCGGGGTTGTTCCGACGGTTCTTCTTCGTGATGTAGTTGCGGTCCTTGCAGTCCACACACGCCATCGTGATCTTCGGACGGACGTCGCTGCTCTTGCTGGCCACGGCAACCTGCTCTTTCGGGAACGTGCTGGGATGTATCGGCTCGTCTTGCGACGGGTGTCGCGTGCGTGCCCGGCGGTGACCCGCGCGTCGGCACCGGACGCGACGCTAAAGGTTACGCGACGGGCCACCGAATCGAGAAATCCGTGGACCGCCGCGCTCCTGTGGTAGCGGGAGCGGGGCTCGATCCCGCGACCTCACGATTATGAGTCGTGCGCTCTAACCAGCTGAGCTACCCCGCCATGGGCTGCCGGCACCGGAAGCCGCTCGCGCGGGCTGCCGGAAACCGACCGACCAGAGCCCCAATAGGGAATCGAACCCTAGACCTTTTCCTTACCATGGAAACGCTCTGCCGACTGAGCTATTGGGGCACGGCCGAACCCTCGGGACCCGCGTCGCGGGGCCATGTTCGACCTGCTGTGCGTCGGTGAGACTACACGGTCCCGGGCGCGGATACGAAATCGGCACGACCCACCACGGACAGGCAGTACAAAGGGCCGGTTCCTGAGACGATCTAGGCATGCCGGGTCATGTGGACCCACCACTCCAGACGCCGTCGCCACCCCCTGGCGAGGCGCCGCACGTCGTGGTGCAGCTCGACCGGCGCAACGTCTGGCGGGCCGGCTGGGTGCTCGTCGCCGTCGCCGCCTTCGCAGCCTTCGGGCGGTGGGTCATCGAGGACGGTGGGAGCGTCATCTTCACGCTCGTCATGTCGATGCTCGCCGCCATCGCCATGGAGCCTGCGGTCGCACGCCTGTCGCGCCGGATGCGACGGGGCGCCGCCACGGGGGTCGTCATGGGCGCGACGCTGCTGGCGATCGTCGTCTTCCTCCTCGCCTTCGGGCAGCTGCTCGCCGAGCAGCTCGCGACGCTCGTGCGCTCGATCCCCTCGATCGTCGAGCGGGCCACGACCTGGGCGAACGAGCACCTCGACACGCACCTCGACGCGCAGGCCGTGCTCGCCGAGCTCAGCAGCGGCACGTCCACGCTGGCGACGGTGGCCCAGGGCCTCGCCGGAGGCATCGTCGGCGCGGTCGCCACGGTCGTCGGGGCGGCGTTCAGCAGCCTCACGTTCGCCTTCTTCACCTTCTACTTCTCGGCCGACCAGCCGCGAATGCGCCGCTGGGTGGCCCGGCTCGTGCCGCCACGGCAGCAGGAGGTCATGAGCACGGCCTGGGAGCTGGCCGTCATCAAGGCCGGCGGCTACGTGTCGGCGCGGCTCGTCCTCGCCGCGATCTGCGGTGGCCTGTCGGCGCTGTTCATGTTCATCATCGGCATGCCGTACTGGCTCGCACTCGGCATCTGGACCGGGCTCGTGGCCCAGTTCGTCCCCACCATCGGCACCTACATCGCGATCGCGCTGCCGGTCTTCGTGGGCCTCGTGGGCGAGCAGCCGTGGCAGGGCGTGGCGATGCTCGCCTTCGCGCTCGTCTACCAGCAGATCGAGAACCTCACCCTCGAGCCGCACATCTCGGCCGGGGCCGTCGACGTGCACCCCGCGGTCTCGTTCGCGTCGGTCATGTTCGGGGCCGCGCTCTTCGGCGTCAGCGGTGCGTTCGTCGCCGTGCCCGTCGCGGCGCTCGTGCTGGCGCTCGTCGACATCTACACCCGCACCTACGAGCTGCTGCCCGAGCTGGCCCGGCAGCAGCCGGGAGAGCGGCCGCCCGAGCCCCCGGACGCGCCCGACGCCGAGGAGGTGGCCGCGCCCGGAGGGAACGAGGCGGTCGCGGGGGCCGAGCACCACGACGACGCCCCGGTGCGGGCATGGCTGGGCCGGCTGCGCCGCCGGGCGCGGCACGGCTGAGGCTCACTCGGAGGCGTCGTGGTCCTCGAGAGCACGACGGGCCTTCGCCTCGTGCGCCTCGTGGGCGTCCCGCTCGCTCGTCGCCCCGGCCAGCTCGACGCCGACCTTGGCGAGCCGCTCACGCGCGGCGGCCAGGCGGCGCTCGAGGTCGGCGATGCCCTCGGTGACCTCCTCCTCGCGGGCCGTCAGCACGGCGACGTGCCGGTCCGCCGAGCGCAGCGCCTCGCGTGCGCCCTCGAGCGCCGAGACGAGTCGGGTGCGCTCGGCGGTGCGACGGGCGCGACGCCGCTCCTCGAGGTCGATGGCGTCGCCACCACCCCCGTCGAGCAGCGAGAGCGACGGACGCCTGGCCTCCTCGCCGCGCGGGAGGTCCTCGAGCGCGAGGGCGTCCTCGAGGTCGACGGAGCCGAAGCCCGAGTAGCTGAGCGCCTTGACGAGCGCACCGGTGAGGACGGAGGCCTCGGCGTCCTCGTCGGCGATGAGCGCCGTCAGGGTGTCGCGCACCTCGACCGCCACCCCCGGCCCGACGCGCTGGCCGGCCGAGGTCGCCTCCTCCGCGACGCGGTCGGCGACGGCGTCGACCCGCCGGGACCGTTCGCGCCCGAGCAGCCGCAGCTGGTCGGCGTCGAGGGTGCGCTGGGCCTCGCGGAGCAGCTCTGCGAAGGAGCGCAGCTCGTCGACCTCGTCGCGACACGTGCGCACGAAGTGGTTCATCGCCCAGGCGGCCACGGTCGGCTTGCGCAGGGCGGTGACGGCGGCGGCGAGCTGCTTGTCGCCGGCCTCCTTGGCCTGGGCGGCGAGCTCGGAGCGGCGGGCCGTGAACCGCGACGGGCTCTCGGCGTAGAGCTCCTCGACGGCGGCGCGCAGGTGCAGGATCACCCGTGCATCCTCCCGCAAACAGGGTGGCCACGCCGGGCACGAGGCGGCAGGGTGGTGCCGTGACGTGGATCTGCGCGACCTGTGCCGTCGAGACCGACGACCTTCCCGAGCCGCCCGAGGCGTGTGCCATCTGCGAGGACGAGCGCCAGTGGGTGCCGGCCGACGGCCAGCGCTGGACGACGCTCGAGCAGCTGCGCGAGGCCGGCACGAGGATCACCGTCAGGCAGGTGGAACCCGGCCTGTGGGGCCTGCGCGCAAAGCCGGAGGTCGGCATCGGCCAGCAGACGATGGTCGTGCAGACCGCCGAGGGCCTGCTGCTGTTCGACTGCGTCGGCTACGTCGACGACGCGGCACTCGACCAGGTGCGCTCGCTCGGCCCGGTCCTCGCCGTCGCCGCGAGCCACCCCCACATGTACGGCGTGCAGACCGAGTGGGCCCGGGCCCTGGGTGACGTGCCCGTGCTCGTCAACGAGCGCGACGCCGAGTGGGTCCGCCGCCGCGACCCCCTCCTCGAGCTGTGGGGGCAGAGTCGTCCGGTGGCGCCCGGACTGACGCTGCACCGCGTCGGCGGGCACTTCCGCGGCCAGGCCGTGGTCGAGTGGTCCACCGGCAACGACGGGAGGGGAGTCCTGCTCGCCGGCGATGCCGTGTTCCCCAACCCCGACGGACGCTCGGTCAGCTTCATGCGCAGCTACCCGAACCGGATCCCGTTGTCGGGCAACGTGGTCCAGCGGATCGCCACCCAGCTCGAGGGACTGCACTTCGACCGGCTGTACAACAACTTCGGCGCTGTCGTCGGCGCAGGGGCCAAGGACGTCCTGCGGGTGTCCGCCGACCGGCACGCCGCCTGGACCCGCGGTGACTTCGACCACCTGACGTGACCCGTGTGACCCGGCGGCCGAACGGGTAGGTGGCGGAGCGACGGTGTCGATCGACGCCGCCCACCCCAGTGGAGGAGGACGCCATGACCGACACGCCACTCTCGTCCGAGGACCCGACCACCGAGGGCCCGGCCGACGGCGGGGCCGACACCAGCTCCCACGACGGCGGTGCCGACGGCGGTGCTGAGGGTCCGGCCGACGGCGGCGCGGACACGGCCACGCACGACGGCGGTGCCGACGGCGGCGCGGAAGGTCCTGCCGACGGCGGGGCCGACACCGGCTCCCACGACGGTGGGGCCGACGGCGGCGCCGTCTGAGCGCGCGAGCGAGATCGACCGCGTCACGATGACTGCCGACACGACGAGCCGGGTGCCCGTGCGTGCGCACGGGCACTCGGCTCTCGCGCGCCTCGTCCCCCTGTCCCAGTCCGGCTTCGCGAGCGAGCACTGGGGCCGCCAGCCCCTCTTCTCCCGGGCTGACGAGCTGCTCGCCGGCGCGGCCGACCTGCTCGGCCGGGACGACGTCGACGAGCTCGTGTCGCGCCGGGGGCTGCGCACCCCGTTCCTGCGGGTGGCCCGTGACGGGCGCACGCTCGGCGATCGCGAGTTCACGGCCGGCGGGGGCGTCGGGGCCGGGATCGCCGACCAGGTCAGCGACGACAAGCTGCTCGGCCACTTCGCCGCCGGCGCGACAGTGGTCCTGCAGGGCCTGCACCGCACGTGGGGCCCCCTCATCGACTTCACCCAGCAGCTGGCCGAGGAGCTGGGCCACCCCGTCCAGGCCAACGCCTACGTGACCCCGCGGCAGAGCCGCGGCTTCGACGACCACTACGACGTGCACGACGTCTTCGTCGTGCAGACGTCCGGCGAGAAGCGGTGGCGCCTGCGGCCCCCGGTACGGCCCGCTCCCCTGCGCGACGACCCGTGGACCGACCACCGCTTCGACGTCGAGGAGGCTGCCCGGCACGACCCGCTGCACGAGTTCACGCTGCGCCCCGGCGACGTGCTCTACCTGCCCCGCGGCTGGATCCACTCGGCGACCGCCCTCGGCGGCGTCAGCACGCACGTCACCATCGGCGTCCACGTGTGGACGCGGCGACACCTGGCCGACGAGCTCACGACGCTCGCGGTCGAGGCCGCGAGCCGTGCCGAGCGGATACGCGGAACGCTGCCGCTCTCACCCGGCGGACCCCGCACCGCCTCCCTCGTCGACGACGTCGAGGTGGCCCGCGAGGCCCTGGTCGAGGCGTTGCGCGCCGTGCCGGCGCGCGAGGTCGTCGACGCCCTGCAGCGCAGGTGGCGCGACACCCAGCGGGCAGCGCCGGTCGGACCCCTCGCCCAGGTGACTGCAGCCGAGGGCGTCGACGGCCACTCGTGCGTGCGGCTGCGACCGCACCTCGGCGCCCGCCTCGGCGGTGAGCCGGGCGGCGGCGCGCGCCTGACGAGCCGGCTGCCCGACCTCACGGTCGAGGAGCACGACGTCGGCGCCCTCATCGCGCTCGTCGACGACGGCGTGCTGCGCGCCGACATGGTCGGTCTCGACCTGACCCGCCGACTGCTCCTCGCCGGTCTCGTCGTCCTCGAGGACTGAGGCTGCCGCGTCCGCGGTTGCCGGCCACCGACGCCGGGCCGTCGCGGCGTCACCCTGCTCCGCGGTTCCTGGCGCACTGCTCCCGTGGTGGGAGCAGTGCGTGAGGGTGTGACAGCGCACCTCTGCTTCCGGGGTGCCCACACCGCAGCCTCACCAGCTGCTCCCATGGTGGGAGCAGTGCGTGAGGGCGTGACAGCGCACCTCTCCTTCCGGGGTGCCCGCACCGCAGCCTCACCAGCTGCTCCCGTGGTGGGAGCAGTGCGTGAGGGTGTGACAGCGCACCTCTCCTTGCGGGGTGCCCGCACCGCAGCCTCACCAGCTGCTCCCGTGGTGGGAGCAGTGCGTGAGGGTGTGACAGCGCACCTCTGCTTGCGGGGTGCCCGCACCGCAGCCTCACCAGCTTCTCCCGGGGCGGGAGCAGTACGCGAGGGACGCGCGCTCCGGCGGCCGTGCTCCTCATCCGGCGGCGACGGCGTCGAGCAGCGCCGAGCGGGCGCCGACGAGCGACGGGCCGTACCACGTGAGGAGGCGCCCGCTCACGAGGGCAGTGCTCGCGTGGGCGAAGGCCTCCGGGCCGTCGTCCGGGGTGAAGACGTAGGGCTCGTCGGGCAGCAGGACGGTGACGCCATCGCGGTCGAGGGCGATGAGGTCGATGTGCGGGTAGCGCTCGGGGTCACCGGCCAGGACGTTGCGCCAGCCGAGCCTGGCCACGACGTCGCCAGTGAACGTGTCGCGCCCCACGGCCATCCACGGGTCGCGCCAGATCGCGACAGCGACCTCGCGCGTCGGTTCGGCCACGGGTGCGCCCCACTCCTCGCGCGCCGCGCCCAGCCAGTCGGGCGTCGCCGCCCCGAGGCCCTCGAGGAAGAGCCGCTGCAGGGAGTCGAGCGCGCCCGGGACCGTCTCGATGTCGGTGACCCACACCGCGACGCCGGCCTCGCGCAGGCGCCGGACGTCGAGCTCGCGGTTCTCCTCCTTGTTGGCGACGACGAGGTCGGGCGCGAGGCCTGCGACGGCGCGCAGGTCGGGGTTCTTCGTGCCCCGGACCCGTTGCACCGCAAGGCCTTCCGGATGGGTGCACCAGTCGGTGGCACCGACGAGCACCTCGGGCAGGGTGGCCGCGATCGCCTCGGTGATCGAGGGCACCAGCGACACGACGCGGCGCGCCGGGCCCGCGAGCGGAACCGGCGCGCCGAGGTCGTCGACGAGCGACACGTCAGGGCCCTTCGACGAGGTCAGACGTTGCGGCGGTACTGGCCGCCGACCTCGAAGAACGCCTCGGTGACCTGCTGCAGCGAGCACACCCGCGCCGCGCGCATCAGGACGTCGAACACGTTGCCGCCCTCGATGGCGACGCGTCGCAGCTCCTCGAGCGCGGCCCGAGCCTCCTCCTCGTGCTCGGAGCGGAACGCTCGGACCCGAGCCAGCTGGCCCTGCTTCTCCTCCTCCGTGCCACGCGCGAGGACGACCTCGCGGGGCTTCTCCCCCTCGTGCGGGTTGCGGAAGGTGTTGACCCCGATGATCGGCAGGCTGCCGTCGTGCTTGCGGTGCTCGTAGAGCATCGACTCGTCCTGGATGCGGCCGCGCTGGTAGCCGGTCTCCATGGCGCCGAGGACACCGCCACGCTCGGTGATGCGGTCGAACTCCTTGAGGACCGCCGCCTCGACGAGGTCGGTGAGCTCGTCGATGACGAACGAGCCCTGGAGCGGGTTCTCGTTCATCGCCAGGCCCCACTCGCGGTTGATGATGAGCTGGATCGCGAGCGCGCGGCGCACCGACTCCTCCGAGGGCGTCGTGACGGCCTCGTCGTAGGCGTTGGTGTGCAGGCTGTTGGCGTTGTCGTAGATGGCGATGAGCGCTTGGAGCGTCGTGCGGATGTCGTTGAAGTCCATCTCCTGCGCGTGCAGGCTGCGGCCCGACGTCTGGACGTGGTACTTCAGCTTCTGGCTGCGCTCGCCGGCGCCGTACTTCTCCTTCATCGCCACGGCCCAGATGCGTCGGGCGACGCGGCCGAGCACCGAGTACTCGGGGTCCATGCCGTTGCTGAAGAAGAAGGACAGGTTGGGCGCGAAGTCGTCGATGGCCATGCCGCGCGCGAGGTAGCTCTCGACGTAGGTGAACCCGTTGGCGAGCGTGAAGGCGAGCTGGCTGATGGGGTTCGCCCCGGCCTCGGCGATGTGGTAGCCCGAGATGCTGACCGAGTAGAAGTTGCGCACCTTCTTCTCGATGAACCACTCCTGGATGTCGGCCATCATCTTCAGGCTGAACTCGGTGCTGAAGATGCAGGTGTTCTGGCCCTGGTCCTCCTTGAGGATGTCCGCCTGCACCGTGCCGCGGACGTTCGCCAGCGCGTACGCCTCGAGCTCGGCCCGCTCGTCGGCGGACGGCTCGCGGCCCTCGCGCTCGCGGAACGCGTCGACCTGCTGGTCGATGGCCGTGTTGAGGAAGAAGGCGAGGATCGTCGGCGCGGGACCGTTGATGGTCATCGACACCGAGGTGGTCGGCGAGACCAGGTCGAACCCGCCGTAGAGGACCTTCATGTCATCGAGCGTGGCCACCGAGACGCCGGACGTGCCGACCTTGCCGTAGACGTCGGGGCGCGGGTCGGGGTCGCGGCCGTAGAGCGTGACCGAGTCGAAGGCCGTGGACAGGCGGGTGGCGGGCTGCCCCTCCGACAGCAGCTTGAAGCGGCGGTTGGTGCGGAACGGGTCGCCCTCGCCGGCGAACATGCGGGCGGGGTCCTCGTTGTCGCGCTTGAACGGGAAGACGCCGGCGGTGAAGGGGAAGAAGCCGGGCAGGTTCTCGCGGCGCAGGAACGACACGAGCTCGCCGTGGTCGGTGTACCGCGGCAGGGACACCCGTCGGATCGTGTTGCCGGACAACGACTCCCGGGTCAGCTTGGTGACGAGCTCGCGGTCGCGCACCTTCACCACCTGCTCGTCGCCGGAGTAGGACTCGACGACGGCGGGCCAGGCGGCGAGCGCGTCGGCGACCGGCTGCGGCACGTCGGTGCGCGCCGCATCGAGCAGGCCGTCGACACCGGACGCGTCGGACCCGGCGTCGGCGAGCTCGCCCCGCACGAGGTCGAGGCGCTGGACGCGCGACGCGGCGCCCGCGAACCGCGCGGTGTCGGCGTGGTAGCGGCGGACCGTCTCGCTGATCTCGGCGAGGTAGCGGACCCGGGCGGCGGGCACGACGGTGGCGATGCGCGTCGACTGCTTGGTGGACACGTGCGGCAGGACGCCCTCCTGCACAGGCATCCCCTTGCCGGACAGCAGGTTCCGCAGCTCCTGGTAGAGCGCGGTGACGCCGTCGTCGTTGAAGGTTGCGGCGCTCGTGCCGTAGACCGGCATGTCGGCCGGGCCCTTGCCGAAGGCCTCGCGGTTGCGGACCATCTGGCGGCCGACGTCGCGCAGGGCGTCCTCGGCGCCGCGGCGCTCGAACTTGTTGATC
Source organism: Intrasporangium sp. Soil_C_50 (assembly GCF_057656595.1). Lineage (NCBI taxonomy): Bacteria > Bacillati > Actinomycetota > Actinomycetes > Micrococcales > Intrasporangiaceae > Intrasporangium > Intrasporangium sp. Soil_C_50. Next base: position 1,000,366 of record NZ_JBDGKB010000001.1, read on the forward strand.
GCCACGACGTCGGCCATGTCGAGCATGTCGATCTTCTCGAGCTGGCTGCTCGCGCCGAACTCCGGCGTCATGACGTAGAGGGAGACGTCGGAGTGCTCGACGATCGCGGCATCGCCCTGGCCGATGCCGGGGGTCTCGAGGACGACGAGGTCGAACCCGGCGGCCTTGACCACGGCGAGGATGTCGTCGAGGCGGGCCGGTACCTGGCTCTTGCCGCGGGTGGCGAGGCTGCGGAAGAAGACGCGGTCGCCGTCGAGGGCGCTCATCCGGATGCGGTCGCCGAGGAGGGCGCCGCCCCCGCGGCTGCGGGTGGGGTCGACGGCGAGGACGGCGACGCGCAGCTTGTCCTGCTGGTCCAGGCGCAGGCGGCGTACGAGCTCGTCGGTGAGGCTGGACTTGCCGGAACCGCCCGTGCCGGTGATGCCGAGGACCGGGACGTGCCGGCGCGAGGCGGCCTCGCGGACGCCGGCGAGCAGCTCCTCGTCGAGCTGGCCCTCCTGGGCGCCGGTGACGGCGCGGGCGACGGCGGCGCGGTCGCCGGCGAGGACGGCCTCGAGCGTCGGGACCGAGACGCCCCAGGGGTCGAAGTCACAGTCGGCGACGACGCCGTTGACCATGCCGACGAGGCCGAGGCGCTGGCCGTCCTCGGGGCTGAAGATCGTGACGCCGGACTCGCGCAGGCGGGCGATCTCCTCGGGGACGATGACGCCACCGCCGCCGCCGACGACGCGCACGTGCCCGGCGCCGTTCTCGCGGAGCAGCTGCACGAGGTACTCGAAGTACTCGACGTGGCCGCCCTGGTAGGAGCTGACCGCCACGCCCTGGGCGTCCTCCTCGATCGCGGCGTCGACGACCTCCTGGACCGAGCGGTTGTGGCCGAGGTGGATGACCTCGGCCCCCTGGCTCTGCATGATCCGCCGCATGATGTTGATCGACGCGTCGTGGCCGTCGAACAGGCTCGAGGCGGTGACGAGGCGGACATGGTGGGACGGCTGGTGGAGCTCGCGCTGCGCTGCGTCGGACATGGCGAAAATACTAGGACTTCCAAATAATGGACGTCAACGCGTCACCCCCCTACGATGAGCGCATGACTGCGGAGACGAGCGCGCCGGCCGGCTCCGGCCTCGGCTTCGACCCCATCTCGCGGGCCCGCGAGCAGTGGCACGAGCAGGGCTGGGACACCGCCGCCGACGGCATGGCCGCGATCACCTCCCTCATGCGCGCGCACCAGATCGTCCTGGCGCGCGTCGAGGCCACCCTCAAGCCGCTCGGCGTCACCTTCGCCCGGTACGAGGTGCTCATGCTCCTCTGGTTCAGCCGCCGGGGGTCGCTGCCCATGAAGGTCATCGGCAGCCGCCTGCAGGTGCACCCGACGAGCGTCACCAACGCCGTGGACCGGCTCGAGGACGCCGGCCTCGTCGTCCGTTCGACCCACCCCGAGGACCGCCGCGCCATGCTCGTCGCCCTGACGCCGAGCGGCCGCGAGCTGGCCGAGCGGGCCACCAAGGCGCTCAACGCCGAGGTCTTCGAGCAGCCCGGCCTCGGGCCTGACGACGTCCGCGACCTGGTCGACACGCTGACCCGCCTTCGCAGCCACGCCGGCGACTTCTGAGCCGACCCTCGGCAGACTGGCGGCATGACCGCACCCGAGACGTCCCCGGCCGGGCCGGAACCCACCGAGCACCTCGCGTGGCTCGCCGAGCAGCGACGTGGCCTCCGCGCCTTCGCCCGGGGCGCCCTGCACCCCGCCGGCGGCTTCGGCCGTCTCGACGACGCCGGCCGCCTCGTGGAGGGCAGCGCGGTCGAGACGTGGATCACCGCCCGGATGACGCACGTGGCGGGCCTCGCCCTCCTCGAGGGCGACCACGGCTGCCGTGACCTGCTCGACCACGGCGTCGCCGCGTTCGCCCCCGGCGGCGTGCTCGCCGACGACGACGCGGGCGGCTGGTACGCGTCGGCCGACGCGTCCGGGCGGCCCGAGGTCACCGAGAAGCGCGCGTACGACCACGCCTTCGTCGTCCTCGCCGCCGCCACCGCCTCGGCGGCCCGGCACCCGGACGGCGACGAGCTGCTCGACGCCGCCCTCGACGTGCTCGACCGCCGTTTCTGGCGCGACGCCGACGGGCTCGTCGTCGACGTCTGGGACCGCGGCTGGTCCGAGCTCGAGCCGTACCGCGGCGCCAACGCGAACATGCACACGGTCGAGGCGATGCTCGCGGCGTGGGACGTGACGCGCGACCCGCGCTGGCTCGACCACGCCCGCAGCATCGTCGAGCGCATCGTGCACGCCTTCGCCCGCGACTGGGGCTTCCGGCTGCCCGAGCACTTCAGCCCCGACTGGGTGCCCGACCCCGGCTACAACCGCGACCGGCCCGGCGACCCGTTCCGGCCCTACGGCGTCACCACCGGACACCTGCTCGAGTGGTCGCGGCTGTGCCTGCACCTGCGCCACGGGCTCGACGGCGCCGCGCCCGCATGGCTGCTCGACGACGCCCGCTCCCTCTTCGACGTCGCCGTCCACGAGGGGTGGTCGGTCGACGGTGCGGACGGGTTCGTCTACACGACCGACTTCGAGGGCACCCCGGTCGTGCGCGACCGCCTCCACTGGGTCGTCGCCGAGGGCATCGCGGCCGCCCGCACGCTCCAGCTCGCGACGGGCGACCCGACGTACGGCACGTGGTACGACACCTGGTGGGCCCACGCCCGCGACCACTTCGTCGACGACCGGCTCGGCTCGTGGCGTCACGAGCTGTCCCCGGTGCTCCGGCCCGCGAGCACCGTGTGGGAGGGCAAGCCGGACGTGTACCACGCCTACCAGCTGTGCCTCCTCGGCGCGCTGCCCGCGGTCACCTCCTTCGCTGGCGCCCTGCGCGACGGACTGCTGCCGACGGTCGGCGAGGCGCCCCTGGCCTGACCCGGCTCGGGGCTCAGGCGCCGATGACCCGCTCCAGGAAGGCGTTGCCGAAGACACGGTCGGGGTCGACGCGGTCGCGGAGGGCGCGGAAGGCATTCAGGCGCGGGTAGAGCGGCTCGAGCTCGGCCGCCGTGGCGACGAAGCACTTGCCCCAGTGCGGCCGACCGCCGAGCGGTAGGAGCAGCGCCTCCAGCGCCGGGAGCACGGCGTACACGGCCGGCACGTCGCGCACCCACGTGAAGTGGATGCCGACGGCGTCGTGGCCGTAGGAGCTGCTGAGCCAGAGGTCGTCGGCGGCGACCGTGCGCAGCTCGCACGTCTGGAGCACCGGTGCCGTCCGGTCGTGGAGGGCGCGCAGGCCCTCGATCGCCGCCAGTGCGGCGGTGCGCGGCACGAGGTACTCGCTCTGCAGCTCCGCGCCGCGGCTCGGTGTGAACTCCATCCGGAAGTGCGGCAGCCGGTCGAGCCACGGGCCGGCCTCGCCCTGCTGGCGGGTGACCGACTCGGTGGGGCCGCCGTCGAGCATGTGCATGGTGCGGTCGGCGCGCGCCGCCCCGAAGAACGTGTCGGGTGCCGCCCCCTCGCGGCTCTTGCGCCACGCCTGGTAGATGCCGGCGTCGTCCCACCGCGTGAAGAGGCTGACGCTGTACGCGTCGGCGGTGATGGCGTCGAAGTCGGTGGTCAGGCGCTCCCAGGTCAGGCCGGTGTAGACGTCCTGACGCACCGGGTAGGTGGGCTCGAGCCCGAGGGTCAGGCCGGTGACGACACCGAGGGCGCCGAGTGCCACGACGCTGCCGGGAAGGTCTGCGTCGCCACGGGCCAGCGTGCGGATCGCGCCGTCGGGGCCGACGACCTCGAGGCCTCGGACCGCCGCCGCGAGCGAGCCGTTGGCGTCGCCCGACCCGTGCGTGCCGGTGGCCACGGCACCGGCCACCGAGATGTGCGGCAGCGACGCGAGGTTGCCCAGGGCCCAGCCGTGCCGCTCGAGGGCCCGAGCGACGTCGCCGTAGAGTGCCCGGCCCCGGACCGTCGCCGTGTGCGACTCCGGGTCGACCTCGACGCTCGTCGGCAGGGCCTCGAGCGAGACGAGGACGCCGTCGCTGTCCGTGACGTCGGTGAACGAGTGCCGCGACCCGAGCGGACGGACGCGGGGCTCGCGGGCGACGACCTCCTGGAGCTCCTCGATGCTGCCGGGGCGCTCGACGCGTCCCGCGTAGGTGTGGTTGCCGGCCCAGTTCGTCTCGACGCTCGCCATGCCGCCCAGTCTGCCCCGCCCTGCCCCGTTGCCCCCTCGAGTGGGCGCTCGAGCCCCGGCTCACCCGGCGGTGGGACGGATGGGGAGGGATGGGGCCGGGTGCTCTCTCGACCGGGAAAGGGGTGTGCGGTGCCGGGGCCGTCGTCACGCGCGAGGGCCGCGTCCCGGCGTGTGGGACGCGGCCCCCGGTGCGACGGAGCGGCTGCTTCTCAGTGGCTGCTCGGTGGCGGCTCAGTGCTTGCGGCGGTGGCGCGGGTCCTCGTGGAACTCGGGGTGGACGTCCTCGGGCAGCTCCTCGGGCTCGGCGCCCTCGCCGGCCTGGGCGACGCCCCAGCCCTGCGTCGTGATGGTGTCGATGGGCGGGTTGCCGACGAGGTGGGAGCGCTCGGCTCCCTCGGGGTGGTGGTCGCGCTCGACGACGGTGTCGTCACCGTGGTGGTTGAGCGTGTCGTTGGTCCCGCCGCGTCGGCTCTGCATCATCGCGGCACCCGCGACGATGATGACGACGACGCCGAGCAGCACCCACAGTCCGATGTTGTCACCCATGGCACCTCCTGGTCCGTTGGTCACGGGTGAGGCGCCCCGACGCTCCCGATCGGGTCGGGAGAGGTCGTGCCGCGTGTGTCGGGGCCGCGTCGCCCTGGCGATCGTGCGCCGCTCCGAGTCTACGCCGCAGGGCCTCCCGCGCAGAGGAACCGGGACGCGCCCGAGGCCGGGCCGGCAGTGCCGGCCCGGCCTCGGGTGCGTCGGGTGTGGGGTGGGTCAGGACGCGTCGGGCGTGACGCGTCCGTGCGGGAGCCTCAGGCGGCCACGGAGGTGTCGGCCGCGACGAGCGTCGCGAGCGCGTCGGTGAGCCGGGCGAAGACGGCCGGGTCACCGAGGACGTCGGTGTCGATCGTCGTCTGTGACACCTCGACGTCGGCGACGACGTGCGCGCCGGCGATCTTGGCCGAGCGACGGGTGTCCTCGTGGGCCCACTTGCCACCGTAGGGGGTCGGCGTGGCGCCGACGACGGCGAAGGGCTTGCCCTTGATGGCGCCCTGTCCGAAGGGCCGCGAGAGCCAGTCGATCGCGTTGTTGAGGACGGCCGGCATGGTGCCGTTGTACTCGGGCGTCACGGCGAGGACGCGGTCGGCCGAGCCGACGACGCGGCGCAGGTCGGCGACGACCGGGGGCACGTCGGTACCGTCGACGTCCTCGTTGTAGAACGGGAGCGCCCCGAGTCCGTCGACGATCTCGAGTGCGACGCCTTCGGGCGCCCGGTCGCGCAGGGCCTCGGCGATGCGGCGGTTCACCGAGTCGGTGCGCAGGCTCCCGACGAGGACGGCGACACGGGTGCGGGGGGTGGCAGCGTTGGTCATGACGGGCCAAACGGACCTTGGTCCGCTTCTATTCCCGGACCGTCCGGAGGATCGGTCGAACCGAAAACCGGCGGACGCCGCCCGCCGCTCCCCCTACGATCAGCGGGTGCCACCGACCCGTCCGCCCGTCGCCGCCGGACGCCGCCCGGGGCAGCCCGTCGACCTCGGGCTGAGACCCGAGCGCGCGGAGCGGGCCGATGCCGCGCGCAACCGGGTGGCCCTCCTGGACGCGGCGCACCACCTCGTCGAGTCGTGCGGCGTCGACGCGGTGACCATGGACGCCGTCGCGGCTGCCGCGCACGTCGGCAAGGGCACGGTCTTCCGCCGGTTCGGCAGCCGGGCCGGGCTCATGGCCGCCCTGCTCGACCACAGCGAGACGATCTGGCAGCAGCAGGTGATCTCCGGGCCGCCGCCGCTCGGGCCGGGCGCCCCGCCGCTGACCCGCCTGCTCGCCTTCGGCGAGTCACGCCTCGACCGCAATCTCCTGCACGGCGACCTCGTCGTGGCCGCCGTCGGGCGCTACGGCCGGTCCCTGCCGGCCGCCGCCTTCCACACGGCGCACGTGCGCGTGCTCCTCGCGTCGGCGGGCGTCGAGGGCGACCTGCCCGTGCTCGCCACCGCGCTCCTGGCCCCTCTCGAGGTGCCGCTGCTGCGACAGCAGCTCGACCTCGGCATCGACCGCGACCGCATCCTCGCCGGCTGGACCGACCTCGCCCGACGCGTCGTCCGCGGCTGAGCCGTCCCGCCGCGCCTGGGGCCCCGGCGGCGCCTCAGGCGTGTCCCGTCGGGCGCTGCGACGCGGCCGCAGCCCCGAGGTCCTCGAGGGTGAGCCGGTGCCGCGGCTCGTGGTCGACGACGACCTCCTCGGTCACCCGCAGGCGCTCGTCGACGTGGAGCAGGACGCCGGGCTCGAGCATCCGCCACGGGTCGTCATCGAGGCGCTCGCTCGCCACGACGACACTCGGGGTGTCGGACAGCTCGTCGGACAGAACGCGGGTGCCGGCCCGCGACCGGTGGTGCAGCCGGCCTCGTGGCCGGTGCCGCTCGAGGACCCACAGGGCGTGGGTGTCCGGATAGCGCGCCGCCCACACATCGGTGGCCGTCGTCAGCACGAGGTTGGCGGCGAAGACGGGGAGCTCGTCGGCGACCCAGCGCAGCGCTGCCGTGATCCCGGCGCCGACGTCGCCACCGGCGCGGGCGGTCTCGCGCGTCACGAGCGCGAAGAGCCGCTCGGAGTCGGTCTGGCCGTGCACGAGGCGGAGGTCCTCGCCGAGGTGGCGGTCGAGGACGTCCATCCCCTCGACGACGCCGTTGTGGGCGAAGAGCCGCCCGTCCTGCTCGAAGGGGTGGGTGTTCTCCGGCCGGACAGCCGCGCCGGACGAGTGGCGTACGTGCGCCACGAACGTCGCGCTGACGCGCTCACGCGCCTCGCTCGCGAAAGCGGCGTCGTCGAAGGCGGCCAGCGGCTGCTTCTCGACGACGGGCCGGCCGTCGGCGTCGAACGTGCCGAGGCCGGTGCCGTCGGGGTTGGCATGCGACTGCTCGGCGAGGCTGTCAGGGGCCTCGAGGAGCCAGAACGTCGCCCGGACGCGGGTGCTTCCGGCGGTCAGGCCGAACAGTCGACACACGGTGACCTCCTCGATGACGTCGCGGCGCCTCGGACCTCGCGGACGTGTCGGACGTGTCGGACGTGGCTGGCACGGCGGGCGCGGCGGGCGCGGGCACCGGCGCCTCACCCTGATCCTGCCCTCATCGACGGCTCTCGAGGACCTCCTTGGACTTCGCGATGGCGAAGCCCCAGCCCTGCGCGAGGGTCGGCTTCGGCGGCACCGCCACCTCGTCCGGGTTCGTCACCACGTCGAGCAGCACCGGCCCCTCGGCCTCGAAGGCCCAGCGGACGGCGTCGTCGAGGTCGGCGGCGTCGGTGACGCGTCGGGCCGAGAGGCCCATGGCCGAGGCGACCGCGGCGAGGTCGGGGTTGTCCAGCTGCGTGCCGAACTCCGGCAGGCCGCCCTGCTCCTGCTCGAGCTTGACCATGCCGAGGCGGCCGTTGTCGAAGACGACGACGCGGACCGGCAGCCGGTAGGTGACGGCGGTGCGCAGGTCGCCGAGGAGCATCATGAGCCCGCCGTCGCCGGCGAACGCCACCACCGGGCGGCTGCGGTCGAGGGCCTGCGCACCGAGGGCCATCGGCATCGCGTTGGCCATCGAGCCGAGGTTGTAGGAGCCGACGAGCCGGCGGGTGCCGGCCATCCGCACGTGCCGCGCGAGCCATGCCGTCGACATGCCGGTGTCGCTCGTGAAGATCGTCGTGTCGGGCGCGTGCCGGTCGACGGCCGCGGCGACGGCCTCGGGCCGGATGCGCTCGTCGGGGTTGTCGAAGACGGCGCGGGCGCGCCCGAGGAGCGACTCGTCGTGGCTCGGGTCGAGCAGCGCCGCCTGACGCTCGTGCCAGGCGCGGTAGGCGTCGGTCGCCGCCTCGAGGTGGCTGCGGTCCTCACGTCGCGCGAGCCGTGGCAGCAGCGCCTGCAGGGTGGAACGGGCGTCACCGACGAGGGCGTGGTCGACGCGCGTGCGCCGGCCGATGTGCTCACCCCGGGCGTCGAGCTGCACGACGGTCTTGCCCGCCGGGTACCAGTCGCGGTAGGGGAAGTCGGTCCCGACGAGGAGCAGGACGTCGCACGAGTCCATGGCCTTGGCGGCGGCCGGGTTGCCGATGAGGCCGGACTGGCCGACCTCGAACGGGTTGTCGTGCTCGAGCCCCTCCTTGGCCTTGAGCGTCAGCACCATCGGTGCGCCGAGCGCGTCGGCGAGCGCGAGCACCTCGTCGCGTGCTTCCCGGGCGCCGCAGCCGACGAGCAGCGTCACGGCCGCGTCGCCGTCGAGCACCTGCGCGACGGCGCGCAGCTGGTCCTCGGGCGCCGGCGCGGGGACGCCCGCCGGGGCGAACGACGCGGGCGCGACGCCCTTGGGCACGTCGAGGCCGCCGATGTCGCCGGGCAGCGTCAGCACGGCCACCCCGCGGTGCGCGTAGGCGGCGTTGACGGCCTGCTCGAGCAGGTGCGGGAGCTGGCTCGGCGAGGTCAGGGTGTGCGCCCACACCGACACGTCGGCGAAGAGCGTGTCGTTGTCGACCTCCTGGAAGAAGTCGGTACCGATCTCCTCGCTGGGCACCTGGCCGCAGATCGCGAGGACCGGCGCGTGCGACTTCTTCGCGTCGTAGAGGCCGTTGAGCAGGTGGATCGAGCCCGGCCCGACGGTGCCCATGCACACGCCGATGGTGCCGGTCAGCTGGGCCTGGGCGCTCACGGCGAAGGCCGCGACCTCCTCGTGGCGCACCCCGACCCACTCGATGCGCTCCTCGGTGCGGATGGCGTCGGTCAGCGGGTTGAGCGCGTCACCCACGACGCCCCACACCTGCGTGACGCCGGCCTCCGCGAGCGCCGTGACGACGTGCTCGGCGACGGTGGTCATGTCGGTCCTTCCTCAGAGGTGGCGGGGCGAGGCGTGCGGCGCGAACCGGTCGGGCGTGGCGACGCCCCAGTCCGCGGCCCAGGCCTCGGGCGGCTCGGCGAGCAGCTGACCCGGCTCGAGCCACTCGTAGAGCTCGGCGTAGGAGTGCGTCGTCGTCGCGGTGACGTTGCGGCGCAGGTGGTGCGGGTTCAGCTGCGCGGGGTCGGTGACGCCCATGGCGGCCATGATCTTCATGGCCGACTCGACCGTGGCCTCCTGGTACTGCTTGACGCGCACGCTCTTGTCGCCGACGTCGAGGGCCCGCGCGCGGCGGGCGTTCTGGGTGGCGACGCCGCTCGGGCACTTGTCGGTGTGGCAGCGCTGCGCCTGGATGCAGCCGGCGGCCATCATCATGGCGCGGGCGGCGTTGGTGTAGTCGGCGCCCTGGACGAGCCGCTTGACGATGTCGTTGCCGGCGGCGACCTTTCCGCTGGCGCCGATCCGGATGCGGTCGCGCAGGCCGACGCCCACCAGCGCGTTGTGCAGCGTCATGAGGCCGTGGGTCAGCGGCATGCCGACGTGGTCCTCGAACTCGAGCGGGGCCGCACCGGTGCCGCCCTCCGAGCCGTCGACGACGATGAAGTCGGGTGTCGTGCCGACCTCGAGCATGGCCTTGCAGAGCGAGAGCACGTCGACCCGCGAGCCGACGCAGAGCTTGAACCCGGTCGGCTTTCCGCCGGCGAGCTCGCGCATCCGGCCGATGAACTCCACGAGCTCGACCGGTGTGTGGAAGACCCGGTGCGAGGACGGGCTGACGCACTTCTCACCCTGGGGCACCTGGCGGATGTCGGCGATCTCCTTCGTCACCTTCGCGCCGGGCAGGACGCCGCCGATGCCGGGTTTGGCCCCCTGGCTCAGCTTGAGCGACACGCACTTCACGGCGTCGTGAGCGGCCTTGTCGCGGAAGGAGTCCGGGTCGAAGTCGCCGTCCTTGGTGCGGGCCCCGAAGTAGCCGGTGCCGATCTCCCAGACGATGTCGCCGCCGTTCTCGAGGTGGTAGGGCGAGAGACCTCCCTCGCCGGTGTCGTGGGCGAAGCCGCCCATCGCCGCGCCCTTGTTCAGGGCCCGGATCGCGTTGGCCGACAGGGCTCCGAAGCTCATCGCCGACACGTTGAGCAGGGCCATGGAGTAGGGCTTGGTGCAGTCGGGACCGCCGACCGTGACGCGCGCCGGCTGCTTGGGCGGGTCGGTCGGTGCCATCGAGTGCACGAGGTACTCGTAGCCGACCTCGTTGACGTCGAGCTCGGTGCCGAACGGCCGCTCGCCGTGGATGCCCTTGGCCCGCTCGTAGACGACCGAGCGCGTGTCGCGGTCGTAGGGGCGGCCGTCCCAGTCGCGCTCGATGAAGTACTGCTGCAGCTCGGGCCGGATGTCCTCGAGGAGATACCTCATGTGCCCGATCACCGGGTACCGGCGCAGGATCGTGTGCTTGCGCTGCAAGAGGTCCCACGTCGCGAGCGCCGCGACGCCCGCACCGACGCCGCCCAGCAGGGCACCGGCCCGCCCCACCCGTCCCGTCCGTCCAGCACCAGCCATGGCCACTCCTCCGGTCGCGGCGGCCCACCCGGCCACCTCTGCCTGCCCCATGGCGATACCCGGCACGACACGGCGACTACCTGAGAGTTCCCTGCGCGTCACGTGGCCCACAGGAGACGTCCAGCGAACGTCCAGCGCCGCGGTCCATCGTCATGACATGGCCACTCGCCGACCGGTCGACCCGGGCTCGCCCCGCGCAGCGCGCGTCCTCACCGGAACCTACGCCGTCGCCACCGTGGCGGCCGCTCTGCTCGTGCTGTCCCATCCGCACCGGCCCGGCCCGTCCACGACCGAGGTCGTCTTCGGGTTGCTCAACCTCCCGGTCGCCCCGACGATCGTGTCGGTCGTCGTGCTCGCGATCGTGACGCGCGCCCTTCTCGGCCGCAAGCGCATCGGGCTCTGGGCCGTGGGTGCCTTCCAGGCCCTCGGCGTGCTCATCGGCCTCGTCGCGGTCCTGCCGCCGACGCACCGGCCGTTCGTGTGGATGTGGCAGACCCGCGGCGACCTCGGCCGGGTCGTCGACATCGCCGCCATCGCCGTGGCCCTCGCCGCCGGCTGGTGGCTGTGGCGCCTGCGCGGCCAGTTCACCGGGCGCCTCCAGCGCGGTTCGGGCTGGTTGGCCGCGGCGGCCCTCGTCGTCGGGTCCGGTGCCACCCTCGCCGTCGCCTGGGTGCTGCTCGGGGCGGTGGGCGTGCCTCGCTCGCAGGCCCGTGCGGTCGTCGGCACCGTCTTCGCGGTGCTCGGCGGCGTGACGACCCGCCCCGGCGGCCTCATCCCCGACTGGGTCCTCGACACCGTGGCCCTCTGCCTCGGGGTGACGATCCTCGTGACCCTGGGGCTCTTCCTCGCCTCGGCCCGGCCGGTCAACCGCTGGTCGCCCGATCGCGAGGTGTCCCTGCGACGCCTGCTCGGCCGCCACCCCGCCGACTCCCTCGGCTACTTCGCCACCCGCCGCGACAAGGCGTCGGTCTTCGATGCCGACGGGCGCGCCGCGGTGACGTACGCCGTCGCCGCCGGCGTCTCGCTTGCCTCCGCCGACCCGATCGGACCCCGCGATGCCTGGCTGCCTGCCATCGACGCCTGGCGCGCCGAGGCGAGCGAGTACGGCTGGCTTCCCGCGGTCATCGCGGCGAGCGAGGAGGGCGCCCGCGCCTACGCCTCGCGCGGCATGCGTGTCGTCGCGCTCGGCGACGAGGCCGTCCTCGACCCGCGCCGCATCGACCTCGACAGCGCCCGCCTGACGCGCGTGCGGCAGGCCGCGACCCGGGCCCGGCGGGCCGGCGTCACCGTCCGCGTCCGGCGCCAGGCCGACCTGTCGCCGGAGGAGCGCGACCGCGCCGAGACCCTCGCGCGGCAGTGGCGCTCGAGCGACACCGAGCGCGGGTTCTCCATGGCGCTCGGCCGCACCGCGGACCCGGCCGACGGGCACGTCCTGCACGTCGTCGCGGCGGGCCCGGACGGGGCCGAGGTCGGCCTGCTCACCTTCGTGCCGTGGGGCCGCGGCGGCGTCTCCCTCGACCTCATGCGCCGCTCCCCCGACGCCCCGAACGGCACGACCGAGCTCATGGTCACCGACGTGCTCGCCCGGGCCGACGAGCTCGGCGTCAGCCGCGTCTCCCTCAACTTCTGCATGTTCCGCGGCGTCTTCGCCGACTCCGCGCGGATCGGGTCGGGCAGGCTGACCCGGCTCAACGCGTCGGTGCTCGGGTTGTTCGACCGGTTCTGGCAGCTCGAGCGGCTCTACCGGGCCACCGACAAGTACGACCCCGAGTGGACCCCGCGCTTCCTCTGCTACGACGACGGGCTGTCGCTGCCGCAGATCGCCCTCGCCGCCGCGGCCCTCGAGGGCTTCGTGCCCTGGCCGGCGCGGCACCGTTCGACGAGCGCGGTCCTCGACGCAGATCACCTCGCCGAGGTGGCCGCGATCGAGGCCACCGGTCCCGCCGTCGACGCGGGACGGTTCGCGCCGCGGCGCAGCGAGGAGTCGCGGCACCGGCTCGCCACGCTCGACCGGCTCCGGGCGTCCGGCCTCGACCCCTATCCCGTCGGTGGCGGCACCGCCATGCCGCTCGCGCTCCTGCCCGGCGTCCGCTGCGGTGCGTGGAGCGAGGGCGACGCCGTGGAGGTCGTGGCCCGCGTCCGGGAGCTGCGCGACCACGGCGCCGTCGTCTTCGTGACCCTCGAGGACGCCGGGGCGCGCGTCCAGGCGCTGCTCGAGTCCTCCCGCACCGGACGCCGGTCCGTCGACCGGTTCGCGGCCGACGTCGACACCGGCGACCTCGTGCGGCTCGCCGGCGAGACCGGCCGCTCGCGCACCGGCACGCCGACCCTGCTCGTCGAGGACTGGCGGCTCGAGGCCAAGGCGCTGCACCCCGTGCCGTGGCGGGGCCTGGCCGACCCCGAGACGCGGGTCCGCCGGCGGTCGACCGACCTGCTCACGCACCCGGGCGAGCTCGAGCTGCTGCGTCGCCGCTCGAGCGTCGTGGCGGCCCTGCGCCGCACCCTCGCCGACCGCGGCTTCCTCGAGGTCGAGACCCCGATGCTGCACGTGACCCACGGGGGTGCGACCGCCCGGCCGTTCCGCACGCACATCAACGCCTACGGCACCGACCTGTCGCTGCGCATCGCCCCCGAGCTCTACCTCAAGCGGCTCCTCGTCGGCGGCATCGGGCCGGTCTTCGAGCTCGGCCGCAGCTTCCGCAACGAGGGCGCCGACGCCACCCACAACCCCGAGTTCACCTCCCTCGAGGTGTACGAGCCGCACGCCGACTACGTGACGATGCGCCACCTCGCCGAGCGCCTCGTGCGCGAGGCCGCGGTCGCCGTCCACGGGCGTCCCGTCATCCCGCTGCCGACGCCCGACCGGGTCCGCGCCGGGCTCGACGGGGTGGAGCTCGTCGACGTCGGCGCCCCCTTTCCCGTGGTCCGCGTGCTCGACGCCGTGAGCGACGCCGTCGGCCTGCGCGTCGGGCCGGACACCGACCTCGACGTGCTCCTCGAGGTCGCGGCCCGGCACGGCGTCGCCGTGCCCGAGGGGGCCGGGTGGGGCGCGGTCGTCGAGGAGCTCTACGCCGAGCTCGTCGAGCCGACCACGGTGCTGCCCACCTTCTACACCGACTTCCCCGTCGAGACCTCGCCCCTGGTGCACCCGCACCGGACCGAGCGCGGGCTCGTCGAACGGTGGGACCTCGTCGTCGCCGGGATGGAAGTGGGCACGGCCTACAGCGAGCTGACCGACCCGGTCGACCAGCGTCGACGGCTCACCGAGCAGTCGCTCAAGGCCGCTGCCGGCGACCCCGAGGCGATGGAGGTCGACGAGGACTTCCTCCACGCGCTCGAGCTGGGCATGCCACCGACCGGCGGCCTCGGTCTCGGGGTCGACCGGCTCGTCATGCTGCTGACGAACACCGCGATCCGGTCGGTCCTCACCTTCCCGTTCGTCCGCCCCGAGCCTGCGCGGCCCCGCGAGAAGCGGGAGACCCCGTCGTGGAGCTGACCGACCCCGGCCTCATCGTCCTGCTCGTCGTCGTGGCCCTGGGGCTCTTCGCCCTCGTCGTCATCGGCTGGCCCCGCTGGGGTGGCCGTCTCACCCGCGGTGCCGTCCGAGGCGGCCAGGTGCTGCTCCTCAACGTCATCGTCGTCGCCCTGGCCGGCGCCGCCCTCAACGACCAGTACCTCTTCTACTCCAGCTGGTCGGACCTGCTCGGCTCGCGGTCCTCCGAGGTGCAGCTGCACCACGGCGGTGGCGTCAAGCAGGTCGTCGAGGCCAAGGTCATCGGGCCGGGCCTGCAGAGAGTCACCGGCCACCCGAACTACGCGCTGCCGCAACCGGGTTCACGGCTGCAGACCTACTCGGTGACCGACCCCCGGTCCGGTGCCTCCGGCCAGGTGCTGGTGTACCTCCCTGCCGGCTACAACCCGGCGTCCAAGCGCACCTACCCGGTCATCGTCGGCCTCCACGGCTTCCCGAGCAGCCCGACGCGCTTCACCCACCTGAACTTCCTGCCGACCGCCGACCTGCTCACGGCCGAGCACCGCCTCGGGCCGGTCATCTTCGTGATGCCGCGCATCGACACGCCGGCAACCCTCGACACCGAGTGCGTCAACGGCCCCCCGGGGACACCGCAGACCGACACGTGGCTCTCGCGTGACCTGCCGTCGTGGGTCGTGAACCACCTGCACACCCGACGCGACCGCCTCTCGTGGGCCGTCATGGGCTACTCCTACGGGGCGTGGTGCGCGGCCTCGCTGTCGATGCGGCACCCCGACGTGTTCGGCGCCTCGATCGTGCTCCAGGGATACTTCCGCCCCGACTTCAGTGCGGCCTACGACCCGCTGACCTCGATCGGCACCGAGGCCTACGACCTCATCCGCATCGCCCGCTCGGCTCCCCCACCCCTCGCCATGTACGTGCTCACGTCGCGACAGGACCAGCTCTCCTACCCGTCGACGTCGAAGTTCCTGAGCGTGGCCAAACCACCGCTCGACGTCAACGGGGTCGTGCTCTCGACGGGTGGCCACCGCGACCAGGTCTGGGAGCCGTACGTGCCGCAGGCTCTCTCCTGGTTGGGGCAGACCTTGCCGGGGTTCCGTGGCTGACGCCGGCCGCCACCGCCCGGTGCCGGGACCCGGCGGCCGGGGCCCGGCCTCCCCCCGGCAGCACTCGCACCTCGGGGTGCGCGCGCACCACGTCGTCATCGGGCTCGTCGTCGCGGCGTGCACGGCCGCCCTCGTGGCGGTCGCCGTCGCCGCCGGCGTCGGCCCGGGCACGCTCGTGCGCGCCGTGGCCGGGGCAGCGACGCCGAGCGCCGCCGGGACGGCACGCAGCGGTACGCCGACGGCCGGCACGTCGTCGCCCCCCGCGGGCCCCCTCGTCGTCGTCGGCCTCGGTGACTCGGTTCCGTCGGCCGGGACGTGCGGCTGCACCGGCTACGTCGAACAGCTCGGCACGCGCCTCGGCACCGCCACCGGCCGGGCGCCCGTCGTGCACAACGACGCCGTCGGCGGCTGGACGACGAGCGACGTCGAGCGCGACCTCGGCTCCGCCTCGACGCATCGCGACATCGCCCACGCCGACCTCGTCGTCGTCGAGGTCGGCGCCAACGACTTCGACCTCAACCGCGTGGACGACCCGACCTGCCTGCCCGCCGCGAGCTCGCCGTGCTGGACCGACACCCTCAAGGGCCTGCACGACGGCCTGACCCGGATCGTCGACGAGATCAAGGCCGAAGACACCAACCCGAATCTGCGCGTCGCGGTTGTCGGGTACTGGAACGTCACGGTCGACGGCGCCGTGGGCCGCGCCCAGGGCAACGCCTTCGTCACCGGCAGCGACGCACTGACCAAGGTCGTCAACAGCATCGTCGACCAGGTCGCCGCGTCCACCGGCGCCGTCTACGTCGACGCGTACACACCCCTCAAGGGCGAGGCCGGCGACCGCGATCCGACGAACGACCTCCTCGAGGACGGCGACCACCCGAACGCGAGCGGCCATGCCCTCCTCATGGAGGCGGTCTACGACGCCCTCGAGGACGCCGGGGCCGTCAGCCGGTGGTCGTCGGGCTGACGGCCTCGGCGACGGCGTCGCCCGGCGCCGGGAGGTGCTGCCGGTGGCCGAGGCGCTCGAGCCACCGCACGAGCTGCACGTGTACCCGGTCGGCGCCGTGGACGAGCCCGTCGCGCTCGAGCAGGTCGGCGTCGACGGCCCATTCGGCGGGGTGCACGAGCAGCGGGCGGGTCTGCCAGCCGCCGACGCCGCCGTGGCAGCCGACGAGCTCCTCGAACGCGGCCACCTCGTCGAGGACGGGTTCGTGCAGGGAGTTCACGTAGAGGTCGGGCGCGTTGTCGAACCGCGCGACGCGCAGGTAGTCGGCGGCCGCGTCGGCTCCGAACGCCTCGAGCGGGTCGACCCCCTCGACGAGCCCGGTCTCGAGCACGCGCGACCCGTGGGCGCCGATCGCCACCGGTCCGGCGCCGCTGTCGACGACGACGAACGCGATGCCCGGGTGGGTGGCGAGGGCTTCCACGAGACCGGGGTGCTGCGCCTCGAGATCCTCGAGGCGCAGTCGCCCGGGGCTTCGGGCGAACCACACGCCGCCGAGGTTGCCAGAGCCGACGACGACCGTCTCGGGGCGGCCGGACGCGACGGCGCCGGCGCCGGTCGTGGTGACGGCGTCGGTCGTGGTCGCATCCGTGACGGTGGTGGTTGGCGTCCGAGTCGCAACCTCCGGCCCGACGTGGGGGCCCTTGTCCCCCAGTGCCCGTCGCGTCAGCTGCCCGGTGACGCTCTTCTGTGCCGACAGCTGCGCCAGGAGCACGTTGACCGGCCCCCACGACTCGACCTCGTGGGTCGAGGCGATGACGCCGGCGCCGGTCGCGAGGTGGGCGGCGACGAGGTCCTCGAGGGACTGGCCGTAGCGCTGGCGGAAGGTCGCGCCCTGGCTCTGGCCGTGGTCGGACAGGAGCACGAAGTGGTAGCGGCGCGGCGTCGCCCCCGAGAGCGCGACGGTCTCGAGGGTCCGCAGCACCTCGTCGAGGCCGTAGAGCGCGGCGAGCGACTCGGGTCGCGTGACCCCGGCGTGGTGGGCGATCTCGTCGTAGTCGACGAAGTCGACGTACACCGATCGGGATCCGCGCATCATCGCCTCGACGACGAGGGCGACGTTGAGGTCGCGCAGCAGGACGTTCGTCACGGCCCGCAGCGCGACGTAGGACCCACCGCGGTGGATGCGCGGGCGGAGGTCGCGCCGCTCCTGGCGTCGCGCCTGGAACACCTCTTTCACCATCTCGCCGACCGACATGACGACGGCCCGCACGAAGCCGGCGGGGTGGGTGAAGAACGCGGCGTACGAGCTCGACGGGCCGAGCCGGACGTCCTTGTCGCGCAGGCCGCTCATCGACAGCAGCGAGGTCGGGGCGTCGCCCGAGAAGAGGTTGGAGATGCTGACGCCGTCGTCGGCGAGCAGCCCGCGGCCGTCGGAGATCCGTCGCTCGATGAGGGCGGCGTCCTCGGGGCGGTTGGCCACGACGAGCCGCCCCTCGGCGCGGTCGAACCAGCGAAAGGCCGGGATGCCGTCGTTCGAGCCGTGGAGCAGGCCCGCCTGGCTCACCGGGGTGGTCGAGGGCACCCTGGCCCTCCACTCGGTCCACGTGTGGGTGCCGGAGCGCACCCAGCGGCTGATGGTCGGCAGGTTGCCCGACCGGATCTCGTTCTCCAGCAGGGGGGCCGGTACACCGTCGAGCTGCACGAACACGACTCCCGGCACGTCCGGGTCCTCGACGCGCCCCTGCCCCGCCGCTCGCGACATGCGCACCGCGTGCACCGTGAGGTAGTCGCGGGTGCTGATCGAGAAGACCCACGTCAGCAGGGCCATGACGGCGCCGTAGACCCACGAGGCGACGACGACGGCACCGACGCTGTCGACGGACACCCCGGGCGTCAGCCAGAGCCCGAGCCCGATGACCGCCGCGTTGGCGAAGAGGGCGAGCGCGATCGCGCCCGCCCACCCGAACAGGGCCGCCACCCGGACGAACACCGGAACGAGGAGCCAGCCGGCCAAGGTGATGGCGACGACGGCCAGCACGAGGACGATGCCGTTGTCGACCGCGACCCCCGGCGTCAGGAACACCGTGAGGCCCAGGACGGTGAGGCGCGAGAAGAAGTCGAGCAGCCGGGTACCGGCGTCCGCCGCGCGGGCCCCGGGCGACAGGCCGGCCACCGTGTCGGACACGGCGCGCTCGTCGTGCCGCTCGAAGAAGCCGGTGGCCGGCCGCGACCACAGCAGCGCCAGCACGACGAGGCTGCCGACGAGGGTCACGACCGCCAGGAGCGTGCCGCCGGCGGACTCCCCGACGAGGGCCCAGGCGTACGCCTGGCGCACGATGAGCACGAGGGTGAGCACGAGGCGCGCCGTGTTCGCACCGCGCAGGAGCAGCACGACGAGCACGGCCTGTGCCACCCCCAGCACGAGGAAGACCCATCCGACGGCAGCGACCGGCACGTCGAGCCCGGCGAGCGCGTCGCGCAGGTCGGGTGCAGGCGCCTCCGGCAGACGGCCCGAGACGAGGACCAGCACGCCCACCGCGAGGTCGAGCAGCGCCGCGAGCGCCGTCAGCACGACGACCGCAGTGACCCCGGGCGGCCGCCGGCCCACCGCCTCGGCCTCCGCCGCGCCACTCACGTCCCGCGCTCCTCGACCATGCGCACCTCCCGGCGCCGAGACCCGTCGCGTGCCTCGAATGTAGCCGCGGGTGCGCGGGCCCACCACCGGTTCGCGGGACGTACCCCGCAAACCGCCGACGTCCGGGCGGCCGGTCTAGGGTCGGGACGAGGGCCGGCACCGTCGCCCGCCCCGCAGGACCCATCACGGAGTGCCGCCTGCGCACGCCGTCACCTCGACCCGAGGAGCCCCGCATGAGCCTCGACCGCCCGGTCACCCCGAACCCGTACGAGCTGCTGCCCGCCGTCGCGTCGTTCACCGTCACGAGCTCCGACGTCACCGACGGCGAGCCCCTGTCCGACGCGCAGGTGGCCGCCGGCGGCAACACCTCCCCCCAGCTGTCGTGGAGCGGCGCCCCCGAGGGCACCCGCAGCTACGTCGTCACCTGCTTCGACCCCGACGCGCCGACGCCCTCCGGCTTCTGGCACTGGGTCCTCGTCGACCTGCCCGCCGACGTCACGTCGCTGCCCACCGGCGCCGCCTCGGCCGCGCTGCCCGGCTCGGCCTTCCACGTGCGCAACGACGCCGGCGAAGCGGGCTTCATGGGCGCGGCGCCACCCGAGGGCGACCAGCCGCACCGCTACTTCTTCGTCGTGCACGCCGTCTCCGAGCCGACGCTCGGCGTCGATGACTCCGTGACGCCGGCCGTCGTGTCGTTCAACCTCGCGTTCAAGACGCTGGCCCGGGCCGTCCTGCACGGCACCTACCAGCACTGAACCCCGCAATCCGCGGGCCGGCGCCCGGCGCTCAGCCGTTCCCGGTCCGTGGCCGGGGGCTCGGCGAGCGCGGCAGGTCGGTGCCGCCGAGCAGGACCATCGCGAGCTCGGCCCGGGAGGCCGCCCCGACGCCCTGCATGAGCAGCGCGACCTCCGCCGCCACGGTGCGGACCGAGATGCCGAGCTCGCGCCCGATGCCCGAGTCCTTGGCGCCGAGGACGACGCGTCGGGCCACCTCGCACTGGCGGCGCGTGAACGGTGGGTCCATGCCCTCGGGGACCCCCGGTCGCGACCGGCTCCACGTCGCCTCGAAGATCGACCGGGAGCGCTCGAGCACGTCGGCCCGGGTGGCGAGCCACGCCGTGGGCTGGCCGGTCTCGCTCTGGGGGCCGGCGATGACGACGGTCCGGTCGTCGATGACCATCAGCTGGCACGGCACCGGGCCGAAGTGCACGTGCGGCATCTCCGAGGTGATGAGCGGGTAGAGCGCGAGGCTGCGCTCGGTCGTGATGTACCGCATCTCGAGGCCACGACGACGCGACTGCTCGTCGAGCTCCACGGCGCGGCTGTGCGGTTCGTACCCCATCCGCGGCTGCATCGAGGCGACCTCCTCCCGGACCGTCGGCTCGATCGCGGCGAAGCCCTCCTCGATCTGGCCGAGCCCGACGCCGAGGCGCCGGAACCCCGGGGTCGGGCGTCCGGCGAGCCAGTCGGCGGCCAGGCTCGCCACGAGCATCCCGAGCTCCGCCGCGGGCACGGCGACCGCGGCCGTGTCGTCGGGTGCGACCCTGCCCTGCTGCGGCGTCCTGTCCGCGTCGTCCATCCTCGAGCCCCTGTCCTGTGCGGCTCCAAGGATGCCGCACCTCGAGGTGCCGCGGCGGTCAGGCCTCCCGGCGCGGGTCGCGGCCGCGCCGGGCAGTGGTGTCCGGCACGGCCGCGCTCGTGAGGCGCGCGACGCACGAGCGCTCCGTGACGAACGGCCGGAGCTCGACGTCCGTGTCGGCCTCGCCGACGGCCACGAGCGTGCCGCGGACGAGCCCGCGGTGGATGCCGCAGACGACGTCGGGGTGCTGGCGCGCCATCGCCAGGAACGGGCAGTCGTTCAGGGTCAGCTCCACGGTGCGGCCGCGGTCGGTCGTGCGCACCTCGGGCTGGTAGCCCCACTCGTCGAGCAGGTCGACGGCCAGGCCCACCTTGCCGAGCCAGGCGCCCGGAGTGGTGGCTGCAGGTGGTGGTGGCGCGTCGGTCGCGGTGCGGCCGGCGACCCACCGCTCGCCGGCTTCCTCGGGCTCCATCAGCACGCCTTCGCGCGCCTGCGACCACGTGGCGGCGAGCAGCTCGGTGAAGGAGGCGAGGGCCTCCCGGCCCGCCAGGCCCGGACCCCGGTCGCCGGAGCGGGCGTAGACCTTGCGTGGCCGACCGACCCCTCCGCGCCGTCGCGCGGTGACGAGGCTGCCGTCCGCCACGAGCCGTTCGAGGTGGAAGCGCGCCGTCGTGACGTGGATGCCGAGTGCATCCCCGACCGCAGCGGCGGTGAGCTCCGTGGCGGGAAGTCGGGGGTCGGTCGGCGGAGCCGACAGCAGTGCGAGAACGGCGCCGCGCGTGTCGGTGGCCCCCGCCTCGGTGGCTCCGACGGGGTTCGGGCTCATCGGGCGCCGCGGTGTGGTGCCGACTGCGGGCTCGGCGCAGGGCGCGGCGCAGGGCTCGGTGCAGGGCTCGGTGCTGGATTCGCGTGCACGCGACCTCCTTTTCGTGGATTTGGAGGATAGCCGTTCGCCTCGGTCGTCTTGTCCAATTTCCGGTAAATTCGCTTGATCATCGCGCCATATCCCCCCGATCGAGCAGGTGCCGCAGTAGCGTGACCGGCGAGGGCCTTCCTCGTGGGCGACGCCGTCTTGCGCCGTTTGGAGGACGCCGCCGGTTCGTTTGGAGGACGAGAGGTGCAGCAGTGACGCCAGCCCGACCGACACCCGAGATCGACGGACCGGCATCGGCGGCCCTGCTGCGGGCAGGCCGCTTCTTCACGCGCTGGGACGAGTCGGCCGACGGCCGCGCCGTCTTCAGGGAGGGCGGTCGGGCGGGAGACGTCTTCTACCGCGACCGCTGGAGCCACGACAAGGTCGTCCGCTCGACGCACGGCGTCAACTGCACCGGGTCGTGCTCGTGGAAGGTGTACGTCAAGGACGGCATCATCACGTGGGAGACCCAGCAGACCGACTACCCGTCGGTGGGCCCCGACCGGCCGGAGTACGAGCCGCGCGGATGTCCGCGCGGCGCCGCCTTCTCCTGGTACACCTACTCCCCCACACGGGTGCGCTACCCCTACGTGCGAGGCGTCCTGCTCGAGATGTACCGCGAGGCCAGGGGCCGACTCGGCGACCCCGTCGCGGCGTGGCACGAGATCACGACCGACCCGGACAAGCGTCGCCGCTACCAGAGCGCGCGCGGCAAGGGCGGCCTCGTGCGCGCGTCGTGGGGCGAGGCCGTCGAGATCGCGGCCGCCGCCCACGTGCACACGATCAAGGAGTACGGGCCCGACCGCGTCGCCGGGTTCTCGCCCATCCCGGCGATGTCGATGGTGTCGCACTGCGTCGGCACCCGGTTCGTCCAGCTGCTCGGCGGCGTCATGACGAGCTTCTACGACTGGTACGCCGACCTGCCCGTCGCGAGCCCGCAGGTCTTCGGCGACCAGACCGACGTGCCCGAGTCGGGCGACTGGTGGGACTCGACCTACCTCATGATGTGGGGCTCGAACGTGCCCGTCACCCGCACCCCCGACGCGCACTGGATGGCTGAGGTGCGTTACCGCGGCACCAAGGTCGTCACCGTCAGCCCCGACTACGCCGACAACACGAAGTTCGCCGACGAGTGGATGCCCGCGCAGGCCGGCACCGACGCCGCCCTGGCGATGGCCATGGGCCACGTGCTGCTCAAGGAGTTCTTCGTCGACCGCGAGGTGCCGTTCTTCACCGACTACGTGCGCACCTACACCGACCTGCCCTTCCTCGTCCGGCTCGACGCGGCCGGCGCCGACCAACCGGCCGGCGCCATGGTGCCCGGCAAGTTCCTCACGGCCACCGACCTCGGTGGCGCCGACGCGTCGGCCGCCGAGAGCGCCTGGAAGACCGTCCTGCTCGACGAACAGTCGGGGCGTCCGGTCGTCCCGAACGGCTCCATGGGGTTCCGCTACGCCGACTCCGGCAAGGGCCGATGGAACCTCGACCTCGAGGGCGTCACCCCGGCCCTCACGATGGCCGGCGGCGACGCCACGGCCGTCGAGGTGCTCCTGCCGGCGTTCGTCGAGGCCGACGGCAGCGGGTCGGTGCTCCGACGCGGCGTGCCCGCGAGGCACGTCGGCGAGCACCTCGTCACGACCGTCTACGACCTCATGCTCGCCCAGTACGGTGTCGGCCGCGACGGCCTGCCCGGCGAGTGGGCCGCCGGCTACGACGACGTGTCGACGCCGTACACGCCCGCCTGGCAGGCCGAGGTCACCGCGGTACCGGCCGACCAGTGCATCCGCGTCGCCCGTGAGTTCGCGACGAACGCCGAACAGTCCCAAGGCCGTTCGATGATCATCATGGGCGCCGGCATCTGCCAGTGGTTCCACGGCGACGCGACGTACCGGGCCATCCTGTCGCTGCTGCTGCTCACCGGCTGCATGGGCCGCAACGGCGGCGGCTGGGCGCACTACGTCGGCCAGGAGAAGTGCCGCCCCATCACGGGCTGGATCAGCCTCGCGAACGCCCTCGACTGGTCGCGCCCGCCACGCACCATGACGGGCACGTCCTACTGGTACATGCACACCGACCAGTGGCGCAACGACGGCTACTCGGCCGACTCCCTCGCCTCGCCACTCGCCAAGGGGCACCTCGCCGGCAAGCACACCGCCGACACCATCGCCGAGTCGGCCCGCCTCGGCTGGATGCCCTTCTACCCGCAGTTCGCCACCAACCCCCTCCAGGTGGCCCGGGACGCCGAGGCCGCCGTTGCGGCCGGCACGGCCGAGAGCCCGGCCGCGTACGTCGCGAACGCCCTGCACGACGGCTCGCTCACGGCGTCCGTCGAGGACGTCGACGCCCCCGAGAACTGGCCGCGCACCCTCGTGCTCTGGCGCTCCAACCTCATGGGCAGCTCGGCGAAGGGCAACGAGTACTTCCTCAAGCACCTGCTCGGCACGCACTCCAACGTCATGGGCGGCGAGAACCCCCAGACGCCGCGGCCCTCCGACGTGAGATGGCACGACGAGGCGCCGCAGGGCAAGCTCGACCTGCTCCTGTCCGCCGACTTCCGGATGACCTCGACGACGTTGCTGTCCGACATCGTCCTGCCCGCAGCCACGTGGTACGAGAAGCACGACCTCAGCTCGACCGACATGCACCCGTTCGTCCACGCGTTCACCCCGGCCATCGACCCACCGTGGGAGGCCAAGAGCGACTTCGACCTGTTCCACCTTCTCGCGCAGCGGTTCTCGGAGCTCGCGAAGACGCACCTGGGCACCGTCAAAGACCTCGTCAGCGTCCCGCTCATGCACGACACCGCCGGCGAGACCGCCCAGCCCGGCGGACGCGTCACCGACTGGCGCGGCTCCGGCGCCCCGGGTGCACCCGGCCGCACGATGCCGGTCTTCCAGGTCGTCGAGCGCGACTACACCGCGATCGCCGACAAGCTCGCGACCGTCGGGCCGCTCGCCGACTCCCTCGGCTTCACCGTCAAGAACGTCACCTACCGCGTCGCCGAGGAGGCGGCTCGGCTGGCGCAGAAGAACGGCGTCATGCTCGGCGGCGCCGGTGACGGCCGCCCGGCCATCGACACCGACGCCAAGCTCGCCGAGGCGATCCTCACCTTCTCCGGGACGACGAACGGCCACCTCGCCGTCCAGGGCTTCCGGACCCTCGAGGAACGCGTCGGCAAGAGGCTCGTCGACCTCGCCGAGGGCGCGGAGGAGAAGCGGATCACCTTCGCCGACACGCAGGTCCAGCCGGTACCGGTGATCACCTCGCCGGAGTGGTCCGGGTCCGAGACCGGAGGTCGCAGGTACGCGCCGTTCACCGTCAACATCGAGCGCCTCAAGCCGTTTCACACCCTGACCGGTCGAATGCACTTCTACCTCGACCACGACTGGATGCAGGACGTCGGCGAGGCGCTGCCGGTCTACCGGCCACCGCTCGACATGCACCGCCTCTTCGGCGAGCCGAAGCTCGGGCCCGACGGCGCCAAGCAGGTGACGGTGCGCTACCTGACTCCCCACTCCAAGTGGTCCATCCACTCGGAGTACCAGGACAACCTGCTCATGCTCTCGCTCTCCAGGGGCGGGCCCACCGTGTGGATGAGTCCCCAGGACGCCGCGTCGATCGAGGTCGAGGACAACGACTGGGTCGAGTGCACCAACGCCAACGGCGTGCTCGTCGCGCGCGCCGTCGTCAGCCATCGGATGCCCGAGGGCGTCGTGTACGTCTACCACGCGCAGGAGCGCACCATCGACGTGCCGAAGTCCGAGGCCACCGGCCGCCGCGGCGGCATCCACAACTCGGTCACTCGCCTGCTCGTCAAGCCGACCCACCTCATCGGCGGCTACGCGCAGCTGTCGTACACCTTCAACTACCTCGGCCCCACCGGGAACCAGCGCGACATGGTCTCCACGGTCCGCAAGCGCTCCCAGGAGGTGACGTACTGATGCGCGTCATGGCCCAGATGGGCATGGTCATGAACCTCGACAAGTGCATCGGCTGCCACACGTGCTCGGTCACGTGCAAGCAGGCGTGGACCAACCGCGCCGGCACCGAGTACGTGTGGTTCAACAACGTGGAGACCCGTCCCGGGCAGGGCTACCCGCGCCGCTACGAGGACCAGGAGACGTGGCGCGGCGGCTGGACCCTGACGCACCGGGGAAGCCTCAAGCTCAAGGCCGGCGGACGCGTCCAGAAGCTCCTCGGCATCTTCGCGAGTCCTGTCCAGCCCGAGCTCGCGGACTACTACGAACCGTGGACCTACGACTACCAGACACTCGTCGAGGCGCCCCTCGGCGACGACTTCCCGGTTGCGCGGCCGAAGTCGCTCATCACCGGGGAGAACACGAAGATCACGTGGTCGGCCAACTGGGACGACAACCTCGGCGGCACGAGCCAGCTCGGCCACCTCGACCCGATCGTCGAGAAGGTGAGGCGCCAGTCCGAGGATGCGGTGCGGTTCGAGCTCGAGAAGACCTTCATGTTCTACCTGCCGCGCATCTGCGAGCACTGCCTCAACCCGTCGTGCATGGCCTCGTGCCCCTCCGGGGCGATCTACAAGCGCGAGGAGGACGGCATCGTCCTCGTCGACCAGGACCGCTGCCGCGGCTGGCGCCAGTGCATCACCGGCTGCCCGTACAAGAAGATCTACTTCAACCACAAGAGCGGCAAGGCCGAGAAGTGCACGTTCTGCTACCCGCGCATCGAGGTCGGCCTGCCGACCGTCTGTTCGGAGACGTGCGTCGGGCGGCTGCGCTACCTCGGCCTCTTCCTCTACGACGCCGACCGCGTCACCGAGGCGGCCTCGACACCCGACGAGGGTGACCTCTACGAGGCGCAGCTCGACCTCCTCCTCGACCCCACCGACCCCGAGGTCGTCGCCGCGGCCCGGCGGGACGGGATCCCGGACGACTGGATGGACGCCGCCCGACGATCGCCCGTGTACGCGCTCGCCAAGACCTACCGCGTCGCGCTGCCACTGCACCCGGAGTACCGCACGATGCCGATGGTCTGGTACGTGCCGCCCCTGTCGCCGGTCGTCGACGTGCTGTCGTCGCAGGGCCACGACGCCGAGTCGCGCGACGTGCTCTTCGGGGCCATCGAGGCCCTGCGCATCCCCGTGGAGTACCTCGCCGAGCTGTTCACGGCCGGGCGCACCGACGTCGTCACCGGGGTGCTCCGCAAGCTCGCGGCGATGCGCGCGTACATGCGCGACGTGTCCCTGGGCCGCGACGGCGACGCCTCGATCCCCGAGTCGGTCGGCATGAGCGAGGAGTCGCTGTACGAGATGTACCGCCTCATGGCCATCGCGAAGTACGCCGACCGCTACGTCATCCCGACGGCGCACGTCGAGCGCGCCCACGAGCTCGAGGAGCTCGCCTGCTCGCTCGACTACGACGAGGGCCCCGGCATGTACGAGTCCGGCCCGTTCGGCGAGGCCAGCGGGCGCCCCGCGCCGGTGGCCGTCGAGACCTTCAACGCGCTCAAGCAGCGCCAGACCACCGACTCGGCGGCGTCCGACGAGGAGCTGCGCGGACGCGTCAACCTCCTCAACTGGGACGGCAACGGCACTCCGCCCGGCCTCTTCCCGGGCAGCCCGCCGGAGGCTCGGACGGAGACCCGACCGTGATCGGCCGACGGGCCCGCGCGGCGCGCCGCGACGAGGACGACCGGGTCGTCCACCTCGTCGCCGGGCGCTGCCTCGACTACCCACGCGAGGACCTGCTCGCCGAGCTACCGAGGTTCGCCGACGCCCTTGCCGAGCAGCAGGACTCGCATGCGGCACGTTGTCTCGAGCCGCTCGTGGCCCACCTGGCCGACACGCCGCTCGACACGCTGCAGCGCGCCTACGTCGACACCTTCGACCTCAGCCGCAAGCACGCCCTCTACCTCTCGTACTGGACCGACGGCGACACGCGTCGACGCGGCGAGGTGCTCGGACGCTTCAAGGCCGCGTACCGTGCGAGCGGGTTCGTCGTCGACACCCACGGCGAGCTGCCCGACTACCTGCCGATGGTGCTCGAGTTCGCCGCGTTGGCCGACCCGGCGGCCGGTCGAGCCATCCTCGAGGAGTACCGACCCAGTCTCGAGCTGCTGCGGATCGCCTTGCAGGAGAGACAGTCCCCGTACGCAGCCGCGGCTGTCGCCGTCTGTGCGACGCTGCCCGGCGAGTCGCCGCGCGACCGTGCCGCCGTCATGGCCATGGCCGGCCTGGGCGGCCCGCCCCCCGTCGAGGCGGTGGGCCTGGACCCCTACGACCCGCGTCTCCTCCCCCTCCGGGAGGTCTCCTCCTCCAGCCGGCCCGAGCGAACGGGAGCCCTGCGATGAGCACCTTCCTCTGGGGCGTGCTGCCCTACCTCTGCATCGCCAGCCTCGTCGGCGGCACCGTGTGGCGCTACCGCTACGACAAGTTCGGCTGGACGACGCGCTCCTCGCAGCTCTACGAGTCGCGGCTGCTGCGGATCGGCTCGCCCCTGTTCCACTTCGGCATCCTGCTCGTGTTCGTCGGGCACGTCGGCGGCCTGGTCATCCCCGAGTCGTGGACCGAGGCCGTGGGGGTCAGCGAGGGGCTCTACCACTTCAACGCGCTGCTCTTCGGCGGCCTCGCCGGGGTCTGCACGCTCGTCGGCATCCTCATCCTCGTGTACCGGCGCCGGCGCACGGGCCCCGTCTTCATGGCGACGACGCGCAACGACAAGCTCATGTACGTCTTCCTCGTGGCGGCCATCGTGCTCGGCCTCTGGACGACGCTCGTCAGCGTCGGGGCCGGCACCGAGGCGCACAACTACCGCGAGACCGTCTCGCCGTGGTTCCGCTCGGTGTTCCTGCTGCGTCCCGACGTCGCCGCCATGGAGGGGGCGCCCATCCAGTTCCACGTGCACGCGATCGTCGGGATGCTCCTGTTCGCGCTGTGGCCCTTCACGCGGCTCGTCCACGCCTTCACCGCGCCGCTGCACTACCTGTTCCGGCCCTACATCGTCTACCGGTCCCGCGACCGCGCGACGACCGGCGCCCGCTCGGCCCGACCCGGCTGGAGCAGCGTCGGCACGTCCGACCGCGACCGCCGCCATTGACCGGCCCTGACCCCGATCCCCGCACCACCGCACCCCAAGGAGCCTCGATGAGCCGCACGGCTACGGAGACCTCGGCGTCCACCGCCCCCGACCTCTCCGGACAGAACCGGAACCTCGGCCTGGCCCTGCTCGCCTTCACCATCACCTTCTGGGCCTGGAACATCATCGGACCGCTCGGCGTGCGCTACACCGCGCAGCTCGGTCTCTCGAGCAGCCAGAAGGCCCTGCTCGTTGCGACGCCCGTGCTCGTCGGCGCCGTCGGGCGGATCCCGGTGGGGGCGCTGACCGACCGTTTCGGCGGGCGGCTCATGTTCCCGGTCCTCACGCTCGCGAGCGTGCCGTTCGTCCTGCTCGTCGCCGTCGCCGGCAACGCCAAGTCGTACGGGCTGCTCCTGCTCTTCGGGTTCTTCCTCGGCATCGCCGGCACGACGTTCGCCGTGGGCATCCCCTTCGTCAACGCGTGGTTCACGGCCGACCGACGCGGCTTCGCCACCGGCGTGTTCGGGGCGGGCATGGGCGGCACGGCGCTCTCGGCGTTCTTCACCCCGCGGTTCGTCACGTGGTTCGGCTACACGATGACGCACGTGATCCTCGCCGCCGCGCTCGTCGTCGTCGCGGCCATCTGCTGGTTCGGCATGCGCAACTCCCCGGCCTGGGCGCCGAACACCGACCCGGTCGTGCCGAAGCTCGCGGCCGCGGCACGCCTGCCCATCACGTGGCAGATGTCGTTCCTCTACGCCGTCGTCTTCGGCGGGTTCGTCGCCTTCTCCACCTACCTGCCGACCTACCTCAAGGACGTCTACTCCTTCGACCTCACGGCCGCCGGCACGCGCACGGCGGGCTTCGCGATCGCTGCGGTCGTCGCCCGACCCCTCGGCGG
Organism: Intrasporangium sp. Soil_C_50; assembly: GCF_057656595.1. Taxonomy (NCBI): domain Bacteria; kingdom Bacillati; phylum Actinomycetota; class Actinomycetes; order Micrococcales; family Intrasporangiaceae; genus Intrasporangium; species Intrasporangium sp. Soil_C_50. Next base: position 1,029,563 of record NZ_JBDGKB010000001.1, read on the forward strand.
CATCCTCAGCGACCGCATCGGGCCCCGGTCGGTGCTCGGCATCTCGCTCGCCGGCACCGCCGTCATGGCCGTCGTCCTTTCCTTCCGACCCCCGCTCGAGGTGTCGGCCGGGATCTCCTTCGTCGCGATGGCCTTCTTCCTCGGGCTCGGCACCGGCGGGGTCTTCGCCTGGGTCGCCCAGGCGGCACCACCGGCGCGCGTCGGCAGTGTCACGGGCCTCGTCGGCGCGGCCGGCGGGCTCGGCGGCTACTTCCCGCCCCTCGTCCTCGGCGCGACGTACGAGAAGCTGCTGCCGGCGTACGGGGTCGGGCTCCTCCTGCTGACGCTCGTGGCGCTCGGCGCCTTCGCGTTCTCCCAGTTCGGCATCCGCGACCGGGGCCGCCACGCCTGAGTGCGCGTACCGACGCGGCTGTCGGCGCCGGCCTGTCACGCTCTGGGCATGTCCTCCTCAGCGTCCGGGTCGCCGACCGGCCCCGCCCGCGCGGTCGCGTGGGCCCTCGGGCTCGGCGTGCTCGCCACGGCAGGCCTGGCCGTGCTGGCGTGGGCGCTGCTCGTCATGCACGCCATCGGCTACGGCGGCTTCCTGGTGCTCTCACCGGAGTCGGACGTCGCTCCGCCCGACGAGCACCGGTACGCCCTGGCGCTCGCGACCGGTACGGGCATCGCCCTCGTCGGTGGCCCGCTGCTGGCGTGGTCCACCGCGCGTGGGCCCGGCCGCACGTGGGGCGCCGCCCTCGTCGGGATCGGTGCCGGGGTGCTGGCGGCGCTCGCCGGGGCGTCGGCGCTCATGCTCGTGCTCGGCCTCGACCCGGTCGCCTTCGTCCTCGGCACCTGAGGCAGCGGGACCTGAGGCAGCGGGACCTGGCTCAGGGCCTCCCAGCGGACGTCCAGACTCCTTTCCGAGACTGAAGGCACGCCACACCCTCGAGACCCGGGGCACCGATCGCCGGCGGACCACAGTGCACGAGGAGCCCAACCGTGACCCAGTTCTTCGACTCGGCCATGCAGCAGATCCTGCAGGCCCCGTTGTGGCTCGTCCTCATCATCGTCGGGCTCGTCGTCTTCGCAGAGGACGCCCTTTTCATCGGCTTCGTCATCCCGGGCGAGACCGTCGCCATCCTCGGCGGCGTGGCCGCCTCGCTCGGGCACGTGCCGTACGCGGCCGTGCTCGTCGTCGTCGTCCTCGCGGCCATCGTCGGAGACACCGTCGGCTTCGAGGTGGGGCGCCACCTCGGAGGACGCGTGGTGGCGTTGCGAGCCTTCGACCGGCACCGCGGCCGCATCGACAACGCCCAGGAGTTCCTCGGCCGGCGCGGCGGCATCGCCGTGTTCCTCGGCCGCTGGACGGCGTTCCTGCGCGCGGTCATGCCGGCGCTGGCCGGGATGTCGCGGATGCACTACCCGACGTTCCTGGCGTGGAACGCCGCCGGCGGCATCGCCTGGGGCGCGACCGTCGTGACGATCGGCTACGTGGCCGGGCGCTCGTACGCCAAGGTCGAGGCCTACCTCGGGCGGGGTGCGGCGGTCGTCGTGGCGGCGCTCGTGGTCGTCGCGGTCGTCGTGTGGCAGGTGAAGCGCCACCGTGCCGAGCGCGAGGCTCACGTGGACGACGTCGACGTCGAGACCACCTGACCCACCCCCCAATCGAAAGAGCACTCCGTCACCCTCCCCACCGATCGAGAGAGCACTCCGTCACCCTCCCCACCGATCGAGGGAGCACTCCGTCTCGTGGATGTCGCTGTCTCGATCGTCAGACGTGCTCGGTGGCGAGGCGGAGGCCGAACCCGAGCATCGCCGTGCCGGTCACGGCGTCGACCGCACGGCGGACGCGGCGTCGCTGCAGGACGCGTCGGGCACGGTCGGCCCCGACCACGACGAGCCAGGTACACCGCCGAGACCGCGGCGTGCACGAGCGCGAGCGGGACCGCCTGCAGGGCCGAGCCGCCCACGGGCAGGAACTGCGGCAGCACAGCGAGGTAGAAGGCCAGCACCTTGGGGTTGGTGATGTTCGACGTGAACCCCCGACGCCAGCCGAGCCAGGCCTGGCACGCGCCGCTGGGGCGTGGCGCGTCGGGGTCGGCGGCTGCGTAGCGACCGGCCACCGCGGGGCCCGGGCCCGACACGCCGGCGTCGCTCAGGGCTTGCGCCACACCGACACGTGGGCCTCGCTCATGGCGGTGAAGGGCGCGCCGGACCAGTCGGCCCAGCGCGACTCGAGCCCGAGCCCGGCCAGCTGCGCCATGAGGTCGCACTCCATCGGCCAGATGTAGCGGAAGTTCCCGACCCCGTGGTGCACCGTGCCGTCCGGACGCGTGCGGTCGTGGTGCGAGGCGCACTCCTGGGTGACGAGGTCGTAGGTGTCGAAGACGAGGTGGTCCTCGCCCATCACCATCCGCACCACCTCGGTGCCCGGCGTCATCCGCTGCAGCGGCGGCACCCAGAGGTCGATGACGAACCGGCCGCCAGGGCGCAGGTGGCGGGCGGCGTTGCGGAAGCACTGCACCTGCTCGGCCTGGGTGCGCAGGTTGGAGATGCTGTTCCAGACGAGGTAGACGAGCGAGAAGCCACCCGCGCCGGCGGCCACGGTGGTGGCCATGTCGCCGACGAGGACCGGGACGCGTCCGCCGGGGTCCTTGACGCGGAGACGACCCGCCATGGGTTCGGACAGCTCGATGCCGGTGACGGACACGCCCCGCGCCGCGAGCGCCAGGGCGACACGGCCGGTGCCGACGGCGAGCTCGAGCGCCGGCCCGTCGCCCGCGAGCCGTGCGAGCAGGTCGACGGTCGGACCGAGAACCTCCGGCGCGAACTGCTCGGCGGCGTCCTCGTCGTAGGTCGCCGCGGTCTGCTCGCTCCACACGTCGCTGCTCGTCATGCGGTCAGTCTCACGGGGTGGCCGCGGTGACCGCGACCGGGTTTTGTCGCGGCACCCGGGTGAGCGCTCGGTCGGGTCAGCCGACGACGCCGAGCGAGCGGACGCCGGTGTAGAGGGCGACGAGCACGAGCAGGGCGGCGAAGGCCGTGGTCAGGTGACGCGGGTCGACGCGGCCGGTGAGCCGCCCGCCGACGAGGCTTCCGGCTACGGCCGCCACGGTGAAGACGCCGATGAGGGCCCAGTCGAGGTGACCGGCGCCCGAGCCGACCCGGGCCGCGAGGGCAGTGGCGCTGTTGACGGAGATGACGAGCAGCGAGGTGCCGACCGCCACCGGCATCGGGAAGCCGAGCGCGAGGACGAGCGCGGGCACGAGGGCGAATCCCCCACCGACGCCGAAGAACCCGGTGAGCAGCCCGACCGCGGTCGCGGTGACGACCACCTTGGCGACGCGTGGGCAGGCGCACGTGAACGGGCGAAGCGTCAGCATCGGCTCGACAGTGGGGTCCAGCGCCAGGTCACGAGGCGCGTCGCGCGCGCTGCGGGCGCGGCGCAGCATGAGCGTCGCGACGAGCAGCATGAGCCCGGCGAAGGCAGTGAGCAGGGTGGTCGGGCGCACCGACGTGGACAACGCGGACCCGGCGAGGGAGCCCGCGGTGCCGAGCGCCCCGAAGAGCAGCCCCTGGCCGAACCGGACGCGTCGGGCCCGGGCGTGCGGCACGAGCGCGATGAGCGAGGTGAGCCCGACGATGACGAGGGAGCTCGTCGTGGCGGTGCGGGCGTCCTGGCCGAGCACGTAGACGAGAGCCGGGACGGTGAGGATCGAGCCGCCCCCGCCGAGCGCGCCGAGGGCGAGACCGATGGCGAGCCCGAGGGGGAGGGCGATCAGCACGACGGCATCCTGGTCCGCGAGCCCGGGTCAGGCGACGGTGGCGTGGGCGCGGTCCCAGGCGCCGTAGCCGCCGAGGATGTCGGACACGTCGGCGAAGCCCTGGGCGCGCAGCAGGCTCGCACCCACCGAGCTGCGCCAACCGCCCGCGCAGAAGACGAGGACCGGACGCGTCGGGTCCAGCTCGTCTGAACGGCGGGCGAGCTCGGCCAGTGGGATGTGCCGGGCGCCGGGCAACGTGCCGGCCTCGACCTCGCCGGCGTTGCGGATGTCGACGACCTGGACGTCCTCACGCTCACGGGCGGCGTCGACCTCGGCCACCGCCAGACGGCTGGCCCGGACGACCTCGCTCTCGTGCGCCACCAGGTAGCTCTCGGGGTCGGCCACGTAGCCCAGCACGTGGTCGTAGCCGATGCGGGCGAACCGCGTCGCGACCTCCTGCTCCTGCCCGTCGGGGGCGATGACGACGATCTCGTCGTCGGGGGCGAAGACCATACCCACGGTCTCGGCCATCCGGCCGTCGACCGGCACGTTGACCGACCCCCGCAGGTGGCCGGCGGCGAAGTCCTGCACGTCGCGGGCGTCGTGCACCCGAGCGCCGCGCGCCAGGGCCGCCTCGACCGCGTCGACCGCGAGAGCCGGCACGGCGGCGTCGACGTCCCGCACGTCGCGCGACTGCTTGTTCAGCGTCGCGTTGTAGACGAAGTAGGCCGGGGCCGTGGGCTGCCCGGCGGTGACGACCTCGAGGAACTGCTCCTCGGTCATCGGCTGGCAGGCGTAGTTGAAGGCCCGCTGCTCCCCGATCGTCGACTGCCGCTCGGTCGACAGGTTCTTGCCGCACGCCGAGCCGGCGCCATGGGCCGGGAACACGCGGACGGCGTCGGGCAGGCCCATGAGCCTGCGCTGGACCGAGTCGTAGAGCATCCGGCCGAGGTCCTCGGCGGTGACCCCGACCGAGGCGAGCAGGTCGGGACGGCCGACGTCGCCGATGAAGAGGGCGTCACCGGTCAGGACGCCGTAGGCGACCTCGTCGGCGGCGCGCTCGAAGACGAGCACCGAGATCGACTCGGGCGTGTGACCCGGGGTGGCCATGACCTCGAGCGTGACCTCGCCGAGGGAGATCCGCTCGCCGTCGGCCAGGTGACGCACCGGGAAGTCGGTGGCCGCGGCCTCGCCGTAGCCGATCCAGGCGCCGGTGGCGCGCGCCAGCTCGAGGTGCCCCGAGACGAAGTCGGCGTGGAAGTGGGTGTTGAGGACCCCGACGATCGTCAGCCCCTGCGCCTCCGCGTCGGCGAGGTACTCGGCGACGTCGCGCCGCGGGTCGACGACGACTGCCTGGCCGGTCGACGCGTCGCCGATCAGGTAGGACGCCTGCGACAGGCAGTCGAGGTAGTACTGGGTGAAGATCATGGGTTCCTCCGGGTGGGCGTCATCTCTGCCACCGATGCTAACCCATACCCCCATGGGTATGTTCCCGACGGCTTCAGGGCCCGCCCCCGGGGCGTGCGACACAGCCTCGAATACGGGTGGCGGCGGCCTCGAGCACCCGCGACGAGGTCGTGCAGCCACCCGTCCAGGCGCGCCAGCTCGGTGCCCGAGGAGAACAGCGGCTCCCGACCCGGCGGGGGCAGGAAGCCCACGGCGTCCATGACGAGCCAGTACGCGCACGGCTCCTCGGGCGCAAGCGGCCGGTACGCGTCGAGGAGGGCCCGCGCCGGGCGCCGCACGGTAGCGGCTGCTCGGTGCACCGCTCGCGATGACGACCACCAACCGCCCCCGGCGCGTGCGGCGAGCACGGGGCCGAAACGGCGCCGCGAGTCGTGGTCGTCATCGTGGACGCCGGTGCCGCGGGCGCCTCAGAACGTGACGGTCGCGCCCATCGAGACGGTGCGGTCCTCCGGCAGGTTGAAGTAGCCGGTCGGCGAGGCCGCGTTGTGGGCCAGGGCGAGGAAGAGCCGCTTGCGCCATGCAGGCATCGTCGGTGCGGGGCCACGGCTCACCGAGATCCGCGACACGAAGTAGTACGCGGTGTCGGGGTCGACCTCGACGACGCCCTGGTCGCGGGCCAGCGCGAGGGCCCGCGGCACGTCCTGCTCCTCCTGGAACCCGAACCGCAGCGTCAGGTGGGTGATCGCGTCGTAGGGGTCGCCGAGGTGGTCGAGCACGACGCGTTCGTCGTCCGGCACGAACGGCACGTTCTCCGACGACGTGCTGACGATGAGGACGAGCTCGTGGATGACGTGGTTGAAGGTCGCGTTCTCGCGCAGGGCCAGCGGCGTCGACTCCTTGCCCGGGTGCAGGAACACCGCAGTGCCGGGCACCTTGGAGACCGGGTCGGTGTGCAGCCAGTCGATGAACGGCTCGAGCGGGCCCTCCATGTCGGTGCGCCGGTCGGTGACGAGCAGGCGCCCGCGCTGCCACGTCAGCATCACGGTCGCGACGAGCGTGGCGATGACGAGGGGCAGCCAGCCGCCGTGGAAGATCTTCGTCAGGTTGGCGGCGAAGTACGTCAGCTCGAGGGCCGCGAGCGGGATCCCGAGCAGCAGCAGGCGGCGACGGTCCCAGCCCCAGGCGGCCTCGGCATGGATGAGGAAGAGCGTCGTGGTGATGAGGAAGGTGCCGGTGACGGCGAGGCCGTAGGCGGTGGCCAGCCGCTCGGAGGACTGGAAGAGCAGCAGCAGCGCGATGACGCCGGCGAAGAGCGTCCAGTTGACCGCCGGCACGTAGATCTGGCCACGCTCGCGGTGCGAGGTCTGCCGCACCGTCAGCCGGGGCAGGTAGCCGAGGCGCTCGGCCTGCCGCGACACCGAGAACGCCCCGGAGATGACCGCCTGGGAGGCGATGATGGTCGCGACGGTCGACAGCACCACGAGCGGTAGGCCCAGGGCGTCGGGGGCCAGGTGGAAGAACGGGCTCGCGGCCGTGGCCGGGTCGCGCAGGATCAGGGCGCCCTGCCCGAGGTAGTTCAGCGTCAGAGCCGGGAAGACGACGAAGAACCACGCGCGCCGGATCGGCGCCCGGCCGAAGTGGCCCATGTCGGCGTAGAGCGCCTCGGCGCCGGTGATCGACAGCACGACGGCGCCCATGGCGATGAAGGCGACGCCGGGGTGCTCGACGACGAAGAGCACGGCGTAGTGCGGCGACAGCCCCGTGATGATCGCCGGGTCGCGCACCACCTGGGCACCCCCGAGGACCGCGAGGACGACGAACCACAGCGCCATGACCGGCCCGAAGAACCGTCCGACGATCTCGGTGCCGAAGCGCTGGCCGGCGAAGAGCAGCGTGATGATCACCGCACCGATCGGCACGACGAGGTGCTCGACGCCGGGTGTCGACACCGAGAGGCCCTCGATCGCCGACATGACCGAGATGGCCGGGGTGATGACGCTGTCGCCGTAGAAGAGCGACGCGCCGAGGACGCCGAGCAGCATGACGAGGCCGTACCGCCTGCCGCCCGGGCGTACAGCGGTCCGCGCCAGCGCGGCCAGGGCCATGACGCCGCCCTCGCCGTCGTTGTCGGCGCGCAGGATGAACACCACGTACTTGACCGAGACGACGAGCGTCACCGACCAGAAGACGAGCGAGATCACCCCGTAGACGTCGCCCGGTGTCGTGGCCACCGTGTTGTGGTCGACGGAGAAGACGGTCTGCAGCGCGTAGAGCGGCGAGGTGCCGATGTCGCCGAAGACGACGCCGAGAGCGCCGAGCGCCAGGGCGGCGAGTCCGCCACGGGAACGTTCAGAGGTGTGCGCCACGAGCGTCCATCCTTCCACCGGGTCCCGGGAGGGGACCGGGGTGTGTGCGGGCCGGCGCGTCGCGCCGCCTGGCTACCGCCCGTTCTGGGCCTCGGCGAGCGCAACGACATCGGGCCACGTCCACTTCGGACGGCCCGCCGCACCGAGGGCGAAGAGCCGGTCGCCGGAGGTCCAGCAGAGCAGCAGGGTGGTGCCGGCGGCTGGGTGTCCGGAGGTGTGCTGCTCGTGCGCCCAGACGGCGTCCGCCCCGGCCACCGCGGGCGGTTCGACGTCGACCTCGGAGTCGAGGCGCACCTGGCTGCGCAGGTTGGCCAGGAGCGCCGTGGGGATCGCGGCCAGGGCCGCACCGGCGTCGTCCGGGCTCGCGGTGGGGACGCGCTGGAGCCAGAGGGTGCGGTCCTCGGACTGGTACGAGCGCCAGGCGGTGATGCTGCCGGCTGCCGCCGCCCGCTGCGCCCACGGCTCGGTGGGCTTCTGTCGGCCGGTGCGCCACGTGCGCTCGTCGAGCGTGGCCCAGCCCGGGCCGGGCAGCGCCGCGGCGTCGAGGAGGGAGGACAACGCGTCCTTCCCACCGGGCTTCGAGCCGAGCTGGCTCAGGACGAACCGCAGTCGCGAGGGCACGGGCTCAGCGTGCCACGCGTGCGGGCGCCTGCGGGCAGGCGCGCCAGCCAGTCCTGGACGCCCCCACGCGCTGCACGGCCGGGTGGTGGAGGAAGGCGCGGTGTGGGTGCACCCGGCCGATGACGACGACATGCGCGAGGAGGCCCTGCCGCGCCCGCGCCAATGCGGCGTCGAGCTCGACGAAGGGCCCCGTCCGTCGTGCCTTCCACGCGACCTGGCGCGACGGCCTACGGGCCGCCGACGACGGGATGCGTCGGACCCCAGCGCCTCAGGTGTGTCGCATGAAGCGGTAGAAGAACCCGCTGAAGACGAGGACGATGCCGACGTTGACCGCCAGGCGCTCCCAGAAGTGGTTGCGGAAGAACAGCACGTCGACCGTCACGACGACGACCACGAGCGCCAGCACATAGAGCGCCACGGCAGCGGAACGTCCCACCCTCCCAGTGGAACCCCGACCGACGCCTCAGGGCAAGCACCCGGCCGACGCCCGGCGGACCCGCGACCCCGGGCCGAGTGGCCGGAACGAACCGACGAAACGGCGCCCAGGCGTCGAACCCGGGGTTCGATCCGGCCACTCGACCCGTCGGCAGGGTCGAGTGGCCCGGTCGGCCGGGATCAGGTCGTGTCAGCGGGAGCGGCGCGACCCGGCCCGGGTGCCGGCCGAGAACGCCGCGGCGCTGCCGCCGCTGCTCGTCGAGTAGACGGTCGTCGAGCCGCCGCGACGGCCCGAGCCGCCCTGACCACCCTGGCCGCCCTGACGCTTCTGGCCTTGGGCCCCCTGGCCGCCCGAGCGGCGACCGCCGGTCCGGGACTCGGGGCGCGCGTCGGGCCGCGACTCGGACGAGGCCGCGCCCGAACGACCCCGACCACGGCCACCGGAGCGCCCTGCGCCGCGGGCGCCACCCGTGGCTGCACCGTCGGCTGCCTGGGCGCCGCCATGGCCACGGCCACGGCCACGACCCCGGCCACGACCCGAGGTCTCCCCCGAGCCAGCGGCCGCCCGGGCGACCGGAGCCTCGCGGACCAGGGCGCCCGCGAAGGAGCGCTCACCCGGGGCGAGCTCCTCGAGCAGCGGGTGACCCGGCGCGACGCGCGTCGTCGTCGGCTTGATGCCGGCCTTGCGGGTCAGGTCGCGCACGTCGCGGACCTGGTCGTCGAGCATCATCGTGACGACCGTGCCGGCGTTGCCCGCCCGGGCGGTGCGACCGGAACGGTGCAGGTACGCCTTGTGCTCGACCGGCGGGTCGGCGTGGATGACGAGGGCCACGTCGTCGACGTGGATACCGCGCGCCGCGATGTCGGTGGCGACGAGCGTCTGCGCCCGGCCGGTGTGGAAGTCGTCCATGTTGCGGGTTCGCGCGCCCTGGCTCAGGTTGCCGTGCAGCTCGACGGCCGGAACTCCCGACGCGTTCAGCTGCTTGGCGAGCTTCTTGGCGCGGTGCTTGGTCCGCGTGAAGACGACCTTGCGACCGGGGGCCGCGGCGAGGTCGAGGATGACCGGCAGGTGCGCACCGTTGTCGACGTGCAGCACGTGGTGGCTCATCGTCGACACCGGCGACTGGGCCGAGTCGGCCTGGTGCGTCACCGGGTTCGAGAGGAAACGCTTGACCAGCACGTTGATCGCGCCGTCCAGCGTGGCCGAGAAGAGCAGGCGCTGGCTGTCGCGCGGGGTCTTCTCCATGATCCGGCGCACACCGGGGAGGAAGCCGAGGTCGGCCATGTGGTCGGCCTCGTCGAGGACCGTGATCTCGACCGCGTCGAGGAACACGTGGCCCTGCTGCATGAGGTCCTCGAGGCGGCCGGGGCAGGCCACCACGACGTCGACGCCCTTGCGCAGGCCCTGGACCTGCGGGTTCTGGCCGACGCCACCGAAGACGGTCTGCGAGCTCAGTCCCAGGGGGCGGGCCAGCGGCGCCATGGCCGCCTCGATCTGGGTCGCGAGCTCACGCGTCGGGGCGAGGACGAGCGCCCGCGGTCGACGCGGCTGCGGTCGGGCGCCGGACTGCGACAGGCGCGTCAGCAGGGGCAGCAGGAAGGCGTAGGTCTTGCCCGAGCCGGTGCGGCCGCGGCCGAGCACGTCGCGCCCGGCGACGGAGTCGGGCAGCGTCGCCGCCTGGATCGGGGTCGGGGTGGTGATGCCGAGGTCCTCGAGGACCGCGACGAGCGAGGTGGGCACGCCGAGGGCGGCAAAGGTCGTGTCAGTGGACACAGCGGGGTACTCCAAAAAGTGGATGTGGTCGTTCTGCCCGGCGCGAGGGGCCTCGGTCATCGAGGGGTCGCGGCGCAAGAGCGAATCGACGGGGCCGGCGCGGGGCGCCAGGCGCAGAAGAGGCGACCCGAGGCAGAACTGGGCGGGTCGCTGTCAGCCAGTCTACCGGCTGCGCGCGAGTGCCTCGACCGCGCCCTCCCCACAATCCCCCGCGCCGCCTCCGGCCCCGACCACTCCAAGCCTGCTCACGGGCCCGGCACAGGCGCGCCGCCTAGCCTCGGTCCGTGCGCGGACGCGTCGGCCTCCCGCGGGTGTCACGGGCCGTGGCCACGGCCGTGGCCGCTGCCGTGGCGTGCACCGGTCTCGCCTCCTGCAGCGGAGCCACACCGCAGCACCCGACCGGCGCGTCCGCCACCTCCACTGCGGGCGCCCCGACGGGGACCTCGACGGGCACCTCCATGGGCACCTCCATGGGCACCTCGACGGTCCCCACCGGCCCGAGCGTGGCGGCGGCGACGCCGTCGGGAACGTCCGGCCGCTCCCCGACGCCTGCGGCCGGCGCCCCACGCAGGTACCGCACGAGCGTCGTGCACCACGGCACCGACCACCCCGACGACCTGGCGCTCGACCCCTCCGGCGCCCTGCTGTACAGCGACTACACCAACGGCACCATCACGCGTCTGGCCGCCGACGGGTCGACGCGCGTCGTGCACCGCGGCCTCGACGGCCCCGAGGGCCTGGTCCAGCTCGCCGACGGCACCCTCGTGGTCGCCGAGGAGAACACCAACCGCGTGCTTGCCTACGCGCCCGGGCAGCAGTCGCCACACGTCCTCGCCACGCTTCCCGGGCGTCCGGTCAAGGCGACCTGCCGTGGTGGCGTCGACGGGATTGCCTGGGACGCAGGGACGCTCACCCTCATCGTCCCTGACCCAGTCACCGGGACGATCTATCGCCTTGCGCCCCGAGGCGGCTCACTGACTCCCCTCGCCCGTGGCTTCGTGCATCCCGTCGGTGCCGTCGTCGACTCCCACGGTGCCGTGTACGTCGCGGACGAGTGCGGCGGGGACGTCTGGCGCCTGGGGCCGGGTGGGAGCCGCACCCGATTCGCCCGTGCGAGCATGCCCGACGACCTGGCGTTCGACGGCGCCGGCGACCTGCTCGTCACCGACGTGCGTCACGTCGTCCACGACGTACGGCGATGGCCGGCCGCCGGCGGGGCGCCGACCGTGCTGGCCCGTTCCGGCCTCGTCGAGCCGCAGGGCCTGCTGGTCACCCCGACGGGCGACGTCTACGTCTCCGACGACCAGGCCGACGTCATCCTGCGGCTCTCCCCCGCCTGACGCCTGCGGCAGCGACCGGCCGACGGGCCCGGGGCCTCAGCGCCTGGTGCCCGGGTCCGGACGCCGGCGACCGGGCGCCTCGCGGTCGCTGCCGCCACGCAGCACGAGGGCCGCCTCGGTCCGGGACGCGACGCCGAGGCCGTGCAGCAGGGCCGCCACCTCGGCGGCGACGGTCCGCACCGACACCCCGAGCTCACGGGCGATGGCGGCGTCCTTGGCGCCCAGCACCATCCGTCTGGCGACGAGACACTGCCTCGCCGTGAACGGCGCCGCCACACCGTCCGGGACGCCCGCGCGGGACAGCGGCCGGGCGATGTCCCAGATCTCGCGGACCAGCGTCAGGAGGTCAGCGCGGGTCGTCAACCAGGCGGTCGGGTACCCGTCGTCGTTGCGAGGTCCGCCCAGGACGGCCGTGACGCCGTCGATGACGATGAACTGGGCCGGCGCAGGCCCGAACCGGACGTGCGGCATCTCGGAGCGGAGCAGCGGGAAGATCTGGGCACTGCGCTCGCCCGTGATCAGGCTGAAGTCGAGCCCGCGCCGGCGGGTCCGGTCGTCGAGCTCGAGCATGCCGTTCTGCGGGTCCCAGGAAATCAGCGGCTGCATGGTGAACACGCTCGACCGGGCCGTCGGCTCGAGCGCCGCGAGCCCCGCGTCGATCTGTTCGACGCCCTCGCCGAGCAGCCGGAACCCGGGCGTGGGCCGCGCCAACCGGCGGTCCAGGACGAGCTGCTCGACCCGGCCGCGCAGCGTCGCAGCCGCGACACGCAGCCTCGGCTGCGCCGCGTCGGCCGCCTCGCTCGGCCGCGCCTCACCCTCCATGTCGGGCCATTCGATCCCCCCGTCCGTCGGGCCACAGCATGCCCTGTCGACCGGGAGTGCGTCACCCGGGTTCGGCGGCCTTCTCACTACTGCACCTGCTGTAGGGCGGGGTCGTCCGCGCGGCGGTGCCCCTCGGGACCGGGCGGACGCACGATCGAGGCATGAACGCGCCGGTCGTGACCTCACTGGGACACGCGGGGCTGCGCATCGACGCCCCGCACCTGACGATGCTCTGCGACCCGTGGATGTCGCCGCAGGGCGCCTTCCTCGGGTCGTGGTTCCCGTTCCCCGACAACTCGCACCTGCTGCGGCCCGACGTGCTCGACGCCGACTGGGTCGCGATCTCCCACGAGCACCTCGACCACCTCGACCTCGACCTGCTGCGGATCCTGCCCGAGCACGTGCGCATCGTCATCCCGCGCTACCCGGCGCCGGAGATGATCTCGCGCATCCGGGCCGCCGGGATCCGCAACGTCGTCATCGAGCTGGACCGCTGGGAGCGGCTCGCGCTCAACCGCCACGGCGACTGGGTGACGGTCATCCAGGAGCAGTCGCCCATGTGCCACGACTCGGCGGTCCTCGTGTACGCCGCCGGCCACGCGATCCTGCACACCAACGACGCCCGTCTCACGGTCGCGCAGCTGCGCCGGGCCGTCGAGGAGGTGGGCCGCCCGCTCGACCTCATGGGCGTGCAGATGTCCGGGGCGTCCTGGCACCCGATCTGCTACGAGTACCCGCCCGAGGTCATCGCCTCGATGAGCGCCGACAAGCGGATCGGCAAGTTCAAGTCGGTGAGCCGCCTCCTGCGCGCTGCCCCGCCGAAGATCGTCATGCCCTACGCCGGCCCACCCTGCTTCCTCGACCCCGCGCTCGCCCAGCACAACGACCGGATCGCGCCACCCGGGATCTTCCCCGACACGGGGCAGGCCGCCGCCCACCTGCGCTCGAGGCTGCGCGACCAGGCCGTCGTGCGCCTGCTGCCCGGTGACCGCATCGACGTCGGCACCGGCGTCGTGGAGCCCGACCCGCAGTGGGAGGGCTTCAGCCTCCTCGGCGACCGCGACGACGTCGCGGCCGACGGTCGGCTCCCGGACGACCTGCACGCCTACCTGGCCGCGTACGCCGAGCGGCGCGCCGGGGACGTCGCCGCCGTGTACGCGGCCTTCCCGGACCCGCCCCGGGGCAGCGGCCTCGCCCAGCGGTTCGCCGCCCACTTCGAGCAGCTCGGCGCCCTGTCCGACTACTTCCTGCACCGGATCGGGATGACGGTGCGCTTCGTCGTCGGCGGCGAGGACGGTGGCACGTGGGACGTCGAGCTCGGGCCGTCGCGGTGCAGCGTCGACCTGACCGGCAGCAGCCCCGCACCGGGCTACCGGATCACCGTCGAGGCCCGCTGGCTCGATGCCGTGCTCACCGGACGCGTCCGGTGGGAGGACCTGTTCCTGTCGCTGCGCATCTCGGCCTGGCGCGACCCGGACCGGTACAACGACTACCTCGTCGGGCTGCTCAAGCACGCCGACGCCGCGGCCCTCGACGAGGTCGAGCGCTACGAGACCGAGCGCGACCCCGAGGACACCGTGACGCTCGCCGAACGGTGCGCGGACGGCCGGCGCGACTGGGAGGTCAGCCGCTACTGCCCGCACGCCGGCGAGGACCTCGCGCACGGCGCCGTCATCCGCGACGGCGTCCTGCGCTGCCTGGCCCACAACTTCGAGTTCGACCTCGGCACCGGGGAGTGCCTCAACGCCCGCTGCGACCCGCTCGTCAGCCGCCAGGTGGGATCACCGGTGGTTGCCCCGTGACGAGGTAGCGCGCCGTCCACCCGATGACCCGCAGCGTCGCCCAGAGCGTCGGACGCCGCAGGTAGGTGAGGTCGGTCGCGACGCGCAGCGGCACGAGGTGCTCGACGTACCAGCGCTCCACGACCTCGGGGTCGGCGACCGACGCCTCCCCGACGCCCGGCACGGCGACGACGCTGACGTCGTCGCGCAGGCTGATCTGTGCCGGCCCGGTGAGCCCCGGGGTCTCGTCGAGGACCCAGGCCACCTCGGCCGGGTAGCGCGCCGCGAGGGCAGGGGTCTCCGGGCGCGGCCCGACGAGCGTCATCTGCCCGCGCAGCACGTTGACCAGCTGCGGTAGCTCGTCGAGGCTCGTCTTGCGCAGCAGCCGGCCGGGCGCGGTGACGCGCGGGTCGCCCCGACGCGTCACCTCGGGTCCGGCGGCGCCGACGCGCATCGTGCGGAACTTGTACAGCGTGAACGGCGTCCGTCCGCGCGTCAGCCGGACCTGCCGGAAGATGACGGGCCCGGGGCTCGAGAGGCGCACCGCGAGCGCCACGACGAGGAGCACGGGCGAGAGCAGGACGAGACTCGTGGCGGCGACGGCGACATCGAGCGCGCGGCGCTGCCGGGAGATGCTCCCGACGCGCGGGCGTCGTCGAGTCGCAGCGCTGCCCGCGTGAGCACCAACGCCTGACCGCACGGCGGTGCGCCCACCGGTCGCACTCGGCGGGGACGGCTCGGGCACGGCGTCACGGATCGTCATGGCTCACCCCGTTCCTGACGCGACGAGCACGCCGCTGAAGATCGACGTAGCGGAGGTGACGTCCTGCTCGAGCCCGACCTGCAGCGACGAGGGCGTCATGTGGGTCCACAGCTCGACGCCGCGCCGGCGGCGCTCGAGCAGCGCCCGGGTCAGGTCGTTGGGCGCGAGCCCGGGGTCGGTCAGCAGGTAGGTGCCGCCCTTGTAGGGCTGGCTCCACGTCCAGATGTCGACGGCGTGGGCGCCGTGCGCCAGCGGGATGTCGACGTAGGTGTGCACGTCGGCCTCGGCCGACTCCTTCGTCCCGTCGTACGGGCCGGGGTGCGCGAGGGCCTTGCGCGCCTGCAGGCGCACGTCCGTGCCCCACCGCCGCGACGCCTCGTCCCACGCGGCGGCCATGGCCGCGTCGCGCGTCGTGCCCCACCCTGCGTACTCGGCCCCGGTGCGCAGCCCCGCGCTGAGGTCGACGATGTCGAGCCCGCCCTTGGCGATGTAGCCGTCGACCGCGTTGAGCGCCACGGCCGGGTTGCGCGCCACCTCGGCGGCACCGCACATGCGTCGTCCGGCAGCCGACGCGGCACCGGCCACCGACTCGGGCACACCGCTCCAGCTGAGGCAGCCGAGCTCGGGCACGATGAAGTCGACGACGACCTTGCGGCCGGGCAGCCGCTCGTGCAGGGCGCGGGTCGTCGCGGTGAGGAAGGCCATGACGGTCGCGGCATCGGTGCCGTCCTGGTAGCCGAGCTCGTCGGCGATCTTGACGCCCGCCACGCCCTTCCGGTCGGCCAGCCTCACCACGGCGTCGAGCGCCGAGGCGTACCGCTCCGGCCCGGTGACCCAGGCCTTGATGAGGTCGGCCTCGACCCAGGCCTGCGCGCCGTGGGCCGCGACGGCCTCGGCGAGCGCGACGTACTGGGGCCGCAGCGTGACCGGCCCCGTGGCCGGGGTCGTCGGCGCCGCCGCGGAACCGGAGGTGCACGCGGCGCAGCCCGTGAGCAGGACGGCGCCGAGCGCGGCGGCCGGCAGCGCGGAGAGTCGGGAAGAGCTTCGGGAGGAACGTCGGGGAGAGCATCGGGGAGAACGCCGGCGGGGGTACAGGTTCACGGTGTCCTCCTCACGAGGCGTCGCCACGACCGGACGAGGAGCACGTCGGTGACGAGGTAGGCCACGGCGCTGGCCCAGGCCGCCCCGAGCGATCCGTGGCGTGGGATGAGCAGCAGGTCGAGCACGAGGGTCACGATGAACCCCCCACCGAGTATCAGGGAGTTGAGCCCCGGTCGGCCAGACCCGAGCAGGTAGCCGGACGCGACTCCCGCGGCCGGTTCGACGACGAGGCCGAGGCAGATCCAGACCGCCGGGAGCACGGCGTCGCGGAACGCCTCGCCGTAGAGGACCGGCAGGACCACGGTGGCGCTGGCCGCGACGACGACGGCCGCGACGGCCCCGAGCGCTACGAGGCGACCCACCCGGAGCCACTCCGGGTGCCGCGCGCCGTCCGCGCGACCGGCGAACTGCGGGTAGGTGACCCAGGTCAGGGCCAGCCCCGGCAGGCGCAGCAGCTCGGCGTACTTCGACGCGACGACGTAGACGCCGACCTGCGCCGGCCCCGTCATCGCGCCGAGGACGACGACGTCGAGGCGCAGGTTGAGCAGGTTGAGGATGCCCCCGACCTGGCTGCGACCGCCGAAGGCCGCCATGCGGCGCGCGAGGGCGAGGTCGGGCCGGCCCACGAGGCGTCCCCCGCGCTCGTGGACCCGCTTGGCGATCCGCACCCACGCGTGCACGGCGACGACGACGTCGGCGAGCAGCAGCGAGGCCACGAGCAGCCATCCGCCGCGCAGCCCGAGGACCCACAGGCCCAGGAACGCCGGCACGAAGACGGCCTCCTCGGCCGCGGTGACGATGTTCGACCCCTTCGCGTCGCCGAGCGCCTGCAGGCACGACTTGCCCACGGCGACCGGCAGCTGGGTCGCGACGGTCGCTCCCGTCGCGAGGACGACGGCGGTCGTCGTCGTGCTCATGAGGTGGTCGTGCACGATCGGGGTCAGCACGACCCAGACCGCGGTGCCGAGCAGGCCGCCGGCGGCCATCGTCGCAAGGACCGTGGGCCACAGGCCGCGGTGGCTCGCTTCCGGCCCGGCGACGAAGTAGCCCATGGCGCCGGGCAGCCCGCACGCGGCGACGACGCCGACGAGGCCGGGGAGCACTCGCATCAGGGCGAGGACGCCGACGTCGTCGGCACCGCCGGTGCGGGCCACGAGCACGGTCACGAGCGCGATCGACAGGAGGGCGACGAGCCGCGCTCCGACGTTGCCGATGACCGACCGTGCCGTGGTGCCGCGCAGCCGCGGCCTGGCCTGCTCGAGCACGCGCCCCCACGTCATGACGACCTCCCCTCGGGCACCCGGGCGAACGGGCGCACGCCGCGGGAGCCCGGGTCGAGACCGGCGATGAGCCCGAAGAGGGCCCACACGTGGCGGAAGTGCAGCACCTCGTAGAAGAGCCCGGCCACCACGAGTGCGCAGCACAGGGCCAGCAGCCATTCCGGTCGCGGCACGAGGGCCCGTACCTCCGGCTCCTGCGGCCACAACGCCACCCGGCCGAGCCGGAAGGCGATGACGACGAGGAGCACGACGAGTCCGATGCCACCGACCGCCCCGCGCTCCACGAGCGTCGCGAGGTAGTCGTTGTGCGCCTCCTTGATGTACGGCGCGGCCTGCCCGCTCAGCGTCGCCTTCGTCCGACCGGGCCCGACGCCGAGAAGGTCACCCTCGAGGTAGAGGCCGAAGGTCTCGGTCGCGAGCTCGGTGCGCGAGCCGCTCGACTCGTCGGTGCGCCCGAGCGAGTCGCGCAGCACCTGGAAGCTGTCGCTCGCCTGCTGCCCGATGGCGTTGATGTCGACCGAGGGCGCGACCGCCCCGAGGGCGGCGGCGGCGATGCACGCGACGGCTGCCGCCACCACGGCCCCCCGGCGTCGGACCAGGCCGACGACGAGAGCCACGACGAGCATGACGCCGAGCCCGACGGCGCCCCCGTTCGAGCCGGTGAAGACCATGGCGAGCAGGATCACGCCCACGCCGGCCAACCGGATCCAGCGCCGTCGCACCACCGAGGTCGCGAGCAGCAGGGCCAGGACGATGAGGAAGTAGTTGGCGCACAGGTTCGGGTCGGCGAAGGTCAGCGAGGCCCGGCCACCGTCCTTGGAGCTGAGTCCTGCCATCCAGCTGATGCGGGCGAGGCGCCCGACGCAGAGGACGACCGCCCACGCGATGCCCGACCACACCCAGGCCCGCAGGACGACGGCGAGCAGCCAGCGGTACTGGCGCACCGCGCTGGCGATGCACGCGCACCAGACGAGCAGGAAGAGGTCCTGCACGACGGGCAGCAGGGCGGTCGCGTCGCCGGAGTGGTAGGCCGCGACCGAGCCGGCCAGCATGAGGATGCTGACCGGAAGCACGTAGGGCATCGAGACCGGGACGGCCTTGGTGCGCAGCCAGGCCGCGACGGTGATGACGACCGCGAGGATGCCGATGTCGGCGATGGCCGTGTTGCCGGGACCGCTCGGCACGAGGAGCGGCATCGCGCAGATCGCCACTGTCAGGGCCGCGGCCACCCGGCGCGGTCCGCGAGCGCCCGGCAGCTCCGTGCTGCGATCCGGAACCGTTTGCGCCGCAGCGTCGCTCGCATCCCTGGGCGGCGCGGCGACGGCGTACGGCGTCATGATCTTCAGCATCGGAACAGCTCCGCCGCGAGGAGCAGGTGCTGGCGCGCGAAGATGGCCTCGTCCGACAGCGCCGCCACCTCCGCCGTGCCGACGGCGAGGACGTCGCGCCAGCGGCCGGGGTCACGCCCAGTCCGCTCGAGGTGCTCGGCGAGGACGCCGTGGACGAGCTCGGGCAGCCAGCCCTCGCCCGCCACGAGGTAGCGCACCGGCTCGCCCCACGGACCGGCGACGAGCCCGGGGTGACCGCGCACCTCGCGGCCGCTGCGGGTGTGCCGGTCGAGGTAGAGCACGTAGGACAGGGCGAAGCGGGTCAGGTCGCGCAGCGGGTCGCCGCCGACGACGGCGTGCTCCCAGTCGACGACGCCGGTGACGCGTCCGTCGGTGCGCAGCACGTTTCCGGCCCAGAAGTCGCCGTGCACGACCGACCACGGGCCGTCCGCGGGCAGCCGCAGGCTCGGCATCGTCGTGGCCACCGCGTCCGCCACGTCGCGGGCCACCGGGTCGGCGGGCCACCGGGCCCGCAGCCGCTTGGCGATGCCGGGCCAGCCGCCGGGCGAGCTCGACTCGGGCAGCCCACCGACCGCCTGGGACAGGTCGCGCAGCCACGACGCGGCGCCGGCGAGGTCGGCGCGGACGGCGTCGGGGCGCGTCGTCCCGCGCCAGCGGTGGTAGTCCACCGACATCGGGGTCCCGGGCACGGCCTCGGTGACGAGTACCGCTCCACCGCGGTCGCGCCGGATGTCGACGAGCCGGGGCACGGTCCCGCCGACGAGCCCGGGGTCGAGGGAGCCGAGGGCCTGAAGCGACGTGGCCTCGGCGACGACGGACACGGCGGCCACCGCGGTCAGGGCGACCTTCGCGACGAGGCGCGGCCGGGCGCGACCCGGGTCGAAGACGAGGATCGTCGCCTTGGGATTCTCGTCCTTGGACAGCCCGACGACGACGAGCCGCGGCGTCGCCGGCCCGGCGTGCTCGCGCAGCGCGGCACGGAGGAGGTCACCGGCCTCGGCAGGCACGGTGTCCGGGGCGACCATGTCGGTCACCGGCGGACCCCGACGACGAGTCGCCCGGGCACGAGCGCGCCGAGGACGAGACGGACCGACGCGGCGCCGAGGCGCGTGCGCGTCACGGCCGCGACGAGGCGGCGGACCGCCTCGAGGGCCAGGCGACCACGCACGACGCGCGGCGGCGTCGTGAGGAAGGTGGAGAGCAGCCACGTGACGGCGTCGCGGTCGTCGGCGGCCACGAACGTCGCCGACGACCACGTCGGCAGCACGACGTACTCCGACTCCACCTCGACGCCGAGCCGCACCGCGGCCCGACGCAACCGCCCCCGCCCACCCGCGCGGCGGTCGGCCAGCGCCACGGGCGACCCGGCGGGCAGCCCCAGGGCCCGCTCGGCGTCGGCGGGCACCGACGGCCACACGACGGGCGCGCCCGACGGCACGAGCACGGATGCCGAGGCGGGCACCGCGGCCCGCGACCGCAGCACGGACGGCGCGGCCGTCATGACGCCCTCGCCTGGAGACGGACCGGGCTGGTGCCGCCGAGACCCACGAGCTGGCGGCGCGGCTGGGCCGGACCCTGGGAGTAGACCCGGTCGAGCACCTCACCGGCGGTCGTCTGGTCGTACCGGTCGCCGAGGTGGGCCTGCGCGTGGGCGGCCCACAGCCGAGCCTCCTCGGGGTGGGCGAAGACGTGGTCGACGGCGGCGGCGAGCAGGTCGGCGCGGCCGGGCGGTACGAGCAGGCCGGTCTCGCCCGGGATGACGACGTCGGGCACCGCGTTGACGGCCGTGGCGACGACCGGGATCCCGCACTGCTGGGCCTCGACGACGACGCACGGCAGGCCCTCGTAGCGGCTCGCCATCGCGAAGACGTCGAACGCCGGCAGCAGGGCCGCGACGTCGGAGCGGTTGCCGAGCAGGTGCACCCGGGCGTCGAGCCCGAGGCGGTGCACGTCGCGGCGGGTGCGCTCGGCCAGCTCGCCGTCGCCGGCCCAGACGAGCACGGCGGGGGTGCGCATCCGGCGGAGCGCCTCGAGCATGACCTCGGGCGCCTTCTGGAAGTCGAGGCGTCCGACGGTGCCGAGCACGGGCACGTCGTCGGGCAGCCCGAGCAGCGCCCGTCCCCGGGCCCGCGTCGCCGGGTCGAGGCGGACGCTCGGCTCGTCGACGGCCGGGCCGATGGTGTGCAGCTGGTCGGGTCGGGCGAGCCCGCGGCGCAGCGCCTCGACGGCGACGCCGGTGCCGACCGCGAGGTAGGCGTCGGTGACCCGCGAGAGGCGGCGCTCGATGCGGATGTAGGCCGCCCGCAGCGCCGGGTTCTGGAACTCGTGGAACGGGAAGCCGTGCAGGGTGTGGACGATGAGTGGCACGCCGCTCCGGGAGGCGGCCATCCGGCCCAGCGCGCCGGCCTTGGCGCTGTGCGTGTGCACGACATCGGGACGCCACTCGTGCACGAGGTCGAGCAGCCGGCCGAACGCGGTGGCGTCCTCACGCGGCTGGATCGGCGAGACGAGCTCGGGCACGACGACGACCTCGACGCCTGCGGCGCGGGCGCGGTCGAGCAGGGCCCCCTCACGGGTGCCGGTGACGAGCACGCTCTGGTAGCGGCTCGGGTCGAGGGCCACGGCCCCACGCACGGCGACGCCGCCCGCACCCGCGACGCAGCGGGTCACGACGTGCACGACTCGCTTCGTCATCAGGACCCCACCTCCTCGGCCGGCACCAGTGCTCGGACCCGTTCGACGATCTCGCCCAGCGTCGTGCCGGGGGTACGCGGCAGGCGCACCCCGAGCACGGGGACGCTGCCGGCCAGCGTGCCGGCGACGTCGGCGACCGGAGGATGGGCGGGCCCGAGCCCCGTGCCGAGGGCGAGCGTCGCCGCGTACGCCCAGTAGCGCCGGAGCTCGCCCGCCGCGTAGGTGCCGCCGACGAGCTCGCGCGCGGCGGCGTCGGGGTCGGTGCCGCTCACCTCGACGGCGTCGGAGTCGCCGCGGGAGAGGACGAGCACGGCGTCCGGTAGGACGGAGTCGACGTGCCGCGACCAGGCGGACTCACGCCGGCCGTGCGGCATCCGTCGTCCCGAGCCACCCTCTGCCCGTGTGGGTTCCAGCAGACCGTGCACGATACGACCGTCGGTGGTGCAGAGGTTGTCGCTGACCGGCGCGTCGGCGGGTCCGGTGAGCGTGGCCACGAGCGTCGACTTGCCGACCCCGCCGGGCCCGGCGAGCACGACGGCGTACCCGTCGACCGTCGCCGCGGACACGTGCATCGGCACCTGACCCTTCGTGCCGGCCCACCACAGGGCCGGGTACTGCACGAGCACGGCCCGCTGCAGGAGCACCTGCCGGTCCGGTGCGGCCAGGCCCAGGGCCCGCTGGCGCCAGCCCCGCAGCGGCCGGGCCACGACCTCGAGCGTGCCCCGCCCCGGCCGGACGACGACGTCGAGGCCGCTCGAGCACGCGTCGGTGAGGACCACCTCGCGGCCGTCGGTCCACGCGCCCCGCGTCACGAGGCGGTGGCCGGCGCGGGCCGACACGGTCGCGTCGCCCGAGACGGTGACGTGGACGTCCGCCGTCGCGGCCGGCCCCGACATCTCCTGCCCGGCGCAGGACTCACGGACGAGCTCGGTCCAGGCGTCGTCGCCGTCGACGTGCACGACGAGTCCCGCCGTGCGGAGCCACACGCTCATCAGCGCAGCACCCCCTCCGAGGCGGAGTCCGTCCCGGAGGCGGGCGAGGGGTCCGCGGACGTGGCCCCGTCGGCCTCCGCGGGTGCGGCGGGCTCGGGGGTCACGTGGCCGTCACCATCGGTGTCGACCGCGCTCTCCCGCGCCGGCGCGACCGCCGTGGCGGCCCGTCCGTTCGGGCGGTCGGCGCTCGGTGTCGCTGCGGCCGTTCTCCCGGCGGGCTCGCGGTCCCAGGGCGACTCCCACACCGAGACCGCGGGGTCGAAGTCGTGCGATGCGCCCCCGGCGTCACCGGAACCACCACGCGCCTGACCCGACGCCGCGCCGTCGGCACGCGGCGCGACGACGACGCCGTCGTGGGCCGCGACGGGCCGCAGGGCCTCGCGCTCGGCACGGCGGGCCCGTCGTCGCGACCACCAGTGCCGGTGCCCGTGCGGGTAGCTGACGACGCCGACGACCGGCCAGCCGAGCGCATCGAGGAGCGCCCGGGTCCGCTCGATCGCCGCCGAGGACACCTGGTCGGGCGAGAGCACGACGACGACGGGACGCTCCCCCGGCTCGGCCCACTCGCGGCCGAGCACCTGCACGACGAGGCGGTGCCCGTTCTCCTGGCCCTGTGGTCCGAGCAGCGGCGCCAGGGACCGGGCCCACGCCTCCTCGCGCGCGTCGACGAGGACGAGCAGCAGCTGCGTCGCGTCGTACCGCCGCGCGAGCAGGGCGAGCCGGTCGGCGATCGGGCCGGCGGCCCCGAGCGTGCTCGGCGCCAGGTCGCGGTGCGGCAGGTAGCCGACGTGCGGCACGCCCAACGTGCGGGCGACGACTCGCGGGGACGGCAGCTTCGGCCGGAACGCCTCGAGGACGGCCGCGAGGCCCACGCCGAAGAGCGCGCCGAGGAGGGCGACGAGCACGGCGCGCTGGTAGACCGCCGCCGGCAGCGGGATCGTCGGCTCACGCACCGGGTCGAGCAGCACCGCGCGCGACGTCGTCGCCGTGGACAGGTCGAGGTCGGACAGCTGGCGCTCGAGCTCACCCTGGGTCGTCGTCAGCGACGTCAGCTGGGCCTGGAGTGCGAGGACGCCGTTCGGCGAGGCGCCCGGCATCCTCCTGACGAGCTGCTGGCGCTGCTTGGCGATCGAGTCGAGCTGGCGCTGCACCTGGGTGCGCCGCTGCGCGACGGCCGGCTGGTCACCGACGTTGGAGAACTCGATGACGTCCTGCGTCAGCGAGGTCGCGATGATCGCGGCCCGCTTGGGCGAGGTGTCGGTGACGGCGATCTCCATGACGGGCGAGACGCCGACGCGCCGCACGTCGATGTTGTTGGCGGCGAAGGTCGCCACGTCCGTCTGCAGGCCGCCCTTGTCGAGGGCCTGGCGCACGACGCCTGGACTCGTCGCGATGCCGAGCACGCGCTGGCTGGTGGCGTCGGCCTGCACGTTGGAGTTCGCGAGCTCGCTGCCCATCTGGACGCGGGCCACGGCCTCGTAGCTGTTGGGCTGGTTGCGGCCGATGTACCAGGCGGCTCCGAAGGGCAGGAGCACGCAGAGCAGGATGATCAGCCAGTGGCCGCGGATGACCCGGCCGAATGCCTCGTCGATCGTCATGATCCCCCCAGGACCGTGGGTACGCGCCGGGGCATGCGGCCCCGCCGACTCTCTGACGACGGTAGGTGCGGCCGTGCGCTCCCACATCGCTCCCGCAACGGACGAGCGCCTACGTCAAACGCATGACTCCTGCGACCGGTCGTCGGGCAGGAACGGCCGGCCCGCGGTGCTCGCGACGAGCGACGGACGGAGCCGGTGCACCGGACGCGGCCCGAGCGGGGGGAATGCTCGGGCCGCGCCTTGGGCGGCCGGGACACCGTTCCCCGGGGGGAGTCGGGGGTGGGTGTCCCGGTCGCGCTCGTGGGCCGGGGGTGCTGCGCACGTCCCGGCGACCGGGCTAGACCCTGATCCGCACGGTGACCGAGGACCGCTGGCCGACGTCGTCGCGGACCGTGAGCCTGATGTAGTACGTACCACTCTTGCGGTACGAGCACGTCGCCGTCGAGGCCGTGGTCGGCCCGATGACCTTCCCGTTGCCGCAGGCGTAGGTGTAGGTGAGCCGGCGCCGCTCCGGGTCGGTCGACCGGTACGCGCGGAGTGTGGCGACCGTCGGGGCGTGCGGCCTCGACAGGGTCACGATGAGCCGGGCGGTCGGCGGGCGGTTGATCCGGACGCGAACCGTCACGGGAGCACTGGTGACCCGGTGGCCGACGTCGTCGGTGACGGTGACGGTGGCCCGGAACGTCCCGCCGGTCCGGTACCTGCACGTCGCCCGGGCGGAGAGCTGCGGGCCGACGCGCGTGCCGTTGCCGCACGTGAAGGTGTACTTCAGCGGCCGTCGCTCCGGGTCACGCGAGGCCGAGGCGTCGAAGATGGCGGTCGCCGGTGCGACGGTCGTCGGTCCCCTCACGAGCCTGAGCGACGCGGTGGGCGGCCGGTTGGCCAGGGACGTGATGGTCGTCGTGGCCTTCCCGGAGAGGCCGCTGACGCTGCTGCGCACCGTCACCTGGGCCGTGAACGTCCCGGTCCGTGAGTACGTGCACGTCGCGGTCGGCGCGGCCTGCGGGCCGACGGTCGTGCCGGTGCCGCACACGAAGGTGTAGGTCAGCGTGCCCTTCTCGGGATCCGAGGACCCGGTCGCGCTGAGCGCCACCCGGAAGGGCACGGCGCCGGAGCGCGGGGTGGCCGTGAGCGCTGCCCTCGGCGCGACGTAGGCGGCGAGGACCCCGACGCTCGTGGTGGCGCTCGAGGCGAGGCCGGACGCGTCGACGACGCTGACCGAGGCCGTGTACGTCCCGCCGCCGGCATAGGTGCACGATGCGGTCGGGGCGGCCTGCGGACCGACCGTCGCGCCGTCGCCGCAGGCGAAGGTGTACGTGGCGATCGGGTGGTCGCCCGCGGTCGAGGCCGCCGCGGACAGCTGCACGGTCGCGGGCGCGCGGGCGCCCGACGCCGGGTTGGCGGAGAGCGCCGCGGTGGGGCCCACCGGCTTGGGCAGGTCGTGGAACTCGAGCGCACCGCGGTCGCCGTAGGGCGGCGTGCCGGCGCCCGTGTCGGCGACGGTCGGCACGTCGACCGGGGCGAAGCCGTCGTGGTCGGTCACCGAGGCGCCGGCGACGCCGAGGTCGGCGCTGTCGACCGCGGGCGAGGTGATCGTCAGCGCGAGGTTGCGCGCGGCCTGGTCGACGAACCGCGGCGCGGCGCCGAGGTCGGTGGCGCCCTGGGCGCTCGCGGTCCGGAAGGCCGCCACGGTGGCGTACCGCAGCGAGTTCCACTCGTACAGTGGCCCGCCCGCGCTCATGAACACGAGGTTGCGGTCGACGGTCGAGCCGGCCGAGGACTTGGCGTCCAGCCGGATGTCGCCGGTCGTGCGGGTGCTGCCGACCGCGTTGTCGATGCTGACGTTGTTCGCGACGAGCGCGTTCGTGCAGCCGCCCTCGAGGTTGACGCCGGCGGTGGCGTTCCCGACGACGGTGTTGCCGACGACGTGGTCGCGCAGCGAGCTGAGGCAGTCGACGCCGTGGTCGCCGTTGTCGTAGGCGATGTTGCGGCGCACCTTCGCGTCGTCCGAGCCGGTGTAGACCTGGATGCCGGAGTCCTGGTTGGCGTAGGAGGTGTTGCGCTCGATCACCGCGCCGGTGGATCCGAGGCTGACGTCGATGCCGGTGGCGAGGCGCTGGACCGGCTGGGCGTTGTCGTGGGTGACGTTGTCGGCGACGGTCGCCCCGGTGCTGCCCTGGATGCTGATGCCGTGGTAGCCGTTCGAGGCGCTCGTGCTGCCCGACACGACGGCGGCGGGGCTCGTCGCGATGCGGATGCCGATCGAGCCGTTGGCGCTCGCCGTCGACCCGGACACCCGGGTGCGGTTCGACCGGTCGGAGGAGATGCCGTAGCTGGAGGCGAGCGTCGCCGTGGCGGAGGAGACGACCACGTCGGCGGAGTCCTGGATGCTGACGCCGACCCCGTTCTGGCCCTGGGTGGTGAACCCGTCGACGACGACCGACCGGGCGTTCCACAGCTTGAACCCGTAGGAGCGCGTCGAGGCCTCGATCGTCGTGCCGGACGCCGGGTTCGCCCCGCCGGCGTCGACGTAGAGGGTGCTCGTCGCGGCGTCGTAGAAGAACGTGCCGGGCGTCGTCGTCGTGGCGCTCGGGGCGACCGCGAGGCGCGTCCCGCCACGCAGCACCTGGGTCACGGGCGCGGCCGCGCTGACCGTGGCCTTCCAGGCGGTGGTGCCGGTGGCGACCCATTGCGCGGGCGAGCCGAGGTCGGTCGAGCCGAGGACGCGCACGGCGCCGTTGGCGCGGAAGGTGAGGGGGGCCGTCGGCAGGCCGGTGGCGGCCGGCGTCACCTGCTCGCGGTAGTCGCCGGCCTCGACGAGGACGGTGTCACCGGCGACCGCCACCGCGGCCCCGCGGCTGATCGAGCAGAACGGCGTCGTCGTGCCGTCGGCGGCGTCGGAGCACGACGCGTTGCGGCTGTCGACGTGGTAGGTCACCGTGGCCCGGTCCGTCAGCGTCAGGGGCACCTGGGCGCGCCCCGTGAGCCCACCGGTGTCGGAGACCGTGACGCTGACGAGGTGGGTGCCCGCCGTGGTGAACGGGTGGGTCGCCACCGGCGAGGTCTGCGGACCGACGACGGTGCCGTCGCCGAAGTCGAAGGTGTAGCCGGCGATGCCCTGTCCGTCGACGTCGCTGGATCCTCGGGCGTCGGCCGTGACGGTGACCGTGGGGGGCGCCTGCCCGGTCGTCGTCGACAGCACGAGGGCCGCGTGAGGTGCGTTCGTCGTCGCGTCGCCGGCCTGCGGCAGCCGCTCGAGGGCGCCGCGGTCGGCGAAGGTCGGCGCGCCGGCTCCCCGGTCGGGGACCGTCGGGTCGTCGGCCGGCGGGTTGCCCGCGGCATCCTTCGCTTCGAAGCCGGGCGCGCCGGCGTCGGCCGAGTCGACCGCTGCGGACTGTGCCGCCGGCCTGAAGTCGTGGGCGGCGGTGTCGACGAACTGGGGGTCGCTGCCCAGGCCTGCCGGCTCGAGGCCCGTGGCCGCCGCGAAGTCGGACATCGTCTGGTAGCGGGTCAGGCCGATCCGCACGGCCGGCACCCACCGGCTGTTCCAGAACACGTCGCTGTCGGCGGTGAAGCCGGTCATCGAGGCCTGCTCGACGTAGAGGTCGTGCCGGCCCGTGGCCAGACCGTTGTCGACCGAGATGTTGTTGCGCAGGGTGGCGCCGGTGCTGCTGCCCTCGACGGAGATCCCGTCGTCGTGGTTGCCGTAGGAGGTGTTCGACACGTAGGTGACGCCGGTGGAGGCGAGCGTGTCGAACCCGTGGTTGCCGTTGCCCCAGCTCGTGTTCCGCACGACGAGGGCGCGCGCCGAGCCGCCGTAGACCTGGATTCCGGTGTCCTGGTTGCCGTGCACGACGTTGCCGCGCAGCACGGTGTCGGTCGAGGTCGCGCTGACGTCGATGCCGGCCGCGGTGGCCGTACCGGACCTCACGACGTTGTCGGCCGACTCGGAGCCCTGGACGACGTTGCCGACCGAGCCCTGCAGCGAGATGCCGTGGTTGCCCGAGCCGGCGACGTTCGCGCCCGTGATCGTCGACGCGGTCGTGGCGGCCAGCTTGATCCCGATCGAGGCGGCCGAGCGGACCGTCGCGTTCGCCACGGTGACGTTCGTGCTCGAGGCCTCGAGCAGGATGCCGGAGCCGGCGCTGAAGGTGCTGGTCACGTTGCGCAGCGTCACGGCGCTGCCGGCGCTCACCCGCAGGCCGACGCCGTTCTGCCCGGTCGTGGTGAAGCCGTCGACGACGACGTCGCTGCGCCCCGCCAGGTTGAACCCGTACGTCTGGGCGCCGGCCTCGAGCGCACGGCCGGTCGGCGCCGAGCCACCGAGGTTGACGTAGAGCACCTTGGCGATCGGGTCGTGGAAGAACGACCCGGCGGTCAGCGTCGTCGCGCTCGTACCGGCGGCGAGGCGGGTGCCGTCGAGGAACACCTGCTTGGTGGTGCTCGGGGGCGCGTACGGCGTGCTGAACGTCCCGCCCGACACCGCGGTCCAGGGGGCTGCCGACAGGTCACGCGTGCCCGACACGACGACACCCGGCCCCGAGGTGGTGAACGTGATCGGCACGCCGGCCGCGCCGGAGGCACCGACCGTGACCTGCTCCCGGTAGGTGCCCGGCGCGACCCGCACCGTGTCGCCAGGAGTCACGGCACGAGCCGCCGCCCCGCTGATGGTGCAGAACGGCGCCGACGACGTCCCCGAGCCGGCGTCGCTGCACGTCGGCGACGAGCCGTCGACGAACCAGGACGTCGCGGCTGACGCGGCGGGGGCCACGACGAGCTGCCATCCGAGAGCGAGGGCACCCACGGACACAGCTGAGATGACGGCTCGAGGCTTCATGGTCGGCTCCTGGAAGGGTCGGGCGCGATGACGTGTGGGAGGGACCCGGCGCGATCCGGGCCATGCGGTCAGTGCAGGACGGCGAACGGCCTCATCCGCGCCACCGGGCGCACGATCCCGTGCCGGGTCAGCACCGACATGGCGGCGTTGACGCCGTGGTCGTCGAGGTGGGGCGCGGACGACGGGGCCTCGTCGGTGTAGCGGTAGCGACGCGTCGAGCGGCCGCCCGGGTCGAGCGTCGAGCGCCCGTCCTTCTCGAACTGCTCGATCACGGTGCCGGCGCCGTGGCAGGCCGAGTGGAGGCTGTCGCTGCTGCGCGCGCCGGCCACGGCGAGGTAGGAGGACGTGCGGTGCGTGCCGGGCAGGAGCACGGCCTGGCCCGTCGTTGCGAAGACCGACCCCTCGGGCATCCGGTCGGCCGGGAACGCCCGGCACGAGTTGTGCCGGTGCACCACGGCCCGCTGGCCGCCGACGTTCTCCTCGTAGATCGAGTTGTGCGGCGAGTCGACGACGAGCCGGCCCGGCTCCCCGCCGAAGGCGTCGAGCGCGAGGCGCCGCAGCGCGGCGTAGGTCGCGACGCGGAAGGCGTAGCCGTAGTTCATCGCCGACGCGTTGGCGAGCATGAGCCGCTGGCCCTCGTCGCTGTCGAGGTCCACGGGCGCGCAGCCCTTGGCGAAGTAGAGGCGCATCCGCTCGCGCAGCTGGGCCGCCGACCGCGCCGTGGCCAGGTGGTAGAGCGGCTTCTGCACCGCCATGACCGCCTTCATCGCGCGCGCGGTGTCCTTGCGACGCTGGAAGAGGTGACCGATCTCGCCGGTGAGGACGCCACCGCCCGCGTGGTACTGGAGCGTCACCTGCCCCTGCCGGATGCCGAGCAGCTCGGCCGCCTCGGGGTCGAGGATCTCCTCGACCTGCTGCAGCTCGACGAAGTGGTTCGTCGGGCCGACGGTTCCGAAGCGCAGCCGCGCCAGCTGCCAGGTCAGCGCGGGGATCTCCTTGCGCAGCCGGGCGCCGCCACCCCACGGCTCGAGGTCGACGCGTCCGGACTCCTCGATGCGCTCGAGCTCCTCGGCGTCGACACCCCACCGCTCGGCCGCGAACTGGGCGCCCTCGGTGGCGGCCGCGACGACCTCGGAGGCCGTCAGCTCACGGGCCCCGCGCGTCGGGTAGGGGTACTTCTCCTTGACGGCCCGGTAGAACGCGTCGACCGCGTGGTCGGCGGGCTTGTCGGTCCCGAGCGCGATGAGGGCCATGCCGCAGTTGACCGACGAGCTGGTGAACGTCGGTCGGATCGTGCCGCGCGTGGCCACGGCGATGCTCGAGGGCATCTCCATCTTGCGCTTGTGGTGGAAGTCCGGCAGCACGACCGGCGGCGCCGCGAGGTCGAGGCCGGCCGCCCCCATCTCGAACGACTGCAGCACCGCCTCGTCGGCCAGCAGGCCCGGTCCCTCGATGACGGTGGCGGTCCGTGCCCGGGGCGTTCCCGGCACGATGGTCGTCGGGTGGGTCGCTCCGGTGGTTCCGGGTCCCGGGTGCTCGGCCCCGGTGCCCGTGATGACGGTGAGGTCCACGATCGTCCCCTCTTCCTCGTGGTGTGCGTGAATGTGGTCAGGCGTTGGTGTGCTGCGGTGCGTGCGAGGTGTCCCGCTCCGGGGTGCCGGGCGGGTCGGCTCAGTAGTCGTCCGGGTAGGGCGCGGCGACGACGAGACGCCGGTCGTCACGGGCGCGCTGGTAGTTGCCCAGGATCAGCTCGAGGGCCGCCTTGACCTCGTCGACGGCGTTGCGCGACGCGGCCTCGAAGAGCGTGTCGAGCTGACCGTCGAAGTCGGGGTCCGTCGTCGCGCTCGACGTGCTGAAGATCCGCGGGTGGGCCGTCTGCTGGCGGTCCTCCGCGTCGGAGAAGAGCACCTCGTGCAGCTTCTCCCCCGGCCGCAGGCCGGTGTACCGGATGTCGACCTCCTGCAGGCCGAGCTGGCGCGAGTAGTTCTGCACGAGGTCGACGATGCGCACCGGCTGGCCCATGTCGAGGACGAACGTCTCGCCCCCCCGCGCCAGGTGGGCCGCCTCGAGGACGAGGCCGACCGCCTCCTCGATCGTCATGAAGAACCGGGTCACGTCCGGGTCGGTCACCGTGAACGGCTCGTCGTTGCGCACCTGCTCGGCGAGCACGTGCAGCAGGGAGCCCCGGCTGCCGAGGACGTTGCCGAAGCGCACCGCCGACACGATGGTCCCCCCGGAGTCGCGTGAGGCGTGCCGGGTGACGCGTTCGGCCAGCTGCTTCGTCGCGCCGAGCACCGAGGTCGGGTCGGCCGCCTTGTCGGTCGAGATGAGGATGAACCGGTCGACACCGTTCTCGACCGCGGCCCGCACGACGTTGAGCGTGCCGCCGACGTTGGACTTGACGCCCTCGCAGGGGTGGCGCTCGAGCATCGGCAGGTGCTTGAGGGCGGCTGCGTGGAAGACGATGTGCGGGCGGACGTCGGCGATGATCTGGCGCATCCGCCCGGCGTCGCGGATGTCGGCGACGACGACGTCGTCGGAGTCGAGCAGCCCCTCGCCGGTCAGCTCGAGCTGGAGGCGGTGCAGGTTCGACTCGTCGTGGTCGAGCATGACGAGCCGCTCGGGCCCGAACCCGTTGACCTGCCGGCACAGCTCGCTGCCGATCGAGCCGCCGGCACCGGTGACGAGCACCCGGGCACCGCGGATCGTGGCCTGGACCTCGGGTGAGACGACGTGCATCTCGGGCCGGCCGATGAGCGCCCCGACCTCGAGCGATCGCAGGTCGGTTCCGACGACGTCGCGCTGGAGCATCGAGATGAACGAGGGCAGGTGCCGCACGCTCGCACCGACGCGCGCGGCGGTCGTCGCCAGCAGGCGCACCTGTTCGGCCGGCAGGCCCGGGATCGCGAGGAGCACGACGTCGACGCGTTGCACCGTGACGACCGAGAGCAGGTCGGACAGGGCACCGAGGACCGGCAGCCGGCGCACGACGCGCTTGTTCGTGTCGTCGTCGAGGAAGCCGATCGGCGCCAGGCCGAAGTCGCGCACCCTCTCGAGGTCACGGGCCAGGGCACGGCCGGCCTCCCCCGCACCGACGATCAGGGTGCGCAGGCCCTTCTGCAGCGTCGGCACGAAGCCGATGTCCTCCGGTGTCCATCCGTAGCTCAGTGTCGTGGTCATCCTCTGGCTCCCCTCCGTGCGCAGTCGGCCAGGGCTGAACAGACCTGGTCGACCTCCACATCCGTGATGACCGCGTCCATCGGCAGCGACAGGATGCGGTCGAAGACCCGGTCGGCACCGGGCAGCCCCTCTGCGGGGACGATGCAGTGGTCCCGGAACCACGTCAGCTGGTGCAGCGGGATGAAGTGCACCGACGTGCACACGCCCCGGGCCCGCAGCACGTCGATGAGCTCGTCGCGCCCCATGCCGTAGGCCGGCTCGACGCGCACCGTGTAGAGGTGCCAGGCGTGCCGGCCGGTGACGGGCCGTGGCGGGCGCCGCAGCCCCGGGATCCCGGAGAGCCCCTCGTCGTACCGCGCGGCCACTGCGGCGCGGCGGGCCTGGTCGAGGTCGAACCGCCGAAGCTGCGCCCGCCCGATCGCGGCCTGGACGTCGGTCATGTTCGCCTTGAGGCCCTCGGTGGCGACGTCGTAGCGCCAGCCGCCGCCCGGCAGGTAACGCCTCCACGCGTCCGCGGACATCCCGTGCAGCCGCGCCCGCCGCATGCGGTGGGCGAGGTCCGCGTCGTCGGTCGTGACCATGCCGCCCTCGCCGATGGCCAGGTTCTTCGTCGCGTAGAAGCTGAAGCACGTGGCCCGCGAGATGGTGCCGACGGGCTCGTCGCCGACGAGGGTGCCGAGGGCGTGGGCGGCGTCCTCGACGACGTGGTCGAGGTCGAGGCCGGCCGCCTCGGCCAGGGCCCGGACGTCGGTCGGCAGCCCGGCGAGGTGGACGACGACGAGCGCGTCGACGCCGCCGCAGCCGGCCGACGCGGCGGCGGCGGTGGCCGGTGAGGGCATGGCGGTCACGGGGTCGACGTCGGCGAGCACGGGCACGTGGCCGGCGTGCCGGATGGCGGCGGCCGCGCCGCAGAAGGTGACCGTCGACATGAGGACCTTCGAGCCCTCCGGCAGGTCCATGGCCCGGAGGGCCAGCTCGATCGCGGCGGTGCACGAGCTGACGGCGATGCCGTGCTCGGCGCCGACGTAGGCGGCCAGCTCGGCCTCGAACTCGACCACCTGCTGGCCCGAGGTGACCCACCCCGACTCGAGGACGTCGGCGACGGCCTGACGCGCCTCGGGACAGATCCGCGTCCGGGTGAAGGGCACGACGTGCGGAGCAGGTGACGCCTCGGTCGTCGGCGCTGCAGGCTCCGGGACGAGCGGCGTCCCCACCGGGGTCGTCGCCGTCAGGTCGGCGTGGCGGGCGCGGCGCCGGGTCGGCCCGACGGGATGCCGGACGATCTCAACCATGGACCTGGACCTCGTTCATCGCCATCTCCCCCGTCATCTCCCCCGTCATCTCCCCCGTCATCTCCCCCGTCATCTCCCCCGTCATCTCCCCCGTCATCTCCCCCGTCATCTC
>NZ_JBDGKB010000001.1:1063147-1424221 GCF_057656595.1 Intrasporangium sp. Soil_C_50
TCCCCTGTCCTCTCCTCACCGGTCACCGTCACTGCTTTCGGCACTGCTGTCGTCGTTGCGGTCGGCACTGCTGTCAGCACTGCTGACGTCCTGCCGCCTCGCACCATCGCCACCGCCGCCGAGGCGGAGTGGACGTGCAGCTTGCGCAGGATGCGCCGCACATAGGTCCGGACCGTGTTGTCCGAAAGGTCGAGCGCCACGCCGATGTCGTGGCGGGACATGCCGGCGGCGAGGCAGTCGAGCACCGAGGCTTCACGTCCGGTCAGGGGCCGGGTGCCGGGCGGGATGGCGTCGGGTCGGTCGCGCAGGCTTGCCGCGAACATCGCGTGCAGGGGCTCTGCCGGCAGGTGCGCCTCGCCGGCCGCGACGTCGACGAGCGCATCGAGCAGGTCGTTGACGCCGTCCTGTCGTGACACCCAGCCACGGACCCCCCAGCCGAGCGCCAAGGGCAGGTGCACCTCGCCGTCCCTCGAGGCCATCACGACGATGCCGAGTCCCGGGCACTCGCGACACAGTCCTTCGAGCGCCAGGATGTCGTTGGTGTCGTCGAGGCCGACCGCGACGACGTCGCACCGCTCGGCGAGCCGGTGGGCGAGTGCCTGCCGGACGGTCGCCGTGCTGCCCACGAGGCGCAGCGTGCGGTGCTCGGCGAGCACCAGGGCGACGGCGTCGAGGAATCCCTGACGCGCGTCCACCATGACCACACGGACGTCCTGTTCCATGTCCCTGAGAGTGCCGGTGCCCGCGTCGGGGCGGACCCGACGCGGGCACGACCGCGCGCTACGTCAAACGGATGACTCAGCGTGGCTTCAGGCTGTCCTCAGGCGGGACGCACGTGCGCGGGCCACTCGATCTCGTCCGCGTGGGCCGCGACGAGCGCGACGGCCTGCAGCCGCGAGTGCACGCCGATCTTCGTCAGCACGTTCTGGACGTGCGTCCGGGCCGTGCTGCGGCGGACGTTGAGGGCGGTCGCGATCTCGTCGGTGCCGAGGCCGTCGGTGATGCACCGCAGCACCTGCCACTCGCGCTCGGTGAGGAAGGACAGCACCCAGGTCGGGCTCTCCTGGGGGTCTCCCGTCCGCATGGCGCTCTGGAGCATCCGCGGCTCGACGGCGAGGTGGCCGCTGACGGCCAGGCCGATGGCCTCGACGAGCTGCGGCAGGCCGCGGTCCTTGCGGACGTAGCCCGACGCGCCCATGGCGATGGCCCGGCGCACCGAGACGTCCGAGGCATCGGCCGAGAACATGATGACGCGGGTGCCGGGCGACACGGACCGGATGCTCGCGATGACGTCGAGCCCGGAGGCGCCCGGGAAGTTGACGTCGAGCAGGCACACCTCGGGCTGGACCTCGGCCACGGCCTCGAGCGCCTCGGCTGGTCCGTTCGCCGTCGTGACCTGGTAGCCCAGGTCGGACAGCGCGGCGCCGAGGGTGTCGAGGATGAGCCGGTGATCGTCGCAGACGACCAGCTTCATCTCCCCCGCCCCTCTCAGGAGGCCAGCACGTGGGTGCCGCGCCGGAGCGCGATGTCCGCCGACGCACCGCCGTCGGGGCGCGGGCCGAGGAGGAACGCGCCATCGCACGCGGCGACCATCGCCCGCGTCGTGGCCAGGCCGATCGACGTGCGGTGCACGACGTGGCCGAGTCCCGGCCCGTCGTCGAGCACGCGGACATGGACGCCGTCGTCGCCGTCGTCGCCGACCCAGATGAGCACGTGTCCGGCGGGGCCGGCGGCGCGCACCGCGTTGTCGACGACGCATCCCAGGGCCCGTGCGAGCGCGATCGGCCGGGCGAGCACGAGCCCGTCGCCGGCCACCTCGACGTCGATCGTCGCCGTCGTCGTCATTCGGGCCCGGCCCGCGACCTCGCGGGCGACCGCGACCGCGTCGACGACGAGCGGGTCGTCGCCGGCCGCGCCCTCGAGGCTGGATGCCACGAGCTCGGCGAGCCAGGTCGCCTGCTCCCGGATGTGTCCCAGCCGTTCCTGGACGTCCCCTGCGGCTGAGGTCGACAGCAGCAGGATGGCTGCCAGTGGTTCCCTCAGGTCGTGCAGCAGGCCGCGGACCGGGTCCGCCTCGATCGTGCCGGCACCGCGTTCGACCGATGCTGGGCTGATGTACTCCACCATGGTTCGACTACCCCCCTCAAGGCTGGGCTGACCCGCGCGCCCCGTTAGCGCGCCCCCGACCGTCCAGCTTGTGTCGCTGGAGGGCTGTTGCGATGTCCCCGGGCCACCGCGCCGCTCCAGCCACATCAGGTTACGACCGCACCGGCGGACACCCGGCGTTTCGGTGAATTCCGGCCATCAATTCGCTGAATTGGCAGGAGAATTCGCCACTCAACGTGCGGAATGCGACATATCCGGATGGGAACGGGTCGTCCGGGAAGGAGGCTGTTTGGGACATCCGCGCGCCGGTGCGCCGACAGGACGCCGTGTCCGCGCGAACTGAGGAAACGCGTGCCGGTCAGGGCGTGACGGTGACCCCGAGGCCCTTCCCCGCGGACCCGACGCGGCAGCGCGTGAGGTCGTGCACGACGTCGTCGGCGGCGGCCTGCTCCTCGGCGGGCACGAACAGGGCGATGGTGTCCTGGCTGCGGCGGCCGTGGCACACGCGGAGGATCTCCTCGGCGTGGGCGTCCACGGCACACCGGTGGCTGGTTCGAGGGCCGCGTCACCGCGGGAAGCCGCCGCGATGCATCATGGGCCCATGGCGCGCAGACGCGGACTCCGGTTCCTGGCCCGCGACGGACACGAGCTGACGGTGCGCGACGCCGAGGGCGAGAAGTACCGCGCGACGATCGAGAAGGTCGAGAAGGCCGAGAAGGCCGAGGCGTTCGGGGCGCACGAGGACGGCGCCTTCGCCTTCGGGTACTGCAAGAGCTGCGACTGGACCGGTCCGGCCCGACGCGCCCGCGACAAGGCCCGCAAGGACGCCCGCGAGCACCAGGACGACTGCTCGGGCAAGGGCAAGATCCGCATCGGCGTCACCGAGGACGACGACTGACGCCTCCGCGCCACCCCCAAGGGACGGCCCGCCCGTACGCGCAGGCCCGACGTCCTCGCGCTTCGTCGTCAGGGCCGCCTCTTCCGCTGATCCACCCCCTCACGGATTCCCTTGCGCTTCAATGGAATCGTGGCCAGCGACCGCCGCCGACGCCTGGGGTACTTCGTGCCCCTGCTCATCGCCGTCGCGATGCTGGCCGGACTGCTGTTCCTCCTCGTCACGCTGGTCCACGCGGGCGCCCTGCTGCTCTACGACTGGACCGCGCACTAGCCGGCAGGTCGCATCCCGCCGCCCGGTGTGCTGCGCCCACCGCCGGCCGGCGCCGAAGCCGCCTCGGCCACTCCCGCCGGCGCCCCCCGGGCCCCGGTTGGGGCAGCCGCACCAGGAAGACCGCCCCGGGATCCGTGTTCTCCTGGGACACCGACCCGCCGTGCGCCTGCGTCAGCATCCGCACGATCCAGAGGCCGAGCCCGACCGAGTCGGTGCCAGGCCGGCCGTCGGCCAACCGGGTGAACAGCCGTGACGTCGCCTCCGGCGGGACGCCGAGCCCGTGGTCGCGGACCGACAGCACGACGGCGCCGGGCTCCTGCTCGGCCCCGATGAGCACCGGCCCCGCCCCGTGGCGCACGGCGTTGTTCGTCAGGTTGACGAGGATCTGCTCGAGGCGGCCGCGGTCGGCGAGGACCGACAGGGCCGCCGGCACCTCGACACGCACCTGACGCGGGTCGGTCAGCTCGGCCACGCGCTCGGCGAGGGCACGCACGTCGACCTGCGTGCGGTCGAGCCGCAGCCGGCCCTGGTCGATGCGTTCGAGGTCGAGCAGGTCGAGCAGGTCGCCGGCGAGCCGCGCGATGCGTTCTGCCTGCCGTCTCGCGGACTCGACGAGAGGCGCGAGGGCGGGTGGCGTGCCGGGGTCGTCGGCGAGCAGCTCGAGCGCCCCGGCGATCGAGGTCAGGGGCGAGCGGACGTCGTGGGCCAGCGTCGCCGTCATCGCCGCCCGCCACTGCTCCTGCGCCAGGAGCCGCAGCTGGCTCTGGCGCAGGTCGTGCATGGTCCGCGCGATGAGCAACAGGCACAGCGCCGCGGTCGCGAGGTCCGCGACCGCCACCCCGATGAGGCCTCCGGGACGCGGCGAGTCGACGACGATGGCCAGCAGGGCGAGCATCCCCGCGACGAGGAACAGCCACGCACCCTGGCGCGCCGCGCGGTCACCGGGCGTCGGCAAGGCCTGTCCGATTCGTCCCCACCCGGCCAGACCAGGTGGCCAGCAGGAACGGTCCCGGCGAGCGTCGACCTGCAGCGCCTCGCCCCTGGTCTCGCCCCTAGTCTCGCCTCATGGGAGACGTGGAGCGCTCGGCGGTCGAGCTGCTGGAGGAGCTGGTCGCCATCGACAGCGTCAACCCGGCGCTGGTGCCCGGAGCCGGCGGCGAGGCCGAGATCGTCGGGCGGCTCGACGCGAGGCTGACCCGAGCGGGCTTCTCCACGACGGTGGTGCAGGCGCTCGGCGCGTCCGGTCGGCCGAGCCTCGTGGCGGTGCCACCCGGTCCGGCCGACCGCCCGACCGTCGTGCTCAACGGCCACCTCGACACGGTCGGGGTCGCCGGCATGCCGGAGCCCTTCACGCCACGCGTCGAGGGTGACCGCCTCCACGGTCGTGGTGCCGCCGACATGAAGGGCGGCGTCGCCGCGGTCGTCGCGGCGGCACAGCACCTCGTCGCCCGCGGCGCGGCGGTTCGTCCGGTGCTCGCCCTGGTCGCCGACGAGGAGGATGCCAGCCTCGGCAGCGAGGCCGTCATCGCCGCCCTGCCGGGACTCGGCGTGCGGCCCGACGCGTGCCTCGTGGCCGAACCCACCGACAACGCCCTGTGCCGCTCGCTGCGCGGTTTCGCCGTCGTGAGAGTCACCTTCGCCGGACGCGCGGCGCACAGCTCCCAGGCTGAGCTGGGCGTCAACGCGGTCACCCACCTCGGCCGCCTGCTCCACGTCGTCGACGCCGCAGCCCCGGGCGTCCGGGCGTCCGGCGGTGGCCTCATGGTCACCCTGGCGCGCGGGGGCACGTCGCCGTTCGTCGTCCCCGACCACGCCGAGTGCCTCGTCGAGGTGCGCACGACGCCCGAGCAGTCGAGTGCTGACGCGCTCGACCGGGTGCGCGCTCTGCTCGAGCCGGAGTGGCACGCCGAGGCCGAGCTCGTCGCCCACCGTGACGGTTGGCGCCTCGACGACGACGGCCCGGCCGCCTCGCTCGCGGTCCGGCTCGGGGCGCAGCTCGGCACGGGGCCGACCTTCGAGGCGCCGTACTGGATGGAGGCACCCCTGTGGCAGCAGGTGTGCCCGACGCTCGTGTGCGGCCCCTCCGGCGGAGGGCTGCACGCAGTCGACGAGTGGGTGGACCTGCGCCAGGTGCGCGCCCTGACGAGCGCGCTCGTCGCGGTGCTTGGCGACTGGAGGCCCGATGCCGACTGACCCGCGGGGTCTCCGCGCCGACGCGCCGCTGCTCGACGCGTGGCTGCGCTTCCAGGAACGCCCGCCGACGCCGTTCACCATCCCCGGCCACAAGCAGCGCACCGACCTCGTCGGCGACGTCGTGGCCGGCGACGTGCCTCTCTACGCGGGCCTCGACACGATGAAGCTGACCGGCGGCGTGCTCGCCGAGGCCGAGGCGCGCGCGGCGCGGCTGTGGGGCGCGGATGTCTGCCGGTTCTCCACCGGTGGCGCCACGCATGCCAACCAGGCCGTCGCGCTGGCGGTGGCCGGCGACGGCGACACGGTCGTCGTGAGCCGGACCCTGCACCGCTCCCTCCTGCTCGGGCTGGTGCTCGCCGGGCTGCGGCCGGTCTGGGTGCGACCAGAGGTCGATGAGTCCACCGGGCTGCCCCTGGGCGTCGCACCCGTGTCAGTGAGGCGGGCACTTGCCGAAAACCCCGACGCCCGAGCCGTCTTCGTCGGGGACCCGTCGTACGTCGGCACCGTCGGTGACGTCGCCGGGCTGGCCGAGGCGGCGCACGCCCACGGCGTGCCCCTCGTCGTCGATGCGGCTTGGGCTGCGCACTTCGGCTTCCACCGGGGCCTTCCCCGCCACGCCCTGCAGCTCGGCGCCGACGCCATGGTCGTCAGTGCGCACAAGACGCTGCCCGCGTGGAGCCAGGCCGCCCTCGTCCTCGCCCGCACCGAGCGCATCGACGCGGCGAGGCTCGACGCCGGCGTCGAGGCGACGGCGACGACGAGCCCGGCCGGCGCGATCCTCGCGAGCACCGATGCCGCCCGTGCCCTGCTGGAGCGCGACGGGGAAGCGCTGCTGGGGGCCGCGGTCGCGGCGACCCGGCAGGCCCGCGACCGGCTCGGGGACATCGAGGGCCTCGTCGTCCTCGACGGACCCCACGTCGACCCGCTCAAGCTGACGCTCGTCCTGTCCGGCACGGGCGTCGACGGCAACGCCGTCGAGCAGGACCTCCTCGACGCCGGGCTGCCGCTCGAGTCGGCCGACCGCGACGTCCTCGTCGCCGTGGTCTCGCTCGCCGACACCACCGCCACGCTCACCGCGCTCACCGACGCCCTCACCGCCGCGCTCGTGCGGCACCGCGGCCGGCCTCGCCCCGTGACGGGCCACGCGGCCTACCGCGTCGAACCGGTCGGCGTCATGCCCCCGCGGCAGGCGTTCTTCGCCCGCACCGAGACGGTTCCCGTCGAGGACGCAGTGGGCCGGGTCAGCGCCGAGCTCGTGGCGCCGTACCCGCCCGGCATCCCGGTGCTCGCCCCCGGCGAGCGCGTCACGGCCGAAGCGCTCGAAGCCCTCGACGCGGCCCGACGCGCCGGCGTCCGGATCGCCTACGCGGCCGACCCCGCACTGCGCACCCTGCGCCTGGTGGGCGACCAGACGCAGGGTGCGCGGTGACGAGCGGAGTGACGAGCGGAGTGACGATCCGGGGTGACGAGCCGGGGTGACGAGCCGGACCGTCGGTCAGCGTCCGTTCGTGGCGGCTGCGGTCGCCTTGGTGTAGTCGGCGTCGGCACCCGAGGGCGGGGTCTGGGCCTCCGCGGCAGCCCATGTCGTGGGCCGTGTCGCCAGCGTGTAGCCCAGGTTCGCGCCGTTCCGGATGTCACGGAGCAGCAGCCAGGAGCCCGCGTGCGCATCGCCGTCGACCGTCATCCCGGCGAGGCGAGCGCCGGCGCGTCGCGCTCCGACCGCTCGACCCGCACCGCGTCGTCAGCGTCGCGCGGCGGAGCGGGCGTATCCCTCAGCCTCGTCGAGCACGCGCCGGACGTAGGCGTCGGAGGCGTTGTAGCCCAGGATCGCCCGCGTCCACGCTCGTCCGTCGCGCAGGTCGGCGCCGCCGGTGCACAGGTGCCTGGCCGCACCCCACGCCGCGTCGTCTATGTCGGTCGGGTCCGCGACTCCGTCGGCGTCCGCATCGGCACCGAACCGCTGCCACGAGCTCGTCAGGAACTGCATCGGGCCGACGGCGTGGTCCCACGTGGCGTCCCCGTGCAGCCGCACCCCCTCGGCGTCGGAACGCAGGGCCGCGACGCCGTCCCGGCCGTCGAGCGCGGGCCCGACGATGGGCCTCGAGGTGCGTCCGCTCCTCAGCAGGCGACCGCCGCCGACCGCCCCGTGGGCGGACTCGACCTGCCCGATGGCGGCCAGCGTCGTCCAGCCGACGTGGCAGTCGGGCAGGTCCGAGGCCGCGAGGATCGAGGCCCTCCCGTACGCCCGGAGCGCGACGACGGGGATCCCGGTGCGTGCTGCGATGCGCGACACCCAGCGCGGATCCGGTTGCACCACAAGGGTGCCGCCCACGCCGGCGTGAGCGCCGGCGCGTGACGAGCGTTCTGTTGCCCCCCGGTCGGCAGGGGCCGTCAGCGCCGACGTGTCGACGACGTCGACGAGCGAACCCGTTGCCGGCTGGTCGACCGGGCCGCGTGCGCCGTGACCGATCAGCCACGAGGCACCGAAGAAGGCAGCGCCCAGTACCAGGCCGGCCAGCGGGACGGAGCCGACCAGCCGCCGCAACCGGTTCGACGCACCCGCCGGACCGCTCTTGGACGCCCCGCGGGGGCCGCGGCGCGAGCCCGTCCTGGCGGCCACGGGGCGGGGGGTGCCGCGCACCGGCCGCCGGGCTCCACGCGTCATCATCACCCCTGGTACCGGCCGTGCACCGGGCGAGAATACGCAGCGGACGGCACGGGCCGCGGGAGGCGGGGCCGAAACGGGCAGAACGGCCGAAAGGGTCGCGCCGGCCGCCCCGAAAGCCTGCGCTGTCATGATGGCGCGATGCGTGCGATGGTCGTCGATGCGGTCCGGGCCGAGCCCGAGGTTCGGGAGGTGCCTGACCCCGTCGCACCGGAGGCCGGGGTGGTCGTCGAGGTCGTCGCGACCGGGCTGTGCCGCAGCGACTGGCACGCGTGGGCGGGCCACGACGACATCACCTTCCCCCACGTGCCCGGTCACGAGCTCGCCGGCGTGGTCCGTGAGGTGGGTCGCGGCGTCGGGCGCTGGCAGGTCGGCGACCGCGTCGCCGTGCCGTTCGTCTGCGGGTGCGGGCAGTGCGAGTGGTGCCGGTCCGGGCAGGCCCAGGTGTGCCCCGACCAGGAGCAGCCGGGATTCACGCACTGGGGGTCGTTCGCCGAGTACGTCGCGCTGCACGCGGCCGACACGAACCTCGTGGCACTCCCGGACTCGCTCGGCTTCTCGGCCGCGGCCGCCCTCGGCTGCCGCTTCGCCACCGCCCACCGGGCGCTGGTGGCCCGGGCCCGGGTGGCCGAGGGCGAGTGGGTCACCGTCGTCGGTGCCGGTGGCGTGGGTCTCAGCTGCGTCATGATCGCCCGGGCCCTCGGTGCGCGGGTGGTCGCGGTGGACCGCAACCCCGCGGCGCTTTCCGCGGCCGCCGAGCTCGGCGCCGAACACACGCTGCTCGCGAGCAGCACGGCCGGTCCGGACGTCCTCGACACCCTCGACGTCCCGGCAGCGGTGGCCGAGCTGACCGACGGCGGCAGCCACGTCGCCGTGGACGCCGTCGGC
Source organism: Intrasporangium sp. Soil_C_50 (assembly GCF_057656595.1). Taxonomy (NCBI): domain Bacteria; kingdom Bacillati; phylum Actinomycetota; class Actinomycetes; order Micrococcales; family Intrasporangiaceae; genus Intrasporangium; species Intrasporangium sp. Soil_C_50. Next base: position 1,072,168 of record NZ_JBDGKB010000001.1, read on the forward strand.
AGCGAGCAGACCTGCGCCGACGCCGTCCTCAGCCTGCGCCGGCGCGGTCGCCACGTGCAGGTGGGCCTGCTGCCGCCCGTCAATGGGCACCCGCGCGTCCCCATGGCGCGGGTCATCGCCTGGGAGCTCGACCTCCTCGGCAGCCACGGCATGGCCGCCCGCGACTACCCGGCCCTGATGCGGCTCGTCGAGCGGGGCGTGCTCGCGCCCGAGCGGCTCGTCGAGCGGACGGTGGGGCTCGAGGAGGCTGCCGCCCTGCTCCCGGGTTTCGACACGGCGACGGGCGCGGGCATGACGATGATCGATCCCCGCCGCTGACCCCGCGTCGAGGGTGTGCGCCGTCAGGATCCCCCGTCCTGACGGCGCCGCGCCGCCGCGACGACCGCGCCGACGTGGTGGGCCGGGTAGGCGTGCACCACGGCGTCCGTGAGACGTGGCGTGGTGCGGACCAGCTCGGCCTCCGCACGGTGCGCCAGCGCGTGGGCGTCGACGAGGCTCGTGTCGGCGGCGACGTCGAGCTCGGCCTCGGCGTGGATCCGGTGGCCGATCCACCGCATCCGGACGCCGCGCACCTCGGTCACGCCCGGCACCGCAGCCAGGGTGGCCTCGGCCTGCTCGACGAGCTCCGGTTCGACACCGTCCATCAGGCGGCGGAACACGTCGCGCGCCGCCGTGCGCAGGACCAGCACGATGGCGACGGTGATGACGAGGCCCACGACCGGGTCGGCCCAGTCCCAGCCGATCGCGACGCCGGCGGCGCCGACGAGCACGGCCAGTGAGGTGAGGCCGTCGGTGCGCGCGTGGTGGCCGTCGGCGACCAGCGCGGCCGACCCGATGGCCCTGCCCTCACGGATCCGGTACACGGCCACGGCCTCGTTGCCGAGGAACCCGAGGGAGCCCGCGAGGGCGACCCAGCCGAGGTCGGTGACGGGTGCCGGGTGGAGCAGCCGGTCGAGCGCCGACCAGCCGGCGAGGACCGCCGACAGGGCGATCATCGCGATGACGAACAGGCCCGCCAGGTCCTCGGCGCGGCCGTACCCGTAGGTGTAGCGCTTCGTCGCAGCACGTCGGCCGAGGACGAAGGCGACCCACAGCGGCACGGCCGTCAGCGCGTCGGAGAAGTTGTGGATCGTGTCGGCCAGCAGCGCCACCGAGCCCGAGACGGACACGACCGCCAGCTGCAGCAGGGCCGTGACACCGAGGCCGACGAGGCCGACCTTGACGGCGCGGACCCCGCGGGCGCTGGACTCGAGGGCCGAGTCGATCGAGTCAGCGGCGTCGTGCGAGTGCGGGGTGAACGCGTGGGTCAGGCTGGCCCACCAGCCTCTCCGGCGGTGGTGCTCGTGTCCGTGCTCGTGGACATGGTCGTGCGGGTGGTCGTGCCTGTGCTCGTTCTCGTGCATCTCAGTCCGTCGTCCCTGCGGCGGTCCCGCGGGCGATCGCGGCGACGTCGGCGGACCGGTGGTGCCGGGGGACGCCGTCGGCCGCGTGCTCGGCGTTGTGGATCGCGTCGCGGACCAGGCTCGCGATGTGCTCGTTGTCGACGCGGTAGAACACCTGGTTGCCGTCCCGACGCGTCCGGACCATCCGCGCCATCCGCAGCTTGGCCAGGTGCTGGGACACCGACGGGCCAGGCTTCCCGACGCGGTCCGCGAGCTCGTTGACCGACCGCTCCCCGTCACTGAGCGCCCAGAGCAGGCGGATCCGCGTGCCGTCGGCGAGCATCCGGAAGATCTCGACCGCGAGCTCGACCTGTTCGTCGGGCAGGCCCGTCTCCTGCGCATCTGCGTCCATGCGCAGATGGTAGCCCAGCCCTGTGGGAGCCCTTCACGCGACGGCAGCAGCCAGGACACGCGCCCGCAGATCGCGACATTTCGGGCGAAACGGGTAAGGGCACGGTGTCCTGGCCGGTAGCGCCGTGGAGGGAGCTCCCGGTCAGGGCCTCTCCCCTCCCCCGGGTCTGCCGAGCTGTCAGCCCGACCACCCGAGCGGCTTGTTCGGGCCGGCCACGCAGGTGTCGGTGACTCGGTGAACCGCCGCCTTGGCGGCTGCGCCGTGGCCGGACTGGACGGCCTCGGCCACGTCACCGTGCAGCCGGACCGCGACCGGGTTCGGCGTGGCCGGCATCAGGTCGTGGTGGGTCCGTCCGGCGAGGACCTCGCCGACGACCCCCGACAGCGCAGCGAGCATCTCGTTGCCCGACGCCGCCAGCAACGTCGCGTGGAAGGTCTGGTCGGCCTGCAGGTAGGCCTCCAGGTCACCGGACTTCGCGTGCACCGCCATCGCCACCACGGCCCCGGTCATCGCCCCGCACTGCTCCGGCGTCGCGTGCGCCGCCGCCAGCTCGGCCGCCACCGGCTCGACACCGCGGCGCAGCTCGCCGAGGGAGAGCAGCTGACCCTCCCGGCCCGGGCCGTCGAGGCGCCACCGGATGACCCTGGGGTCGAAGACGTTCCAGGCCGTGCTCGGCATGACCCGCACCCCGAGCCGCTTGCGCGCCTCCACCAGCCCCATCGAGTCGAGCACCCGGATCGCCTCACGGACCACCGAGCGCGACACCCCGTACCGCTCGTCGAGCTGGTCGATGCGCAGCACCGTGCCCACGGCGAGCTCACCCGACACGACCTGCCGACCGAGAGCGTCGAGGACCTGCGCATGCAGTGCCGGCGTCGGGACCGGGGCCTCCTGCTGGCCGGCTGTCACGAGGTCTCCTGGCTGTGGACGGACGGGGGTGCGCGCACACGACGACGGGCCGGTGTCGCCCCTGACGCGACACCGGCCGGTCGGTCGCTCAGCCGGCGACCGTGCCGTCCGGCTGGACGAGGTGCCCCTGCCTGGCCTTGCGCAGCTCGGTCTCGTTGCGGATCTCACGGAACCGCTGGTCGGTGAGGGGGTACTTCCAGAAGATGAGCATCGCGATCGCGGCGGCGAGGGCCGGCAGCAGGCCGATGGTGAAGCGGATCGCGTCGACCGCCGAGGTCGGCTGGACCGGGTTGGGCGTGGCGGCGCTCGCCGAGATGTAGCCGCCCCAGGCGAGGGCCGCTGCGCCGAGCGCCCCACCGATCGACTGCGTGATCTTGCGGGTGAAGGAGAACACCGCGTACGTCGCGCCCTCGGAGCGCGCACCCGACCTCCACTCGCCGTACTCGACGGTGTCAGCCTCGAGGCCGAACATCAGCGTGTTGATGAGCGCTGCACCGATTCCCTTGATGCCGAGGAAGATCAGGGCCGGGGCGACCGCACCGGTCGGGGTGAAGAAGAGGGCCACGCCGCCGGCGACGGTGAACAGCCCACACCACTGGAACAGGGCCTTCTTGCCGTACTTGTCCACGGCCTTGGGAATGAAGGGCGCCGCGACGATGGAGATCCCGCTGTTGACGAGCGTGATCGGGCCGAGCCACTTGATGTCGCCCATGACGTACTGGGCGTAGAAGGCAGCCGCGCCGCCGACCGCGAAGAGCCCGATGAGGTAGAAGAAGCTCGAGGCGCAGAGGATGCCCAGGGGGCCGTTGTGACGCAGCGTCTGCAGCGTCTCCCGCAGCGAGACCCGCGGCTGGGTGCGGACGACCTGCTCACGACAGAGGAAGAAGGTGATCAGGTAGGCCACGGTGCCGATGGCGATGAACAGCAGCGTGGTGTTCGTGAAGATCGACTGCGCCTGCTCCCGGTACTCGGCGGGCGAGAGCGTCTTCTTGGCTGCCTTCAGGTCGGAGATCTGCGGGGCGATGATGTAGGTCAGCACAACGCCCCCGACGGCACCGCCGAAGAAGCGCGACGACACGAGCTTGGCGCGCTCCTTGACCGACTGGGTCATGGCCGACGCGAGCGAGCCGTAGGGGATGTTGACGAGCGAGTACACCAGGCCCAGCACCGCGTAGGTGACGTAGGCGTAGAGGAGCTTCGCGCCGTCGTCGATCGACTCGGGAATGTGGAAGGTGAGGAACGACAGGAAGAGCAGCGGCACCGCACCGAAGAGGAGGAAGGGACGGAACTTGCCGAAGCGCGTCATCGTGCGGTCGACGAGGCGGCCCGCCAGCACGTCCGCGACGGCGTCCCAGAGCCGCACGACGAAGAACATGGTCGCTACCGCGGCGGCCGTGAGCCCGGCAACGTCGGTGTAGTAGTAGAGCAGGAACGACGTGCTGAGGGTGAAGGCCAGGTTGTTGGCGAAGTCGCCGAACCCGTAGCCGGCGATCGAGCGCTTGGGCAGCCTCTCGTCGATGAACTTCTGAGCGATCTGCTCCGTGGTGATGGTGGCCATCAGCCGAACTCCTTTGTGGGCCATGGCATTGCTGCCGGAAGATGCTTCCAGTAGAGGGCCGGGCGACCGCGCCCGACAATCAGTTGCCGCTTGTTGCCGACGTGGTTGCAGCCTCGGCAACGGGCCGTGCCCGGGGCGGGACGGCGAGCAGGTCTGCCGCTGCTGACAGCTCGCGAAGCCGCCCGGCCGCTGACGCCCGTGCCGCGCGGTAGACCTCCACCTCGGACGGGGTGGCCACGATCGCCTCCGCGCCGGCGCCGTCGGTGTCGAGCAGGCCCGGGCACAGATCCTCCAGCGCGACCTCGAGCGACGGTGCGCCCCCGACGGCGTGCCAGCCCAGGGCCGCGGCGCCGAGCGCAGAGCCCTCAGCACCGGCCGTGACGACCAGCGGACGACCGAGCACCCCGCCGAGGACCTCCCGCCACAGCGGCGCACGGAAGACGCCCCCCGTCGCCCTGATCGACGTGACGGGCCGGACGGCGTCGAGCCCGTCCAGGATCGTCGCGAGCTGGAAGGCCACGCCCTCGACGGCTGCCCGCACGAAGTGGCCTCGTGTGTGGTGCTGCCGCAGCCCGAGGAAGGCACCGCGCACGTCCGCGTCCCAGAGCGGCCCCCGTTCGGCGAGCAGGAAGGGCAGCATGACAAGGCCCTCGCTCCCCGCAGGCACTCCCCGGGCGAGGGCGAGCACCTGCGCGTCGCGGTCGCCGCCGTCGGCGACGTCGGTTGCGAGCACGGAGCCGGCCCATCGGACCACGGCTCCCCCGTTGCTGATCGGGGTGCCGACAACCCAACGGTCGTCGGTGAGGGCGTAGCAGAAGAGACGCCCGCCGGGGTCGGCGAACGGCTGGTCGACGACGAGCCGGAGCGCGCCGCTCGTGCCGAGGGACAGGCCTGCCACACCGGGACGCAGGGCGCCCGTACCGAGGTTGCCCAGGGGCCCGTCCCCCGCGCCGAGCACGACCGGCACGCCAGCGGGCAGCGCTGTGCGGCGGGCGGCCTCGGCGCTGAGCGGCAGGGTCGTCGTCGTGGGCAGGACGTCGGGGAGCTGGTCGCGACGCACGCCGGCGAGGTCGAGGGCGAAGGGGTCCCAGGTGCGGTCGCGCACCGACAGCAGACCGGTCCCGCTCGCCGAGGACAGCTCGGTGACGACCTGACCCGTGAGGGCGTGGACGACGAGGTCCTTGAGGCCGGCCCACGTCGTGACGGCGGCGGTCAGGTCCGGCTCGTGACGGGCGAACCAGAGCAGCTTGGTCAGGGGCGACATCGAGTGCACCGGGGTGCCCGACGTCTGGTGCAGCCTGGCGGCGTGCGGGGAGGACCGCAGCTCGCGGGCTTCGTCGCGGGCGCGCGCATCGGCCCACGTGACGATCGGCGTCAGGGGTCGGCGCTGCGCGTCGAGGCCGATGAGGCCGTGCATGGCGGTGCTGATCGACACCGCGGCGACCGGGGCCCCGTCGAGCTGCTCGGTGATCCCCGACAGGACGGCGTCGACGGCCGCGAGCACAGCCTCCGGGTCCTGCACGCGCCAACCCGAACGAGGCCGCACCAGCGGGTACTCACGGGAGGCGGCGACCCGCGGGCCGGAGTCCGTCGGCAAGGCGTCCGTCGGGAAGGCGACCGCCTTGGCCGCGGTCGTGCCGACGTCGAGTCCGATGACGACCTCGCGCGTTCGGCCGGCCGGGGTGCGCCCCGCTCCGGAGGCAGCGCGACCCGTGCTCACGACGCCCGGCGTTCGAGGTCACGCACCTGCTCGGCGACGACCGGTGCGAGCGCGGCGTCGAGGTCGAGCCACGCCACAACCGCTCCGGCTGCGTCGTCGACCGATCCCCTTGCGAGGGCGGTCACTTCGTCGGCGCGCGCGTCGGTCACCGGCGCCCCGAGGCCGCGCAGGTGGGCCACCCAGGCGGCCACGAGACGCGTCGCGCCGTCGGGACGCCGCCCGGTGGCGAGCTCGGCGCGCACCACCGGCACGGCGCGGATCGGGATCTTCTGCGACCCGTCCGCCGCGATCTGGGCGAGCAGGTGGCGGATGTTCGCGTTGCGGTAGCGGTCGAGCAGGGCTGCGCGGTACTCGGCGATCTCGGCGGGTGGCAGGCTCAGGTGCGCCGACGCCGTGTCCCACCACTGCTCGACCCACGAGCGGACCACCGGGTCGGCGACGGCCTCGGCCACCGTCTCGTGACCGAGGGCTGACCCGGCGTAGGCCATGAGCGAGTGGGATCCGTTGAGCAGCCACAGCTTCCGCTGTTCGAACGGCCGCACGTCCTCGACGAACCGAGCGCCCGCCGCTTCCCAGCATGGGCGTCCGGCCGGGAAGGCGCCGGCCAGCACCCACTCGGAGAAGGGCTCGGTGGGCACCACCGCGGCGTCGTCGAAGCCGGTCGCCGCGAGCACCTCGTCGCGGTCGGCCTCGGTCGTGCGGGGCGTGATCCGGTCGACCATCGTCGTCACGAACGAGACGTTCTCGGCGATCCAGGCGGGGAGCGTCGCGTCGACGTGCGAGGCGAGCCCACCGACGACGCCCGCCACCATCGCGCCGTTGTCGGGCACGTTGTCGTTGGGCACGATCGTCAGCGCACCGGCACCCGACGCGCGCCGCGCCAGCAGCCCGGCGACGAGGCGCCCTGGCGTGGTCACGACCACCCCATGTGTCGGGTCCTGTTGCAGCGCAGCGATGTCCGAGGACACCTCGGTGGCGTCGACATCGAGGCCGCCGTCGGCCGTGCGGCGGTAACCGGCCTCGGTGACGGTCGTCGTGACGACGGCGACCGCCGGGTCGGCGAGGTAGCGGCGGAGGGCGGTGAGGTCGTCCCCGGGGCGGACGGCGCTCAGGCTCGAGACGACCTCGGGTGTCGCGCCCCGCTCTCCGCGGACGAGGAGGGTGTACAGCCCGTCCTGGGCGGCCAGCGTGTCCGCGACGGTGGCCGAGCGGCCGGTGAACGCCGCGATCCCCCAGTCCGCCGCGTCGGGGGCGTGCTCGGTGTACCAGGCGGCGTGCGCCCGGAAGAAGTTGCCGACGCCGAGGTGGACGACACGGACCGGCGCCGGCGGACGACCGGCGACGGCACGGCTCAGCCGGGGGGCCGCACCCGGTGCGGCGTCGTGGCTCGTGGGACGGGTCCGGGTGCTCACAGCTTGAACGCCTTTCGCGGGATCGTCGTGACGAGGTCGACGGCGGTCTCGAGGGCCTCGTCCTCGTCGAGCCGGTGCTCGGCGACGAGCTGCGCGAGGTACGCGCTGTCGAGCCGCCGCGACATGTCGTGCCGCGCGGGGATGGACAGGAACGCGCGCGTGTCGTCGATGAAGCCGGACGTCCGGTAGAAGCCCGCCGTCTCCGTGACCGCGCCCCGGAAGCGGCGCACCGCCTCGGGGGCGTCGAGGAACCACCACGGTGCGCCCGCGTAGACGCTCGGGTAGAAGCCGGCGAGCGGGGCGATCTCGCGCGAGAAGACGGTTTCGTCGAGCGTGAAGAGGACGAGCTGGAAGCCGTCCGCCGTGCCGAACCGGTCGAGGAGGGGCTGCAGCCCCCTCGTGAACTCCACCGTGGTCGGGATGTCGTGGCCGGTGTCGGCGCCGAAGGCCTCGAGCGTGGGCGTGTGGTGGTTGCGGTGGACGCCCGGGTGCAGCGTCATGACGAGGCCGTCCTCGGTGGACATCCGCGCCATCTCGACGAGCATGTGGCGTCGGAACGCCGTCGCGTCGGTGGGGCACACCGTGCCGCGCAGCGCGGCGTCGTAGATCCGCGACGCGGCGGCGTCGTCGAGCTCGAGCGTCACGACGTCGGCGTGCGAGTGGTCCGACGACACGGCGCCGTTCTCCTTGAAGAAGCGGCGGCGCTGCTCGAGCGCGGCGAGGTAGCCGCGGTACGTGCCGGTGTCGACGCCGCTGACGCGAGCCAGGTCGGTCATGAGGTCGGAGAACCCGGCTGCGCCCGGCTCGAGGTAGCGGTCCGGCCGGAACGTGGGCACGACGCGCGGTGCGAAGGATGCGTCGTCGCGGAGCACCCGATGGTGGTGCAGGTCGTCGGCCGGGTCGTCGGTCGTCGCGAGCACCTCGATACCGAACCGGTCCATGAGGCCGCGCGGCCGGAAGTCGGGGCGGGCGATCGTCTCGGCGATGCGGTCGTAGATGCCGTCGGCGCTCTCCGGCGCCAGCCTTTCGGTGATGCCGAAGACGTCGGCCAGGACGCTGTCCATCCAGAACCGGCTCGGTGTGCCGCGGAACGCCTTCCAGTGCGCGGCGAGGTGACGGAAGCCCCGGCGCGAGCCGTCCGCGTCGAGGGGCCGACCGCCGACGCCGAGCTGCTCGAGCGGCACGCCCTGGGCGTGCAGCAGCCGGAAGACGTAGTGGTCCGGGGAGATGAGCAGCGCCGTCGGGTCGGTGAAAGGCGTGTTCTCGGCCAGCCACTCCGGCGGCACGTGACCGTGTGGCGAGATGATCGGCAGCTCGGCGACGGCGCCGTAGAGGCGACGGGCGATCTCGCGGGTGCCGGGGTCGACCGGCAGCAGCCGGTCGGGGTCGAGGGCGAGCGGTCGGGCCGCGAGCGTCGTCATGCCTCCCATCGTCGGTCCGAGCGGGACCGGAGGGCCACGGGTTGCCACCTGTTGCCACGTGTTGCCCGGACGCCTTGCCACGCCTCGTCGACGGGATGAGAGTGGGCGCATGACGACGACCGCACCGGCCTCCCCGACCACGCCCGGACCCGGCACGGCTCCCGGCTCAGCTCCCGGTTCGGCTGATGGTGAGGAGACGCCCGAGGTCGCGGCGCGACGAGCCGTCCGGCTCGGTGGGCCGGCGTCGCGACTCGGCTCCGACGAGGTGCGCCGGTTCGTCCGGGAGCAGCTCGACGACACCGACCTCGACGGCAGGAGCGTGTGCATCGTCGTGCCCGACGGCACCCGCACCTGCCCCCTGCCCCTGCTCGTCGGCGCGGTCCACGAGGCCCTGCACGGCCGGGTCACGCGGATGACGACCCTCATCGCCCTCGGCACGCACCAGCCGATGTCCGAGGCGGCGCTCGCGGCGCACCTCGGCTACGAGGCCGGGCACCTCGAGGACACCTATCCCGGCATGACGGTCGTCAACCACGAGTGGTGGGACCCCGACACGTTCGCCGACCTCGGCACCATCCCCGCGGCGCGGCTGGCCGAGCTGTCCGAGGGGCGCCTCTCGATGGACGTCAGGGTGCTGCTCAACCGCGCCGTCGTCGAGCACGACGTCGCCCTCGTCGTCGGGCCGGTGCTGCCGCACGAGGTCGTCGGCATCTCCGGCGGCAACAAGTACTTCTTCCCCGGCGTCGCCGGCCAGGACATCATCGACGTCTCCCACTGGATCGGGGCCCTCATCACCTCGGCCGAGATCATCGGCACGACCGCGGTCACCCCGGTGCGGGCGCTCATCAACGAGGGCGCCTCGCTCGTGCCCGCCGAGAAGCTCGCCTTCTGCGTCGTCGGCGAGAAGGGCTCGCACGGTGGCGAGCAGGCGCTGCACTCGATCTCCTTCGGCGACACCATCTCCTCGTGGGCCAGCGCAGCCGAGGTGTGCGCTCAGACGCACGTCACGTACCTCGACGAGCCGGTGCGACGCGTCGTCTCGGTGATCCCGGAGATGTACGACGACATCTGGACCGGCGCCAAGGGGTTCTACAAGCTCGAGCCCGCCGTGGCCGACGGGGGCGAGGTCATCCTCTACGCGCCGCACATCACCGAGATCTCGACGAGCCATCCCGAGATCAACGAGATCGGCTACCACTGCCGCGACTACTTCGTGAAGCAGTGGGACCGCTTCAAGCACATCCACTGGGGCACTCTCGCGCACTCGACCCACCTGCGCGGAGCGGGGACGTACGACGCCGAGACTGGCGAGGAGCGGCTGCGCGTCCAGGTCACGCTGGCGACGCGGATCCCCGAGGAGGTCTGTCACGCAGCGAATCTCGGCTACCTCGACCCCGACTCCCTCGACGTGGCTGCCGAGGCGGAGGGCGGGACGTTCGTCGTGCCCAACGCCGGCGAGGTCCTGTTCCGGCTGCGCTGAGCCGTCGAGCGCCGGACGACGAGCCGCATCGGCATGACGATCGGCTCGCGGCTCGGCACGGCGCCGCCGACCATGGCGACGAGGTTGCGCACCGCGGTGGCGCCCATGGCGTGCAGCGGTGCGGCGACGGTCGTGAGCTCCGGCTCGGTGATCTCGGCGAGCAGGGTGTTGTCGATACCGACGACACTCACGTCGCCCGGGACTCCGACCCCCAGGCGGAGCAGGCCCTTGAGGACGCCGATCGCGACGACGTCGTTGTAGGCGACCACGGCGGTGGCCCGCTGCTTCGCGATCTCGCGGGCCTTGCCGAAGCCGGCCTGCACCGTGGGCGTGTTGCACGGTCCGACGCGCTTGACCTTCAGGTCGAGCTCGTACGCCGCCTCGCGGAGCGCCTGCCACCGCACGCCGTCGGTCCAGCTCGCCTCCGGCCCGGCGACGTAGGTCACCGTGTCGTGGCCGAGCTCGGCAAGGTGCTCGACCGCGCGCCGCACCCCCCGCGCGTTGTCCACGAGCAGGCTGGGCACCTCGGGCAGGCGGCGGTTCAGCACGACCACCGGCCGCTGCTTGGCCATCATCCGGATGGCCTGGTCGGACATCCGCGAGCTCGCGAGCAGTACCCCCTCGACCGAGCGCAGCTCACGCTCGGTCCACTCCCGCTCGAGCTGTGCGTCCTCCTGCGTGTGCGACAGCAGGACCGTGTAGCCGAGGTCGCCCGCCGCCTCGTGGGCTCCGCGGATGATGTCGGCGTAGAACGGGTTGGTGATGTCGGTGACGACGAGCGCGAGCGTGCGAGTCCGGCTCGTCACGAGGCCGGGCAGGGAGCCGGACCGGTAGCCCAGCTCGCGCGCTGCCTCGAAGATCCGGGCCGCCGTCTCGGCGTTGACCCGACCGGGACGGGCGAAGGCCCGCGACACGGTCGAGGCGGCGACGCCGGCCGCCTCGGCGACGTCGTAGATCGTCGGCCGACGCTCCATGCCCGCCACCCTAGTGCGCCCCCCTTCCCCCCTCGCGACAGCAATCCCCCGCCCTCCCCCAATCGAAAGAGCACTCCGTCACGATCCCTCCCAATCGAAAGAGCACTCCGTCACGCTCCCCTCCCATCGAAAGAGCGCTCCGTCACGGCCCGGCACGACGCACTCCTGTGGATGACGCGCTCGCACGATCACGAGCCGGCGCCACGATCGGCGTCATGCCCGCGACCCTGCCGGCGGCCCTGAGAGACCGCCCCTTCACGCCGACCATGGCAACCGCCTGGGGCCTCACGAAGCCGCAGGTCTACGCCCTGAACCTCAACTCCCCCGCGCGCGGCGTCTGGTCCTCGGCCGCCTGCGACTCCCTCGTGGAGAAGTGTTCGGCGGTCGGCCTGGTGGTCGAGCGGCATGCCTTCTCGCACCTGACGGCCGCGCGGATCCACGGACTCCCGTTGCCGATGTCGCTCGATGACGACGTCGCCATCCACGTGACACGGAACATGAGGGACGGTGCGGTGCGCCGGCGCGGGTTCGTGGGGCATCGGGGCCTTTCGGACCGAACCGTCGTACGCGTCGCCGGGCTTCCGGTGACGAGTCTGGCCGACACCTGGGTCGACCTGGGCGAGCTCATCCGGCCGGGAGTCCCGCTGGGTCACGACGATCTCGTGGTGATCGGCGATTCCGTCGCCACCAGGCTCGGTTCGGTGGAGCCGTTGCGCACAGCTCTTGCCGCGCGCGTCGCGCCACGCGGCAAGCTCACCCTGCTCGAAGCGCTGGACTGGATCCGCGTCGGCTCGGAGTCACCGGGCGAAACCCGCACCCGTCTCGTCCTCTTGCGCGCTCGACTACCCGAACCAGAGCTCAACAAACCGGCGTACGCCGAGGGTCGGCGGTGGCTCGGCAGGCCGGACATGCGCTGGGTCAAGCAGCGGGTGCTGCTCGAGTACCAAGGACGGGAGTTCCACGACAGTCCTGAGCAGCGACGGCACGACGAAGCACGCTTCCAGCGCTTCTCCGATGGAGGGTGGTCGGTCATCGACGTCTGGGATGACGACGTCAACAGCGACGGCGCCCGGTATGCGTTGGTACGGCGCGTCGCGAACGAGCTAGGCCACCCACGCGCGGCTCTGGAGCTCTCTGATATCCACCCGCGGTTCTTCAGCACGCGCATGCTCGAGCTTGCCGAGATCCGCGCACGTCGACTGCGCGCTCGCGCGAACGCAGCGTGACGGACTGCTCTTTCGATTGGGGTGGAGGGTGACGGACTGCTCTTTCGATTAGGTGGAGGGTGACGGAGTGCTCTTTCGATTGGGGTGGGGGGTGACCTGCGGGTGTGGCAACTGGTGGCAATCGCTCGCTCTGCGGCGGGGCCGGTGACTCAATGGGAGGAGCCCCAGACCTCCCACCGAAAGGCCGCCCCATGCTCCGCCCCCAGGACACCTCCACCCGCGAGACGAAGCGGCTCGACGGCATCTGGTCCTTCCAGCTCGACGGCGCCTCGGAGGGGCGCGACGGGGGATGGTTCCGGGGCCCTCTCCCGGCGCCCCGCGACATGGCGGTCCCGGCCAGCTTCAACGACCTGACCGCCGACAGCGCCGTGCGCGACCACGTCGGCGACATCTGGTACCAGCGGACCGTGCACGTGCCCCGTGGCTGGGCCGGGCAGCGCGTCGTGCTGCACTTCGAGTCGGCCACGCACCGGGCGACGGTCTGGGTCGGTGACCACGAGGTCGTCAGCCACGAGGGCGGCTACACCCCGTTCGAGGCCGACGTCACGGAGTTCGTCATCCCGGGCGAGCCCGTGCGCCTCACCGCCCTCGTCAACAACACGCTGAGCTTCCAGTCGATCCCGCCGGGCGTCATCGAGGACGGCCCGGCCGGTCAGAAGCAGATCTACTGGCACGACTTCTTCAACTTCGCCGGCATCCACCGCTCGGTCTGGCTCAGCGCGACGCCGCAGGCCCGCCTCGAGGACATCACGGTCGTCACCGGCTTCCAGGGCGACACCGGCTCGGTCGAGTACACGGTCGTGTCGGCTGACGCCGAGGGCCTCGACGTGCGCGTCGTGCTGCGCGACGCCGGTGGCCGCGAGGTCGCGACCGGCACCGGGGCGAACGGCACCCTCGAGGTCGCCGACGTCCACCTCTGGGCACCCGGCCACGGCTACCTCTACGACCTCGAGGTGCAGCTCGTCGACGACGCCGGGTCCGTCCTCGACAGCTACCACCAGAGCGTCGGCATCCGCACCGTCCAGGTGCGCGGCACCGAGTTCCTCATCAATGGGGACCCTTTCTACTTCAAGGGTTTCGGCATGCACGAGGACCACTCGACGATCGGCAAGGCGCACAGTCCGGCGCACGTCGTGCAGGACTTCGAGCTGCTCGACTGGATCGGCGCCAACTCGTTCCGCACGTCGCACTACCCCTACTCCGAGGACGTCATCGACTACGCCGACCGGCACGGCATCGTCGTCATCGACGAGACCGCGGCCGTCGGCCTCAACATGGGCCTCGGCGGCGGCATCTTCGGCGGCCAGGGCTACACGACCTTCTCCCCCGAGACCGTCAACGACGAGACCCGTGAGGTCCACGCCCAGGCGATCCGCGAGCTCATCGCCCGCGACAAGAACCACCCGAGCGTCGTGCTCTGGTCGATCGCCAACGAGCCCGAGTCCGACACCGAGGGCGCCGAGGACTACTTCCGCCCGCTCTTCGACGTGGCTCGCGAGGCGGACCCGACGCGTCCGGTGGGCTTCGTCAACGTCATGCTCGCGCCGCACGGCAAGTGCCGCGTGTCGCAGTTCGCCGACGTGCTCATGCTCAACCGCTACTACGGCTGGTACGTCAACACCGGCGACCTCGCCGGCGCAGAGATCGCCTGGACCACCGAGCTGAACGGCTGGGCCTCCGAGGGCAAGCCGATCGTCATCACCGAGTACGGCGCCGACACCCTCGCCGGCAACCACTCCCTCACCCCGCAGCCGTGGAGCGAGGAGTACCAGGTCGACTACCTCGACATGAACCACCGCGTGTTCGACGCCTGCGACGCCGTCGTCGGCGAGCACGTCTGGAACTTCGCCGACTTCGCCACGACCTCCGGGATCATGCGCGTGGACGGCAACAAGAAGGGCGCCTTCACCCGCGACCGCAAGCCCAAGGCTGCCGCCTTCGCGCTGCGTCGCCGCTGGCGGAAGGACGCGTGAGCCCGGGCGCCGCCGTCCACTCGCGTATCCGACGGCGCCCGTCCACCTGCGGGCGCGGTCGCGTCGGTGTCGACCCGGCCGCGCCCGAACCCAGCAGCCGTCCAGCTCGACCGCCTTGTCCCAGAGAGGAACAGCAATGACAGACCAGGCCAACATCGGTGTCGTCGGACTCGCCGTCATGGGCAGCAACCTCGCCCGCAACCTCGCACGGCACGGTCACCGCGTGGCGCTGTTCAACCGCACCGCCGAGCGCACGAGGCAGCACGTCGCCGACCACGGCTCGGAGGGGACGTTCCTGCCCTCGGAGTCGCTCGAGGACTTCGTCGCCTCGCTCGAGCGGCCGCGGCGGGTCATCGTCATGGTCAAGGCGGGGGCCGGTACCGATGCGGTCATCGACCAGCTCGTGCCCCTCCTCGAGGAGGGCGACATCGTCGTCGACGGCGGCAACGCCCACTTCGAGGACACCCGCCGCCGCGAGGCGGCGCTGCGCGAGCACGGACTCCACTTCGTCGGCACCGGCATCTCGGGCGGTGAGGTCGGCGCGCTCGAGGGTCCCTCGATCATGCCCGGCGGCTCGAAGGAGTCCTACGCCGCGCTGGGGCCGATCCTCGAGTCCATCGCGGCGCAGGTCGACGGTGAGGCGTGCTGCGCGTGGATGGGCCCGGACGGTGCCGGCCACTTCGTCAAGATGGTCCACAACGGCATCGAGTACGCGGACATGCAGTTCATCGCCGAGGCCTACGACGTGCTCTCGGCCGCGGGCCTCTCCGCCTCCGAGGTGGCCGACGTCTTCCGCGAGTGGAACACCGGCGAGCTCGACTCCTTCCTCGTCGAGATCACGGCCGACGTGCTCTCGCAGGTCGACGCGTCCACCGGCCGTCCCCTCGTCGAGCTGATCACCGACGCCGCCGAGCAGAAGGGCACCGGCCGGTGGACCGTCCAGATCGCCCTCGAGCTCGGCGTGCCGGTCTCGACCATCGCCGAGTCGGTGTTCGCCCGCTCGGCCTCGGGCGACACGGCGGTGCGCGACGCCTCGCGTGGCGTGCTTGCCGGCCCGGACCGCACTGTCTCCGTGCACGATCGGGGCCAGCTGGTCGACGCCGTGCGCGACGCCCTGTGGTGCTCGAAGGTCGTGGCCTACGCCCAGGGCCTCGAGCAGATCCGCAAGGCGAGCGAGGAGTACGACTGGGACGTCGACATCGCGACGGTGGCTCGCATCTGGCGTGGCGGCTGCATCATCCGGGCCCGGCTGCTCGCCCAGATCAGTGACGAGTACGCCGCAGGCGGACTTCGCACCCTCCTCGTCGCGCCGAGCATCGCCACCGGGCTCGCCGACCGGCAGGACGCGTGGCGCCGGGTCGTCGGTCTCGCGACGACCGCGGGCGTGCCGGTGCCCGGCTTCTCCAGCGCCCTCGGCTACTACGACACGGTGCGCGCCGAGCGCCTCCCGGCCGCGCTCGTACAGGGCCTGCGCGACAACTTCGGCGCGCACACCTACGGCCGCACCGACCGCCCCGGAGCGTTCCACACCCTGTGGTCGGGTGACCGGAGCGAGGTCGAGGCGTGAGGATGGGGGCATGACGACCCCTGCGACCGTGGCCGACGGCGTCCACGCGGACCTGCCCGAGCACCTGGACGCGCTCGCCGGGAGGGTCACCGACGCCCTCGACGCCGGCCTGCCACCCGGCGCGCACCGTCGGCTGGGTGTGGCGTTCTCGGGCGGCGTCGACTCGAGCCTCCTGCTCGCCCTCGCGGCGCGCGCGCTGGGGGTCGACCGGGTGGTCGCGGTCCTCGGGGTCTCCCCCAGCCTCGCGGCCGACGAACGGCGAGGGGCGCACGACGTCGCTGCGCACCTCGGCGTGCCGCTCGTCGAGGTCGCCACGCACGAGGGCGACAACCCGGCCTACCGGCGCAACGGCCCGGACCGCTGCTTACACTGCAAGGACGAGCTGTTCACCCGGATCTCCGACGAGGTCGTCGAGCGGCACGGGTTGTCCGCCGTGGCCTACGGCGAGAACGCCGACGACACGAGCCGCCCCGACCGCCCCGGGGCCCGGGCCGCCACCGAGCACGCGGTGCTAAGGCCGCTGGCCGACGCCGGCCTCACCAAGGCGGACGTGCGGGCACTCGCCCGGGCGCTCGGGCTGCCGAACGCCGACAAGCCGGCAGCGCCGTGCCTCGCCTCGCGCATCCCCCACTTCACCGAGGTCGACCCGACGCGTCTCGGCCAGGTCGAGGCGGCCGAGCACGCCCTGAGGCGGCTCGGTTTCGCCGACGGACGCGTGCGCCACCACGGCGACGTGGCGCGGGTCGAGCTCCTCCCCGACGACCTGCCCCGTGCAGTCTCACCGGACGTCCGCGACCGACTCGTGGCCGCGGTGAGGTCCGCCGGCTTCCGGTTCGTCGCCCTCGACCTCGCGGGCATCCAGTCGGGTGCCTTCACCCTGCCGCTCGTCGAGGTGGCTCGTGGCTGACGCAACCGGCGCCGAGCTGGACGGCACCGGCCTCGACGGCGTCGCCGAGCTCGACCTCGCCCGAGGGGCCCGGCGCGGCTACCCGGAAGCGATCTACTGCGAGGGCAAGACGCCGGAGCAGGTGCGGGCGATCGCGCGTCGCCTCGGCGACGCGCACGCTGCCGGTGAGACCAGCGGCTCGGTCCTCTTCACCCGCGCGACCGCCGACCACGCGGACGCGGTGCTCGCCGAGCTACCCGACGCGCGCCACGACGAGACTGCGCGGCTGCTCGCCTGGCCGCCCGAACCGCCCACTCCCACAGGCGAGCTCGTCGTCGTACTGTGCGCCGGCACCTCCGACCTCCCGGTCGCGCAGGAAGCCGTCCTCACGGCCCGGTACCTCGGGCGGCAGGTCGAGCTCGTCGTCGACGTCGGCGTCGCGGGGATCCACCGCGTCCTCGCCCGACGCGAGCTCATCGACCGTGCCGGCGCCCTGGTCGTCGTCGCGGGGATGGACGGGGCCCTGGCCAGTGTCGTCGCCGGTCTCGCCCGTGCACCGGTCGTCGCCGTTCCCACCTCGGTCGGCTACGGCGCCGCGTTCGGCGGCATCGCGCCCCTGCTGACGATGCTCAACGCGTGCGCGCCTGGGGTCGGGGTCGTCAACATCGACAACGGCTACGGCGCAGGACACCTGGCCGCCCAGATCGCGGCCCGCTGACGGACCCGCGGCAAGGCGACGAAACCGCGGACCCCGCCGACCCGCCGTCAACCGCCGCGGTCAGCCCTGCGACCGAAGATCCTGCGGCACGGTCGAACCCGCGCCCAGGCCGGCCGCGTCTGCCTGCGCCACGGCACGCGTCAGGACGTCGCGCACGGGTCGACCCAGCGCGGCCGCGGCCGCCTCGACGTCGCGGAACTCCGGGGTCGCGGTGACGACGCGGCCCGCCCGGTGGGCGACCTTGACGCCGACGCGCTGACCGTCGACGTCGACGTCGACCCACCCCCGAGCCAGGGCCCACCGGTGTACTCGGGTCTCACGCACGCCGATGGTGCTCGTCGTCGCGAGCAGCAGGTCGCGCAGGCCGGCGCTCCGGTTCGGGACGGTCAGCACCGACACGACCTGGGCCGGGCGACCCCGCTTCATGAGGATCGGCGTCAGCCACGCGTCAGCCGCCCCGGCATCGAGCAGGCCGTCGATGACGGTCGGCCACACCCGGGGGTCGAGGTCGTCGACGTTGGCCTCGAGCAGGACCATCTCCGACAGGGCGAGGCCGTCGTCGGTCTCGACCCCCGCAGGCGCCGCGACGGCGCGACCCATGACGACGCGCACGACGTTCGGCCGGTCGGGCACGTCCTTGGTACCGGCCCCGACGCCGTGCGCCGCCACCTGAACAGCCGGCAGTGGCCCCTGGCCCGAGGCGAGCGTCGTGGCCAGCGCGACGCCGGTGGGCGTGGCGAGCTCGCCGTCGCCGCCTGACGTGACGTCCCACCCGTGCAGCAGCTCGAGGACGGCCGGGACCGGCACGGGGATGCGCCCGTGGGCGGCGCGTACGGTACCGCTGCCGACGGCCAGGCGCGAGGCCGTGACGTCGGTGACCCCGAGCTCGGACAGCGCTGCGCACACCCCGACGACGTCCGCGATCGAGTCCCACGCCCCGACCTCGTGGAAGTGGACCTCGTCCGTGGTGACGCCGTGCACCCGCGCCTCGGCCTGCGCGAGGCCCCGGAACGTGGCGAGCGCGCGCCGGCGCGTGGGCTCGTCGAGGGTGGCGGCCCCGAGACGTTCCCGGATCGTCGACCACGAGCGGTGGTGCTGGTCCTCCACGAGCAGCTCGACATCGACCTTGAGGGCGCGCATCCCGGCGCGCTGCACCGGCGTCGCGACGAGGCGAACCGTGTCGGGGATGACGGCGTCGACGGCCGACTGCACCCGGTCGAGCGAGGCCCCGGCGTCGACGAGGGCCGCGAGCAGCATGTCGCCGGCCACTCCCGCCGACAGGTCGAGCCACGCGGAGAGTCCGGTGTCCGTTCGTGGCTCCATGTCGCTCACCGTACGCGGCCGGGCCGCCCGCCGGGGCTGCGACTCGACGGTCACGCCGGCGCCGGGTCCGCGCCGTGGAGCAGCAGCTCGACGATCCCGTCCGCCCATCCCCTGCGGGCGCGCCCGTGGCGGAGCAGCTGGGCGAGGTAGGCCCCGAGGGCGAGGTCGGCGAGCGCCTCGCCGTCGGTACCGGCGCGGACGCGTCCGGCCTCGATGTCTGCGTCGATCTCGCCCTGGAGTGCCGTCAGCTGCCCCACGAGGTGGGCGCGCAGGGCCGCGCTGAAGGCCGGGTCCGAGTCCGTGAGCACCGACGCGACCGCCCCCCGGCCGAGCTGTTCGTCGACGAGGCCGAGCGCCTGCTCGAGGAGCCAGCGCAGCTTGTCCTGCAGGGGCAGCTCACGAGCAGGCAACGGCGCCTCGACCAGCTGCCCGAGGGTTGCCGCAAGGAGCGCCTCGCGGTTCCGGTAGCGCCGGTAGACCGTGGTGCGCGCGACCCCGGCCCGTGACGCCACCGCATCGATGTGGACGCCGCCCGGGCCCTGCTCGCGCAGCAGGCCGAGGGCGGCGCCGGCGATCCGGTCGTCGGTCCTCGGGTCGCGGGGCCGGCCTCGCGCTGGGGTCATGTCGATGCCTCCGGGAACAAAGACGAGCTCATTAACGCTACATACACTGTAGCGATAATCGTGAGGAGTCACCTCACGAGGAAGGAGCCCATCATGACCCCCGGTGAGGTCCTCGTCCCCGGAGCCATCGCGATCGTCTTCGTCGTCGCCTGGTTCGTCTTCGGCCTGGTCGACGCCACCCGACGCGACTCCCACCGGGAGGACGCCCCGAACCCCGGCACCGGGCCGACCCGCCAGCCGATCCCCCAGCCGATCCCCCAGCCGGTGCGGCACACCGCGGGCACCCACCGCCGCTGAGCCGAGCGACATCCCACCCTGGTACCGGCATCGTGGCCGTGCCACCACTTCGAACCATTTCAGAGACACGACAGACGGACCGTCCGGCCCGTAGCAAGGAGAAGAAGGCGACATGGTCGTCTACAACGAGCTGGTGGCCATCACCGCCGGAGCCGGGCTCATCGGCTTCGCGTGGTTCCTGGTCCACCTCATCCGAGGCAAGCACGTCGACAGCGAGGGCTGGGCCGGGTTCTTCGGCGTCACCGGCGTGCTGCTGCTGGCCCTCGGCCTGCACACCACCGTCACCTGGCCGTTCGGCGGCGACGGCTTCGAGTACGCCAACGTCGCGTTCGGCCAGCCTGCCGCCGGCTTCGGCGTCCTGCTGGTGTTCGCGGCGGTCTACCTCTGGCGTCACCGCACGATGTTCGCCGCGGACGACGACACGGCCAACGCGACCGCCCTGCGCTCGCTCAAGCCCGTCTCGATCTTCGTCGGCGCGCTCGGGCTCGGCATGGCCGTCCTCGCCATCGCCTTCGTCCGCTTCCAGCTCGGCGCCGCTCCCCCGGAGGAGCCGATCAGCGGACGCTTCGGCCACCTGCCGCTGCTCGAGGCACTCTTCCTCGGCGGCCTGTGGGGCATCGTCGCCATCGGCGCCCTGCTCTTTGCCGTGGCCCAGCTGACCGACCGGGCGTCGTTGCTGCTGTGGGCCGCCCGCGCCTGGCTGGTCGGCGGCGTGGTGTTCCTGCTCTTCGGTGCGATGAACTTCTACACGCACATCGGCATGTACTACAACATCGCCCACGGGACGTCGTACCTGTGGTGAACCGTCCTGCGCCTCCTCGGTGAGAACCCCGGTCGGGCCCGTCCATCCGGACGGGCCCGACCCCTGTCACCGAGCACCCCCGCGAGGGCCGGGCACGCCGAAGGTGCCGAGAGCGCGTCAGCCGCCGAGGCCCCAGTGTGCGCGGAAGCCGTCCTGGTAGTCGGTCGAGCCGTACCACGACCCTGACTTCTCCCCCTGGGCGGTGAGGTCGAGGCTGCCGACGTTCGCCGCCGTGACCATGCGCCGGTACGGGAACTGCACGTTCACCGTCGCCGGTGCACCCGACATCATGCGCAGGGCCTGGTCGGACGCGTACCAGGCCAGGGCGTCGGCGTTGAAGCCCACCTCGGAGTGGACGAACTGCCCGCTCTTGAGCATCTGCATCGTCGCGAGCACCCCGTCCATGCTGGCGATCTTGACGCCGGTGGCGTTCGCCGCCTGCAGCCCCTCGACGACCGGCTGGACCGCGAAGTCCACCTCGGTCTGCACGTGGGTGATCTTCGGGTCCTTCGTCAGGGCGCTCGTGATGAGGCTCGGCAGCTTGTCGAACTGGCCGGTGTTGGCCTTGACGACGGTGACGGTGCAGTCGGGGCAGCTCTTCTCGTACGTCGCGAGCGCACCCTGCTCGGCCCACAGCACGGTGGCCGGGGTGTCGGTGATCTCGACGTAGAGCACGTGCGCCGCGGCGTCGGAGTCGGCGATGACCGACTGTGCCGACAGCGACTGGAGCCCGACATAGTCCGGGGTGAGGTACGCGACCTTGGTCGGGTCGCCGGGCCCGGCGGGAGCGGTCATCGTGTTGACGACGGGGATCCCCGCCTTGGCGGCGCTCTCGAAGGCGACCGACACGAGCTCGGTGGGGATCGACCCGGTGACGATGGCGCCGGCACGGGCGTCGATGGCCTGCTGGATGCAGCTGGCCATGTTGGCGGGGTTGGACTTGCCGTCGCACACCTCGACCCCGACGCCGGCCGAGCCCAGCGCAGTCTTCAGCGAAGAGGCGATGGCCTGGAACACCGGCACCTGGTAGGTGGCCGGCACGAAGTACACCGTCTTGCCCTTGAGGGCGGTGATGTCCTTCAGGGGCGCGCCAGGTGCCGTGAAGGTCGCGACGGCCTGGGTGGCCTGGTCGACGACGCGCTGCGCGGCCGACGCCTCGGCCCGGCTGGGCGCGGAGGTCGGGGCGCCACCCGCCGCCGCGCTCTGCTCCTCGACGGAGCTGCAGCCGGCGAGAGCCACGGCGCTGACGGCGAGTGCCGCGAGCAGCGACTTGGACGTGAGATTCATGCGGTACTCCGTATTCGAGAAGGATTGGTGCACAGGAGGACTGGAAGAGCGAGCGGCTTGCCGGCTATCCCCGGACGCGTCGTTGCACCCACGTGGACGCGGCGACGGCGCCGACGAGGGCGATGCCGTAGAAGGCGTCGGCGACCCAGCCCTGGTAGCCGAGGAGCTGGAGGCCGAAGATCCCCGTGACGAGGAAGTACACGGCGATGAACATCCCGATCGGGTTGAACCGCCCGGGCACGACAGCCACGGTGCCGAGGAAGACGCTGGCGAAGGCCGGCAGGAAGTACTCACGGGCAGACGTGGCGTTGAAGCCGCCGAGCCCGGCCGCGCTGATGACGCCGGCGACGCCGCAGAGCAGCGACGAGGTCAGCCACGCCCCCACGCGAACTCGGGCCACCGGGATTCCTGCGAGCCGGGCGACCTCGCGGTTGGCGCCGACGAAGAGGATCCGCCGACCGAGCGGCGTCGCACTCATGAGGTAGCCGAAGACGAGGACGAGGACGACGCCGTACCAGAAGACCATCGGCAGCCCGAGCACGCGGGCGAGCGCGATGTTGGACAGGCCGAAGTCCAGCCCGCTGACGGACGTCTCCTGCGACACCCAGCCCCCGAGCCCGATGGCGAGGCTGCCGACTCCGAGCGTCACGATGACCGGGTTGATCCCGGCGCGGACCACGAGCAGCGCGTTCGCCGCACCGAAGACCAGGGCGAGCCCCACCGCGGCCAGCGCGGCCGCCGGAAAGGACCAACCCTGCAGGACGACGAGCGCGGAGACGCTCGCCCCGGACAGCGCGTAGACCGACGGGAACGACAGGTCGAACTCGCCGACGGCCATGGTGAGCACGACCGCCATGCCGAGGAACACGAGCGGCGTCTGCCGGGCGAAGATCCCCTGGAGGAAGTTGCCCAGCGGCACGTCGGCGAGCAGGAAGAAGCCGGTTCCCATGACCAGCCAGAGCAGGATGAGGCTGTACCGGCGGGCGAGGTCGCCGAGGTCCACGCGCCGCCGGCCGGCCGCCGTCGTGCTCGCGTCGGCCCCATCGTTCTCGGTGAGATCGGGGGCAGTGGTGGTGGTCATGCTGTTCCTCCGGCGGGGCTGGCGAAGACGGCCTCGAGGACGGCCTCGGGGGTGAACGGGCCGGCGAGGTCGCGTGCGACGACCCCGTCCTCGAGCACGAGGAGGCGGTCGCAGACGGCCGCGAGGTCCTCGACCTCGGACGAGACGTAGAGCACGGCGGTGCCGTCCTGCGCCACCTGTCGGCTGGCAGCGAGCAGCGCCGCGCGGGCGCCCACGTCGACGGCCTGGGTCGGCTCCTCGAGGACGAGGAGGCGCGGACGCTCGAGCAGCCACTTGCCGAACAGGACCTTCTGCTGGTTGCCGCCGCTCATCGTGGCGACGACGGTGTCCCGGGCGCGCGGGCGCACGTCGTACCGGTCGAGGACGGAGTCGGTCTCGCGGCGGCGCCAGGCGGCCCCGAGATACCACGGCCGCGACCGCGACCCGACGTGCGGGATGGTGATGTTCTCCTCGACGGTGAGCCCCATGGCGAGGCCCCGCCCGTGCCGGTCCTGGGGGATCAGCACGACCTTCGCAGCGAGCAGGTCGGCCACGTCGACGCGTGCCAGGTCGAGGTCGCGGCCGTCGAGGCGGATGGTGCCGGCCGCAGCGGTTCCGCCGAGCAGCGAGGGGAGGTCGAGGATGCCGGAGTCGACGGTGCCGGTGACGCCGACCACCTCGCCGGGGCGCAGGCTCGCCGTCACGTCGCGGACCCGCCCGCCGCGGATGCCGACGAGCTCGATCGACGCCTCGCCGGGGCTGGGTGGGTACTGGCCGACGAGGTCGCCCGGGGCGCCGTCCCGGCCGAGCACCATCCTGGTCAGCATCGCCTCGTCGAGACCCACGACGGGTACGCCCGCCTCGACCACCCGGCCGTTGCGCAGCGCCGTGACCCGGTGCGCCAGGGCGAGGACCTCCTTGAGGTCGTGGCTGACGAAGAGCACGGCCGTGCCCTGCTCGGCGAGGAAGCGCACCATGCCGTAGAAGGCGGGCAATGCCTCGTGCGGGATGGCCCGCGACGACTCGTCGAAGACGATGACCCCGCTGCCGGGCTCGCGCTCCTGCAGGGCGCGCGCGACAGCCACCGCGACGCGCTCGCTCGGGGTGAGCGAGGCGACGGTGGCCTCGGGGTCGATCGGCACTCCGAGGAACTCGAACGTGCGGCGCACCGCCGCCCGGTCTGCCGCGCGGTCCACCCGACGCGTCAGGCGGCCCACGGCGTTGAGCCCGACGCGGACGTTCTCGCGGACGGAGAGGTCGGGCACGAGCCCGAGGTCCTGGTGCACGAACGCCAGACCCTGGCGATGCAGCCGTCCGGCGGCGACCGGCGGCCCGAGGTGCACGCCGTCGACGAGGATCTCGCCGCCAGGGTCCGCGCGGTGGACGCCGCTGACGAGCTTGATGAGCGTCGACTTCCCGGAGCCGTTCTGCCCGACCAGGGCGTGGATCTCGCCGGGCTGCAGCGTCAGGTGGGCGTCGTCGAGGACGGTCACGCCGGAGAACGTCTTCGACAGCCCACGCACCTGCAGGCGTGGCGCAGCGGCGTTCTGGTCGCGGGCCGGGGGCTCCGAGCCAGTGGCAACGTCAGTGGTGCTCATGGCAGCGTCTCCGAGTCGTGGAGTGGTGTGTCGGGGGTAGAGGCGGCCTCAGCCGGTGACGGCGGGCTCGCACAGCCGGCGCAGCCGAGGGATCGGGATGCGGTAGTTGAGGGCGACGGCAGCGCTCCCGATCGACGCGTCAGCGGCGTTCCAGCGCAACAGCTTTCGGTCCTCGCCAGGCTCACCGTCGAGGAGCTCCGGGTCGCCGGGCAGCGGCAGGTGCCCGACCGCCTTGAGCGAGAGCCCGAACTGCTCGGTCCAGAAGTAGGGTCGGTGGTCGCCGGGCACCGGGTCGACGCCGAGCAGCGCCGCAGCGGCCGTGCGAGCCCGGTCGATGGCCGAGCTCCACAGCGGCACCCGACGGATGCCGCGCGGCGTGGGCACCGAGGCCACGTCGCCCGCGGCGACGACCTCCGGGCGGACGCGTCCGCGCGCGTCGGTGACGAGCGCGCCGTTCTCGAGAAGCCCACTGCCGTCGAGCCATTCGACGTTGGGGCGGTCACCGACGGCCGTGATGACGAGCCCTGCCTCGATGACCGGGCCCTCGGCGAGGACGACGCCCGTGCCGGACGCGTCGCGCAGCAGCCGCGCCCCGGCGCTCTCGACGACGCGCAGGCCGCGGTGGGTCGCCGCAGAGACGAACAGGTCGGACAGGTGGGGGCCGAGCTGGGCCAGCAGGGGCGGGCCCTGCGAGACCAGGGTGACCTCGCACCCGTTGTCGAGGCACGACGAGGCGATCTCCATGCCGAGCGGGCCTCCGCCCACGATGACGACGGACGGGCGGTCGGCCACCCGCGACCGCAGCCGCCAGGCGTCGTCGATCGTGCGCAGCGTCAGCTCACCGGACGCGTCCTGCTCCCCACCACTGAGCCGGCGGGCCCGGCAGCCGCTCGCGATGACGACGCCGTCGTAGGGCAGTCGGTCGCCGGTGTCGAGCAGCACGGTGCGCGCCTCCACGTCGAGGCCCACGGCCGCAACGCCGCGCAGCTCGGTCCCGCCGTGGGCGGCGGTCGGCAGCTCGTGCGCCGTGAGGCCGTCGGGGTCACGCAGGAGCGCCTTCGACAGCGCCGGCCGGCTGTACGCAGCATGCGGCTCGTCGCCGACGACGGTGAGCTCACCGTCGAAGCCGTTCTGGCGCAGGGCATCCGCGGCCGTCACCCCGGCGATCCCCCCACCGACGACGACGATCCGCCGCAGGTCGCTCATGCCAGTCTCAGGGCCGCCACGGGGCACACCCGGACCGCGGCGCTCGCCGCTGCGGCCTCGGGAGTGCCCGCGTCCACCTCGTCGCGGTCGAGCACGAGCTCGCCCTCGTCGTCGAGGTGGAGCAGGCTCGGGGCCTCCTCCTCGCACAGTCCGTGACCCTCGCAGCGCGGTCGGTCGAGCTCGATCCTCATGCCGGCACCACCTCGAGGACGGGGAGCGCGTCGATGCTCCGGGTGATGTTGCTCGGGACGCGCCGCGTCTCGCCGACGACGAGCCGCTCGACGCGTGCGGCGAGCGCGCCGATGATCGCGTGCGCCTCGAGCCGGGCGAGCCCCTGGCCCGCGCAACCGTGCGGGCCGTAGCCGAAGGACAGGTGGTCGACCGGGTTGCGCGTCACGTCGAAGGTGTCGGGCGCGTCGTAGTGGCGCGGGTCGCGGTTGCCGGCGCCGAAGAGGATGGCGACCTGCGAGCCGGCCGGCACGAGGGCTCCGTCGATCTCGACGTCCTTCGTCACCCGACGACCCCACGCGTGGACCGGGGCCCAGTAGCGCAGCACCTCGTTGAAGGCCGACCCGACGAGGGCGCGGTCCTCACGGACGAGGGCCAGCTGGTCGGGGTGCTGCGCGAGGAGCGCGACGATGTTGCCGATCGCGGCGACCGTCGTGTCGACGCCGGCCCCGAGGTACTGGTGGATGATGTGGCCGGCCGTGTTCGGGGGGATCTCGCCCCGCGCCTCGGCCTCGAAGATGCCGCGCCCGACCGATCCGGGCGCAAGGTCGTCGGCGGTGACCTGCGAGCACCAGCCGTAGAGCTCGCCGGCCACTGGGAAGTTCTCGGCGGTGCGCTGGTTCAGCGGGCCGATGACCTCCATCGCCGCCTGGCCCCAGCGGAGCATCGTCGCGCGGATCTCGTCGGTGAAGCCGATGAGGTCGGCGACGACCTGGATCGGGAAGACCCGGCCCAGCGCGTCGATCGCCTCGAACGAGCCGCTCTCGACCAGCTCGGCGACGAGCGCGTCCGCCTTCTCCTCGATCTGGCCCTTGAGGCCCCGCAGCGAGCGCGGCGTGAGGTTGGCGCTGAGCGTCGCCCGCAGCTGGGTGTGGGCCGGCGGGTCCGAGGCGAGCGAGGTGCCCTGGAGGGCCTCGTTGACCATCGGGTTGAAGCCGATCGAGGCCGAGGAGAAGGTCTCGGTGTCGGCGAGGGCGTCACGGATGACGTCGTAGCGCGTCAGGGCGTAGACGTCGTTGGCGGGCAGGTGCACCACCCCGGCGGTCTCGCGGAGCGTCGCATAGGTCGGGTACGGGTCGAGCAGGACCTCGTCGGAGAGGTCCAGGTCGCCCACGGCAGCGGGGGCTTTGGTTGACATGCTGCAAAGTGAATGTGCTGGACGTAAGTGTTGTCAACGGTTTGACCAGAAAATCTCGGCGGACGTCGCCCGACGTCGGGGCAATTCCGGACAAGCGGGCAGGCCGACGGGGCGCCCGGGCGAAGACACCCGGGCGCGGCGACGACGTGGAGATGCGGACAGCGTCAGAACGCTTGCCGCACAGCGACGCCCGCTCGAGTCAGTTGGTGAGCAGGTGCATCCAGGAGTCGGTGAGCTCCTCGAGGTACACCTCGCGCGGTGCACGCCAGCCGGTGGCGAAGTAGCGCCGCGAGAGGTACTCGAGCTGGCCGAACGCGAGCACGCAGCGCACCCGCCGGACGTCGGGGGTGAAGCGTCCGGCCCGCTCGAGACCCCGGACCATCTCGCCGACCGCGTGCTCGAACCAGCTCTCGGTGCGCTCGTTGACGGCCGGCTCGTGGGTCGCCTGGAACGAGGCCGTGAGGTACGGCTTGATCTCGTCCCACTGCGAGAACTTCAGGTCGATCCAGGCATGGACGAGCTCACGCGAACCGGACTCCACCACCTCGGACAGTGACGGGTCGTCGGCCGAGGTGAGGATGTGGTCGACCTTCTCGAGCAGGGCCGCCATGACCTCGGCCTTGCCGGCGAAGTGCAGGTAGAACGTCGTGCGCGTGGAGCCGGCCGCCTGCGCGATGTGGTCGACCGTCGTCGCCGCGTAGCCCTTCTCGCCGAAGAGCTCGAGCGCCTTCTCGAGGAACAGGTCGTAGGTCATCTGCTTCTGGGCGGCGCGGAGCGACATGGCACGCAGCATAACCGCGTACACCCAAACATCGTAGCGATCACTCTCTTGACGCTCTGTAAAGTCACCGGTTAACGTGACACGCCATGCGGCACCGCTGCCGCAGCGAAAGGACTCCGATGCCTGCGAGCAGCCCCTCCACCACCGACGCCCCGCGCCCCACCGTCAACACGGTCCTCGGCCCGGTCCCCGCCGACGACCTCGGTGTCGTGTCGGTCCACGAGAGCCTCCTGTCGGTGCTCCCCGGTGCCCAGTACGCCTACGACGTCACGATCGACCGGGCCGAGGTCTTCGAGCGGCTCGAACGCCGGCTCACCGACTTCCGCGACGCCGGCGGTGGCACCGTCGTCGACGCCTCGGGGATGTTCCACGGCCGCGACCTGCGCCTCTACGAGGCCCTGTCCCGCGCCACCGGGGTGCACGTCGTGGCCTCGACGGGCCAGGGGCCCGAGGCGCTGCTCGGCGGCTACTTCCTCACGCCGCAGACCAACCCGCCGACCCCGTGGCCCGCCGAGCGGTTCGCCGACCTCTTCGCCCGCGAAGTGGCCGAGGGCATGGTCGTGCCGCGCGTCGAGCGACGCGGCGCAGCGGGTCTCGTCGCCACCACCGCCACCCGCACCGGGATGACCCCCACCGACGAGAGCCTCTTCCGCGGCGCGGCCCGGGCCGGGCTCGCGACGGGCGTCCCCGTGTCGATCCGCTACGGCGCCGACGCCGTCGCCGACCTGCAGGTGGTGCTCGGCGAGGGCCTCGCGGCCGACCGCGTCGTGGTCGGCGGTCTCGACCGCACCGACGCCGTCGACGCAGGCGCCCACCTGGCCGTGGCCGCGCGCGGCGCCTACGTGGCGATCGACCACGTCGGCTCCGAGGGCGATGGCCACGTCACCGACAAGGAGCGCACCGCCCTCGTCACCGAGCTCGTCGACGCGGGCCATGCCGAGCGGATCCTGCTGTCCTGCAGCGCAACCGGCGCTGCCTTCGGACACGAAGGCATCGACACGGCATACGCCCACGTGCTGACCACGTTCGCCCCCGCCCTGCGGGCCGAGGGGCTGAGCGACGACGACGTCCAGAGCATCCTCGTCGCCAACCCACGCGCTCTGCTCACCGTAAAGGCGCACTGACATGTCCAGGGTCAACACCGTCCTCGGCACGGTCCCCAGCGCAGAGCTCGGCTTCGTCGCCGTCCACGAGCACATCGGCTACGGCATGCCGGGCTCCGAGCTCGACACGCAGTGGTGGAAGACGCCCGAGCAGCGCTACGAGGAGACCGTGCCCAAGCTCCGGGCGTTCCACGAGAACACGCAGCCGTGGGGTGGCGCCACCTTCGTCGACGCCACCGGCATCTGCAACGGCCGCGACGTCAGCTACTACCAGTCGCTGTCGGAGAAGACGGGCGTGCACATCGTCGCCTCGACCGGCTTCGTCGGCGGCGACACCGCGCTGGCCTTCTTCGAGCGGGCGAGCGTCGAGTACCTCACCGAGCAGTTCGTCCACGAGATCACGGTCGGCATCGGCTCGACCGGGGCCCGGGCCGGCATCATCAAGGTCGGCGTCAGCCGCGGCTTCCGGATGAAACCCCTCGACCTGCGCATCTACCGGGCCGCGGCCCGGGCCGCACTGGCCACGGGCGTGCCGATCTTCACCCACCTCGCCGTCGACGTCGAGCCCGCCCTCGACGTCTTCCGCGAGGAGGGCCTCCCCCTGGACCGGGTGCTCTTCGGCCACGCCGACGACGGGGTCAGCCAGGGCAAGGTGCGCGACACGTGGATCGCCGACCAGGGCGGCCGCATCGGCTTCGACACCTTCGGCTACGACCTCGAGCTGCCCGACCCACCCTTCTGGGGCCGTCCCCGCCGCGAGCGCCTTGACCACTTCCTGCGCTACGTCAAGGGCGGCCGCGTCGACAGCGTGCTCGCCTCGGCCGACGCCAACTGCAGCCCACTCGGCTGGCCCGGCGTCAAGGGCCACACCGTCAACTACCTCTTCGAGGTGCTCCTTCCAGCCCTGCGCGAGGAGGGCGTCGACGAGGAGACCATCACCCGCATCTTCGTCGACCTGCCGGCCGACTTCCTGTCCCTCAAGACCTTCCCGAGCTGACCGAGGACCACCATGAAGATTTCAGAGCTGAAGAACCTCCGCGTCGCCGTCGTCGGCGCCGGGTACGCCGGCGCGGCCGCCGCCCGCGCCCTGGCCAACGCCGGCGCGGACGTCACCGTCTACGAGCAGGCCTCGCAGATCCGCGAGGTCGGCGCCGGCATCGGCCTGCGCCCCTCCTCGATGGCCCAGTTCGAGCGGTGGGGCATCGGCGCCGCGATCAAGGCCGTGAGCTCGCCCAGCGACGGCTTCGAGATCCTCACCGCCGACGACCACCGCATCGCCCGCGAGGAGTGGCCCGAGAAGGCCGCCTACGGCGAGACCACGCACCTCATCCACCGCGGCGACTTCATCGAGGCCCTCGTCGGCTCCCTCCCCGACGGCATGGTCCGGCTCGGGCACCGGCTCGAGACCGTCACCGACCACGGCGGCTCGGCGACGCTCGGTTTCGCGAACGGTGAGACCGCCACCGCCGACCTCGTCGTCGGCGCCGACGGCATCAGGTCGGTCGTCCGCGAGCGGCTCTTCACCGATGCGCAGCCGGTCTTCGCCGGCGAGCACGCCTACCGCGCCGTCATCGACATCGACGAGACGTTCGGCATGGCCGAGGACGGCGACCTGCGCATGTTCATCGGCCGCGGCACCAAGGTCTACCTGCTGCCGCTGCTGCACCGCCGCCAGGTGTCCTTCGACGTCACGGCCCTCAACGCTGACGGCACGTGGGCCCCCGCCGTGACCAAGGACGACATCGTGGCAACCGTCCAGGGCTTCGACGAGCGGATCATCCGGATGACCGAGGGCCTCGACATGGACACCGTCAACGTCCGCGCCGTCTACGACATCGAGCCCGTCGAGCGTTGGCACACCGACTCGGTCGTGCTCATCGGCGACGCGGCGCACGCGATGTGCCACCACCAGGGCCAGGGCGCCAACTCGGCGATCCTCGACGCCGGTGCCCTCGCCGACGTGCTCGGCGCCGCCGACTCGGTGCCCGAGGCGCTCGCCTCCTTCCAGGCCACCCGCAAGCCGGTCACCGACGAGCTGCAGCGGATCTCGCGCCAAGGCTGGACCGAGGACGAGCTCGACGACGTCTTCCCCGGCCAGAAGCCCGGTCAGGTCGCCGCGACCGTCCGGAGCTGACCCATGGCCCTGCACCCCGAGATCGCGAAGGTCCTCGCCACGCTCCCCCCGCCACCGGACGGGCCGCTCGACCCCGCGGCGCTCCGCGCGGCCGAGGAGTCGCAGGTGCCGCCACCCGCTGACCGGCTGCCGCTGCACACCGTCACCGACAGCACCGTGCCGACGCCGGCAGGTGAGGTGCCGGTCCGCGTCTACACCGCGAGCGCGCAGCCGCGCTCCGGCGTCGTCGTCCACCTCCACGGCGGCGCGTTCTTCCTCGGCAGCCTCGACACGCACGACCACGTCGCGCGGTCGCTGGCGGCCGAGACCGGCCGCACCGTCGTGTCCGTCGGCTACCGCCGCGCACCCGAGGCGCGCTTCCCCGCGGGACTCGACGACGCGTACGCCGTCGTCCGCTGGGCGCACCGACCGGGCGAGCCGCTCGCCCTCGTCGGCGACAGCTCGGGCGGCACGTTCGTCGCGGCGGTGACCGCGCTGGCCCACGACGACGGCTTCGACGGCATCACCCACCAGGTCCTGTACTACCCGTCGCTCGACCTCGACTTCGACCCGGACCGCTACCCGTCGCTGCGCGAGAACGCCGTCGGCTACGGGCTCGAGACCGCGGGACTCAAGCCGTTCAACGCCTTCTACCTCGAGTCCGGCGCCGACCCCGCCGACCCGCTCGTGTCACCGATCAAGCGTGCCGACCTCACCGGCCTGCCGCCGGCGCTCGTCGTCACCGCCGAGCACGACCCGCTGCGCGACGAGGGCGAGCGCTACGCCGAGCGGCTGCGCGCGGCGGGCGTGGCCGCCACGACCAGCAGGTACGCCGGTGCCGGCCACGGCTTCGTCCAGCACTTCTCGTGGCTGCCGGAGTACCACCGGGTGTTCGTGGAGACCGCGGCCTTCCTCGACGAGGAGGTCCGATGACCGTCGCCGTCCACCCGCTCGCGTCGCCCTGGGGTCGCTTCCACCTCTACAGCTTCTTCATCGACGCACCCGAGCCGGCCATCGTCGACACCGGCATCGCCTCCTCCCCCGCCGAGGGCATGGCCCCGGCGCTCGAGGCCATCGGTCGGCGGATCGAGGACGTGCGGTGGATCCTGTTGACCCACGGGCACATCGACCACGTCGGCGGCGCGCACGCCCTGTGGGAGCTGACCGGTCGTCGGGCGAAGGTCGTCATCCACGAGGCCGACGCGCCGATGGTGCGCTCGCGGGCCGCGCACGTCGACGAGTACGCGGCCGGGCGGGGTCGGTACCTCCAGGGCGCGGACGGCGTCGCCACGGTCGCCGCCGCCGGGCGTGCCGCGATCTCGGGTGAGATGGAGCCGGCCGTGCTCGTGCGCGGCGGCGAGACGCTGTCGCTCGGCGGCGACGTCACGGTGTCGGTCCACCACGTGCCCGGGCACACCCCCGGGTCGGTCGCCTACGTGCTCGACGGCCAGGACGACGTCTTCGTCGGGGACGCGGTGCAGGTGCACGGCGCCGCGAACGGCTTCCCCGGCTTCGTCGACCCGGACGCCTACCGTGCGAGCCTCCTCCGCCTGCGCGACCAGGTCCGCCCGAACCACCTCTACCTCGGGCACCCCTACCGGACGACGGACGGCACGCCCTACGGCGTCGAGCTCGACGCGGACCAGGCGAGAGCCGCCCTCGACGAGAGCCTCGCCGTCGAGGCCCGGGTCGCCAGGGCGGCACACGACTGCCTCAGCGCCGGGCTGCGCGAGTCCGACTCTCCCTACTCGCCCTTCGCCCCTGCGGCCGAGGCCCTCGGCTACTCCGGCGACCCCACCCTCGAGCCGTCGCCGTTCTTCACCTCGATGCACGGCTACCGCGCCCACCACCCCGACCGCCAACAGACGTCGTGAACGAACGGAGCCCCTCGACCATGGCTGACGTCCAGACCATCACCGCCGGCGTGCAGAAGATCGTGGTCCGCAAGGACCTCGCCGTCCCGATGCGCGACGGCATCACCCTGGCCGCCGACGCCTACCACGGCGTCGACGACCGGCCCCGACCCGCGCTCGTGGCCCTCAGCCCCTACGGCAAGGAGCTGCAGGCACTCGCTCTGACGACACCGCCGCAGCGCCGCCCCTCCCCCATGTGGGACGGCTGCATCGAGGCCGGCGACATCGCCCGCGTCGTCGCCGAGGACTACGTCCACGTCATCGGTGACCTCCGCGGCTCCGGCGCGTCGGAGGGCGAGCACATCGGCAACTACAACGCCGGCGGGGTCTCGCTCGGGCAGGACGCGTACGACGTCATCGAGTGGGTCGCGGCGCAGCCCTGGTGCGACGGCAACGTCGGCATGATCGGCATCTCCTACTTCGGCTCGATGCAGGTGTTCGCGGCGGCCGAGCGGCCCCCGAGCCTCAAGGCGATCTTCGTCAGCGGCGGCCACTACGACTTCTACGAGACGACCTACCACGGCGGCGTCATGTGGTTCATGCCGCGCGCGGCACGCGAGGGACGTGGTGGTGACTCCGGCTGGGCGTTCACCGATCGCGTGAGGTCGCGGATGCTCGAGACGTACTCACCGGAGGAGATCGAGGCCCGGGTCGCCCAGCGGCTCGAGGACCCCGACATCGCGGCCTGGCCCAACCTCGTGCACCTGCTGCACTACCCCACCAACCACGAGGCGTGGTTCGACATCGTCCTGAACGAGCTCGACGGCGACTGGTACGAGGAACGCAACCCGGTCAATCTCGCGAAGAACATCGACATCCCCGTCTACCTGCAGATCGACCAGGGCCGGGGCTGGACCGTCGACGGGCACATCGAGCTGTTCGAGCAGCTGACGGGCCCGAAGCGGCTCGACATCGGCTCCTACCCACCCATGCAGTCGCGCCCCTGGGTCGAGGAGCACGACACGATGTTCCGCTGGTACGAGTACTGGCTCAAGGGCATCGACAACGGGATCATGGACGAGCCCGCCGTGAGCGTCTTCGTCGAGGGCACTCGGGAGGTCCTCACGGGCGACCAGTGGCCGCCGAAGGACGTCTCCTACCGACCGCTCTACCTCCGGCCGCGGCGCAGGCTCTCCTCCTCCCCCGAGCTCATGGGCACCGAGCATGCCGCCCCCGAGGGCTTCTACCAGGCGCCGCTCACCGTCACCGACCAGGTGCAGATGCTCGACTGGAGCACGCCGGCGTTCGAGGAGCCGACCGAGATGGTCGGCGCCGGTGCGGCCCACCTCTTCGTCGAGATCGACCAGCCCGACACCAACCTCATCCTGCGGCTGTGGGACGAGTCACCCACCGGCAAGAGGCAGCTGGTCACGACCGGCTTCCTCAAGGCGTCGCACCGCGAGCTCGACGAGCGCACCACCGAGGGCAACCCCTACCACCCGCACACGCGCTCGGTGCCGGTCGAGCCCGGGGTCGTGGAGGAGTACGTCGTGCGGCTCTACCCGTTCGCGGCGACCCTCCTGCCGGGACACCGGCTCGTCGTGCAGCTGTCGAACGACGAGCCCCTCGCCGACGAGCACAACGCGCTGCTGCCGCCCGACGCGTTCCACCTGCCGGTGGGCCGCCCCGTCACCCACAAGGTCTACCGCGACGCCGCCCACCCGTCCCGTCTCGTCCTCCCCTTCACCGCCCGGTCCGGCGGCTGAGGCACCGGTGCCGTGCCGGGCCGGGCCGGGCCGGGCCGCCTGTCGGTGGCCGACTGGCCCGCGTACCGTCGAGAGATGGCCGCATCCCGCGACCGGCACGACACCATCGACCGACCGGAGGCGTCGCATGAGCGATGACCAGGTGGCCCGCAATCTCAAGGGCATGGACGATCTCGACTTCACGGGCTGTAACACCGCGGACTGGCACGGCGTGTTCGCCCATCACCACACAGACGACGTCCTCGTCGACTGGAAGGGAACGCCGCCGACCCACGGCATCGAGGAGCACATCGACGCCATGAAGGCCTACGTGGAGTCCGCCGGCGGCACGCCGCCGCAGATCACGGCGCACCCCATCGGGTTCGGGTCCGGCGAGTGGACCTGTGTCATCGGAGAGTTCGAGGGCGGCGGCCGGATGGTGACCGTCGCGAAGTGGAAGGACGGCGCCATCGCCGAGGAGTACATCTGGGCCTGAGCACCGGAGGGCGCTCGCCCACCACCTACCCCACCACCTCGCGCACGACGGCGAGCGTGCGGGTCAGGTGCGGCTCGTGCCGGTCGGCCCGGTGGGCGACGACGAGCTCGACGCTGGAAGCAGGGCGCGCCAGCGGACGGTAGACGATGCCCTCGAGGGCGAGCGCCTGCACCGGCTCGGGAACGACGGCCACCCCCAGTCCGCCCGCCACCAGGGTGACGAGCGTCGAGGTCTCCCCCACCTCGTGCCGGACCGTCGGCTCGAACCCGGCGTCCCGACACAGGCGGAGCACGACGTCGTACATGGCCGAGCGCCGGTCGGCCGAGTGGACGATGAGGTCCTGCCCGCGCAGGTGGGCCACGTCGACCCGGGTGCGCCGGGCCAGCGGGTGACCGGCGGGCAGGGCGAGGACGAGCCGGTCGCGTCGCAGGGAGATGACGGCGAGCGCCGGGTCGGAGACGGGGGGCCGGAGGAAGCCGACGTCGATGGCCCCCTCGCGCAGGGCCTGCACCTGCTCGGAGGCGAGCATCTCGCCGCGGAAGGAGAAGTCGACGCCGGGCAGCTCCTCGGCCAGCCGGGCCGACAGCTCGGGCAGCAGGCTGTAGGTCACGGAGCCGACGCAGCCGACGACGAGCCGGCCGAGGCTCCCGGCCGCGACGCGTCGGGCCTCGGCCGCGGCCTCGTCGACGGCGCCGAGGATGGCCCGGGCTCGGGCGAGGTAGGCCGCCCCGGCCGGCGTCAGGTCGACACGGCGGGTGGTCCGGACGAACAGCTGCGCCCCGACCTCGGCCTCGAGCCGGCGGATCTGCTGCGAGAGGGGCGGCTGGGCCATGTGCAGCCGCTCGGCGGCCCGGCCGAAGTGCCGCTCCTCGGCGACGGCGACGAAGTAGTCGAGGTGGCGGAGCAGATCCATACATCAACGATACTCAGTCATGTCCGATCTTGATACTTCACGATATCGAATCGGCCTCGTAGGCTCGCACCGTGACCTCGTTCGTCTATGCAGCCATCCGCACCCCCTTCGGCAAGTTCAACGGCAGCCTCGCCGGGACCCGCCCCGACGACCTCGCCGCCCACGCCATCTCGTCCATTTTGTCGCGTACGCCCGGGCTCGACCCGGCCCGCGTCGACGACGTCGTGTGGGGCAACGCCAACGGCGCCGGTGAGGAGAACCGCAACGTCGGCCGCATGGCGGCGCTGCTGGCCGGCATGCCGGTCAGCGTGCCCGGCACGACCGTCAACCGGCTGTGCGGGTCGAGCCTCGACGCCGTCCACGTCGGCTCCCGGGCCATCGAGACCGGGGACGCCGACATCGTGCTCACCGGAGGCGTCGAGTCGATGACGCGCGCCCCGTGGGTCATGCCCAAGCCGTCGCGGCCCTTCCCCGCCGGCGACCTGACCGCGGTCTCGACCGCCCTCGGCTGGCGACTCGTCAACCCCCGGATGAACCCGGCGTGGACCGTCTCGCTCGGCGAGGCCAACGAGCAGCTGCAGGAGAGGTTCGGCATCTCGCGCGAGCGGCAGGACGAGTTCGCCGCCCGGTCGCACACCCTCGCGCACCAGGCGTGGGAGGACGGCTTCTACGACGACCTCGTCGTCCCGCTCGAGGGGTCCGAGCTGACCCGCGACGAGAGCATCCGCCCCGGCAGCACGGTCGACACGCTCGCGACCCTCAAGCCCTCCTTCCGCAAGGACGGCACCATCACCGCGGGCAACGCCTCCCCCCTGAGCGACGGCGCGTCGGCCGTCCTGCTCGGCTCCGAGGCCGCGGCGGACGCCATCGGCACGAGCCCGCTGGCCCGCATCGCCGGCCGCGCCGCCTTCGCCCTGACGCCGCAGGAGTTCGGGTACGCGCCGGTCGAGGCCGCGAACCGTGCGCTCGAGCGGGCCGGCATCGGCTGGGACGCCGTCGGAGCGGTCGAGCTCAACGAGGCCTTCGCGGTGCAGTCGCTGGCCTGCCTCGACGCGTGGAAGGTCGACCCCGACATCGTCAACACCCGCGGTGGCGCCATCGCCATCGGTCACCCGCTCGGCGCCTCCGGGGGCCGCATCGTCGGCACCCTCGCCAAGGTGCTCCGCGAGCGCAGCGAGCGCTGGGGTGTCGCGGCGATCTGCATCGGCGTCGGCCAGGGCCTGGCCGTCGTGCTCGAGAACGTCGAGGCGAGCTGATGGGCCGGACCACCATCCTCGACACCGCCGACGCGGCGGTCGAGGGCATCGAGGACGGCTCGACCGTGCTCGTCGGCGGTTTCGGGCTCGCCGGGATGCCCTTCGACCTCATCGACGCCCTGATCCGCCAGGGCGCGACCGACCTGACCGTCGTGGCCAACAACGCGGGCAACGGCGAGGTGGGCCTCGCGGCCCTGCTCAAGGCCGGACGCGTCCGCAAGGTCGTCTGCTCGTTCCCGCGACAGGTCGACTCCTACGTCTTCGACGACCTCTACCGCACCGGACGCGTCGAGCTCGAGGTCGTCCCCCAGGGCAACCTCGCCGAGCGGATGCGGGCGGCCGGTGCCGGCATCGGCGGCTTCTACTCCCCCACGGCGGTGGGCACCCCACTCGCCGAGGGCAAGGAGTCACGGGTCATCGACGGGCGCGAGTACCTGCTCGAGCTGCCCATCCGCGGCGACTACGCCCTCGTCTCGGCGCACCGGGCCGACCGGATGGGAAACCTCGTGTACCGCAAGACCGCCCGCAACTTCGGGCCCGTCATGGCCACCGCCGCCGACACGACGATCGTCCAGGTCTCCGAGATCGCCGAGACCGGTGCGCTCGACCCGGAGGCCGTCGTCACGCCGTCGATCTTCGTCGACCGCGTCGTCCGGGTCGAGGCCCGCCACTACACCGTCCAGGGAGCCCGCTGATGACCGCCACCGAGCACCTCGACCGCGGACCGCTGTCGATGGACGAGCTGGCCGCGGTGATGGCCGCGGACATCCCGGACGGGTCGTTCGTCAACCTCGGCATCGGGCAGCCGACGAAGATCGCCGACCACCTCACCGCCGAGCAGGGCGTCGTCCTGCACACCGAGAACGGGATGCTCAACATGGGTCCGGCGGCGTCGGGCGACGACGTGGACGCCGACCTCACCAATGCCGGCAAGGTGCCGGTGACCGAGCTGCCCGGCGCCTCCTACTTCCACCACGCCGACTCCTTCGCGATGATGCGCGGCGGCCACCTCGACGTGTGCGTGCTCGGCGCGTTCCAGGTCTCCTTCGACGGCGACCTCGCC
Source organism: Intrasporangium sp. Soil_C_50 (assembly GCF_057656595.1). NCBI lineage: Bacteria > Bacillati > Actinomycetota > Actinomycetes > Micrococcales > Intrasporangiaceae > Intrasporangium > Intrasporangium sp. Soil_C_50. The sequence goes on from NZ_JBDGKB010000001.1 coordinate 1,110,691, forward strand.
AACTGGGACACCGGCGAACCCGGGTCCATCCCAGCCGTCGGCGGGGCGATGGACCTGGCCATCGGCGCGAAGCAGGTCTTCGTCATGATGCGGCTGTTCGGCAAGGACGGCACGCCCAAGCTCGTCCCACGCTGCACCTACCCGCTCACCGGCGTCGGCTGCGTCAGCCGGGTGTACACCGACCACGGCGTCTTCCGGGTCGGCCCCGGCGGCGTCGACCTCCTCGCCACGTACGGCTCGAGCGTCCGCGAGCTGCGCGAACGGCTCGGGCTCCCGTCCGCCGTCGGCACCGCCTGACCACCGCCATCCGACCCGGACGATCCCCGACCGACCCCGGTCCACTTCCACTGGGTGGAACCGGCCCCTTGTCCGCGCGGCCCGGGCCGCGGTGCAATGGCGGCGTGCTGCCCAAGCTCGAGCCCCGTGCCAACCACTACGGCCAGGACGTCTCCCGGTTCGTCCCCGACCCCACCGGCGCCACCCTCGACCCCCACCACGTCGACATCTGGCAGCGCGCCGCGACGTACCTCGCCGTGCGCGACAACGACGTGCACACCCTCTATGCGCACGGGCTCGCCCGTGCGCTCCTCGGGCACCACCCGGAGGCGGACCCCGAGGTCGTGCTGCCCGCGATCCTGCTGCACGACACCGGGTGGTCGCAGGTGCCGGAGTCCGATGTCCTCGCGGCGATCGCCCCGGGCGCCGGCAACCGCGAGACGGTCCTGCGCCACGAGAAGGAGGGCGCGCGCATCGCTGCGGCCATCCTCGCCGACGTGGGCCACGACGCCACCCGCGCGGCCCGGGTCGTCGAGATCGTCGACGGCCACGACAGCCGCCGGGAGGCCCTCTCGGTCGAGGACGCGATCGTCAAGGACGCCGACAAGCTCTGGCGCCTCACGCCGCACGGCGTCGACACCGTCATGGACTGGTTCGGTCTGAGCCGGGCGCAGGCCCACCGTCTCATCGACGCGCGCGTCCACGACCACCTGTTCACCGACGCCGCGCGCACCATGGCGCGCGCCCTGTCGGCCGTCGCGGGCGCCGACACGCTCCCCCAGCGCATCGCCCTGGGCTGAGCATGGCCGGTCGGGGCGAGGACTCCTCCACGCCGGGGCGCACCGTCACGAGCAAGGCGCTGGCCCTCCTGGCCGCCTTCGAGAGCGCGCCCGGTCCGCTGTCGCTGACGCAGCTGGCCGAGCGGGCCGAGCTGCCGCTGCCGACCGCCCACCGGCTCGTCGCCGAGCTCGTCGACTGGGGCGCCCTCGAGCGCGACGAGCACGGCAGGTACGCCGTGGGGCTGCGCCTGTGGGAGATCGCCCAGAACGCCCAGCGCGAGCTGCGCGACGCGGCGCGGCCCTACCTGCAGGACCTCTTCTCGCTGACGCAGGAGACGGCCCACCTCGCGGTGCGCGAGGGCCACGAGGCCCTCTACATCGACCGGATCTACAGCTCCAAGCGCGTCCCCCGCGCCTCGCGCGTCGGCGGGAGGCTGCCCCTGCACGCCACGGCGGTCGGGAAGGTGCTCCTCGCGTTCGAGGAGCCGTGGGTCCGTGACGCCTACGTCGCCCGCGACCTGGAGGCACCCACCCGGCGCACCCACATCAACCCCACGCGCCTGCTGGCCGAGCTCGACACCATCCGCGAGCAGGGCTATGCCACGACGTACGAGGAGGTGCGCCCGGGGTCGTGCTCGATCGCCGTCCCCGTCCAGGCGGGCGACGGGCGCGTCCCGGCCTCGATCGGCCTCGTCATGCTCTCCACCCAGGCCGACCGCATGGTGCGCTACCTGCCCACCCTGCGCGGCGTCGCGGCGCGCATCGAGCCGGCCGTGTCCCGGTGGAGGGCGTCGTGAAGTCACTTCCGTCCAGTGGAAGTCGGCCGTTGTCCGGCGTCTCCGCACGGGGCCACGATGAGGGCATGTCGAAGACGACGGAGATCCCCACGGCGCAGGCCGGCTGCCCGGTCCACCACGGCTACGAGCCCTTCAAGCTCGACGACCCGTTCCCGGCCTACGCGCAGCTGCGTCAGGAGGAGCCGGTCATGTACGACGAGCGGATCGGCTACTGGGTGGTGACCCGCTACGACGACGTCAAGGCCGTCTTCGACGACTGGGAGACCTTCAGCAGCGAGAACGCGCAGGCCCCGGTCCGCGAGCGCGGTCCCGAGGCCGCGCGGATCATGAAGGAGGGCGGGTTCACGGCGTACTCCGGCCTGTCGGCCCGGGTCCCCCCGGAGCACACCCGCATCCGCAAGGTCGTCGCGAAGGCCTTCACGCCGCGTCGCTACAAGGCCCTCGAGCCGACGATCCGCGCCAACGTCGACGCCCAGGTCGAGGCCTTCCTCGCCCGCCCGGGGCGTCGGGCCGACCTCGTCCGCGACCTGGCCTACACCGTGCCGACGGTCACCATCCTCACCCTCATCGGCGCCGACGTGTCGCAGGTCGACACGTACAAGCGGTGGTCCGACTCGCGCGCCGCGATGACGTGGGGCGACCTGTCCGACGACGAGCAGGTGCCGCACGCGCACAACCTCGTCGAGTACTGGCAGGAGTGCCTTCGCCTCGTCGCCGAGGCCCACGAGACCCAGCCCGACAGCCTCGTCGGCGACCTCGTGCGTGCCCAGCAGGACGGCGACCCGATCACCGACCACGAGATCGCCTCGATCTGCTACAGCCTGCTCTTCGCCGGGCACGAGACCACGACGACCCTCATCGCCAACACCCTGCGCGTGCTGCTCGCCCACCCCGACCAGTGGCAGCAGGTGGTCGCCGACCCGAGCCGCATCGCCGCCGCCGTCGACGAGGTGCTGCGGTTCAGCCCCTCGATCGTGGCCTGGCGCCGCCGCGCCACGCGGGCGGCCACGATCGGCGGCGTCGATGTCCCCGAAGGCGCGAACATCCTGCTCGTCATGGGCTCGGCCAACCGCGACGAGTCCCGGTTCGACGACGCCGAGTCGTTCGACATCTCCCGTCCGAACGCCCGCGAGCACCTCGCGTTCGGGTTCGGCATCCACTACTGCCTGGGCAACATGCTCGCCAAGCTCCAGGCCAAGATCGCCGTCGAGGAGGTCGCGCGCCTGGCGCCCGGGCTGCGCCCGGTGCAGGACGAGCCGGTCCACTTCGGCGACAACCTGTCCTTCCGCGTCCCCCTCGCCGTCCCCGTCACCTGGGAGGCCTGACATGACCACCACCCCCGACGCGTACGTCCAGTTCTTCGACGGCGGTGCCGAGCCCCGCCACGAGCTGCTCGGCGGGAAGTGCGCCTCGCTCGTCACCATGACCGCCGCCGGCATGCCCGTGCCACCCGGCTTCGCCGTCACGACGCTCGCCTACGACCGGTTCGTCGAGGCAGCCGGCATCGCCACCGAGATCGCGCACAAGCTCGCCTCGCTCTCGCCCGATGACGTCTCCGCGGTCGACTCCGTGTCGGCCTCGATCCGCGACGCGATCTGCTCGCGGCCGGTGCCGCCCGAGGTGCACGCGCCGATCGTCGCGGCGTACGAGCAGCTCCAGTCGCGGTTCGAGTCCGAGGTGCCGGTCGCCGTGCGCTCGTCCGCGACCGCCGAGGACCTTCCCGGGGCGAGCTTCGCCGGCCAGCAGGACACCTACCTGTGGCTGACCGGCATCGACACGGTTCTGCAGCACATCCGCGCCTGCTGGGCCTCGCTCTACACGAGCCGGGCCATCCTCTACCGCCTCAAGAACGACATCACCGACGAGGGCCTGTCGATGGCCGTGGCCGTGCAGAAGATGGTCAACTCCGCGGTGTCCGGCGTCGCCATGACGATGAACCCGACCAACGGCGACCGGTCGAAGGTGACGATCGACTCGTCCTACGGTGTCGGCGAGATGGTCGTCTCCGGCCAGGTGACCCCCGACAACATCGTCGTCGACAAGGTCGTCCTGTCCACGGTGAGCCAGACGATCGGTGACAAGCACGCCGAGCTCGTCCCCGACTTCGCGCTGGGCCGGCTCGTCGAGCGCGACGTGGAGGACGCGCGTCGGGCTCGGCTCAGCCTGACCCCGGAGCAGGTGACCGCCGTCGCCACCATGGCGAAGGCCGCCGAGAAGCACTACGGCTGTCCTCAGGACGTCGAGTGGGCCTTCGACCGCGACCTGCCCGACGGCTCCGACCTGCTTCTCCTGCAGGCTCGCCCGGAGACCGTCCATTCCTCCGCGGCCACGACCGGCGCGGGTGCCGAAGCCCAGAAGGCCGCGGCCCCCGCCCCTGCCGCACCGGCTGCGGCGACGCCGGGGTTCAGCCTCTCCGGCATGACCTCGCGCCTCACCGGTGGCCAGTCCGGCCGCTGACGCCGACGTCCCGCGTCACGCCCATCCCCGGCCCCACAGGCCGACGCCCCCGGCCCACGCTCCGCCGACCCACTCATGCGTTTCCCACTCGCGACAAGGAAGTCCCGACATGACCGCAGACCTCACCGCCGCCCAGGCGCCCGCTCCCGCCACACCCGCGCCCCCGATGAAGTCCTTCCCGAAGCCGTCCGAGCTGTCCGTGCCGCCCGGGGCCGAGGGCTGGGAGGACCTCTACCCGTACTTCCTGTCGTTCCGGAACCTCAGCGGCGACGAGGACGAGAAGTTCTGGTTCTGCGACAGCCAGCACTGGCCGACCGTGTTCAAGCCCTTCGAGACGATCGGCGGCGAGTTCGCGGTCAAGTGCCTCGGGCAGTACAACACCCGGCACCTGCTCATCCCGCCCGCCAACGGCATCGAGTTCAAGATCCACCTCGGCTACCTCTACATGAGCCCGGTGCCCGTGCCGGAGGCGGAGGTCGCCGCCCGCGTCCCCGAGTTCGAGCGCCGGGCCGGGCACTACTTCCAGAACTGGGACAGCCTGCTCGAGGCCTGGCAGTCCAAGGTGCGCGACACCATCGCCGAGATGGAGACTCTCTCGTTCGAGTCGCTGCCGGACGCCGTGCCCTTCGAGGACATCCTCGCCGGCGTCGCCAAGGACGGGTCGGAGAAGCTCATGGAGAGCTACGACCGGCTCATCCAGCTCTGCTACCAGAACTGGCAGTACCACTTCGAGTTCCTCAACCTCGGCTACCTCGCCTACCTCGACTTCTTCGGCTTCTGCAAGCAGCTCTTCCCCGGCATCCCCGACCAGTCGATCGCCAAGATGGTGCAGGGCGTCGACATGGAGCTCTTCCGCCCGGACGACGAGCTCAAGAAGCTCGCCCTGCTCGCCGTGGAGAAGGGCCTGCAGCCGGCGTTCTCCGACACCGACGACGTGCAGGGCACCCTCGACCGGATCGCCGCCCTCGACGGCGGCGGCGATTGGCTCGCCGCGTGGACCGAGGCCCAGGACCCGTGGTTCAACTTCACCGTCGGCAACGGCTTCTACGGCCACGACAAGTACTGGATCGAGCACCTCGAGATCCCCCTCGGCTACATCAAGGACTACGTGCGCCGCGTCGAGGAGGGCCACCAGATCCTGCGCCCCGTCGACGAGCTCGTCGCCGAGCGCGACCGGGTCGTCCAGGAGTACCGCGACCTGGTGCCGGCCGACCTGGTCGGCGAGTTCGACGCCAAGGTCGGTCTGGCGGCGACCGCCTACCCCTACGTCGAGAACCACAACTTCTACATCGAGCACTGGACGATGGGCGTCTTCTGGCGCAAGGTCCGCCAGCTCGGCCGCGTCTTCGCCGACGCCGGCTTCTGGGCCGACGAGAGCGACCTGCTCTACCTGACCCGCGGCGAGGTGCGCGACGCGATCTTCGACCTCGTCACAGGCTGGGCCGTGGGCGCCGAGCCGACCGGGCCGCACTACTGGCCGCAGGAGATCGAGCGCCGACGCGGCATCATCGACGCCTTGTCGAGCCAGCGCCCCCAGCCGGCCCTCAACACGCCGCCGGCCGAGATCACCGAGCCGTTCACGATGATGCTCTACGGCATCACGACCGAGCAGGTGCAGCAGTGGCTCGGGGACGACGACTCCGCCGAGTCGGGCACGATCACCGGTATGGCCGCCTCCCCGGGCGTCGCCGAGGGCCTGGCGCGCGTGATCACCCACGCCGACCAGCTCGGCGAGGTGCAGGAGGGCGAGATCCTCGTCGCCACGATCACCGCACCCTCGTGGGGCCCGATCTTCGGCAAGATCAGGGCGACCGTCACCGACATCGGCGGCATGATGAGCCACGCCGCCATCGTCTGCCGCGAGTACGCCCTCCCTGCCGTCACCGGCACCGGCAACGGGTCGACGACGATCCGCACCGGCCAGCGCATCCGGGTCGACGGCAACACCGGCCGCGTCGAGCTGCTCGAGGACTGAGCCGTCGTGACCGACCCCACCCCCACCTCCGGCACCACCGGGGAGCGCACCGACGCCTCCGACCGCACCGTGCTCGTCACGGGCGCGGCCGGGGGGCTCGGCCGCAGCTTCGCCCTCGGGTTCGCCGAGCGCGGCTACCGCGTCGCCGTCGCCGACATCAACGCCGACGGTGTGGCCGAGACCGCGCGCCTCATCGAGGACGCGGGCGGAAAGGCCTGGCACGGAACGGTCGACGTGACGTCGGCAGCCTCGACCGAGGGGCTGGCGCGGGAGGTCGCAGCGTTCGGCAGCGGCCGCATCGACGTCGTCGTCAACAACGCCGCCGTGTACGCAACCCTCAACCGGTCGCTGCTCGAGGACATCGACCCCGACGAGTGGGACACCGTCATGGCGGTCAACCTCAAGGGCCCCTGGCTCGTGGTGCGGGCCTGCAGCCCCTACCTGCCCGAAGGTGGCAGCGTCGTCAACCTCGCGTCGGCCACCGTCTACAGCGGGTCCGAGCAGTGGCTGCACTACGTCGCCTCCAAGGGCGGGGTCATCGCGATGACCCGGGTCATGGCCAAGGAGCTGGGCCGGCGCGGCATCACCGTCAACGCCATCGCGCCGGGCTTCACCCTCACCGAGGCGAGCCTCGGCCTCATGGAGAACGCCGAGCAGTACGGCGTCGACCGCGGTGCCCTGCGGCGGTCGAGCCAGCCCGAGGACATCGTCGGCGCCGCGCTCTTCCTCGCCGGCCCGGACAGCGCGTACATGAGCGGCCAGACCCTCGTCGTCGACGGCGGCCGCCAGTTCATCTGACGAGTCCTCCGACCAGCGACAGCGACACCAGCGACCCGACCACAGGAGCAGACCCATGGCACAGATCACCTACACCGACACCGCCGGCGACGCGCGCACCGTCACGGCCACCGTCGGGGACTCCGTCATGGAGACCGCGGTGCGCAACGGTGTGCCCGGCATCGTGGCGGAGTGCGGCGGGTCGCTGTCCTGCGCCACCTGCCACGTCTTCGTCGCGGACTCCGACTTCGCCGCCCTCCCGCCGATGGAGGACATGGAGGACGAGATGCTCTACGGCGCGGCGGTCGACCGCGGCCCGACCTCGCGGCTCTCGTGCCAGATCAAGGTCGTCGACGACATGGACCTGCACGTCACGACCCCCGAGACGCAGGTCTGACATGTCCGGCCTGCTCATCATCGGCTCGTCCCAGGCAGGGGTGCAGCTCGCGGTGTCGCTGCGGGCTCTCGGCCACGACGGCCCGATCACCCTGCTCGGCGAGGAGAACCACCGTCCCTACCAGCGGCCGGCCCTGTCCAAGGAGTTCCTCCAGGACGTCATCACCAAGGAGTCGCTGATCTTCCGCACCCAGGAGTACTGGGACGAGCACCGCATCACGGTGGTCAAGAACGAGCGGGTCGTGCGCATCGACAAGGCGGCCGACGGCTCCGGGGTGGCGCACGCGATCTCCGGGGCGCAGTTCCCGTTCGACCGGCTCGCGCTCACCGTCGGCGCCCGCGCCCGACGCCTCTCGCTCCCCGGGGCGGACCTGCCGGGGGTGCTCTACCTCCGCAACGCCGACGACGCCCTCGAGCTGAAGGCTCGCGTCCCGGCGGTCCAGGACGTCGTCGTCATCGGCGGCGGCTTCATCGGCATCGAGGCCGCCGCGAGCCTGCGCAAGCTCGGCAAGACCGTCACGCTCGTCGAGGCCGGGCCCCGCCTCGTCGGCCGCGCCGTCGGCGACGAGACGGCGGAGTTCCTCCGGGCCCACCATGCGGCGGCCGGCATCGGCGTCATCCTCGACGCGACGGTGGACCGCATCACGCCGCGGGCCGAGCGAGGCGACCGCGTCGGCGGCGTGGAGGTCGACGGCCGGAGCATTCCTGCCGACCTCGTGCTCGTCGGCGTCGGGGTCGTGCCGAACACCGAGCTCGCCGAGAGCATCGGCCTGAGGTGCGACAACGGCATCGTCGTCGACCGGTACGCCGTCGCGTCCGACGGCGTGACCCTCGCGCTCGGCGACGTCGCCAACCAGCCGAACCCCGTCCCGGGAGCGCCTGAGGGCGACCGGGTGCGGTTCGAGAGCGTCAACAACGCCGTCGAGCAGGCCAAGGTCGCCGCGTACTCGATCACCGGACGCCAGGAGGAGTACGCCGGCATCCCGTGGTTCTGGTCCAACCAGGGCGACCTCAAGCTGCAGATCGCCGGTCTCAGCTCCGGGCACGACCGCACCATCGTGCGCCGCGACGACGCCCGGGGGAAGTTCTCCGTCCTCTACTACCGCGGCGGGCGCATCATCGCCGCCGACTGCGTCAACACCCCACTGGACTTCATGGCGGTGAAATCCGCTCTCGCACAAGGCGCCTCGATCCCACCGGATGAGGCTGCCGACCCTGACACCCCGCTCAAGTCGATCACGAGGAACGACCCGCGATGACTCACCCCCTGCCCCAGACACCCGTGGCTGCCGCCGGCCCCGTGGACACCTCACCGATCACGCTGACGCCCGCCGGCGGGGCCGACCTCGACCCCGTGTGGAGGAGCGTCGTCCCCGAGACCCGCACCCGCGGCAACGACATCCACCTGCCGATCTCGCTCGCGTACGCCGAGCGGCTCTGCCGCGCCTACCCCCAGGCGGACGCGCGCCTCGTGCGCGTCGCGATCCTGCTCCACGACACCGGCTGGGGCCGCGTCGACGAGACCCGCATCATCTCCGAGGGCTTCGGCGGCGACTGGCGCAAGGCCGCGATCCGCTTCGAGCACGAGAAGCAGGGCTGCGTCATCGCCCGCGAGGTGCTGCCGCCGCTGGGCTACGACGAGCAGTTCGTCGACGACGTCTGCGCCATCATCGACGGCCACGACACCCGGCACGAGGCGTACAGCCTGGAGGACGCCATGATGCGCGACGCCGACCGGCTGTGGCGCTTCGACCCGGCCGGCATCGCGCTCGCCTCGGGCTGGTTCGGCATGGACCCGGCGACGTACACCGACCGGCTGCGCGCCGAGATCATCCCCGAGCTGCTCACCGAGGCGGGCATCGCCATGGCGACGGCAGCCCTCGACCGGGCGACCGCCCTGCTCAAGACGGACGTGCTGCGATGACCCTGCGTCGAGCCGACCTCGACCTGCCCTGGACCCACGTCGACGACCACTACATCGACGGTCGGTGGACGCCGTCGACCGGTGACGCCCGCACCCAGGTCGTCGACCCGGCCACCGAGGAGGTCTGGGGCTCGGTCCCCGACGCGACGCCGGAGGACGTCGAGGCGGCGATGACGGCCGCCGACCGCGCCTTCCACAGCGGCCCGTGGCCGAGGCTCACCGCCACGGAACGCGCCGAGCACCTGCGGCGCATCGCCGACGAGATCGACAAGCGCGCCGAGCCCCTCGCGCTGACGATCTCACGGGAGAACGGGACGCCGCTGTCCGAGAGCCGTGGCGCGGCGGGCGACGCCGCCGGCATCTTCCGCTGGTTCGCCGGTATCGCCGACCACCTCGACGCCGAGGACGTCCGACCGTTCCCGGCCCTCGCGGGGTCCGAGTCGGTCGTACGCCGCGACCCCGTCGGGGTGTGCGTGCTCATCGCCCCGTGGAACTTCCCGATCAACCTCGTCGCGATCAAGCTCGCGCCCGCGTTGCTGGCGGGCTGCACCGTCGTCGTCAAGCCGGCCTCGCCCACGCCGCTGTCGATCCGCTTCGTCGTCGAGGCCGTCGAGGCGGCCGGGGTGCCGGCGGGGGTGGTCAACCTCCTCACCGGGTCGGGAGCGGTCGGCGACGCCCTGGTCCGCCACCCCCTGACGGCCAAGGTCGCCTTCACCGGATCGACGCCCGTCGGCCGGAAGATCGCGGCCGCCTGCGGCGAGCTGCTCCGGCCGGTCACGCTCGAGCTCGGCGGCAAGTCGTCGGCGGTGGTCCTGCCGGACGCCGACCTCGACGCCATGGCAGCGGTCCTCATCCGGTCGTGCATGCGCAACACCGGCCAGACCTGCTACATCAGCACCCGCATCCTCGCCCCGAGCGAGCGCTACGACGAGGTCGTCGACATGGTCACGAGAACGATCAGCGCGGGGCGCCAGGGCGACCCCCTCGACGAGGAGACGGTCTTCGGCCCGGTCGCGACCAAGGCCCAGTACGACAGCGTGCTCGGCCACCTCGAGTCGGCCCGCCAGGAGGGCGCGCGCGTCACCACAGGGGGACGAGCCCGCGACGGGCACGGCTACTTCGTCGAGCCGACGGTCCTCGCCGACGTCACCCCTGACATGCGGGTCGCCCGCGAGGAGATCTTCGGCCCGGTCATCACGGTGCTGCGCTACGAGACGGTCGAGGAGGCAGTGGCCCTCGCCAACGACACCGGCTTCGGGCTCGGCGGGCTCGTCTTCTCCAGCGACCCGGTTGCTGCCCAGGCGGTGGCGGAGATGATGGACACCGGCTCGGTCGGCATCAACTTCTTCGCCTCGAACCACAGCGCACCGTTCGGCGGCCGCCACGACTCCGGGCTCGGCGTCGAGTACGGCCTCGAAGGGCTCGCCGCCTACGTCACCTACAAGTCGATCCACCGCCGCACAGCCAGCGAGGAGAACCGATGAGCGCGTCGACGACCGGCACGACGAGGACCACCGTCGGCATCGTGGGAGCCGGCCCGGCGGGGCTCATGCTCTCGCACCTGCTGCACCGGGCCGGCATCGAGTCGGTCGCCGTCGACAACCGCTCCAGGCAGGAGATCGAGCAGACGGTGCGCGCCGGCATCCTCGAAGCCGACAGCGTGCGGCTGCTCGTCGACACCGGCGTCTCGGACCGTGTGCTGCGAGAGGGCCACGCGCACGACGGCATCGAGCTGCGCTTCGGCGGCGTCGGCCACCGCATCGACTTCAAGGGCCTCGTCGGCGAGTCCGCCTGGCTCTACCCCCAGACCGACGTGTTCATCGACCTCGCGACGTCCCGGGAGCGCGACGGCGCGGACGTCCGGTTCGGCGTCACCGACACCCGCGTCGAGGACGTGCTCGGCGACCGGCCACGGATCCACTTCACCGACTCCTCCGGCGTGGAGCAGGTCGTCGAGTGCGACTACCTCGTCGGGGCCGACGGGTCACGCAGCATGTGCCGCCACGAGATCCCGGAGGCCCAGCGCCGGCAGTTCTCGAAGGAGTATCCCTTCGCCTGGTTCGGCATCCTCTGCGAGGCCCCGCACAGCGCACCCGAGCTCGTCTACGCCCACTCCGACCGCGGCTTCGCCCTCATCAGCCAGCGCTCGGAGACCCTGCAGCGCATGTACTTCCAGTGCGACCCCGACGAGGACGTCGACGCCTGGAGCGACGACCGCATCTGGGAGGAGCTGCAGGCCCGGGTCAGCGGACCCGACGGCTTCACCCTCAAGGAGGGCCCGATCACCGACCGGACCGTGCTGCGCTTCCGCAGCTTCGTCTGCGAGCCGATGCGCCACGGCAACATGCTGCTCGCCGGCGACGCGGCGCACACCGTCCCGCCCACCGGCGCGAAAGGCCTCAACCTCGCCCTGGCCGACGTCGCGGTGCTCGCCGAGGTGCTCGAGCAGGCGGTGACGACCGGCGACAAGGACGTGCTCGACACCTACAGCCCGCGGGCCCAGTCGAGGGTCTGGAAGGCCCAGCACTTCTCCTACTGGATGACGAGCATGCTGCACACCGTCCCGGGGGCCAGCGACTTCGACCGACGCCGCCAGCTCGGCGAGCTGTCCATGGTGACCGGGTCGGAGGCCGGATCCCGCTACCTCGCCGAGGCGTACACCGGCTGGCCCACCGCACCCCGTCCCCTGGGCTCGGTCTAGCACTGTCGTTCGGCCGGCTGCCTCACCCGGCCGACGCCCAGACCGAAGGCCTACGGTGGACGGAGTCGTCGCAGGAGCAGCAGGAGAGGAAGACGATGTCCGAGTCCGCCGTTGCAGCGGTGCTGTCCGACCTCGAGACCTGCCGGCCCTGGCAGGAGGACTTCTACCGTCACCTGCACCAGCACCCGGAGCTGTCCCACCAGGAGCGGCAGACCGCGGCCACCGTCGCCGATCGGCTGCGCGGCAGCGGCTACGAGGTGACCGAGGGCGTCGGTGGCACGGGCGTGGTGGGCCTGCTGCGCAACGGCGGCGGCCCCTCGGTGCTGCTGCGCGCCGACATGGACGCGCTCCCGGTGAAGGAGGCGACCGGGCTGCCGTACTCGAGCACGGTCACGGCGTCGGCCACCGACGCCGCCGAGCCGGTCCCGGTGATGCACGCGTGCGGGCACGACGTCCACGTCACCTGCCTCCTCGGCGCGGCCGACCTGCTCGCCCGGCACCGCGAGGCCTGGAGCGGCACCGTCGTCGCGCTGTTCCAGCCGGCCGAGGAGCTCGGCGACGGCGCACGCCGGATGGTCGACGACGGCCTCGCCGGGCTCGTGGGGTCTGTGGACGTCGCGCTGGCGCAGCACGTCCTGCCGGGGGTCGCCGGCACGGTCGGCACCCGGGCGGGGGCGGTGCTGTCCGCGGCCGACAGCATGCGCGTCACCGTCCACGGCCGTGGTGCGCACGGCTCGATGCCGCAGGCTGCGGTCGACCCCGTCGTGCTGGCGGCGATGATCGTCATCAGGCTGCAGACGGTCGTCTCCCGCGAGGTCGCGCCGACGACGCCGGCCGTCCTCACCGTGGGCAGCATCCGGTCGGGCACGAAGAGCAACGTCATCGGCGACCACGCCGTCCTCGAGCTCAACGTGCGCACGTACGACGAGCAGACCCGCGCCTCCGTCCTCGAGGCCGTCCGCCGCATCGTCGTGGCCGAGTGCCAGGCCTCCGACTCGCCGGCCGAGCCGGAGTTCGAGCTCTTCGACCGGTTCCCGCCCACGGTCAACGACGACGCGACGACCCAGCGGGTCCGAGCCGCCTTCCTCGAGCACTTCGGCGACCTCGCGACCGAGCTGCCCCTGCAGAGCGCGAGCGAGGACTTCAGCGACCTGCCCTCCGCCCTCGGCGTCCCGTACACCTACTGGGGCATCGGGGGCACCGACCCCGACGCGTACCGCACAGCCGCGGCGGCCGGCACCGTGGCCAAGGACGTCCCCGTCAACCACTCCCCGTTCTTCGCGCCCGTCGTGCAACCGACGCTCGACACCGGCACCTCGGCCCTCGTCGTCGCCGCGCTGGCCTGGCTCGGACGCTGAGCGCGTCGATGAGCGGCTCGGCGACCGCGTCGATGAGCACGTCGAGCGTCCTGCTGCTCGTGCTCGACCTCGCCGGCACCTTCGTGTTCGCGCTCAACGGAGCCCTCACCGCCATCCGGGCGGCCCGCCTGGACATCGTCGGCGTCGTGGCGCTCGGAATGTTCACCGCGATGGGCGGGGGCATCATCCGCGATGTGCTCATCGGGTCGTTGCCCCCGGCCACCTTCAGCGACTGGCGCTACCTCGTCGTCGCCGCCGTGGGCGCCCTCCTCGCCTTCTTCCTGGGCCCACGATTCGACCGGATCGCCTTGTCCATCAACATCTTCGACGCGATGGGCCTGAGCCTGTTCGCTGTCACGGGTTCGCTCAAGGCGCTCGACTCGGGGATGGCTCCGCTGCCGGCGGTCCTGCTGGGGGCGATCACCGGCGTCGGCGGCGGAACCCTGCGCGACGTCCTCATCGGGCACGTCCCGACGGTGCTGAGCAGCGGCCTCTACGCGATCCCGGCCCTCGTCGGCGCGACCGCCACGGTCACCGCGCACGAGCTGGGCGCCCAGGGGCTCGTGGCGGCTCTCGTCGCCGCGGGGCTGTGCTTCGGCATCCGGGTCGTCGGCATCCGCTACGACCTCAACGCCCCGGCACCCCGGAGCGGGCCCCCCGGATGAGCGGGCGCCCCGGCGGTCGGGTGGCTCGTGTGTTCGCATAGCGAACTGTTGTGCATTATGCGAACACGTTGCTACGGTTCGGGTACGGAGACGAGGAGGTCACCATGAGCGAGATGCTCACCGAGCGGTCGGAGAGGCCCGAGGCGCCCGACCGCGACAGCCAGGCGGCAGTCAGCGCCGAGATCGCGGCGGCACACGCGGACGACGAGGCGCAGGGCATCGTGCGCCTGCAGCCGCGCCTCGACTTCCCGGCCTACCGCAGCGCCGAGCTGCGGCACCCGACCAAGGACCTGCGGCACGCCGACCCCGAGGGCATCGAGCTCGTCGCGCCGGTCTTCGGCCAGCGCGACGTCGACCCGCTCGAGTCCGACCTGACCATCCAGCAGGGTGGCGAGCCGATCGGCGAGCGGATCCGCATCGCCGGCCGGGTGCTCGACGGCGACGGCCGCCCGGTCCGGGGCCAGCTCGTCGAGGTCTGGCAGGCCAACGCGGCCGGACGCTACATCCACAAGCGCGACCAGCACCCGGCGCCCGTCGACCCGAACTTCACCGGGGTGGGCCGCACCATCACCGGCGACGACGGCTCGTACTCCTTCGTGACGATCAAGCCCGGCCCCTACCCCTGGCGCAACCACCGCAACGCGTGGCGGCCGGCCCACGTCCACTTCTCGCTCTTCGGCACCGAGTTCACCCAGCGCCTCGTCACGCAGATGTACTTCCCGGGCGACCCGCTCTTCGCGCTCGACCCCATCTACCAGGCGATCACGAACCAGTCGGCCCGCGACCGGCTCGTCGCGGTCTACGACCACGACACCTCCGAGCACGAGTGGCTGCTCGGCTACCGGTGGGACATCGTGCTCACCGGCACCCACGCAACCCCGATGGAGGAGGGCGAGCATGCCTGAGGCACCAGTGAACCCGCCGCGCAGTGCCGCGTCCGTCCTCGCGCCGACGCCCGGCCAGACGGTCGGCCCCTTCTACCACTACGCCCTGCCCTTCGAGGACGGCGAGCACCTCGTTCCTGCTGGCACGCCCGGCTCGGTGAGGCTCCACGGCACCGTCACCGACGGCACCGGCAACCCCGTGCCCGACGCGCTCCTCGAGATCTGGCAGCCGGACGCCGACGGGCGCATTGCGCGCGCGGCCGGCTCGCTGCGCCGCGACCCCGGGGTCTTCACGGGCTTCGGCCGCACCCAGACCTGGCGTGACGGCGGCTACTCGTTCACCACCGTGGAGCCCGGTGCCACGTCCGCGGGGGCAGCGCCCTTCATCGCGATGACGGTCTTCGCGCGCGGACTGCTCAACCGCCTCTTCACCCGCGTCTACCTGCCAGAGCCGACGTCGGCGCTCGGGTCCGACCCCCTGCTCTCCTCGCTCGACCCGGCCGAGCGGGCCACGCTGGTGGCCTCCCGCCAGGCCGATGGGTCCCTGCGCTTCGACGTGCGTCTCCAGGGTGACGGCGAGACCGTCTTCCTGCGGTTCCCGAGGCACGAGGTGTGAGCGGCCTCCTCGAGCCCGGCGCCCAACGCGCTGTCGGCCTCACCGACGACCGGGCCGTGCTCCAGGCGATGCTCGACGTCGAGGCGGCCTGGATCCGCGTGCAGCGGCGCCTCGGGCTCGTCACCGACGAGGTCGTGGCTGCCGTCGACCAGGCCTGCGTCGCCGACGACCTCGATGCCGCGCAGATCGGCGCGGAGGCCGAGGGCGGTGGCAACCCCGTCATCCCGATGCTCGCCTCGCTGCGCGAGCGCGTGCGAGGCCTCTCCGGCGCGCCGCACGACCACGCCGACGCCGTCGTCGCCGCAACCGACGCGGCCGCGACCGATGGCGCAGCCGCGATCCATCGCGGCCTGACGAGCCAGGACGTCGTCGACACCGCCGTCATGCTCCTCGTCGCCCGGGCGGGCGAGGCGCTGGAGCAGCACCTGCGCGGCGCCGCCGACGCAGCGGCTCGCCTGGCCGTCGAGCACCGCGACACCGTGCAGGTCGCCCGCACCCTCGCGCAACCCGCACTGCCGACGACCTTCGGGCTCAAGGCAGCCGGCTGGCTCGGCGCGCTCGACGACGCGACCGACGAGCTCTCCGTGGTTCGCCGCGGCCTGCCGGTCCAGTGCGGCGGCGCGGCAGGCACGCTCGCCGCCGTCGAGGCGCTCGCGCCCGGTCACTCCTCGGACGCTGCGGCGATGCTGGCCGAGGAGCTCGGTCTCGCCGACCAGGGGCGACCCTGGCACACCGACCGCGGCCCGATGACGCGCGTCGGCGACTGCCTCGTGCGTGCGGCCGACGCGATGGGCAAGGTGGCCACCGACGTGGTCACGCTGTCCCGCGCCGAGATCGCCGAGGTGCGCGAGCCGTCCGGGGACGGGCGGGGCGGCTCCTCGACCCTGCCCCAGAAGCGCAACCCGGTCCTGTCCGTCCTCGTGCGCGCGGTGGCGATCGAGGCGCCCCACCTCGGGGCGACGCTCCACAGCGCCGCCGGCCTGGCTGTCGACGAACGCCCCGACGGTTCCTGGCACGCCGAGTGGGGTGCCCTGCTGCGCCTGCTCCGCCGCGTCGTCGTCGCGGCCGCCCAGACCCGGGAGGTCCTCGACGGCCTCGTCGTCGACGCCACGGCGATGCGACGCAATGTCGACGCCGTGGGTCCGGCGCTCGTGGCCGAGCGCCTGCTCCGCGAGGTGGCCCGGCTGCCCGGCGGGGCGTCGGCCGTCAGCGCCCTGCGCCCGGCCCTCGTCGGCGGCGCGCGGGCCCGGCACCTCACGCCGGTCCTGCGCGCCTACCTGCCCGAGGACGTCCTGCCCGACGACGCCATCGCCGACCTGCTCGAGCCGGCCCACTACCTCGGCGCCGCCGGCGAGCTCGTCGACCGCGCCGTCGCCCGCCACCGAGCCACCGCACCGGGGAGCCCCGCATGACGATCCCGATCACCCTGACGCGGTTGACAGCGCCCGAGCGGCCGGCCGGCCTGCTCGTCGTCGGGCCCTCGCTGGGCACCGCGGTGACACCGCTCTGGTCGGCCTGCGCCGCCCTGCTGCCCGACCTCGCGGTCGTGGGCTGGGACCTGCCGGGCCACGGGGCCGGCGCGCCCTACGACCACCCGTTCACCGTCCAGGACCTCGCCCGAGCGGTCGTCGCCGCGACGGACGACCTCCGCGCCGAGGCCCACCGTCCCGTCGTGTACGCCGGTGTCTCCCTCGGCGGGGCCGTCGCCCTGGCGCTCGCGATCGACCACCCCGACGCCTTCGACGGCGTCGCCAGCATCGCGTCGGGCGCGAAGATCGGCGAGGCTGCCGGCTGGTACGACCGGGCCGACCTCGTCCGCCGCGCTGGCACGCCGGTCATGGTCGAGGGGTCGGCCAAGCGGTGGTTCGCACCGGGCTCGGTCGAGCGCGACCCCGCGAGCGCCGCGGCCCTGCTCGACTCTTTGCAGCACGCCGATGCGGCCAGCTACGCGCGGTGCTGCGAGGCCCTCGCCGAGTTCGACGTGCGGGCCGACCTCGGTCGGGTGCGCGTCCCCGTCCTCGCCCTCGCGGGCGAGCACGACCAGGCCGCGCCGCCCGAGCTGTCCGAGCTCGTCGCGGCGGGGTCCGGCGGCACGTTCCGGCTCGTCGCCGGCGCGGCCCACCTGCCACCCGCCGAACAACCCGCCACGACCGCCCGCGAGCTCACCGCCTTCCTCGGCGGACGCGTCGCCGAACGGAGGATCCCATGACCGACGACAGCCACTCGCGCACCGCCGCGGAGGCGTACGCCGACGGCATGGTCGTGCGCCGCGAGGTCCTGTCCGACGCCCACGTCGACCGCGCGCAGGAGCGCACCACCGCCTTCACCGAGCCGTTCCAGGACCTCATCACCCGATACGCCTGGGGTGAGATCTGGACTCGCCCGGGGCTCGACCGCGGCACCCGCAGCGCCATCACCCTCACGGCCCTCATCGCCCGCGACCACTGGGACGAGTTCGCCATGCACGTGCGGGCCGCCCGGCGCAACGGTTTGACCGCCGCGGAGATCCAGGAGGTGCTGCTGCAGGTGGCGATCTACCTCGGTGTGCCTTCCGCCAACCACGCCTTCGCGATCGCCGAGCAGGAGCTCACGCGCTACGAGGCAGACCATGGGTGAGGCACCGGGCGGTGGAGAGATCGTCCGGTCCGTCGCGAAGACGCTCGACGTCATCCGCGCGTTCGACGCCGAGCACCGTGACCTGACGCTCAGCGACGTCGCACGGCGCACCGGGCAGACCAGGGCCAGCGCCCGGCGCTTCCTGCTCTCGCTCGAGGCGCTCGGCTTCGTGCGCAGCGAGGGGCAGCTCTTCTCGCTCACCCCTCGGGTGCTCTCGCTCGGCCACGCGTTCCTGTCGTCGCTGCGCCTGCCCGACGTTGCCGAGCCGCACCTCAAGGCGCTCACCGCCGAGGTGGGCGAGTCGACGTCGGCGTCCGTCTTCGACGGCGACGACATCGTCTATGTCGCCCGGGTGCACGCCCGCCGGATCATGGCCGTCGAGATCAGGGTCGGCACCCGGTTCCCGGCCTACGCCACGTCGATGGGTCGCGTCATGCTCGCCTTCGCGCCCGAGGATGCCCTCGAGGCCTACCTCGACCGGGTCGTCCTCGAGCCGCTGACGCCACACACCGTCGCCGACGCGTCCGCCCTGCGCGAGGAGCTCGGCCGCGTCCGGGACCGCGGCTGGGCGCTCGTGGACCAGGAGCTCGAGGTGGGCCTGCGCTCGCTGGCGGCACCCGTCTTCAACCCCCGCGGCGAGGCCATCGCGGCCATCAACGTGTCGACGACCTCCGCCTCCTCGGGGCGGTTCGCCGACGCGGAGCTCGCCTCGCGCCTGGTCGCGACGGCGCGGGCGATCGGCGACGACCTGCGGCTGGCCCGCCCGGAGATGGCCGACGAGCCGCAGCGCTGGGGCGCGCCCCGCGTCAGTCGCTGACCGGCGCCCCGGCGGTCGTCGCGGCGGTCGTCGCGGCGGTCGTCGCGGCGAGCTGCGCGATCCGGGCGATGGCGGGCAGGTAGCCCCGGGTGCCGCAGCCGACGATGACACCGTCGGCCACGTCGGAGAGGTACGAGTGCCCCCGGAAGGACGCCCTCGTGGTTGGACTGCCCGAAGTCGAGCTCGAAGCGAACCCGCTGTCTCGTGGCCGGTCACTTCTACGTCGAGCTCCTCGAGCGCCGTGGCGGCTCCGAGGGGTTCGGAGCCGCCAACACCCCGGTCCGGCTCGCCTCCCAGGCCGGTGCCCCCTGGCAGTGAACGCGCGCCCTCCGGGTCCGCGACCCTGCCGGTGTTCAGGCCTCGTACGGCGCGAGCTCGGCGAGCACCTCGTTGAGGGCCTCCGTGCTCGATGGGTGGGTCCAGATGCCGTCCAGCAGCTCGTCGGCCGTCGCGCCCGTGCGGATGGCGAGAGCCACGAGGTTGACCAGCTCCTGCGAGTCGATGCAGAACAGCGTCGCCCCGAGCACGGTGCGGTCCGCGGCGTCGACGGTGACGGTGATGACGCCCTCGGCGTCACCGACGATCTTCGGCCGTGGCATCGTCGCGATCCGCGCGACCTCCTTGGCGGCATGCAGGACCTCGTGCCCGGCCGCGCGGGCCTGCGCCGGCGTCAGCCCGACCTGCGACAGCGGCGGCGTGATGAAGGTGGTGCGCGGCACCGCGACCCGATCGGTCGTGGACCGCCCGCCGGAGCCGGCCAGCTGGTCCCAGACGATGCGGTTGTCGTCGAGCGAGATGTAGGTGAACTGGGGCCCGCCGTTGACGTCGCCCACGGCGAACACGCCGTCGACCGAGGTTCGCAGGTGCTCGTCGACGATGATGAATCCCCTGTCGTCCGTGGCGATCCCGGCCACGTCGAGGCCAAGCCCATCGGTCACCGGGGTGCGCCCGGTGGCGAGCAGGACCGCGTCGGCCTCGACGCGGCCGTCGGCCAGCACGACCCGCAGGCTTTCCCCCGCCTGCTTGATCGCCCGGGCGCGGGCGCCGTGACGCACCCGGACCCCACGCCGCGCGAGGACGTCGGCCACGGCGTGCGCGACGACGGGCTCGGTGTCAGGCAGGAGGGCCGGTCCGGCGTTCAGCAGCGTGACGTCGGAGCCGAAGAGCCGGAACATGCTCGCGAGCTCGAGCCCGACGAAGCCGGCGCCGACGACCGCGAGCCGTCCGGGGAACGGGTCGGCGTGCTGGATCGTCGTCGAGTCGTACACCCGGGGCAGGTCGGCCCCCGGGATGTCCGGGCGTGCGGGCACCGTGCCGGTGCCGATGACGACGTGCTCCGCCGTGACGAGGACGTCGCCCTCTGCCGTGCCGACCGCGACCTGCTTCGGCCCGGTGAAGCGTGCGGTGCCGTCGAGCAGCGTGGCCACCCCGTCGAGCATGGCGTGGTTGGCCGCGTTGAGCGTCGCGACGAGGGCGTCCCGGTCGGCGACGGACCGGGTGAACCAGGCCTGCGGGTCGTCGCTCGGACGACGGCCCTCCGCCGACACGACGAGGTCCTTGGTCGGCACGCAGGCGACGTTGATGCACGTGCCGCCGTACATCGCCGGGTCCCTCTCGACGAGCACGACCGACCGCCCGGTGGACGCGTACCGCCGGGCCAGCGTCTTGCCGGCCTTGCCCCAGCCGACGACGAGCAGGTCGACGTCGAGTCGTTCGGTCGTCACGGCGGGCCCTCCGGCCGGGTCGGTGCGAGGTGGGGACGGCGTCAGGGCCGTGGGAGGACGGTGAGGACCCGCTCGATGTGGTCGCGGAACTCCTGCATGAACCCCGACAGGAAGTCCGCCGTGGACTCGCCGGTCACCTCGCCGTCGTCGGTGAACAGGCCCGGGCGGAAGGTGACGTACGCCTCGGGCGCCGTCATCTGGCGCGCATTGCAGAAGCTGAGCACGCCGCGCAGGCTCTGCTGGGCGAGCGCCGTGCCGATCTGGCCGGGCGAGGCCCCGATCACCGCCGCGGGGATGTGGTCGAAGGAGTTCTGGCCCCACGGGCGCGAGGCCCAGTCGATGGCGTTCTTGAGGGCCCCGGGGATCGACCGGTTGTACTCCGGCGTCACGAAGAGCACGGCCTGCGAGCGGGCGATCGCGTCCTTGAGCGCCCGGGGCTCCGCGGGGTAGTCGCTGTCGAAGTCCGGACTGTAGAGCGGGAGGTTGCCGATGGGGATCTCGGTGAAGGTCAGGTCCTTGGGCGCGAGCCGGATCAGCGCGCGGCTCAGGATCCGGTTGACCGAGGTCGAGGACAGGCTGCCGACGAAGTAGCCGACGTCGTAGGTGGGCATGGGGCCTCCAGGTGCAGGACTGAGGTCTGGTCGCTGTCGAGCCTCGGGTCGGACCCGGCTCCCTCGAGGTTCCCAGAGTTGGGCGCCCCTGCCCACCCCAGCCGGTGTCCGGGATGTCCGCCCCGTTCCGCCTTGTGCGGCCTCGTTCACCCGCCTGTGAGGCCCTCACAGGCTCCTGCGTCAGACTCATGACCTTGCCGCCTGACCGACGACAAGGAACCTGAGTGGATCGACGACCCCGCCGTCACCGACGGCACGCCTCCTCGACCCGACCCTCCCGGTGGTCGCTGCGCGACCGGCTCGCGCTGGCCGGCGTGACCCTCGCGACCCTGCTCGTCGGGGCGGCACCCGCGGTGGGCCAGTCGATCAGCGACGGGGCACCGGTCGCGGTCACCGGTCCGGCAGCAACGGTGCTCAGCGCCGACGCAGCTCACGGCCGGCTCGTCGAGGCGTTCGGCGACGTGCGCCGGGCGCGCCACATTGCCGTCATCGTCCCCGGCGTCGGTTGGACGGGCCCGCTCCTGCGCGACGAACGGGACGCCGGACGCCGGCACCCCGCCGTGCAGGCCCGCACCCTCCTCGCCGAGATGGAGCGGTCGGACCCCGGCACGCCCGCGGCCGTGGTGGTCTGGCTCGGCTACGACCCGCCGTCGGGGATCGACGCCGACGCCGCCCGCTCCGACCGGGCCGTCGACGGTGCTCCCCGGCTCGTCTCCTTCGTCGGCCACCTCTCGCGATCGGCCACCGTCAGCCTCGTGTGCCACAGCTACGGCTCGGTGGTCTGCGCCTACGCGGCGCCCCACCTGCGGATCGCCAACCTCGTCGTCGTCGGCTCGCCGGGGATGGACGTGTGGACGCGCTCGGCCCTGCACACCCGGGCGACCGTGTGGGCCGGCGTCGCCGCCGACGACCCGATCGGGCTCGTCCCGCACACCCGGGTCGAGGGCTTCGGCCATGCCGCCGACCCGACGTCCCCGTCGTTCGGGGCCCGGCCGCTCCCGGTCGCCGGGGCGCACGGGCACAACGGCTACCTGGCCGCGGGTACCGACTCGGTGCGTGCGATCGCGCAGATCGCGACGGGCCGGGGCTCGAGCGTCTCCGTGGTGGAGGGGCAGTAGGTCCACCGCGCCGCGGCTGCGACGCGATGGGACGCGGGCGCGACGCGATCGCGCGGGTGGTCCAGGTCCGATGTCGGTGACGCGTGGGAGAAGTCGAACGTTCACCCAGCGGCCATCGAGTGCTGGCCCGGGGAACCCCCGGCGCTCCTATCGTGCTCGGTGCGCCCGGAGCGGGCGCAACCGAACTGCACAGTGAGGTCTCACATGCGCAAGCGCACCACTGCGGCCGCGGCCGCGTTCGCGGCCCTCGCCGCGACGGCGGCCGTCGCCACCGCCACCGCCCTCCCGGCCACGGCCGGCCCCTCCGCGCCCGCCGCGGTTGCCGGCGTCGCCGGCAACGACGGACGCGTCAAGAACGTCATCTACCTGCTCGGCGACGGCATGGGCCGGACCCACGTCGACGCCGCGCGACTGCGTTACCACGGCGCCGCCGGCAAGCTGAACATGGAGCAGATGCCGGTCGTCGGGCAGAACCAGACGTACTCCGTCGAGAAGAACTCCGGACAGCCCGGCGAGGCCGACTTCAAGCCGAACTTCGTCACCGACTCCGCCTCGGCCGCCACGGCCTGGGCCTCCGGCGTCAAGACGTACAACGCGGCCCTCGGGGTCGACGCCAAGGGCACGTCGGTCCCGACCGTCATGGAGATGGCCAAGCAGGCCGGCTACGCGACGGGCAACGTGTCCACGGCCGAGATCACCGACGCCACCCCGGCCGGCCAGATGAGCCACGCGCTGGCGCGCGGCTGCCAGGGCCCGAGCTACAGCGCCGCGTCGTGCCAGGACACGGCGATCACCGGCCAGCCCCTGCCGTCGAGCGACGTGCGCGTCACCCCGATCGCCAAGCAGATCGCCCGCAACGGCACCGCCGACGTCATCCTCGGCGGTGGCCTCTCCCGCTTCGACGCCGCGGACGAACAGGCGCTGGGCGCACAGGGCTACCAGGTGCTCGGCTCCGCCGCGTCACAGACCGTCGCGACGCGCACTGACCTCGAGAAGGCCTCGGGCGCAAAGGTATTCGGCCTCTTCAACCGTGGCAACCTCACCATCGAGAAGTTCAAGCGCGAGAACCCGAGCGCGCCGCAGGCCGCCGAGCCGTCGCTGCCGGAGATGACCTCGAAGGCCATCTCGCTGCTCGACGGGCGCAAGAACGCCGGCAACGGCTTCTACCTCCAGGTCGAGGGTGCGCTCATCGACAAGCGCTCCCACGCCAACGACGCCGCCCAGACGCTCGAGGAGACCAAGGTGTTCGACGACGCCGTCAAGGTCGCCCTCGACTTCGCCAAGCGTGACGGCCACACCCTCGTCGTCGTCACGGCCGACCACGAGTGCGCCGGTTTCAACATCATCGAGAAGGGCTCGTTCACCAACGCCGAGGCGGCGGCTCCCCCCACCAACGTCGACAGCGGCAACACCGCCAACAACTCGGCGACCGTCCGCGCGTCGGGCAACACCAAGGACGCGGTCCGTTCCACCGGTCCGATCAACGGCTCCGGTGCCGGCAACGTCAAGAACTTCGCCCCGGCGACCTTCCGCACCGCCGACGACCCGGCCGCCGTGCAGGACGGCTCCAGCGACGCCAGCCTCTGGCTGACCTACCTGTCCGGCAACCACACCGGCGCCGACGTGCCGGTCTACGGCTACGGACCCGGCTCGCAGAAGCTCGCCGGCACGATCGACAACACCGACCTGTTCGACATCGTCGGGTCGGCCCTGCGGCTGGGCTGACCGACGCCCCAACCCCGCTCGCGCCCGAGGCGATCACCATCCGCCTCGGGCGCGGGCCCCACGACACTCGCGACAGGACTGCCATGACCACGACCGGCACCTCACGCCCGGACTCCGCCGACCCGACCTCCGTCGACGCCGACCCGACGGCGCCCGAGGGCATCGCGGAGACGGGACCTGTCTCGCGTCGTGCTCTCAGGGCGCTGGCCGCCCTCGGCGCCCTCGCTGTCGTGTTCGGCATCTCGCTGGCGGCCGCGCGCCTCACCCACCACGCACCGGGCGACGTCGCGTCACCGGTGGCGGGCGGGGGTGCGACGCCGCTCCCCCGGGTCGCCGCGACACCCGTCACCTCCCTGCGCGGCCTGGTCGCGCCGACGGGTGACCCCGAGCTGCCGTCGCTCGCCGACCTCCACCCGCGTCGGGGGTCCGCGGTGCAGGCGGCGGGCCCCTTCGACGACCGGCTCGCGCTCACCGGTCTGCGCTTCGACGGGAGGGCCGTGCACGCGTCGGCCCGTGTCACGTCCGACGTGAGCGACGTGCTCGAGTTCGCCTCTCGCGCAGGCTTCTACGACGCATCCGGTCGGCTCATCGCCACGGCAACGTACACCCACCACTTGGACGAGGACCACCCCGACGCGCACGCCCACGGCGCCGACGGCACCCCGCACGAGGTCAAGGCCTTCAGCATCCCGGTCCCTCCGGCGGCGCGCGGAACCGCGGTGTCGGCCGCCGTGGGCGTCACGGTCCTCGTCAACGAGTAGCCGCGCTCCTACTCGGACTCGAGGAGCTTCTTCGCGGTGTCGAGCGAGGCCATCTCGCTGTCCATCGACCTCTGCACCGGGCCGCCCATGACGAGCTTCTTCAGGCCACCGATCTCCGCCGAGAGCGTGAAGGTGACTTCCGTCGAACCCGGACCGGCGCTCGTGAACGCGTACGCACCCCGGGGGCGCGCGGGCCCGGCGACGACCTTGAACGCGTAGGCGGTCGACGGGGAGTAGTCGGTCACCTCGATGTCGGCCGGGATGCCGCGGCCGGCCGGACCGGCGACAACCTGGTGGATCCGGGCGCCCGGCGCCATCTCGCCCGGGGCCTCGATCTCCCTGACGTGCCGGCGCCAGCGGAGGTCGTTGGCCGGCGTCGTGAAGAACGCGAAGACGGCCTCGATGGGCCGGTCGATGACGATGGTCCGTCGCGCTGCTGGCATGTCGCGTCCCTCCGGCGGTGGTCGGTGCACCGCGATTCTTCCGCGCGCCCGGTACCGCCACCAGGCGAACGCGGCCGTTCGCAGGCAACCGTCAGGTGACGGCAACGCTCGACCCCGACCGCGCCCTGGATCTACCTTGGGACGTTGCTCCAGAGTTCCCTGACACAAGGCGGGAGAGATCCATGACGCAGCCCACGAGCCTCGACGCCGACGGCAAGCTGCGGGTGCGCGACGCGCTCATCGCGCACGCCGAGTCGGCCCTCGCGGCCCTGACGAGCCAGAGCACCGCGGAGCGTGACGCTGCCCGCCAGGACCCCGACGCAGTGCCGGAGTCCGGCGACGCGTCCCAGTCGAGCGAGGCGGGCGACCTCGAGGGCCTCTTCGCGCGGTCCGCGGCGCACTCCCGCGAGTCCCTGGACGCCATCCGCTCGCTCGACTTCGCTCCGACGACTGAGGTGCGCCCGGGCGCCGTCGTCGCCTTCGGCGGTGACCACTACGTCGTGGGGGTCAGCAGCGACGGGTTCGACTGCGACGGAGTGAGCTACGAGGGCATCGGCGCCGACTCGCCTGTCTACGCAGCCATCGCGGGCAAGCACATGGGCGACACCTTCACGTTCCGCGGCGAGGACCACCGCCTCGACCTCGTCACCTGACCGGCAGCCATCGGCGCCGAGCTCTTCGAGAAGGTGCCCGGCTGACGGTTCAGATGCCGTCGAGGCCGCGGCTGGCGTAGTAGCGACGCCGGGTCGCCTCCTCGAGCTCGCGCCGGCGCGTCGCCTCACGGAGCAGCCGCGCGTCGGGACGCTGGCCGCGCTCGCGGCCCACCGGGGTGAAGAGCTTCTGGAGCAGCTCGTCGTAGGCCTCGCGGGCGGCCTGCCACTCGCAGAGCAGCACCTCGTCATCCATGCCATGAACATTCCCCCGCGAGGCTCCGCGTAGACAGGTCGGGCCCCGCCGACCGATGAACGGGCCCCGGCTGTCCCTCGCGCCGATGCTGGTCAGGTTCGGCACGAGGGACCCACCATCGAGGTCAGGCGAGCGGGATGTCCTGCGTGCGAACGAACTTCGTCGCCGTCCATGCCGGGTCACGTGTATCGACGTCGTCCAGGACGATGCCGGTGCCACCCGCGGTCACCGAGACGTCGTCGACGACGACTCCGGCGCCGAGAACTCCGCCGTCCGTGACGTGGGCGACCCGGATCTTCACCCGCGCCCCCGCGTACGCGGACAGGTCGCGCCTCACCTCGGTCCACCCACCGCTGCTGCCGCCCAGCCGGTCGCCCAGCGTGGTCCACGTCGTGCCGCCGTCGGTCGACTCCTGGAGGTAGACGTAGTCGTAGCCCGGCTCGGTGTCGTAGTCGAGCCAGGTGGACCACGTGACGGGGCCGCTGGTGGCGCTCGGGTCGACGTCGCGGGTGAGGCTCGCGGTCATGGAGTTCTCCTGCGCCGCGGAGTACGCCCAGGTGCCGGAGAGTCCTCGAGGCTCGTGGCGGTCACGGTGGCGGGGTCGGAGACGGTGGCGATGCCCTCGCTCGGCGACGCGCTGACGAACAGCGTCTTGCTCAGGCCGGGGCCGAACGTCGGCGGGCGGTCCTGCGTTCGCGTGCCCCACGTGGTGCTCCGGGTGCTCGGTCAGGGTCATGTCGATCGTGTGCGCGGAGAGCAGGTCGCCGTTGCTCATCCAGCTCTTCGTCCACGGCACTCGATGGGCCGGGCCGGGTTGCCCTTCTACACCGCTGCGACGCACTGGAGCCGGTCGGCGCTGGCGCCCGGGGCGTTGATCCTGATGCGCTCGCCGCCCTCTGGCATGATCTCGGTGCGCTCGAACATGGGTGCGCTGAGGACGAAGTTCCCGCTGCCGGGCTGCGCCTCGAAGACGCCGACCATCGAGAACACCTCCCACGACGAGATCGCGCCGAGGTCGTCGTTGGGGCATGCCGTAGGCGGTGTCGGTGAAGAGCGGCCGGGCGGCGCGGGTGATCGCGGAGGTCTTCCCGGCGACCCCGTCCACGCGTACATCCACGGAACATGCAGGTCGGGCTCGTTGTTCGGGTTGAACGCGAAGTTGTTGTGGTAGTCGTAGGCGCCGACGACCCACGAGTCACGGGCGACCGTCCCGGGGCTGCTCAGGACCTCCGGCATGCACAAGAACGTGTCGAGGCGCTGCTCGGCCTTGTCCCGGCCGCCATGAGCCGGAAGAGGGCGTCGGGGTCCTGCTGGGCCAGCCACTGGTACTGCCAGGCGGTGCCCTCGTGGAAGGCGTTGCTCGTCGTCGGGTCCGACGAACCGACCCAGGCACCGTCGGCCGTCCGCGGACGCAGGAACCCGGTGAAGCCCGTGGACTCACCACCGGCGTCCCACGGCTCCTCGACGTTCATGCACCGGCTCGCCAGCTCCTGGACCAGATCGGACAGGCGAGCTCGACGCCCGACGGGGTCGTTCTTCCGAGTGGAGGCTGCTGTCGACGCGGCGGTGGGTGGGCCGCGAGCTAGGCCTCCGACTCGGCCCCGCCACGCGCGATCACCCGTCGGGCCTGGCGCACGACGGCCTCGTCGACGAACGTGCCGTCCGCGAGCGCGATCGCGCCCTGCCCCGCGGCCGCCCCGGCCTCCGCCGCCGACACGAGCTCACGCGCGAGGAGCAACTCCTCCTCAGATGGGCTGAACACCTCTCTGATGGCCGACAGCTGCGCCGGGTGGATCGCTGTCCGACCGACGAACCCCAGTGCCTTGCCGAGTAGGCTCGACTCGCGCAGACCGTCGACGTCGCGCACGTTGGTGTGGACCGACATCGCGGGCGCCGCGAGTCCGGCGGCTGCCGCGGCGACGACGACACGCGACCGAGCCCAGAGCAGGCCTGCGTCGTCCGTGACGCCCAGGTCAGCACGCAGGTCCGCTTCGCCGAGGCCGATCGATGCGACGCTGGGGTGGGCCGATGCCAGCGCGTACGCCGACTCCACCCCGCGGGCCGACTCGATGAGCAGGTGCAGGGCCCGGTCTCCGACGGCCTCGGCGATCCGCTCGACCTCTCGCGGGTTCTCGCACTTGGGCATTCGGAGCCCGACGTGCGGTGGCAGCCGTCTCACCATCTCCAGGTCGTCGTCGACCCATGGCGTACCAACCGCGTTGACCCGCACCTGGCAGCCCGGCGTTCCGCCTCCGGACGATGACCAGGATCGGAGGGCACGCTCGGCGCCCTGACGGGACAGTGCCTTTCGGCCAGCCGTGACGGCATCCTCGAGGTCGACGATGACGACGTCCGCGCCCGCGACGAACGCCTTGGCGATCCGGTCCTGGCGATCGCCCGGCACGTAGAGCCACGTAAGAGGCGCCGTCATGTCGGGGTCCCGCCGCGGCCGCCGTTTACGAAGCCCGGAGCGGCGGCAGCGCCCATCGCGACGAGCGTTTCGATCTCGGCGGCGGTGTAACCGAGGTCGCCCAGCACCGCCACGGTGTCCACGCCGGGCGCCCGGCCGGTCCACCTCGTCGAGGCGTCACCCTCCGACATCCGGAAGAGCGGCCCCTGCATCGCAACCTCCCCGAGGTCCGGGTCAGGCACGCGCCGGATCGTGCCGAGCGCCTGGAGGTGCGGGTCCTTCGTGATGTCCTCGGCGGTGTAGATCGGTGCGACCGCAGCCTCGGCCTGCTCGAACTCGGCCAGCACGTCGTCGCGGGTGTGAAGACCGATCCACCCGCCGACCGCGTCGTCGAGCTCGTCGGCGTGCTCCGCACGGGCACGACCGGTGGCGAACCAGGGTTCGTCGACGAGGTCCGGGCGGCCGACGAGTCGCACCACCCGCTCGGCGATGTTCTGGGAGCTGGTGGAGACCGCGACCCAGTGACCGTCGACCGTGCGGTAGAGGTTCCGAGGTGCGTTGTTGCTCGACCGGTTGCCTTGTCGGGGCTGCACGGTGCCGAGCTGGTCCCATCGCGAGATCTGCGGCCCGAGCATGGCCATGATGGGCTCGACGATGGCGACGTCGACCACCTGCCCGCGGCCCGTCGTCTCACGCTGGTGCAAGGCGCTCATGATCGCGAATGCCGTTGCCAGCGAGGCAATCCCATCGGCAAGCCCGAATGGCGGGAGGAGCGGCGGACCGTCGGGCTCACCGCTGGACGCCGCGAAGCCGCTCATCGCCTCGGCCAGGGTGCCGAAGCCCGGGCGACGACGGTACGGACCGATCTGCCCGAACCCGGTGACCCGGGCGAGGACGAGCCCTGGGTTGTCGGCAGAGAGCACGTCGTAGCCCAGTCCCCAGCGTTCCAGGGTGTCCGGACGGAAGTTCTCGATGATGACGTCCGACGTCGCGGCGAGGCGTCGGAACGCCTCGGCCCCAGCCTCGGAGCCGAGATCCAGCTGGACCATCTGCTTGTTGCGGCCGAGCGTCTTGAACCACAGGTTGTGCCCGTCGCGTTCCGGCCCGTGGCCGCGCGCCGGGTCGGGACGCCTGGGATGTTCGACCTTGACGACCTGTGCGCCGAGGTCGCCGAGGTGCATGGCGGTCATCGGGCCCGCAAAGAGCGTCGATGCGTCGACCACCCGCAGATCCGAGAGCGAGCCCTGTGGGGCCCGGGTGGTGTCGTCCAAGGTCATGGCGTCTCCTCTGCCAGATCCCACGCGACCCGGAAGCCGATGTTCGTCGAGCGTCCCAGGCCGAGCCCGGGCACGAGGTACTTCGCCGAGAACTCCGGCCCGCGCACACCCCCGTCGAAGTACCAGTCTGATCCCTCGGAACGGTGCCGCGAGCCTCCCTTGAGGATCACGTACCGGGTGCGGCCGTCGGTGCGCTCGCTCTCCGTCAGGTTCCACACCTCGGGCTGGAGGCGGCTCAGGCCCCCTGCCTCCCCCGCGAGCTGCCACTCGTCCTCGGTCGGCAGCCGTCCGCCGGCCCAGGCGGCGTACGTGCGCGCGTCACCGAGGTCGACCTCGGTCACCGGCCGGTCATCGTCGCTCTCGGCCGCCGAGCGGCCGACCCAGGCCGGGGCATCCCCGGCCATGACGACCGGCTCATGGCCGGTCTCCGACACGAAGACGGCGAAGTCACGCTCGGACACCTCGGTGGTCGCCACGCCGACGTCATCATGCAGGCTGACGACCCTGTCGAGGGTGCGCTGGTCGTGCAGCCTCGGGTGCAAGGGCTTCCACTCGTCGACGAACGGCGCGTCGTCGTAGAGGCCGGTCTCGCGGCATCGGTAGCGGACGGTGACGACGTGCTCGCCGGTAGGAACGCGGACGGACGCCGTGGCGGGCCTGGCGCGTCCATGGCCGGAGCGAGTGCCGTCCAAGGAGCCCATCGGGGCGACGAGCCGCGACCGGCGGTGCTCGAAGCGCGCGGAGGGAACGGAGGGCGAACCCGCGACGAGCCAGCTCACATCGGCCTCCGGCGCGGTCTGCCAGACGCCGCCGATGCCGTGAGCCGGGACCATGACCTCGACGTCGCCCCGACCGAGTCCCCGGCCCGACCAGAGGTCGTGGGTGGCGAGGCCGTCGCGTCCGGAGACGACCACCTTCGCGTCGGTGCCGGTGCGGTTGACCAGCGGCGTGAAGACGCCTGTCGCGTGCTCGTAGCGAGCGCCGTAGACCCCTGCTGCAGCGGCCTCCTCGCCGAGATCGGGCAGTGGGGTCCACTCCCCGTCGGTGAGGACGTCCACGAGGGCCCGCTGTGCGGTGGCCATCCGGCGCAGGGTCGCGGCGTCGCGCTCACTCCAGCCGACCCACACCCCGAAGACGACCTCCCACACCATGACGCCGATCCCGTTGAGCCATGCCGACTGCAGCTCGTCGCTGTGGTCGCGGTTCCAGCGGCGGACGTGGTGCATCTGGTGGCGCTGCTCGAACCACCGCGACCGCACGACGCCCGGCACACGGGAGTCGGCGAACCACTGCGCCCAGGAGAGCGGGTGGTCGACGAGCCGCTCCAGCGCGAGCGTCGACTCGCCCTCCACCGCGACGCCCGGGCGCGCGGCGTCGAGCCGTGCGAGGAGCTCGCCGCCGCCCTGCTTGAGCGTGTCGAGGAACACCCCGTCGATGTCGAGGTCCGCCACGAGCGCGGCGAGCTCCTCCGCGTCGGGGCCCGAACGCCGAGTGCCGACGTCCCAGGGGTTGTAGTCGACGAAGACCCGTACGCCGGCGGCGTGCAGGTCGTCGACGAGCCGGCCCAGCCCGGGCACGGAACGGTAGTAGTTCCACTGGTTGCGGTCGTCGATGCCGATGACGGGGTAGGCGTGCCACAGCACGATCCCGTCGAAACCACCGAACCGTTCCCGCGCGTCGGCCAGGAGCCGCTCCGGGGTGAAGGTGTGACTCTCGAAGTCATAGAGCAGCTCGTCCCAGATCCAGACCTGGGAGACGACGAAACAGTCTCTCGCCCAACGCAGGTCGTCACGCTCGTAGATCGAGCCGTCGTAGGCCTGTCGTTCGCGTGCCTCCTCGCGCCAACGGACGAGCTGCTCGCGCCAGCGCGGCCAGTCGGCGGGGTCGTCCGGGGCCGCGAGGATCTTGCCGGTGTCGAGCGAGGTGAGGTCGCCGTCCTCGTCCAGCGGGACGGCCCGCGGGCGGTCGAGCGGGCGGGGCACGAGCGGGTCGAGGGCGTCATCCACGAGCGTTCACTCCTTCCGGAGCGGGAACGAGCGCGTCGCGGCGGTACGCCGACTCCGCCCGTTCGACGGCCTCCTGCCGGGTCGGCACGGCATCCTGCGCGCCGGGTCTCTCCACGGCCAAGGACGCTGCGGCGGAGGCGAACTGCAGCGCGGCAAGGTCGTCGAGGCCGCGTGCGAACGCAGCTCCAAGGCCGCCGCAGAAAGTGTCGCCGGCGCCCGTGGTGTCCGCTGCCTGGACGGCCACGGCGGGCACGGACACGGGCGCGCGGCCCCGCCGTGCGAGTCGGGCGCCGGCCGCGCCGAGCGTCACGAGCACCGCGGGGACGCGGTCGAGAAGCGTCACGACCGCCTCGTCGACGGTCGGTGCACCGCTGAGGTCGCGCGCCTCGTGCTCGTTGACGACGAGCAGGTCGACCTCGTCGAGCAGCTCCGGGTCGAGAGCGGCCGCCGGGGCCGCATTGAGGACCAGCAGAGCGCCCGCGCGCCGCTCTCTCGCTGCCTGCGCCACCACGCGTTGTGGGATCTCGAGCTGTGCCAGGACCACGTCCGCCTCGCGGACCACCCGCATGGCACTCTCCCCGAGGGTGATTGCGCCGTTGGCACCCGCCGCCACGACGATGGTGTTCTCCCCGGACCCGTCGACCGTGATGAGCGCGGTGCCGGTCGGCTCGATGTCGCTCACGTCCAGCCCCGAGCAGTCGATGCCGTCGGCCTCGAGGGCCGCACGCAGGGCAGCACCGTCGGCGTCGGCACCGACGCACCCGACCAGGGCGGTCTGCACACCGCCTGCGCGAGCGGCGGCGACCGCCTGGTTGGCCCCCTTGCCACCACCACCGCGCCGGAGGGAGCGAGCCAGCAGCGTCTCCCCGGGCCCGGGCAGCCTGCCGACGCGTACGGACACGTCGAGGTTCACGCTGCCGACCACGACGACCCGGCCGCTCATCGCAGGACCCCGGCGA
Organism: Intrasporangium sp. Soil_C_50; assembly: GCF_057656595.1. Taxonomy (NCBI): domain Bacteria; kingdom Bacillati; phylum Actinomycetota; class Actinomycetes; order Micrococcales; family Intrasporangiaceae; genus Intrasporangium; species Intrasporangium sp. Soil_C_50. Next base: position 1,143,669 of record NZ_JBDGKB010000001.1, read on the forward strand.
GCGCGACGGTGTCCCGGGCGAGCTCGTCGATGGACAGCTCCGCAGGCCCGGGCAGGCTGGTCGCAAGGCTGTTGTCGAGGGGGAGGGTCCAGCGAGACGGGATCCCGTCCGCACCGAGAAGTGCTCCCACGACTCCCCCGACGGTGGCACCGACCGAGTCGGTGTCCCAGCCGGCGGTCACGGCGAGCCCGATGCTCCGCCCGAAGTCGCCCCGTCCGCGGGCGAGCGCGAACGCGATCGTCGCGGCGTTGTTGAGCACGTGGACCCAGTGCAGCGACCCGAAGTCGGCGTGCAGGGCGTCGAGCGCCTCGCCGTCGGAGAGCGACCCACGGCCCAGCTCCAGGCCGCGGAGCACCGCATGCTCGAGGCTCCCTCCAGGCTCGAGCACCTGTGCGGCACGGGCGAGCACGTCGTCCACGTCGTCGACGACGACCGCTGCGGAGGCGAGCGAGGCAGCCCACAGGGCGCCCTCGACCCCGGCCCCGGTGTGGCTGAGCCGCGCGTCCACGAACGCCGACGCAACTGCTGCGGGCAGGTCGCCGGGGTGTGCCCACCCGTGGACGTCGGCGCGGATGAGGGCTCCGATCCACTCGCGGAACGGGTTGCGCACCAAGGCTGCCCGTTCGGGCTCTACACCCTCCAGCAGGTTGCGGTAGGCGACTCGCTCGGCCGTGAAGACCCGCCCGCCCGGGAGGTTGTCGAGCCACGCCTGGGCGACGTCGTCGGTGCACAGGCCGCCCGCGTGCTGGCGCAGCATCCTCAGGGCGAGCACCGCGAAGTTGAGGTCGTCGTCCTCGGGCATGCCGTCGATGTTCTCGGCGAGGCTGGTGGGGGCGCTGCGCCGGTTCCACGGCCAGCGGGCCGCGACCTCGGCCGGCAGGCCGGAGGCGGTGAACCAGTCGTCGAGTGGCCAGCGCCCGGTGCCGCGCAGGATCTCCTCGATGCCGGCCCGGGGAATCTTCTCGACCGGCTTGCCCAACAGACACCCGGCGCAGCGGCCGAGCCATGCCCCGTGGACGCGCCTGCTCAACTCGTCGAGGGCAGGCGCTCCAGGCGACGGGACGCGCACCAGCCGTTCGAGAACCGGCCGCAGCTCGGCGGGTCGCGCCGGCGCCAGCACGTCGACGGCGTCGAGCAGCCGAGACGCGACCGTCCGCTGCTCGGGCGTGGCCGGCATCTCGGCGGCCCCGCTCACGGGCACGTCGAGCGCGCCCCCGGCGCGGACCCACTCGTGCTCGAGCGCCGACGGGTCGGCCCCTTCCGCACGGGCCTGGACGAACGCGTGGAGCAGCAGGTCCTCGGGCTGGACCCAGGTGAGCCTCATGCCGTGCCCAGCAGCGTGTCGATCTGCGCCGCGCGCGCGAGGTGGCGGGCCCGGTCTCCCTCCAGGACGCGCTGCGCGATGCCGGCGAGCTGGTCCGCCGAGGCGGTGACGTCCATCCTGCTGTTGGTCTCGATCGTCGTGAGCCAGTCGGACGGCACGACGTCTGCGCCGCCCAGGCCGCCGCAGACGGCGCCGGCCATCGTGGCGATGGAGTCGGAGTCGCGGCCGTAGTTCACGGCACCGAGCACGGCGTCGGGGAAGGCGCCGTCGTGCGCCACGACGAAGCCGAGCGCGACCGGGAGCTCCTCGATCGACTTGGTGCGCGAGGGGCGTCGGGCGTCGAGCGCGGGCTGGCGGTAGTCCGGCCCGACCGTGTCGTAGGGCTCGACAGCGGCACGCAGGGCCGCTCCGAGCTCGGCCCGGGGCGCTCCGCTCGCCGAGGTGGCCGCCTTGACGACCGCCTCGATCGCGGCGCGGGTGCCGTCGTGCGCGACCTCGAGGCAGGCGTCCACGACGCTGGTCACGTCGGCTCCCGGCGCGAGGGAGGCGGCCACCGCGGCGGCGAAGACGCCGGCCGCCTCACGGCCGTAGCTCGACTGGTGCGGTGCGGCGAGGTCGATGGCCTCGGCGTACGCCGCCGCCGGGTCGGCCGCGTTGACGACGCCGACGGGAGCCATGTACATGGCCGCACCGCAGTTGACGATGTTGCCGGCGCCTGCTTCGCGCGGGTCCACGTGCCCGTAGTGCAGCCGCGCCACGAGCCACTTCTCCGCAAGGAAGATCCGCTGCAGCAGGATCGCCTCACGCTCGAGCTCCGGGATCCAGGTGGGAGAGCCCATGAGGCGAGGCACGAACTCCTCCGCGATCGCGTACGCATCGAGGTGCGTGGGGCGTGCCGCGTAGGTCTCGATCAGCGCCCGGGTCATGAGGGTGTCGTCGGTGATGTGGCCGTCACCCTTGTGGTACGGGGCGATCGGCCGCGCAGTGGCCCACTCGTCGGCAGCCCACGGTGGCACGATGCCGCTGACCCATCCTCCGTGCCTCGCCTGGATCTGCTCGGGCGTGTAGCCCTCCGTCGCGCCGCCGAGGGCGTCCCCGACAGCCGCGCCGGTGATGACGCCCTGGATGCGCCGCCTCAAGTTGTTCACGTCAGGTCCTTCATGTCGTTTCGTCCGAATCGCGGTGTCGTACGGACCAGGACGGGTGGGGCAGCCTGCTGCTGCAGCACAGCCCCACCCGTCGCGGGTCAGCGGTTGACCTGGGCGAAGCCGTCGGACAGGGCCTTCTGGAGGCCGGCGTCGTCGAGCTGGTTCGCGAGGTACTTCTGGTAGTTCGGCGTCGCGACGGTGTCCTTCCACTGCGTGTAGGCGTCGACGGTGAGGAACGGCGCGCCCGTGAGGCCCTGCGCCGACTTCATCGTCATGTCCCAGCCGTCCTTGCCACCGGTCTGCTGCAGGATCAGGTCCTGGGCCTTCTTCGACGCCGGGATCAGCGCGTCGGCCTGGTTCAGCTTGGCCATGTTCTCGGCGTCGGCGAAGTAGGCGACGAACTCGGCCGCCTTGTCGGCGTTCGGCGAGTCGGCGTTGACCGAGAGGGTCTGCGGGTTGGCCGCCTGGGCCGTGCCCGCCGCGCCGGCGAGCGGCGGCAGCTCGACCCAGTCGAACCCGGCCGGGGCGTCCTTCTTGATGTTGGCGGCCTGGAACGAACCCTGCACCGTCATCGCGGCCTTGCCCGCGTAGAACGACGAGAGCGCCTGCGAACCGGACTGGGTCAGCGAGACCGGGTCGATGCTCTTGTCGGTGTAGGCCATGTCCTTGACGAGCTTCGGGACGGCCATCTCACCGGCCGCAACGTTGATCTTGGCCCCCTTGCCGGTGCCGGTGAAGTACGTGCCGTTCGAGCCGAGCCCGAGGCTCATGAACGTGGCCGTCGGGCTCTTCAGGCCCCACGCGACGCCGAAGCTGCCACCCTTCGTCGTGGCCTTGGCGATCTGGCGGAACTGGTCGAGCGTCATCGAGTCACCCGTGGGGACGGCCACGCCGGCGGCGTCGAGCAGCTTCTTGTTGGCGAACACGACGTAGGTCTGCAGCTCGGTGGGCATGCCGACGATCTTGTTGTCGACGGTGACCGACTTCCACACGCCGTCGGACACGTCGCTCTTGAGGTCGGCCGGCACCTTGGAGGTGAGGTCGGCGAGGTAGCCGTCACGGGCGAAGGGGACGATGCTCGCGGCCTCGTAGTGGATGATGTCGGGCGCGGCGTTGCCGTTGAACTGGGTCACGAGCTTGTCGTAGACGCCGTCCCAGCCGGCCTGGATGATCTCGACCTTGGCCTCGGGGTGCTTCGTGTTCCAGGAGTCGACGATGCCCTTGACGGCCTCGACCGCCTGCGGCTGGTCCTGGAGCGACTGGAACTTGAGGGTGACCGACCCCCCGGCTCCGGTGCTGCCGGAGTCGGCGTTCGTGTTGGTGGCCGATCCCTGCGAGCAGGCGGTGAGGAGGGCGGTGGCGGTGGCGATCGCGATGCCGGCGAAGGCCAGACGTCGGGTTCCCATGGTTGCTCCTTTGCGAAATGGGAGTGGTGCCGGAGGTTTCCGGGTGTCCGGGTGTTTCGAGTGGTGGATGGTGGTGCGTGGGTGGCGGGTGGCCTCAGCCCTTGACCGAGCCCGCGAGCAGGCCCCCGGTCAGGCGGCGTTGGAGGATCGAGAAGACGATCAGGCTGGGGATCGTCGCGAGGACGGCGCCGGCGGCCAGCGGCCCCAGGGCCACCTTCCCCTCGCCGCCGACGAACATCTTGAGAGCCACGGGGAGGGTGTAGTTCTCCGGCGACTGGATCAGCACCAGGGCGAAGAAGAACTCGTTCCAGGCCGCGACGAACGCGAACATCGCGGTGGCGACGATGCCGGGCATGAGCAGCGGGAACACGATCCGACGCAACGTCTGGAACCGTGAGGCGCCGTCGATGGCGGCTGCCTCCTCGAGCTCGGCGGGCACCGCGGCCACGAAGCCCTGGAGCATCCAGAGCGCGAACGGCATGGTGAACGTCGTGTAGACGAAGACGAGTCCGACCAGTGTGTCGACGAGGTGGACGTTCCGCAGGATGACGAACAACGGGATGATGATGAGGATCACCGGGAAGACCTGGCTGACCAGGATCCACCCGACGCCGGCGGCACGCAGCCTGCCCCTGAAGCGGGCCAGTGCGTAGGACGCCGGCAGCGACAGCACGACGACGAGGACCATCGACAGCAGGGCCACGACGAGGCTGTTGAGCGCCGAGCGCAGGATCCCCTGCTTCTGCAGGGCCACGGCGAAGTTGTCCCAGTGGAACTGCTTCGGGATCAGGCTCATGTCGAGCGCGGCCAGCTCCTGGGACGACTTGACCGAGGCCGACAGGAGCCAGAGCAGCGGGAAGCCGAGGAACAGGATGAAGCAGGCGAGACCCGCGTACTGGAGCGCGCGGACGGTCCTGGACGTGCGGTTCATGACCGCTCCTTCCTGAACTGCGACCGCAGGAGCCCGGCGAGGATCAGGATCACGACGACGACGAGGACGACGCCCATCGCCGCGGCGTACCCGAGGTTGCGGTTCTTGAAGGCCTCGAGATACGTGAAGAGCATCGGCAGCATCGTCTGGCCACCCGGACCGCCTTCGGTCATGACGTACACGAGGCCGAACGAGTTGAAGTTCCAGATGAAGTTGAGGCAGGTGATGGACAGGATGATCGGGCGCAGGCTCGGCAGCACGACGTTGCGGAAGCGCTGCCACGCCGAGGCGCCGTCGACGGCAGCCGCCTCGACCAGCTCGATGGGGATCTGCTGAAGGCCGGCGAGCAGCGTCACCGTGGTCTGGGGCATCCCGACCCACACGCCGACGACGATGACGGCCGGAAGGGCGGTGTCGAAGTTGCCCAGCCAGTTCGTGTCGTCGGGCAGGCCGAACGTGCCCAGGACCGAGTTGATCGGGCCATTCGGCGCGTAGAGCATCGTCCACATGATGGCTACGACCACAGGTGGCATTGCCCACGGGATGAGGGCCAGCAGCCTTGTCAGAGAACGGAACCGCAGGTTCGAGTTGAGGAGGAGCGCGAGGCCGAGCGAGGCCACGAGCTGGATCACGGTCACGGAGACCGCCCAGATCATGCCGATGCGGAACGAGGACCAGAAGAACGAGTCCCCCGCCAGCCGGCCGAAGTTCTCCAACCCGATGAAGTCGGCGGTGTCGTTGCGGCGCAGGGTCGCATCGGTGAAGGCGTACCAGACTCCCTGCAACAGGGGCAGGACGCTGAAGATGACGATCGGGATGAGCGAGGGCACGACGAGTGCGATCGCCTCTCGTCGCTGTTGGCTGGTGCGGTCCTGCGGCCGCCGGGGCGGCGCGCCCAACGGGTTCGCGGGCGTCGTGCCCACGGTTGAGGTGATGGTCATGCGCGACCTTTCGTGGTGTGCGGCAGCGTCGACTGGCGAACCACCAGCTGTGGGGCGACGGACCGCGTCTCGGCCGGGGCGTTGGGCGACTCGAGACGCCGCATCAGCAGCTCGGCCGCGAGCTGGCCACGCTGGTGCGCGCCGAGCGAGACGCTCGTGAGGGCCGGCCGGAAGATCGACGCCATCCCGATGTCGTCGACGCCGACGATGCCGAGCGACTCCGGGATGGAGCGACCGTCGTCGAGCGCGGCGCGCGCGACTCCGAGCGCGATGAGGTCGTTGGCCGCGATGATCGCGTCCACCGTGCGGAGCCGAACGTCGGAGGCGATCGCTCTCCAGGCGCTCTCACCCGCCTCGACAGTGAAGTCGTCGGCCTCGGCGAGCAGTGCATCTCGGGCGTGAGCGGTCGCGGCGGCTTCGAAGCCGGAGAGACGCGAGCGCCCGGGCGTCGTGTCGCGAGGGCCGTTGACGAAGAGGATCCGCCGTCGGCCGCTCTGCACCAGGTGGTCGAACGCCAGGGCGACGCCGAGGGCCGAGTCGGTGCGCACACGGTCCAGCCGGACGTCGTCGCCGACGTCACCGATGACGACGACCGGCACCGGCGCCGAGGCAAGAGCCTCGGTGAGCTCCGGGGTCGAACGCAGGGGGCTGATGATCAGGCCGTCGGCGATGCCCCGCGACAAGCCTTGGACGAGCTCCACGAGGTCCTCGGGGTGACGACCGGTCGACGCGACGAGCAGTCGGGACCCGGAGCCGACGAGTCCCGACTCGACGCCGTGCATCATCAACGCGTATACGGGGTTGGCGATGTCGTCGACGGCGAACGCGATCTGGAGTGACCGCCCGAGCTTGAGCGCCTTGGCGGCTGCGTCCGGGATGTAGCCGAGCTCCTCGGCGGCGCGGCGAACGCGCTCCTCCGTCTCGGGGCGCGCCGGGATGCCGTTGAGCACTCGCGACACGGACGCGACCGAGACGCCTGCCCGCTGCGCGACCTCGGTCACGGTGGCCCGTCGAAGCATCATCGCCTCCAGATCTCAGGCTGTAATCGTTTACAGCATCGCTACTGTAAACGTCTTCAGTGCAGACCTGTCAAGCCCCCGGGTGACAGGGAGACGGAAGTTCACCGTCACGATCCGCGATGCGCCGTGCACAAGGCAGCAACGGCGGCTGGAGGCAAGCGATCACCGCGCGGATGTCCGAACGCCAGGAGCGCGCCCCTGGTGCCCTCAGCCGGACGCAGATCGGACGCGCCGTCGGCCCGTCCCGGACGACCCTCTCGGAGATCACGACCAACCTGCTCGACCACGGGGCGATCGGATCACGGGGGCGTTGAACCGCTCCGCGAAGGCGAGGTCCACCGACGCGCGGTGAAAGGCGTCGACCGTGCTGGCCCCGTGCTCCGAGACGCCGCACCCTGGGGGCGGTGGCGTACGGACCGGGGACGCGACGAGCTGCTCAGCGTCTACGGTCACCCGCAGATGGCGCAGGTACGCTCGAGGATGATGCGCCGTCTGTATACCGTGCTGCCCGAGCGGGGCGACAGGTTCATCCACTGGATGACGTCGATGTACGACGTCGGCGACATCGCGCACGACCCGACCCTGAGCGGCCTCGACGAGGCGACGTACCAGGAGCAGGAGGCCACCTCGTGACGTCCCTCGACCGAGCGGCACGGCGGCCGAACATCGTCTTCGTCCTCACCGACGACCACGCCGCGCACGCCATCGGCGCCTACGGCTCGGTCATCAACCAGACCCCGCGCATCGACGAGATCGGTGCGCGGGGTGTGCGTTTCGACAGCTGTTTCGTCACCAACTCGCTGTGCGCCCCGAGCCGGGCCTCGATCCTCACCGGCACCTACAGCCACGTCAACGGCGTGCGGACGCTCCTCACCCCGATCGACGCGTCGCAGCCGACGTTCGTCAGCCTGCTGCGCGGCGCCGGGTACCGCACCGCCATCGTCGGCAAGTGGCACATGGGCGACGGTGACGGGCACGACCCCCAGGGGTTCGACCACTGGGAGGTGCTCATCGACCAGGGCGAGTACTTCGACCCGCGACTGCTGTCGGCGGAGGGGCTGCGCACCGAGCAGGGCTACGCCACCGACCGCATCACCGACCTCGCCCTCGAGTGGCTGGAGTCGCTCGAGGGCGACGATCCCTGGTGCGTCCTCATCTGGCACAAGGCTCCCCACCGCTCGTGGGAGCCCGACGAGCGACACCGGGGCATGTACAGCGACCCGATCCCGGTGCCGGCCACGTTCACCGACGACCTGTCGACCCGGTCCGACTCGGCGCGTCGGGCGGCCATGCGGGTGGCCGAGCACCTCACCGCGGAGGACCTCAAGCAGCCGGTACCGGAAGGCCTCGGCGCGGAGGCGGAGGCGCTGTGGAAGTACCAGCGCTACATGGAGGACTACCTCGCCTGCGTGGCCTCGGTGGACGACAACGTCGGACGCGTCGTCGACTGGCTGGACGAGCGGGGCGAGTTCGAGGACACCCTCTTCGTCTACAGCTCGGACCAGGGGTTCTTCCTCGGCGACCACGGCTGGTTCGACAAGCGGTTCATGTACGAGGAGTCCCTCCGCATGCCGCTGCTCGTCAGCTACCCCCGCCTCGTCCCACCGGGGCAGGTGCACGATGGACTCGTGACCAACGTCGACTTCGCCCGGACACTCCTCGAGGCGGCCGGCGTGCCGGTGCACGAGCGGATGCAGGGGCGCAGCTTCTGGGGTGACCTCACCGGGAACGAGCCCAGTCCCCCTGCCGACGGCCTGTACTACCGGTACTGGGAGCACGACGACGTGAGCCACCACGCGCCGGCGCACTACGGCTTCCGCACGGACCACCACAAGCTCATCTACTTCTACAACGACGGTCTCGGCATCCCGGGCAGCTCCGACCGGACCTACCCCCCGGAGTGGGAGCTCTACGACCTGCTGGCCGACCCCGAGGAGCTGAACAACGTCGCTGACGACCCGGGATACCACGACGTCCGTCGCGACCTGGAGGCGCGGATGTGGCTGGCGCAGAAGGCCGTCGGCGATGAGCCGCACCCGAGCCAGCCGGTCCCTGCCCTGATCGCCGAGGACGCGACGGAGCGGACGTGAGCGAAGGGCACGCGTGCTGCGCGCCGTCCGGAGTCCCCGGTGCGGCCGGTACGCACCGTCCCGGAGGGCCGACACCGGTACGGCTCGGCGCCCGACCGGGGGCCGGTGACCACCGGGTCCGGCAGGTGCAGGTCGCGGGCGGGCGGTACCTCATGGGCGACGCCCACGGCGACGGGAAGTCCGGCGACGGCGAGACCCCGGTCCATCCGGTCCACCTGTCCCCCTTCGAGATCGACGCCACCAGCGTCACCAACGCCGACTACGCCCGCTTCGTCGAGGCCACCGGTCACCGCACCGAGGCCGAGACCTTCGGCGTCTCCGCCGTCTTCCACCTCGCGGTGCGGGCGCGCCCCGAGGACGTGACCGGACCCGCGGCGGGAACGCCCTGGTGGCTCGGCGTCCGCGGCGCCGACTGGCGTCACCCGGGTGGGGCACTCTCGGACCTCGACGGGCTCGCCGACCACCCCGTGGTCCACGTCAGCTGGAACGACGCCGACGCGTACGCCCGCTGGGCCGGCCGGCAGCTGCCGACGGAGGCACAGTGGGAGTACGCCTCCAGGGGCGGACTGGAAGGCGCCCGATACCCCTGGGGCGACGACGTCCCGGCAGAGGACTCGGACGGCTGGCCGTGCAACATCTGGCAGGGCCCGTTCCCGATGACGAACACCCTGCGCGACGGCTTCCTCACCACCGCCCCGGTGGAGTCCTTCCGGCCCAACGGTTTCGGCCTCTGGCAGACCGTCGGCAACGTCTGGGAGTGGTGCGCGGACTGGTTCAACCCGCGCACGTACGAGCTGGCCCTGCGCCGCGGCGAGCAGGAGGACCCGGTTGGTCCGGCCTTCGGGGTGGGCCGCGTCATGCGCGGCGGCTCGTACCTGTGCCACGACTCGTACTGCAACCGCTACCGCAACGCGGCCCGCACCTCGAACACGCCCGACTCCTCGGCCGGCAACATCGGCTTCCGCACCGTCGGCCCCGCCTGACGGGGTCGACGTCGTGGGACGCAGCGCGTCAGGAGCCGTCGGCGGTCGCCGGCGCGCGGTGGTCAGCGAGCACGCTCCGCAGCGGCACCGGCACGGGCGTGGGTCGTCCCGTCGAGTCGACGTGCACGACCGTGTGCGTGCCGGTCACAGCCACCGACGCCTCGTGCAGCACACGCCAGGTCCACGTGATCGACGACGTGCCCACCTTCGCCACGGTGAGCTCCACCACGTAGGCGTCACCGTGCTCGAGAGGCCGCTCGAACGTCGCACTGACCGAACGGCGCGGGAACGACTCGACGGCGAGACCTGCGGCTCGGTACAGCTGGTGCTCGGCGTTCTCGGCCCACGTCAGGGCGGCGGTGCAGTGGAACCGGCCCGACGCGTCGGTCTCCGAGAAGCGGACGACGCCACGGGCCCGGTGCGCGCTCACGCGGTCACCGGCTCGAGCTGCTTCAGCCCCAGCATGTCGCGCGCCTCGCTCGGCGTCGCCAGCTCGTACCCGAGCTCGGTGATGATCCGGACCGCCCGCTCGACCAGCTCGAGGTTGGTCGCGAGCCGGCCCTTCGAGTAGTAGAGGTTGTCCTCCAAACCGACGCGCACGTGCCCGCCGAGCAGCAGCCCGTGCGTGGTCGCCGGCAGCTGGGTGGGCCCGATGCCGGAGACCCCCCACACCGTCCCCTCGGGCAGGTGCTCGACGAGCAGCTGGAGGATCTTCGGGGTGTAGGGCAGGCCGCCCTGGAACGCGCGCTGCCCGCCCAGCACGATGTTGCAGTAGTAGGGAGCGGTGTCGAGCCCCTCCGCGGTCAGCGTCGTGAAGTCGGAGAGGATGTGGCCCAGGTCGAAGACCTCCCACTCCGGTTTGATGCCGCGCTGCGCCATCTGCTCAGCGAGCCACCGCGACCGTGCGGGCGTCGTGGTCACGAGGTGCTCGCGCCCCTCGAACGTGGCCGTGATGGTGTGTGAGTCGAGCGTCGCCATCTCACAGCCGACCCCCTCGATGCCCTTGATCCGCTCGGTCCAGTCGAGCTCCCACAGGTCGTCGTTCAGACGGATCGGCAGGTCGCCGTGGATGCCGCCCCCGGTGGAGTTGTTGATGACGATGTCGGTGCGCTCGCGGATCAAGCCATTGATCTGCGAGTAGACGTCGGGGTCGCACGTCGCGAGCCCGTCGGCCCGACGCGCGTGCACCGCGACGACGCTGGCGCCGGCCTCCCAGCACCGGGCGACGTCGTCGGCAATCTCCTGCGGGGTGACCGGTAGGTGCGGCGACTGCGCCTTCGTGGCCATGCCACCGGTCGGGGCGACGGTGAGGATCACTCTGCGGCTCATCAGGCACCTTCCTTCTGTGTCTCGTGCGGGTCAAGTAGGTCGAGCGGGTCGAGCTGGATGTCGTGAAACGGCTCCTGCCCCCGCTGGTGGACGTCGACGCCGAGCAGCGCGCCGGTCAGCGGGCAGGCCCATCCGGTGACCGTCAGGTCCGCGTGCAGCGATCGTCCCGACGCGGCCGGTAGCGTCAGCGCGAAACGGTGGGCTCCCTCGCGCCAGCGGGTGGACCCGGTGGACAGGACGGCGCCGTCGAGCGTGCGCACCTCCCAGCCGAGGGTCCGGTCGTACCTCGCGACCACGCGGTCCGCGAGGCGGATCATCCCGGCTGCCAGGTCATCTCGCAGCGGGGTCGGGTCACGCACTGCGTCGACGCCGACGCCGAGCCTGGTACTGCGGATGGCGCGGCGCGCCCGGGTCGTGGCCTCGGCGTCGTATCCCTCCCCCGACGTCTCGACCACGACACCGTAGGCCTCGCGGGCCGTCTCGACCGAGACGACGCCGTAGCGGACGTCGGCGAGCACGTCGGCAGGGTCGCGGTCGAGCGGGTCCCCGAGGCCGCCACCGCCCTGCCACGTCACCTCGAAGAGGTCGGCCGGGGTCATCGGGAACGAGCCCGGCTTCGGCCCCAGCTCGGCGACCGCCTCGCCCGCCGGCGTGAAGCGCTGGTGGATGAGGCCACCGGGCAGGCCCCCGCCGAGGCCGGCCGAGTTCGGCACCTCCGCACCGTGCGTCATGACGAGCGCCTCGGCCAGTGGCACCGACACGGTGAGCCCGACCTCGGCGCCGAGTCCGCCGCGGCGTCGGCCGGCACCGCCGGTGTCGGGCGCGAGCCGCCGGTAGGAGTAGAAGAGCGGGTTCTTCTGCTCGTTGACCTCGACATCGGCGATGGACGGGCACGGGGCGTTGATCGGCCCGGCGGCGTTCTGGCCGTCGTGGTCGGCGAAGGCCCCGAAGCCGCCGGCGAGCGGGTCCATGAGATGCAGCCCGAAGACCTGCCCGTGCCGGTCGCGCCCCGAGAGGTTGAAGGTGGCCATCGTGCCGCTGCTGACCGCCTGGGCCCGGTGGGCGTACGCGGGCGAAGCGAGCAGGAGCCGGTTGAGGGCAGCGGAGACGACGTTGCTGACGGTCCAGACGGCCTCGACGGTGGCGGAGCCGACGGGCGCGGGCGGCACTGCGGTGCAGACCAACCCGTCCGGTGCCGTGATCGACACGGGCCTCAGCATCCCCTCGTTCCAGGGGATCCCGAAACCGAGCGTCGGGATGACAGCGCCTGCGACGCCGCCGACGAGCCCGGCGCGCGAGCAGTTGACGAAGCCGTGCGCCTGCGGTGACGAGCCGGAGAAGTCGAACGACAGCGAGTCTCCGCGCTTGGTGAGGACGCAGTCGATGACGTGCAGGACGTTCTCGTGCCCGTCGTGCTCGAGGAAGTCGCGGGTGTGCACGATCCCGTCGGGCAGCTCACGCAGCCGAGCACGGACGAGCTGCTCCGCGTCGTCGACCATCGTGTGCATGACCGACAGCACGGTCGCCCTGCCGTAGCGGTGCGACAGCTCGGTGAGCCGCTCGGCCGCGACGTTGAGGGTCGCGATGAAGGCGCGGATGTCGAGCCCCACCTGGGCGGGCAGCCTGGAGGCGGTGAGGATCATCTCGAGCACGTCCTCGCGGAGCTCGCCGGCGTCGACGAGCTTGACCGCGGGGATGCGCAGCCCCTCCTGCCACACCTCGGTGGCCTTCGGCGACCACGAGGCGAAGTCCATGCCGCCGATGTCGGTCTCGTGCGCCATGACGCCGGCCCAGCCGAGCAGCTCGCCGTCGACGACGATCGGGGCGCACATCTGCACGTCGTTCTGGTGCAGGGCACCGACGAAGGGGTCGTTGCCGATGATCCGGTCGCCCGCGCGCAGCGCCGTGCCCTTGGCGAGCAGGTGCCGGATGAGGGCACCGACGGGCGGCGCCTCGAAGGTCACCTGGTGGCCCATGGTGACGAACGCGCCGTCGGGCAGGTAGATGCCGGTGAAGAAGTCGCTCGCCTCGGTCACGGTGGGACTACCGCTCACGGACTGGAGGGCCAGCCGCATCTGGTCGGTGATCGCGACGAGGCGCGAGCGCACCACCTGCCGCACGACGGGGTCGGTGCTGGCTCCCTCGGTGGACACCCGGGAGACGTCGGTGGTCGTGGTCATCAGCTCACCTTCACGTGGATCAGGCCGAGGGCGTCGGTGCTCGCGGTGGCTTCCGGAGGCACGACGACGACGCACCCCGGGAGGCAGATGAGGGCCGGGCCGCTGACGTGCTGGTGGGGCGCCGGCCACCGCGCCTCGAGCACGGCCGTCGCGTCGGGGCTGCCGGGATCGTCGAAGACCACGGGCCTGGTATCGACCTGACGGAACAGGTCACCGGTCCTGTGGCCGGTGACGGGCGTGGAGGCCATCGAGGCGACGGACCGGACCGAAAGGATCTCGAAGCCGGCCTCCTTGAACCCCGAACCCTGGCCCCAGAGCTGCTCGTAGTCCTTCTCGAAGGTACGCAGCAGGTCGACGATCGTGTCCCGGTCGACCGCGTCGGGGAGGCCGACGTCGAGGTGGTGCGCTTGGCCGAAGTAGCGGATCGACGCGGTGTGGGTCACGACGCCACCGGAGGCGGGAAGGGTGGCGAGGGCTCGTCCGCGCGTCTCGGCGACCGCCGCCGCGACGGCGCGGGCGTCGTCGGCGGTGACGCCCACGTGCGGCAGGATCCTGCGGTACGCCGTGCGCGACGCCGTGGTCTGCAGGTCGGAGGTACCGGCGCCGAAGGCTGAGGCGGCCGTCGCCGTGGGCGGCACGACGAACCCGGCCAGGCCCGTCTCGCGGCACAGCGCCCACGCGTGCGACGGCCCGCTGCCACCGCCCGCGACGAGCGTGAACTCCCTCGGGTCGTGGCCGCGTTCGATGGTGACGGCGCGCAGCAGGTCGGCCATGGCGTTGTCGAAGACGACGCGGATCGCCCGCGCCGCCTCGACGGCACTGAGCCCGAGCGGGCGGCCGACCTTCTCCTCGATCGCCGCCGCCGCGGCGTCGCGGTCGAGCACGATGCCGCCACTGCCGAACTGCTCGGGGTCGAGCACACCGAGCACGAGGTCGGCGTCGGTGGTCGTGGGCTCGGTGCCGCCCTTGCCGTAGCAGACCGGTCCGGGCTCGGCTCCGGCGCTACGCGGCCCGACCGACAGGACGCCGCCCTCGACCGAGGCGATCGAGCCGCCACCGGCGCCGATGGAGGCGATGTCGATGCTCGGCACCCGCATGTCGGCGCCGCCGAAGGTGATCTCGTCGGTCATGAGCGGGACGCCGTCGACGACGACGCCGACGTCGAAGCTCGTGCCGCCGACGTCGGTGGTGAGCACGTGCGTCACTCCGAGCGCAGCGCCCAGCTTCTGCCCGGCGACGACGCAAGACGCGGGTCCCGAGAGCAGGTTCGACACGGGTCGCTCGGTGACGGTGCGGGCCGGGACGACCCCGCCGGCGCTGGTCGTCATCATGATCGGTGCCGACATCCCGAGCGCCGCGAGCTCGTCCTCGAGCCGGGTCAGGTAGTGCCCGGCAGTGCTGCCCAGGGCGGCGTTGGCGACGGTGGTGGAGGCCCGCGCGTACTCACCGACCGACGGCGCGATCTCGTGCGACAGCGAGATGAACGCGCCCGGCAGCTGCTCGGCGAGGAGGGCGCCGACCGCGAGTTCGTGCGACGGGTTCTCGGTCGACCACAGCAGGCAGACGGCGACGGCCTCGACGCCGAGGTCACGCAGTCGTGCCGCCGCCGCCAGCACAGACTCCTCGTCGAGCGGCGTCCGCACGAGGCCGTCGGCGTCGACGCGCTCGCCCACCTCGACGACGTGCGTGCGGGGAACGAGCGGCGGCACCCGGCCGCGCAGGTGGTAGTCACCGAGCTCGAGACCCTTGAGCCCGGCGGTACCCCGGCGCAGGCGCCCGATCTCGAGGACGTCGCCGAAGCCGGAGGTCGTGACGAGACCGGTGCGCGCGGTGCGTCCGGTCAGGAGGGCGTTGAGGCCGACGGTCGTGCCGTGGCCGAATCGCGTGACCTGCGAGCACAGCTCGCGCACGTCGGCGCCCACGGTGTCGGCGGCGAGGTGGACGGCCCGGACGACGCCGGTGACGACGTCGGAGGTCGTGGGCGACTTGCACACCCAGGACTCCCCCTCGGGCGAGCGAAGCCACAGGTCGGTGAAGGTGCCGCCGACGTCGGTGCCGATCGTCCAGCCGCTGTCGGGCGGTGCGGTGGTGGTCATGTCGTGTCTTTCGGTCGCATGGCGGGGCCGACCCTGGGGCTCGCGGCCTCAGGGCTGGGCGGGTGGATGGGTGTCAGGCGGGCGGCTAGAGCCGGTCGGCAACCCAGTCGGCGATGTAGTTGGCCGGCACGGACTCGTTGTCGGCGCCGGCGTGCGAGGAGCCCCCCTCGGCGAGGGTGAACACCTTGAGCTGCCGGTCGGGGCTGTTGACGGCGTTCTCGTACTCCGGGAGCGCGAGCTCCATCGGGATCTGCCGGTCGTCCTCGCCGTGGGTCACGAGGAACGGCAAGGTGATCCGCTCGACGACCCCCTCGAGGCTCATCTGCGGCGCGAACGCCATGAACGCCTCGAGACTCTCCTTGCCGAAGACCCACTGCACGTGGTCCCAGTAGTGCGGCACGGGGTTCTCCCCCTCGCGCTGCAGACGCCGCTGCTGCAGCGCGCCCCAGTCGTAGTTCGCGCCCCACGTGGCGCAGAGGGAGAACCTCTTCTCGTACGCGACGGCCCGGGGAGCGTAGTAGCCGCCGAGGGAGACGCCGCTCATGCCGATGCGGGTCGGGTCGACGTCGGGGCGCGACTCGAGGTGGTCGACCGCGGCGCCGGCCCAGCGTTCACTGTCGTGGATCGCGGGCAGTCCCCGCTCGCGCAGCGAGGCGCCGGTGCCGGGCTGGTCGACGCAGAGCGTGGCGATGCCGCGTCGGGCGAGCTCGGCGGGCAGGCCGAGGCGGTAGAGCATCTCCTTCATCGAGTCGAGGCCGTTGCAGAAGACCACTACCGGCCAGCCGCCCTCGGGCCGCTCGCCGTCGGGCAGACGGAGGACCGCCGGGTATGACGTTCCCTCATAGGGGATCTCGACGAGCTCGGCGCGCTCCCGGTTGTGCTCGATCGCGAGGGCGAAGGTCTCGACGGACTTGCGGTACGCCTCCTGCCGCGGCGCGTAGTGGCGGCTCTGCATCCGCTCGGCGACGAGGTAGTACACCGAGGCCCGGGCGTAGCGGGCCCCGGCGGAGAGCGGGTGACCGTCGGCGAGGTCCTGCTCGGCCTGCGCGACGAGACCGTCGGCGAAGTCGCACCAGGACTCGAAGAACTTCTCGGTGCCGGCGTCGTCGCCCTCGTCGGCGAGGTCGCGCAGCGGGGCGCAGATCTGCTCGATCTCGCCGATCTGGCCGCCGCAGTTCATCGCGATGCTGACCGACAGGCTCCACACGTAGTTCGTCGGGAAGTAGCGGAACATCGTCACTGCCCCAACCGGTCGGCCTGGCCGTTGCTGATGACGGCCCGGTTGAACAGGCCCTGGTCGGCGACGATCGTCTGGCCGGTCATCGTCGTGTTGTGGTGGGAGGCGAGGTAGGCGTAGAGGGGCGCGTACTCCTCGGGCGTCGGCAGGGTGGGCATGAGCGTCAGCGAGAGGAACTGGCGGGTGAAGTCCTCGACGGGGATGTCGGACTGCTTGTGGCCCTCGAGCCCGAGGGCGCGCGGGCCCTGCAGCTGGCTGTTCGCGATGCCCGAGGGGGCGACGCCGTTGACCCGGACCTTGGGGGCGAACTCGAAGGCCAGCTGGTTGATGACCGACCGGACCGCGCCCTTGGCTGCGGTGTAGAACAACCCTCCCCCGTCGGCGGCGTACGCGGCCGTCGAGGACGTGAAGACCATGGCGCCGCCGGTCTTCTCGAGGTCCTCGAGGAAGACGCGGGCCGAGTAGATGTAGCCGAGGACGTCGACGTGCATCACCTCGTCGAAGGTGCCCTGCACCTTTTCGAGCGGGATGTCGCGCAGCGGGATGTTGCCGTCGAAGATGCCCTGGGCGCCGACGAGGGCGTCGACGCGGCCGAAGCGGTCGAGCACGGCGGCGCGGGCCGCCTGCAGGTCCTCGACCCGCGTCACGTCACCCTGCAGCAGGAGGACGTCGCCGCCGAACTCGGCCTCGAGGTCGACGAGCTTGGCCTCGGAGATCTCGAGGACCGCGAGCCGGGCGCCCTGCTCGCGGAAATGGCGGGCGATGCCGAGGCCGAGGCCCGAGCCGCCGCCGGTGATGAGTACGACGTGGTCGTCGAGAAGCGTCATGGGAGAGGACTTTCCGTGGGTCGGGGTGGGTCACCGGGGCGCGTCGGAGGCGTCGGGACGGTCAGGAGCGGGCGATGCCGAGGGCGTCGGCGAGCGTGGCGCGGGTGCGGAGCAGCCGCTTGTAGGTCCGGGCCTCGGTCGGGACGCCACTGAGCGTCACCGCGTGCAGCTCGCCCGCGCGACCGTGCAGGACGACGAACTCACCGGAGGCGAGGCTGCCGCGGACGAGGAGGTCCTCGTCGTCCATGTGGCGCTCACCGAAGAGGTGCAGCGTCGTGCCGGGCTGTTCGGTCCAGACGTACGGCACGGCGTCCGGCGCCATGGCCTCGCCGCGGGCGATGTTGAGCCCGACGCGGCGGCCGTGCTCGATGGCCCGAGTCCAGTGCTCGACGCGTCGGTGCTCCGAGGTTTGGGGGTGGCGCGTCGCGGCGACGTCGCCGGCGGCCCAGATCCCGGGGACGTTCGTGCGCCCGGCCGCGTCGGTGAGGACGCCGTCGTCGAGGGCGACGCCCGAGCCGATCAGCCATTCGGTGTTCGGCTCCGTGCCGACACCGGCGAGCACGTGGTGCGCCGTCGCGACGCGTCCGTCGGCGAGGGCCAGGCGGTACCCGTCGGGTGTGTCCTCCACCGCCCGGACGCGCGCGGCGAGCTCGAGCCGGACCCCTGCCTCGAGATGCCGGTCCCGCAGCCAGCCGGCGACCAGCGGACCCAGCACGCCCACGAGCGGGAGGTTGTTGGGGCACAGCACCGTGACCTCGGTGCCGCGCCGTCGCAGCGCGGTCGCGGCCTCGAGACCGATGTAGCCGCCGCCGACGACCGTGAGCGGACCGCCGTCCGCGACCATGGCGCGCACGGTATCGAGGTCGGCGAGGGTGCGCAGCGCCGGCAGCGGGTCGCCCGACGTCGTGGCCATCCGGCGGGCGTCGACGCCGCTGGCGATGACGACCTCCTCGTAGGGAATGGCCTCGCCGTAGCTCGTCACGACGAGCCTCCGGTCGATGTCGAGGCCCATGGCCCGGTGGCCGGGCAGCACGGTGACCGCCTGCTCCTCGAGCCGCTGGGCCGTGCGCAGCGGCGCGGGAGCGGCGTCGGACGACGCGAGCAGGCCCTTGGACAGCATCGGGCGGTCGAAGCCGGGCTCGAGGTTCTCGTCGAGCACGGTGATCGAGCCGGTGTAGCCGCCCTCGCGCAGGCCGTCGGCGGCGGACAGACCGGCGGCCGAGCCACCGACGATGACGACCCCGGTCGCGAAGCGTGCCATCACTCCTCCACGAGGCTGATCGCCTGCGCGGGGCAGGCCCGGACGGCTTCGCGCACGTCGTCGAGGTCGGCCTCGTCGACGATGTCGCGCACGACGACGGCGACGGGGCTCCCCGGCGGCAGCGCGAACACCTCGGGGTGGACGGTGACGCAGAGGCCGTAGGCGCGGCAGAGGCCCTGGTCGAGCAGCACCTTGCTCACAGGAACACCCCCAGGTTCGGCGTCTTGAGGGTCGTCTCGGTGAGGACGACCTCGCGGCGCAGCAGGCGCGGACCGTCCGGCAGGAGCCGGAGGAGGTCGTGGCGGCGGGCCGGGATGAGGTCGAAGTGCACGTCGATGCCGCGCTGGCGGTAGACGAGCAGGGCCGAGTGGACGGCGATGACGTCGTCGACGTCGGTGTGGGCGACCTCGACCGAGCCGACCACGCGGAGGGCGCGGGAGGGAGGCACCTCGGAGTAGGCGTGGCCCTGGTCGCCGCGGCGGACGCGGGTCACGACGTGGGCCTTGGTGTCGCGGATGCGCCACGCGTCACGGTCGACCTCGTCGGTCTGCGGCAGCATCGCCTGCCGGATCGGGACCGTGTAGAGCAGCTCGTCGTCGAGCAGGTCGAGCCACTCGTCGTCGCGGCCCTCGTCGAGCAGACGCGCCTCGCGGGCGAGGAACTGGGCGGCGAGCGCGTACGTCGACGGGGACACCGGGCGCCCGGTCTCGGTCGCGTGCACCGCGCTGCTGCCGATGCTCGTGGGGGTGCTCATGACTCGATGCCCTTCGGTGCGTTCTCGCGCATGGTCTTGAGCCACTGGCGCAGGAAGTTGAACTGGACGTACTCGCCGTACGTGGTGTTGCGGTGGATGCCGGGGCCCTTCCACTCGGGGTCGGGGCTCAGGTCGATCGGGGACTTCTGCCCCTGCTGGTAGTTGAACTCCAGGCCCTCCTTGCGCATCCACGGGCTGGCGGCGGCGCGCTGAACGCCCTCCCACGCGACCGTGTCGTCCTGCTCGAAGAGGCCGGCGGAGCCGAAGCAGTACTGCCCGCCGACGTAGTCGCGCCGGGCGGACTCCTCGTCCTGGAAGTTCCAGACGAACTGCCAGTTCCAGAGCTCGATCTTGCCGGGGGCCACGGGCTGCCACTGGCGGAAGCTCGTGAACACCCCGGGCGGCCCGTCGGGCAGCGGCGAGAAGATCCGGATGAAGGAGAAGTTCGGGAAGATCGTGCCCACGGTGGGCGGGCAGTGCTCGGCCACCCACTTGGCGGTGTCGTCGTACTCGCTGAGGTCGAAGTGCTCGGCGTAGCCGGGTACCGCTCCGTAGCCCCAGTAGCTGAAGAAGTCGCCGATGACCTCGGTCCACTTGTGCCCGATGAAGGAGTGGCCGTTGTCGAACTCGTAGGTGGCGGAGATGTCGCAGGTGGCCTGGATGCCCTGGATCATCTCGACCTCCTGGATCGAGAAGTGCAGGGTCGGCAGGTGGTAGACGTCGCCCGCGAAGTTCTCACCGGCGGTCTTCCAGTCGCCGTGCACGATGTAGCGCTCCGGCGGGCCGGCGACGCGCATGCCGGCCGGGCTGAGCTTCGTGATGATGTCGAGCATCCAGCCGGCGCCGCCCGCCAGCCACTCCTCGAGCGGCGGAACGTCCTCGGACAGGGATGCGAAGACGAAACCGTTGTGCGACTGGACCTTCGGCGCCTTCTTGAGGCTCCAGAGGTTCGGGTCGAGGGGCTCTCCGTACGCCTTGTGCATCATCGGCGTGCCGACGAGCGTGCCGTCGTTGGAGTAGGTCCACCCGTGGTACGGGCAGGTGAAGAACCGCGAGTTGCCGGCGTCCGTCTGGCACACCTGCGAGCCGCGGTGGCGGCAGTAGTTCGACAGGACGTTGACCGCGCCGTCGCCGCTGCGGGTGACGATGACGGGGTCCATCCCGATGCGTCGCTGCACGAAGTCGCCGGCGTCCGGGATCTCGGACTCGTGGGCGACGAAGACCCACACCCGGGTGAAGATGCGCTCCATCTCGGCGCGGAAGACGTCTTCGCTGTTGAAGATCTCGGCCGGCACGAGGTCGTTCTGCATGCTCTTCTCGACGCGGTCGAGGAGGGAGTCGACGGGCGTGGCGAACGCCTCGGACTTGTACTCGCCAGTGGTCATCTCGGTGGTCCTTCTCGAGGGGTCTGCGGGGCGGTCAGACGGCGGGTCAGAGGGGTGGTGCGACGTGGACGCCGCGGTCGGGGTCGTTGAACATCTGCTTGGCGACGAACTCGTTCATCTGGTTCGCGGTGCCCCACTGGTCGATGAGCTCGGGCTTGGTCACGTCGTAGACGGACGGGTGGTGCTCGTCCCAGTCGACGGTCTGCAGCTCGGTCGTGTACTCGACGGTGTTGCCGGCCTTGTCCATGAAGTAGGAGAAGGTGTTGTCGCCCGCGTGGTGGCGCCCGGGTCCCCAGACCTTCTGGATGCCCTCCCGCAGCAGGCGGCCCGTGCCGCGGAGGTACTCCTCGACGCCGCGCAGCTCGAACGAGATGTGGTTGACAGCGACGTGCGGCGCCCGCGAGACGGCGAAGGAGTGGTGCCAGTCGTTGCACCGCAGGAACCACATGAAGTCGCCGCGGGCGCCGAGGCAGAGCGTGTCGGACAGCCTGAAGCCGAGGTGCTCGACGTACCAGGCGACCGTGGCCTCCGGGTCGGCCGAGTTGACGACGACGTGAGAGAGGCGCACCGGGACGGACTCGCGCTCCTCGATGGTCCGGAAGGCGCGCGTGGCGACGTCGCTCGACACCTCGACGACCCGACCGTCCCCGTCGAAGAAGCGGAACCCGTAGCCGCCGCCCGGGGTGTCGAGCAGCCGCGGTTCATGGACGACCTGCACGCCCTGCTGCGCGAGCCGGGCGGCGAGGGTGTCGACGTCGGCGGCCGATGCGGCACCGAACGCCACGAGGTCGAGCCGCTTCTCGTCGGCCTTGCGCAGGCGCAGGACGTAGTTCTCCGGTGAGCCCTCGGCGGCGAGGAAGTGCACGCCGCTGTCCGACTCGGCTGGGGAGAGCCCCCACAGGTCGCGGTAGAACGCGAGCTGTCGGTCGAGGTCGGGCGCCGCGATCGCCACGTGCCGCAGGTGGGTGATCAGGGGCTTCGTCACAGGGGTCTCCTTCCGGGAAAGGACCCGCCCGACGCGTGGTGCCGGCGGCGGTGCGGGTCACGGGAAGGACGCTAGGCGCTTCATGGCCTCGTGTTCAAACAATCATTGTTGATGCCCGACATTGATGGAATCGATAGCATGAGCCCATGGACCTGCGCCGTGTGGACCTCAACCTCCTCGTCGCGTTCGACATGCTCATGACCGAGCGCAGCGTCACCCGCGCCGCCCAGCGCCTTTCGGTGGGCCAGTCCGCGATGTCGTCGACGCTCGGCCGGCTCCGCAAGCTCTTCGACGACCCGCTCCTCATCAGGGACGGCCGCGGGCTCGTCGCCACCCCCCTGGCCGAGTCCCTCTCCGCGTCGGTCGGCGAGCTGCTCACCGGTATCGAAAGCGTTCTGTCACAACGGGATCGCTTCGACCCAGCCACCGCCGAACGCACCTTCTCCGTCATCGCCAACGACTACCTGACCATGACGTTCCTGCAGCCGTTGATCGCCACGCTCTCGACCGAGGCACCCGGCATCCGGCTCAAGATCTTCCCGACGGGCGACGACTTCGCCGACCAGCTCCGCGGCCACCGGGCCGACCTGCTCGTCATCCCCCAGGAGGCCTTCGAGGAGCACGCGGAGTTCCATCACCGGATGCTCTTCCGCGACCGCTACGTCGTGGCCGTCGACGCGGACCACCCGGAGGTCGGCGAGCAGATCACCCTCGAGCAGTTCGGCGCGCTGCCCTACCTGGCGACGTCCTCGGGTCACCGCCGGTCACTCGCCGAGATGCAGCTCGACTTCCTGGGCGTCCCGCGCAACACCGAGATCACGGCCGGCTTCGGTCTGGCGCCTTTCCTCCTCAAGGGAACCCGCCTCATCACGCTGGTCCACGAGCGCCTGGCCCTGCACATCGGCGAGGCGGCCGGCATCCGTCTGCTGGAGCCACCGATACCCCGCCTGCAGCCGATCACCGAGATCATGGCCTGGACCTCTCGCACCGACCAGGACGCCGGGCACCGGTGGCTGCGTGATCGGCTCCTCGAGCTGGCGGGCCAGCAGCCACCGGCACCACGGCTCCCGTGAACCGTCTGCGTCGGTCGAGCCGGACGCACCGCGCCCTGACATGATCCTCCGATGAGCACCCCATGGACCGGTGAGGGCACCGCCTCGGGGTCGTCGGGATGGTCTGGAAGAGCTGGATCGCCAACGCCGGCTTCATCGGGTTCCTGGCCCTCTGCGCCTGGCTGGTCGTCGACGACCTGCGCACCAGGAAGGTCGACGACCGCGAGTAGGGCTCGCTGGCCCGCGACGCGGTCGGCGGCGTCCGCTCGGGGATGACCGTCGAGGTGCCCGGAAGGCGCGATGTTCGAGGTGCCCGGAAGGGGCGATGTTCGAGCTGCTCGGCGGCGGTCTCGAGCGCACCGGCAACCCGTGGCGACCCAACCGGCCTCGCAATCGAACACCCTTCGCGGTCTCTACGTGCCCGTGCGCCACACGGGGCCCTGGTCGGTCCAGGTGACACCGTGGTTGCGGCAGAGGCAGAACGGGTGGCCGACAGGATCGGTGTAGACGCGCCAGCCGTAGCCGTCGGGGGCGACGAAGTCCTGCCGCAGGGTCGCACCGAGGGCCAGGACGCGTGCCTGTTCGGCCTCGATGTCGTCGACCTCGAAGTCGAGGTGGAACTGCTTGGGGTGCTCACCGTCGGGCCACTGCGGGGCGCGGTAGTCCTCGACCAGGCTGAACGCCAGCTCGATCTCGCCACACTGGATGCCGGCCCAGCTGCCGGTGCTGCCTTCCTTGACCGGGCGACCCGTCACCTCGGAGTAGAAGGCCGCCAGCCCCATCGTGTCCGGGCAGTCGATGATGACGTCGGTGAGTCGCAGCACCCGGCGATCCTGCCACGGCACGGACGCGTCGGGCAGTGACACCGCGAGATGTCGTGGCCCGTACGGGCAGCGTCCACTCGCCGGACCGGAGCTCAGGCCGATGCAGCTATGGCGCCGATGGTGCCGGCCATCAGCTCGACGTACTCATCGGCATCGAAGTCGGGGTAGACCTGGGAGCCGACGACGATCCCGTCGGAGATCGCGATGACGAGGTTGGCGAGGTCGTCCGCGAGGTCGGCACCCACGTTGGCGGGGAGCAGCTGGGTGATCCACGCCGAGATCATGAGGCGCACCTGCTCGCGCACGTCCATGTACGCCGCCCGCGACTTCGCGTTGACCTCTCCGGTCTCGAGCAGCACCTGCATCCCGATGCGCAGGAACGCCGGCATCTCGGCGAAGGTCCGGGTCGACTGGCCCATCACGCGCCGCAGCCCCTCGACGATCGTCGTGTCGGTGGACACGTCCCACCGCGGCACCGAGACGAGCCATTTGGCGTAGCTGGCGCGGATCACCTCGGCGAAGAGGTGGTCCTTGTCCTCGAAGTACCAGTACACCGAGCTGACCGGCAGGCCGGAGCGCTGGCACACGCGGGCGATGGTGGCACCACTGACTCCCCGCTCCTTGGCGAGCTCGGAGGCTGCGTCCATGATGCGGTCGCGAGACCTCGCCGAGGGCGCCGCCTTGCTCGCCTCCGCAGCGGGCGCGGAGCGCGCGGTCTGGCCGGCTGCTCTCGGAGTCATGCTGCGACCCCCAGGACCTCGAGGTGCCGACCGAGGCCCTGGGCCACGCGGCTGACGAGGCGCTTGATGTCCTTGGGGTTCGCCGAGCGCGCCTGCAGGAACAGGCCGTCCATGAGCATCATGTGGAAGCGCGCCAGGCGCGTGGTGAGCTCGGGGTCCGCCTCGAGGGCTGCGGGGGCGAGCACCGTGGCCCACCAGTCGCGGATGGCGACCTCGGTCTCGTGGCGCACCTCGCCGTAGAGCCGCCGTGCCGCCGGCTCCTTGACCCGCTGCTGCAGCGTCAGCAGCAGGCCCAGCGCCCAGAACTGGGGAGACGTGGTCAGGGACTGGGCTGCTGCGGCGAACCGCTTCTCGATGCGGTCGACGAACGCCTGCGGCTCGCCTCCCGCGACCCACGTCGGGGCGGACGCGCGCCAGGTGCGGTAGGAGTGCTCGAGGGTGGCGGCCAGGAGCTGGTCCTTGCTGCCGAAGTGCCAGTAGATCGAGCTGGCGGGCAGGCCGGTGGCTTCCTGCACCAGCGCGACGGTCGTGCCGTCGTAACCGCGCTCGGCGGCGATCGAGAGCGTCGCCTCGAGGATGGCCTGGCGGGACTCGTCACCCTGCTTGTGCCGTCGTTCGGTCTTCCGTGCCATTCCCGCTCCACTCTCTGTCCGGCAGTGCTGTGGGCAGAGCCGGTTCCCTGTAGCGCAATCCTACGGATCGACGCCCTCACCGGGGAGCCTAGACGCGGGAGTTTCTTATTCGAGCATGAGGGGCCTTGTCCCACGCCCTTCCATCACTTACCTTCACTGTAGTGATTGCTACAGAGTGGTAGCAGGAAGAGGAGATGGCATCGTGGCCGACGGCGCATCGACGGTCCAGACCGTCCAGACCCAGGCGCTGGACCCCGCACACTACCGCGAGGTCATGGGGCACTACCCGACCGGCGTCGCCGTCGTGACCGCCACGTCGCCCGACGGCGAGCCTCTCGGCATGGTCGTGGGTACCTTCACGGCCGTCTCGCTCGACCCGCCCCTCGTGGCCTTCATGCCGACCACGACGTCGGGCACGTACGCGCTGATGCGCGACGCCGAGGCGTACTGCATCAACGTGCTCGCCCACGACCAGCTCGACCTCTGCCGCACCATGGCCGTGCCGCGACCGGGCAAGTTCGACGACGTGGCGTGGCAGCTGTCCGACCTCGGGGCCCCCGCTCTCGACGACGCCGTCGCCCGGATCCACTGCCGCACCCACGACGTCGTCACCGCCGGCGACCACTTCATCGTGCTCTGCGAGGTGCAGGCGATGGAGGTCAGCCGCCCGGTGACGCCGCTGCTCTTCTTCCAGGGCGGTTACGGTGGCTTCAGCTCGCGCGGCCTGAGCGCGAAGGGTGACGCCGGGCTCATCGAGTCGCTGCGCCTCGCCGAGGTCGGGCGCACCCAGGCCGAGCGGGTGGCCCGCACGCTGGGCTGCGAGACGGCCCTGCTCGTGGCCGCGAACGAGCACGAGCTCACGGTGGCGGTGACGGCCTACGGTCCGAACGTGCAGGCGCTCGAGCCGCTCGGCGTCCGGGTGCCGCTCATGCCTCCGCTCGGTGAGGCCCACGTCGCCTGGTCCGACGACGCCGTCGTCGACGCGTGGCTGCGGCGGGCCTCGAGCCAGGAGCCCGAGGTCCTCGACAAGTACCGCCGTCGCCTGGCTGCGGTGCGCGAGAGCGGCTACGCCGTGTCGCGGCAGCGCGAGCAGGACCACCCCCGCTACGCCGACCTTCGCGACGCGATGCGTGAGTACGCGGCGGGCGACCTCACACCGGTCCGCGAACGTGCCGTGCGGTCGGTCATCTCGCAGTCCTCCCCCTTCTTCGAGACCATCGACATCCAGGACGGCGAGACGTACGACCTGGGAGCGGTGGTCGTGCCCGTCCTGGGACCCGACGGACGAGCAGCCCTGTGCCTCAGGGCGAGCCAGCTTCCGAGCGGCGTGGACGCGGACACCGTCCGTGGGTGGGTCACGACGCTCCGGTCCGCCGCCGCCGAGATCAGCGCGCAGCTGCGCGAGCCGCGCCGCGCCGCGTTCGCGGCGTTCCTCGCGGCCACGCCCGGCGACTTCATGATGTGAGCCGGCCGACGCCCACCGGGCCGGCTCACCCGGGTGGGCGCCGCCCTCAGGGGTGCAGCATTCCGTCAGCAGTGCGCGGTGGAACGTGAACTGATGAAGGAACCGCGCACCGCTGGTCGCGGCGCCACTCACGCCGAGAGGGCGGACCCGACCGGGTCCGCCCTCTCGTCGTCTCCGACCGCGCTCACCCCTGCGCGCTGACCTCGTTGCCGATGATCCATCCCATCCCGAAGGCCGACAGCAGGCCGTTGCCGGAGCTGTAGCCCCCCGAGTCCGGGCCGGCGAGACCGACGGCGGCTCCACCGCCGGCGCGGAGGCCGGGGATCGACGTTCCGTCAGCGCGCAGCACGCGGCCGAGGGGGTCGATGGCCGCACCGCCCTGCGTCGTAAGGACGCCATGGGTCAGCCAGGCGAAGTGGAACGGCCCGGCGAGCGCCCGGCGACCGGGAAGCGGCCGCAGCGAGCCCTCGAGCACCGCCGCGTCGACCCGCAGCGCATCCGCCAGGGAGGCGACGTCGCGAGCCGTGCGCAGCGCGCCGGCGCGCTCTGACTCGCGCATCATCTCCGAGTGCTGCGCGGTCTGCTGGGCCTCGTCGTCCCAGATCATGACGGCCCGCTCGCCGGGCTGGTGCTGGACGACGCCGGCCAGCCCGGAGTAGCCGTGGGCCTGCTCGTCGACGAAGCGCACGCCGTCGCGGTTGACGAGCACCGCGCCCAGCCACGGCAGGGCCGGGTTGACCCGGGTGCCGTGCAGGGTCACCTGGCCGTGGCGCAGGCACGCCCCCATGTTGCGCAGCTCGGCCCCCAGCGGCCGCAGCCAGCCGATGGCGTCACCGGTCGCGGTGCTGACACCGCCGTGGAACGGGTCGCCGAGCTCGGCGCAGAACTCCTGCATGAGGGCGCGGTTGCCGGCGAAACCGTCGGTCGCGAGCACCGTGAGCCCGGCCGACACGACGAGCTCGTTGCCGCCCTGCCGACCGCACACCCCGACGACGGCGCCGTCCTCGACGCGCAGCCCCGTCACGGGGGCCTCGTCGAGCACCGCGACGTTGGGCCGGTCGGCGAGGATCCGCCGCAGGTGGCCGACGAGCGGACCGCCGCCGGCCCGGGCGGGGTCGGCGTGGAGCCGGGGCACCGACATGCCCTTGCGGGCCATGTCGGTGCCGACGTCCATCGGGTAGCCGAGGTCGTCAGCGATCCAGTGGACGTAGTCGGCGGCGACGCCACAGAGGGCGTCGACGAGCTCTCGATGCCGTTCGTCGCCGGACGCGGCCAGGATGTCGTCCGCATGGCGCCGCGGCGAGTCGTCGATGCCGGCTGCCCCTTGGAAGCGGGTGCCGCCGGCGGCGAGGCTGCCGCTCGAGACCTCGGCGTTGCAGCCCTCGGTCATGCTCTTCTCGAGCACGGCGACGACGACGTCGGGGTCCTCGCTGGCACGAAGGGCGGTCATGACACCGCAGGCGCCGGCGCCGGCGACGACGACGTCGACCTCGATGTTCTCCTGCATGGGCGTGCCTCCTCGCGTCGGTGGGTCGTGTGGTTCGAGCGCTCAGGCGTCCAGCGCCTCGGGGACGCCGTAGAAGGCACGAGCCCGGTCCACGAGCTCGCGCGGCGGCTGCGCGTGGTGGAAGCCACGACGCGACGGCACCAGACCGGTTGCCCGGTACTGCCGACCGCGCATCTCGGCGACCTGCAGCAGGGTGCCGAGCGAGTCGACGACCGGCACCTCGTCGACCCGGCTCACGCCGTGGTCGGCGAGGAAGACGTTGAGCGGCCCCTCCCCCGGCACGATGACGTCCGCGCCAGCCGCGATCGCCTCGCGGGCCGCGGTGCGGAACGCCCCGAGCAGGGCGTCCGGAGCGGCGTACGCCCCCATGACGTCGGTGAACCCCGCCTCCACCTGCCGGATCGGCCCCACGACGGAGTCGAGCCCGTAGGTGCGCAGGTTGCGGCGCAGCTGCGGCTCGAGGGCCCCGATGAAGTTGACGATGCCGACCGTGGTTCCGAGGGTCGAGGCCATGAGCACCGAGGTCTGCCCGAATGCGAGCACCGGGATGTCGACGACCGACCGGCACTCCTCGTACGCGGTGTCGGGGATCGTCGCGATGAGGAACGCGTCGTAGCCCTCGTCCTGGGCCCGCAGAGCGGCGTGCACGAACTGCTCCTTGTGGAGGCCCGAGAGGTACGCGTAGCCGATGTGGGTCCCCGGGTAGTCGCTCGGGTACGTGCCCGGCTTCATGCCGTGCAGGTGCACCTCGGTGCCGGGATCGGCCACCTTGGCCAGGTGCCGCTGGAGCGCGTCACGGTAGTGCGGCACGTCGTCGAGCACCGTGAAGCTCTGGTGCCAGATCTTCACGACCGCTCCTTCGCGGCCAGCGCCGCGGCGTCGGCCCCGGCGATGCGCCCGAAGGTGGCTCCACGCAGCACCGAGGTCGAGCCGGTGTAGTTGGAGTAGTAGAGGCCCGTCATCTCACCGGCGGCGTAGAGGCCCGGGATGGCACGGCCGTCGCGGTCGATGACGCGGGAGCCGGCGTCGACCTTGAGACCGCCGAAGGTGAACACGTTGGCGCACATCACCGGGTAGGCGATGAACGGTCCGGCCGCGATCGGCTTGGCCCAGTTGGACTTCGGCGGAGTCACACCGTCGGTGGCCAGCCCGTCGGGACGGGTCGGGTCCCACTCCCCCTCGGGGCAGCCGTCGTTGTAGGCCGCAACGGTCGCCTCCAGCGTGGTGGGATCGACGTCGATCCTCGCCGCGAGCTCGGCGATCGAGTCGGCCTTCACCGGGGGCACGTCCGAGCGGATCGCCGTGCGCAGGTTCGGGATCGACTGTCCCTGAGCGTCGAGGATCATCCACGCGACGCCGCGGGGCTGGGCCTGGATGTCACGAGTCGTGCGCTCGTACCACGCGTCGACCGGGCCTCGCGCCTCGTCGACGAAGCGCTCCCCCTCGACGTTGACGAGGATGCCGTAGGTGAAGGCCATGATCGCCGCCTCCGGGTCCCCCGACCTCGGGTCGACGGGCTCGGCGTGGAAGAGCGAGAAGTTGCCGGCCGTCGCCGCACCGACGGCCATCGCCATCTCGAGGCCCTCGCCCTTGTTGTAGTTGCCCCCTCGTGCGACGGGACGGCACAGCATCCCGAGCGGACCGTGGTAGCGGGCCATCAGCTCGGCGTTGCCCTGGTAGCCGCCGCTCGCGAGCACCACGGTGCCCGTGAAGGTCCGCCGTCCGCCGTCTGCGCCGGACGCCTCGACACCGGTCACGGCCCCCGAGTCGTCCACGACGAGAGCCCGTGCCGTGGTGCGGAAGTGGAAGTCCACCCCGAGCGAGCGTGCCCGGGCACCAAGGGTTTCCACGAGCGCAAGGCCGCCGCCGACGGGCGCCATCCGCGTCGTCGACACGGTGAGGAAGAGCGTCGGTAGCTCGCCGAAGGAGATGCCGTGGCCCTCGAGCCAGCGAAGGGTGGGGCCGGCGTTGTCCTCGAAGGCGGCGACGTAGTCGAGGTCGACGACCTGATGTGCCCGCAGCAGCGGGTTGCGACGCTCCCAGTCCAGGCCGGAGTCGGCCGTGATGCCCGGGTCGGGGTGGCCCATGAAGTCGTCGACGAGGGTGTCGGCGAGGCCGGCGGACACCTCGTCGAGGGACCTCATCCGCAGGTAGGCCT
Organism: Intrasporangium sp. Soil_C_50; assembly: GCF_057656595.1. Classification (NCBI taxonomy): domain Bacteria; kingdom Bacillati; phylum Actinomycetota; class Actinomycetes; order Micrococcales; family Intrasporangiaceae; genus Intrasporangium; species Intrasporangium sp. Soil_C_50. Next base: position 1,173,943 of record NZ_JBDGKB010000001.1, read on the forward strand.
CGGTGTAGCGGGTGTTGCCGCCGGTCTCGGCTTCGACCGAGCGTTCGAGCAGGGCGACCCTGGCCCCGTTCTCGGCGGCGGACAGCGCTGCGGAGAGCCCGGCGATGCCGCCGCCGACGACGACCACGTCGTAGTCGGTGGCCGTGGGCGCCTCTGCGCTGCTTGCGGACTCGCGCGTCGTCGTGCTCATGACCAGCTCCCGATGACGTCGGCGGCAGTTCGGACGTCACCGAAGAGCGGCAGGGTGCGGGTGACGGCGAACTCGTGCAGGGCGGGGTCGGGGGCGGCGCACATGTCCTCGACCACGCTGACCTGCAGGCCGGAGTCGGACGCGTGCCGAGCCGTGGACTCGACGACGAGGTGGGTGGCGATGCCACCCAGCACGACATGGTCGACACCCTCCGCGGCCAGCACCTCGCGCAGCGGGGTGCCGATGAAGGCGTTGACGCAGCCCTTGTCGACGACCGGTTCGCCGTCGACGGGCGCGAGCTCGGGGACGAACTGCGCCTCGGCGGACCCCGCGAGCATCTTGTTGTTCGTGGGGTACCCGTCGAAGCGCGGGAGCCGGTTGGTGCGCAGCCGGTACGTCGGGTCGAAGGCGAGCCGGACGTGGAACACCGGCACCCCGGCGCTGCGCGCGGCCTGCAGCACCTGCGCGGCCGTCGAGAGCACGGCACGGTCACGCACCTGGGCGGCGAGCGGCGGGGCGAGGCACAGCTCACCCTCCTGGGCCAGTGCGACCTGGTAGTCGAGCATCAACAGGGCAGACTTCGGGGACATCAGGCGCTTCTCCTTGGAAGACAGTGGGTTTCGGGAGTCACCACGCGGACCAGCCGCCGTCGACGTAGACGACCTGGCCGGTCATGTACGCCGAGCCGGGTGACGCGAGCAGGACGAGGGGGCCGGCGAGGTCCGTGGCGGGGTCGCCGAGACGGCCGAGCATGGTGCGCTGCGCGAACCACTCGAGGCGCTCGGGGTCGTCGCCCAGCGGCGCGGTCATCGCGGTCGGGTAGAACACGGCCGGTGCCATGGCGTTGACGGTGACGCCGGAGTGCCCGAGCTCGCTCGCCAGGGAGCGAGTCACGTTCACGACGGCCGCCTTGGAGGCGTAGTAGGCGCTCTCGGGCACCGGGCCGACGCGCTCGGCGTAGACCGTCGTGACGTTGACGATGCGGCCCCAACCCGCGGCCGCGAGGCGTGGGCCGAACTCGCGGCCCACGAGCCAGCAGCCGGACACGTTGACGCGCATGATGCGCTCGAAGTCCTCGAGCGACGTCTCTGCGACCTCACGACGGAGCATGACCCCGGCCGCGTTGACGACGACGTCGACCCGCCCGTGCGCCGCGACCACCTCGTCCGCGAGGGCACGCACGGAGTCCTCGCTCGTCACGTCGACGGCGTGCGCCGTGACGGTGCCGCCGCACAGCGCACGCGTCTCGGCGAGCGTGTCGGCCCGACCCTCGAGGTCGGCCACGGCCACCGTGGCGCCGTGGTCGGCGAGGGCGCGCGCCATGCGCTCCCCCAGCCCGCCCGCGGCCGCGCCGATGACGACGGCCACCCTGCCGGTGAGGTCGAACAGGTCGGTCACCACTGGAGCTCACTCTCCTCACGTGCGGCAACGTCACCGGCGATACGGCCGAAGACGGCCGACTTCCCGATCGACGTGCCGGTCATGTAGCCCGCGCCGTGGAACCCGCCGACGAGCTCACCTGCGGCGTAGAGCCGTTCGATGGGCTCACCGAACACGTCGAGCACGCGCATCGACGTGTCGACGGTGACGCCGCAGTACGTCGCGAGCACGACCGTGCCGGACAGCTGCGCGTAGAACGGCGGCGTGTCGATGGGCTGCCGCTCACCGACACCGCCGACGACGTGGACGCGTCCGAATGGGTCGGGTCGACCCGCGGCGATGCGCTCGTTGTAGTCGACGATCTCGGCCTCGAGCACGCCGGGCTCCGTGCCCAGCAGCTCGGCGAGCCCGGCCAGCGTGTCGGCCGTCTGCAGCATGCCGGCGCGCTCCCGACCGGCGAAGTCGTAGATCGGCACCTCGTCGTTGGACTGCGCCATGACCTTGGCGTCGAACACCTGCCAGGTGCGGGCGGTCGGCTGGGCCAGGCTCGCGTCGCCGAGGGCCTTGTAGGGGATCGACTCGTCGACGAAGCGGCGTCCGCTCCGGTTGACGGCAACCGCCCCCTTGTAGACCGCGAGGATGCCGGTGCCGTCCTCGCCGTGGTGCGGCTCGTGGAAGATCCCGTAGGTGCCCTTGACGTAGGGCAGGTCGCGCAGGCCGGCGCCGAGCGCCATCGCCATCCGCAGCCCGTCGCCCCGGTTGCCCTCTCCCCCGGCCAGCAGTGCCTGCGCCATCTGCGGTGCGAAGCGCTGGAGCATCTCGCGGTCCCGCGAGAAGCCACCGGTGGCAAGGACGACGGCGTCGGCGAGGACCTCCCGCTCCTCACCGCGGTGCATCACGCGTACGCCGGTCACGCGGGTGCCGTCGTGCAGGATCCGTCGCACGTCAGCGCCGAGGGCGAGGCGCGCCCCGAGGCGTCCGGCGGCCGTGAAGAGCGACCGGAGCATCGCCGTCGTGTCGGTCGGGTGCGAGCGCGGAGCGGACTGCCCCGACGCGGCGTGGATGTGGCCGTAACGCACACCGTGTGCCTTGAGCCAGCGGTAGGTGTCGAGCTGTCGCTCGCAGTAGAGGTCGACGAGCGCCTCGTCGTTGACGTGACCGCCCGTCTCGAGCAGGTCCTTGCGGAACAGCTCGACGGAGTCCGGGATGCCCTGCTCCTGCTGCTCATCCGTGCCGACGAAGGCCGACAGCCCCGCCGAGCGCACCGTCGACCCACCGAAGGCGTCCGTCTTCTCGAGCAGGACGGCGTACTGCCCGGCCTCGGCGGCGGCGAGCAGGGCGGCGGCGCCCGCGAGACCTCCCCCGAGCACGAGCACTCCGACCCGGTCGGGCACCTCGGCGTCGACGGGCAGGCCGGTGGCCGGGACTCCCGGCTCCTCCCTCATCGCGCACCCGCTGGCGCATCGAAATGGGCCTCGGCTGAGGAGAACTCGGGGAGGTGGAAGAGCGACTGGCGCTCCTGCCAGGTGGCGATCCGGCCGGCGTACGAGGCGGTCTCGCCGGTCGCGCGCAGGTGGGCCAGGGCCTCGGACCCGGCGCGGATGGCCGCTCGCATGAGGAAGTTCGCGAAGAGCACGATGTCGAACCCCAGGTCGCGGTACTCCGCGAGGGTCAGCTGCGGGGTCTTGCCGCCCTCGACGACGTTCACCACGAGGGGTACGCCGGCGAGCTCGCGCCCGACCCGCTCCAGCTCCTCGACCGTGCGCGGCGCCTCGACGAAGATGACGTCGGCGCCCGCCTCGACGTAGGCGTGGCCGCGCCGGATCGCCTCGTCGATGTCGTGCACGCTGCGGGCGTCGGTGCGGGCGATGAGGACCGTGGCCGGGTCCTCGAGCGCCTGGCGTACCGCGACGAGCTTGGCCTGCATGTGTTCGGCGGGGATGAGGGCGTGGTGGTCGAAGTGGCCACACCGCTTCGGCATGTCCTGGTCCTCGAGCTGCAGCGCCGCAGCACCCGCACGCTCGAGCCGCCGGGCGGCTCGCATGGCCATGACCGGCTGACCGAACCCGGTGTCGGCGTCGACGACGAGCGGCAGGTGCGTCGCAGACGCCAGGCGCTCGACGTGCTCGACCACCTCGCCGAGCGACACGAGCCCGATGTCGGGCACCCCGTACTGGGCGTTGGCGAGGCCGGCCCCGGTGGCATACGCGGCCTCGAAGCCGGCCTCCTCGATGAGGCGGACACCGAGCGCGTCGGTCGCACCGGGCAGCACGAGGGTGCCGTCGTCGGTGGAGCCCTCGGCGCGGAGGGCGAGGAGGGCACGGAGACGTTCGCGACGTGCGGTGGGGGTCGGCGCAGGGCCGACCCCCACCAGCGTCGCGGCCGCCTCGAACGGGGCCGGGACTGCGGACACGACGACTCAGGCCTCCTGCGCCGCCGGCAGCGACGGGTCGGCGAGCGGGTGCATGATGCCGGGCGGGCGGCCCTTGCCGTCCGGGTGCTGCTCGTGGCCCCACACGGCCGTCCGGTCGTAGACCTTGGGGATCCACGTCTCCTCGTCGACCTCGAGGCCGCCGTAGCCGTACTCGACGTGGAACGAGCTCGGCGTCGAGTGGTAGAAGCTGAACTGCTGGTCGTTCGAGTGGCGCCCGATCGTCAGGGTGATCGGCACGCCGATCTCCTGGGCGATCTCGTACCCGGTGCCGACGTCGTCGATCGAGCCCACCTGGATCATCAGGTGGTTGAGGCCGGCGACGCCGGGCGGGCACTGTCCGAGCGCCAGCGTGTGGTGCCGCGCGTTGCAGTGGTAGAAGCGCGCGTTGAGCCGGCCGGGAACGATGATCTTGTCGGACAGGCGGAAGCCGAGCTTGGTGAAGAACTCGTGGCCGGCCTCGATGTCGGGCATGAGCAGCAGCACGTGGCCGAGGCCCTGCGCGCCGGTGACGAAGCCGGTGATCGCGCGGCCCGGGCGGAACGAGGCGCGCACGTGGCTCTGGCCCCACGTCACCTCGTGGCGGAAGCCCCACGGGTCGGTGAAGACGAGGATCCGGTTGACGGCGCGGGCCTGGGCCAAGGCCTCGTCTCCGCGCTCGCTCGAGACGCCGAGGTCGGCGAGGGCCTTCTCGACGCGGTCGATGTCCTCCTCGTAGTCGACGCCCCAACCGATGTAGGCCGTCTCGTCGTGGTCTCCGGGGTGGATCTGCAGACGCCACTCGGCGTCGTCGAACTTCAGGCGCACGGCCCCGTCGGGGCCGGGGTCGGTCACCATCGCGCCCCAGAATCGGGTGGCCATCTCGGGCCACTCGTCCTTCTTGGGTGAGTTGATGCCCAGGTAGGCAAGTGACGTGATCATCGTCGATCTCCTCGTCAGGTGGGGGTGGTCGGTTCGGACGGTTCAGGCGAAGACGGGCGGCACCGAGGCCTCGCCGCCGAGGTCGTCGGTGGCCCACTCGACGGTGATGGCCTCGGAGACGTTGCAGATGTGGCTGAGGCCGGCCTGCATGTCGCGCCAGTAGCGCTCGTTGGGCAGGCGTTCGTGGATGCTCTGGGCGCCGCTCAGCTTGTAGAGCCGGTCGACCGCGTCGACGGCTCGACGCACCGCGCGAACGCCGTTGCGGCGCACCGTGAGGCGCTGGCTCCACGAGACCTCGCCGCCCTTGTCGACGTGGTCGAAGAGCTCCTTCATGTCGTTGAGCAGCACGGTCCGCGACGCAGCGACGTCGGCGGCAGCCTCGCCGTAGACGTTGAGCTGGATGGGGTCGCGCCGGGCCACGCGGCCGTCGGCGGAGACGCGCTGCTCCATGTAGGAGCGGTAGACGTCGAGGGCACCCTGGACGATGCCGAGCGTGCCCGAGTTGATGGCCGCGGAGAAGACGACGGGGAACTTCAGGCGGTAGAGGGACTTGCCGGGCTGCCGGTCCTCGTACGCGCCGTTGAGCATGAGAGGGGCCTCGACGACGCGGTAGTCGGGGATGAAGACGTCGGTCATCCGCACGTCCTTGGAGCCGGTTCCCTTGAGGCCCAGGACGTTCCAGCTGTCCTCGACGATCTCGTAGTCCTTGCGCGGGATGACGAAGTGGCGCATGTCGGGCGGCATTGTCGGCTCGCCGTCGTCGCCGACGACGAGCCCCCCGAGAATGACCCACTCGGAGTGGTCGGTGCCCGTCGAGTAGGGCCACCTTCCGGTGAAGAGGAACCCGCCGTCGACCTTCTTGGCCCGGCCGAACGGCGCGTAGGGCGACGCGGTCCACGTGTCGGGGTCCTCGCCCCAGATCTCCTCCTGGAGGCGCGCGTCGAACATCGCGATCTCCCAGGGGTGCACGCCGACGACGCCGGTGACCCAGCCCGCGGACGGGGAGGCCGCGCCCACGGCCATGGCCGCCTCCATGAACTCGACCGGGTGCGCCTCGAAACCGCCCCACTCCCTGGGCTGGTAGAGGCGGATGACACCGCTCTCGCGCAGCACGCTCGCGGTGCGGTCGGTGAGCCGGCCGAGGTCGTCGCTGGGCTTGGCCTCGTCCTTGAGGAGGGAGGCGTTCTCCTTGATGTTGCCGAGCACGTCGGTCATGGGTCGTTCCTTTCCGGCGGCGTCGCGAAGGCGCCGGCTGTGCGGGTCGCGGGCTAGTTGGCGCTCACGAAGTCGATGACGAGGCGGTTGAACTCGTCGGCGTGCTCGACCTGGGCCCAGTGGCCGCAGCGGTTGAGCAGGACGGCGCGGGAGTTCGGCAGGTGCGCGAGGAGCAGCAGGGTGTTCTCGAAGTGGACGACGCGGTCGTCGCGGCCGTGGATGAGCAGGGCCGGGATGTCGACCTTCGGCAGGTCCTCGAGGCGGAACCACTTGGCGATCGGACCGCCCTTGGCGAAGCCGTCGAGGTAGTTCGCGAGGTGCTCCGGGTGGGCGTTGGCGTTCTCCGCACGCTCGGCCGCCAGCTCCGGGGTGGCGAAGCGTGCGCTGTCGTAGGTCATCACCTCGGTGAGGCGCGTCATCGACTCGACGGACGGGTCGCGGTAGGCCGCGACGAGCGTGCGCATGCCTTCGGACAGGCCGCCACCGGGTGAGACGATCTTCGGCTGGGGGCCCGAGCCGGGGCCCATGGTGATGACGTGGGTGACGCGCTCCGGGTACTCGGTCGCGAGCCGGAGGGTGGTGATGCCGCCCATCGAGTTGCCGATGAAGGCAGCCCTCGCGATGCCGAGTGCGTCGAGCAGGTCGACGGCGGCGCGGGCGTGGTCGGACTCCTCACGCGTGACGGCCTGCGACCGGCCCCAACCGGGCATGTCGGGCGCGATGACGTGGAAGTGCTCGGCCAGCACCTCGATGTTGGTCTTGAAGTTGCTCCACCCCGTGGCCCCCGGGCCCGAGCCGTGCAGGAGCACGACCGCCGGGGACTCCGGGTCACCGGCCTCGTTGAAGTGGATCGTGCCGGAGGCCGTGTCGACCGTGCGGCTCGTCTGCTCGGATGTCAGCACCATTGCTGCCTCTCTCGCGCGACGCCGGCCGATTGAGTTTCATCGACCCGTGTCTGTAGTAATCGCTACAGCGAATGTACGGGCATGCCCCTCGTCCCACAAGGGGTTCGTCTCAGAAACTGTGGTTGGCATTCCATGGAGGGTCATCGGCGACGCAGGCCGAGCACGCCGAGCAGCCCGGTGGCCGTCAGGCCGAGGAGCACGAGCACGGCAGCGCGATGGCCCTCGAGCAGGACCCCGAGCGCCGTCGGCCCCAGACGCTCCGTCCGACCCGCGAAGTAGGCCGCGGACGCGTCGGGGGTGAGACCACCCGCACCCAGGGAGAGCAGCAGGGCGGTACCCACTGAGACGGCGGACTGCTGCGCGGTGGCCCGGATGCCGTTGAGCGTGCCGGCCCGCGACAGGCCGCCCATCGCGACGATCATCGCGCCGTTGACCGTCTGGAACGCGCCGCAGCCGAGGCCCAGCACGACGAGACCGGCCATGATGGCCGGCGGCTCCGCGCCGGTATACATCGTCAGGGCGAGGAGCGCTGCCCCGCACAGGGCCACGCCGGCCGTGACCCGCGAGATCACGACGTCGTCGCCTCTGCGGCCGAGTTTTCCGACCGCCACCGTGCCGACCGTGACCGCGGCGGCGAGCGGGGTGATCTGCAGGGCGGCCGTGCGGGGGTCCTCGCCGTGGACGCCTTGGAACCACAGGCTGAAGAGCACGGCGGGGACCACCCGACCGACGCACAGGCAGAAGCCCGCGAGGTTGGCGAGGAAGAACTGCCGGTCGACGAGCAGCTCGACCGCCACGGCCGGCCACCGGGCCCGTCGCTCGACCGCCACGAAGACCGGTAGCGCCACGACGACGCCGGCCAGCAGGAGCACGGTCCTCGCACTCGCCCACCCGACCTGCTGCACGCCTGCGAGGGCGATGAGCAGCAACGTCGTCACGACGAGGATGAGCGCGTTGCCCGGCAGGTCGAGCCGGGCGCCGGTGAACGGCCGGGTCGGCACCCGGGACAACGGCCGCCAACCGACCACCAGGTCACCCACGGCGATGAGCACGCCGACGACGAAGAGCCACCGCCAGCCGAGCAGGCTCGTGACGAAGCCTCCGACGAGCGGGCCGGACACCTGGGCGATGGCGAAGCCCGCGAGATAGACCCCCATCGCGGACCGGCGCCTCTCCGGTGGATGACTGACCGTGACGATGGCGGCCGCGAGCGCCGCTCGCGCGTCACGGGCCGACACGTCCGGCGCCCGGCTCAGTACTGGGCGGACGCCGGGATCTCTCCGCCGAACGCGTCGAGGCCCCACGCCAGGTAACAGGGCTCCTTGGCGTTGCACACGTGGGTGGCGGCCACCTGCAGGTCACGCCAGAAGGGCTCCAGCGGCGACCCCTTCTGGATGGCGCTGGAGCCCAGCAGCCGGTAGAGCTCGTGCACCGCGGAGATCGCCCGGTCGGTCGCCCGCACCTGGTCGACCCGGAACCGGAGCCGCTGCTTCACCGTGATGTCGCCGCCGTCGGCGACGGCGTCGTAGAAGCGCGTGATCATCGACTGCACGTGGCTGATGCCGGCCTCGACGTCGGACTCCGCGCGGGCGAGCGCCGCGAGGACGAACGGGTCGGTCCGCGAGGCACTTCCCTGCGACGACACCCGAGCGGCGATGTGGCCGTGGGCCGCCCGGAGCGCGCCCCGTGCGATGCCGAAGGTGCCGGCGGAGATGGCGAAGGGGAACATGACGCCGAAGCGCATCGCATAGAGCGCCTCACCGGCACGCCAGCGGTCGCTGTAGGTGTTGTCGCGCACGAGCACCCCGTCGAGAACCCGGTGCTCGGGCACGAAGACATCGCGCATCCGCACGTCCTTGGACCCGGTACCGGTGAGCCCCATGACGTTCCAGCTGTCCTCGACGATCTCGTAGTCGGAGCGCGGGAGGACGAAGTGCCGCAGGTCGGTCGGCGAGAGCGGCTTGCCGGACGCGTCGGCCACCATGCCGCCGAGGATGACCCACTGCGCGTGGTCGGTTCCCGTCGAGAACGGCCACTGCCCGCTGAAGAGGTAGCCGCCCTCGACGCGGCTGGCGCGCCCGAAGGGGGCATACGGCGAGGCCACCCACGTGTCGGGATCCTCGCCGTAGACCTCCTGCTGGAGCCGGGGGTCGGCGATCGCGATCTCCCACGGGTGGATCCCCACCACCCCGGCGACCCAGCCGGCCGACGGGTGGTTCATCCCGATGGCCATGACCCAGTCCATGAAGTCGTTGGGGTGTCCCTGCAGACCGCCGCAGTCCTTGGCCTGCAACAGCTTCATGCCGCCCGAGGCGCGCAGGATCTCGACGGTGCGGTCGGTGATCCTGCCGAGCTCGTCGCTCGGGCCGGACTCGGCACGCAGCTCCTCGGCGTGGTCGAGGACGTATCGGGTGGCCTCGTGCATGGCGAGTTCGCCCCTCTCAAGGTGGTGGTGCGCCGACGGGCGCTGGTGGTCAGACGGTGTCGTCAGTCGGTGCGGGAGCGGTCCCGCACGACCTTGGCCAGCGTCACGGCGACGACGAGGCCGGCGCCGTAGAAGACGTTCTGGATCCAGCCGGAGAAGCCGAGCAGCTGCAGCCCGAAGATGCCGGTCGTCAGGAAGTAGATGGCGATGATCGTCCCGATGGGGTTGAACATGCCGGGCTGCACGACGGCGGTGCCGAGGAACACGGCGGCCAGGGCCGGCAGCAGGTAGGTCGCCGACGTCGAGGAGTCGAAGCCGCCGACCGTCGCGACCATGATGACGCCGGCGAGGCCGGCCAGCAGCGAGCCGGCGAGGTAGGCGCCGGCGCGGATCCGCGGGACCCGGATGCCGGCCAGGCGGGCGACCTCGGGGTTGGCACCGACGAAGATCATGCTGCGGCCCAAGGGAGTCCAGCCGAGCAGGTACGCGATGCCGACCGCGAGCAGGATGCCGTAGTAGAAGGAGATCGGCATCCCGAGCACCTCGTACGTCGCGAGGTTGCTCAGCTCGGGGCTGTTGACCGACACGATGTTGGATCCCGAGACGACCTGTGCGAGGCCGATGAGCAGCGTGCCGGTGCCGAGGGTGACGACGAAGCTCGAGACGTCCATCACGACGACGAAGAACGCGTTGACTGCTCCGGCGAGCAGGCACACGCCGATCGCGACGAGGCAGGCGAGCCAGACGTTCCAACCGTGGACGCCGGAGAGCACCGGGACGAGAGTGGCGGCGATGCCCATGACCGAGGCGATCGACAGGTCGAACTCGCCCACGACGAGGGTGATCATCGCCGACATGGCAAGGAACACGAGCACCTGCTGGCTGCCGAAGATCGACGAGAAGGCGCCCCACGAGCCGAACCGGGTCGGCATGAGGATGTAGTAGACGAGCGCCATCGCCCCCCAGACGAGCACGAGCGCGTACTTGCTCGTGATCGTGTGCAGCCACGACGGCTCGAACCTGCTGCGCAGCGTGACGCGGCGGGGCGGTTCGGCCGGCTGCTCAGGACGGCCGCTGTCGGTGAGGATGCGCTCGGTCAGTCCGGTCTGCTCGCTCAGCCGCTCGGCCGCGCTGCGGGTGGTGCTGTCAGTCATGGGTCGGTCCTCCTGCGGCGAGCGCGGGCGCGTGGTGTTCGGGGTTCTCGGGGTCCTGGGAGCTCTCCGAGTAGATGGCCTGCAGGACCGCGTCGGGATCCTGGGTTCGGATCTCGCGCAGGCCACCGGGGCCGTGGACGAGGATGCGGTCGCAGACCTCGGCGAGGTCGGACGGCTCGATGCTGACGAGGAGCACCCCGACGCCGCGGGCTGCGGTCTCGACCACGGAGCGCAGGATGTCGACGCGCGCCCCGACGTCCACCGCCTGGGTCGGCTCGTGCAGGACGAGCAGGCCGGGCGTGACGGAGAGCCACTTGGCGAAGAGGACCTTCTGCTGGTTGCCGCCCGACAGCTCCTTGACCAGGGCGTGGGGCGAGCGGGTCCGGATGCCGAGGCGGGCGATCGACGAGCGGGCCTCGTGGTCCTGCCAGCGACGGCCGACGTGCCACGGCCGGCCGCGGCGACGCAGGCTCGGGACGGCGATGTTGTCGCGGATGCTGAGCTCGACGGCGAGCCCCTCGAGGATGCGCTTCTCCGGAACGAGCGCCGCTCCGAGGGCCAGGCACGTCGCGACGTCAGCACGGGTGAGGTCGACGCTGCCGGCCTGCGTCGTCAGGCGACCGGCCCGCGCCCGGCGACCGCCGGTGACGAGGTGCGCGACGGCTTCGAAGCCCGACCCCGGCAGGCCGGTGAGGCCGACGATCTCCCCTCGGCCGACCGTGAACGAGAGGTCGTCGACTCCGCCGCTGCTCAGGCCTTCGACGGAGGCAGCGAGTCCGGCCGGTTCGGCGAGCGGCTCACGCGTCCGGCCGACCGCCTCGACGGTCTTGCCGAGCATGTGCCGGGCCAGGTCGTGCTCCGACAGCCCAGCGGTGGGGATGCCGGCCGCGGCGACGGCGCCGTCTCGCAGCACCGTGACACGGTCGGCGAGCCGGAGCACCTCCGACAGGTTGTGGCTGACCATGAGGACAGCAGTGCCGTCCGCGACCACCTTGCGCAGCAGCGCGTGGAACCGCGCCAGCTCCTCGCGGGGCAGCGACCGGGTGGCCTCGTCGAGGACGACCAGTCCCTCACCGGGGCGCTGGTCGCGCAGGGCACGCGCGATGGCCACCTCCGCTCGGCGCATCGCGGTGAGCGGGGCGACCGGAGCGCCGGGGTCGATGGGCACGTCGAGCCGGTCCAGCACCCGCCTGGCGATGGCGTGCTGCGCGCGCCAGTCGATCTTCCGCGACAGCCGGTGCCGCACGAAGCCGCCGACCCCGATGTTCTCCGACACCGTGAGGTGGTCGAGCAGCCCGAGGTCCTGGTGCACGACCGAGACACCGGCGGCCGACGCCGTGCTCCAGCGGACGGGCAGGTCAAGGGCCTGCCCGTCCACCGAGAGCGTGGCTCCGGCATCGGGCGCGTGGTAGCCCGTGAGGATCTTCACGAGCGTCGACTTGCCCGACCCGTTCTGGCCGATGAGGGCGTGGATCTCGCCCGGAGCGACGTCGAGGTCGACGTCTCGGAGCACGACTGTCGATCCGAACGTCTTCGAGACGCCCCGGGCCTCCAGCCTCATCGTGGCGGGCATGGTTACTTGGCTCCCCAGGCGGCGAGGAAGGTCTGCTTGTAGGCGCCCCCGCCGAACCAGTCGTCGGTCAGGTAGGTCTTGGCGTCGAGCGTGAGTCCGCCGACGTTGTCCTTGGTGAAGGCACGCGTGACGAAGTCGGTCCCCTTCTCGACCTGCTGGCCGGCGAGCAGCTGCACCATCGCGTTGGCGAACTTCCAGCCCTCGAAGAGGACGGGGGTGCCGAGGTCGGCCGCCTGCTGCCCGTCCTTGACGCGCTGCAGCCCGGCGAGGTCGGAGCTCGACGAGAACACCTTGACCTTGCCGGCGAACTTGGCGCTGAGGATTCCCTGGAGCACCGGCGGGACGAAGCTGTCCACGGGGACGATGACCGCGTTCGTGTCGGGGTTGGAGACGAGGGCGGCGCTGACCGACGTGGCCAGCTTGTCGACGTTGGCCGTCGTGAACTCGGTCTCGGCGATGCCACAGCTCGGGCAGAGCGCCTTGAACTTGGCGATGCCCTGGGCGCTGGCGCCGGTCGTGGTCGTGGAGTCCATCAGCCTGACCCAGAGGACGTTGGTCGACGTGCCACCGTCGGCGATCGCGGCCTCCGACATCGCCTCGTGGAGGGCGAAGACGCGCGGGGTGTTGTCGTAGAAGGCGAGGTTGGCATCCGCCGCGCGCCCGCCGGACGGGGCGACCCCACCGACGATGACCTTGACGCCCTTGGCCGCGAGGGCGTCGAACGCCGGGGCCGCCATCTGGTAGTCGACGAAGGCGCTGATGACGCCGTCGACCTTCTCGTCACCGGCGGCCTTGAGGCAGTCGGCGACAGCGGTCGGGTTGAACTTGCCGTCGCAGATCTTGACGCTCGCGCCGGCCGCGCTCAGGGCCTCGGTGACGCCGACGCCGACGGCGTGGATGACGGGGATCTGGTCACCGAGGGCGACGAAGGTGAACGTCTTGCCCGCGAGGTCGACCGGCTTGGCGATGGGCGTCACCGTCGGCCACTCGGGCGCCTTGGCCCACCCGGCCAGGGACTCCTTGGCCTGCTGGACGCCGGCGGCACCGGCGGAGGTCGCCTCGGCGCTGACCGGTGCGACCTTCTCGCCGGCACCACAGGCGCCGAGCAGCGACGCCGTCAGGGCGATCGCCGCAAGTGCCTGTGCGGGGCGGGAACGGAAGAGGGGACGAGACATGTGCGGCTCCTTTGCCGTGCTGTGTCCGGCGGTGCAGGCGGCCGGCCCGCTACGGGCCTCGCTTCACCTACATCGACTCACTCATGTAGTGCTTGCTACAGAGAAGCAGAGACCGGGTCTCTCTGCAAGGGATTCAGCGGAAGTTCTTGTGTAGCGGGCGCTACGCCTTCAGTGCATCCTGTGGGCCATGCGCCCGATCCCGTCGACCCACGTCTCGAGCACCTCGCCCGAACGGAGGTAACGGGGTGGGTTCAGACCCATGCCCACGCCGTCGGGAGTTCCGGTGAACACCAGGTCACCGGGCCGCAGGACGAGGACGCGCGACAGCTCCGAGAGCGACCGCGAGATCGAGAAGATGAGGTCGCCGTCGTGCCCGACTGGACGGTCTCGCCGTCGATGCTGCAACCGAGGCGCAAGTCGTCCGGGTCGTCGAACTCATCCATCGACACGACCCAGGGCCCGATGGGGCTGAAGCCCGGATGGGACTTCGCGAGCCCGAACTGCGGTGCGGGACCCGAGAACTGGCGCGTGCGTTCGGAGAGGTCCTGGCCGATGGTGAGGCCGGCCAGATGACCGAAGACGTCAGCCTCGTCGACGTCGTGCATCTCCTGGCCCACGACGGCCACCACCTCGACCTCCCAGTCGACGGTGCCGCCCTCGGGAAGGCGGACGACGCCGTGGGCGCCGGTCACCGACGAGGGGAACTTCGCGAAGACGGGCGGCAACTCGGTGGGCGCTTCGAACCCGGTCTCGCGCCATGTGCTCCTCGTCGACCCTGTCGGACAGGGCGAAGCCGAGGAGGTCACCGTAGAACGCGTCCGCCTCCGCGAGGTCCAACACGACGAGGACGACGTGGCCGAGCCCGAAGTCGTCGGCGACGAAACCCGACATCGGGCGGCCAGGCCAGAACGTCCCCGGCCGGCGGCGCTGGGCCGCGACGAACTCGTGCCTCGAGCCCCACGGGTCGGTCACCCAGGCAAGCTCGGCGACGCCGCGGTCGCGGCACTCCTCCGCCGTGCCCGGCGTCGGCTCGAGGCCACCTAGCCGCAGCCGGTCGAGGTACGCGTGCAGCTCGACCTCGTTGGCAAAGGCCCACCCCGTGTAGAGGAGACGGTCGCGGTCGCCCGGCTCGATCGTGATGCGGTGGACGGCGTCGTCGACGCGCAGTCGCACCGCCCCGTTCTCACCACGCGAGCCCAACCCGCACCCCAGCACACGGGTTCCGTACTCGAGCCACTCCTCGTGCCGGGGAGAGGCGATGCCGATGTAGGCGAGTTCCCTGATCATCGTTGATCCCTTCGCGTCAGTTGCCCGCAGACTGTTGCTTCTCTGTAGCGGTTGTACCAGATCATGTTGCATGCTGGTCGCTAACGACAAGAGCCGCGTCCGGTGAGGTTCTGCCTAGCAATACGATCCGCTGGATGCTTGCGATGCCAACAGGGGCGCCCTACCGTGTAGTGGTTGCTTCAGAGTTGAATCAATCCGAAAGGCGACCTCCCATGGCCACCGTCAACAGCACCGACGTCACGCTCAGCGACGTCACCTACCGCGTCCACTCGACCGGTGAGTCGAGCCCCACGGCGCTGCTCTTCCTGCACGGGTCCGGGCCGGGTGCCACGGGCACCTCCAACTGGAAGGCCGTCATCGAGCAGCTCGGCGAGCGGTACTACTGCCTCGCCCCCGACATGATCGGTTTCGGCGACTCCGAGCACCCCGAGAACCCCCCGTCGGGCATGAAGGCCTTCAACCTGCTCCAGGCCGAGACGCTGTGGCAGCTGCTCGACAAGCTGGGCGTCGACCAGGTGCACCTCATCGGCAACTCGATGGGCGGGATGATCTCCATCCGGATGGCCCTGGCGCAGCCGGAGCGCGTCGAGACGATGCTGCTCATGGGCTCCGGAGGCGCACCGGACCTGCCGATCACGCCCGGCCTGCAGCACCTGCGCACCTTCTACGCGAACCCGACCCCCGACTCGCTGCGTGACCTGCTCGAGTCGTTCGTCTACGACATGGACACCCTGGCCGGAGTGGTCGACCGCGTCGTCGAGGAGCGGATGCCCTACATCGGACGAGCCGACGTCAAGCGCTCGCACGCGGCGATGTTCGACCCCAAGGCTGGACCGCCCGCCTTCACCGACGAGGAGCTGACGTCGCTCCCGCACAGGACGCTCTGCGTGCACGGCCGCGACGACATCATCGTGCCGGTGGAGTCGAGCACCTACCTCGCGAAGACCATGCCCAACGCGACGCTCCACGTCATCCCCAAGAGCGGGCACTGGACCCAGATCGAGGCCCACGACACGTTCGTCTTCCTGCTCGAGAGCCTCATCGCCGGCACGTTCTGACCAGCGGCGACCGACGACGACCACGGATGCCGCCGGGGCACCTGACGTGACCCGGCGGCATCCGTTGCGCGCCCGTGACGTTCGGAGGCGGGCAGTCGACGCGCGGGATCGGTTGGCGGTGAACGCAACTGAGCGCCGAAAGGACCGGCGTTCGCGGATCGCGAACGCCGGCCCTCAGCCGTCCTGCGGACCGGTCAGCCGGCGTGCCCCGGAGCGCCCACGAGGTCGAGCGCGATGTCGACGATCATGTCCTCCTGGCCGCCGACGAGCTTGCGACGGCCGACCTCGAGCAGGATCGAGCGCACGTCGATGCCGTAGCGCTGCGACGCTGTCTCAGCGTGTCGCAGGAAGCTCGAGTAGACCCCGGCGTAGCCGAGAGTCAGGGTCTCGCGGTCGACCTGGACCGGGCGGTCCTGCAGCGGCCGCACGAGGTCGTCGGCGGCGTCCTGCAGGGCGAAGAGATCGCTGCGGTGCTTCCACCCGTTGAGGTCGGCTACCGCGACGAACGGCTCGATGGGGCAGTTGCCCGCGCCGGCCCCGTGTCCGGCGAGCGACGCGTCGACGCGCACGACCCCCTCCTCGACCGCGACGACCGAGTTGGCGACCGCGAGCGAGAGGTTCTGGTGGGCGTGGATGCCGATCTGGGTGTCCGCGTCGAGCACGTCGCGGTAGGCGCGCACCCGCTCCCGCACGCCGTCCATCGTCAGGCGGCCACCGGAGTCGGTGACGTACACGCAGTTCGCCCCGTAGGACTCCATGAGCCGGGCCTGGGCGGCGAGCTCGGGGGCGCTGCTCATGTGGCTCATCATGAGGAAGCCGGAGACGTCCATGCCGAGCTCGCGGGCCTTGCTGATGTGCTGCGCGGAGACGTCCGCCTCGGTGCAGTGCGTCGCGACGCGGACCGAGCGCACGCCCAGGGAGTAGGCGTCCTCGAGCTCGGTGATGGTGCCGATGCCCGGCAGCAGCAGTGTCGTCAGGGTCGCCTGCGTGATGTTCGCGGCCGCGGCCTCGATCCAGGCCCAGTCGCTGTGCGAGCCGGGACCGTAGTTGAGGCTGCCACCCGCGAGCCCGTCGCCGTGGGCCACCTCGATGGCGTCCACGCCCGCCGCGTCGAGGGCGGCGACGATCCGCCCCACGTCGGTGGGGCTGATCCGGTGGCGGACGGCGTGCATGCCGTCGCGCAGCGTGACGTCCTGGATGTAGAGCAGCGGGGTCTCGCTCACGGAAGGGTCTCCTGGGCTGGCGGCGCGCGTGCCGGTGGTGGTGTTCGTCGTGCTGCTCATGCGGTCACTCCCGCGTCGGCGCCCGTGCGGCTGGGGTCGCCGATCCGCGCGGCGATGCTCTCGCCCACGCGCATGGCGGCGGACGTCATGATGTCGAGGTTCCCGGCGTACGCGGGCAGGTACATCGCCATGCCCTCGACCTCGAGGAACACGCTGACCTTGGTCGTCACGGCGGGCGCGCCCTTGGGGAGCAAGGTGTGCACGGGCTCGTCCGGGGCGATCGGCGTGAACTGCACCTGCTGCTTGAGCCGATAGCCGGGCACGTACCCCTGCACCTTCGCGACCATCTCGTCGATGGAGGTGCGGATCGCCTCGTGCGTCTGCTCGTCGGCGGCGCCGATGAGGGCGAACACCGTGTCGCGCATGATGAGCGGCGGCTCGGCGGGGTTGAGGATGATGATCGCCTTGCCGCGCAAGGCTCCCCCGACCTTCTCGATGCCAGCGGTCGTGGTCTCGGTGAACTCGTCGATGTTGGCGCGCGTGCCCGGGCCCGCCGACTTCGACGCGATGGAGGCGACGATCTCCGCGTACGGCACCGTCGTCACCCTCGAGATGGCCGCGACGATCGGGATGGTGGCCTGGCCGCCACACGTGACCATGTTGACGTTCTCGACCCCGGGGCCGTCGACCTCGAGGTAGCGGTCGAGGTTGACCGGCGGCACGACGTACGGGCCGATCGCCGCGGGTGTCAGGTCGACGAGCTTCTTGCCGTACGGCGCCAGCTTGGCGGCGTTGGCCACGTGGGCCTTCGCCGACGTCGCGTCGAAGACGATGTCGATGTCCTCGAAGCCGTCGAGCGCTATGAGCCCCTCGACGCCGTCGTGCGTCGTCGGGACTCCGAGGGACGCCGCGCGGCGCAACCCGTCGGAGGCCGGGTCGATGCCGACCATCGCGCCCACCTCGAGGGTGGTCGACAGCCGCATCACCTTGAACATCAGGTCGGTCCCGATGTTGCCGGGGCCGATGATGGCCACCTTCGTCTTCGTCATGAGAGGTCCTTGTCGGCAGGGGTCGCCGCGGGGGCGAAGGAGACGGTCACGGAGCCGAGGCCGGTGATGTCGGCACGGACCGTCGAGCCCGGCGTCACCGGGTGCATGGGGCCCAGCGCCCCGGACAGCACGACCTGCCCCGCCCTCAGGGGGTCACCGAGCTCGTGGGCCGTGCGGGCGAGCCAGAGCAACGCGTTGAGCGGGTCACCGAGGCATGCGGCTCCGTTGCCCTCGGAGACCAGGGCACCGTCGGCGTACATCTGCATGGTGACCGAGACGGGCTCGATCTGCTCGAGCGTCAGTCGGTCAGGTCCCAGCACGAACAGGGCGCTCGACCCGTTGTCGGCGATCGTGTCGGTGATGGCGATGTCCCAACCCGCCACCCGGCTGTCGACGATCTCGAGAGCCGCCACCGCGTGGTCGACCGCGCCGCGCACGGTCTCGACGTCGAGCTCGGGCCCGTCCAGGTCGGCGCCGAGCACGAACGCGACCTCGGCCTCGACCCGCGGCTGGAGCAGGTCGGACACCGGGACCTCGGGCAGGGCCGACACGTCCATGTCGTCGAAGAGGACGCCGAAGTCGGGCCGGTCGACGCCGAGCTGGCGCTGCACCGCCGGCGAGGTCAGGCCGATCTTGCGGCCGACGATGCGGTGGCCCGCGGCAGCGCGCCGCTCCGCGAGGCCGCGCTGCACGGCATAGGCACTCTCGAGGTCGCTCACCCCGATGAGGTCGCGGACGGGTGGACACGGGTTGCCGCTGTGCGCCGCGCGCTCCAGACGCTCGACCGCGCGCTCGATCGCGGTCTGCGCGGCGAGGGCGGCCGTGGGTTCGGACGAGACTGTCATGTGGACCTCCTGGTCGATCGGTTGAAGCGTGCGGGCTCGCGCCGGCCAGGCGCCACCACTCCGTTCCGCTGAGTGGAACCCTTCTGTGACGGGCACACCGACGCTCAGCCGTGGCCCAGGGAGGCTCGACGCGCCAGGATGGCGGCGACGCCGTCGGCGGCCGCCCGGACGGCCCCGGCGTGCCGCTCGGGCTCGAAGCGGCCCACCCGACCGGTGACGCTGATCGCCGCGACCGGGCGGCCCTCGGCGTCGAGCACCGGCGCGGCCAGGCAGACGATCCCGACCGCCGACTCCTCGTACTCGTAGGCGACGCCCGACTCGACCACCCGGTCCAGCTGACGCTTGAGGTGACCGGGAGCCACCATGGTGCGCGGCGTCCTGCGCTCGAGGCCGCCGGCGACCACGTCCCTGAGCAGCTGCGGCGGCGAGTGCGCCAGGAGAGCCTTGCCGATCGCCGTGCAGTGCAGGGGCATTCGTCCGCCGAGGCGGGAGGGTGACGGCGCCTGTCCGTGGCCCCCGATCTTGGCCACGTAGACGACCTCTCGCCCCTCGAGCAGGCCCAGGTGCACGGTCTCCCTGGTGCGCTCGCGCAGCTCCTCCATGAAGGGCGTGGCCACCTCCAGGAGCCGGCGCTCCACCGACGCCCGCATGCCGAGCTCGAAGACCCGACCACCCAGGCGGTACCCGTTCGTCGTGCGCTCGAGCATCCGCGCCTGGACCAGGTCGTTGACGACGCGGTGCACCGTGGCTTTGGCGAGTCCCGTCCGGCGGCCGATCTCGGCCAGGGACAGCTGTTGGTCGTTGGCGGTGAAGGCGAAGAGCACGGCGACGACCTTGCCGAGGACCGTGTCGGTCTCGGCTCCCGGCGTCGGCGTCGGCGTCGGCGTCACAGCCTCCTGCACGGCGCTACTCCTGCCGCGCCGGAGCGGACGCACCCTTGCCAGCGAACCTCATCATTTCTAGAGTGTAGCGATCACTACAGTGATCTAACACCATCGTTCCGGAAGCGCGTGCTCATGCCGGGACCTTTCCGTAGCGATCAAGCCAGAGGCGCACGCCGCACGTTCGAGGGCGCTGCCTCCCGTCCACGCGAGCCGCGCAGTGGCGCGCAGACCCGCAGGAGAGCCGCATGAGCATCGAGTCCGGCGAGGCCCACGTCCCGACAGGTCCGGTGCCCACTGCGAAGGGGATCCGCCGCCACATCCGGCGTGTCTCTGATGCGTGGCGCCGGCGCAGCAGGAGCCAGGACGTCAGCTGCCCTCACGACGGCACACCGCCCCTGTGCTTCTCCTGCACGATGCTGCTCATCCACATGCCCTAGCCGGGTGCACCTGGCACCGGGGCACACGGTCGGCCCTGGTTGCTGATCGGACTAGACGACGAGGCTCAGCACCATGACGAGCGCGAAGCCGAACACGGAGATGACGGTCTCCATCACCGACCAGGACTTGATGGTCTCCCCGACGGTGAGGCCGAAGTACTCCTTGACGAGCCAGAAGCCGGCGTCGTTGACGTGGCTGAAGAAGAGCGAGCCGCAGCCGATCGCGAGGACGAGCAGCGCCAGGTGGCTCGTCGACAGCGTGGCGGCGAGGGGCCCGACGATGCCCGCCGCGGTGATCGTCGCCACCGTGGCCGAACCCGTGCCGAGCCGGATGAGCACGGCCACCAGCCACCCGAGCACCAGCACCGAGATGTTGACGCCGGTGGCCCAGTCCTTGATGACGTTGCCGACACCCGCGTCGATGAGCGTCTGCTTGAAGCCGCCCCCGGCGGCGACGATGAGGATGATGCCCGCGATGGGCGGCAGGGCCGCGCCCACCGAGGCGCTGACCTCGGTCTTGTCCATGCCGGAGCCGAGGCCGAGCACGACGTAGCAGAACAGGACGGCGATGAGCAGGGCAACCGTCGGGGTGCCGAAGAAGTCGATGACGGTGCGGGCGCCGTTCTTCTTGTCCGTGACGAGCAGCTTGACGATGGCGTCGATGAGCATGAGCGCCACCGGCAGCGTGATGCCGATGATCGCGGCGGCGAAGGAGACACGTCGGCGCCCGGGGGCGAGCGGCGCCTCGAGGTCGTCGTAGGTCGCGGCCGACCCCGTCGCCCCGCGGCCTCGGGCCGCTTCCTCGTTGCCGGGTGCGTTGCGCGCGAGCCTCGCGTTCGACCTACCGCCGCCGCGAGGGTCCGACGCGGGGTCGGTGGTGTCGGGGCTGCCCGCACCGCCGACGCGTCCGGCACCCACGCCGGCGCCCACCGGTTCCAGGAACCGGGAGTCGGCGTCGACGAACTTGGGAACCCACCGGTCCACGTAGCGCGCGAGCACCGGGCCGGCGACGATGACGGTCGGGATCGCGATGATGACGCCGTACAGCAGGGTGCGACCGAGGTCTGCGTTGAGCAGCCCGATGGCGGTCAGCGGGCCCGGGTGGGGTGGCACGAGGCCGTGCAGGACCGAGAGTCCGGCCAGGGCGGGGATCCCGATCTTCATGAGGGACAGTCCGGTTCGCCGGGCCACGAGGATGATGACCGGCACGAGGAGCACGACGCCGACCTCGAAGAAGAGGGGTAGGCCGAGGATCGCCGCGATCAGCGCCATGGCCCATGGCAGCCGTCCCGGCCCGACGCGGCCGACGATCGTCGACACGATGCGGTTCGCCCCGCCCGAGTCCTCGAGCAGCTTGCCGATCATCGCGCCGAGCGCGATGAGGACGCCGACCGCTCCGGCCGTGCTGCCGAACCCGGCGAGGAAGCTCGAGACGACGTCGCCCGGCGGCATGGTCGCCACGGCGCCGAGGACCGCCGAGCCGAGCATGAGCGACAGGAACGGGTGCACCTTGCCGATGGTGATGAGCAGGACGACGGCGAGGATGCCGAGGATGCAGGCGGCGACGAGCTGACCGTCGCCGGCGTAGGGCACCTTCGGCGGGTCTGCGGGCAAGGCGAACGGAAGGTCGAGGAGTGCGGCGGCGGGGTGCAGGATCATGCCTGGTTGTCCTTTCGCAGACCGAGCGCGGTGAGGGCGCGATCGAGAACCTGGGCTGCGGTGCCCTCGTTCGTCACCGAGATACCCGGTTCGTCGTCGTCCAACGGTTCGAGGGTGGCGATCTGGCTCGGGAGCAGGGACGCGGGCATGTAGTGCCCGGGTCGGTGCTCCATGCGGTCACGGATGAGCTCGGCGGGAGCCGTGACGTGGAGGAAGCGCACGTGGGGGCGGTCACGGCGCAGGACGTCGCGGTAGGCGCGACGCAGCGCCGAGCACGTCACGACGGCGGACTCGCCCGCGGCCTCCTTGGCGCTGATCCAGCTGCCGATCGCCTCGAGCCACGGCCAGCGGTCGTCGTCGGTGAGCGCCTGCCCGCTGCGCATCTTCTCGACGTTGGCCTCGGAGTGGAAGGCGTCGCCCTCGGCGAACTCCCAGCGCATGACCGTGGAGATGCCCTTGGCGAGGGTCGTCTTCCCGCTGCCGGACACTCCCATGACGATGACGATGTCCGGTCCTGTTGCCGGCCGATCCGGTGCCCCTTCGACGCCCATGCTCTCGAACCTAGCCCTGGTTGCGCCCCCGGAGTGGTCCAGAGGCCGGGCGGGCTACGGTGTGCGGGTGTCTGAGAGCACGACGCCAGGGCCGCTCGGGAGCGCCGTCGCCACGTCGGTCGACGGCGCCGTCGCAGCAGGGGTCTCGCCGGGCCCGGCCGCCCGGCGCCTCGTCCCGTGGCAGGCGAAGTTCGCAGCGCTGGCCCTGATCTGGGGATCGAGCTTCCTGCTCATGAAGGTCGGCCTCCGCTGGTTCGCTCCCCCACAGATCGCGACGGCCCGGGTCCTCCTCGGCGCCGTCACCGTGACCCTGCTGCTGCACCTGCTCGGTGGGCGGCTGCCTCGCTCGCGCGAGGTGTGGCTCCACCTGGTCGTCGTCGGGTTCTTTCTGGCGTGCCTGCCCTTCGTCCTGTTCCCCCTGGGCGAGGAACGGGTCGCCTCGGCACTCGCGGGCATCGGCAACGCCACGACGCCGCTCGCCACGGTCGTCGCCACGGCGGCGATGCTTCCTGCCGAGAGACTGCCGGGCCGCAAGGTCGCCGCCGTCGTCGCCGGGTTCGCGGGCGTGCTCGTCATCGCCCAGCCGTGGCAGTCGGCGGGCCGCCCGGACCTGCTGGGTTTCGGGTTCACGCTCGTCGCCGGCATCAGCTACGGCGTCGGTTGGACGTGGGTGCGCAAGTACCTGTCCAAGGGAGACCTGGGCGGCCTGCAGCTGCCTGCGGCGCTGCTGCTCGTCGCCTCGGGGCAGATGGTCATCGTGCTGTCCGTCTGGTGGATGCTGCATCGGGAGACGGTCACAGCGCCGTGGTCGCCGACGCCGGAGGCGACCGGCGGCTGGGCTCAGCCGGTGCTGGCCCTCCTCGCGCTCGGGATCCTCGGCACGGGCCTGGCCTACCTGCTGCAGTTCGACGTGGTGCGCGCAGTCGGCCAGCACGTCGGCTCGCTCGTCACCTACCTGATCCCGGTCGTCTCGGTGGGTCTCGGCTACCTGCTGCTGGGAGAGCGGCTCGGCGTCTGGCAGCTGGTCGGTGCAGTCGTGATCCTGTCGGCCGCGGCGGTCATCGCCCGCCCCGACCGACGCCGCAGCACCACACCCGGCTGAGCGGAGTGCGAGGCGCGACGCCCGTTGCCGTCGACCCGGGTCGGCGACGCGTCGTGGCACGTCAGCGGAAGGCGCTCGGGAAGGCGCCGATGATGCCGCCGCTCAGCATGTCCGCCATCCGGAGGATGTGCGCGTGGACGGCCTCGTAGTCGGCGACGCTGCTCGCGTAGCTGCCTGCGAGCTCGTGGGACGCCTCGGCCAGGGTCTGGTCGAGGTGCACCCGCATGTCGTCCCGCAGGACGGCATCAGGCCAGAACCGAGGGTTCGCCGCGGCGAGGAAGTCGGCAATGTCGTTCGCGTTCGCGTACCAGCGCGTCTTGGCGCTGGTGAAGGCGGTCGTGTCACCGGCCTTCGCCGCCTCGAGGATCTCGACAGCGATCGTGATGTGGTCGTGCAGCAGCGCGGTCAGCCGTCCACCGGCCGCGTCGCCGTAGAAGGGTGCGATGGCGGCCCCGATGTCGGACTGGTTCTGCAGCAGCCGGCCGGCGGTGGCCGGGAACCCGGCGGAGCCGTCGGCGAACGTCACGATCGCGAGCCTCGTCCAGGTCACGTGGTCCTCCCAGAGCTTGCGCATCTGGTCGTGGAACGCCTGCTGCCTCGCGGTCCGTGGCACCACCTCGTGCGTGTGGCTGAGCGTGACGGGCTGAGCGGCGTCCGCGCTGCTTCGCGGAAAGGCCCACAGGAGAAGGACGCCGACCAGAGCCAGTGCGACCACGGGGAGCACCAGGGCGGGCCATCTGACGGCGGCCTGCTCGGCGGCCCGAGGGGACGGGGACGGGGCGCGTTCCGGGCTCATGGCAATCCTTCCCGATGCTGCTGTGGTTGCTGACGAGAGGGTCGCCGCCGCGGGAGGCGAGTACTCGGCGACGGGGACGGCAGTCGTGCTGTTGGTGTCGCTGCGGCACCTGGCTCTTACCGCACCGGCAGGCCGGTAAGACTCCCCGCGGCCGATGCCACCAACACGTCGTCAACCTCCTCACACCGTCGGCGTCTCGCCGAAGCCGCGACGCCCCCGTCGACCACTGGAGCATCCATGTCCACCATCGACAGCCACCCCGGGAGGAATGCGTCGTGGCCACGGCGTTCGTGCTGACCGGCGGCGGAAGCCTGGGGGCCGTCCAGGTCGGCATGCTGGCAGCCCTGCACGAGAGCGGGATCCGTCCGGACCTGCTCGTGGGCACGTCCGTGGGAGCCGTCAACGCCGCGTATGTCGCCGGCGCGGCGAGCGCGGACACGTCTTCGCTCGGAGCACGCGTGAGCTCACTGGCCCGCCTCTGGCAGGACCTGCACCGTCGCGACGTCTTCCGGCTCGAGCCGCACCGCTGGTGGGATGCGGCCCGGGGCAGCCAGCCATCGATGTTCTCCGGCGACGGGCTCGCGCAGCTGCTCCATCGCCACCTCGGCTACGGCACCCTCGAAGAGGCCCGCATCCCCGTGGCCGCGACCGTGACCGACCTCGTCACCGGCATCGGCAGCCTTCTGTACCAGGGACCCTCGGCCGACGCCGTTCGCGCGAGCGCTGCCGTCCCGGGCGTCCTGCCCCCGGTCCACCTGCAGGGCACGACGTTCGTGGACGGCGCGATCGGTGAGCTGGACGTGCTCACCCGCACGGCTGCTCACGACGTCACCGACCTGTACCTGCTTCCCGGCGGCTACCCCTGCGCCGGCAGCCCCCCGGCGATCCGGGTGTCCTCGCCCTGCACACCCATGACCGGCGACCGGTCACCGATTTCTGACCCCGTCCACCAGTCCCGCCACGAGGAAGGAACCGTCCGGTGCACGCAACCCACCCACAGAGCCAGGAGGACCTGGGACCGGCTCGACGTCGTCCGTGGACAGGAACGGGCGCGGTCACCGTGCCCGACCTCGAGCAGGCAGCCTCCGGAGCCCGCACGATGTTGCAGGCACTGGGCATCGACCTCAGCGACGCGTCGCTGAGCCGCACCCCGGAACGGATGGCCGCCGCACTCGCCGAGCTGACGAGCCCGCGTCCCTTCCAGCTGACGACCTTCCCCAACGACGGCGGCTACGACGAGCTCATCGTCGCGCGGAGCATCCCGCTGCGCTCGCTCTGCGAGCACCACATGCTGCCGTTCGTGGGAGTGGCCCACATCGGCTACCTCCCCGGCGACCGCATCCTGGGCCTGTCCAAGCTGGCCCGGGCGCTCGAGCACTTCGCGCGCCGCCCGCAGGTCCAGGAGCGCCTGACCACCCAGGTCGCCAACTGGCTGAGCGCCCAGCTCTCCCCCGTCGGCGTCGGAGTCGTCATCGAGGCCGAGCACCTGTGCATGACCCTCCGAGGGGTCGAGGCCGCAGGCACGACCACCATCACCTCGAGCCTGCTCGGCGTCCTGCGCGAGGACTCGCGCTCCCGCTCGGAGTTCCTCGCGCTGACCCGATCCTTGGGATGAGGTCCCCACGGACGCCACTGCCGACCGCGCGCAGGGGGCCGCGCGGCCGGCAGAGCTTCGGTCGCCGGGACGCGCGTCGGGAGGGGGCGCGTCGACCGGCGGTCAGCCGCGGTTGAACAACCGCGACAGCAGGCCGCCACCGGGGGCGGACGGGTCCTTCTGGTGCCCGGCGCAGCGCTGGGCGGCCGGGACGTTGCGCATGACCTGGTCGACGTGCTGGCCGCAGCCGGCCCAGGTCGTCTTGCCGCAGGTCCGGCAGGTGGCGGGACGGCACATGGTGGTTCTCCTTCGGTGATGCCGGCGGTGGCGCCGGGACGGGTGCGCGGGGTCGCGCGGGAGGGTCGAACGGATCAGGACGCGGGGGACGCGTCAGGCGGCATCGGCGCGGGCACCCGCCACGAGCGGGCGCCCGGACGCCTGCCATCCAGAGGTGCCGCCGTCGACGGATCGGGCGTCGTAGCCGAGGTGGACGAGCAGATCGGCCATGGCGCGGCTGCGGTTGCCACTGGCGCAGATGACGTACACCGGACGCGAGGCGTCGAGCTCTCCGACGCGGGCGGCCAGCTGGCCCATCGGCACGAGGCGCGCGCCGGGAACGTGGCCACCGACGTACTCGGCGGGCTCGCGTACGTCGACGACGGGCGCGCCGTCGGCGCGGGCCGCCGCCAGCTCCTCGATGGTGACGGTGACGGTCATGGGCACTCCTTCAGCTCTGAATCGATACCCCATGGGGTATAAGATCGCTCTGACCATAACCCCGGAAGGGCCGCCGCGCCAAACGGCCCGCGACCCGGAATGAACCCGCGAAGAACGTCGTTACATACCCCAGTGGGTATAGCCCAGACCTCGCCTGAAGGAGCACACCATGACCACCCGCCACCTCACCGAGTCGGACTTCGAGTCGACCGTCACCGACGCCGGCATCGTCCTCGTCGACTTCTGGGCCTCCTGGTGCGGCCCGTGCCGGATGTTCGCGCCCGTGTACGAGGCTGCCTCCGATCAGCACCCCGACATCGTCTTCGGCAAGGTGGACACCGAGGCCGAGCAGGCCCTGGCCTCCGCCGCGCGGATCACCTCGATCCCCACGCTCATGGCCTTCCGTGACGGCATCCTCGTCTTCAGCCAGCCCGGCGCCCTGCCGGCGGCCGCCCTCGAGCAGGTCATCACCGCCGTCCGCGAGCTCGACATGGACGACGTGCGCCGCCAGGTCGCCGCGCAGCAGCCCTCGAGCACCACGTCCGCGTGAGGCGCCCGATGAGCGAGCAGACCGACACCTACGCCCTCGCCACCACCGTCGCCCTCCCCTTCGAGGTCACCCTGACCGCCGCCCGGGAGCTGCTGGCCGCGGAAGGCTTCGGCATCCTCACGGAGATCGACCTGGCCGCCACGCTCCGGGCCAAGGTCGGCGTCGACGTCGCCCCGCAGGTCATCCTCGGTGCGTGCCGGCCCCCGCTGGCCCACGCCGCGCTCCAGGCCGAGCCCTCCATCGGGCTGCTCCTGCCGTGCAACGTCGTCGTCCGAGCCCTCGACGAGGAGCACACCCGCGTCGAAGCCATGAACCCCGGCGTCATGGTCGGGCTCACCGGCAACGCCGCTCTCACACCGGTCGCCACCGAGGCCGGCGAGCGCCTCCGCCGCACTCTCGACGCGATCGGTGCCGTCGACCCGGCGCAAACCCACCCCTGACTCGAAGACCCTTGCACCGCAACGGTGCTCTTGAAGGAACCAACATGGTCACGCTCAACACCGACGACCTCACGCCTGTCGTCAACCGCCTCAAGCGCGCCCAGGGCCAGCTGGGCGGCGTCATCCGCCTCATCGAGGAGGGCCGGGACTGCCAGGACATCGTCCAACAGCTCGCCGCCGTGAACCGCGCCCTCGACAGGGCCGGCTTCGCCATCGTCTCCTCGGGCCTGCGCGAGTGCCTGACCGGCCCCGACGGCGGCACCCCCGAGGACCGGGCCCTCATGGAGAAGCTCTTCCTCAGCCTCGCCTGACCGGCGGACGCACCGGCCCGGCACGTGGTCGGACCGGTTCGGCCGCAGGCCCGGGGACGGCCAGCACGTGCGCGCCCGGGTCACACAGCGCCCCGACGTGCTCCTCGACGGGCCTGCCGGGCCCGTCGTGCCGGTAGTCAACGACGTCGAGGTGGTCGCGGCCGAGCTCGCGCAGGTTCTGCTCCACCTGCCCCGGCAGCTGCGTCGGCCTGGCCCGGGGCAGCCGCCTCCGCGGCCGCCGCGCGTCAGGGGCCGAGCGTCACGGTGAGCTTGACCTCGTTGCCCTGACGCCACACCGACAGCTCCACGGCGTCCCCGACCTGCCGCGTCAGCGAGGCGACGACGAGCTGGTCGTACGAGCGGGCCGGCTCGCCGTCGATCTCGACGATGACGTCACCGAGCCGGACGCCTGCCTTGTCAGCCGGCCCACCGGACTCCACGCTCGTGACGAACAGGCCGTCGGGGGTCTGCCCGTTCTCGGACCGCACCGGCTGGGCCGTCAGGCCCAGCTGCGGGTGCGAGGCCTTCCCGGTGGCGACGAGCTGGTCCGCGACGGGCAGGGCGACGTCGACGGGGATGGCGAAGCCGACGCCCACGCTGCCTCCTCCACCGACCCCCTGCTCGTTCGGCACGGTCGAGATGGCGGTGTTGACGCCGACGAGGGCTCCGGAGCAGTCGACGAGAGGTCCGCCGCTGTTGCCGGGGTTGATGGCCGCGTCGGTCTGGATGGCATCGACGATCTGGGCGTTGCCCGAACCGGTCGGGACGGTGATCTGGCGTCCGAGGGCGCTGACGATGCCGGCCGTCACCGTGCTCTCCAGACCCAAGGGCGCGCCCAGGGCGACCACCGGCTGCCCCACCTCGAGAGACTCCGACCGGCCGAGGCCGATGAGGGGACGGTCCACGGCGCCGTCCTGCGCCTTGAGCACCGCGAGGTCGGTGAGCGGGTCGGTGCCGACGATGGTCGCCGGCGTCGTGGCGCCGTCGGCGTACTGGATGCTCACGGTGCCGCCGGCTGCCGCGCGCGATATGACGTGGTAGTTCGTCAGGACGTAGCCGTCCGGCCGCAACAGCTGCCCGGTCCCGTTGCCGGCCGCCTGTCCGGCCGAGGCCAGCACCGTCACCACCGACGGCAGCGCACGCCGCGTCACCTCGACGCCGGAGCACACGCGCTCGTTCGCAGGCCACCACACGGCGGCTGCCAGCGCACCGACGACGCCGCCCACGACTCCCGCTGCGATGAGCCGCACGGCCGAGAGACCGGCGGACCGGGACGGCCGGGCCTCCCGGAGACGGGCGCCCGCTCGCCTGCCCCAGTCGTGCAGTCGCCGTCCCGACGCGGAAGCACCCGGCGCCGGGGAGCCCTGACCTCCGTCGCCGGACGCGTCCGGGAGGCCGCTCGGGTCCTGCGGCGAGGCAGAGGTCATCCAGACCCGATCCGGCCCGCGATGATGCTGGTGACGACGACGGAGGTGATGGTCACTGTCGAGAACCCGGCGATGATCATCTTCGGCAGGATCTCGTGCTCGATGGCGGCAACCTCTTCGGGGCTCTCCCCTGCACCCTTGGCGGCCTCCTGCGACAGGATCATCGTGCCCGGGAAGCCGTAGAGCGCAGTGAGCCCGATCGCGACCGACATCGAGATGCTGTAGCCGAGCAGCTTGCCGACGAGGGCGGAGGTGCCGGCGATGCCGGCGACGCCGAAGACGAAGACCAGCACGAGCGGGAAGGCCAGGGCCTTGAGGTCAGCCACCTGCACGGTGGCCAGCGGCCCGAAGACCAGGATCATGATCGCGAGCATCATCAGTCCCAGCGAGTCGATCCCGGCGAGCACCGAGGGTTTGAAGACCCTGAACGTGCGAAGCAGGATGCCGAAGATCAGCGCCACGACGAAGGTGTTGAGGATGCCGTCGGTGAAGTCGTTCAGCCCGAGTGAGACCAGCACCACGACGCCCACCACGAACAGGGTCCCCGGGGTGTTGCGGAACACCGCTGGCAGCCTTCCTTCCGACGCCGCGCCCTGCTCGGCCTCATGGGCCACGGCCAGGGCTCCAGCGCGGTACTCGCCCTTGAGCCTCGCGGCCTCCCTGCGCAGGATGATCGACGTCAACGGGAAGCCGATCAGGCCTTGCAGGGCGGCGATGAGCACCGGGAAGACCGCGATGGCGGTGAGTCCGACGCCAAGCGCAGCCTCCTGGACGATGATCACCGAGATGGTGCCGCCGCTCAGCGCTCCCGTTCCGGCCACCACGAAGTCGAGCGCCTGCGCGTAGCCGTCGGCCGCGCTGCCGCTGATCCGGTGCCCGAAGACCAGGCTGGCCAGCCAGAGAGCGAGCCCGATGCCGAGCACCGTCGAGGCGCCGATCAGGAACGTCTTCCACTGCTTCTTGAAGTCGTCGAGGCTGATCATCGTGCCGAGGTGCACGATGATGAAGCCGACGACGACCCCGGCGAGCGCCAGCAGCGACGAGCTGGCGAGCAGGTCCTCCGGGAACACGTCGGTCAGGAACCCGACCAGGAAGATGATCGAGGCGACGAAGAGGCTGGACAGCAGCGACTTCGTCTTCTTCGCCACGAATTCGCTGACGGTCCAGACCGCCATGACCACGACGAACGCGAGGACCGGGTTCACGGCGCCGCCCTACCGCTCCGCGCCGGCGGGCCGCGGCGGCCGGAAGGTCAGGGCCAGCTGGGTCAGCAGTCGTGTCCCGAAACCACTGGCGCCCTTGTTGCGCCAGGCGTCCGGGGCGGGAAGCTGGGCGGTTCCGGCGATGTCGATGTGGGCCCATGGGACCCCGTCCACGAACTCCTGGAGGAAGAGCCCGGCGGTGATGGTGCCCGCATTCGGGCCGCCGAGGTTGGTCAGGTCGGCCACGGCGGAGTCGAGCTGGCGTCGGTAGGGCTGGTGCAGCGGCAGCTCCCAGACCGGCTCGTCGACGAACGCGCCGGCCTCGCGGACCTGCGCCACCAGGTCGCGGTCATTGCCCATGAGCCCGGCGATGTCGACGCCGAAGGTCCGCAGGCACGCCCCGGTCAGGGTGGCGATGTCGACGATCGCGTCGACGCCGTCCTCCACCGAGAGCGCGAGGGCGTCGGCCATGACGAGGCGGCCCTCCGCATCGGTGTTCTTCACCTCGACCGTGGTGCCGTTGCGCGTGACGAGGACGTCGCCGAGCTTCATCGCCGAGCCTGACGGCATGTTGTCGGTGCAGCACAGGTAGCCGATGACCTCGGTGCGGCAGTCCAGTGACTGCAGGGCCTGCATCGCGGCGAGCACCGTGGCGGCGCCGGTCATGTCGTTCTTCATCTGCGCGTGCGACTCGTCGCTCGGTTTGAGGCTGATGCCGCCGGAGTCGTACATGATGCCCTTGCCGACGAGCGCGAGCCGACCGGTGGGCTGCCCGGGCCGGTAGTGCAGGCGCACCAGAGCCGGCGGCTCGACGCTGCCGAGGTTGACCCCGAGCATCCCGCCGCAGCCCATCTCGACGAGCGCGTCCTTGTCGAAGACCTCGACCGTGAGACCGGTCTGCGCGCCGACCTCGCGGGCGACGTCCGCCATGCGCGTCGCGCTCAGCGTCGTCGCGGGGCAGTTCGCGAGGTCACGGCCCAGGGCGGCCGCCCGCGCGAGGGCCGTGCCGAGCCGGACCCCCTCCTCGACCTCCTGCCGCACGGCGTCGGGAGCGATGACCGTCAGCGACTCGAGCAGTGGCTCGTCGTGCCCCTTGCCGAGGAAGAACCGCCACCGCTGCAGCAGCACACCCTCGACAACCGCCTCGGCGAACTGCGCTGGAGTCACGGACAGCTCGCGCTCGGGCATCCTCACCGCGAGCCGCTTGCGCTGTGGCACCGCGGCCGCGAAGCCGGCCGCCAGCTCGCGCACGCGTGCGGCGTCGACGGTCTCTCCCTCACCGACGGCGACCAGGACGGGCACGCGTCCCTCCTGCGCCGGTAGGACGAGCGTCTGCCCTCGTTCGGCGGTGAACCCGGCGAGCGCGAGGGATGCGGCGTCGTGGCCGACGGTCTCGGGCGGCGCCTGGCCGGGCACGACGGGGACCGCGACGGCGTCGGCGTCCTCGGGCGGCGGCAGCTCGGTCTCCACGGAGACCCTGACCCCGCGCCGGAAGGACGGGATCGGGTCGAAGGCGAACATGGCGGGTCTGCTCATCGCGTCTCCTAGGTCCGGACACGCTCGAGCATGGCCGTCGGCGGGCGCAGCCGCCTCACCCCGACGGGGTGACCCCGTCGTGCTCCCGGGCGGTGCGGCACCGTTTTCACCCCCGGCAGGTGAAGCCGGCGGGGTACCGGGCGGGACGACAATCGCGCATGCGCCGACCGGCCGCCGCCCTCGTCCTCGCCCTCGCCGCGGGGCCCGGCCTCGCGGGCTGCGGCACGAGCTGCGCGCCGCGGGCCGAGGTCCACCGGTGAGCGCGTCCGGCACGAGCCTGGTCATCCTCGGCGCGGTCATCGCCTTGTTCGTGTGGAACCGGCTGCCGGTCGGGGTCGTCGCGGCGCTCACCTCGCTGGCGCTGCTCACGACCGGGGTGGTCGACGCCGAGACCGCGCTGTCGGGCTTCGGTGACCCGGTCGTCGTCTTCATCGCCTCGCTGTTCATCGTGAGCGAGGCCATCGACGCCACCGGCGTGACCGCGTGGGCCGGTGACCGGCTCATCCGGCTCGTCGGCCAGGGACAGACGCGTCTGCTCGCCGCCGTCATGCTGCTCTGCGCCGCGCTGACGGCCCTCATCACGCTCAACGGCTCGGTCGCGGCACTCCTGCCCATGGTCGTCGTCCTGGCCTCACGGATCCGCCGCCCGTCCTCGCGGATGCTGATGCCGATGGTCTTCGCCGGCAGCGCGGGGTCCCTGCTCACCCTCACCGGCAGCCCGATCAACGTCATCGTCTCAGAGGCGGCGGCCGGTGCCGACGGCCGGCCGTTCGGGTTCTTCGAGTTCGCCCTGGTCGGAGTGCCGCTCGTCGCCGTGACCGCGCTCATCGGCATCCTGCTCGGGCCGCGTCTCGTGCCCGACCGGACGCAGGCCTCCCCCTCGCCCGACCTCAGCCGCCACGCCAGCCGGCTGGCCCACTACTACGAGCTGGACGCCGGGTTCTACCGTCTCCGCGTCGGGGCCGCGTCGCCGTACGTGGGGCGCGCCACCCCGACGGGTGCCGTCCCCGGTCACGGCCGGGTCGCACTCGTGGGCACGCAGGGCTCCGGCGGTGAGGTGCTGCCGGCCGACCACGTCCTGCAGGCGGACGACATCCTCGTCGTGACGGGCGACTCGGAGGAGGTGAGCGCCCTCGTCGTCGAGCAGGACCTCGCCGTCGTCATGCGGCCCCTGACCACCGCGTCCGGCGACCTCATGACGCGTGAGATGGGCGTCAGCGAGGTCGTCGTGCCGCCCCGCTCCCCCCTCGTCGGCGAGGTCACCTTCCCGGGGCAGCTGCGTGGCCCCGACCTCGTCGTGCTGGCGATCCGCCGGGTCGGACGCGACCTCGGGGCCCAGCAGGTCGAGCTCGTCGCCGGCGACACCCTGCTCCTGCACGGTTCGTGGACGGCCATCGACCACCTCGCCGACGACCGCGACGTGCTCCTCGTCGACGCGCCCGATGTCGTGCGCCGCCAGGCCGTCCCGCTCGGCCGACGCTCGGGCCTCGCCGTCGCGGTGCTCCTCGGCATGGTGGTCGTCCTCGCCAGTGGGTGGACCACCCCGGCCGTCGTCGGCCTCACCGCTGCCACCCTCATGGTGCTGCTGCGGGTCATCACCGCGCCGCAGGCCTACCGCGCCGTGTCGTGGGAGACGGTCGTGCTCATCGCCGGCCTCATCCCGCTCTCGACCGCCATCCGCACGAGCGGCGCCGCCGACCTCATCGCCGGCGGGCTCATCGACGTCGTGGGGCAGGGGCGGCCGTACCTGCTCCTCGTCGCCCTCTTCGCCCTCACGGCGGTCATCGGGCAGGTCATCAGCAACACGGCCACGGTCCTCATCGTCGTCCCCATCGCCGTGGCGGCCGCCACGGAGGCACGGGTCTCGGTGGAGCCGGTGCTCATGCTCATCGCCGTCGCCGGCGCCGCAGCGCTGCTGACGCCGATCGCCACGCCGGCGAACATGATGATCATGGGTCCGGCCGGCTACCGGTTCGGGGACTACTGGCGCCTTGGCCTGACCGTCCTCGTCGCGTGGCTCGTCGTGTGCCTCGTCGTGATCCCGCTCGTCTGGTCGTTCTGAGGAACAGGGTCGCCCGGTGCCTCGGCCCGCGGGTGCCCTTCACCCTGCCGGGGTGAAGGCCGCGCGTGGCGGCCTCCGTGAGACTGGCGGGGTTCCCCTTCGCTCTCCCGGAAGCGAGTGTCACCATGACGGACACCATGCCGGCCGCCGACCCGCCGACAAGCGCGGCTGACGCGGAAGGCGCCGATTCGGCCTGGGACGACATCGGCCCCGTCGACGTCGCGGTCATCGTCATGGGCTCCGGCGAGCCCGATCCCGACGTCGCCCCGGCGATCGTCGACCTGCACCGCAGCGGGGTCGTCCGCGTCGTCGACCTGACGTTCGTCGTCGCCGACCCCGACGGCCGCGCACGGGTGCTCGAGGTGGACGAGAGCCCGGCGGCGGCCGCCTTCGCGGGCATCGACCCCGCCGGCGAGCTGGACCTCCTCAGCGACGGCGACCTCGACGAGATCGCCTCCGCCCTCGAGCCTGGGGCCGGTGCGCTCGTCGTCGTGTGGGAGAACCTCTGGGCGGCCCGGCTCGGCGCCGCGGTGCGGCGGTCCTCCGGACGCCTGGCCTCCTTCGTCCGCATCCCCCACGACGACATCGCGCGTGCGGTCGCCGCTGCGCGGGAAGGGTCCTGACGTGCGACGACGATCCGGCCGGCCCGGCCTCCTCGGCACCATGGCCCGCACGGCGGTCATCGCCGGCACGGCCAACGCGGTGACCGGCAGCATGCAGCGCAGCGCCGCCGAGCGGGAGGCGCACACGCGGGCCGCTGCTGCGGCCCAGCACGAGCAGATCGTGCAGGAGGCGGCCGAGCGCGCCGCCGCCATGGCGGCCCCCTCTCGAGCGGCATCCGCTCCCGGGGCACGGCCGCCGGCGGCTCCCGCTCGCATGGCGGCGACCACCCCCGACGCGTCGCCCGCGGCGGCACCGACGGGACCCGACGGCATCGAGCGTCTGCTGGCGCTGGCCGAGCTGCGCCGCCAAGGGCTGCTCTCGGAGGCGGAGTTCACTCAGGCGAAGGCGACGCTGCTCGGCATGTGACCGGCGTCCGAGTCATCGGGTCAGTCGGCTCCAGAGCCGAGACGGCGCCGGCGCCACACCACCGTCGTCACGACCCCGGCACCCAGGGGCACGAGGATCCAACTGACGCGGAACACGACGAAGCCGGCCACGGCGACCGGATCCCCTTCCAGCGCAAGCACGGACAGGACCGCCGCGTCGAGGACGCCGAGTCCGGCGAACGGCAGGGCGGTCAGCGGGTAGGAGCTGAGGAGCGCGACGAACACCTGCGCCGCAGGCGCCGACGAGGCCGGGACGCCCACGAAGCGCAGCGCCAGCAGCAGGAGCAACGGCTCCGTCAGCACGAGAGCCAGCTGGCAGGCGAGCACGGCCGGCAGGCCGCGCGCCAGGGCGCGGTCGGCCTGCGCCACGGCCTTTTTCGCCCACCGCGCCCAGGCCTCCGGGTCGATGGAGCGCACGAACCGGCGCAGCCTGGTCCCCAGCCACCGGGCGACGCCGGCCGCCTGGGTCCCCCCGCGACGGGCGAGCAGCGTCCGGCCAGGACCGCCGCGGCCACCACGGCACCGACCACCACCGGCACGGTGTAGGCCGGCTGGTAGGACCCGATGAGCACGGCGACGACGGCTCCCAGGACCGGGCCCCGAACCGGGCCACGTAGTACGTGACGGTGTTGAGCGCGATGCCCGGGACGGCCGTAGCCGCGTCCACGCCCCGCGCTCGGAGCATCGACAGGCGCAGCACGACGTCCGACGGCGGTGGTGCGACCGTGGCGACGAGGTTGGCCGACAGGTCGTTGGCGACCGCGTGGCGCAGTCCCAGCCCGGGCACGAGGATGGCGAGCGGCCCGGCGTTCAGCCCGGCCCGGAGGGCGACGACGAGCAGCAGGACCGCGGCCTCTGCGGCGTCGAGCGTGCCCAGGGCGCCCCACACGCCGCCCCAGTCCACCCGGCGCGCGGTGCGCGCGAACCACCAGGCGGCGAGCAGCACGACCGACCACCGCGCCAGCACCATCCACCACCGTCGACCTGCGGGCTCCGACGACGCCGACGCTCGGTGCTCCGTGGGCCGAGGTTCCGTGGGCCGAGGTTCCGCGGGCGGGGCACCACCGATGGTCGGCCCCGCAGGCTGCGGCTCCTCCGCGCTCGACACGTCACCGCCCACCCCGTCGGTCGGTCAGTCCGGCAGGCAGCGCATCTCCAGGACGGTGTAGCCCAGGTCCTGGATGCGGTCGATGATTCCGTGCAGGTGCGCGGAGTCCACGATCTCCCCGAACAGGACGCTCCCGCGCGCCCCCACGGCGACGGTCGACTCGTCCAGGTCCGGGAAGGCCTCCCGCGCGACGTCGGTCAGACGCTCGGCGAGGATGAACTCGTACCGCACGGTGGGCCTCCTCCGCGAACCGCCCTCCCTCGACCTCATTGTGGTGGGTGGCCCGCGGGCCGCGGTTCACCCGCGGGGGGTGAGTGAGGCCGACCGGCGTCCTTCGACGCCTCGTGGCGCCCGGCGGATCGTGCAGGTACGTTGGACCCGTCGGGCGCACGCCGGCGCCTGCGAGCCCCACTTCCGCACGCAAGACGGAGGTGCGTCAATGGCGGAGCTTGGACCCCTCACCGAGCCCCCGACTCCAGCGAGCAGCGGTCACGAGCGGATGCCCGCCGTGGCGCACCGGGCCCGGACGGCTACGTCCGACGCCAGGGCGGCGCGGCCACACGCGTCGGGGCTGGCGCCGAAGCTGCGCCGGCCCGCGGTGACGACCCGTACGGTTCACCGCTCCGACGTGCAGCCACCGTCGCCGCTGGCCACTGCCCTCGAACGGGATTGCGGCACCGTGGCTTTCGTCGCCGGCTCGGCCGGTACGGGCAAGACAACCCTGCTCGCGACCTGGGCGGAGGCCCTTGTCGGCGAGGGGAACCGCGTCGGGTGGGCGTCGTTGGACGCCGACGACAACGACCCCGCGTCCTTTGCACACACCCTCCTCGACGCGGTGGTGTCGGCAGGCGGAGGTGAGGCCGACCCCTCGGCCGCAGCAGGCGTCACCGACGCCGAGGACAGCCTCGAGGGTGCCGGCGAAGGCGTCGGGGCGGGCGCCGGCGAAGGCGACCCGACAGGGGAGACGCCTCGCGCCCTGCTGCTGCGGATCGTCACGCGCGCCGGCGCGGACCCCCGCCCGGTGTGGCTCCTGCTCGACGACGTGCACGTGCTGCACGACCGCGAGAGCGTCGGGCTGCTCGAACGCCTGCTGCGGTGGGCACCCGCCACCCTCAACGTCGTCATGGCCTCGCGGACCGAGCCCAACGTGCACCTGGCCAAGCTGCGACTCGACGAGCGCCTCGTCGAGGTGCGCGAGCGCCAGCTGCGGTTCAACCGCCGGGAGACCACCGAGCTGGTCCGGCTGCACGGACTCGCGCTGGACGACGACGAGATCGACCGGCTCCACGAGCTCGCAGAGGGCTGGCCCGCCGGGGTGGCCCTGGCGGCAGCCTCGATGGCCAACGGGCGGGCGCCCGCCGACTTCCTGCGTGACCTCGCCCAGAACGACCGCGCCATCTCCAGCTACCTCGTCGAGGAGGTGCTCGCGACGATGCCGGTGGCGACCCGCGCGTTCCTGGAGGTGACCGCGGTCCTCGACGAGGTGCGCCCCGACGTCGCCGCGGCCGTCGCACGGCGTCCGGACGCGGCAAGCCTGCTGCGCTCGCTGTCCCTCGACAACGCGATGGTCACGCGCACGCCGAGAGGCGCCGACGGGGTCGAGGTGTTCCACTACCACGCACTGCTCAGGAGCCACCTCCTGCTGCTGCTCGCGTCGCGAGGACCCAGGCGGGTGCAGGAGGCACACCGCAGGGCCGCCCGCTGGTACCTCGACGTCGGCGTTCCGCTCAAGGCCCTGGACCACGCGCGGCAGGCCGGAGACCTGCCCTTGGCCCGCACCGTCATCCGCGACGGGTCGCTGCACCTGCTGGCCGAGGGCCAGGCCCGCAGCCTGCGGCGCGCCCTCGACGAGCTCGGAGTCGACGACGACTTCGCCGCGCGGGTCGGCGCCGTCGCCTTCGGTGACCTCGCCGACCTGGAACGCACCCGACGGGCCCTCGGCAGCACGGTGACCCGGGACTCGGGCGTGGTCTCGCGGACGACGCCGGCGGGCGTCCGGACGCCGTCGTCACCGGACGCCATGGGGCCGGATGCCGTGGACGCGGACCGCCGGCTCGAGGACCTCACCCGCCTCGGCCTCCGCATCCTCGACCTGATGTCGGGACGTCACGGCGGTCCGTCCACCTCACCGCAGGCCCCTCCGGCCCTCGACGGCGCCGGCGCCGGCGCGTCGGCGCCCAGATCGCGGGAGCCGGCCCTGACGATCCCGACCGACCTGGACCACGAGGGCACCGATCTCGCGATGCTGGACGGCCTGGCACGCGGCGGGCAGTACCTGTCCGAGGGGCGTTTCTCCGACGCGAGCGCCCTCTACGAGACCGTGCTGCAGGCGGCCGAGAGGACGAGCCACGAGCTGATGGCGCTGCAGGCGATGAGCGGCCTGGCCGCGGCCTGCAGCGGAACCGAGGACGTGGCCGGGATGCGGACGTGGTCCGAGAGGGTGCTGCGGCGGTCGGCCGGCTCGGCGTGGCACGAGTCGCCACGGCTCCTACCCGCGTTCGTCCTGTCCGCCTGGGCCTCCTTCCAACGGCTCGACGACCACGAGGCCCGGGCCCGCAACGCGGTGGCGCGCGGCGTCCACCGCACTGCCATGAAGGCCCTGCCCGACGCGTCGGGGCCCGACCCCGACTCGGCGCTGCGGCGGAGCCTCGACCAGCTCGGCCGCCTGCCTCGTCTGCTCGAGGCCTACCTCGACGTGTCGGTCGCCGACCCGAAGCCCGGTGCCAGGCAGGCGGCGTCGCGCCGAGTCCTCGAGGAGGCCCGGGCCGGCGTCGGGCAGTCGCTCAGCGGGTCCCTGGCGGCGGGGGAGCTCGTCACCGCCCACCAGCTGCAGCTGCGCGCCGGCCTCCCCCATGCCGCGGAGGAGATCGAGGAGCTGGCCGCCGGACTGCTGCCACCGGAGCGCCACCTGGTCATGAGCGCCCAGCGGGCGCTCCACACCGGCGACTCCGAGGCCGCGAGAGCCGATGCGGGTGCGGCGGCGCGGACGCCGGCCCTGTCGTCGTCGCCGCGTGCGTTCGTCGTGGCGCATCTGGTGCTGGCGGTGCTGGCCCACGAGAACCGCCAGCCGGAGGTGGCACACGAGGAGCTGTCGCTGGCCCTGGCCGTGGCCGCCCCAGCGGGCTCGGTCAGGACGGTCGTGGAGGTGCCGGGCGTGCCGGAGCTGCTGCTGGAGAACGCGGGACGCTTCGGCGTCCACGAGCCGTTCGTGGCCTCGGCGCTCGAGAAGGCCCCGGCCGTGACCGGCGTGCCACCCCGCGCGCACCCTCCGCTCACGGCTCGGGAGGAGACGTTGCTGCGCGACCTGCCGTCCCTGCTGACGGTCAAGGAGATCGCGGCGCTGAGGTCGGTGAGCCCGAACACCGTCAAGACGCAGCTGCGCTCGATCTTCGAGAAGCTCGGGGTGTCCTCGCGTCGGGACGCCGTCAGCGCGGCCAGACGCCTGGGTCTGCTGTAGGCCCGACGCTCCGGTGAGCCGGCCGGTGCCGCTCAGGGCTCGGCCACCGTGTCCTCGTCGGTGGCGGGCCGCAGCATCCTGCGCGTCGCGGCCCGGGCCAGGAGCAGCACGATGATGAGGCCGGTGACGCTGAGGAAGCCCCCGAGGCTCACCCGGTCACCGAACAGCAGGTCGACGAGCTCGAGGACGACGAACTTGCTGCCCACCAGCACGAGCCAGAGCAGCAGGCCGGCGCCCACCCTGCCCGGGACGCTCTCGGCCCTGCCGAAGGCGGCCCGCGCGCGACGCTTGGCGACGACGACGACCTCGAGGACGAGCTTGAGCAGCACGGCCGTCAGCAGCGAGAGGGAGAACGACTCGCTGATGACCGCCGGGAAGAGCTGGATCGCGAGGTTGAGCACCACGAGGTAGGCGAGCACGTCGACAAGGTCCGTCGCGCGGGGTCGGAGTCGTGACAGCCGAGCGCGTCCGCCGGCTGCCACTGCGTCCCGGGCCGTCACCGCAGCCGTCAACGCGAGTCGCGGCGCGCCTGCCGACGGGCACCGGCGGATCGTGACGACGCGTCCCGCTTGAGCCCTCCGGTCGTCTTGCGGGCGCGCGCCACCCGGCCGGAGTCGCCGGGCCCGCCCCCGGGGGCCGGGTCGAGCGCCGGGTAGGCGGCCGGTCGGGCTGCGGCGACGCGCGCCTCACGCAGCTCCTCGGCGGCCGCCCGGGCCACCACGTCGACGCGGGCGCTGACGCGGGCCAGCGCCAGCTCGAAGACCTCCGCCTTGCCGGCCGCCGTGCGGCTCGCCGGACGCGCTGCCCCGCGGCCACCCTTGGCGTCGACGAGCGCGGCGCCCCGGCGTCGGTAGAGCTTGACGTACTTGTCACGGGCGCGGCGCACGCGAAGGTGCAGCTCGAGCAGGGCGTCCTCGTCGAGCCCCTCGATCTGCTCCGGCGTCGTCTCGCGCAGCAGGTCCGCCTGCCGCGCCGTCATGAACGAAGGAATGGTCACCTGTTGCATCACAACCTCCCTGGGTCGCGGGTCAGCCCTCGGAGTCGGCGTCGGAGTCGGAGTCGGCGAACGCCTCGCGGATGGCCTTCTCCTGCTCGGCGCTGAGGTTGGTGGCGAGCAGCTCGGCGCT
The DNA here is from genome assembly GCF_057656595.1 of Intrasporangium sp. Soil_C_50. Lineage (NCBI taxonomy): Bacteria > Bacillati > Actinomycetota > Actinomycetes > Micrococcales > Intrasporangiaceae > Intrasporangium > Intrasporangium sp. Soil_C_50. Next base: position 1,214,783 of record NZ_JBDGKB010000001.1, read on the forward strand.
CATGCCGGAGAACGCCTCGGCCACCCGGTCCTGCACCGCGTTCGTCGTCAGGACGAAGAGGGCCGACGTCCCGGGGGTGACCTTGGCGCGCACGTCCTTGATGAACTCGTCGCTGATGCCGACGTCGCCGAGCGAGCCGGCAAGGGCCCCCATCGCCGCGCCGACGACCATGCCGAGCAGAGGCACGAGGAAGATGAGGCCGAAGAGGAATCCCCAGAAGCTGCCGCCCAGCGCACCGGAACCCACGAGGTTGTGCAGCTGGCGGGTCTTCGGCTTCTTCTTGTCTTCGGGCCAGGAGACGACGGCGGCGTCGATGACCGTGATGAGCTGCTGCTTCTGCAGGTCCCCCAGGGTGCGCTCGGCCTGCCCGGCCCCCTCGCTCGTTCCGAACTTCCACACCGTCAACGTGCTCATGAGCTCTCCTCCACGTCCCTGGGTCGGCGTGCCGGCGGTCCCGACGGCACGACTCCCACCCTCATCGGCAGGGGGCGCCGGCCTCCTCACCCGGTCAGGGTGAGTTGTGCCCCGCCCAAGCGCCGCCACCCTCTCGGCCGTGCGGTCACCGAGGGTCGAGGTGCCGCAGGCGGAGGCGTCGAGGTGCGCGGTCGACGTCAAGGGATGCCTTTCGTGCAGCGAGGACCCTACGGGCGGGACCCATCGGCGCAGGGTGGCGGACGTTCGCGGCGGGGCATGGTCGACCCCAAGGACGTCAGCGCCGGCTAGAGCGGGGTGCTGGGTCCGCCCGTCCGTCGCGGCGCGGAGAACCAGGCCCCCGGGAGTCGCCCTGCCTAGGACTCCTTGGTGTCCGCGGGTTCGGCGGCCTTCTCCTCGGCCTCCTCAGCCTCCTTGGCCGCGGCTTCGACGTCCTTCGCGACGACGTCGTCGATGGCGGTCACGACGATCGCGTTGGCCATCTGCAGGGCTCGCTGGAGCTCGACAGCCGCAGGGTCGGAGACGAGGGCGACGATGCCGGAGTGTCCCGGCTCGATCGCGGACTCCAGCTCGTCGGCCAGCTCACGCCGGTGGTGCAGCTGCCCCACCTTGCCGGCCGCCGCCCCGGCCGCGCCCAACAGCGCTGCGCTCCCGAGGATCGACGGGGGGAAGATGAGGCCCAGGGCAGCCCCGCCGACGATCCCCCAGGTGAGGCCGCGACGAGTGGTGTGGTCGGTGGCCCGCTGGACCTCGAGCGTTCCGTCGGTCTCGCGCTTCACCACGATGACGCCCTCGATCTCGACGTGCCGGCCGTCCTCCACCTCCTTGAGGGCGGCGTAGGCCTCCTGCGCGCTCGTCGTGTCCGCGAAGTCCGCGATCAGCAGCGTGTAGGCGCCGTCGGACACGGCACCGACGACGGTGACCGGGGGCTCGGCGGCCTTGCTTGCATCTTCTGACATGGCATCTCCTCGTCCAGAGAAGGGTTCAGCGGCGGCAGCCGAACTCGTGCTGCCCGGCAGTTCGCACGCTACTCCCCGCCTCCGGCACCGGGCGTCGTCTTGGGAATCACCCGTTCGACCCGTCCGGCGGCTGAGCCGCTGAGAGGACCTTGCCCTCTGGGACCCACTCCCGCCTGCACCCACCACGTGGCTGAGCCGGCCCGCCCGCCGGCCGCCACACGAGGTCATCGTGATCCGGCGGGCCACCGGACGCGGCGCGTCAGGCGCCGCCGTCGAAGAAGCCGAGGAGCGCGGGCGCCGGGTGCAGGAACGTGCTGAGGTTGGCCGCGCTGACGACGGCGAACGCAGCGGCGAGGCCGAGGAACGAGGTTGCGGCGACCGCGCGGGGCCCCCGCAGGTGCCACGGCTCGGCGTCGACCCCGCGGCGTCGCCCCACCCGGACGGCCAGGCCGGCGAGGGCCAGCGTCACGACGGCGCCGACACCCACCATGACCGCGTGGTAGGCCGCGAAGTCGCCGACCAGGCGTGTCAGCGCGGGCGGCACGGACGCGTCCGGAGACTGCAGCGCCTGCCGGATCTCGCGCACCGTGCTCGCCAGCCCGCCGGCCGCGCCGCTCGACCCGGTGTCGACGCGGCCGACCGGTAGCAGGCCGATGGCGGAGGACATCGGCGCAAGGGCACCCTGCACGTTCGCGGCGACGAGCAGGACCGCGAGCAGGAGCACCGGCGCCTCGAGGACCCCGGCCACCGCCAGCCGGACCCGACGCCCGTGGGCCGGCGAGCGCACGTACTCGTGCCAGGTCCGTCGGGCGAGATGCAGGACGAGCACGAGCAGGACCCCACCGAGGACGGCCTTGACCACGTGGAACCGTGCCCAGAAGGCCACGGCGCGCTCGAGGTCGGGGCCGGCGTCGACCGCACCGGACCGCCACCAGTGCTCGAGGCCGCGGGCGAGGGCAGCGCCGAGCGCGGCGACGTCCGGATACCCGCCGCGGGGCCACAGCGAGGCAGCCGGGAACGGCAGGATGGCGACGGCGAGCAGGGCAAGGGCGACGCCTGCGGCCGGGCGGACCAGGGCGCGCACGCCCGCCGGTGAGGGTGGGCGGCGTCGGGCGGCTGGCATCGGGGCTCCTCGGACAGCTCGGGACGGGCGCGGCTCTGGCCCGCCACGGACGTTACGAGGCACCGCTCCTTCCCCACATCCACCCGTGGGGCGAGAACTCTTCTCTCGCAGCACGACCGGGGTCGCACCCCTGCTGGCACCCCGGGCGGACGAGGCGGACGAGGCGGGCCGCTCCTTCGCCCGGTGCCGCTCCTCGCGGCGGCTGTCCTACCGCTTACCGGAGAGCGGCTTCGATCGCGTCACCGAGGGGGTCGGCCAGCCCCGCTGCGTACCGCACGGTGAGGTGGTGGTTGTCTCGGTAGATCACCACGCCGTCCTCGACGACAGGGCAGGTGCTCGTGGGGCACAGGCGGTCGGTGAGGTCAATGGTGCGGACGGCCTTGGGGGCCGCCGCCAGCTCGGCCCTCACGAGTGGCTCGTCCAGGTGGGTGTGCCCCTGCTTCGGGAAGGCGCAGGCGTCCGGCTCACCCTCATGGCGTGACAGACAGGTCGGCACGTTGCCCTTCGGCCGCGGAACGTCACGGATCACCAGGATCCGCGGTGCCGCCTTGGTGAAGCGCGAGAAGCTTCGCTCGGCGGCCGCCTGCCACGGGCCCACCACCGTCTCGGCGGTCGTGTGGCTGCCGTCCGGGTTGATGACGAGGTCCTGGTAGTCCATCCACCGGCCGATCAGTACCGCGTCCAGGCCCTTCATCGAGCTCACCTGCTCCACCATGGCCTTTCGCCACGTGGCGCACGAGGTGTACTCGTGCTTCTCGGCGGTCAGCCAGACCCGGGCGTCGACGACGGTGCAGGCGGCCTTGCGAAGGTGTAGATGGTCCAGTTCCGCTCGCGGGAGAGCCTCTCGAGCGCTGGCATCCAGTGCTGCGAGTGGGAGTCGCCGATCAGGACGATCGAGCGCGACGGTGGCCAAAGGGTCCTGTGCACCTCCCCCGGTGAGGCCGTCACGCTGCGTGGGCTCGCCGTCGACACCGACCAGGATCGCCCTGAGCACCACGCGGTGGCAGTACCGCGAGGAGGGGTGCGCGCGGTCTCCGTCGCGGACGCGAGCGCGTCGACGACGACCGTCACCATCCCGGCGGACGCACGGCCGGGCAGACACAGTCGTTCATCTTCCAGGCCACCGACGACGGCACCTTCCCGCTGACCCGCTACGCGCGCGTCGTCCTGACCGTCGCCTGACCGCGACACCGAGCCCGGAGACGGGTCGGGTGGAGCGCCCCACCCGACCCGTCTCCGTCGCGTCCGTCAGATCGCCGGCGTCACGAGCGGGGCTCGTAGCGCGGAAGGTCGTGCGTTCGAGCCACGAGCGCCCGCAGCTCGGCCAGGTCGGGGCCCACGACCCCCGCCGCCCGTGCCTGGACCAGGACGTTCCCGAGAGCCGTGGCCTCGACCGGTCCGGCCACGACGTGTCGGCCCGACCGGTCGGCGATCGCCTGGCACAGCAGCCGGTTCCGGGAGCCACCACCGACGACGTGGATGGTCTCGACACGCCTGCCGGTCAGTCGGGCTGCGGTGTCGACGGCCGCCGCGTACGCGTCGGCCAGGCTCTCGACGATGGTTCGCACGATCGCCGGGCGCGTCGCCGGTGCCGGAAGGTCGTGGTCGACGCACCATTTCGCGATGCGCTCGCCCATGTCCCCCGGGGGCTGGAAGCGCGGGTCCTGCACGTCGATGACCGGCACGGACGCCGGGTCGACCTCCGCTGCGGCAGAGAGCAGCCCGGTGAGGTCGTTGCCTCCGGCAGGCAGGCGGTCCTCGCGGTCCCAGGCGCGCAGCGCCTCGCTGAGGATCCAGGTGCCCATGACGTTGGTGAGGAACCGGGTGCGGCCGTCGACGCCGCCCTCGTTGGTGAAGTTCGCGACTCGCGCGGCGTCCGTCACGACGGGGTGGGCCAGCTCGACGCCGACCAGCCCCCACGTGCCGAGCGACAGGTACGCCGCGTCGTCGCCCTGCAGCGGGGCGCCGACGACGGCGGAGGCCGTGTCGTGCGACCCGACGGCGACCACGGGCACGCCTGGCAGGCCGGTGTCGCCGGCCACCTGGTCGGTCATCGCGCCGATCGTCGTCCCCGGGTCGACGAGGTCGGCCAGCAGGTGCGACGGCACCCCGAGACGGTCGAGCAGCTCGCCGTCCCAAACCCCCGTGCGTGGGTCGAGCAGCCCCGTGGTGGAGGCGTTGGTGCGCTCGGCGACCATCCGCCCGGTGAGCCACCAGGCGACGACGTCCGGCACCAGCAGCATGCGGTCGGCCAGCTCGGTCCACGGGTCGGCCGCCAGCTGGTAGACGGTGTTGAACGGCAGGAACTGCAACCCGTTGCGGGCGTACAGCTCGTCCTGGCCGACGAGGGCGTGCGCGTTGGCCGGCCCGACGGCGCAACGGTGCTCGTCGCGGTAGTGGAACGGGAGCCCGAGCAACCGGTCGCCGCGCACCAGCCCGTAGTCCACCGCCCACGCGTCGATGCCCACGCTGGCCAGGCCGCCGGCCCGGGCGGCCTCACGCCCGGCGGCCCGCAGGCCGCCGAGCGCTCCGGCATACAGCGAGGGCAGGTTCCAGTGCAGCCCCGACGGCAGGCGCAGCGGACCGTTGGCGAACCGTGCCGTCTCGCGCAGCTCGAGCCGGTCCGGTCCGACCTCGGCCAGGACGACCCGACCGCTCGTGGCGCCGAGGTCGACCGCGGCGACGAGTGCCGTCCCTGAGGGGTTCGAGCTCATGCCGTCACCGCAGGAACGCTGCGGCCACGCCGGAGTCGACGGGCACGTGCAGGCCGGTGGTCTGGGACATGTCCGGGCCGACGAGCGCGAAGACCGCTGCCGCACAGTGCTCCGGCAGGACCTCCTTCTTCAGCAGGGTGCGCTGGGCGTAGTAGGCGCCGAGGTCCTTCTCGTCGACCCCGTACACGGCCGCGCGGTTGGCGCCCCAGCCGCTGGAGAAGATGCCCGAGCCCTGCACGACGCCGTCGGGGTTGACGCCGTTGACCTTGACGCCGTACTGGCCGAGCTCGGCCGCGAGCAGCCGAACCTGGTGGGCCTGGTCGGCCTTGACCGCGCTGTAGGCGATGTTGTTGGGACCGGCGAAGATCGAGTTCTTGCTCGAGATGTAGACGATGTCGCCGCCGAGCCCCTGGTCGATGAGGACTCTGGCCGCGGCCCGGGAGACGAGGAACGATCCCTTGGCCATGACGTCGTGCTGCAGGTCCCAGTCGGCGACCGAGGTCTCGAGCAACGACCGCGACAGCGAGAGGCCGGCGTTGTTGACGACGAGGTCGAGCCCTCCGAAGGCGAGGACAGCCGCGTCGACGGCGGCCTGCACGGCGGCCTCGTCCGAGACGTCTGCCTGGACGCCGATCGCGACGTCGGTGGTGCCGATCTCGGCGGCTGCGTTGCGGGCCTTGTCGAGGTCAAGGTCGGCGACGACGACGCAGGCACCTTCTGCCGCAAGGCGGTTCGCAATGGCCTTGCCGATGCCGGACGCGGCGCCGGTCACGAGGGCGATGCGGGTGGCGAGCGGCTTCGGCTTCGGCATCCGCTGCAGCTTGGCCTCCTCGAGCGCCCAGTACTCGATGCGGAACTTCTCCGCCTCGTCGATCGGGGCGTAGCTCGACAGGCCCTCGGCTCCGCGCATCACGTTGATGGCGTTGACGTAGAACTCGCCGGCGACGCGGGCGGTCTGCTTGTCCTTGCCGTAGGAGAACATGCCGACACCGGGCACGAGGACGATGAGCGGGTCGGCGCCGCGGATCGCCGGGCTGTCGGGCGTGGCGTTGCGCTCGTAGTAGCCGCGGTAGTCCTCGCGGTAGGGCTCGTGCAGCTCCTTGAGCCGGGCCGTCATCTCCTCGGCCGTGGCGGTGGCCGGCAGGTCGAGAACCAGCGGCTTGACCTTGGTGCGCAGGAAGTGGTCCGGGCAGCTGGTGCCGAGGTCGGCCAGGCGCGGGTGCTCGGCGCGGGCGAGGAAATCGAGGACGACGTCCGAGTCGGTGTAGTGGCCGACCATGGGTCGGTCCGTGCTGGCGATCCCGCGGATCGTCGCGGCGATGGCGGCCGCCCGCGCGTGGCGCTCGGTCTCGGGCAGGGCGCCGTACCCGGCCAGCTCGGCCCCGAACGGCTCAGGCTTGCTGTTCTGCTCGATGTACGCGGCGGCCGTCTGGATGATCCAGAGCGAGTTCTGCTCGCACTCCTCGCTGCTCGCGCCCCACGCGGTCACCCCGTGGCCGCCGAGGATGCAGCCGATGGCCTGCGGGTTGGCCTCCTTGATGGCGGCGATGTCGAGGCCGAGCTGGAAGCCCGGTCGACGCCACGGGACCCAGACGACCTTGTCGCCGAAGATCTTGGCGGCCAGCTCCTCGCCGTCGGCGGAGGTCGCGATCGCGATGCCCGAGTCGGGGTGCAGGTGGTCGACGTGCGCGGCGTCGACGAGGCCGTGCATGGCGGTGTCGATGGAGGGAGCGGCGCCGCCCTTGCCGTGCAGGCAGTAGTCGAACGCCGCGACCATCTCGTCCTCACGCTCGAGGCCGGGGTACACGTCGACGAGGGCGCGCATCCGGTCCAGGCGCAGGACGGCCAGCCCCTCGGGCTTGAGCGTGCCGAGGTCACCGCCGGATCCCTTGACCCAGACCAGCTCGACGTCCTGGCCGGTCACCGGGTCGGTCTCGACGCCCTTGGCGGAGGTGTTGCCGCCGGCGTAGTTCGTGTTCTTCGGGTCGCTGCCCAGCCGGTTGGAGCGCGAGATGAGCTCTGCGACTGCGCTGCTCGGAGCGGTGCTGCTGGTGTTCGGGGACATGCTTCAGTTCCATCCTGCCTGCGCACCGCCGACGCGGTCGCGCTCGATCTGCTCTTGGTATCCGCTCGCCAGGTAGGCGCGCATGGGGTCGGCCGGGAGGCCGCGGCTCTCGCGCCACTGCGCGAGGGGCTGGCGGACGTCGGTGTAGAAGGCGTCCATGAAGATCTCGTTCGCGAGGAGGACGTCGCCGGTCTGCCGTGCCGCCTCGAGCGCCGCCGTGTCGAGCAGGAGCGCACGGGCGACCATCTCCTGGACGTTGAGCACCGAGCGGATCTGGCCCGGCACCTTCTTCTCGATGTTGTGGCACTGGTCGAGCATGAGCGCGACGTCCGAGCCGGCCCCGTAGCCGCCGCCGCGGATGACCTCGACGATGATCCGGAACAGCTGGAACGGGTCGGCCGCCCCGACCATGAGGTCGTCGTCGGCGTAGAACCGGCTGTTGAAGTCGAACGAGCCGAGCCGGCCCAGGCGGAGCAGCTGGGCGACGATGAACTCGATGTTCGTGCCGGGTGCGTGGTGACCGGTGTCCAGGCACACCATGGCCCGCTCGCCCAGGGCGACGACGTGGGCGTAGGACGTGCCCCAGTCCGGGACGTCCGTGTGGTAGAACGCCGGCTCGAAGAACTTGTACTCGAGGACGAGCCGCTGCTCCTCCCCCACGTGCGCGTAGATCTCCGCGAGCCCCTCGGCGAGCCAGTCCTGCCGCTGGCGCATGTCGCCCTGGCCCGGGTAGTTCGTGCCGTCGGCGAGCCAGATCTTGAGGTCTCGCGAGCCGGTCTCGTTCATGATCTTGAGGCACTCGAGGTTGTGCTCCACGGCGCGCCGCCGCACCCCGGGGTCGGCGTTGGTCAGGCTGCCGAGCTTGTACTCGTCGTCCTGGAAGGTGTTGCTGTTGACGGTGCCGAGCCGCACGCCGTGGTCCTGGGCGAAACGCCCGAGGGCGGCGTAGTCCTCGACGGTGTCCCACGGGATGTGGATGGCGACGGAGGGTGCCAGCCCGGTGAAACGGTGCACGGCGGCGGCGTCGGCGATCTTCTCCTCGACGCTTCTGGGCGTGCCCGCGGAGCCGAAGACCTTGAACCGCGTGCCGGAGTTGCCGTAGGCCCAGGAGGGCACCTCGATGGCGAGCTCTCCGAGCCGGTCGGAGATCGATTCGAACGTTGTCATGTCGTCACTTCACATCTGGGTCGTGGGGCGGCTGCTGGAGCGGGTCGCGCTGGTCGAATGCGTCGAGTTGGTCCTCGAGGTGGAAGATCTCCTCGAGCTGGAGGAAGCCCTGGTCGGGGGTGGTGTCGTCGAGGTCCACGAAGTACTCGGCCATCTCGGCCTGCCACCGGGCGTTGACCTCGGTCTGCGCCATGCCGGCCTGCGCCGCCTCGAGAAAGGGTGTCTCGACGTAGCCGATGAGCAGGCCGTCACCGCGCAGGAAGAGGGAGTAGTTGTTCCAGCCGGTCCGGTGCAGGGCCGCGAGCATGTCGGGCCAGACCGCGCGGTGTCGGGCCTTGTAGTCCTCGAGGCGCTCGGGGCGCACCTGGAGCTGGAAGCAGACGCGAGGCATCACGCCCTCCTTCGGGTGGCACGGTGGGGTCGTAGCCGCGGGATCGGGGTCCTGTGGGTTCGAGGCCGTGGGGGCCCTGGCCGGGGCCGCCGGCGTGTGGCGGCCCGGTCAGTGCTGGTCTACGGTCGGTCGGACCGGTGGCGACCGGTCAGAACTTGAACTGGTCGATGTTGCCGGCGTTGAAGCCGGTCGGGTCCCCGAGGAGGACCTCACCGTTGGCGCCGACCTTGAACTCGCCGAGCCGACCGGCCTTGAAGGAGTCGCCCTCCTTGCCGGTGATGGTGCCGTTGACGAGGGCCGCCGCCGCCTGTCCGGCGAGGTAGCCGAGGTCGGTCGGGTTCCAGAGGTAGAACTCCTTGACGGTCCCGTTCTTGACGTACTCGCGCATCTGGTTCGGCGTGCCGAGACCGGTCAGGGCCACCTTGCCCTTCTTGTCCGAGGTGGACAGGTACCGGGCCGCGGCGGCGATGCCGACCGTGGTCGGGCTGATGATGCCCTTGAGGTTCGGGTGGGTCTGCAGGAGCGCGGCGGTCTTGTCGAAGGAGGTCTGGTCGTCGTCGTTGCCGTACACGGTGTCGACGAGCTTGATGTTCGGGTGGCTGGAGGCCAGGTCCTTCTTCATCAGGTCGATCCAGGTGTTCTGGTTGGTCGCGTTGGCGGCCGCCGACAGGATCGCGATCTCGCCGGAGTCGCCGATCTGCTTGGCGATGCCGTCGACCTGCGCCTTGGCGATGCCCTCGGGCGAGGCCTGGTTGACGAAGAGGTCGCGGTACTGCGGGTCGGTGTCGGAGTCGAAGGTGACGACCTTGGTGCCGGCCTGCTTGGCCTGGGTCAGGGCGTCACCGATGGCCTTGGGGTCGTTGGCCGAGATGACGATGGCGCTGACGTGCTGCTGCGCAGCCGTGTTGATGTACTGCACCTGAGCGTCGGGGCTCGCGGTCTGCGGGCCCACCTGGGAGTAGGTGCCGCCGAGGGACTCGACGGCCTCCTTGCCACCGGCGTCGCTGGCGTCGAAGTACGGGTTGCCGAGGTTCTTCGGGATGAAGACGACGTTGAGGGCCTTGCCGCCGCTCGTGCCACCGGCCGTGCCGGCGGCCGCGGTGGGCGTCTCGGCCTTGCCGCAGGCCGTGAGGGCCAGGGCCATGGACAGGGCTGCAGCGCCGAGGACCGCGCTGCGTCGCGTCATGGTGTGCATCTTCGTTGATGTCCTTTCACTTGGTTCCGACGCTGAGTGGCGTCTGTCGAGGGCCTCTGGCCCGGGTACGCCTGGCTGCGACGTCGGAGACCCACGCCAGGACGGTTGTGGAGATCACGGACAGCACGAGCAGCAGTCCGATGATGATGTTGATGACGTTGACCGTGACGCCCTGCAGGCGCAGGGCGCTGGAGATGACGCCGATGAGCAGCACGCCGGCGACGACGCCGGGCAGCTTGCCCCGGCCGCCGAAGATCGAGACGCCGCCGAGCAGGACCGCCGCGATCACCTGCAGCTCCAGGCCGGTGGCGTTGTCGCCACGGGCGCTGCCGAACCGGAGCGTGAAGTAGACGCCGGCGAGCGCCGACACGACTCCGGTGAGGCAGAACAGGATGAACTTGGTGCGCTTGACCTTGACGCCGGCGTACACCGCGGCCTCGCTGCTCAGCCCGATGTCGTAGATGCCACGGCCGAAGGGCGCGAAGTGCAGCACCAGGGAGAAGACGATGAGCAGCACGAGGAAGACGAGCATGACGCTCGGGACGCCGCTGCCGCCGAGGACCTGCGACGCGCGCTTGGTCCAGTCGTTCGCGAAGCCGGTGACGGCGGTGGTGCCGAGCAGGCCCACGGCGACGCCGCGGTAGAGGGCCAGGGTGCCGATGGTGACCGCCAGCGACGGCAGCCCGACGTAGGCGACGAGGAAGCCGTTGAAGGCCCCGCAGACCAGCCCGACGAGCAGGGCGAGGACGAAGGAGGGCACGATGCCGACGCCGTGCTCGTGCAGCAGCCCCAGGGTGGCGCTCGACAGGCCGACGACGCTGGCGACCGACAGGTCGATCTCGCCGGTGATGATGATGAGGGTCATCGGCAGGGCGATGAGCAGGATCGTCGTGACGTCGAGGAGGAGGTAGGTCAGGGTGAGCGTGTCACCGAAGTAGGGGATGTTGCTGTAGCCCCACAGGTAGACGACGACGACCAGACCGATCATCGCGGCCTCACGGCTGAGCAGGAGCCGCCGCCACAGCGGACGGGCGTAGGCCGCGTACGTCTTGGTGCTCATGACTCGTCCCTTGCTTCGATGAGTTTGCGGGCCTGGCGGGCGGACAGGACCCGGTCGAGGATGATCGCCGCGATGATGAGCGCGCCGACGAGGGCCTGCTGCCAGAAGTCGGAGATGCCGACCATCGGCAGGGCTCGGTTGATCGTCACGAGCAGGACCGCGCCGATGGCCGCGCCCCAGACGGTGCCGGAGCCACCGAAGATCGCGACGCCGCCGATGACCGCCGCGGCCACGGCCTGCAGCTCGATGCCGGTGCCGGCGTCGGAGGAGACCGTCCCGTACCGGGCGGCGTAGATGACGCCGGCGAGGCCGGCGAGGGCGCCGCTGAGGACGAACGCGCCGATGACGCGTCCGCGGACCGGCAGCCCGTAGAGCACCGCTGCGTCGGGGTCGGAGCCGACCGCGTACAGCTCGCGCCCGGACCGGGCGGTCTGCAGGTAGTAGCCGACGGCGACGGTGATGACGACCGCGAGCGCGAAGAGCACCGGGATCGTGAGGATCTGCGCCGTGCCGAGATCGAGGAAGCCGGGGGGCATCTCGGAGGCGGAGACCAGGCTCGAGCCGGCCCACGTCAGCAGGACGCCGCGGAAGATGTAGAGCGTTCCGAGCGTGATGACGAGGGCGGGCACGCGTCCGTAGCCGACGAGCACACCGTTGACCAGGCCGAGCACTCCCCCGGCCACGACGGCTGCGACGAAGACGGCGACGACCGGCAGGTCCGGGTGGTCGATGAACAGCCGGCCGGTCATGTACGCCGTGAGGCCGAGCACGCTGCCGACCGACAGGTCGACGTTGCGGGTGATGATGACGACGGTCTGCCCGACGGCCAGCACGACGAGCATCGCCGGTGTCAGCAGCAGGTCGCGCCAGCCGCTGGGGCTGAACAGGAACGTCGGGCTCTTGATCGTGGCAGCGGCGATGACGAGCACGAGGACGATGAAGATCGACAGCTCGCGCGAGCGCAGCAGCGTCTTGAGGATCCGCTCGCGGTCGGACAGCGCACTGGGCTCGACGAGGAGGGCGACCTCCTCGCTGGAGTGCTCGGCCTGGCTTGCGGCGTCGGGGGCGTCGGGGGCCGAGGCGGTCTGGGTCTGGGGCGTCATGAGGCGGCCTCCTGGCTCGACGTGGCGGTGGCGGCGCGCATGACCCGCTCGGGCGTCGCGTCCTCGCGCGAGAGCTCGGCGGTGAGCCGGCCTTCGCAGACGACGAGGACGCGGTCGGCCATGCCCAGGACCTCGGGCAGCTCGGAGGAGATCATGAGGATCGCCATGCCCTGGCCGGCGAGCTCCGACAGCAGGCGGTGGACCTCGGCCTTGGTGCCGACGTCGATGCCGCGGGTGGGCTCGTCGATGATGAGCAGGTCGGGCTCGGAGGCGAGCCACTTGGCGATGACGACCTTCTGCTGGTTGCCGCCACTCATCGTGTTGGCCGCCATGTCCAGGGCGTTCGTCTTGACCTCGAGCCGCGCCGCCCAGGGGCCGCTCGCCCGGTTCTCCCGGGAGCGGGTGATGAGGCCGGCCGTCGTCAGCTTGTGCCGGATGACCGAGGCGATGTTGTCAGCGACCGAGGCGTCGGTGACGAGGCCCTGCTTGCGGCGGTCCTCGGGGATGAACGCCATGCCGGACCGGATCGCGGCCGTCGGGTTCGCGGCCGGCACCGCGGCACCCTTCATCGTGACGGTGCCCGAGTCGTAGCGGTCGACGCCGAAGACGGCGCGGGCGATCTCGCTGCGCCCGGCGCCGACGAGCCCGGCGAGCCCGACGATCTCACCGCGTCGGACCGAGAACGACACGTCGTGGAACGTGCCGGTGGAGCTGAGGGCTTCGACCTCGAGGACGACCTCGCCGACCTCGGCGGCCACCTTGGGGAAGAGGTCCTCGACCTCCCGGCCGACCATGAGGTTGACGATCTCGCCGACGGAGGTCTCGGCGATGGAGCGGGTGTCGATGTAGGCGCCGTCGCGCATGACGGTGACGGTGTCGCAGAGGGAGAAGACCTCGTCGAAGCGGTGGGAGATGAAGACGATGGCGCGGCCCTCGTCGCGCAGCTGGCGGGCGACGGTGAAGAGGCGCTCGACCTCGACGCCGGACAGCGCCGCGGTCGGCTCGTCCATGATGAGGACCTTGGCGTCGAGGGAGATGGCCTTGGCGATCTCGATGATCTGCTGGTCGGCGATCGACAGGCCGAGGGCCGGACGGCGCGGGTCGATGTGCACGCCCAGCCCCGCGAAGAGCCGCGCAGCCTCGGCGTACATCGCCGGCTTGTCGATACGACGCCCTCGACCGAGCATCTGCCGGCCCATGAAGATGTTCTCGGTGACCGACAGGTCCGGGAACAGCGTCGGCTCCTGGTAGATGACGGCGACGCCCGCGGCCTTGGACTCGGCGGTGGAGCCGAAGTCGACCGGTTGGCCGTCGAGGAGGAACTCCCCGCTGTCGCGGCGGTGGACACCGGCCACCATCTTCACCAGCGTCGACTTGCCGGCGCCGTTCTCGCCGACGAGCGCGTGGATCGAGCCGGCGCGGGCCAGGAGGCTCCCTGACCTCAGTGCGACGACGGGGCCGAAGGACTTCGACACCTCGCGCAGTTCCAGAATCGCGGGTGGCCGCGGTTCGTTCATAGTGCACCTTGCCTCATTGAAAGGTTTCAATACGGCGAAGGTACCCGCGCCCGTCAGGAGCGTCAAGGGATTCGCCGCGATCCACAGAAACCGTTGCGCCAACTACACGTTCGTCCGATGCCGGGGATAAGGTGAGGCCACCCGAGCCCGTTGAATAGTTTTAGGAAGCGCCATGTCGGTCAGCGTCAAGGACGTCGCCCTCGCTGCAGGCGTGTCGCTCGGGACCGTCTCCAACGTGCTCAACCGTCCGGAGCGCGTCAGCGCCAAGACGCGCCAACGCGTCGAGCGCGCCATGGCCGAGCTCAACTTCGTCCGCAACGAGAGCGCCCGCCTGCTCCGGGCCGGACGCAGCAGCACGCTCGCCTACGTGGTCCTCGACGTGGCCAACCCGTTCTTCACCGACGTCGCGCGGGGCATCGAGGACGCCGCGTCCGGCGCGGACCTCGTGCTCTACACGTGCAACAGCGACAACAGCCTCGAGCGGGAGCGCGTGTACCTGAGCCGGCTGGAAGAGCAGCGCGTCGCCGGGGTGCTGGTCACGCCGGTGCAGCCCGACGACCCGACCCTGGTCCAGGTCTCCGAACGTGGCACTCCCGTGGTCATCGTGGACCGCCGACGGGAGGACCAGCTGCTCTGCAGCGTGGCGGTCGACGACGTGTACGGCGGCCGCCTCGCCGTCGAGCACCTCATCGACCGCGGCCATGAGCGCATCGCATTCGTCGGCGGCCCCGACTCCATCGGTCAGGTCCGCGACCGTCGCGCCGGGGCGACTGCTGCCATCCGCGAGGCGGGGCTCCCGGCCGACCGACTCGTGCCAGTTGGCACCGATGCCCTCACGGTCGCCGCTGGACGACTCGCGGGCGCGCGGATCGCCGGTCTCCCCCGATCGCGACGCCCGTCCGCCGCCTTCTGCGCCAACGACCTGGTCGCGCTGGGGCTGCTCCAGCAGTGCGTCGCGCTCGGCGTCCGGGTGCCCGGTGAGCTCGCCATCGTCGGTTACGACGACATCGAGTTCGCCGGTGCCGCAGCCGTGCCGCTCACCTCGGTGCGCCAGCCGCGCCATCTGCTCGGCCAACGAGCGGCTGAGCTCCTGCTGGAGGAGACGACCGACCCGGGACACCGTCACCGGCACGTCGAGTTCACCCCGGAGATCGTCGCCCGCGCGTCGACCTTGGGCTGAGTCCACCACCGCCCTCCGGGTGTGACGTCCGGATGTGACGTCCGGATGTGGCGAATCGAGGACGCCGGAGCGGTCCGCGCATAGCCTGTTCTCGTCAGCGCCTAAAGCCATCGGGTGAGCTGGCGTGTGAACGGTGCAGTGGGGTCCGGTGACATGTGCACCCTCGATGACAGCGACCTGGAGCGGGCACCGTCGGCATGCTCGCGGCCGGTCGAGCCCCACGGACACGGCGAGGCTGCGCTTCTCGGCCGGCCCGGGGCCGAGCTGGTCGACACGGCCCTGCTGCTGGAGATCGCGCTGCTGGCCGACGTGATCGTCTCGATGTCCGGGATCGGGAGGCACCTCACCCTCGAGCAGGTCGACGCCGTCCTGGGAGTTGCTCCGACCGCGCTCCCAGCGGCCTCGCGCTCGGAGCTGCCGAACCCGGCCGCAGTGGCTCCTCCGGAGAGGGCCACCGCCTGACCGGGCCTCCACACCCCTGCCGTGCCGACTCACGTTCCCGCTGACAGTCCAGTTCCGCGCGCGGCCCGGTGGAGCTCGAGCCCGGCGGCCCTGCGAACCGCCGTCCTGCGTTGGCCCGCTCCCGGAATGGCCTCAGCTTCTGCACGTATTCGCGCCAGCCACTGATGAGCTTCGCGTACGCGCACACTGTTGGCTGTCAGCCGTCGTGGGGATCATCCAGACGCTGCATCCGCAACGGCCCGCGCCACGATGACAGCACCAGGGCGAGCACCAGCAGCACAAGCCCGGCGCCGAGCACCGTGGCTCGTGGGCCGAAGACGTCCGCAAGGGCACCTTGAGCAAGGCCCCCCACCGGGAAGCATCCCGTGTAAGCCATGATCCGCACCGCGAGCACCCGGCCGCGCAGCCGGTCGGCCACGATGATCTGCACCGCCGTGTTGGTTGCCGAGATGGTGAGCAGCAGAGCCCAGCCGACGACGAGCAGAGCTGTCGCCGCCCAGCCGGGCGACGGGGAGAGTGCGAATCCAGCGAGACCCAGGGCCTGCCCGATCAGGCCGACCTGCGTGAGCAGCGACCGGGGAAGGATGTGGCTCCAACCTGCGAGCACCGGTGCGGCGACCAGCGCCCCGACACCGAGGGCGGCATTGAGCAGCCCCAGGGTCCAGGGACCGACGTGAAACACGCTGCCGGCGAAGACGACGGTGAACTGGAAGATCGGGTTGACGAGCAGACCTACCGCGACCGCGACGAGCAGGCCCATCTGGATTCCGGGCTGCCCCCGGATGTAGCCGACCGCCGTCGCGAACTGACGCCAGACGGGCGCGGGGTCCGCTGTCCGCGGACGGTTGCGCACCCTGAGTGCCGCCAGAGCGACGAGCACGGCGACGAAGGACAGCGCGTTGAGCAGGAGAGCCGGTCCCGGCCCGATGGTCGCCAGGATCAGTCCGGCGACCGCGGGTCCCAGCGACCGGGCGGCGTTGAACTGGAGGGAGTTCAACGCGACGGCAGAGTCGAGGTCGGAACGCGGAACGAGGTCGTTGACGAATGACTGCCAGCTCGGCATGTTGATGCCCTGGAAGATGCCGGCGACCCCGACAAGTGCCATCACGATGAGCGGCTCGCGCACACCCCCCGTCCACACGAGCCACAGAAGCAGGGCGCTGAGGGCCATCCCGGACTGGGTGACGAGCAGGACGCGGCGCCGATCGTGCCGATCTGCGAGCACACCACCCCACGGCCCGAAGGCGATGTTCGGCACGAACTGGAAGACACTCACGAGCCCGACCCACAACGCGCTGTGGGTCACGGCGTAGACGACGAAGGGGACGGTCAGGTTGGAGAGCCACCCGCCCGTGTTGGAGGTGATGGCCCCCACCCAGAAGACGGCGTAGTCGCGGTGGCGGAAGGCGCGCAGCGAGTGGCGCAGGCCTCGCGGCGGCAGCTCCTCCCGCTGCTCCAGCGCGGTCACGGCAGCACCTGCGGGCGTGGTCCGTCGTTCCGCCGCGCGAACCACCCGGTCCTGCGACCCGACGCGGCGTGGGCCGAGCCCGTCAACGGCCCTGCCACTGTGGCTCTCGCCTCTCGAGGAACGCCCGCGCGCCCTCCTTCTGGTCCTCGGAGAGGTAGACGTCCGGGCCGGTGTCCAGCCGGATGGCGGCGTGCGGCGACATGCCCGCGGTCTTGCGATAGGTCAGCTTGAGCCGTTGCAGCGACAGCGGCGCCGAGGCGACGACGTCGTCCAGCAGGGCCGTGGCCGCGGCCTCCAGCTGGTCGCCGGGGACCAGGCGGTTCAGCAGTCCCCACCGTTCCAGCTCTGTGGCGGCGATGCGCCGACCGGTGTAGAGCCACTCCATCGCGATGCCCGGGGGGACCGTGGTCGGCAGCAGCACCGAGGCGAAGTGCGCTCCGCGGCCCCGCTTTGCCTCGGGCACCCGGAAGACGCTGTCCTCGGCGGCGATCCGCATGTCGCACGAGAGCGCCAGCTCGAAGCCGCCCGCCATCGCGGGCCCGTTGATGATCGCGAGCGTCGGTTTGCGCGAGTCGATCATCACCTCCATGAGGCTGCGGCGGTTGTTGTGGAGCGGCCCGTAGAACGGCTTGCCCGCCGCCGCGAGGTCCCGCGCGTCCTTGAGGTCCGCGCCGGAGCAGAACGCCGAACCGGCACCGGTGATGGCGATGGCATACACCTCGGGGGTGTGGTCGGCCTCGATGACGGCGTCGACGAGGCGGTCGTTGAGATCGCGGTTCAGCGCGTTGCGCACCTCGGGCCGGTTGAGGGTGAGGTAGCGCACGTGGCCCCGGTCCTCGACGAGGAGGATGTCGTCGGTCATGGGTCGTCCTTTCGGTCGGGCAGCTTCAGACGGGGTAGACGGGCGCCTCGCGCCGCACGGTGACCCACTGCAGCTCGGTGAACGCCTCGAGGTATGACTGGTGGCCGCCGTGGCGCGCCCCCAGGCCCGACTCGCCGACACCACCGAACGGAGCCGTGGGCTCGTCGTTGATCGTCTGGTCGTTGACGTGCACCGACCCGGTCGGCACCCGGTCGGCCAGCTCGAGCGCCCCCATGACGTCGCGCGTGATGATGCCGAGCGAGAGCCCGTAGGAGGAGTCGGCGGCGAGAGCGGCGGCCTCGTCCGCGTCGGCGAAGGAGGCCACCGGCGCCACCGGGCCGAACACCTCCTGCGCGTAGGCGGGTGCCTCGACGGGCACCTGGGAGAGCACCGTGGGCCGGTAGAAGAGGCCCTCGAACGTGCCGCCGGCGAGCAGCGTCGCACCGGCCTCCACCGACTGGGTCACGAGGCGGTGGACGCGGTCGCGCTGACCCGCGTCGATGAGCGGGCCGTAGCCGACGCCCGCGCCGAGCGGGTCGCCGACCCTCGTCGACGTGGCGATGCGCGTCAGCTCGGTGAGGTAGTCGTCCACGACGGACTCGTGCACGAGGTGCCGCCCGCTCGCCATGCAGATCTGGCCGGCGTGGCGGAACGACCCGAACGCACCGGCCGCGGCCGCCCTCCGCACGTCCGCGTCGGCCATGACGACGAGGGCGGAGTTGCCACCGAGCTCGAGGTGGACGCGCTTGAGCTGGTCGGCGCAGGCGCGCGCGATGGCCCGGCCGGCCGGCGTCGACCCCGTGAAGGAGATGACCGGCACTCGAGGGTGGGCCACCACAGCCTGGCCGACGTCTGCCCCACCGGGGAGCACGTGCAGCAGACCTGCCGGCAGCCCGGCCTCCTCGAACACCCGCGCGATGAGCACGCCACCGCTGACGGCGGTCCGCGGGTCTGGCTTCAGCACGACTGCGTTGCCCAGGGCGAGTGCCGGAGCGACCGCCCGGATCGCGAGCAGCAGCGGCGCGTTGAAGGGTGCGATGACGCCCACGATGCCCACCGGCCTCCGGCGCGCCAACGAGAGGCGGGGGGCGGTCGATCGCAGGAGCTCGCCGTACGGTGCGCTCGCCAGGCCGGCCGCCTCGAAGCACTCCTGCGCCGCCACGCCCTGGGCACGGTGGGCCATGGACAACGGCGCCCCCGACTCCCGCGCCGTCCACTCAGCCGCCTCGTCCGCGTGCTGCTCGAAGAGCAGTCCGGCACGGCGCAGCACCGCGGCGCGCGTGTCGTAGCCGAGCGCCGCCCATCCCGGCTGCGCGGCCGCCGCCACGTCGACGGCGCGCTCCACGGCGGACGCGTCGGCGAGTCCGACCGTCTCCAGCCGGTTCCCGGTCGCCTTCTCGGTGACGGGCCCCTGGGATGCGCCGGGCTGCCAGCCGTCGCTGAAGTAGCGCCCCGACCAGTGGCTCGCGCACAGCAGCGGCGGGCTCATGCGGGCGACCCCACAGCTGCCTCCGCACACCCGACCACGCCGTCCGCCAGCATCCCGTCGATCTCGTCGTCGCTGAAGCCCAGGTCCTGGAGCACTTCGGCGCTGTGCTGCCCGAGCTCCGGAGGAGGGCACTGGTGCGGCAGGTACGCCCCGTCGAAGGTCACCGGCAGGTGCACGACCTCGAGCTCGGGCACGTTGGGGTGCGGCAACGGCGTCACGAGACCCACGGCGCGCACCTGCGGGTCGTCGGCCACCTCGTGCACCGGTCGCACCGGCGCGCTCGGGACGCCCGCAGCCGCAAGGCGTTCCAGCAGGTCCTCGGCCGTGAAGGCACGCGTCGCTGCGGAGACTGCCTCGTTGACCTCGGCACGGTGTTCCGCGCGCTCCGGGTTGGACCGGAAGCCCGGCCGCCCCAGCAGCTCGGGAGCCCCGAGGGCCCCGACGAGGCGCGTCCACAGGGTCTGGTTGCCCGCCGAGATGAAGACATGACCGTCCGCGACGGGGAACGCGCCGTAGGGGACGACACCTGCATGGCCCGACCCGAGGTTGCGCGGTGCCGGGTTGCCCGCCCTGGAGCCCATGACCTTCTGGTCGACCCAGGAGACCGCCGTCTGCAGCAGCGACACCTGCACGTGGCTCCCCTCCCCCGACTGGTCCCGACGGCGCAGGGCGTCGAGGATGCCGATGACGGCCCACATGCCCGTGCCCTTGTCGAGGATGGACAGCGGCACCCGCATGGGCGGCCCCTCGCCCGTGTCCAGCATGCTGACGATGCCTGAATACGCCTGCAGCAGTGGGTCGTACGCCGGCTCGCTGGCTCGCGGGCCGACGGAGCCGAAGCCACTCATCTCGCAGTAGACCAAGCGTGGGTTGAGCTCGCGCAGACGCTCGGCGTCGAAGCCGGCCTTCGCGAGAGCGCCGGGCCGCAGGTTCTGGACCAGGACGTCGGCGTCGGCGAGGAGCCGTTCGAGCACCTGCGAGCCGCGGCCGTCCTTGAAGTCCAGTGCCAGGCTCTTCTTGTTGCGGTTCAGGCCGAGGAACGCCATCGGCTCGCTCCCCCAGTACGGGGGCGCCCAGCCGCGCGTGTCGTCACCGGCACCCACCCGCTCGACCTTGATGACCTCGGCGCCGAGGTCACCGAGGATCTGGCCGGTCGTGGGCCCGGCAACGCTGGTTCCCAGCTCGACCACGCGCAGGCCGACGAGCGACCCCGGTGCGGTCCCGGTGGGGATCTGGCTCTCCATCATCGACTCCGTCGTTGTCATGGCACGTCCTCCCGTGCGCCTTCCTCGGGACCGCCGGCGCGGCGGGTCCCGTCGATCTCGTCCCGCGCGGGCGAGGTGATCGGCTGCCTCCACGGACGGGGGCACCCGGCATACGTCGAAGGCCCCAGACGGAAGTGCTGCGCCTGCTCCTCGGTCTCGACGAGCGGCATGTCCATCGGGTAGAGCGCCTCGGCCCCCGGCCGCGGTCCGGCTTTGCTGACCTTGCCGTACAGCGGGTGGCCGACGACCTCCTCGGCCAGGTGCGCGGCCTCGACAAGGCTCGCGAGGTCGATGCCGGTGTCGATGCCCTCGGTCTCGAGCAGGTCCACCAGGTCCTCGGTGGGGATCATCTTCGTGGCACGGCCGTTGCCGCAGTAAGGGCACCCGCCCATCCCACCGATCGACGCGTCCAGCACCAGCGTGTGCTCCGAGGAGAGCGCCCTCAGCGCGACGTAGGCCGACGTCAGGGCACTCCCCCGGCCGTCGTGCAGGTGCAGGTGGAAGGTGTGCACCTGCGGCCATTCGCGGCGGATGACCTGGAGCTGCTCCTCCACGGCGCGCGGGGAGTTCCAGCTCATCGGGTCGCCGATCCAGACGGTGCGCGGGGTGATCCCGGCCGCCTCCCAGGCCTGCATCTGCAGCCCGATGAGCTCCGTGCGCCGCTCCTGCGAGAACGCCCCGAGCCAGTTCGAGCCCCAGGCGGCGTTGATGGCCACGACGGCCTCGGTCACGCCCCGCTCGACGGCGGAGGCCACGGTCGCGGGCACGGCGGCGATCTCCTGGGCCTGGGTGCGCGCCGTGTTGCGCTGGACGAAGACGTCGCAGAGGTGGACCGTCGTGCGGGCGGCCGCCTCCTGCGGGGCCAGCGGCGGCACGTGCTGGGCGCGACGCTCGGCGCCCTTCTGGTTCAGGGCCAGGGCGGTGTACCGGACGCCCGGGACCGGCGTGAAGCCCGCGATGACCTGCTCGATGTGCTCCATCTGCGGCACCCACCTGGGGCTCACGAACGAGCCGACCTGGATGGTGCGGAGCCCGGTCCGGGAGAGGGCGTCGAGCAGTCGGATCTTGGCCTCGACCGGGATCTCGGCGCTCTCGATCTGCATGCCCTCGCGCATGCCCTCCTCGACGATCTCGACACGGGGAAGACCGCTCATGCCTCCGTCCTCCCCACGAGAACCGGCGCGCCCACGGGCGGACCGGCGAGCACGTCCTGGAAACCGGCCAGGTCGCCTCCTCGCCACTGTGCGGTCAGGTCGGACAGGAGCGCGCGCGTCCGACCGGACGCCCAGCCGACGGAGGCGAAGGCGTCGATCGCCTTGTCCTCCAGCTCTTCCGGGGTCAGCGGGTTGCGCGAGTCCCCCCGGCTGACGTTGACGCGTCGCGTGTGCGTCGCACCGTCGGCGGTCCGCACCGTGAGCACCGTGAACGGCTCGGTCGATGCCGGATCGTCCGGGTCCGCGCCTTCGCGCACGACGACCGCGTCCATCAGCGAGCGCACCGCGGCGTCGCGGACGGCCTCGTCGGTGAAGTCGGCGAGCCGGACCAGCCCCGTCCGCAGAGCCCGCGCCACGGTGTACGGCAGGCTGAACTTGCCCTCCAGCCCACTGCCGGGCAGGTGCGGCAGGAGTGGTTTCAGCCCGCCGCGGTGCACCGTGACCTCCACCGACGAGATCGCCGTGAGGTCGAGCCCGGGGCGCAGGTCGAGCACGGCGTCGATGGCCCGGTGCGTCGCGTAGCAGGACGGGTAGCGCTTGATCGCCCAGTCGTCGCTCCAGCCGTCCTCCCAGCGGCGGAGCCGCTCGGGAAGCTCGGCGAGCGTCGCCGCGTCGGTCTCGCCGAAGAGCGCGAAGAAGCCTCCGGGCGCCTCGAGCTGGGTGACCCGGGACGTGAACCCGCGGGAGGCCAGCGCCACGGCGGTGACCGCGTCGCGGGCGGCCAGCCCGGCGTGGAGCGGCTTGGTCATGGTGCCGAAGTTGGCCCGACTCCCCGACGCCGTGGAGGCCGCCAGGCCGAGGGCATGACGCGTCGTCTCCACGTCGAGCCCGGCCAGGCTGGCCAGCGCGGCCGTGGCCGCGAGGCGGCCGGTCGTCGAGGTGTTGTGCCATCCGCGGCCGTAGTGCACCTCGAGGGGCAGCACCTCGGAGACGGCACGGAACACCGCCGAGCCGACCGCGTACGCCGAGACGAACCGGTCGGTGGTCACCGGCGTCACCCCGACCCGCGCGAGCAGCGCGGGGAAGAGCACCGCCCCCGGGTGCATCGGCATCGTGGGCGAGGCGTCGTCCCAGTCCAGCGCGTGGGCGGCGGTGCCGTTGACCAGTGCCGCGGCCGACGGACCGACGCGCAGGTCCGAGCCCCAGATGCTGCAGCCACCGGGCGCCGGCTCCTCCTCGAGCAGGCCGAGGAGAGCCTCGACGGCAGCGGTGCGGCCACCCGCGACGCCCACGGCCAGCGTGTCGACGAGTGAGGAGAGTACGGCGTCGGACCGCGCGCTGCCCGCACGCCGAGCGGCCGCCTGGACGGCGAAGGAGGCGACGGCGTACGTGGCCCCGTCGTCGGCGCCACGCAGCGCGTCCGAGCGGTCCTGCGGGTGGGGCGGCGGGGGAGGTGCTGAGCCGGAAGTGGTCATGGCTCAGAAGCTCTTCGGCATGCCCAGGTCCCGGTGGGCGATACCCGCGAGGACCAGGTTGGTGGAGATCGGAGCGATCAGCGGCCCGCGAGCCGCGCGGAACTTCTGCTCGATCCCGTACTCCGAGGCCAGTCCCGCTCCACCGAACGTGTCCATCGCCGCGTTCGCGGCGTTCCACAACGCCTTGGACGAGAGCAGCTTGGCGGTGTTGGCGTAGAAGCCGTCCCGGCTCCCCTCCTGGAAGACCTTGGCCGCGTGCCAGCGCATGAGGCTCGCGGCCCGCAGCTCGGTGAAGGCGGTGGCCAGCGGGAACTGGATGCCCTGGTTCATCCCGATCGGGCGGCCGAAGACCTCGCGCTCCTTGGAGTACTGCACGGCACGGTCGATGAAGTAGAGCCCGGAGCCGATGTACTCGCTGGAGACCAGGAGGCGCTCGGAGTTCATCCCGGACAGGATGACGCGGAAACCCTTGCCCTCCTCGCCGATCCGGTTCTCCACCGGAACCCGCAGGTTGGTGATGGTCAGCTGGTTCGTGTGGTGGCCGGACATCACCTTGATCGGCCGGTACTCGATCTGGCCGTTCTCCTTGGCCTCGCGCACGTCGACGAGCAGGACGGTGATGCCGTCGGTCTTCTTCTCGACGTCCTCGTACTTGTCGGTGCGCACGAGCAGGAGCATGAGGTCGGTCTGGTGGAAGCGGGACGTGAAGATCTTGCCCCCGTTGACGACGTACTCGTCGCCCTCCCGCCGCGCGAAGGTGCGGATGCGGGTGGTGTCCGTGCCGGCGTCGGGCTCGGTGATGCCGAACGACTGCAGGCGCAGGCCGTCGTTGGCGATCTGCGGCAGCCACTGCTTCTTCTGCTCGTCGGTGCCGTGCCGCAGGATGGCGCCCATCTGGTACATCTGCGCGTGGATGGCCCCGGCGTTGCCGCCCCACCGGTTCAGCGTCTCGAGGAACAGGGCGGCGTCGGGGATGGTGCCACCGCCACCGCCGTACTCCTCGGGGATGAGCAGGGAGAGCCACCCGCCGTCGCTCAGGTCCTTGACCCACTCGGCGGGGTAGCGACCCGACTCCTCCACCTCGATCCAGTACTGCATGTCGTACGCGCGGGCGATGTCCGACACCGTGTCGCGCAACGCCTCCTGGTCCTCGGTGAGGACGTCCTCGGCGAGCCAGTCCTGGGCCATGGCGGCCTCCTTCTCGTTCTGGGAGTGCGCGGGGGGCTTCCCCGCGCGGGTGGTCAGGCAGTCGCCTCCACGGCGACCTCGAGCAGGAGGGGTTCGGCCCTCTCCCGCAAGGTGGGGACGATGCGGTCCAGCTCTTCGGCCAGCTCTTGATGCGTGGTGACCCGTTTTGTGGCACAACCGAATCCGCTGGCGATGGTGGACACGCTCACGTCCTCGAAGTGCGGCCACGGTGGCTTGCCGCCGTGGGCTGCGGCCAGCCGGTCCATCACCGCGTACCCGCCGTTGGACAGGACGACGAAGAGGGCGCCGACCCGGTAGTGCTGCGCGCTCCAGAGTCCCTGCACGTTGTAGAGCGACGCGCCGTCACCGAGCAGGGCCACCACGGGCCGGTCCGGCCGCGCCATCCGCACGCCGATGCTCGCCGGAAGGGCGAAGCCCAGGCCGCCCTGCGCCACGGTGACGAAGCCGAACGGGCGACGTGTCGGGATGAGGTCGAGCAGGAGGCGCCGGGTCGAGGGGCTCTCCTCGAAGACCGTCGCGTCCTCGGGAAGGCGCTCGGCGAGCGCGGCATACACGTGCTCGGCCCGAAGGGTGTCGCCCTCCGGGACGGGTACCGCTCGGCGGACTGGGGAGGGCGCGTTCGCCGCTCTCGGGTCCACGCGGCCCGCCAGCTCGGCGACGATGCCGGCCACGTCGCCGACCACGGCCAGGTCTGCTGCGCTGTACGCCGCCTCCTCCGGGTCCGACGTGACGACGACGACGCTCGTGCCGGGGTTGACGAACGGCCCGGGCTCCCAGGTGCCCTGGCGGAAGGCCGGGCCGCCGACGACGAGCACGAGGTCGTGGCCCGCCAGGGTCTCGCGCAGGGCCGCGCGCGTCGGGGGCAGATGGCCACGGAATCGCGGCGAGTCCTGCGGGAAGCCGGACTGCGAGCCGTGCGCCTCCTGCCAGACCGGGCAGGCCAGGCGGTCGGCGAGCGCCGTGAGGGCGCTCCACGCGTCCGTCGAGTCGGCGCCGGGACCCACCACGACGGCAGGCGTGCCGGACGCGTCGACGAGCGCGGTCAGCTCGGCGGCCAGCTCCTCGCTCACGCCGCTGGCGACGCGCAGTCGAGCCGGCGCGGGCAGGTCGATCGTCTCGTCGGCCGGTTCGGACCAGTCGCTCATCGGCACGACGACGACGGCGGGACCTCGTTGCAGGGTCGCCTCGTGCACGGCCCTGGCGATGGCAGCCGGCACGTCGGCCGGGCGGGCGGGCTGACGGAGGGAGACCGGGTAGCGGCCGGCCAGGCCCTCGAGGTGCCCGGCCAGGAAGGGGTCCGAGGCCAGATGGCGACGATCCTGCTGGCCGACGAGGACGACGAGCGGAGCCTTGTTGGTGCGTGCGGTCGCGATGGCCCCGACCGCGTTGCCGAAGCCGGCCGTGGTGTGCAGCAGGACGAGGGCCGGTGTCCCGGTGGCGAGGGCATGGCCCGAGGCCATCCCGACGACCGACCCCTCGTGCAGCCCGAGCACGAACTCGAAGTCGTCCGGCAGGTCGGTGAGCAGGGCCACCTCGGTGGAGCCGGGGTTGGCGAACAGCCGGGTCATGCCGAACTGCCGCAGCACCTCGAACGCTGCATCGCGCACCGTCGTCACGGCCTGCTCCTCTCTGCTGGGAACCGGGGCAGGAGGTCCCCGGACTCCGCCATCGTCAAGGGGCCCGGCCACCGCCGGCAGGCGTTGTCGCACCCAGCGGAAGAGCCTCCCGGCGGCTCGTCCTTCCTCTCACTGGGTGAGGCGTCGCCTGACCGTCCGTGATCGCGGCCCCTAACGTCGCCGGTGTCCCGCTCGAGCAGGAGGAACCATGCCAACGACCACGGGTACGCCGGCACCGGCGTCAGCAGACGCCGAGCAGGCCGCCGCACACGATCCGTCTCCCGGGGGCGCCCTCGACGACATCCGGGTCCTCGACATCGCGACGCTCTTCGCGGGGCCGTCGGCGGCCACCGTCCTCGCCGACTTCGGCGCCGACGTCATCAAGGTCGAGCACCCCCGAAAGCCGGACCCGGCGCGCACGCACGGCCAGAGCAAGAACGGGATCGGCCTGTGGTGGAAGATCCTCGGGCGGAACAAGCGCGCCGTGACCCTCGACCTGTCGCATCCCGATGGGCAGGAGGTCTTCCTCGAGCTGGTCCGCACGGCGGACGTCGTCATCGAGAACTTCAGGCCTGGGACGCTCGAGCGGTGGGGCCTGGGCTACGACCGGCTCCGCGCGGTGAACCCGCGCATCATCCTGACCCGGGTGACCGGGTTCGGCCAGACCGGGCCTCGCGCCACCGAGCCCGCCTTCGGCACCATCGCGGAGGCGATGAGCGGCTTCGCCCACTCGACCGGCCAGCCGGACGGCCCGCCCACCCTGCCGCCGCTGGCCCTCGCGGACAACATCAGCGGCCTCGCGGCCGCGGTGGCCACCCTGACGGCCCTGCACCGTCGCGAGCGAACGGGCGAGGGTCAGGTCATCGACCTGGCCATCATCGAGCCGATCCTCGCGATGCTCGGTGCGCAGGTGACCGTGTACGACCAGCTCGGCATCGTCACGCACCGGCGTGGCAACCGGTCGGAGAACAACGCGCCGCGCAACACCTACCGCACCGCGGACGGCGACTGGGTCGCGATCTCGACGAGCGCCCACTCGATCGCCGAACGGGTGATGACGCTCGTCGGACGGCCCGATCTGGTGCGCGAGCCCTGGTTCAACGACGGCTTCCGACGCGCCCAGCACGCCGACGTGCTCGACGAGGCCGTCGGCTCGTGGATGGCACAGCGACCCACGAGCGAGGTCGTCGCGGAGTTCGCCCGCGCACAGGCCGCGCTCGCCGTGGTCAACGACGTGTCCAAGGTGGTCACCGACGAGCAGTACGCGGCGATCGGCGCCATCGCCACCGTGCAGGACCAGGACCTCGGGCCGGTGCGGATGCCCAACGTGCTCTTCCGCATGTCGGAGTCGCCCGGCACGATCCGACACACCGGGCGCGAGCACGGCGCCGACACCGAGCGTGTGCTCGCAGAGATCGGTGTCGACGACGAGCGCCTCGCCCGGCTGCGCCGCACGGGTGTGATCTGAGTGCTGGCCGACATCGCCACCTGGCTGTACGTGCCCGGCGGCCGGCTGCCCGAGCTGCTGCCCAAGGCCGCCCGTACGGCCGACGGCATCGTCATCGACCTCGAGGACGCCGTCCACCCGTCGGCCCGTCCGGGCGTGCGGGCCCTGCTGCCCTCCGCTCTGGCTGCCGCGGCCGGCGCCGGCACGGGCGTCCCCGGGGACGGTCGCGTCCCGATCGTCGTGCGCGTCAACCCGGTGGACTCCGCCGACTTCGCGGCGGACCTCGCGGCCGTCGGTCCCCTTCTCGCCGAGGGGAAGGTCCACGGCATCCGGCTGCCCAAGGTGGAGTCAGCGACGGACGTGAGAAAGGCGCACGCCGCCTCGAGCAGGTTCCTCGACCAGCCGCACCTAGTCCCCCTCATCGAGTCGGCCCTGGGCCTGCTCCACGCTGCCGAAATCGCCGCCGAGACCGGGGTGCACTCCCTCACCCTGGGCGAGAGCGACCTTCGCGCCGACCTCGGGCTGCCGCGGGACGGCAGCGAGGACGGCCTGCTGCTCGCCCGTCTGACCGTCGTGCAGGCCGCTCGAGCGGCCGGCCTCCCCTCCCCCGTCGCGAGCGTCCACCCCCACGTGACCGACCTCGACGGACTCCGCCGGTCGTGCGAGACGCTGCGTCAGCTCGGGTTCTACGGTCGCTCGGTCATCCACCCCCGACAGGTGCCCGTGGTGCGCAGCGCCTTCGCGCCCCGCGCCGACGAGCTCCGGTGGGCCGACGAGGTGCTAGAGCGGGTCGCGACGATGGATCGCTCCCGGTCGGCCGCTGCCACCCTGGACGACGGGAGCTTCGTCGACCCGGCGATCCTTCGCCAGGCGCAGCTGATCCACGAGCGGGCAGACGCGTGAGCGCCGGGCGTACCGCGGACGGGGCCACGGTCGGCGTCGTCGACCTCGCGCAGCCGCTGCATCCCGGCATCCCCACCTCACCCAACCACCCCGGCTTCCGGCACGCCCTGCTCCGCCGGCACGGCGACGCGGTCAGGGCCGACGGCACGTCGGGAGCCAACGACTTGCTCGTCATGGGAACCCACACCGGCACGCACCTCGACGCGCTCGCCCACATCAGCCACGACGGCCTGCTGCACGGAGGAGTCTCCGCCCTCGAGGCACAGGTGGGCGGTCGGTACCTCGAGCACGGGGTCCACACCGTCGCGCCCATCGTGTGCGTCGGGCACCTGCTCGACGTGCCGGCAGCACTCGGCGTCCGACGGCTGGACCCCGGCCACGCCGTCACGGCCGAGGAGCTGGCCCTGGCCCTCGGCGACCGGCGGCCCGCACCCGGCGAGGCACTGCTCGTGCGGACCGGCTGGGCGCAGCTCTGGGACGACGCGGGGGCCTTCCTCGACCACGAGGGCGGGGTGCCCGGACCCGACGAGGACGCCGTCGCCTGGCTGGCATCGCACCAACCGCTGGTCGTCGGATCCGACACCACCGCCTTCGAGCACATTCCGCCAGGAGAGGGCCATGCCCGCCTGCCCGGTCACCGGATCCTGCTGGTGGAGAAGGGGATCCCGATCATCGAGATGCTGAACCTCGAGGAGCTGGCCGCGCTGGCTCCCGAAGCCTTCACCCTCGTGGCAGCGCCCCTGTGGCTCCTGGGTGCCACCGGCTCGCCGCTGCGCCCGCTGGCACTCGTGCACTGAACCATCCGCACCGTCCCCGAGCGCCGCCCACAGGGCCGAGCGCTCCACCGTCCATCGCCCGGAGGATGACATGGCCGCCGCTGCCACCACACCCATGGAGGGCACCGCAGTTGCCCGGCTCGCACAGTTCGCCGCTGCCGTGGCGGCTGCACCGCCCGAGGAGGCGCTCGAGGACGCCCGCCAGCGGCTGCTCGACGTGGTGGGCATCTCGGTCGCGGCCCTGGACACCGGGCCGGCGAACGTGGTCCGGGCCCTCGCCCGCCGCTGGGGCGGACAGCCGACGGCGGGTGCGATCGGTCTCGACCTCGCCGTCCCTGCCCCGTCGGCCGCCCTCGTCAACGGGACCCTCGCCCACGCCCTGGACTTCGACGACACGCACGTGCCCTCGATCCTGCACCCGAGCGCCTCGGTCGTGCCGGCCGCCCTGGCTGCGGCCGAGGACGCCGGGGCCTCCGGCCGGGCGCTGCTGTCCGCCATCGCGGTGGGCAACGAGATCACGATCCGCCTCGGCAACGCCGGCTACGACCCGGGCATCAACAACTCCGTCTTCTTCGACCGGGGACTGCACGCCACCTCGATCTGCGGCACGGTGGGTGCCGCAGCTGCGGCCGGCGTCGCCATGGGTCTGGACGCGGAGCGTCTCGCCCACGCGATGGCGATCGCCTGCAGCATGGGCGCCGGGCTGCTCGAGGCCAACCGGGCCGGCGGGTCGGTCAAGCGGATGCACTGCGGGTGGGCTGCACACGGCGGCGTGGCGGCCGCCCAGGCGGCGCAGGCCGGGCTGACCGGCCCCCCGACGGTCCTCGAGGGGCGCTTCGGGTTCTTCCGCGCCTACTGCGGCGACGTCTACGACGAGAGCGCCCTGCTCGAGGGGCTCGGCACCCAGTGGGAGACGGCTGCCTGCTTCGTCAAGCCCTACCCGACCAACGTCTTCACCCACACCGGCATCGACGCCGCCGTCGCGCTCCGGGAACGGGGGCTGCGCCCCGAGGAGGTCGAGTCGGTCCGCATCGGCGTGGCAGGGGCGACACTGCGCACGATCGCCGAGCCGCGGGACGCCAAGATCCGTCCGGAGTCGGGCTACCACGCCCAGTTCAGCGGGCCGTTCACCTTCGCGCTCGCGCTGCGCGGTGGCGGTGGGCTCGGGGTCTACCTCGACGACTTCACCGACGCGGCCGTCCGCGACCCGCTCAACCTCCGCGTGGCTGCCACGGTGGAGCACGCATCGGACCCGCGCTGCGAGGAGATCTTCCCGCGGCACTTCCCGTCGGTCGTCGAGGTCCGCACCGTCGACGGACGCGTCCTGCGCGAGGAGGTGCTGACCAACCGTGGCACGGCGCAGCGTCCCCTCAGCGACGCCGAGGTCCAGGTGAAGTACGACCTCAACGCCCGTCGGCTCGGGGCCCGGGCCGACGTCCTGGCCGAGCGCATCGCGCGGGTCCTCGACCGCCCCACCGTGGCCGGCCTGCTCACGCTCTGACGGGGCTGTGGCCTCTCAAATCCGGGACAGGCCTGTGGCCCCTCACAGTGTGAGGGGCCACAGGTCTGTCCCGGTTCGGCGCGATCGTCAGACGGGGGCCGTCACCGCGTCGTAGGAGTAGAGCCAGTCGTACCGGTCGGCGATCGGCTCGTCGCTCCACTCGCGCTCGAGGTAGGCCTGCGCGGTCTCCTCGGTCGCGAGCTCGCGGCTGTGGAACCGGTCCGTGTTGGCCGTCGCTCCGCGGACCATCCGGCTCGTGCGGTTGATCCGTGCCTCCTCGTAGCGTTTGAGGGCGACCGCCGGGTCGTCCCCGAAGGCGTCGAGCGCGCGGGCGAGCACGACACCGTCCTCGATGGAGTGGACAGCCCCCTGCGCGAGGAACGGCAGGGTCGCGTGCGCGGCGTCGCCGAGCAGGCTGATCCGTCCCGAGGTCCAGGAGGAGATCGGCTCGCGGCTGACGAGTGCCCACTTGAGCAGTCGGGGCGAGGCCTTGATGAGGGTCTGGATGTCCTCGTGCCAACCCTCGAAGTCGGCGAGGCACTCCTCGACGGTGCCCGGCTCGTTGCCGCCGGCCGCGGTCCAGGTCTTGCCCTCGATCGTGGCGACGAAGTTCATCAGCGCACCGCCGTGGAGCGCATACGTGACGGCGTGCCCGCCCGGCCCGATCCACGTCGATCCGACGGGCGCCTGCAGGTGCCTCGGCAGGTCGTCCATGGGGATGAGCCCGCGCCAGGCCACCATGCCCGAGAACTGCGGGTCGCTCGGGCCCCACACGGTGTTGCGCACCACCGAGCGCACCCCGTCGGCCCCGATGACGACGTCACCGGTCACCCGGCTCCCGTCTGCCAGAAGGACGCTCGCCGACGACTCGTCCTGCTCGACGCCGACGACGCGAGAACCGAGGCGGATGACGTCGTCCCCGGCGGCTCGCACGCCGTCCTCGAGCGCCTTGAGCAGGTCGGGGCGGTACACCGTGAGGTAGGGGTAGCCGTACCTCTCCACGGCCATCGGGCCGAGGTCGAACATCGGCCAGGGGCGTCCGGTGTTCCAGAGCCGGAACTCCTTGCGCACCGGGTCGCACGACTGCCTCCGCAGCTCCTCGAAGACGCCGAGGTGGTCGAGCGCCCGGTTTCCGTTGGGGCTGATCTGGATTCCCGCCCCGACCTCGGTGAGCTCCCGCGCCTGCTCCAGGACCGTGACCTGCACCCCGCGCTGCAAGAGCGCCAAGGCCGCTGTCATTCCGCCGACTCCTCCGCCGGCCAGGACCACGTGCATCAGCTTCTCCTTCAGAGGTTCTCGGTGCGCAGCAGGCCGAGGGCGGCCAGGACCGGCTCGTCGCTCGACCGCACGAGCCGGGCGGACTCGGACACCACGTGCTGGTAGGGCCGCCACGCGGGGACGGCCACGATGTCGCCGCGCTCCCACGTCAGCGTCTCGCCGTCGACGACGGTCTGACCTGCACCTTCGACGACGGTGAAGATCGAGTTCGCCGTAGTCCGCTGCCGGGCGGAGGTGAAGCCGGCGGGGAGCTCCTGCACGTGCAGCGCGATGGTCGGCATCGCCGGGCCGCCCAGCTCGATCTCACGCTCGGCCATGCCGTGCGCGGGCGACGCCGTCTGCTCTGCGAGGCGTGCGAGGGAGTCCTCCCAACGGAAGGCGATGGGCGAGGTCTCGACCTCACGGGGCTGGGCCTGGACGCCGTCGGGGTGCTTCTCGAAGAACATCGGCTCGAGGAGGTGGACGAGCGGCACGTCGAGGATGTCGACCCAGTAGCAGTCGTCGGGGCCCGACGCGGAGTGCTCGTGCCAGGCCCAGCTGGGCGTGAGCAGCACGTCGCCCGGACGCATCTCGACGCGGTCACCGTCGACGACCGTGTGGGTGCCGCGCCCGTCGAGGATGATCCGGAGCGCGGCGGGCGTGTGGTGGTGTGCCAGCGCGACCTCACCGGGCTTGATCAGCTGGTAGGCCGCCACGAGGGTCCGCACGGTGGCGTAGAGGTTGCCCTCCACGGGGTTGGTCAGGGTCAGGTTGCGCCGGTCGGCCATCTGGTGGTCGACGAGACCGCCGGCCACCTCGAGGACGGCCTTGAGCTCGGCGTAGTGCCACACGTGCGGCAGGAAGTTGCGTCGCGGCTCCGGCCACAGCGCGGGAGCGCGACGGTGCCAGCCACCCTCGACGCTCAGGGCGTCGAACACGGCATACAGGTCATCGAGGTTGTCGATGTCCTCCACGGAGGTGGAAGGGGTCGTGGTCATGTCGGCTCCTCAGTGCTGCTTGACGATGGGTGGGTCGTACGGGCGGGCGAACACCTCGGTCCGCCCGTTGGTGCCCTGGACGACGTCGACGCTCATCTCGCCGACGCGCTCGATGCTGATGCGGATCGTGTCGCCGTCGGTGACGGGCCCCACGCCGGCGGGGGTGCCGGTGGCGATGATGTCCCCGGGGTGGAGGGTCATGACCGCCGAGGCCATCTCGACCATCCCGGGGATGTCGAGGACGAGGTCACGGGTGTTGGCGTCCTGGCGCAGCTCGTCACCGACCCAGAGCCGCATCCCGAGCTGGGTCGGATCCCCGACCTCGTCGGCCGTCGTGATCCACGGACCGACGGGGCAGAAGGTGTCGTAGGCCTTGCGGAAGACCCGCTCCTCGCGACCGCGCACCACCATGTCGAGCAGGCAGGCGTAGCCGAACACGTGGACCTGCCAGTCGGCGCGGGGGATGTCCCGCCCCCCGGCACCGATGATGATCGCCAGCTCGGACTCGTGGTGGACCTCCCGGCCGGTGAGGGCGGGAAGGACCACCGGTTCCCCGGCCCCGGAGAGCGACGACGGCGGCTTGAGGAAGAAGCCCTGCACGTCGGCGCGGTACTGCGCCTGCATCTCCCTGCCGTGGTCGTGGTAGTTGACCGGGAAGGCGATCACCTTGTTGGGCCAGGGCACCGGCGTGCGCAGGGTGACCTCGGACAGCGGGCGGGCAGGTCCCCGCTCTGCCGCCTGGGCCAGCGTCGGGCGGACGACCGCGAAGTCGCGGATCAGCCGGTTCATCCCGACCGGTGGCCACTCCCCCGCGCTGGGCTCCAGCGCGTCGGTCACGTCGACGATGCCTTCACCGACGACCACACCGATGCGGTCATCGTCGAAGCGGGCGATCCTCATGGCGCTCCTTGGGCTCGAGCAGGTGGTTGCCGCCCATCCTGCGAGCCCGGCTACGCCCCCGGCAGGTGTCCTCGCACCTACCGGAACACCGCCTCAGGCGAGTCGCTCGGCACGTCCGGCGACCGCCGCCCCGATCTCGTTGGCGATACCGAAGACCTCGTCCTTGACCTCGGAGTAGCGCTGCAGCGTGAGCCGGGTGGAGGATCCCGAGATGCTGAGGGCGGCGACGACCTCGCCCTGCGCGTCACGGATGGAGGTCGCCGCCCCGCTCAGACCCTTCTCACGCTCGTCGATGGAGACCGACCAGTGCGTCTCACGGATCGTGGCGAGCTCCTCCTCGTCCGGGATCCGCGTGCGGCGCTGCCGCGACTCGGCACGGACGTCCGCGAGCACCGAGGCGGGCGCGAAGGCGAGGAGCAGCTTGCCCGAGGAGCCGATCCCGAGGGGCTGCAGCCCGCCGGTGGGCACGACGGGCCGCAGCGCGGCGCGTCCCTCGACGGAGGCGAGGCAGACGCGGTGCGAGCCGTGCCGGATGTAGAGGTGCACGCTCTCGCCCGTGGAGTCGCGCAGCCGGTGCATCCACGGCTCGGCGACCCCGCGGATCACGAAGGAGTCGGCTGCGCTGGCTCCCCAGGACAGCAGCCGGGGCCCCAGGGCGAAGAGCCCGTCGGGGGTGCGACGCGCGATCCGCAGCTCGGTGAGCTCCGTCAGGAGCCGGTGGACCGACGACTTGGGCAGTCCGAGGTCCTCGGCCACCTCGGCGAGCCGCATGGGGCGCCCGGCCCGGGCGAGGCTGTCGATCGTCTGGGCCGTCTTGACCAGCACGGACATCGGTGGTGC
The DNA here is from genome assembly GCF_057656595.1 of Intrasporangium sp. Soil_C_50. Taxonomy (NCBI): domain Bacteria; kingdom Bacillati; phylum Actinomycetota; class Actinomycetes; order Micrococcales; family Intrasporangiaceae; genus Intrasporangium; species Intrasporangium sp. Soil_C_50. The sequence continues at coordinate 1,249,311 of NZ_JBDGKB010000001.1, forward strand.
TCCTTCTCTCGAGGTGCCGCCGAGGGCGGGCAGCTGCCGCCCTCGAGGGAGCGGCGCCGCGCAGCGGCCCGGGGCCGGCGGTCAAGGGTATGCGGCAGCGGGGGTGCGCAGGTGGCCGAACGGTTCAGGCGTACCGACGAACCGGCTGCAGGCCGCCCCGGCGACCCAGGCCGCGGTGCCCGAGGCCCCGGGAGGTGAGCAGGGCTGCCTCGACGACCACACGGGCCAGTGCAGCTGGGCTGAGCGGCTCCGGGGACAGCCGGACCGACACGGCCGCGCGGACCTGGCCGTCCTCGTCGAAGACCGGGGCAGCGATGAGCATCCCCTCCTTCGGCACGCTGGAGCGGCTTACGGCGTAGCCGACGCGACGGACGTCGCCGAGCCGTTGGCGCAGCACGAAGTCGCCGCCGTCACCGAGCGGGCCCCCCGGCTCGTCCGCCATCTCGTCGAGACGAAGGTAGGCGAGCATCGCGAGGCCACCCGCCCCCTGCGCCAAGGGAACTCGTCGATCGGGCTGCCAGGAGCCCGACGCCTGGTGGCCGCAGATGAGGTCGCTCAGGATCGCGTGGTCGCGGTCACGGGACCACAGCGCGACAGGCGCACCCGTGGCCGAGTAGAGGTCGACGAGGAACGGTCGTGCCACGTCGCGCAGTCGGCGGACCTCGGGCACCCCCCAGCCGAGCCGCCAGAGTCGGCGACCGAGCCGGTAACGGCCGCGGGACGCGCGCTCGACGGCGCCCCACTCGACGAGGTGCGCCAGCATCCGGTGGACCGTCGCCGGCGGGAGACCGGTCTGGGAGCACACTCCCGCGATGGTCTGCTCGGGGGTCTCGGCACCGAAGCAGTCGAGGATGTCGAACGCTCGCCCCAGGACCGAGCGCTTGTGGTCCCCGTCGAGCAGGTTTCCAGACTCCATCGTCTGCCTCCCATTATTCGGAACGCTATTCCAATATGCTGAACGGTAGAGCTGCGCTCTCTCGGCTGTCAAGGGGTCCGGAGGCCCGGGTACGGCTCGCCGCGCGACCACCGGGCGAAGCCGCGGGCCGCGCCGGGGCCGGAGGTCAACGAGCGGCGCGGGAGGGGGCGAGGAAGCCGACCACGAGGGCGTTGAACTCGTCGGTGCGCTCGAAGGGCACCCAGAGACCCGTCCGCCCGTACACGTGCACCTGGACGTCCGGGATCCGGTTGAGCAGGAACAGCGCGTTGTCGTAGCCCTGGACGCGGTTGTCGCGCCCCCAGACCACGAGCGTGCGTGCGCGGATGCGGTCGACGTCGCGCCACACCTGCTCGGTGACCGGGCGGTTCTGGGCTCCGTGCCCCTCGGGCGCGCCCGTCATGAACTCCGGCTCGACGCTCGCCTGGTAGCGCTCCTCGACCAGGTCCTCGCTGATCGACGAGGCGTCGTACATCATCATCTCGAGGTAGGACCGCATCTTCGCGCGCGAGGGCCCGTCGCCGCCGTAGTAGGCCTGGATGAGCTTCTGACCCTCGGACGGCATGGGCGTGAACAGCGGGAGCCCCCCGGCGGAGCTGACGAGGACGAGGTCGTCGACGACCTGGGGGTGCTCGATGGCCAGCATCATGGCCGCGGCGCCACCCGTGGCCATGCCGAGGACGTGGGCGGACTCGATCTCGAGGGCGGCCAACATGTCGGCGAAGACCTTCGCGTAGAAGGTGTAACGGCCTCCGCTGATCTCGGGCTTGTCCGAGCGGCCGTAGCCCGGCAGGTCGACCACGAGCACCCGGAAGTGATCGGCGAGGCCGGGGACGTTGGCCCCGAAGTTGCCCCAGCCGTAGGCCCCCGGGGCGCCGCCGTGGACACAGAGCAGCACGGGGCCGGACCCGGCCTCGTGGTAGTGCACCCGGACGCCGCCGGCGTCGACGAAGCGGCTCGTCGACTCGGCGGTGACGGGGACGGTCGCCGCGGCAGCGGGAACGGTCGTGGACATCAGATCTTCACGTGGGCCGGGATCGGGTGACCGAAGAGGTTGAGGCCGTAGGCCTGGAAGATCGGTCCGGACCCGTTCTGCACGTGGTGCAGCGCGGCCTGGGTGTCGCGCCACCGACGCTGCAGGACGCCGCTGTGGTGCAGCGACGCCCCTCCGCTGAGCCGGAAGACGCTGTCAGCGGCCGCAGCCGCACGCTGGCTCGCCTGGACCTGGTTGCGACGCACCTCGGCCCGGAGCTCGAGCGGCACGACCTCTCCGCGCGAGACCACCTCGAAGACGCGCTCGACGTCCCAGAGGACGTGACGCACGCTCGCATCGATGTCCGCGGCCGCGGCGCCCATCGCCGAGAGCTGGAACGGGTCGAGGGCTGCCCGACCGCCGCGCCCCTGCCGGTCACGGGTGACGGCCACGTAGGCGGCCAACGTGCCCTTGGCCATGGCCAGGGTGGCCGTCGTGATGGCTCCCGAGAACATGACGTTGCGCGGCATGCGGAACAGGGGAACCGACTCGCGGCTCGGGTCCTTGCCCCCGGTGCCGTCGGTGACGCCCTTCGTCTCGATGGTCCGGTAGTCGGGCACGAAGGCGTCCTCGACCACCAGGTCCTTGCTGCCGGTGCCACGCAGCCCCATGACGTCCCAGGAGTCCTCGATGATCCGGTAGTCCGAGCGCGGGAGCAGGAAGTGCACGGCGTCCGGCTGGGTGACGTTGCCCTCCTGGTCGGTGACGAGGCCACCGATCATGACCCACTGGCAGTGGTCGGTGCCCGACGAGAAGTTCCAGCGCCCGTTGAAGACGTAGCCGCCCTCCACGGGCCTGGCCCGGCCCATCGGCGCGTAGGGGGAGGCGACCCAGGTGTCCGGGTCCTGCCCCCACACCTCCTCCTGGACCCGCCGGTCACCGTGGGCCAGCTCGTGCGGGTGGACGCCCACGACTCCGGCCACCCACCCCGCGCTCGGGTCGCGCGACCCGATCTCGAGCACGGCGCGGAAGAAGTCCACCGGGTGCGACTCCAGCCCTCCGAAGTCCGTGGGCTGGAGCATGCGGACCACACCCGACGCCCGCAAGGCCGAGGCGGATTCATCGGTGAGCCGCCCGAGCTCCTCTGCTGCTGCTGCGTTGGCCTCGAGCAGGTCCGCGATCTGCTCGATCTCTTCCATGACGGCCATGGCCGCTCCTCTCCTCGGACTGGTCACGGGGTGCGCTGGTGTCCCCAGTAGTGGGCCACGTCGTAGCGGGTGGGCAGCCACGTCTCGTCATCGATGAGGATGCCGTCGATGCCGTACTCGATCCCGAAGCCGGAGGGTGACCGGACGTAGAAGGAGATCATCTTGTCGTTCGTGTGCTTGCCGAAGGTCGACAGGATCGGGGCCGCGCCGGCGAGGACCTTGTCGTAGTTGCGGCCGAGGACGTCGAGGTCGTCGATCTCGAACATGAGGTGACCGACGCCGATGGGCCGGTTGGGCGCTGCCGCGAAGGCGAATGAGTGGTGCCTCGGGTTGCAGTGCGTGAAGACGCCGGCGACACCACCCGGCATGTCGATGTGGTCACTGAGACGGAACCCCAGCAGGTCGAAGTACAGCTGACGGTACGTCTGCTCGTCACGCACCACCTGGAAGGCGTGCCCGAGCCCGAGCTCGCGCGCCACGAAGGTCGCCCCGATCGGGGACACGAACCGCTCGGTGGCGTTGCGCAGGCCCCAGAACAGCTCGACGTCGTAGTTGTCGTCAGGGTCGCGGAAGCTCGCCAGACCTTCGACGCCGCGCTCGGCCGCGGACTGCGCGTCGCGCTGGCTGACCTCGTAGCCTGCGGCTGCGAGCCGCTGCGAGATCTCCTCGAGCGCGCACTGGCTGCCCACGTCCCACCCGAGCGCGATGACACCGTCGGTGTCCGCGCGTCGGATGTCGATGCGGTGCATGTACTCGTCCATCCGGAGGGTGAGCCGGTCGGCGGTGCGCTCGGCGACCTGCAGCCCGAGCAGGTCGGCGCCGAAGCGCTCCCAGGCCTCGAGGTCGGTCGCCGACACGACGGCGTAACCGAAGGCCTTGACGCGTGCGTTCATCGTTGGTCCTTTCCTTCACGTTGTCTGATCGTCATGCTCGGTCCTCCACGCCGGCCCGACCAGCGGACCGTGCCAGATGGCGGAATGCCGTCGACGACGGTCACCGGCACAACCTCGCGGCAGCCGAGGACGCAGCGGCGGACAACGCCTCGACCCACTGCTGCACCTGACCGGTCGTCGCGCCCGCCGGCAGCCCGGACATCCGCATCGCGATGGGCGGGGTGCCGGCAGGCCCGGGCACGGGCACGACGATCGAGTGCAGGTGGTAGGTCGTGTCCGGGTCGAGGTCCGGTTCGTAGAGCGTGGCCGTGTCGGCGATCATCTGCTTCATGAGCCGCTCGTGCTTCGGCAGTCGATCCGTCGACGAGTAGTCGGACATCAACGAGATGCGGTCCACCGTCGGGTCCGGCATGAGCGAGAGCGAGAAGCCGCGCTCCCGAACCCGGTCGAGGTTGCGTCGGAACGTCTCCACCGTGGCAGCCCCCTGCCCCGGCGCGCGCGCCAGCCACTCCTGCACGTCCTCCTCCAAGGCGTCGCGCAGGAAGACCGAACCGAGTGGCGGGATGAGCGGGACCCGGTGCCCGACGGAGGGCGTGGTCCGCTCCTGCGACTGGTTGGAGGTGAGGACGAACACGACGTCGCCGCCCACCTTCGCGAGCACCGCGCAGTCGACGCCGTGCTCGGCGCTGAGCTGCTCGATGTCGTGCCGCGCCAGCTCTGCCAGCCGCACCGCGTGGATGAGGTCGGGGTGTGAGGGCGCGACGAGCGACGGAGGCGCGAAGCGCCCGTAGCCTCCCTGGAAGAAGAGGAGCGGCAGCGAGGGCCGGGCCACCGAGAGGTGGCGGACGCGTCCGAGGACGATGTAGTGGTCCCCGCCCTCGAGGACGTCCTCGTAGGTGCACTCGATCCACGAGACCGCCCCGTCCAGGATGGGCGCGCCGGCCGGGGCGGGTGACCACGCGACGCCCTCGAACTTGTCCGGCGCCCGCGAGGCGAACCGGCGGCAGGTCTGCTCCTGGTCAGAGGCCAGAACGTTGACGCAGAAGGTCTTTCCCGTGCGCAGCCGGGCGAAGCTGCCGGACTCGCGCGTCGGGAGGAACGCCACGAGAGGCGGGTCCAGCGAGACCGAGGTGAACGAGCCGACGACCATGCCCGCCGGCGTGCCGTCCTCGGCGATACCGGTGACCACGGCCACGCCGGTCGGGTAGTGCCCGAGGGTCTCGCGGAACAGTGCCGGGTCGATGTTGTCGTCACCCACAGCCACCGTCGTGTCGAGCTGAGTCATCGGTGTCTCCTCGTGTGCTGGTGGTGCGGCCACCACCTGGCGGCCCGCGCGCCCCAGTCTCGTCCGCCGGGCGAGCCCTACCTAGGCTGATGTCCCGGCGGGCGGGACGTTTGACCGGAGCCCTCCCCGGGCAGTGCCAGAGCCGACAGAGCAGCAGCCGCGAGATCGACGTCCTGGTCCGGGCTGGCACCGCTGACGCCGAGCCCGCCGATGAGCCGGTCGCCGTGGCGCACGGGCAGGCCGCCGGGCAGGGGCGTGGGACTGAACGCAAGCCCCTCGCCGAGCAGCACGAACAGGTCCGGATGCGCCGCGCGCAGCTCGAGAAGGCTGTCCGAAGGGCGGGCGAAGGCGGCCGCGGTCCGCGCCTTGGTGCGGGCCACCTCGGGGGTGAACCAGCTCGCCCCGTCGCCGCGCACGACGACGAGGTCGAAGCCGCGCTCGTCGACGACGGCGACGCTGACCCGCAACCGCAGCTGCGTAGCGGACTCCAGCACCGACTGCACCAGGGCGTCGGCCCGGGCGGCCGTCAGCACGTCGTCGCGGGGGTCCGTCACGCCCCCGTGCCCGCGCTGACCGGCGCGACCTCGCGCGCGTCGTCCGGCTGCTCGGCACCCGCGGAGGGGGGCTTGCGGATCAGGGTGTAGACGCGGCTGCGCAGCTCGGCGAAGGCCGGCAGCGCCTTGGTGGCGAGCTGATCCCGGGGCGTCGGCAGGTCGACGGGGATGAGCGCCGCGACGCTGGCCGGCTTGCCCGACAGGACCAGGACGGTGTCGGCCAGGTAGACGGCCTCGTCGATGTCGTGGGTGACGAGGACCACGGTGATGCCGAGTCGCTCCTTGAGCCGGATGACGAGGTCCTCCAGGTCGGCACGCGTCTGGGCGTCGACCGAGGCGAACGGCTCGTCCATGACGATGGCGTGGGGTCGGAAGGCGAGCGCGCGTGCGATGGCGACGCGCTGCTGCATGCCTCCGGAGAGCTGCCACGGGTAGGCGTGGGTGGAGTCGGCGAGCCCGACCTCGGCCAGCGCCGCGCGTGCCTGCTCGAGCCGCTCGCCCTTGGGGACGCCGGCCGAGCGAAGCGGTAGGGCGACGTTGTCGATGACGCGCAGCCAGGGCATGAGGGAACGGCTGTAGTCCTGGAAGACGACGGCCATGCCGCGCGGGGTGTCGCGGACCGCCTCGCCCTCGAAGACGACCAGGCCCTCGGTCGGCTTGCGCAGGCCGGTCAGGCACTGGAGCAGGGTGGTCTTGCCGGCGCCGGAGGGCCCGACGATGCAGAGGAACTCGCCCTTGGCGACGGTGAAGTCGAGGCCCTGCAGGACCGTGTGCTGTCCGTAGGAGTGGCCGAGCCCGGCCACCTCCAGGACAGTGCCGTACGTTGCGCTCTGGTCATCGGTCTCGTTCATGAGCCGCCTCCTTCGTGGTGGGCCATCATGCCCTTGTGCCAGCTCAGGACCCGGTTCTCCACGAGGCCGAAGAGCTTGTTGAGCAGGTAACCGACGATGCCGAGGGCGATGATGCCCGTCCACATCGCGGGGATGTCGAACTCGCGTTGCGAGTTGAGGATGAAGTAGCCGATGCCGCCCGGGGTGCCGACCATCTCGGAGATCACCATGGCGACCACTCCGATCGCCAACGCCGTCCGGGCCCCGGCGAAGACCTGGGGCATCGCGGTGGGAAGGATGATGTAGCGGACCCGGTCCCACGAAGAGAGCCGGTAGCTCCTGGAGACGTCCCGCAGCACCGGTTCCACGGAGCGGACGCCGTCGATGGTGTTGAGCAGGACCGGCCACGCGCTGACCAGCGCGATGATGGCGATCTTCATCGGGGTCCCGATGCCGAGCAGCAGCATCATGATGGGCAGCACGGCGACGCCCGGCGTGGCCCGCAGGAACTCGATGATCGGGCGGACCGCCTCCTCGAGTGCGCGGACCGACCCGAGCAGCAGGCCGAGCGCGACGCCGCCGACGACGGCGATGGCGAAGCCGGCGGCGAGCCGGCCCAGACTCGGCAGGATCTCCGTCGGCACGTTCTGGAAGATCCAGAGTGCCTTGAACTCGGTGAGGATCCCGGCGAGCGGGGGGAAGTAGAACGACGTGCTGTCCGCGCTGGCGACCCACCAGATGACGAGGAGCAGGACGGGGAGCCAGATCTCCCAGAGGACCTTCGAGCGCAGCGACTTCATGTCAGGCTCTCTCTCGCTGGGAGGGGTGCCACCACAGGATCCGACGCTGGGCGGCGAGCAGGATGAGGTTGAGCGCGACCCCGAGCAAGGACGCCGTGAAGGCGTACACGAACATCTCGTCGGGGTTGTTGACCGTCAGGGCGTTGAACAGGTTGCGCCCGAGGCCGTCCGTCCCGCCGAGGAACTCGGCCGAGATGGCCAGGAGCAGGCTGATCGTCGCGGCGATGCGCAGCCCCGTGGTCAGGAACGGCATGGCGCTCGGCAGGTAGACCGTTCTGATCCGGTCGGTGAGGCTCAGGTGGAACGCCGCGCTGACCTGGCGCAGCTGCGGCGACACCTGCTGCACGGCGTACGTGGACTGCACCAGCATCGGCCAGACGGCGCCGAACATCACCAGGATCAGGGCCATCGCGCGGGTGCCGCCGAAGAGCAGCAGGACGAGCGGCAGGATGGCCACCCCCGGGATGGTCCGGCCGAAGTCGACGACGAACTGGGAGCTGAGGGCCACCTTGCGGCTGGACCCGTTGATGAGGCCGAGCGGCACACCGACCAGGATGGACAGCAGGAGCCCGAGGTTCGCCGTGAGCAGCGTGTTGCCGACCGCGGTCCAGTAGTCACCGGTGCGGGCCATCTCGATCGCCGTGGTCAGGGTTAGCCACGGCGTCGGGACGTCTGCTGCCCGGCCCGGTCCGACGGCGAACAGGTGCCAGATGACGAGGGCGATGAGGACCGCCGCCACCTGCCGGGTCAGGCGCCAGCCGGCGCTCGCGCGTTGGTGTTCCGATCGCGCCATCGCGAGTCTCCTTCCTTCCCGGGTCGCGGCAGACGTGGCTGCCGCGACCCGGGCCGCTGCGATCTACTGGCCGGCGACGATCAGGTCGGCCGCCTTGGGGGCCTTGGCCTGCTCGAGCAGTCCGTACTTGACCAGGCGGTCGAGGGCCGTCTGCACCGACGACGGGCTGATCGGCTCGGTGCCGAACTCCGGGTAGTGCGCCTTCTCGAGCAGCGCCTTGGGCGCCTTCACGTAGGTCGAGGCGACCTGCACGCGCTTGGCCGGGTCGGCGTTCACCGCCGAGTTGGCCTTGAGGATCGACTGCTCGAACGCCTTGACCGTGTTGGGGTTCTGCTGGGCGAACTCCTTCGTGGTGACGTAGGCGTAGGCGAGGTCGGCGCCGGCGGCGGTGTAGCCCGCCAGCCGGTGGATGGAGGTGTCCTCGAGGGCCGCGGTCCCGGCCGGCTCGGAGGTCGTGGTGACGTCGACGTTGCCGGCCTTGAGGGCCGAGAGGGTGTTGGGCACCTCGACGAACTTGATCTTCGAGGAGTCGCCGCCCGCCTCGTCCACCGCCGAGCGGATGTCCACCCAGATCTGGCTGTTGATCTGCGGGATGCCGAACGTGGCGTTCTGGACGTCCTTCATGGTCTTGATGGGGCTGCCGGCCCGCACCCAGAGGTTGCCGACCCCGAAGCCGTCCTTGGGCGGCGTGCCCTTGGCGCCCGGGGCCACGAGCACGATCGGCACGCCCTTGCTGCGGGCCACGGCCGGGACCGTCATGTCCATGAGCGCGAACTGGACCTTGCCGCCGAGCAGCTGGGGCATGCCTTCGGCCGGCGTCGCGACCTTGGTCAGCGTGACGTTGAGGCCCGCGGCCTTGAAGGTGCCGTCGGCGTTGGCCGCCTGGGCGCCCAGGGCGTTGAAGCTCGGGAACACCGCGACGGAGATGTCCGCCTTCTCGACACCGCCGCCCGTGCCGGTCGCGGCCTGGGAACCGGAGCTGCAGGCGCTGGCGAGGCTGACCGAGGTGATCGCGACGAGCGCGACAACCGCCCGGCGGGTTCTACCTGTTGTGACCATGATCGTTTCCTTACTCGGCGCCCGCTGGGCCCGGTGTCATCTCGTCTACGTTGACGTCGGCAGGTCGGCGACCTTTGCCGCAGTCATGATCGCCACGCCTGTGGCAATCACGGATGCGTCTCGTGCCGTCCTCCGGAACATGACGGTGACACGCGTCGGGGCCCGGAAACTGCTTTGCCTCACCCTGCGGAATACTCCTCCACCCATCTGGACTGTTCCGCATAATGGGACGCACGTCCCATTGAGCCGAACGGCTGGGACGGTGACGACGAGCGCATCTCGACGACGAGGTGACGTGGCGAAGGAGAACCGATGACCGTTTCCGTCCGAAGCCCGCTGCAGGACGTCTCCCCGGAGTGCGACGACCGGCAGATGACGTCAGTGGGCAAGGCCCTGGAGCTGCTGGCCGCGTTCCGCGGCACCATCCCGGAGCTCGGCGTCAGTGAGCTGGCCCGTCGGGCCGGCATGCCGAAGTCCACGGCCTTCCGGCTCCTCGGTGACCTCGAGCGCGCCGGCTTCGTCGCGCGGTCGGGGGCCAAGTACCGGCTGGGCCTGTCCCTGTTCGAGCTCGGCAGCCGGGTCGGCTTCTGTCGCCCGCACGGCCTGCGTGACGTGGCCATCCACGACCTGAGCGAGCTGCACATCAACACCGGCCTCACGGCGCACCTGGCGATCCTCGAGGGAACCGACATCGTCTACGTCGAGAAGGTGCACGCGGGCAACCCCGTGCGTCTGGTGACGGTGCCCGGGGCCCGGCTCCCGGCGTCGTGCACCGGGCTGGGCAAGGCGATGCTGGCCTTCAGTGACGGCGCGGCCGTCCGTGCGGTCGTCGAGGCCGGCCTGCCCCGCCGCACACGCAACTCCATCACGGAGCCGGGCCGGTTCGTGCGCGAGCTGCGCCGCATCCGCGAAGCCGGGGTGGCCTATGACCGGGAGGAGGGCACCCTCGGACTCACCTGCGTCGCCGCCCCGGTGATCGTCGAGGGACGGGTCGTCGCCGCCATCTCTGCGTCGGGCCCTCCCCACGGGACGAGCTGGCCGCGCATCGAGTCGCACGTGCGTCACGCCGCCCGCGGCGTGAGCAGGGCGTACGCGCTGAACGTGTCCCAGGTGTCCTGAGGCCTCCGGGGTGACGAACGAAGAACTGGCCCGGGTTTGAGGCCCGGGCCAGCTCTTCACCGCCCTCGACAGGACGTTGACGACCGCGTTCAGAGGCGAGTACCCAAGGGCAGGTCGTGCCCGTACAGGTTGAGCCCGTAGACCGCGTAGACGGGGTCGGCAACGTTGGAGGCGTGGGCCAGCCCGGTGTGCGCGTCGCGCCAGAACCGCTGGATCGGGTTGTCCAGACGCATGGCGTTACCGCCCGCGTGGGCCACGAGACGGTCCACGGCGTCCACGGCGCGCCGCACACTCCGCACCTGGTTCCTCCTGACCTCCGCCCGCACCGCCACGTCGATCGGGACGTTGCGCTGGGCCAGGTCCCAGAGCCGCTCCACGTCGGAGAGGAACTGGACCCGGCTGGCCTGGATGTCCGACGCCGCCCCACCGAGCGCGGCCAGCTGGTGCGGGTCCTGGCTGACCTGGTGACCGGCCCGGCTCACCCGGGACCGGCTGTGCGAGACGAAAGCCGCGAGCGCGCCCTCCGCCAGGGCGAGGGTCGCACAGGCGATCGTGCCGCTGAACATCGTGTGGAACGGCATCCGATAGAGGGGCACGTCCGCCCGTCCGGCCTGTTCCGCTGCGGCCCCGGTCTCGAGGTCCGTGGGGTCGATCACCCGGTGGGCGGGGACGAACGCGTCCTTGATGATGACGTCCTTGCTGCCCGTCCCCCGCAGGCCGACGACCTGCCACGAGTCAGGGACGATCTCGTAGTCGGAGCGCGGCAGGATGAAGTGCCGGACCGGGTTCGGCGCGATGACCTCGCCCTGCTGGTCGGTCACCATGCCACCCAGCACGACCCAGTCGCACAGGTCCGTGCCGGAGGAGAAGGGCCACCGTCCGCTGAAGACGAAACCCCCGTCGACAGGACGGGCCCGGCCGAAGGGTGCGTAGGGCGACGCCACCCACGTGTCCGGGTCGTCACCCCAGACCTCCTGCTGCATCTGCCGCGTGCCGACAGCCAGCTCGAAGGGGTGCACCCCGACCACGCCCGCGACCCACCCGGAGGACCCGTGCCGGGACCCGATCGACAGGACCGTCTCGAAGAACTCCACCGGAGAGCTCTCCAGTCCGCCGAAGTCCTTGGGCTGCAGCATGCGGACGACGCCGGTCTCCTCCAGCCGCTTGCGCGTCTCGTCCGGCAGGCGACCGAGCTCGTCGGCCTCCTCCGCCTGGTCCTCCAGGAACGCGGCCAGCTCCTCGACTCGCTCGAGCACGGTGTTCATCGCTGTGTCCTCACTCTGGCGGCGGTGGCCCGGTCAGTTGTTCGCCACGAAGTCGGCGACGAGCCGGTTGAACTCGTCGGCGTGCTCGAGCTGGGCCCAGTGGCCACAGCGGTTGAAGAGCACGAGTCGCGAGTTCCGGATGACCGTGACGAGCTTGAGGCTGTGCTCGTAGCCGACGACCCGGTCGTCGCGGCCGTGGACGATGAGCGCCGGCGCGGCGATGCTGGCCAGCTCCTCGTCGGTGGCGGTGCCGCGGCGGCTCTTGCCGATTCCCGCGGCGAAGTTCTCCAGGTGCACGCGGTTGGCGGTGGCGTTGTCGTAGCGCTGCTGCGCCAGCGCCGCGCTCTTGCTGCCGCTGTCGTAGGTCATGATGTCGACGAGCTTGGCCATGACCTCGACCGAGGGCTCGAGGTAGCCCTGGTGGAGGATCTTCAGCCCCTCTGACGGGCCGTCGGCCGGGGAGAAGAGGCGAGCACCGCCTGCACCGGCTCCCATGGTGATGAGGTGGGACACCCGCTCGGGGTGGACGGCCGAGAACTTGAGGGTCGTCGCGCCACCCATCGAGTTGCCCACCAGGGCCACCTTGTCGATACCGAGCGCATCCAGCAGGTCTCGCACGGCCGCCACGTGGTCGCGGTCCTCGTACGTGACGGGCGAGGACTTGCCCCAGCCCGGCATGTCCGCCGCGATGACGCGGAACTGCCTGCTCAGCGCCTTGAGGTTGGGCCCGAAGTTGCTCCAGCCGGTGGCGCCGGGACCACTGCCGTGGAGCATGAGCAGCGGGTGCCCGTCGCCGGCCTCGTTGTAATGAATCGTGCCGCTGGGCGTCTCGACCGTGCGGCTGGTGCTCTGCTCGGTCAGTTCCACAGTCGTAGTGGTCATCGGCCAACTCCTCGTAGCGGTGTCAGTCCGGCGTCAGGCTCGACACCGGCGTTCCAAGCAGCATCGCGCAGGCGCCTGCGGTTGCCGAGCCGGCCGTGCCACCTCTTGGAACGCCCCCCGGCGCCGTCCGCGTCAGTCGCGGGGCGCGCTGGCGCGCCCCCCGATGACCGCGCCCACCCACGTCGCGCCAGTCGCGGCGACGAGGAGCAGGGTCATGGGGACAGGGGTGGCTCGCTCCCCGAGTCCCACGAGAGGCGCGACGGCTGCCCCGGCGACGAACTGCCCGAACCCGATGACGGCCGACCCGGACCCGGCGGCGTCGCGGACGTGGCTGAGGGCCAGCCCGACCGAGTTGCCGAAGATGAGGCCCATGCTGCCGACCAGCAGGACGAGGACGGGCACGAGCGCCCACGGCGGTGCCGGAAGGAAGACGACGAACGACAGGGCGATGACCGCGGTCGTGAGCAGGACGAGTCCCACACGCAGCATGTGTGCCGGACCCCTGGTGCGCACGAACCGCGCGTTGACGGCATTGGCGGCAATCATCGCGAGCGAGTTCAGCCCGAAGAGGGCCGCTCCGGTGAGCTCGCCCAGGCCGACGTAGTCCTGGTAGACGAAGGGCGACGCCGCGATGTAGCCCATGAGAACCGCGAAGCTGCTCGTCTTGACGAGGGCATACGCCGTGAAGCCGGGACGGCGGAGCACCGTCCCCAGGTGGGGGTTCCCCGCGGCTCGCGGGGGCGGTGACGACGACGGACGTGGAGCGGGCGGCGATGCCGTGTCGCGCGTCATCCCCGGCGCGGTCTCCCGGATGACGAACACGGCGACGAGGCTCATGACGACCGTCAGGGCTGCGAGCACTCCCAGCACCCCACGCCACCCGACCGGACCAGCGAGCAGACCCCCTGCGACCGGTGCCACGATCGGTGCGAGCCCGCCCAGGACGGCGAGCACGCTGAAGATGCTGGCTGCCTCGGCGCCCCGGAACAGGTCTGCGACGATGGCCCGCGCGATGACGATCCCGGCGGCGCCTCCGAGACCCTGGAAGAAGCGGGCTGCCAGCAGGACCTCGATGGTCGGTGCGTACACCGCGACGACGGAGGCGACGACGCACAGGAGCGAACCCGCGACCAGGGGCCGCTTGCGCCCGCGGCGGTCCGACAACGGGCCGAAGAACAGCTGACCGAGGGCCACGCCGACGAGAAAGGTCGTGAGGGTCAGCTGGACACCTGAGGGGACCGTCGAGAGGTCATGGGCTATCCGCGGGAAGGACGGAAGGTACATATCCGTCGCAAACGGCGAGATCATCGACAGGAGGGCCAGCGATGCGAGCAGGACCGCCCGAGCGCCGCTCCGAGGGGAGGGCGAGAGCGCTGGAGCGACTGCGGCGATCCCGACTGGCGCGGCCATCTTCTCCCGTGCACCGCTCGGAACGGTGCCCACCATGCTGCTGCTCTCGCGTCTCATCAGTACCTTTTTCGTCGTCTGCTGCACGCACCAAGCGGCCGCGGACCAGCGTGCTGCGCCAGTGGGCGACTCTCCATTGCCGCGTGCCGTCGAGCGGAACAAGACGTTCAAGGGGCCCGGATGGTCAGTCCGGCCTCGGATGCCGTGTCAACCGCTGATCCACCAGGGCTTGGAAAACTAGCCCGTAGAGACCGGGCAGCAGGGACGTCCTCGCCTCGTGGAGGCAGCAGTCACCGGCGGCCGCGCAAAGGCGGCCGCCGGTGACTGGTGGAGTCTGGCCAGCATGGCGCCGGGCAGGTGGGCTGGCCTCAGCGAGGCGTGGCCGTGGTCTGACGGGCGGCCTCGCGACCGGCGAGGTGTCCAAAGACCAGGCCGAGGGAGATGGTTCCGCCTGCGCCGCCGTAGAAGCCCTTGGTGGGGGCGCCGCCGGCGTTGCCTGCGGCATAGAGGCCAGGGATCACGGCGCCTTCGGTGTCGAGGGCCCGACCGTGTGCGTCGGTTCGGGGGCCGCCGACGGTACCGAGCGCGCTGGCCTCGACCTTGAGGGCGTAGTAGGGAGCGGTGTCGACCGGCCCCAGCACGCTGGACCTCGGGCTGTTGAGGACCGGCCGGATGATCCTCGCCAAGGGGCCGACCACGGTCGAGCGCAGTTGCTCCGGATCGTTCTTCCTTGCCGCCCGGCCGGCGAGCCGGTTGACGACAGGTCCGATCGCCTTCGCGGTCCACTGCCGCGCCTTGGCCGTGGCGGCGGGGAACCGGGCGTCAGGCGAGAGCGTGCCGAGCCGGGGGTAGAACGCGCCGAAGTAGCGGTCGAACAGGGTCTCGCCCCGGTGGAACTGCGGGTCGCGTGCCTGTCGGGCGTCGGGGTTGAACCGGTCGACGGTGCGGAGCAGTCCGCCCTCGTCGACGCCGATGTCCGATGCGAGGTCTGCGAGCGTGTCGGCAGCGTGCAGGTAGTCGGGTACTTCCCCGCCGGGGGTGACGCCGAAGATGCCGAACTGGTCCCAGTAGTTCTGGTCGAAGACCAGCCAGGCCTGCGCGTTGGGCATGTCCCCGGTGTCGGGGTCGGTTTCGCGCATGATCGCGCCGAATTGGTCGTAGGCAAGGGCCTCGTTGGCGAAACGCTCGCCCTTGCTGTTGACCATGATGCTGTGCGGGAGGGCGCGCTCGCCGAGGAAGACTCGGCTGAGCGGTCGGCCTTCGAGCTGCTCCCCGGGCAGCTGCACTCCCGGCATCCACCAGGCGTCCTGCATGCCGGTCAGGTCGGCGCCCAGCTGCTCGGCGAGCTGGACGGCGATGCCGTCGTGCCCTGCCGGGGAGACCTGGCCGCCGAAGGGTGCGCCGAGGAACTCGGTGCTCAGCTCGCTCGAGCTCTCGAAGCCGCCGCTGGCCAGCAGCACGCCCCCGGTAGCGCGCACTGGGTACTCGACTCCGTCAGCGCGGACCACGAGTCCGTGGACGCCCGACTCGTCGGTGATGAGGCGGATGGCGGGGGCCTCGACGCGGACGTCGACGCCGTTGCGCAGGCCGGCCTCCAGCAACGCCCCGACGAGTGCGGGTCCGGCCAACCAGGCCTCGTCGATCCCCATGCCGCCCAGGAGCCAGAACGGCAGCGGGTTCTTGGCCATGCCCGTGGTCAGTGCCGGTCGCACGTACTTGGCGGCCTCACCCAGTCCCCTCGGTGAGTACGGGCCGGGGAAGAGCGCCCGACCGATGGAAGCGCCGTCGATGTCGGAGCGGTAGTCCGGCCAGATCGTCGGGATCCACCCGAACGAGGTGTGCTCCTCGATGTAGCGGACGACGTCCGGGCCGGCCTCCAGGAACTTCTCCACGAGGTCGTGATCCAGGACCTGATCGCGGCCTTGGCCGTAGATGTAGCGGCGGGCCTGGTCCAGGTCATCCTTGACCTTCAGCTGCTTCCTCGAGAAGCCGTGGTTCGGGATCCAGGCGGCACCCGCGGAGATCCCAGTGGCGCCGCCGACGAGCTCGCGGGACTCCACTACGAGCACCCGCGCCCCCTCCTTCGCCGCGGTGAGCGCTGCCATCAGGCCGGCACCGCCGGACCCGACGATGGCCACGTCCACCTCGTCGGGGATGCCCTTGTCGGGAACCGTCCCGATCGAGCCGGTGAACGGGCTGGAAGTGCTGGTCATGTCGTCCTCCTGGAGAACTGGTGGATGGGCGTCTCGACCGAATAACGCTACACACTGTGTATCGAATTCCCGACCGCCAATGTTGCTCGCCACATCACCTCCCGCTGCTGGCGTCCACGCGGTCGTCGAGCCTGGACCTGGGGTGGGGGCCATCGGGCGTCGCCGCCCCGCACAGCAACCGAACGAGGGCGGTTCGAGCCGCGGCCGGCCAGACGGACCTCCCTGACCGTCGCTGCAACCGGCAGCTCCCGAACCGTTGCCAGATGCGGCCCATCCACCCTTGCTGGGCTATCGCTGACGGCGGCGGCTAGCACCAAGCAGGGCGGGTGTCCTTGGGGCCAGTGGCGGGCGACGCCGGACCGAGGAACGACGGAGGCGGCTCAGTGCGATTGGCTGGGCGCGGCTCGGGGACTGAGTTGGCAGGGCCGGTCACCGTGTCTCTGGGGCCAGGTAGCTCATCAGCGCCACGGTCATCGCCGAGGTACCGGTGCGGAAGGTGGGTTCCAGGACGGGGGCGAAGGTGCTGGCGTGGTTGCCGGGGATGGTCTTCGCCAGCGTGCCCTCGGCCTCGGCCCGGTGGTAGGTGTCGGGGTCGAAGCCTCCCCAGATCCAGTAGAGATACGGCGCCCCGAGCCCGTTCGGGATGTCGCTGAAGTCCTCGCTACCGGTCGAGGGCTCCATCACGATCGCCTTGTCGCCGAAGTGGCCGGTGAAGGCGGCCGAGACTCGTTCGTACACCTCCACGGTGTTGTCCGTGACGGGGAACGGGTCGGTGTACTCGAACTCCGGTGGCGCCGGCGAGCCCGAGGCTTCGCACTCGGCTTTGACGATCCGCTCGACGGCATCGCGCAGCTGCTGCCGCGTACGGTCGTCGTAGGCCCGCAGGTTGAGCAGCAACGTCGCGCTCTCGGGAATGACGTTGCTCTTGCTGCCGGACTGGAAGGCCCCGACCGTGACGACGCCGAAGTGGCCCGGGGCCAGCTCGCGCGAGACGATCGCGTTCAGCCGCAGCACGATCGAGCTGCCGAGCAGGACCGGGTCGATGCCGAAATGCGGCATCGACCCGTGGCTGCCGCGGCCGTGCAGCGTGATCCTGATGCTGTCCGCGGCCGACAGAGCCGGCCCAGGACGAGACGCGACGGTGTCATGGGGCAGACCCATCACGTGCTGGCCCAGCACGACATCCGGTTTCGGGATCTGTGCGGCCAGCCCGTCATCGACCATGGTTCGCGCGCCGGTGCCGAGCTCCTCGGCCGGCTGGAAGAGGGCGATGAAGGTGCCCGACCACGCGGACCGGTGCTCCGAGAGCAGCTGGGCGGCGGCGAGCAAGCAGGTCACGTGCATGTCGTGCCCGCACGCGTGCATCACCGGCGTCTCCCGTCCGGATGCATCGGTGGCGGTGGTGGTGGACGCGTAGGGCAGGCCGGTCGCCTCCCGCACCGGCAGCGCGTCCATGTCGGCGCGCGCCAGGACCGTGGTTCCCGCCCCGTTCCGGAGAGTCCCCACCAGGCCCGTTCGGCCGATTCCCTGGCGCACCTCGTAGCCCAGCTCAGCCAACCGCGAGGCGACCAGTCCGGCAGTACGGGTCTCCTGGAAGCTCAGCTCCGGATGCTGGTGCAGGTCCCGGTAGAAGTCGAGGTGCCACGGCCGGATCGTGTCGAGATCGGCAAGCAGTTCGTCGGCAGGGCCCATCCAGCGTGTCTATCCCCGACCGCGACCGTTCACAAGGCTCGGACACCTGTGAATCACCTGATTCCGTTCGACTGGCTCGACACCAACACAGCCGCCGATGCGGCGCGCGTTTCCGCAGGTCAGCAACCCGAGGCCTTGCCTTCGGAACCCGCGCCGCTCCGTACCCAGGCCGGTACATGCGGGAGGCCCTGACCGGCGTCTCCGCTGGTCAGGGCCTCTCCGGGCACTGGGTGGCAGGTGAAGGATTCGAACCTTCGTAGCTTTCGCGACGGATTTACAGTCCGTTTCCATTGGCCGCTCGGACAACCTGCCTTGGTGCGTCTGGAAGGATAGCAAGAGATGGGGCGCGGTCCGAATCGGGGCCTCGGCGATGATTTCGTCGTGTCCGCGGGCCTCCCGAGACGCCACTCGCGCCGCCCCGGCAGACCAGACCACAGCATGCGGAAGGACCCCACCGATGGCCGACTCCTCCTTCGACATCGTCAGCAAGTTCGACAAGCAGGAGATCGCGAACGCGGTCAACAGCGCGAGCAAGGAGATCGCGACGCGCTACGACTTCAAGAACGTCGGCGCCTCCGTCGACCTCGCCGGCGACGTCATCAAGATGAAGGCGAACACCGAGGAGCGTTGTCTCGCAGTGCTCGACGTCGTGCAGACCCACCTCGTCAAGCGCAAGGTCAGCCTCAAGCACCTCGACGTCCCCGAGGCCGGCCCGCGCCTCTCGGGCAAGGAGTACCACCTCGACGCGCCCCTCAAGGAGGGCATCTCCCAGGAGAACGCGAAGAAGATCAACAAGCTGATCCGCGACGAGGGGCCCAAGGGCGTCAAGAGCCAGATCCAGGGCGACGAGCTGCGCGTCTCGAGCAAGAGCCGCGACGACCTCCAGGCCGTCCAGCGGATGCTGCGCGAGGCCGACCTCGACGTCGCGCTCACCTTCACCAACCAGCGCTGAAGCATCGGGTCCGCCTGCACCGCAGGCGAACCCGTCAGCATCACCGATGCGTGCCGTCCACCTCCGGGTGGGCGGCACGCATCGTCTCGTTCGTCGTGTCAGGCGGTGGGCGCCAATCCTCGGAGGTCGGGGAACACCTCGACGGCCAGCGGCCACCAGAAGAGGTGCCCGCACAGCTGCGCGTACTCCTGCGGCGTCACCCACCGCGTCTCGTGGATGCCGTCGTCGCCGTCGGTGAGGGCCGGACGGACGTCCTCGAGGCGGGTGCGGAAGACCTGCAGGAACGGCTTGTCACGGGTGAAGAGGTTGTCGTCGGTGCGTGGCGTGAACCGCTCGTAGCCGCAGGGCAGCACCTCGGGGTGGCGCAGCCGCAGGCCGGTCTCCTCGAACGTCTCGCGCACGGCGTTCTCGACCGGGGTCTCGTCACCCTCGCGCCATCCGCCCGGGGAGCCCCACTCGTCGCGACGCACGCTGTGCACGACGACGAAGTCGCCGCGCCGGTCGCGGACGAACACCATGGCCGCGAGGACCCGCTCGGGGTCGAGCGGGTCGTCGGAGGCGACCAGGTCGACGTCGCTCGCGCCGTTGGGGAACCGCACGTCGAGGATCCGCCTGACGCCCCGGTCGCGCTTGCGCTTGCGCAGCCGCAGCCCCGACGCGTTGAGCCGCCGGGCGAGGTCGGCCCCGTCGGTCGGCGTCGCGCCGGCGTCGACGACGTCCTGCCATCGGGCGTCGGGCACGTCGTAGTGGTCGCCGTCGAAGGCCCGCGGGTGCAGCTGCGCCGCCCGGGCCACCGCGTGCAGCTCGTCGTAGGAGGTGTCGCTGGCGAGGTGTGCGAAGAGCCGGCCGTGGGCGGGCCAGATCGGCTGGTCGATCCACACGGTCATGACCCGTGAGCCTAGGCCAGGACGCCGACGCCCGCGCCTGTGGATGACGCCGGACGCCCGACGCGGCGCCGACCTAGCCTCGGACCCGAGGCCACCGACCGGTCGGCCACCCGATCGAGCAGGAGGACACCATGACCCGTTCCGTCGTCGACACCGAGCGCATCGCCGCCGCCGCGGCCGACATCAACCGTCTCGCCGACTCCATCACGAGCAGCGCCGCCGAGCTGCGGGGCCGCCTGGCCGGCCTCGGCGGCGACTGGCAGGGCCCGGCCAAGGTCGAGTTCGAGCGCGTCATGGCCGACTACCAGCGCGTCCAGGCCCAGATGACCGAGTCCCTCGGCGACATCGGCCGCCTGACGCTCAAGGCCTCGCAGGCCTACGCCGAGCACGAGACCGCGACCCGGGCCCTCTTCGCCCGCTGAGCCCACTCAACCCGCTGAGCCCACTCGACCCACCGAGCCCACTCAGTCCGCTGAGCCCGCTGAGCCCGCGGAGCCCCCTGAGTCCGCGAACCCCCGAGCCGGGCCGGCCGGCCCTCCCCCGTCGCCGGCCCGCGCGCCGGGGCCGGCCACCCGCCCCTACGGGTCGCCCGCCCCGGCGCGATCGCGCGCGTCGCACCGACGGGCCCGTCAGTAGTACCCGCGTCCGCCGTCGAGCAGCTCGCGGACGATGTCGAGGTGGCCAGCGTGCCGAGCGGTCTCCTCGAGCATGTGGTGCAGCATCCAGCGCAGGCTCGCCGTGCCGGACGGCCAGGCCTCGTGGCAGCCGACGTCGTCGAGCGAGTGCGCCGCGATGATCTCGTTCGACAGGGCGCACTGGCGCTCGTAGTCCTCGAGCAGCTGCGCGATCGGCACCCCCTCGACGCGCATGTCGTTGTCGAGGTCCTCGTCACTGCCGTCGTCCGGCTCGTCGAACTGCGGGCCGTCCTCGGGCCGGTCGAGGAAGGCCACCTCGAACCACGTGTTCTCGGTCCACCGCAGGTGGCTGACGATGCCCGCCACCGTCATGAGCGGGGAGGTGGGCAGCACGACACGGTGCGCGTCGGCGTCCGACAGCCCCTCGCACTTCCAGCGCACGATCTCGCGCTGCAGGTCGAGCCAGCCGACGAGCTGGGTCCGTTCGTCGGCGACGTAGGGCGGGCGGCGTCGTTCGGTCGGGGTCGACATGCCCGCGAGGCTAGCGCCGACGCGCCACGCGCACGACCGGGTTTCCCGGTCGGGCCCTGACGCGCCGGAGGGCGGCTCCCCTGATGGGGAACCGCCCTCCGGTTCGTTCGACGGGCCGTGGCCCGGGCGATGCGGTGGGGCTCAGAAGCCCATGCCGCCCATGCCGCCCATGTCGTCGCCACCCGGCATCGCCGGGGCAGCCTTCTCGGGCTTGTCGGCGATGACGGCCTCGGTGGTGAGGAACAGCGCCGCGATCGAGGCGGCGTTCTGCAGGGCAGAGCGCGTCACCTTGACCGGGTCGATGATGCCGGCGGCCAGCAGGTCGCCGTACTCACCGCTCGCGGCGTTGAGGCCGTGACCGGCCTCGAGACCGCGCACCTTCTCGGCCACGACTCCACCCTCGAGACCGGCGTTGATCGCGATCTGCTTGAGCGGGGCCTCGGTCGCGACACGCACGATGTTGGCACCGGTCGCCTCGTCGCCCTCGAGCGAAAGCTCGTCGAGCGCCTTGGCAGCCTGGATGAGGGCCACGCCACCGCCGGCGACGATGCCCTCCTCGACGGCAGCCTTCGCGTTGCGGACGGCGTCCTCGATGCGGTGCTTGCGCTCCTTGAGCTCGACCTCGGTGGCCGCGCCCGCCTTGATGACGGCGACGCCGCCGGCGAGCTTGGCGAGGCGCTCCTGGAGCTTCTCGCGGTCGTAGTCGGAGTCCGACTTCTCGATCTCGGCCTTGATCTGGGCGATGCGGCCCTCGATCTGGCTGCGGTCCTCGGCGTCCTCGACGATGGTCGTCTCGTCCTTGGTGACGACGACCTTGCGGGCCTTGCCGAGCAGGTCGAGGGTGGCGTTCTCGAGCTTGAGACCGACCTCCTCGGAGATGACCTGACCACCGGTGAGGATCGCGATGTCGGTGAGCATCGCCTTGCGACGGTCGCCGAAGCCCGGGGCCTTGACGGCGACGGACTTGAAGGTGCCGCGGATCTTGTTGACCACGAGAGTCGCGAGGGCCTCGCCCTCGATGTCCTCGGCGATGATGAGCAGCGGCTTGCCGGACTGCATGACCTTCTCGAGGAGGGGCAGAAGGTCCTTGACGGAGCCGATCTTGCTGTTCGCGACAAGGACGTACGCGTCGTCGAGGACGGTCTCCATGCGCTCGGTGTCGGTGACGAAGTAGGCCGAGATGTAGCCCTTGTCGAACCGCATGCCCTCGGTCATCTCCAGCTCGAGGCCCATGGTGTTGGAGTCCTCGACGGTGATGACGCCTTCCTTGCCGACCTTGTCCATCGCCTCGGCGATGAGACCGCCGATCTCCTCGTCGGCCGCCGAGATGCTGGCGGTGGAGGCGATCTGCTCCTTGGTCTCGATCTCCTTGGCCTGCTCGAGCAGACGAGCCGAGACGGCCTCGACGGCCTTCTCGATGCCGCGCTTGAGGGCCATCGGGTTGGCGCCCGCGGCGACGTTGCGCAGGCCCTCCTTCACCATGGCCTGCGCGAGGACGGTAGCCGTCGTCGTGCCGTCGCCGGCGACGTCGTCGGTCTTCTTGGCGACCTCCTTGACGAGCTCCGCACCGATCTTCTCGTACGGGTCGTCGAGCTCGATCTCCTTGGCGATCGAGACGCCGTCGTTGGTGATCGTGGGGGCGCCCCACTTCTTCTCCAGGACGACGTTGCGGCCCTTCGGGCCGAGGGTGACGCGGACGGCGTCGGCAAGGATGTTCATGCCGCGCTCGAGACCGCGACGCGCCTCTTCGTCAAACGCAATGGTCTTGGCCATTCGGGTGGTTCCTCCCACGCGAATCGATGGTGGCGGCCCGCACGACGCCCGCGACGGACGGGGCAGGACCCGGCAGCTCAGGTCGCTGCGGGACCGAGCCCCTCGGCGTGCGGCCCAGTTCTGTCACTCCCACGGGGAGAGTGCTAACGCCATTATTGGCACTCTCACCCGGAGAGTGCAAACAGCAGGGGAGCCCCGTCGTTCGGCGCAGGCCCCGCACACGGCCAGCACACGGCCAGCACACGGCCAGCACACGGCCAGCACGGCGACGCGTCAGGCGCGGACGGGCTCGGTCGGCGGTGCGAGCGCCCCGGCGAGACGGGCCGCGTACTCGGCCGACTCGGCCTCCGAGGCGTAGGTGGTGCGGGGCCAGAAGAAGCCGCGCAGACCGTCGCCCTTGGTCCGTGGCACGACGTGGACGTGCAGGTGCGGCACCGACTGGCTGACGACGTTGTTCATGGCCACGAAGCTGCCCTGGGCCCCGAGGCCCTCGACGACGGCGCCGGCGAGCCGCTGCGCGGCGCCGAGCAGGGACGCGTGCAGCGACGCCGGCAGGTCGAGGAGCGTGTCGACGTGGCGGCGCGGCACGAGGAGCACGTGTCCCTTGAACACCGGCCGTCGGTCGAGGAAGCCGAGCAGGTCGGGCTCGTCGAGCACGACGTCGGCCGACAGGTCGCCCGCCACGATGGAGCAGAAGACGCAGTCCATGGGCTCAGGCTGCCACGCCCGGCCGACACCGGCCCGACGCCGGCCCTGATGCGGGACCGACGCAAAGCCGACACCGACCCGATGCGGGACCGGCTCGTCAGCAGAAGACGAGCAGCCAGCAGCCGGGCCTGCTCGAGGTGGGCGAGGGCGTCGGCGACGGCGGGGCCGGCGGGGTCGACGAGCTCGGCTTGGGGTGCGGTTTCGGCTTGGGGCCGTTCGTCGAGGACGGCGAGGGCGTTCCCGTCGACGGCGGCGTCGAGGGCGCCTGCGTCGTGGCCGGCGCGGGCGCGGTGCTCGTCGGGACCGCGGTGGTGCTCGAGCCGGCGGGCGCAGACGCCGTCGCCGGCACGATGGTGGCGGTGGCGGCAGGCGCGGACGTGGCGGCGCTCGAGGCCGAGGACGACCCGGCCGCGGAGGTCCACCACGGCTCGTCGGTCGCCGTGCTCGAGAACTCGCTGCCGGGCAGGCTCGGGAAGACGCCGGACGACATCGCCTCGTCGCGCCAGCTGTCGCCCGAGAAGAGGGCGACGCCGCCGACACCGGCCAGCACGATGGCGGCGAGCGCGGACAGCAGGAGCACGAGACGACGGTTGGCGCGTGGAGGGCGGGCCCCGGAGTCGAAGGACATGGGCCCCAAAACTAGACGAATCGCACTCGGGGCGCCTCCCGAGACCACGCCGTCCGGGGACGGCTAGCGTGACGGGCATGGACTCCGAGACGCGGATCACATCCGGGCGCCCCTCCCGCCCCACCGGGTTCGTGGAGGTCGGCGACCGGGTCCTCGTCGCCCGCTACCCCGAGTGGGACGTCAACGTCGGACTAGTGCTCGGCCGCGACGGTGCCGTCGTCGTCGACACCCGCGCGAGCGGCGCGCAGGGTCGGCGGGTCCTCGACGACGTGCGCCGGCTCGGGCGCGGCATCGTCGTGTCGCACGTCGTCAACACCCACGTCCACTTCGACCACACCTTCGGCAACATCGCCTTCGAGGCCGCGACGATCCACGCCCACGACAACGTCGGGCGCACCCTGGAGGCGCACGCCGAGCGCTACCGGGCCCTGTTCCGGGCCGACCCGGGCGACGCGCCGGAGTCGGGGTACACGGCGCGCGACGTCGCAGACGTGCTCGCGACGCGCGTCCGGCGACCGGACCGCACCTTCGGCACGCACGCGACGATCGACCTCGGCGACCGCGTCGTGACGATGGCCTGGCACGGACGCGGCCACACCGACGGCGACATCGCCGTCACCGTGCCCGACACCGACGTGCTCTTCCTCGGCGACCTCGTCGAGGAGAGCGCCCCGCCGTCGTTCGGCGACGACTGCTGGCCGCTCGACTGGGCCGACACGCTGTCCGAGCACCTCGTCGAGACCTCGGACGACACCGTCGTCGTGCCCGGGCACGGCCGGCCCGTCGACGTCGCCTTGGTCGCCCGGCAGCGCGACGAGGTCGCCGCGGTCGCGGCCGTGGTCCGCGAGTGCCGGGACGCCGGGGTCGACGTCGAGGACGCGTTGCGCGAGGCGGATCCGCGGCTCCCCTACCCGATCGAGGGGTTGGCCGATGCCTTCCGTCGCGGCTACGCCCAGCTGCGCCGGCCGGCCTGACGCGTCCCGCGAAACACTCCCCGTCGGTGCAGGAAGCTGCACGGATCCGGGCGAACCGGACACACGCGCGTCGACCCGCGGCTAGAGTTCGCGCGCTCACCCCACGCCCGAGGAGCTCGCCGGTCTGCGCCGGGGCCTTTCCCGCGCGGTGCGCGACGACCTGCTCGAGTCCTATACCGCTAGGTGCTCCTGCCTCCGGCGTGCTGCGGAGCACGCCGGAGGCGTCCGGCACTCGACGACCTGCGGCCCCTCGGGGGACCGGGACTCAGCGCGTCGCGGACGGGAAGGCGTCGCGCCACGACCGCAGGGCCACGCCGCCGTCGGCGGTGCGGTCGACCGACGTCGCGGCGAGCAACGCGTGGGCGATCGCCCGCGCGACGCAGTCGGCCCCCGCCTCCATGACCAGGGTCAGCCCGAGGGGGTCAGGCGCCGGGCCGGCGCCGGTGGCGAGGGCGAAGAGGGTGTCGCCGTCGAAGAGCGTGTGGACGGGCTTGATCGCGCGGGCGAAGCCGTCGTGCCCGATGCCGGCGAGCTTGGCGCAGTGGGCCTTCGTCAGCGTGGCGTCGGTGGCCACGACCCCGATCGTCGTGGCGAGGCCGGGCATCCCGACCCGGGCGGCAGCGAGCGCGTCGCCGCGCTCGCGGGCGGCCTCGACCTCCTCCGGGCTCGGTGTGCCGACCCCCGCGAACTCGTCGTCGAGGCCGTACCGGACGCCGTGGATCGCCCCGGTGGTCGGGTCGACGGCCGAGCCGACCGCGTTGACGGCCACGAGCGCCGCCACGGTGACTCCGGACTCGAGCACGACGCTGGCCGCGCCGATCCCGCCCTTGAGGCCACCGGCCTTGGCACCGGTGCCTGCACCGACGCAGCCCTGGTCGGGGGTCGCCTCGCCGGACGCATCACGGGCCGCCTCGTAGGCGACGCGGCCCTCGTCGGCGCCCGGGTGGTGCTCCCACGTGCCGGCGCGGCCGAGGTCGAAGAGGATGGCGCCCGGCACGATCGGCACGACGTGCCCCTCCCCCATCGGCCAGCCACGGCCGTCGGCGAGCAGGCCGCGGGCGACCCCGTCGGCGGCGGCCAGCCCGAGTGCCGAGCCGCCACCGAGAACGACGGCGTCGACGCGGTCGACGAGGTTGCGCGGGTCGAGCAGGTCGGTCTCGCGGGTGCCGGGCCCGCCGCCCCGCACGTCGACGCCGGCCACGGCCCCGCCGGGCGGTGTCAGCACGACGGTCGTGCCGGTGAGCCAGCCCGGCTCGTCGCGCGTGGCGTGGCCGACGCGCAGGCCGGCGACGTCGACGAGCGAGTTGGTCGGACCGGGGCGAGCGGTCACGAGGGGTCCCGCAGGTCGAACTCCATGAGGGTGCCCGGAGAGGTGAAGCCGAGCCGCGCGTAGAACTCCTGGGCCTGCGCGTCGGGGGCGTTGAGGCGGATCCACTTGACATCGGTCGTGCGTGACCACTCGATCATCGCCTCCGTCAGCGCCCGCCCGACGCCGCGGTCGCGGCACGTGGGAGCGACGAAGAGTCCGCCGACGTGCAGCCAGCTGACGTCGCGCCGACCCGGCCAGGGCAGGGCCCGGATGCGCCGGGTCTCGAGGATGCCGGCGTGCTCGCCACGGCTCTCGGCGATCCACGTCGGGCGGTCGGGCCGCTCCTGCAGCCACGCGTCGACGAACCGGTCGAGGTAGCCCGGCTCGGACGGCATGCCCAGCTCGCGGGCGAACTGCAGGTGCAGCGCGGCGACGATGAACGCGTCGTCGGCCCCGGCGCGGCGGATCGTCACCTCGGCCATGGGGGAAGTGAACCACGCGGGCGAGGCGCTGGCATGGACGTCCGCGCGGGCGCGCGGCAGCCCGTCCGCGGACAGCCGGCGGCTCTCAGGAGGACGGCAGGGGACGGCCAGAGAGGGGCGGGGCCGTCGGGCGACGCGTCAGACGTTGATGCCGAGGCGCCGGCTCGTGCGGGCGCGCTGGCGGCTGGCGCGCATCCGGCGCAGCCGCTTGATGAGCATCGGGTCGGCCTCGAGGGCCTGTGGGTCGTCGAGGAGGGCGTTGAGCACCTGGTAGTAGCGCGTGGAGCTCATGTCGAAGAGCTCCTTGATGGCCTGCTCCTTCGAGCCCGCGTACTTCCACCACTGGCGCTCGAAGGCCAGGATCTCGAGGTCGCGGTCGCTGAGGGCGCCCTCGGAGTCGTGGCGGTGCGGCTGCGCCGTGGCGTGTTCTGTACTCATGTCCCCGTCTCGTCGCGTCGTGCGGCTCGGTCCGTGCTGTGCTGTTCCGCTCAACCCCCGCGGAGCCGGGCTCCGGTGCGGCTGCGCCGATGGCGGGCCGCGCCGGTGCCGACCCATCCCCGGTGGCGGTGAGCAGCACGGGTGCTGCTGCGTTGGCTCCGGGGCCAACCCTAGACGCAAATGACAGGGGTGTCATTCAGCCTGCGGGAGGCTCGCCGGGGTGTCACCGGGATTCAGCGGGGCGATGTCGACAACGCTGCCACACCGGTCACAACAGCCTCAAGAGCCGCATACGTCACACGGTGGACGCCCCCTCCCAACCGCCGTCGGGCGGGCGGGCGTCAGGACATCGTATCGAGGATCGCCGACACGTCCTCCTTCGTCGTGTGCGGGTTGACGATGGCGAAGCGCGTCAGGGTCTCGCCGCGGAAGGTCGTCGGCACGACGAAGGCGAACTCCTGGCCGAGGAGCCGGTCGGTCCACGCCGCGTAGTCCTCCGGACCCCAGCCGAGACGCCGGAACACGACGACCGACAGGTCCGGCTCGCGGACGACCTCGAGGTAGGACCGGCGGCCGATCTCGTCGGCGGCGAAGCGGGTCACCTCGAGGGTGCTCTCGATCGCCTCGACGTAGGCGTCGGTGCCATGCACCGCGAGCGAGTACCAGAACGGCAGCCCGCGGGCCCGGCGGGTCAGGCCGATCGAGTAGTCGGTCGGGTTCCACTCCGGCGCCGAGGTCAGCACGTCGAGGTAGCCGGCCTCCTGGGTGTGGGCGACCCGCGCCACCTGCGGGTCGCGGTAGATCAGCGCGCAGCAGTCGAACGGCGCGAAGAGCCACTTGTGCGGGTCGACGATGAAGGAGTCGGCGTGCTCGATGCCGGCGAAGAGGTGGCGCACCGACGGTGCGGCGAGCCCGGCGCCGCCGTACGCGCCGTCGACGTGCAGCCAGATGCCGTACTCACGGCACACCTCGGCCACCGACGCGAGGTCGTCGACGACGCCGAAGTTCGTCGTGCCCGACGTGGCCACGACGGCGAAGAACGTCTCGGGGCCGTGCTCCTCGAGGACCTGGCGCAGCTCGGGGCCGGTGAGGCGGAGCTTCTCGTCGACGGGCACCCCGACGACCTCGGCGTCCATGACCGCGGCCATCGACACCACCGAGGAGTGGGCGTTGTCGGTGGCGGCGATGCGGTACGGACGCGCGCCCGTGCCGGCCTCCCTGGCCCGGGCCCGGGCCGTGTGGCGGGCCACGACGAGCGCCGACAGGTTGCCCACCGTGCCACCGGGCACGAAGACGCCCCCGGCCGACTCGGGCAGGCCGACGAGGTCGGAGATCCAGCGCAGCGCCTGGTTCTCGGCGTAGATCGCGCCGGCACCCTCCATCCACGAGCCGCCGTAGACCGACGAGGCGCCGACGACGACGTCGAAGGCCGCCGCCTCACGCGTCGGGGCGCACGGGATGAAGGAGAGGTAGCGCGGGTGGTCGGTGGACAGGCAGGCCGGGGCGAGCGTGTGCTCGAAGAGCTCCATGGCCCGCGTCGAGCCGAGGCCCGTCGGGGTGATCGTCTGGCCGACCGCGGCGTGGAGGTACTCCTCGGTCTGGGCGCCGTCGAGCGGGATCGGGTCCATGAGGAGGCGCTCGCGCGCGTAGCTCAGGACCTTGTCGACGGCGACGTGGTCGGCGTCCTTGTCGAAGCTGTGCACCCGCCGATGCTAGGGCCTCGCCGGGGGTCCTCCGACACCCCGGCGGAGCGCGGATCAGCCGAGGAGCGCCTCGCGCAGCCCGGCCGCGTCCTGGGCGACGACGGTGGGCCGGACGCCGTACAGCGCCTCGGTCGTCCCGGCGCCCCACGTGACGGCGAGGGTGTCGACGCCCGCGGCCTTGCCGGCGAGCACGTCGACGACGGCGTCACCGACGTAGACGGCGTCGTTGGACCCGCGGCCGAGGCGCTCGAGGCAGAGCAGGATCGGGGTCGGGTCCGGCTTGTGGCGCTCGGTGTCCTCCATCGCCACGAGGTCCTCGACGTGTTCGGACAGCCCGAGGATGTCCATCGCCTGCTGGGCGGACTCGCGACGCTTGGACGTGGCGACCCCGACGCGGACGCCCGCGGCGCGGAGGTCGCCGAGCACCTCGCGCACGCCGTCGTAGCCGCGGATGAGCCGCTCGGTGTTGTCGGCGTTCCACTGCAGGTACGTGGCGTAGAGCTCGTCGGCGTGCTCGGGCGAGTGGTCGCGGAAGGCGTTGATGAGCGGACGGCCGATCCACGAGCGGATGACCGTGGGGTCCTCCTCGCGGCCGAGCACCGTGCGGAACGCGTGCTGGTACGACTCCACGATGAGGTTGATCGTGTCTGCGAGGGTGCCGTCGAGGTCGAAGACGGCGGTGGTCCAGCGGGGAGAGGTCACCGGCCGAGCCTAGGGCCTGTGGTGCTCAGCCGAGCCAGCGCCCGGCGCGCATGACCCGCTCCACCCGGGCCGCCGCGTCGACGACGACGAGGTCGGCGCGCGCCCCCTCGGCGAGCACGCCGCGACCCTCCAGACCGAGCGCCCTTGCAGGAGTTCGGGACCCGCTGCGGGCAGCCGACGACAGCGGCACGCCGGACGCGACGGCCCGGGCGACGACGTCGGCGACGTGAGCCGTGCCGCCGGCGATCGAGCCCGGTGACGAGCCGTCCGGATCGTGGGCCAGGCGTGCCACGGCGTCACGGACGACGACGTCGAGCCCGCCCAGCACGTAGCGGCCGTCGCCGACGCCGGCGGCCGCCATGGCGTCGGAGACGAACGCGACGCGGTCGACGCCGACGAGGTCGAGCACGGTGAGCATCGTGTCGTCGGAGACGTGCGCGCCGTCGGCGATGAGCTCGACGGTGGCGGCCCCGCGGGCGGCGGCCCGCAGCATCGCGGCGACGGCGCCGGGCTCGCGGTGGTGCCACGGGTCCATCCCGTTGAACAGGTGGGTCGCGAGGTCGGCGCCGGCCGCCAGGGCCTGCTCGACCTGCGCGAACGTGGCGGTCGTGTGGCCGACGGCGGCGTGCACCCCGGCGTCGGTGAACCAGCGCACGGCGTCGAGGCCGTGGGTGCGCTCGGGCGCGAGCGTCACCTGGCGCAGGTGGCCGCGGGCCAGGTGCAGGAGCCGCTCGACCTCGGCGAGCGAGGGGTCGCGCAGCAGCATCGGGTCGTGCGCGCCGCACCGAGCCTCGGCCAGCCACGGGCCCTCGAGGTGGATGCCGTCGACGAGGCCGTCGTCGGCGAGCTCGGCCAGCATCGCGACGCCGCGCTCGAGGTCGGCGGGGGTCATCGTCACGAGGCTCGCGACGACGCTCGTCGAGCCGCGCTCGTGGTGGTGGCGCGCCGTGGCCTCTGCCGCGGCGTCGCGCAGGTCGGTGAAGGCCGCACCGCCGCCGCCGTGGCAGTGGATGTCGACGAAGCCGGGCAGCAGGGTGCCGTCGACGCGTTCGGCGCCACGGGCGTCGGCGGGCGGGTCGACACCGGGGGCCAGCGGGGTGACCGCGGTGATCCGCTCCCCCTCGACCCGGACGAGGACGTCGGGCAGGACGGTGTCGCCGACGAGGGCGGGGCCGCGCAGTGTGAGGTCCATCGGGGTCGATTCTGTCGCACCGGGCACGGGGGTAGCGTGTGGCCGTGCCAGCGCGACCCCTGAGCGAGCTCGTCCACCCGACCTGGGTGCCCGCCCTCGAACCCGTCGCCAACACCATCACCACCCTGGGCGAGTTCCTCCGCGGCGAGGTCCAGGCCGGTCGCGGCTACCTGCCGGCCGGTGACTCCGTGCTGCGGGCCTTCTCGCTGCCGCTGCCCGACGTGCGGGTGCTCGTCGTCGGCCAGGACCCCTACCCGACGCCCGGCCACCCCGTCGGCCTCAGCTTCAGCGTCGCCCCCGACGTGCGCCCCGTGCCGCGCTCGCTGCAGAACATCTACACCGAGCTCGGCACCGACCTGCGCCTGCCCACGCCGGCGAACGGCGACCTCTCGCCGTGGTTCGGGCGCGGCGTCATGCTGCTCAACCGCGTGCTCACGGTGCGCCCCGGCAAGCCGGCGAGCCACCAGGGCAAGGGCTGGGAAACCGTGACGGCACAGGCGATCTCGGCTCTCGTCGAGCGAGGCGGCCCGCTCGTCGCCATCCTCTGGGGCCGCCAGGCGCAGTCGCTCGCGCCGATGCTCGGCGACGTGCCGCGCATCGAGTCCGCCCACCCCTCACCGCTCTCGGCGCGGTCGGGCTTCTTCGGGTCGCGGCCCTTCAGCCGCACCAACGAGCTGCTCGCCGGGCAGGGGGCCGACCCCATCGACTGGAGCCTGACATGACCCAGCCCGCACCCGGCGTCCACGTGCCGCGCGTCTGGACGCGCTTCGTCGCGATCGGCGACTCCTTCACCGAGGGCATGTGCGACGACGACCCGACGTTCGCGCACGACGGTGAGTTCGCCGGTTGGGCCGACCGTCTCGCCGCCCACCTGTCCGGGATCGCCACCGCCGCCGGGCAGGACTTCGGCTACGCCAACCTCGCCGTCCGGGGCCGCAAGCTCGCCGACGTCGTGGGCCCGCAGCTCGACGACGCGCTCTCCCTCGAGCCCGACCTCGTCAGCATCGTCGGCGGCGGCAACGACATCCTGCGGCCCAAGGCCGACCTCGACGGGCTCGCCGCGCGCCTCGAGGCGGCCGTGGCCCGCATCCGCGCGACCGGCGCCGACGTCCTCATGGCGACCCCCGTCGACCCGGCCGACGCGCCGCTGGTCAAGGCCACCCGCGGCCGCGCCGCGATCCACTCGGCCAACATCTGGAGCATCGCCCGCCGCAACGGCGCCCACGTCATCGACCAGTGGGGCCTGCACGCCCTGCGCGACTGGCGGATGTGGTCCGAGGACCGCATCCACATGACCCCCGAGGGGCACCGACGCGTATCGCTCGCCGCGCTCGAGGCCCTCGGTCATGCGCCGTCCGAGGCCGGGTGGGAGACGCCGCTCGACCCCGCTCCCCCGATCAGCCGCCGTGAGGCGCTCCAGGCCAACGCACAGTGGGCTCGGGAGTACGTCGGGCCGTGGGTGCACCGACGCCTCACGGGCCGCTCCTCCGGCGACCACCGCTCGGCCAAGCGCCCCGACGTCACGCCCGTCGAGCCGGACTGACCGACGGCGAGAACCCCTGCGGCGCAGGCGTTTCGCCCGATGCGCCCGAACCGTGGCGGTCCGTCACCGCCGCCTTAAACCGGGCTTAACACTGGCTTGAAGTCCTGCACGGAGCGGCGCTCCTAGGCTGCCGCTGTCGCACCGTGCGCGGACGCCGACGGGACGCAGCGCGGCGCGGGAAGGAGCCGCCGTGCACCGCGAGCCGGCGTCCGAGGACGCGGCGTCACTGCCCGCCCAGACGCCTTCGAGCGCGGCCCCGCGACGCCTCCGGGGCGGCGCGACCCGGCGACTCCTCGCCCCCGTGGCGTGGGTGCTGCTCGTCATCGCCGCCATCGGGGTGCCGCTGCGGATCCTCTGGACGGCCCCCGAGTCGTCGCACCAGGGCTTCTGGCGGGTCACGTCCCTCGTCGCAGCGCTCGCGGCGGCCTCGCTGCTGCTCCTGACGTTCGTCCTGCCGAGCCGTTTCCGGCCGATCACGGGCTACCTCGGCGTGGAGCGTCTCCTGCGCAGCCACCGCGCGCTCGCGCTCATCGCCGTCGGGCTCGTGCTGGCCCACGTCGTCGCGGTGCTGCTGCGCCCGGGACCGGGCGTCGGCGTCCTCGACCTGCGCACCGCCCCGCCCCGCGTGTGGGCGGCGAGCATCGCGACGCTCGCGCTCATCGGCCTCGTGACGCTCGGGCTGACCCGCCGCCGGCGCCGGCCCCGCTACGAGGGCTGGCGGCTCGTGCACGTGCTCCTCGCCAACGTCGCGCTGGTCGCGACGGCGCTGCACGTGCTGTGGCTGCAGGACCTGACGCGCTGGGACCAGACCCGCTACTGGCTGATGGCCCTCGGCGTCGCGATGCTGCTGGCCGTCGCCCACCGCTGGGTCTGGCGACCGTTGCGGGCCCTCCGCAACAGGTACGTGGTCGACGAGGTGCGCCACCCGGCGCCCGGGGCCACGACGCTGGTGCTGCGGGCCGTCGGGCACCGCGGGGTGCCGTTCCGGCCAGGGCAGTTCGCCTGGCTCAAGATCGGCGCCTCGCCGTTCGTCTTCGAGGAGCACCCGTTCACCATCTCCTCCGACGCCACCGAGCCGTGGCGCAAGGAGTTCACGATCAAGGGCCTGGGCGACTTCAGCGAGATCGTCGCGGGGCTCCGGCCGGGCCGGCACGTCTTCCTCGACGGGCCGCACGGCGCCTTCACCCTCGACGGGCTGCGCTCGGACCGGTTCGTCCTCATCGCAGGTGGCGTCGGCATCACCCCGATGCTCAGCATGCTGCGCACCCTGGCCGCCCGCGGCGACCGGCGCCCGGTGCTGCTCGTCGTGGCCGGGCGCACCGCGGACGACATGCTGCACCGCGCCGACAGCGAGCACCTCGAGGAGCAGCTCGACCTGCAGCTCGTCGAGATCCTCGAGGAGCCGCCGCAGGAGTGGGAGGGCGAGGTCGGACGCTTCACGAAGGAGACGCTCGAGGCCGCGTTGCCGACCCGACGCAGGAAGGAGCGCGTCGACTACTTCATCTGCGGGCCGGGCCCGATGGTCGCGGCCGCGACGCGCATCGTCAGCGACCGGGGCGCGCCGTCGCGGCACATCCACACCGAGCTGTTCGACGTCGTCTGAGCGGCGATGGCACCGGCGGGCTCGTCCGGCGCGGGAGCCCGGACGCGCAGAGACCGACCCGCCACGAACGCGGGTCGGCCTCGATGCGTCGTACAGCCTGTCAGACGCTGGCGGCGAACGCCTCCTCGAAGACGTCGAGGCCCTCGGCGAGCAGGTCGTCGCCGGCGGCGAGCGGCGGCAGGAAGCGGAAGACGTTGCCGTACGTACCACACGTCAGGGTCACGAGACCGGCGGCGTGGCACGCCCTGTTGACGGCGCCGGTGAGGGCGGCGTTCGGGGTGAGGTCGCCCTCGCCGTTGACGAGCTCGACCGCGAGCATGGCGCCGCGGCCGCGGATGTCGCCGATCTGCGGGTACCTCGCGGCGAGCGCCTCGAGCCGGGGCCGGAAGAGCGCCTCCACCTGCTTGGCGCGGCCGCAGAGGTCGTCGGCCTTCATGGTCTCGATGGCGCCGAGGGCCGACGCGCACGCGACGGGGTTGCCGCCGTAGGTGCCGCCGAGGCCACCCCCGTGGACGGCGTCCATGATCTCGGCGCGGCCCGTGACCCCGGCGAGGGGCAGGCCGCCGGCCATGCCCTTGGCCGTCGTGATGAGGTCTGGGACGACGTCCTCGTGCTCGCTGGCGAACCAGTCGCCGGTGCGGCAGAAGCCGGTCTGCACCTCGTCGGCGATGAAGACGATGCCGTTCTCGCGGCACCACTCGGCGACCTGCTTGACGAAGCCCGGCGCCGGCACGATGAAGCCGCCCTCGCCCTGGATCGGCTCGAGGATGACGGCCGCGAGGTTCTCCTCGCCCACCTGCGCGTGCACCTGCGAGACGAAGACGTCGAACGACTCCTTGGCGCAGTCGGCGGGGCCGCCCGGCCAGCGGTACGGGTAGCTCATCGGCGCGCGGTAGACCTCGCCGGCGAAGGGGCCGAACTTGTGCTTGTACGGCATGTTCTTCGCCGTCAGCGCCATCGTCAGGTTGGTGCGACCGTGGTAGGCGTGGTCGAACGCGACGACCGCGTTGCGCCCGGTGTAGTGGCGAGCCACCTTGACGGCGTTCTCGACGGCCTCGGCGCCGGAGTTGAAGAGCGCGGAGCGCTTCTCGTGGTCGCCGGGGGTCAGCTCGTTGAGGGCCTCGGCGACCTCGAGGTACTCCTCGTACGGCGTCACCATGAAGCACGTGTGGGTGAAGTCCTGCACCTGCTCGGTGACCCGCTCGACGACGCGCGGGGCGGCGTTGCCGACGGTCGTGACGGCGATGCCCGACCCGAAGTCGATGAGCTGGTTGCCGTCGGCGTCGACGAGGATGCCCCCGCCGGCCTTCTCGACGTACACCGGCAGACCGGTGGAGACACCGGCGGACACGGCGGCCGTCTTGCGCTGCTGGAGCTCGACCGAGCGGGGGCCGGGGATCGCGGTCCGGAGGACGCGCTGCTGGGGGACGCTGCTCATGCGCGTCAGTATGCCGCCCGAAGGTGCGTTCCCGAAAGCGGGGTGGGTGCAGCCGATACCACTCATTCCGTGCGCGAGCGACGCGTTCGGTCACGGAGTCCGCGGTTCATCGCATCGTCCACGACCGAACGCGTCGTTCGGTTCTGCGGCTCAGTCCACGGCCTCGGGCCGGCCGACCACCCGGTAGAGCAGGTGGACCGCCTCCGGCGCGCTCGTGCAGTCGAGGAGCTCGAGCTCGACGTGGCCCAGGTCGAGCCCCTCGAACAGGGGCGTGCCGCGCCGACGAGTCGCGGCGCGAGGTGGAGCGAGATCTCGTCGACGAGCCCGGCCGCGAGGCCTGCTTGGCGTTGCATGGCCGGCGGCACACCCTGTCGTCGTGCCGCCGGCCGGCGGTTACAGCTCGACGCCCTCACCGAAGCGGCCGCGGTGGTCGGCGGGGATGAGCGGGCGATCGGCGCGGGCCTGGATCTGCTGGACCGCCCAGGTGTTGCCGTCCGGGTCGGCGAACCCGAAGAACGTGCCACCGTCGCGAGGGTCGATGACCTGGACCTCCGAGCACTCGACGCCGCGCGACACGAGCTCGGCTCGGGCCGCCTCGGCATCGGCGACGACGAGCTGGACGCCCTTGAGCGATCCCGGCGCCATCTCCTGCTGGGCGGGGATGTTGCCGACGACGATCGAGCAGCCGGAGCCGCGCGGCGTCAGCTGGGCGACGTGCATGTGCTCGTTCTTCGTGTCGTGGTCGAGGTGGAACCCGACCTGGTCGCGGTAGAAGGCGATCGCGGCGTCGAGGTCGCTGACCGGGACGATGACGACCTCGAGGGTCCAGTCCACGGCGCTCAGCCCTGCGTCGCCGAGGCGTCGGCGGGCGTGCTGGAGGAGGCTGCGACGAGCTCGTCGAGGCGCTCGTAGCCCTCGACCATACCCTTCTCCATCCCGCTCTGGATCATCATGTCGCGACCCTCGACCGTGGGGCCGACACTGTGGCCCTCGAGCCGGCAGCGGCCGTCACCGAGGTCGACGAAGCGCATGAACTCGATGGCGACCTCGTCGGGGGCGCCCTCGAACTCGAAGGTCTGGATGGCGAGCTCGTTGTCGCGGACGGTGTGGAACGTGCCCCGGAAGCCGTAGACGTTGTCACCGTCGCGGTGGGTGTAGCGGTAGCCGCCGCCGGAGGTGAAGTCCCAGTGGTCGATGACCATCTCGTAGCCGCGCGGGCCGAGCCACTGGCGGACGAGCTCCGGGTCGCGGTGGGCGTTGAAGACGGCCTCGACGGGGGCGTCGAACTCGCGCGTGAAGTCGATCCACGGCACGCCGGCGGGGGCGTCGATGTTCAGCGGGTTGCTCATGTCTGGTGCTCCTCGGTGGTGTCCTGCTGGTTGGTGGAGGTGTCGGTACTGCTCGTGGTGCGCGCCAGGACGGCGTCGAGGCTGCGGAAGCGCTGCTCGGCGACGAGGCGGTAACGGTCGATCCAGGCCGTCAGGGCCTCGAGCCGGGCGGCCTCGAGGTGGACCGGACGCCGTTGCGCGTCGCGGGTCCGACTCACGAGTCCGGCGGACTCGAGCACCTGGATGTGCTTGCTCACGGCCTGCTTGCTGATCGAGAACGGTTCGGCGAGCTCGTTGACGGTCGCGGCGCCCCGGCTGAGGCGGGCGATGATGGCGCGCCGCACCGGGTCGGCCAGGGCCGCGAAGGCGCGGTCGAGGTCGGCCTCGGAGACCGGCGAGAGGATCATTGTCAACCAACTCCTTGATCAATCGATACGTTGATTAAACGCCCGACCAGCCGGCACGTCAACCCCCTCTCCGATCGAGACGGCGATCGGTCGCTGTCCCGATCGAGCAGGTGGGGGGTCGACCCGGAGACCCTGGGTGGCGCGCGCGGCGCGCGGGAGCGTGTGCGACTACGCAGATGCGTGTGTAGAGTCGTTCTCATGCCGCACCTGCGCATCACCGAGGCCGCCGCCCTGCTCGGCGTCTCCGACGACACCGTCCGAAGGATGGTCGACGCCGGACGCCTCGCGGGAGGCACCGACGAGGCCGGCCGTCGCACCGTCGACGGCGCGCAGCTGGCCGCCGTCGCCCAGGAGCTCGCGCATCCGGCTGCGGTCGGCGCCATCGGGGGCGCGTCCGCCCGCAACCGGATGCGCGGCATCATCACCGCCATCACCACGGACACCGTCATGGCCAAGGTCGAGATGCAGTGCGGCCCGTTCCGCATCGTCTCCCTGCTGTCGAGCGAGTCCGTCGACGACCTCGGCCTCGAGGTCGGCTCGGTCGCGGTGGCATCGGTCAAGTCCACGCACGTCGTCGTGGAGGTGCCCGCATGAACCGGACCCGTGCCGCCCTGCTCCCCGCGGTCCCCGTGCTCGCGGCCCTCGTGCTCGCCGCGTGCGGCAGCAGCACCCCCTCGACCGCCGACGGCACCGGACAGCCGGGGAGGTCCGGTGCCTCGGCGGCCTCCCTCCAGGGGACCGTCACGGTCCTCGCGGCCGCCTCGCTCACCGAGTCCTTCGACCAGCTGAAGAAGGACTTCGAGGCCGCCAACCCCGGCGTCGGCGTCGAGACCTCCTACGGCTCGAGCGCGACGCTCGTGCAGCAGGCGAACAACGGCGCCCCCGCGTCGGTGCTCGCCCTCGCCGGCACCTCAGCGGCCGACCCGCTCGACAAGAGCCTCGTCAAGGGCACGAAGAGCTTCGCGACCAACGTCCTCGAGATCGCCGTCCCGCCCGGCAACCCGGCCAAGGTCTCCTCGCTCGCCGACCTCGCCAGGCCCGACGTCAAGGTCGT
Source organism: Intrasporangium sp. Soil_C_50 (assembly GCF_057656595.1). Classification (NCBI taxonomy): domain Bacteria; kingdom Bacillati; phylum Actinomycetota; class Actinomycetes; order Micrococcales; family Intrasporangiaceae; genus Intrasporangium; species Intrasporangium sp. Soil_C_50. Next base: position 1,287,505 of record NZ_JBDGKB010000001.1, read on the forward strand.
GCTCTGCGCCGACACCGTGCCGTGCGGCAAGGCGGCCCAGAAGGTCTTCACCAAGGCCGGCATCACGCCCAACATCGTGAGCAAGGAGGTCGACGTCAAGGCGACGCTGGCCAAGGTCAAGCTCGGCGAGGCCGACGCCGCCGTCGTCTACCACTCCGACGTCGTGTCGGCCAAGGACGCGGTCGAGGGCGTCGAGATCCCGGCCGAGGACAACACGACGCTCGACTACCCCGTCATCACCCTGACCGACGACGCCGCCACGAAGGCCTTCGTCGCGTACGTCCTCAGCTCCAAGGGTCTGGCGACGGTGCAGTCGTTCGGGTTCGGCGCGCCCTGAGCGCCGGGCCCGTCCCACGCGGGCAGGATGACGTGACATGAGGCAGGGCGGACGGTGGCGCTCGCGCGTGGCCCTCGGCGTGCCGGCGGCGCTCGCGCTGCTGTTGCTCGTCGTGCCCCTCGTGGCCCTGCTGCTGAGGGCCGACTGGGCGCGCATCCCGTCCGACCTCGCGACGCCGACGGTGCTGCCGGCCCTGCGGCTGTCGTTGACGACGACGTCGTGCACCGCGGTCCTGTGCCTGTTGCTCGGCACGCCGCTCGCGTGGCTCCTGGCGCGTTCGGACAGCACCGCCACGAGCTGGCTGCGCGCCCTGCTCACGGTGCCGCTCGTGCTGCCCCCGGTGGTCGGCGGCATGGCCCTGCTCATGACGTGGGGCCGCGGCGGCCTTCTCGGACAGTACCTCTCGCCGTTCGGCATCCAGATCCCGTTCACGACGGTCGCGGTCGTGCTCGCCGAGACGTTCGTCGCGATGCCGTACTACGTGCTCGCCGTCGAGGGCGCGATGCGCGGGCTCGACCCGCGCCTGGAGTCGGTGGCCCGCACCCTCGGGGCGAGCGACCTGCGCTACCTGCGCACCGTCGGCATCCCGCTCGTGCTGCCGGGCATCGCGAGCGGGCTCGCGCTCGCGTGGGCCCGTGCGCTCGGCGAGTTCGGCGCGACGATCACCTTCGCCGGCAACTTCCAGGGCCGCACCCAGACCCTCCCCCTGCTCGTCTACGTCGAGCTCGAGCGCGACCCGCAGGTGGCCATCTCGATCTCGATCCTGCTGCTCGGTGTGAGCGTCCTCGTGCTCGGCGTGCTCCGCGGGCGGTGGCTGCGGTGAGCGCCCCGACGCCGCGGGGCTCCGGCCACCTCGACGCCAGGGTCCGCCTGCGCCGCGGGCAGACCGAGGTCGACGTCGCACTGTCGGCAGAGCCCGGGCAGGTCATCGGCGTGCTCGGCCCGAACGGCGGTGGCAAGACGACGACCGTCCTCGCGCTCGCCGGGGTGCTGCCCCTCGAGGCGGGGCACGTCCGCGTCGGTGCGCAGGTCTGGGACGACGGCGACCGACGAGTCCCGCCCGAGCAGCGCGCGGTCGGCCTCATGCTCGCCGACAGCCTCCTGTTCCCCCACCTGCGCGCCGTCGACAACGTCGCGTACGGTCCGCGCAGCCGCGGCGTCGACCGGCACACGGCCCGCGAGCGGGCCGTCGACGAGCTGCGACGCGTCGGCCTCGCCGATCGCGCCGACGCGCACCCGCGCGAGCTGTCCTCGGGCCAGCAGGCCCGGGTCGCGCTGGCCCGGGCCCTGGCCACCGACCCGTCGCTGCTCCTGCTCGACGAGCCGCTGGCTGCCCTCGACCCCGACACCCGCGCCCGCACGCGCAGCGACCTCGCGGCACGACTCGCCGGCTACGACGGTGTCACCGTCCTCGTCACCCACGACCCGCTCGACGCCCTGACGCTCGCCGACCACCTCGTGTTCGTCGAGGACGGACGCGTGTCGCAGGCCGGCACGCCGGCCGAGGTGCTCGGCGAGCCGCGCAGCCACTACGTGGCCACCGTAGTCGGGCTCAACCTCTATGCGGGACAAGGCGACTCGCACGGTCACGTCACGACGCCGACCGGTGCGCTCCTCGTGACGACCGACCCCACGGAGGGGCCGGTGTGGGCGACGGTCCCGCCGCAGGGCGTCGCGCTGCACCGCTCACGGCCCGACGGCTCACCGCGCAACACGTGGCCGCTGCGGGTGGCGTCGGTGACGATGCAGGGCCAGTCGGCCCGTGTCGGGCTCGAGGGCGACCTCGCCCTGACGGCCGAGGTGACGCTCGAGTCGGTGGCCGGCCTCGGCATCCGCGTCGGCGATCAGCTGTGGGCCGCGGTCAAGGCCACCGAGGTGCGCACCTACCCCCGCTGACCCGGGTCACGTTGCGGGAGCAGGGGCCACGTCGCCGACCGGCTCGGCGTCGGGCCGGCCGGTGCTGCGGCGCACCCGCAGGAACGCGAGCACCGACGGCGCCTGCACGACGGCGGCCACGAGCAGCGCCACCGGGATCGAGGCCCACGACGCCAGCGCCCCGAGCGGGGGCCCGCCCGCGACCTGGCCGATGGCGTCGGCCTGGCCGTTCATCGACAGGACGGTCGCCCGGGTGCCCGACTCGAGGTTGCGGTTGAGCCAGGCGGCCTGGATCGGGCCGGCGAAGGCCTGGCCGGCGCCCCGCAGCCAGACGCAGGCGAGGACGAGCCACAGGTTGCCGAGCACGGCCACGCCGACGACGGCCAGCACCTGGGCCGACACCGCGACGACGACCGGCACGGCCGGGTGCTCGTCGACGAACCGCCGCGGCAGCCACCGGCCGCTGGCCAGCGAGGCCGCGAGCGAGATCAGCGTTCCCACGAGGGCGAACGCGGTGAACGCGAGCGCCTCGTCGCCACCGAAGACCTCCGGCATCGCGAAGGTGTCGAGCAGCCGTACCCGCCAGAGCCGGTCGAAGACCTCGCTCGACAGGCCGACGAGGAGGCTGACGAGCAGGAAGGCGCGCACGACGCGTCGGTGCCGGGCCACGCGGAGGCCGCCGACGAGCTGGGCGCGCAGGTGGGCGAAGGTCTCCCGGTCGCCGCGAGGCGTCGGGTGGAAGTGGCGCTCGGGCATGACGAGCAGCAGGCCGACGGCGAGCCCCATGAGCACGACCCCGGCCACGACGACCGGCACGCGCAGCGCGAGCAGCCCCAGTGCGCCGGCGGCGAGCGTGCCGACGACGCTCGCGCCGAGGTCGACCTGGGTCTCGCGGGTGAAGACCGGCCCGACGGCCTCCTCCCCCACCTCGTCGGTGATCCAGGCCTGGAGCGCACCCGAGGTGAACGTGTAGCCGATGCCCCACACGACGTTGCCGACGACGGCGGCGGCGAACGTCGCGACGACGCCCTCGAACGCGAAGCCGATGCCGATGAGGAAGAAGCCGATGATGACCGACAGGCGGCGACTCACGAGGTCGGCCACGACACCGGTCGGCACCTCGAAGAGGAAGCAGGTGACCTCGAGCACCGTGCCGACGAGCACCATCTGGAACGGGTCGAGGCCGATGACGCGGTACTGGAAGACGAGGTTGAGCGTGAAGCAGAGCGAGAACGCGAACGCGCTGACCGCCGTCAGGGCGTAGAAGGTGCGTCTCGCGTCGGCCGGGCGCAGCGGCCGCAGCAGGAGGTTCGGCACGCTCGGCACTCCCGGCACGCGCCGAGCGTAAGACCCGTCACGGGTGCCGCGCACCGCGTTTGTCCGGCCCGCCCGTCCGATGCGTCCCACATTTTGGACGAGATGCTCGGACGTCCTAGTATTTCGCCATGCCAGCGACGAGGCTGATGCCCACCGACGACGCCGCCGACCTCATCGAGCTGACGCGCGAGATCTGCCGCAAGGACCTCGCCCCGCGGGTCGACGCCGCCGAGCGCGCCCGCGAGTTCCCCGAGCAGGCGTTCCGCACGCTCGGACGGGCCGGGCTGCTGTCGCTGCCCTACCCGGAGGAGTTCGGCGGGGCCGACCAGCCCTACGAGGTGTACCTGCAGGTCGTCGAGGAGATCGCGTCGGTCTGGATGAGCGTCGCCGTCGGCGTCAGCGTCCACAGCCTCACCGCCTACCCCGTCGCGACCTACGGCACCGACGAGCAGAAGGCCGCCCTCCTGCCCGGCATGCTCTCCGGCGATCAGCTCGGCGCCTACTGCCTGTCCGAGCCCCTTGCCGGTTCCGACATCGCCTCCATGACGACCCGCGCCACGCGCACCGCTGACGGCTGGAGCCTCAAGGGCACCAAGGCCTGGATCAGCCACGCCGGCCACGCCGACTACTACACGACGTTCGCCCGCACCTCCGACGACGGCGGCAAGGGCCTGTCGACGTTCGTCGTCCCCGCCGACGCGCCCGGGCTGACCTTCGCCGAGCCCGAGCGCAAGATGGGCCTGCACTGCGACCCCGTGGCACAGGTCATGTTCGACGCCGTCCCCGTCGAGGGCGCCCGCCTCGTCGGAGCCGAGGGCGACGGCATGAAGACCGCCCTCTCGGCCCTCGACGCAGGCCGGCTCGGCATCGCCGCGGCCGCCACCGGTCTCGCCCAGGCGGCCCTCGACGCCGCCGCGCGGTACGCGTCGGAGCGCGAGCAGTTCGGACGCCGGATCGCCGACTTCCAGGGCCTCGCCTTCCTCCTCGCCGACATGGAGGCCGCGGTCACGAGCGCCCGCGCCACCTACCTGCACGCCGCGCGCCTCAAGGACGCCGGCCGCGCCTTCAGCAAGGAGGCAGCCGTCGCCAAGCTCGTCGCCACCGACGCGGCGATGAAGGTGACGACCGACGCGGTCCAGGTGCTCGGCGGCGCCGGCTACACCGAGGACTTCCCGCTCGAGCGCTACATGCGCGAGGCCAAGGTCACCCAGATCTTCGAGGGCACCAACCAGATCCAGCGTCTCGTCGTGTCCCGCCAGCTGCTCGCCCAGGTCCGCTGACCTGTCCCCAAGCCCGGTACCTCCGCACGACCTCCCCTGACCCGAAAGGCCTTGCCATGCAGCTGAACTCCTCGACCGTCGCCCTCGTGACCGGCGGAGGCTCGGGCCTCGGCGGGGCCACCGTGCGGCGCCTCGTGGCCGACGGTGCCAAGGCCGTCGTCATCGACCTCGAGGGCTCCACCGCCCCGGCGCTCGTCGACGAGCTCGGCGGCGACCGCGTCGTCTTCGTTCCGGCCGACGTGCGCGACGAGGCGCAGGTGCAGGCCGCGGTCGACCGCGCCACCTCGCTCGGCGAGCTGCGCATCGCCGTCAACTGCGCCGGCGTCGCCACCCCTGGCCGCGTCATCGGCCGCGGCGGACCGCTCGCGCTCGAGACGTTCCGGACGGTCATCGACATCAACCTCGTCGGCTCGTTCAACGTGCTGCGTCTCGCGGCCGCGGCCATGCTCGGCAACGAGCCCGTCGACGGCGACCGGGGCGTCATCGTCAACACCGCGAGCATCGCCGCCTTCGACGGGCAGATCGGCCAGGCCGCCTACGCCGCGAGCAAGGGCGGCATCGTCGGGCTCACCCTCTCGGCCGCGCGAGACCTGGCGGACAAGGCGATCCGCGTCATGACCATCGCCCCCGGCACCTTCGAGACGCCGATGCTCGCCGGGCTGCCGGGTGAGGTCAAGGAGATCCTCGAGAAGCAGGTGCCGCACCCCTCGCGCCTCGGCAACCCGGTCGAGTACGCCTCGCTGGTGCGCCACATCGTCGACAACCCGATGCTCAACGGCGAGGTCATCCGCCTCGACGGCGCCCTGCGCATGCCCCCGCGCTGACCCCGCGTCGTCCCGCACAATGGCGGGGTGAGCGAACCGGGCCAGGACCTCGTCGTCGCCCCGGGCCCCGGGTTGCGGCGTGGCCTCGTCATCCCCGCGGTCGAGCTCGTCGAGCGGTTCAGCCGGTCGTCCGGGCCGGGCGGCCAGGGCGTCAACACGACCGACAGCCGTGTCGAGCTGCTCTTCGAGCCCGGCACCTCCAGCGCGCTGACGCCGGCCCAGCGCGAGCGTGCCGTCGAGGCACTCGCGGGGCGGCTCGTCGCCGGACGCGTCGCCGTCGTCGCGTCGGAGCACCGGTCCCAGCTGCGCAACCGGGCGGCCGCGCGCGAGCGCCTCGAGGCCCTGCTGCGCGAGGCACTCGCTCCCCTGGCGCCGTCGCGGCGTGCGACGAAGCCGACCCGCGGCTCCCAGCAGCGTCGCCTCGCGGGCAAGAAGCGCCGGAGCGACGTCAAGTCGGGCCGCGGCCGCATCCGGCCCGACTGATCTCGCCGAAGGTGGCCTCTCGACGGGAGGGAGACCACCGAACGTGGCCTCTCGACGGTTGGGAGGTCAGGCGTGTGGCGGCAGCAGCACCGTGGCGGCGACGACGGCGTCGACCTCGACCGGGCCGTACACGTGCGGGAACTCCTCGCCGGTCTCCGGGTCACCGACCTCGTAGACGACCCTCGACCCGAGCCGCGACTCGTCGATCTCGAGCAGGACGAGCGGCTCGGTGACGTCGCCGTAGAAGCGTCGCCGCACCACCGGCCACTGCTCCGCCGACGACGCGTGGATGAAGCCCTCCTGCTCTAGGGACAGCTGCCGCGTCGACCGCGTGTAGGCGCTGTCGCGGAGTGCCTGCTCCCAGTGGGACTGCTCGGCCAGGTGGTAGATCGTCACCGGCCCATCATGGCCTGCGCCGGAGGGCATCGACGTCCCGGACCGAGATGCGCCCGCGCAGCAGCTCGACGACACCCTCGGCCTCGAGGCGCCGCAGCACGCGGTTGGCCGTCGGGCGCGTGACCCCGGCCAGCTCGGCCAGGTCGGTCTGGTTGAGCGGGACCAGGACGGGCACCGCCTCGTGCGAGGAGCCCGACGCGTAGACGTCGCAGAGCCCGGCCAGACGTCGCACCACCCGCTGCTCCGCCGGCTGGTGCAGCGCCTCCATGAGGGCATCGGTGAGCCGCGTGACGCGAGCCGCGAGCAGCCGCAGGAGCAGCCGGTTGACCTCCGGGTGCGCGGCACAGAGCCGCTCGAACTCGACGAAGGAGAGCGTCATCGTCACCGTGGGCTCGATGGCTTCGACGGTCGCCGTGCGCCGGCCGTCGCGACGGATCATCGCGAGCTCGCCGAACGTCTGCCCCGGGCCCATGACGGCGTAGGCGTGCACGTCACCCGAGTCCGACGCCCGCCAGGCGACGACCCGGCCCACGACGACGAAGTGCACCGTGTCGGCGAGATCGCCCTCGTGGCAGACGATCTCACCCGCGGCGAACGTCCGCCGATGCATGCGGGACAGCACCGCACGGCGCTCGTCCGGTCCCAGGTCGGCGAGCAGGCCGGGAGCCGCGGTCATGTCTGCCGGGCCGATGCCACGTGCCGCCGGGCACACGCGTCGTGTCGCCGCGGGCACAGACCGACGGCCGCCGGAACGGGATCGTCGTGTCCGAGGACATCCGGAGGTCGAGGGGCCGCGAACCCCTCGGGGAGGCAGGAGGGCGACATGACGACCACGACCGCACGGCACGGGCACCCGGACCTGGCCCACCACCACCCGCGGGTCAGCCGGACGCAGCGCGGCGAGTGGACCTGGCGGTGCGAGTGCGGAGGAGCCTCCGCGCGGGCCGCCGTGACGCACCTCAGCTGGCGACAGGCCTTCATCGGCGCACTCATCCACTCGGCCTCGATCTCCCCCTGACCCGTCACCGCAGACCCTCGCCGAGGCGCACGGAAGCCGGTACCGGACGCGGTAGCGGAAGCGGCCGCAGGGAGGCGCGCGCCTCGGTGAGCAACGCCGACTCCGCCCGGTCGAACACCTCCTGGGCGGAGTCTGGCGTGTCCCCGATCGCCGTCATCCCGACCCGGCCGCACTCGGTGATCGAGCTGATCATGTGGAAGACGACCCCCGTCTGCCGCGACTGGTCGAAGTGCAGGCCCGAGCGCGCGACGAGGTCGAAGAGGTCGTCGACGCGCAGCCCCTTGAGCGCCGGGTCCTCGAGGTGGTCGGTGGCCACGAGGTGGCGCTCCTGCCCCGCCGGCGTGAGGAAGCGGCCCTCCTGGTGCACGTACTCGCCGTCGGTGAGGAACTGGAGCGTGAGGAACGGGTGCGTGGTGCCGCCCTTGCGCAGGTTGATCTCGATCGCGTGGGCCACCCAGTCGTCGCCGTGCCGCACGACGACGAAGTCGAGGGCGAAGCGTCCGAGCACACCCTTCCGGGCCAGCACCCGGCCCACCCGCTCGGCGTCCCGGGTGATCGTCGTGGCGTAGGCGGGGTCGGCCGGGAAACGCGCCCCGAGGTAGAGCTGGCCCGTGGGCCCCCCGAGGATCTGGTCGTGGGTCGAGAGGATCTCCAGCTCGCCGAGCGGGGTGACCCGCAGCTGGACGCTCGGGCTGCGCACCTCGTCGCCGACGACGCGCTCCTCGACGATCCCGCCGTTCGCCTCGAGCCGACGCAGGTAGGCCTCGACGGGGACGGTCGCGTCCTCGAGCTGCATCGCGCGCAGCCGGTCCTGTATCGCGTCCCGGGTGCGAGGGTCGGTGGGCGCGTCGGTGGGCGCGTCGGTGGGCGCGTCGGCCGGGGCGTCGGTGGTGGCCCTGGGCACGGCCGGCAGACCACGGAGGTCGACGAGGGCGTTGCCCGAGCCGGACACCCCCTCGTTGAGCTTGACCATGGCCCACGCGGCCGAGGGTCGCGCGGCGTGCAGGTCGAGCAGCGCGTCGACGACGTCGTCGGTCGAGTGCAGGTCCTCGGCGCCGTAGGGGTGCTCGACGCCGGACTCGGCGAAGACCCTCCGACACCCGGTCTTCGTGCCCAGGGGGTAGAGGCGGGGGTCGGCGGCGTACATCGGGATGCCGAGCAGCACCGCCAGGTCGCGCTCGCGCGTCGTCGTGTTGTACGGGATGAGGTGCGACCGTGCAGGGTCGGGCACGAGGGAGGCGATGTGGGCGAGCAGCCGGGGGCGTCGGAGCAGCTTGTCGGTGAGCGGGGTCGCGGAGGAGTCACCGACGGAGACCAGCTCGAGGCGGGAGCGGGCGTGGCTCGGGATGACGCCGGGGAGCAGCGAGAGGTAGTACTCGATGATCGCCTCGCTGACCGGCATCGAGGTCACGAACACCATCCGGAGCCGGGGCTGGCGCAGGAGCAGCAGGAGGAAGAGGAGCCGCTCCTCGAGGGCCTGGTTCATCGCACCGGCGGATGGACCGATGCGGTCGATGCTCATCGACGGGACGACGACGACCGACTCGCGCGGGTCGTCCTGACGCCAGAGCCGCCAGACGTCGGGCATTCGGGCCTGCAGGGCGTCGAACGCCCGCTCGATGTCGCGCTCGTCGAGGTCGGCGAGCGCGGGGGCGGCCGCGTCGGTCGTCATCGGGTCGTTCACGGTGTGGCCTCCTGCTCGACGGTTCCGATTCCCCTGGCTCGCTGGCGGTCCCGGCTCGCGGAGCCGTCGAGGCTCGCGGCCCCGGCGCTGTCGCCGTCGCCGTCACTGTCGACCCCGGCGACGCGGACCCTGGCGACGCCGAGGACCTCGTGCACCTCGAGGGGGCGCGCGATGCCGCGCAGCTCGCGCAGGCCGAGCGACCGGGTCTCGAAACGGTCGTCGAGGCCGGCGAGGACGCGCGGGCTGACGAGGACCTGGCGCGCAGCCGCGGACGCGCAGAGGCGGGCGGCCACGTTCGTCACCGTGCCGATCGCGGCGTAGTCCCAGCGCCCCTCGAACCCGACGCGCCCCAGCGTCGCGTAACCCTGGGCGATGCCGACGCCGAAACCGAGGTCGTAGCCGCGCCGCCGCCACGCGTCGGTGAGCGCGTCGACACGGTCACGCATCGCCAGGGCCATCAGCACCGCCCGGCGGGGCGCGTCGGGACACGGCGGCGGGTCGTTGAAGAACACCATGAGGCCGTCGCCGGCGAAGTGCTCGAGCGTCCCCTCGTAGGCGAAGACGAGCTCGCCGAGAGCGGCGTGGTACTCGCGCAGGACCGACATCGTCTCCTCGGGCTCGGCGGTCTCGGCGAAGGCCGTGAAGCCGCGCAGGTCGGTGAAGACCGTCGTGATGTCGCGCCGGTGGCTCTCGAGGAACGACTCGTCCCCCGACTCGACGATGAGCCCGGCGATCTGAGGGGACAGGAAGCGGCGCAGGCGCCCGAGCCGCTGGAGGTCCTCCACCTGCGCGGCCACGCGCGACTCGAGCTCGGCGTTCCAGCGCTCCAGCGCCCGCGACTGCTCCAGGACGACGTCGTGCAGCCTCTTGACCCGGGCGAGGGACCGGACGCGAGCCAGCAGCTCGGCCGCGTCGAACGGCTTGGTGATGAAGTCGTCGGCCCCGGCCTCCAGCGCCCGGACCCGCTGCTGCGCGCCGCTCGCGGTCACCATGACGACCGGGAGCAGGGCCGTGCGCGGGTCGGACTTGATGCGGGCGCACGTCTCGTAGCCGTCCAGGCCGGGCATGAGCACGTCGAGGAGCACGACGTCGACCTCGGTCTGCTCCAGGGCCGCGAGCGCCGAATCGCCCGAGGACTCCGAGCGCACGACGAAACCGCGCGGCTCGAGGACGGCGTGCATGAGCTTGCGGTTCTGCTCGAGGTCGTCGACCACGAGCACCCGCACCCCTGTCAGGGGCTGCGCCAAGGCGTCCGCCGAGATACCCATCAGCGCTCCGCGGGCCCGTCCGGACGCGGCAGGTGGCGTCGCACCTGCGCCGGGAACTCCCGCACGCTGATCGGCTTCTCCAGGTAGCCCGAGAAGCCGGAGGTGAGCACCCGCTCGCGGTCGCTGCGCATCGCGAAGGCGGTGAGCGCCACGACCGGGATGTGGGCGGTCGGCGGGTGGCCGCGCAGCTGCTCGAGGGCGGCGAACCCGTCGATGCCGGGCAGCTGGAGGTCCATGAGGATGACGTCCGGCAGCGACTCGCGCGCCTGGTCGACGCCGTCCTCCCCGGTGGTGGCGACGACGACGGTGAACCCGGCGTACTCGAGCACGTCGCGGGCCAGCTTGAGGTTTCGTTCGTTGTCCTCGACGAGGAGCACGACGGGTTGGCGCGTCACGGCGAGCCCTCGTCGTCGTGCGCGGAGGCGACGGCCGCCAACCGTCGCGCGAGCCCGGGCAGGTCGAGTCCGGCCTTCTGCGCCACGAACTCGATCCGGCCTTCCAACCGCGAACGGTCCTGCGGCGTCAGGGACTTGGCGGTCAGCACGACGATCGGCGGCCCATCCGAGTCACGCTCGGGACGCAGCTCGTCGATGACCGCGAACCCGTCGACCTGCGGCATGAGCAGGTCGATGACGACGACCGACGGCGCGACCTCGCGGACGACGTCGGCGGCTTCCCGGCCTCCCGTGCACGTGTGGACCTCCCACCCGAGCGGCTCCAGGGTGCTGCGCACCAGCTTGAGGGCGAGCGGGTCGTCGTCGACGACGACGACGCTGAGCCGCGGGCCGGGGGCACCGTCCACCGAAGGCCGGTGGGGCAGCACCCGCGAGACCGCCGCCAGCAGGTGTTCGCCGCTGACCGGTTTCACGAGGTACTCGGTGGCCCCGAGGGCGAACCCGCGTCCGCGCTCGGGTTCGACGCTGACGATGACGACGGGGACCGCGGCGGTCGCCGGGTCGGACTTCAGCTCGGTGAGGACCTCCCACCCGTTCATCCCGGGCAGGTGGATGTCGAGGACGACGGCCACCGGCAGCCGGGAGCGCACGAGCTCGAGGCCCTCCTCGCCCGTCGCGGCCCCGAGGGCCCGGAGGCCGGCCACACGCAGGTGCAGCCCGACGAGCTCGGCCGACCGCGCGTCGTCCTCGATGACGACGACCAGAGGGCCCTGCGCGGCGTCGTCCTCGTCGGCCCACCGGTCCTCCTCGAACGGCGCGGCGGGTGAGCGCTGCGGCACCGAGAGGCCGAACGTGCTGCCCTCGCCGGGTGTGCTCGAGAGCCAGAGCCGCCCACCGTGCAGCTCGATGATCCGGCGGCTCAGCGTGAGCCCGAGACCCGTTCCCTCGCTCGTCGACGCCGACCGCTCGCCCTGCTGGAAGGAGTCGAAGATCCGCTCCTGGTCGGCGGGGTCGATCCCGATCCCGGTGTCCGTGACGGTCACGCAGACGTCGTCACCGTCACGCCAGGCGCGCACCTCGACGCGTCCGCCGTCGGGCGTGAACTTCACCGCGTTGCTCAGCAGGTTGAGCAGCACCTGCTTGAGCCGCAGCTCGTCGGCCGTCACCGCGCCCAGCGCGTCCGGGGTCTCGAGGGTGAGGTCGATGCCGTGCAGGGTCGCACGCTCCCGCACGAGCGAGAGGGCTTGCGCGAGAACGTCTTCCATCGGGAAGGTCGTGAGGTCGAGCTCCATCCGGCCGGCCTCGATCTTCGACAGGTCGAGGATGTCGCCGAGGAGGGCGAGCAGGTGGCGGCCGGCGGAGTGGATGTCCCGGAGGTAGTCCTCCTGTCGCTCGTTGAGGTCGCCGAACATCCGCTCGAGCAGCACCTCGGAGAACCCGATGACGGCGTTGAGCGGGGTGCGCAGCTCGTGCGACATGCTCGCGAGGAACTCCGACTTGTGCCGGCTGGCCTCGGCGAGCTCGACGCTCTGCCGCTCGAGCTGCTGGTAGAGCCGGGCGTTGGTGAGCGCGACGGCCGACTGGTTGGCGAACGTGGCCAGCAGCTCGCACGTCTCGGCGCTGAAGCTGCCGGGCGACTTGCGTCGCACGACGAGCGCCCCCACGACCCGGTCCGCCCGCGACAGCGGGATGGCCACGAGCGAGCGCCACCCCGAGCCGTGCAGCACCGCGAGGTGCTCGTCGAGCGGAAGCGGTTCCACGTCGAGGTCGGGGATCTGGAGCACCTCGCGGGTCAGGGCGGACCGCCCGACCCAGGTGCGGTCGATGTGGATCTCGGCGGCACGGAGGGCGGCGATGACCTCCGGGCTCGTCCCCGACACGGTGCGGACGCCGAAGAGGCCGGTGTGCTCGTCGAACTCCATGAGCGACCCGCCGTCGGTCCCCGAGAGCTCGACGGCCCTGGAGACGATGAGGGCGAGGATCTCGTCGGGCACGAGGGTCGAGCTGATCGCGGCTCCGACCTCGGCGAGCGCCTCGAGCTGGTCGACCTTGCGGGCCAGCTCGGCCGACCGGCTCTCGACGGCGGCGAAGAGCTCGACGTGGCGCAGCGCGAGGGCGGCCTGCTCGGCGAACGTGGTCAGCAGCTCCTCGGCCCGCTCGTCGAAGGGATCGACCTCGGTGCGCCAGACCGTCAGCACCCCGACCACCTCGTCGTCGACCACCATCGGGGCTCCGAGGATGGAGCGGTAGCCACCGAGCCGCTGCAGGTCGAACTGCGCGTAGTCCGGGTCCGCGAGAACGTCCTTGATCTGCTGCGCGGTCCGGTCCAGGACGACGCGACCGACGAGCGTGCCTCGGTTCGGCCGGACGGGATAGCGGTCGACGGTCTCGAGGAAGTGGGCCGTGTGGCCGCTCGACCACTCGAGGACGTAGCGGTCATCCTGGAGCACGTGGATCTGGGCGACGTCGGCGTGCAGGAGGCGCCGGGCGTTGTCGACGACGGCCCGGAACACGCCCGACTGCGCCGAGGCACCGCTGGCCAGGACCTTGAGGATGTCGCTCGTCGCACGGAACTGCTGCTGCGCCTCGGCGAGACGCGTCTCGAGGTCGACCCGGTCCCGGTCGATCGCGTCGTCGTTGCGTTGCTCGAGTTCGGCCATCGAGCCCCCAGTGAGCGCGTGCGGCGGCCGTCGAGGTGAGAGGCGACCTGCTCAGCAGTCTCCTCCTCCGGGCCGCGCGGCGGAACGGAACGGATGCTCTGGGGGTCTTTGTCACGTTTCACCCTGCTGTGCCCCGATGCTGCACCGGGCCCCGGCTGTTGTGTTCCGGCACTCGGCGTGCGAGGGTCGGGGCAGAGCGGTCCAGCCAAAAGGCCGACTCGTGCCCAGTTGAACGGACGAGTCATGGCGCCTACCGCCGACCGGTCCACCCTTCCCCCGCCTCGTGTCACGCCCATCGGCGTGCCCGGGCCCGACCACACCCGCACTCCCACCCACACCCACACCGATCGCGACGCGGTCACCGACGCCCTCTTCGCCGAGCTGGCCGAGACGACGACACCGGCCGCGCACGCCGCCGTCGTCGAACGCATCTGCGTGCTCTACCTCGACCTGTGCGCGACGCTCGCGGGCCGGTACGCCGGTCGCGGCGTCGAGCAGGACGACCTCGTGCAGGTCGCCCGGCTCGCGCTCGTCGGCGCGGTGGCGCGCTACCGCCCTGGAGGCGGTCCGTCGTTCGCGGCCTACGCCGTGCCGACGATCACCGGCGAGCTGAAGCGGCACTTCCGCGACCGCGCCTGGCTCGTGCGCCCGCCTCGGCGGCTCCAGGAGCTGCGAGCCGACGTCACGGCCGAGCGCGAGCGGCTCGAGCAGCTCCTCGGGCGCCGGGTGAAGGACACCGAGCTGGCGCTGTCACTGTCGAGCACGGCCACGGAGGTCCGCGAGGCAGTCGCGACGGGCCAGTACTTCCACGCCGACCCGCTCGAGCATCGGGTGCGCGACGACGACAACGGGCCTGTCGAACGCGGAATCGCTTGTGACGACGTCGATCTCGACGGCGCAGATGACCGTGTCATGATCGGCGCCGCGGTGCGGCACCTGTCGATCGCCGACCGTGACCTGCTGCACCGGCGGTTCGTCGACGACCTGAGCCAGCGCGAGATCGGCGAAGCCCTCGGGGTCAGCCAGATGCAGGTGTCGCGCTCCCTCCGACGCGTCCTGCAGGTGCTGCGCGAACGGATCGCCTGACGCGCTCGGCCGGGGACGGGCGCCGTCGTCGTGCCCGTGCCATGGTGGCGACATGCAGCTGCGCGCCGACGACCCTCCCGGAGGCGACGGCCTCGCCGTCCGCGTTCGGATCCGGGGGTCGGCCCGCGGGCAACGCCGGCTCGTCGCGCTCGTGCAGGTGCTGGGCCTGGCGGTCTGGTTCTCGGCCACGGCGATCGCGCCGAGCCTGCGCACCGAGTGGTCGCTGTCGACGACCGCAGCGGTCTGGCTCACGGCGTCGGTGCAGATCGGCTTCGCCGTGGGAGCGGTCACCTCGAGCACGCTCGGGCTCGCCGACCGGGTACGGCCGCAAGCTCTCATGGCGGCGAGCGCCCTCGGGGCGGCCGTCTGCACGGCGGTGCTCGCGTTCGCCGCGCACGGCCCCGGGCTCGCGGTCCCGCTGCGGGCCCTGACCGGCTTCTTCCTCGCCGGCGTCTACCCGGTCGGGATGAAGCTCACCGCCTCGTGGGTCGGCTCGGAGGGCCGCGGCCGGGCCTTCGGGGTGCTCATCGGCGCGCTGACGCTGGGCTCGGCGATGCCGCACCTCGTCGCGAGCATCGGGCCGCTGCCGTGGCGCGGTGTCATGCTCGTGGCGTCGGCGATCACGCTCGTCGCCGCCGGCATCGCGTGGACGCTCGTGCGCCCGGGCCCGCTGCTCAGCGCGTCCGCGCGCCCCCACGCCCGCTACGCCTTCGAGGTCTTCCGCGAGCGCCGTCCCCGGCTGGCCAACCTCGGCTACTTCGGCCACATGTGGGAGCTGTACGCCTTCTGGACGTGGCTGTCGGCGTTCCTCGTGGCCGGGCGCGAGGCGGCCGGCCGGGGCGGACCCGGACCCGCGGTCAGCCTGCTCACCTTCGCCGTCATCGGGGTCGCCGGGGCGGTGGGCGCACTCGTCGGCGGTGTCGTCGCGGACCGGCGCGGACGGTCGTTCGCGGCGACCGCGGCCCTCGTCGTCAGCGGTGTGTGCTGCCTCGCCTCCCCCTGGGCGTTCACGTGGCCGCAATCGGCCCTCGTGCCCTTCCTCGCCGTGTGGGGCGCTGCCGTCATCGCCGACTCGGGGGTGTTCTCGACGGCCCTGAGCGAGAGCGTGGACCAGCGCTTCGTCGGGACGGCGCTGACGGTCCAGACCGCGATCGGCTTCGCCCTCACCGTCGTGACGATCCAGCTGGCCGCGGTGCTGGCCGCGCGCGTCGGGTGGCAGTTCGCCTTCTTGCTGCTCGCCCCCGGGCCCCTCGCCGGCGCCGTCGCGATGTGGCGGTTCGGTCGGGCCGGTGGCGGTCACCCCGGCGACGACTCCGGTGCGTCACTGCTCAGCCAGAGTGAGCACTGACGTAGCCACCCCTGCGTCACTGCTCAGCCAGAGTGAGCACTGACACAGACCCCGCCCTCCGCCGGTGCCCCGAACGCGCCGTCAGAGCCGGCGGCCGACGAGCAGGTTGTCGACGAGCTCGCCCTCCTGGCCGTCGGGGCCCGTGCCGACGCGGCTGACCCGCTCGCAGCGCTCGACGACCCAGCCGTCCCCGAGGTCGATGCCTTCGAGCGTCTGCGCAGCCGTCGGGAACTCGTGCCCGTGGTCGGGCCCGGCCCAGGACGGCGCGGCGGCATGGTCGACGACGAGGAGCCACCCGCCGAGGCTCACGGTGCGCGACGCGTGGTGCAGCACGCCGTCGCGGTCCAGCTCGAGCGGGGTCTGGAAGAAGCACGCCGTGACGAGGCCGAAGGGACCCCGCGGCATCGACTCGGCCAGGTCGTGCCGCTCGGTCGTCACGCCGTCGCCGACGCCACGGGCCGCGGCCAGCGCGTCGACGCGTCCGAGGGCGGTCACCGAGACGTCGACGGCGGTCACGGACCAGCCCCGCGCCGCGAGCCACACCGCGTCGCCACCGTGCCCGGCACCCAGGTCGAGGGCGGCGGCGCCCGGCCGCGGCGGCACGACCGCGTGCTCCTCGACGAGCCGGACGAGCGACGCGTTCGGGCGGGTCCCCCAGTCGTCGGCCAGGCCGCCGTAGTGCTGCTCCCAGAACTGCTCCGGGTTGCTGGGCCGGTCGCCGTGCCGGTCGGGGTGGTGGCCGCTGCGGCCCGGGTGGTGCTGGTGCGCGTCGCTCGTCATGACCCCGATGCTCACCCGCCGACCGCCACTCCTGCAAGCGCTCTTGCAGGATCGGCAAGCTCGGGGGCATCCTGCCGGCATGGATGAGAAGGCCAACGACCGCGACGACATCGACGAGGCGCTCGACGCGGTCGCTCCCCGGCTGCGGCACCTGCGCACCCAGCGCAGCCGGACCCTCGCCGACGTGTCGGCCGAGACCGGCATCGGCGTCAGCACCCTGTCTCGCCTGGAGTCGGGATTGCGCCGCCCGACGCTCGACCTGCTCCTACCGCTCGCGCGGGCCTACCGCGTGCCGCTCGACGACCTCGTCGGCGCCCCGCCTTCCGGCGACCCGCGCGTCCACCCCAGGCCGGTGCGCCGGGGTGGCATGGTCTTCATCCCGCTGACCCGCAGTGCGGGGGGCATCCAGGCGTTCAAGATGATCCTGCCGGGTCAGCGCCGCGCCGCCCCGAAGCAGCAGCGCCACGACGGCTTCGAGTGGGTGTACGTGCTCGGCGGCCGGCTCGAGCTGCGCCTCGGCGACACCGTCACGGTGCTCGACGAGGGCGAGGCCGCCGAGTTCGAGACCCGCACGCCGCACTCGATGCGCAGCGCCACCGAGCACCCGGTCGAGCTGCTCTCCCTCTTCAGCCCGCAGGGCGAGCAGATCCACCTGCGCGACGCCTGACGGCGGCGTCGGCGTCCGCCTCGGCCGCGCGGCGGACCGCCTCGACGAGGACGTCGTCGAGCTTCTCGGGGACCGTGAGCAGGTCGAGCAGCAGGTGGCCGTCGTGGACGTGCCCGACGACGGGCGGCTCCCCCAGACGCAGGGGCTCGGCGAGGCGGTGCGGCAGGGCGACCGCGGCACTCGGCAGCGGCACGCCCGGCGCACCGCCACCCCCGACGCGTCCCTGCGACTCGACGGCCCGCGCCAGCCCGGACCCGACCGCCACCGCGATCCGCCGCGCCCGGGCGAGCAGCTCCCCGGGGCGTCGGTCGAGCGCCTGCGCCACCGGCGTCAGCGGGCCGGTCAGCGTTGCCTCGAGCGCAGCGAGCGTCAGCTTGTCGACGCGCAGGGCCCGGGCCATCGGATGGCGCCGCAGCCGGTGGACGAGGTCGGCGTCGCCGAGGAGCAGACCGCACTGGGGGCCGCCGAGCAGCTTGTCGCCCGACGCCGTCACGAGCGCAGCGCCGGCGCGCAGCGTGGAGTCGGCGTCGGGCTCGTCGGGCAGGCGCGGGTGGGGGGCGAGCAGGCCCGAGCCGATGTCGGCGACGACGGGCGGCCCGAGCGTCGCGAGCTCGGACACGGGGACGCTCGAGGTGAAGCCCTCGACGCGGAAGTTGGACGGGTGCACCTTGAGCACGAAGGCGGTCCGCTCGTCGATCGCGTCGGCGTAGTCGGACAGGTGCACGCGGTTGGTGGTGCCGACCTCGCGCAGCCGCGCGCCGACCGACTCGACGAGCTCGGGGATGCGGAAGCCGTCGCCGATCTCGACGAGCTCGCCCCGGGCGACGACGACCTCGTGGTCGGGCGCGAGCGCCCGTGCGACGAGGGCGAGCGCTGCCGCGCCGTTGTTGACGACGTGGACGTCGCCGGCGGCCGGCACCGCGCGCCGGAGCGCGTCGAGCGTCGCCGTGCCACGGCTGCCCCGGCGACCCGTTGCGAGGTCGAGCTCGACGTCGGTGGCGCCCGCGGCGATCGTCACCGCCTCGACCGCCGCGTCGGACAAGGGCGCGCGCCCGAGGTTGGTGTGCACGACGACCCCGGTGGCGTTGACGACGCGCCGCATCGAGGTGGGTGCGTGCGGCAGCCGGGCGAGCACCTCCCCGACGACGCCCTCGGGTGCGACCTGCCCCGACCGGCAGGCGCCGAGCACCTCGACGACGACCGCCTTGACCCGGTGGTGGCCGAGGCGCCCGGCGGCCGCGGCGACTCCCGCGTCGGCGAGCACGGCGTCGGTGCGGGGCACCCGGCGTCGGGGGTCCTGCATCGCGACCTCCCTCGGTCGGGCTCGTGGTCGGGCTCGCTGGTCGGCGGGACGTGTGGCGGAGGCGGACGGGAATCGAACCCGCCTGACCGGGATGCCCGGTCACTACGGTTTTGAAGACCGCGCCCGTCACCAGGCGGGAAACGCCTCCGCGGCGACCCTACCCCCGGAACGACAACGCCGGTCGGCGCCCGCCCCCGACCGGTTGGGGTGGCACGATGACGAGGTGACCGCCCCGACGACACCGACGACATCCGCCCAGGTCCCGGCCCTGCGTCTGACGCAGTTCGCCTCCGGAGGCGGTTGCGCGTGCAAGGTGCCACCGGGCGAGCTCGAACGCGTCCTCGGTGCGCTGACGCCCGCGGCGGGGCCCGATCTGCTCGTCGGCGTCGACACGGGCGACGACGCCGCGGTCGTGCGCCTCGACGGGGAGCGCGCCGTCGTCGCGACCACCGACTTCTTCACACCCGTCGTCGACGACCCCTACGACTGGGGCCGCATCGCCGCGACGAACGCGCTGTCCGACGTGTGGGCCATGGGCGGCGAGCCGCTCGTCGCGCTCAACCTGCTCGCGTGGCCGCGCGACCGCATCCCGTTCGACCTCGCGGCCGAGGTGCTGCGTGGTGGTGCCGACGTGGCGCGGGCGGCGGGCTGCCACCTCGCCGGCGGGCACAGCATCGACGACCCCGAGCCGAAGTACGGCCTCGCCGTCACCGGACTGGCCGACCCGAACCGCTTGCTGCGCAACGACGCCGGCGAGGCCGGCCTCCCGCTGACGCTGACCAAGCCGCTCGGCCTCGGCGTGCTCAACAACCGGCACAAGGCCACCGGCGAGGTGTTCGAGGAGGCGGTCACCGTCATGACGACACCCAACGGCGACGCCTCGCGCGCGGCCCTCGCGGCGGGCGTCCGCTGCGCCACCGACGTCACCGGCTTCGGGCTGCTCGGGCACCTCTACAAGCTGTGCCGCGCCAGTGGCGTAGGGGCGGTGATCGACGCGGCGGCCGTGCCGTACGTCGGCGCTGCCCGCGAGTCCTACGCCGCCGGCTACGTGCCGGGCGGCAGCCGCCGCAACCTCGACTGGGTGCGTCCGCACGTCACCGCCACCGTGGACGAGGACGAGCTCGTGCTGCTCGCCGACGCCCAGACCTCCGGGGGGCTGCTCGTCGTCGGCGAGCTGCCCGGCCATCCCGTCGTCGGCCGGCTCGTCGCCCTCGACGACCCCTCCCTCGAGGGGCGCGTCGTCTCGGTCCGCTGAGGGTCCCGCCGCCCGGATGGCGCTCCGCGTAGACTGCCAGCCGATGGCGGTGGGGCTCGCCGACAACCGCAGCACGGACGCTGCCAACAGTCCCTACCTGACGAATTCGCCTGTCCAGGTAGGAGCACGCATGTCCGCACGACCCGGCCCGAACCCGGAGCTCGAGGAGACCGACGACCCGGGCGGCCCGGTCGACCCCGACGTCGACCTCTCCGTCCCGGCGCAGCGCCGCGAGTGGGGTGCCCACCGCTACGTCCTGCCGGTCATCGCCCTCGGCGGCGTCCTCGGCGCCTGTGCCCGCTACGGACTCGCGCAGGCCGCCCCCGCACAGCCCGGCAGCATCCCGTGGACGACCCTGTCGATCAACGTGTCCGGCAGCCTGCTCATCGGCGTCCTCATGGTCTTCGTCGTCGAGGTCGGCGGCGCCCACCCGCTGCTGCGCCCGTTCGTCGGCGTCGGCGTCCTCGGCGGGTTCACGACCTTCAGCACGTACACGTCGGAGACGACGGTGCTGCTCCACGGCGGACACCCCGCCGTCGCCCTCGCCTACCTCGTCGGCACCCCGGGCGCGGCGCTCGTGGGCGTCGCGGCCGGCGTCCTGCTCACTCGCGCGGCTCTCGCCGCGCGGCACCGACTCGCCACCCGTGGAGGTTCCCGATGACCACGCTCGACGGTCCCGCCCGCCGCCTCACCGTCTACGTCGGCGAGGCCGACACGTGGCACCACCGCCCGGTGCACAGCGAGATCGTCCACCGGGCGCACGCCGCAGGGCTCGCCGGCGCGAGCGTCTTCCGCGGCATCGAGGGCTTCGGCTCCTCCCACCTCGTGCACACCTCGCGCCTGCTGTCGCTGTCGGAGGACCTGCCGGTCGCCGTCGTCGTCATCGACACCGCCGAGCGCATCGATGCTTTCCTGCCGCAGGTGCAGGAGGTCGTCGGCGAGGGGCTCGTCACGCTCGACGACGTGCGCGTCGTGCACCACACCTTCCGGCCGAACCCCGACGCGTCGACCCCCGACGCAGGCTCCCCCGACTCGCCCGACGCCGGGGGTGCGGACCGGTGACGGCGCTCCTGCTCGTCTGCGCCGGGGCCGCCGTGGGGGCCCCCGCGCGCTACCTCACCGACCGCGCCGTCCAGTCGCGCCATGACAGCCTCATGCCGTGGGGGACGTTGGCGGTCAACGTCATCGGTTCCCTCGTCCTCGGGCTCCTCACCGGTCTCACCGTCGCCCACGACCTGCCGGAGGCCGTGACCCTCGGCATCGGCACGGGCTTCTGCGGAGCGCTGACGACGTACTCGACGTTCAGCTACGAGACCCTCCGGCTGCTCGAGTCGCGGGCCGTTCTCGTCGCGCTGGCCAACGTCGGGGTGTCGCTCGTCATCGGCCTCGCGGCGGCGCTCGGCGGCTACGCCCTCGGCGCGGCTCTCTAGGACGAGCGACGCGCGCCGGTCACGGCATCGACAGCGCGGGCTCGCCCGCGAGGGCGCCGTCCATGATGCGCCGCCAGATCGGCGCGGCGTAGCAGGCGCCGGTCATCGCGGTGCACGACTTGCCGGCCATCGACACGTTGAACATCCGGCGGGTCGGGTTCACCGGGTTGCCCACCCACACCGCCGTCGTCAGCTGCGGTGTGTACCCGACGAACCACGACTGCGCGTTGCCGTCGGCCGTGCCGGTCTTGCCGGCCGAGCGGCGGCCGGCCAGCTGGTTGAGGATGCCGGAGCCGTGGGTCATGTTGTACTCGAGGTACTGCGTGGCCTGGTCCACCGCGCTCGGGTCGGCCACCTGCCGGCAGCTCGGCGCGGGCGCCCACAGCGTCGTCCCGGCCTGCACGACGCTCGCGACCGGGTGCACCTGGCACACGGTGCCGTGGTCGGCGAGCCCGGCGTACGCGTCGGCCAGCGTCTGGGGCGAGATGGCCTGGGCCCCGAGGATGACCTGCGGCGGATAGGTGCCGAGCGGCGAGCCGTCGCCGCCGTGGATGCCGAAGTCGAGCATGGTCGAGTGGATGGCGCAGACCCCGATGCGGCTCGCCAGCGCGACGAAGGCGGTGTTCGTCGACTTGGCGGTGGCCTGCTTGAGCGACATCAGGCCGCCGCGCCAGGCCTCGTCGTTGTAGACCTTCCAGTCGCTGCCGAGGCCGCACGGCTGCGGGAACTGCGAGGGGCGGAAGGTGGCCGGCTGGTGGTTGTCGGCGGCCGGGGCGTCGACCGACGCGCTGGTGCCCAGCCCCTGTTCCATGGCCGTGACGAGCGAGAACGCCTTGGCCGTCGACCCGAACTGGAAGCCGCCCGAGCCGCCGTAGCGCTGGTCGACGGCGTAGTCGAGCTCGGTCGCGCCACCGCTCGTGCCGTACTGCGTGTCCTGACCGAGCGCGACGACGGCGCCGGTCCCCGGCTGGGTGACGTAGGCGGCCGCGGCGACCCCCAGCGCGTTGTGCTCGGGGGCGACCCGGCGCAGCGCCTTGTCGACCGTCGCCTGCACCGAGGGGTCGAGGGTGGTGCGGATGGTCAGCCCGCCCTGGAAGAGGCGGTCACGCCGGGCCTGCTGCGTCGGCCCGAGCGCCGGCTGCTGCTCGAGCCAGGAGATGACGAACGAGCAGAAGTACGGCTCGGCCGACGCGGCGCACGTCGCGGGCGGGTCGGTGACCGAGAGGTCCTTGGCAATGGGACGCCGCACGGCAGCGTCGTACTGCGCCGGTGTCAGCTCGTCGAGGGCGCGCATGCGCGCCAGCACCACGTCGCGCCGGTCCTGCGCCGCCTGCGGGTGGTGGACCGGGTCGGTGGCGCTCGGGCTCTGGACGAGGCCGGCGAGGGTGGCCGCCTCGGTCAGGGAGAGCCGGCTCGCCGGGACGCCGAAGTAGTGCCGGGCCGCCGCCTCGACGCCGTAGGCGCCGTCGCCGTAGTAGGCGAGGTTGAGGTAGCCCTGCAGGATCTGGTCCTTGGTCCACGACCGCTCGAGGGCGACGGCATAGCGCAGGTCGGTCAGCTTGCGCGGGATGGTCTTGGCCACGGCTGCCGCGGCCGCACCCCCCTGCCCGTTGCGCAGCGCCTGGGCCTGCAGCGAGAGCTTGACGAACTGCTGGGTCAGCGTCGAGGCGCCCTCGCTGGCCTGGCCCGAGCGCAGGTCCTGGATGACGGCGCGGGTCAGCCCCTGCGGGTCGATGGCGCCGTGGTCGTAGAAGCGGCTGTCCTCGATGGCCACCTGGGCCGTCCGCATGACCGGCGCGACGTGGGAGAGCGGCACGACGACGCGGTACTGGTCCTGCGGTGTCGCGATGACCGACCCGTCGGCGGCGAGGATCCGCGAGCCCTGGACGAGCTGGGCCATCGTGAAGGTGCTCGGCAGCGACAGGAAGGCCTCACTGCCGGCGTTCGACAGCCCGCCGATGGCTGCGACCGTCGGCACGTACAGCGCGGCCCCGAGCAGACCGACGGCGGCCGACGCCGCGAGGAAGGCGGCGAGCAGTCGCACCGTCCGGCGGACGTCGAGGCGATGGGTACCCACAGGCGACGATAGGCGCCGCTCACCGACGCCACCCTGCGCGTCGGCTGGGAATCAGCCGGCAGCCTCGAGCGTCGCCCGCACGCCGACGGCCGGGGAGGCCGGCACCGAGACCGGCACCGAGACGGGCACCGGGGCAGGGACCGCGGCAGGGGTCGGGTGCCCGACGCCGGGCGAGCGGGTGTGCACGCAGCGCAGGCCGTGCACGGTCTCACCGAGGGTCTCGAGGTACGCGGCCCGACGCGGGGTCGGCACGGCGGCGTGGTCCGGGCCGCCGTGCCGACCGGGCGCGTCGGCGTCGTCGGCGTAGTGCAGCTCGAGCCCGCCACGGAGCAGGCGAAGCGCCTCGCCGCGCTGCTGGGACACGGCCGAGGAGGTCAGGCCGAGGTCGGCGGCGACGTCCTTGACGGCCCGGCCCTCGAGGTAGATCTCGGTGACGATGAGGCGCAGGCGCTCCGGCAGGGCCTCGACGGCGGCGCCGAGGTAGCGGACCCGCTCGCGCTCGAGCGTCGAGTCCTCGGGGGCGACGGTCTCGGCGGCGAGCGCCTCGGCGGCGCCGTCGAGCGGTCCGACGGTACGGGCGGCGTCGGCGAGGCAGGCGCGCACCTGCTCGCGGGTGAGGCCGAGGGCGGCGGCCATCTCGTCGTGGGTCGGGGTGCGCCCGAGCCGGGCGGCGAGGGTCTCGGTCATCGACTGGAGCGCCTTGATGCGCTGGCGCGTACCGCGGCCGGCCCAGTCGAGCGAGCGCAGCTCGTCGACGAGGGCCCCGGTGATGCGGCGACGCGCGTAGGCGCCGAACGGGACACCGGCCGACGGGTCGAAGGAGTCCGCGGCGAGGACGAGGCCGATGGCCCCGACCGAGGCGAGGTCCTCCCGCGAGAGGTGGGTCGCCCGAGCACACAGGTCCGACACGAGGTAGCCCACGAGCGGAAGGTTGTCGACGACGAGACGGTTGCGCTCCGCTTTATCCACTGGACCCCTCTGACGATCACGATGACCACGCGACCGAAGGGCGAGCAGAACGTTGCCGAGCCCCTCGACTGTGTCCAGTTTGGGGCGATTTGTCCGTTTTGTATCGAAAACGGGAAATTCGAGGGAGAACTATCGGCAGGTGCGGGAAGAACGTTACGTGACGACGGGCCCGGGGCCCGGTTCCTGCCGATCCGTCGGCGGGTTGACGAGACCTCGCAGGACCTCGTCGGCCGTTGCCCTCGACGCCTCGAGGTTGGCGTCGGCGACGGCGCCGAAGATCTCCTCGCGCTTGATCTCGAGGTGCCGGGGCGCGTCGATGCCGATGCGGATGCCGTCGCCGCCGCGACTCTCGAGAAACGTGATGACGATGTCGTCGCCGATCATGATCTTCTCGCCGGGCTTGCGGGTCAGGACGAGCATGGATCCCCTTCCGTGGGTGAGGTGTTCGGGCCGGGCCGTGCCGGGCCGACGCGGCTCAGAGCACCGTCCGTGGTGCCGGCTCCCCGTCCGTCCAGCCTACGGGAACGCCGAGGTCGTTCACCGTGTGTGCGGAGCGGGACTCGCCGACGCCGACGACCGCGAGGGCGTCGACGGCGACCGAGCCGCGGACGTGGTCGACCCACGCCCTCGTGTCGTCGGGCTTGTGGCGGGCATCGACGACGAGCCACACCTGGTCGGCGCCGAGCGCGGCGGCCGCCTCGAGGTGCGGCAGGCCCGCGGACACGGGCCCGAGCCCGCAGGCGACGAGGACCGTCGTGCCCGACTCGACGCCGAGCGCGCGGGCCCGGGCGGCGTCCCAGCGACCGGCCAGGTACGAGAGCCCGTGCAAATCCGTGGCCCCCGAACCGTGCAGGTCGTGGCCGACGTGGCCGTCCGCGGCCGCCGACGCGGCGACCATCGTCGACGCGACGTGACGGGCCGTGTCCTCGAGACCCACGACGAGGACGAGGTCACCGGGCGCCGACAGCAGCCGCGGGACGCGTCCGGTGGGCCGGTGCGTGCGGTCGCCGTCGTCGCCGAGGCGGGCGAGCAGGTCTGAGAGGCCGGCGGACTCGGTCGACACAGGCTCACCGACCGCGGACGCCGGTCCGCTGTCGGTCGCAGGAAACCCATCGGCGGCAGCGTCGGCGTTGACGTCGTCCTCGGCACGGTCGGCGCTGTCGAGCAGGGCCAGGATGCCGGCACGGTCGCCGAGCACGTGCAGGGCCGGCTGGATCGGCACCACACGCGGCACGACGCGCGGCACGACGCGCGGCACACGGCTGTCGGGCACCTCGACGGTGACCTCGAGGTGGCGGCGGCCCAGGAAGCCGGCGACCCCGGCGTCGAGCACGCGCTCGGCGCGCACGATCCGGGCGCCGTCGCCGTAGAGGTGCGTCGCCACGCGGGCCAGCTCGCCGAGGGAGCGACCCTCAAGCAGGAACTGCTGTGCCAACGCGCACCACCCCGACGGTCTCGATGGTGACGTCGGCCGAGGTCACCTCGGCATAGGACAGGACGGGCACACCTCGCGGCGCGGGCGGCAGCAGGCGGCGCATCGCCGGGCGCAGCACCGGCGCGCAGACGAGCACCGCCGACTTCCCCGACGACTCGGCCGCGGCGACGGCCGCGCTGAGCGAGGCGAGCACCGCGTCGAGACGCGTCGGGTCGACGACGAGCTGGCTACCGCCCTCCGCGGGGCGCAGGTCCTGCACGAGGCTCTGCTCGAGGCCGGGCTCGATGGTGATGACGGGCAGGTGCCCCCCGTCGGCGAACCGCGCGACGAGCGCCGGGCCGAGGGCAGCGCGAGCCGCCTCGACGAGCGACTCGGGGTCGCCGCCGGCCTTGGCGCGCAACGTCAGCGCTTCGTAGACGCGGGTGAGGTCGTTGATCGGCACCTGCTCGGCGAGCAGCCCCTGCAGGACGCGGTGCACCTCGGCGAGCGAGAGCAGTGCGGGGGTCAGCTCGTCGACGGTCGCCGGGCTGATGCCCCGGACGCCCTCGGTGAGCACGCGGACGTCCTCGCGCGACAGCAGGCGGGACGCGTGGGCGCCGACGATCGAGGACAGGTGGGTCACGAGGACGCTGACCCGGTCGACGAGCGTGGCCCCGGTCATCTCGGCGCTGTGCCGCAGCTCGGCCGGCACCCACTTGCCGGCCAGGCCGAAGACCGGCTCGATGACGGAGACGCCGGGCAGCGCGTCGAGGGCCTCGCCCAGCGCGAGCAGCTTGCCGGGCGGGGCGGTGCCGCGTCCGGCCTCGACGCCGGCGACGCGGATGGCGTAGGTCGAGGGCGGCAGGTCGACGCTGTCGCGGGTGCGCACCGGCGGGATGACGATGCCGAGGTCCATGGCGATGGTGTGGCGCAGCGCCTTGACGCGGCCGAGCAGGTCGTCGGGCGAGCCGCCGACGAGGTCGACGAGGTCCGGGGCGAGGAGGATCTCGAGGGGCTGCACACGCATCCGTTCGATGATCTCCTCGTTCGGGTCGCGCTCGGCGGCCTGCCCCTCCGCCTCGGCCGACGCGCCCGCAGCACCGGCCGCGCCCGTACCCGTGACCGAGCGCACCCGGCGCGAGGCGATGACGAGGGCGGCGCCGACGCCGAGGAACGGCAGGGGCGGCATGCCCGGCAGCAGCGCCATGACGATGGCGGCACACCCGGCCACGAGCAGCGCGGTGCGCGACTGCGACAGCTGCACCGAGGCGCTGCGCCCGAGGTCGGTCTCGGCGCCGGAGCGGGTGACGATCATGCCGGTCGACACGGCCATGAGCAGGGCCGGGATCTGCGTCACGAGTCCGTCGCCCACGGTGAGCAGGCTGTAGGTGTTGAGGGCGTCGGTGAGCGACAGGCCGCGCTGCACCATGCCGACACCGATGCCGCCGACGATGTTGACGACGATGATGACGATGCCGGCGATCGCGTCGCCCTTGACGAACTTCGAGGCACCGTCCATCGCGCCGTAGAAGTCGGCCTCGGCGGCCACCTGGGCGCGCCGCTCGCGCGCCACGACGTCGGTGATGAGCCCCGCGTTGAGGTCGGCGTCGATCGCCATCTGCTTGCCGGGCATGGCGTCGAGGGTGAAGCGCGCGCCCACCTCGGCGACGCGCTCGGCGCCCTTGGTGACGACGACGAACTGGATGACGACGAGGATGACGAAGACGACGAAGCCGATGATGAGCGAGCCGCCGACGGTCACCTTGCCGAACGCCTCGATGACGTGACCGGCGAAGCCGTCGCCGAGCACGAGGCGCGTCGAGGCCACGTTGAGGCCGAGTCGGAAGAGCGTCGCGACGAGCAGCAGCGACGGGAACACCGAGAAGTCGAGCGGCTTGGTGACGAACATGCTCGTCAGCAGGATGACGAGCGCCAGCGCGATGTTGCAGACGATGAGCACGTCGAGCAGCGCCGCCGGGATCGGCACGACGAGGAGCAGGACGATGCCGACGATGCCGAGCGGCACGGCGAGCCGGGCGAGGTCGCGGTTCACGAGGTGGCTCCTCCTGGTCGGGCGGTGGGTCGGGCGGTGGGTCGGGCGCTGGGGCGCAGGGGCGCGGCAGGGGTGCTGACGCGTCGGGGAACGGTGTGGACGCCGGCGGCGGCACCGCGGGCCTTGAGGGCCATGACGAAGGCGAGCACGCCGGCGACGGCGGTGTAGAGCTCGACGGGGATCTCCTGGCCGATCTCGCAGCCGGCGTGCAGGGCCCGCGCGAGCGGGATGTCGCGGACCATCGGGACCCGCCGGTCCTCGGCCTCCTTGCGGATCCGGGCGGCGATGGTGCCCGAGCCCTTGGCGACGACGCGGGGGGCGGCCTTGCCCGGCTCGTAGGTCAGCGCCACGGCGACGTGCGTCGGGTTGAGCAGCACGACGTCGGCGCCGGAGACCGCGGCGATCATCCGGTTGCGCGACATCGCCAGCTGCCGGGAGCGGCGCTGCGAGCGCAGCAGCGGGTCGCCCTCGCTGCTCTTCGTCTCCTCCTTGACCTCGCGCCGGGTCATCCGGGTCTTGTTCCGGTTGCGGCGCAGGACGACGATGACGTCGGCGGCGGCGAGGACGAGGCCGGCCCCGACGGCGAAGCGCAGCAGCGAGGCCGCGCCGTCACCGGTGGCGGCGAGCAGCCCCGACACCGGCAGGCCGCCGGCGGTCAGCAGGATCGGCACGAGGTCCTGGACGACCATCCAGAGGACGAGCCCGACGACCGCGGTCTTGAGCATGGCCTTGGCGCCGCCCCACAGGGCCTGCTTGCCGAACATCCGGCCGAACCCCTGGACGAGGTTGAAGTGCTCGAACGACGGGGCGAGCTTCTTGACGTGCACGCCGCCCTGGACGACGCCGCCGACGACGACCGCGGCGAACACCGCGCCGATCAGTGGCAGCAGGGTGCTCCCGACCGAGCCGAGCCCCTCGGAGAGGGCGGCGAGCGCCCGGCCGGGGTCGGGGTCGGCGACGACCGAGCCCAGGGTCAGCAGCTGCCCGGACCCGGCGTCGGCCGCGCGCGACACGGTGAGCGGGAGCATGACGGCACCGACGCCGACCGCGAGCCACGCGGTGAGGTCCTGCGACCGGCCGAGCTGGCCCTTGGACCGGACCTCCCGCATCCGCTTGTCGGTGGCCTGCTCGGTGCGCTCCTGGCCGTCCGACATCAGCCCACCCCCAGCAGCAGCCGCGCCGACTCGTGGGCGAGGCCCGACACGACGCGCGGGATGGCGAGGAACATGACGCCGCCGAGGGCGAGCGTGATGAGGACCTTGAGGGGAAAGCCGAGCTGGAAGGCGTTGAGCGCCGGGGCGACCCGGGTCAGCAGGCCGAGGCCGACGTCGGCGAGGAAGAGCACGGCCATGAGCGGACCGGCGATCTGCACCGCGGCCACGAACATGCCGGTGGTCGCCGTCGTCATGACCTCGACGGGCCGCGACAGGTCGAACCCGCCGCCGAGCGGGATGGCCGTGACGCTGCCGGTGAGGCCACCGATGACGAGCTGGTAGCCGTCGGACGCGAAGAGGAGCGCGAGGGCCGCCATCTGGGTCAGGCGCGCGAACTGGGCGCCGTTGACCATGCTCTGCGGGTCGTAGGCCTGGGCCATCTGGAAGCCGGCGGCGAGGTCGACGAGCGAGCCGGCCGACTGGATGGCGGCGAAGACGAGGTAGACGAGGAACCCGAGCGCGAGACCCGTGGCGAGCTCGAGCACGAGGCCGGTGATGAAGGCGGCGTCGCCCCGGCTCGTGTAGGCGGAGTGCGCCCGCGTCGAGACGGCGAGGCCGAGCCCGACGCCGAGCATCGCCTTGATCCGCGCCGGAAAGGCGTTGTAGGAGAAAGGCGGTGCGACGAAGAGGAACGCCGTCATGCGCACGATGGCGAGCAGCGTGGCCTCGGCCCACGCCTGGTCGATGGGGACGGTCATCGGTGGGTCACGTCCCGAGGAGGCTGGGCAGCCGAGCGAAGAGGTCGTTGGTGAACGACACCATCTCGGCGATCATCCACTGCCCCGAGACCGCGAGGGCGATGGCGACGGCGACGGCCTTGGGCACGAACGAGAGCGTGACCTCCTGCAGCTGGGTGATCGACTGCACGAGCGACACCGCGAGCCCGACGACGAGCGAGGTGATGAGCACCGGGGCCGACAGCTTGGCCGCTGCGGCGAGGGCCTGGACGCAGATGTCGAGGACGGCGGCGGCGTTCACGTCGGTCCCCCGCCGCCGGCGTAGCTCTGCACGAGCGCGGTGATGATGAGGCCCCAGCCGTCGACGAGGATGAAGAGCAGCACCTTGAACGGCAGCGACACCATGACCGGCGGCAGCATCATCATGCCCATCGACATCAGGGCCGAGGACACGACGAGGTCGATGACGAGGAACGGGATGAAGATGACGAAGCCGATGATGAACGCGGCCCGCAGCTCGGAGATCATGAACGCCGGGATGAGCGTCTGCAGCGGGGTGGCGGCCGGCGAGGCCGGGTTCTCGATGCCGGCGGCCCGCGTCATGAGGGCGATGTCCTCCTGACGCGTGTGGGCCAGCATGAAGCTCGCCAGCGGCTTGGCGCCCGCGGTGAGCGCGGCCCCGAAGTCGAGGTGGCCGTGCAGGTAGGGCTGCACCGCAAGGGTGTTCACGTGCGTCAGCACCGGCCACATGATGAAGAGGGACAGGAACAGCGTCAGGCCGGCGAGCACCTGGTTCGGCGGCACCGAGGCGAGGCCGAGCGCGTTCCGCGTCATCGCGAGGACGACGAAGATCTTCGTGAACGAGGTCATCATGAGCAGCAGCGCCGGGGCCACCGACAGCAGGGTGATCCCGAGGAGCGTCACGACCGACGAGGACGGCGCGTTGTCGGGGGCGTTGATCTTCAGCTCGATGCCGGAGCCGACACCGGGCGTGGGGGTCGGCGTCGGGGCCGGGGCCGGCAGGTGCGGCAGCGTCGCCGCGTGGCCGGCCGAGGCCGCGACGACGAGCAGTGCGGCGGCGACGACGAGGACCGCCAGCGCCAGCGCGAGGACGCGACGGGTGCGGTGGGACGGGCGCGGCAGCGCGAGCACCGGCGTCGTCACGGGCGTCGACCGGACCGCAGCGCCTCGGCGGCGAGGCGCCACGTGGCCGGCTCGAGGATCGACCCGGCCCGCGCGGGCCGACCGGGCCCGCCTGCGGACTGGGCCCGCTGGCGTCGCAGCTCGGCCTCGAAGGAGGCCGCGTGCTTGACCGAGCGGCGCGTGACCGTCGCCGGCAGCGAGTCACCCGGGACGGCGTCGTGGTCGGGATCGGGGTCGGCGTCAGCACCTGGACCCACGGCCGGCACCGCCGCTGCGGGCACGACCGGCTCGGGCACGTCGGCCGTGTGCAGGACGCTGATGCCGTGCTCGGTCACGCCGAGGAGGAACCGCTTGCCGTCGGTGTCGACGAGCACGACGGACGCCTTGGGCCCGACCGTCTGGCGCGCGACGACGCTGAGCGCCTTGGCCCGCAGGCCGGGGGCACCGGCCCGAAGCCGACGGTGCAGCAGCCACATGAGGCCGAAGACCGCGGCGAGCGAGACGAGGACCCGCAGGCCCAGGACGAGCGGTTCCATTCAGGGCCGGCCCTCGGCGGTGTCGAGGATGCGGGAGATGCGCACGGCGTAGTCCTGGTCGACGACGACGACCTCGCCGAGGGCGATCCGGCGACCGTTGAGCAGGACGTCGACCGGTGCGCCGGCGGACCGGTCGAGCTCGACGACCGCACCCGGCTCGAGCGACAGCGCGTCACGGACGCTCATCCGGGTCCGGCCGATCTCGACGGTCAGGGCCATCTCGACGTCCTGGATGCGGCGCAGGCGCCCGTCGAAGGCGCCGGTCGGGCCCACGGCGGACGCGGAGAAGGACGACGCCACTGAGGGCACCGACGCGACTGGCGCGGGCCCGCCGGGGGCGCGTCGGACGGCGAGCCAGCCGAACGGCGCTGCGCCGTCGGTGATCTCGAAGAACGCAGCGCCCTCCGGGTCGGACAGCAGACCGCTCGGGTCGCCGTCGACGAGCTCGGACAGCACGCCGTCACCGAGCGCTGCGGCCGCGCGCTCGAACGCGGGGCGCAGCACGACGGTGGCCGACGCAGCGGGGCCGCCGCCCGCCTCGGCGACGAACCGGGTGTCGAGCGCGACGAGCACGAGGTCGGCCGGGTGCGGACCGACGAGCGAGGCCGCCACGACGGCCGCGTCGGCGGGGCCCGTGACGGCGTCCGGGCCGACCTGCCCGAGGACGCGCAGGCCGGGGACGGGCAGGGAGGCCACGAGGTGCTCGGCGGCGGAGGCGAGGGTTGCGGTGCTCACGGGCGGTACTCCTGGGTGGGGGCGGAGGCGTCGGGGGTGGTGGGGTGGGCCGGGCCGGCCGGCGTCGGCACGAGCGACACGATCTGGGCGGCCGCCCGCGACCCGGAGCGCACGACCATGGCGCGCGCGAGTTCCTGGCCCTCGACGGTGACGTGGAACGGCTCGCGCGCGTGGTGCGGCAGGGGCAGGGTGTCCCCGACCGCGAGCGCCAGCACCTGCTCGGGCGTCACGGCGACCGACGCGAGCCGCACCGTCACCTCGACCGGCACCTGGGCGACCTGCTCGCGGGTGAGCTCGGCCGCGTTCTCGGTGCTCGCCACGGGGTTGACCGCGCCGAGCTGCGGCAGGAGCGTGTCGGCCGGGATCGCGAAGGTGACGGGCGAGGTCGTCTCGCCCACCTGGACGCCGCACGTCACGACGACCATGAGGTCGGAGGGGGCTGCGGCCTGGGCGAACTGCGAGTTGTACTGGATCGACTCGACGCGCGCCTCGGCGGGCAGCAGCGGGCCGAGCGCGTAGGCGAGGACGTCGAGCGACTCCTCGACGACCGCCTTGACGAGGGCGTGCTCGATGGGCGTCAGCTTGCGCTCGAGGCCGGCCTTGTCCGAGCTGCCGCCGAGCATCCGGGCCACCCAGCCGAGCGCGACCGGCGTCGGGAACTGCACAACCATCTTGGCCGTGGTGTCGCCCACGACGCAGCGGACCATGCACGTGACGGTCGGCAGCGACGCGACGTACTCGTCGTAGGTCTGCACGATGACCGACTCGGTCGTGGCGCTCGACTTGGTGCGGACCTTGGCGGTCAGCTGGGTGCCCCACTGGCGCGCGAAGGAGTCGAAGGCGGCCTCGAGGATCCGGCTGTGCTCGCGCGCGAGGGTGGTGGGGCGGCGGAAGTCGTAGGGCTCCGCCGTGCGCTGCGCGGTCGCCCCGACGGCGTGCATGGTCACGCCCGGCACTATCGGCAGGTGCCGCCCTGTGTTAAGAGCGGGGTCGAGCGACGCGGGGCCGCTACGAGCGCGCCTGGGCGGCGCGGGCCTTGAGCGCCTCGGGGATGAGGGCCCGTACGCTCTCGGGCTGGTCGGAGAGCACGACGACGTCGACGCGTCGGTTCTGGCGGTAGTCCGCGTCGGTCCTGCCCGTGCTGGCCGGGCGCGACGAGCCGAAGCCCGTGGCCCCGATGCGTGAGCCCGGCAGGCGGTCGCGCTCGACCATGGCACGCAGCACCTTCGTGGCCCGCTCGGCCGACAGCTCCCACACCGACGGGTAGGACGTGCGCAGAGCGGCCGCGTGCCCCTCGACCGACACCTGCAGACGCGTCGGCACGATGACCGGCGTGATGGCGTCGAGGATGCGGTTGGCCCGCGCGGTCAGCATCGAGCTGTCCGGGCTGAAGAAGGTCTGCGACCCGACGAGGCGCACCGTGAGACCGCGCTGGTCGATGTGGAACTGGACGTCCTTCTGCAGGCCCTGGGCGGTGAGGCGCCGGGTCATCTCCTTCTGGATCGCCGTGAACCGGTTGACGTCCTTGGTCGCGAGCGCGAGGTCGGCGAAGCCCTCCGAGTCCTTCTTGGCCACCGACGGCGGCACGACGGTGCCGCTCGCGGTGTCGATGCGCTGGCTGATCTTCGTGCCGAACCCCGTGGCGAGGGAGTTGCGCAGCTTCTCGAACCGGTTCTGGTCGACGGTCGACATCGCGTAGAGCACGACGAAGAGGCAGAAGAGCACGGTGATCATGTCCATGTAGGACACGGCCCACCGCTCGTCGACGTGGAACTTCTCCGGCGGCTTGCGCGTCGAGCGCCGGCGGCTCACGCCGCCGCCTTCGCCTTGGCGTCCTTGGCGTCCTTGCCGCCCTTGGCGTCCGGCTTGCCGCGCTCGGGCACCATGGCGCGCAGGCGGTCGGCGAGCAGCAGCGGCTGGGCGCCGCTCTGGACGGCGAGCACCCCCTCCATGACGAGCGTCATCCGCTCGATCTCGAGCTCGGACAGGCGCGCGATGCGGGCCGACAGCGGCAGCCAGACGAAGTTGGCCGACAGCAGGCCCCACAGGGTCGCGACGAAGGCGCTGGCGATCATCGGGCCGAGCTCGTCGGGGTTGGACAGGTTCTCGAGCACGTGGGTCAGCGACACGACGGTGCCGACGATGCCCATCGTCGGCGCGTACCCGCCGAGCGCCGCGAAGAACTTCGAGTCGGAGTGGTCGGAGCGGGCCCGGGTGCCGATCTGGTCCTCCATGAGGATCCGCAGCTCTTCGGGGTCGGTGCCGTCGGCGACGTTCTGCAGGGCCTGGGACAGGAACGGGTCCTTGGTCTCGGAGGCCTCGGCCTCGAGGGCGAGCAGGCCCTCGGCGCGGGCCTTCTCGGCGAGCCGGATGATCTGCTCGATGCTCTCCTGGGGCGCGGGCGCCTTGCCGGTGAAGGCCTTGGGCACGGCCTTGAAGGCGCGCAGGCTGTCCTTGAGGGTGTTGCCGGCGATGCCGACGGCGATGGTCGCGCCGAAGACGAGGATCATCGGCGGAGGCAGGAACAGGGACCCGATGTGCGCACCCTCGAGGGTGACGACGGCGAAGACGGAGCCGAACGCGAGGACGAGTCCGATGACGAGTGAGGGGTCCATCGCTGCGCTCCTTATCGCTCGGTGGGTCGGATCGGAGTGGGTGCGGCTGCCGCGGCCGCGCCGGCGGCGCTGGCCGCCTCCGCGGCGGCGAGCGAGTCGCCCTCTCCCCGGAGGACGCTGAGGCGCGGCCCCTCCCCCGGCGTGAACGAGTGGGCCGTGGCGATGACGAGCGCGCGGAACTCGGCGATGAGCGTGATGACCTCGGGCAGGCTCTCGCGCACGACGTACGTGGCGCCGCCGACCATGACGAGGGTCGTGTCCGGGTTCTCCTGGACACGCTCGATGAGGTCGGGGTTCACCGCGAAGCGTGACCCGTTCAGGCGGGTGACTGCGATCATGGGGCCGTTCCTGTCGGGGGGCGGGGCGCTCGTGCCTCCGCCCCCCTCTATCGGCAGGGAGCGGCCGACCGTAAGGTCAGCGCTTCAGGTCGACGAGCTCCTGGAGCACCTGGTCCGAGGTCGTGATGATGCGGGCGTTCGCCTGGAAGCCGCGCTGGGCCACGATGAGGTTGGTGAACTCCTGCGACAGGTCGACGTTGCTCATCTCGAGCGCGCCACCGACGAGCGAGCCGAAGCCGGAGTCGCCCGCCTGCCCGACCTGCGCGTTGCCGGAGTTCGCCGTGGCCGAGTACGAGGACTGACCGGCCTTCTCGAGGCCGGCCGGGTTGGTGAACCGGGCCAGGGCCACCTGACCGACGGACTGGCGGATGCCGTTGCTGAACGAGCCGACGAGCGAGCCGTCCGCGCCGACGCTGAACGCCTCGAGCGTGCCTGCCTCCCAGCCGTTCTGGCCGGTGGCGGCCACGGTGGTGCTGCCCGCGTAGCCGGTGACGGTGCCGAGGTCGACGGTGATGCCGCCGACGCTGACCGACCCCGGCGTCGTCTGCTTGCCGTCGGTGAAGGCGAGCGAGCCGCTGCCGGTCGCTCCTGAGGCGTCGGTCGCGGCGACGTTCCAGCCGCCGGCCGTCCTGGTGAAGGCCAGCGACAGCGTGCGCGCCGCGCCGCCCCCGTCGAAGACCTGGATGTCGCGCTGGAGCGCGGTGCCCGTGGCGGCGTCGGAGGGCAGGTTGCCCGCGACCTCGACGCCGGTGGTGGCGCGCGCGGGGATCATCGCGGTGGGCGACAGGACGAGTCCGGTGGTGGGCGCCCCGGTGTTGACCCGGCCGTTCGCGTCGGCCATCCAGCCCTGCAGGATGCCGCCGTCGGGCCCGACGAGGTGGCCCGCGGCGTCGAGGCCGAAGGAGCCGGCGCGGGTGAAGTACTGCTGGCCCCCGCGGCTGGTGACGAAGAAGCCGTCGCCCGAGATCATCATGTCGGTGGCCTTGCCCGTGGTCTGCGCCGAGCCCTGGGTGAAGGTCGTCGTGACAGCGGCGACGCGGACGCCGAGGCCGACCTGGGCGGGGTTCGTGCCGCCGGTCGCGGCCTGCGGGCCGGACGCGCCCTGGGTGAGCTGCGAGAGGGTGTCCTGGAACTGGGCCGAGGAGCCCTTGAACCCGGTGGTGTTGACGTTGGCGATGTTGTTGCCGGTGACGTCGAGCATCGTCTGGTGGGCGCGCAGGCCCGAGATGCCGGAGTAGAGCGAGCGAAGCATGGGGACGGCCTTTCTGGGGTGGGTGGTCTGGTGCGGGGGCCGGCTCAGGAGCCGGCGACCCCGGTGATCGCGGCGAGGGGGATGCTCGCCGAGCCGACGGTGACGGTGGGGGTGGCGCCGGCGAAGGAGACGGCCGATGCCGTGCCGGTCGCCGTGGCGCCGGTGGCGTCGAGGTAGGTGACCGTGCGGCCGAGCAGGGCGGCGGCCGCGCTGCGCTGCTGGGCCTGCAGGCCCTGCGTGCTGTCGGCGGCCATCTGGCTCAGCTTCTCCATGACGGCCAGCTGGGTCGTCTGCCCGATCATGGCGTTGGTGTCCATAGGCGAGCTCGGGTCCTGGTTCTTCAGCTGGGTGACGAGCAGGTCCATGAAGACCGTCGAGTCCATGGTCTGCTTCGGGGCCCGGGTGGGGGCGGTCGAGGTCATGCTCGAGCCGCCGACGGACCCGACGGGACCGATGGGGGTGGTGGTCATGGGTCTCCTTCTCTCTCAGGCGAGGACGTCGAGGACGGCCACGGTTGGGGACGGCTGGGAGGGGGCGGGGGCGGAGGTGTGGTGGCCCAGCCCGGACACCGCGGAGACCCGGGACAGGGTGTCCGACCGGCTGCCGTCGCGGCCCTGCCCGCCGGCGTCGCCGCGGTCACCACGTCCCTCCCCGGTGTGCGGGTCGTGCGCGGGGGCGCCGCGGTGGGACAGGTCGAGGCTCGCGCCGAGACCCGTGCCGGCGAGGTCGCGGCGCAGGTCGGGCAGGGCGGCGTTCACGGCCGCGCGCCCGGCATCGGTGGCGCTGAACAGCTCGATGCGCACGCCGTCGGCGCCGATGTGCGCCTGTACGGTGACCGGCCCGAGGTGCTCGGGGCTGATCCGGACCGTGAGGACGTGCTCACCCGGCCCGCCGGCGGCCAGGCGCAGGACCGGCCGGGACAGCTGCTCGGCGAACGGCTGTGGGGTGGCGGCCGGCGCGCTCGCCGCTGGGGAGCCCGGGCCGGTGACGACGGTCGCCGTCGGCGCCATCGGCGCGGCGACGGCAGCGACGGCCTGGGCGCCCGGGGTGTCCGGGCCGTCGGACGTCCCGGGCGAGGGGGCCACAGGACGCTGTGCGACGACCAGCGCTGCGGGCGACGACGCGTCGCCGCGGACCGGCACGACCGCCGACCGAACCGGTTGCACCGCCGACTCCGCGGTCCTAGCGGCCGACCCATCGGGCGCCTGCGCGGTGGACGCAGCGACGGCAGCCGTCGCGGACGCATCGGGCGGGATGGCCCCGGCGCCCGGCGTCACCGCTGGGGCGCGGCCTGGCACGGCCGTCGCAGCCGGCGCCGGCACGCGGCCGTCCGCGGCCGCCGACGACACGGACCGGGTCGCCGCAGCGGCGGCCGCGCCACCCTGGGCGACGAGAGCGGTGGTGGCTGCGAGCGGGGCGGTCGGGCCCGTAGCCGTGGCGGCACCGTGACCGTCTCCTGCCCCGGGAGCGGCGACGATGGCAGCGGTGGCCGGCAGGGGCATGAGGCTGAGCGGAACCTGCTGCGCGAGCGACTGGTTCGGGTCGATGGCGTCGCCGTCGGACGCGCTGGCCCGAGCCGGGCCGTCGGTGCCGCCCTGGTCGTCGGACACGAGCACCCCTCGCGCGGCACCGGAGCCGGCTTCGGGCGTGCCGGTGGACAGCGCGGCGAACGGGTCGGCGCTCCCCGCCGTGGTAGTCGCCCCGGTCGTCACGGGCGCGAGGAGCGAGGCCAGGGTGGTCACGAAGTCACCGGGCGCGGCAGCGGTCGCTCCGCGAGCCCCGGCCGGGGTGGCCCCGGGCACGGGCACGGTCGTTCCCGACCGGGAGGACACGACGGCGGGCATCAGGCCCCCGATCCGTAGAGCTCGGAGACGATCTGGCGCGCGGTGCCCTCCCACTTGGCGTACGCGTCGGGGTGGGCCGAGCGCTGGACGGCCTGGTCGGCGGCGGACACCGGCATCGACTGCCAGCCCGGCAGCGCCGTCAGACGGTCGAGGAACATCCGGGTCGAGGTGCGCGGGTCCATGGCGTCGGTGACGGTGCCCCACGAGTAGCGCGAGCCGTTGACCTGCTGCTGGAACAGGCCCACCGAGTAGCCGTCGACGCCGCGCGCCGACCGGTCGGGCGCGAGGGCCTGCGAGCCCGCGACCTTGGGATTCCAGTACATCCGCAGCGACGACTCCTGCAGGGCGGTCGAGATGGCGTTGACCGCAGCCTGCGCCGGCAGCCCCTGCGCCTTGACCTCGTCGACGATGACCTGCGCGTAGTGACGCTGCGTCGGGTCGAGCGACGCCGTGCCGGGGCCGCTCGCCGCGACGCCCGCCGGGACCGCCGCGCGCTCAGGCACGATGCGCCGGATCGTCGTGAGGTTGCCGTGCATCTCCCACGCGTCGCGCACCTGGATCGTCTTGCCCGGCATCGGAGCGTCGATGGCCTTGCCGTCACCGAGGTAGATCGCGACGTGGCCGTGGCCGTGGCTGACGAGCAGGTCGCCCGGCCGGGCCTCGGCGAGCGAAGGCACCTCGGTGCCGCGCTTCATCTGGTCGCGGACCAGCCGCGGCAGGTCGATGCCGACGTCGCCGTACACGCGCTGGACGAAGCCGGAGCAGTCCATGCCCTTGCTCGGGTCGGTGCCGCCCCACACGTAGGGCACCCCGACATAGCGCTTGGCAGCGGCGACGACCTGTTCGGCGGTGACACCGCCGGACGGGCCGGACGTGTCCGTCGCGCCCATCAGGCCCTGCGCGGCGTCGGGGCCGAGCACCGACGCGAGGGTGTCGGCGAACGACCCACCCGCGCCGCTCGCTCCGGTCGCTGCGCCCGTGCGGGCGGCGACCGACGCCGCGCGGGAAGCCGCCGTCGGGTCGAACTGCGTCAGCGTCGACTCGATCTGCTGGATCCGGCCCAGCGACTCGGTGAAGCTCATGCCGGTCCCCCCTCGTCCGTCTTGCGAAGCC
Source organism: Intrasporangium sp. Soil_C_50 (assembly GCF_057656595.1). NCBI lineage: Bacteria > Bacillati > Actinomycetota > Actinomycetes > Micrococcales > Intrasporangiaceae > Intrasporangium > Intrasporangium sp. Soil_C_50. The sequence continues at coordinate 1,326,891 of NZ_JBDGKB010000001.1, forward strand.
GTGCGGTCGACCCCAGCTCGTCGAGCACGACCTGCTCGGCGGCGAGCTCCGCGGCGTGGACGGTCGACGCGTGCCGCGCCTCGAGCTTCTCCAGCCCGAGGGTGCGGGCCCGGGCCGCCCCGAAGTCGCGCTCGGCCGAGGCGCGCTCGGCTGCCGCTGTGGCGTTCAGGGCCCGCAGCTCGGTGAGCATCGCTGCCGAGGACGCGCGGCCCGCGGCGATGGTGTGCATGACGTCGAGGCTGTCGACATCGGTCGGGAGGCGGTCCACCTCGGCGAGTGTGCGTTCGGTACGCGCGGCGATGCCGGCGTGCCGGGACGCGGCGGCGCCGAACACCGCTGCGGCCTGGTCCTCCTCGAGCCGGCGCAGCCGGAGCAGCCCGGCGAGCGAGAACGGTTGGGTCATCGCGGCCCCCCGAGGGTCGTCGTGAGTCGGACAAGGGCGGCCCAGGCGTCCTCGGCCGCGGTGCGGTCGTCGAGGTGCTGGGTGAGGAAGGCCTCGATCGGCGCCGCCTGGTCGAGGGCGGCGTCGACGAGCGGGTTGGCGCCGCGGGTGTAGGCACCGACGTCGATGAGGTCCTGGGCCGCCTTCCGTGCCGCGAGGACGCGACGCAGGGCGGTCGCGGCAGCGGTGCGCTCGGGCGGGTTGACCTTCGAGGCGACGCGCGAGATCGAGCCGAGCACGTCGATCGGCGGGTAGTGGCCCATGACGGCGAGCTTGCGGTCGAGGACGACGTGGCCGTCGAGGATCGAGCGGGCGGTGTCGGCGACGGGCTCGTTGTGGTCGTCGCCGTCGACGAGGACGGTGTAGATGCCGGTGACCGAGCCGGACCGGGCCGTCCCGGCACGCTCGAGCAGGCGGGCGAGCAGGGCGAAGGCCGACGGCGGGTAACCGCGAGTGGCCGGCGGCTCGCCGGCAGAGAGGCCGATCTCCCTCTGTGCCATGGCGACTCGCGTCAGGGAGTCCATCATGAGCAGTGCGTGGGCGCCGTCTGCGCGGAACGACTCGGCGATGCTCGTCGCCGTGTCGGCGGCACGCAGGCGCACGAGCGCGGGCTCGTCGGAGGTCGCGACGACGACGACCGAACGGGCCAGGCCCTCGGGGCCGAGGTCGTCCTCGAGGAACTCACGGACCTCGCGACCGCGCTCGCCGACGAGGGCGATGACGCAGACCTCGGCCTCGCTCCCCCGCGCGATCATCGACAGCAGCGAGGACTTGCCGACGCCCGAGCCGGCGAACAGGCCGATGCGCTGGCCGCGTCCCAGGGTGACGAGCGTGTCGAGCGCCCGGACGCCGGTGGCGAGCGGCGTGTCGATGCGGGCCCGTTCCATCGGCGAGGGGGCCCGGTCGGACGAGCGCACCGTCGGGGCGATGAGGGGCCCCTTGCCGTCGATGGGCCGCCCGAGGCCGTCGAGCACGCGTCCGAGGAGCGCGGGGCCGGTGGGCACGTGCGGCCCCCCGCGCACGGCGCGGGCGTGCTGGCCGACGCGCAGGCCGGCGAGCGGCCCGAGCGGCATGCAGGTCAGGGTGCCGCGCGCGGACGAGACGACCTCGGCGCGGGTCGGGGACCCGACGTCGGCGGCCACCTCGAGGTGGTCGCCGACCGCGCACGGCAGCCCGGCCACCTCGAGAGCGAGGCCCCGCACGGCCGTGACGGTCCCGACGCGCTCGGGCGCGGCGGCGTCGAGGACGTCGGCGAACCCCCTCATGCCGGTTCCCCCGTCACGGTGGCGCGGGCGCGCGCGAGCGCCGAGCCGATGCGGGCGTCGAGCTCGCCCTCCGGGTACACGGCGACGGCGTCACCACGCGAGAGCCCGGCGTCGACGACGAGCTCGACCCGAGACGCGTCGACCGAGTCCCCCACGAGCGCAAGGTCGTCCGGGTGCAGCCGCACCGCGACGACGGAGGACGCGTCAGGCTCCGACAGCGCTCGGGCCAGGGCGGCGCGGGCCGCGTGCGGAGCGTCCGACAGCTCGCTGCCGACGATGGTCTCGGCGAGTGCGAGTGCCGCGGCGACGAGCTGCGCGTCGGCGTCGGCGAGCACCGGCGCGGTGCGCAGCTCGAGGGCCCGGGCCGCGGAGTCGAGCACGGCGACGGCACGGTCGGTGCGAGCCCGCTCGGCTGCCACCGCCGCGGCTTGCCGCGTCACGAGCTCCGACTCGCGGGCGGCCACCTCGTCGGCGGCGCGGCGCAGCCCGGCGGCGTACCCGGCGGCATGACCGCGCGTGTACCCCTCGGTCTCCCCCATGAGGTCGACCGCCGGGAAGACGACGACCTCCGGCGTCGGACGCGTCGGGTAGGCCGCTCCGCCGCCGAACGAGGTGTCAGTAGACAAGGTCGTCCTCCTCGGCCCGGCGCAGCGTGATGGTGCCGGCCTCCTCGAGGTCGCGGATCGAGCGGACGATGTCGGCGCGGGCCTCCTCCACCTCGGAGGCACGGACCGGGCCGAGGGCCGCGAGCTCGGACTCGAGGATCTCGCGGATGCGGTCGGAGATGTTCCCGGTGATGGTGTCGACCACCGGCTGCGGGGCGCCCTTCATGGCGCGTGCCAGCACGGCGGCGTCGAGGCCGCGCAGCACGAGCTGGACGTCCTTGCGCTCGAGCTTGACGAGGTCGGCGAAGGTCAGCATCTTGCTGCGGACCTCCTCGGCGAGCACCGGGTCGCGCTCGGACAGCGCGTCGAGCACGGCGCGTTCGGTGGCGGCGTCGGAGCGGTTGATGATGTCGACGAGCGGCTGGATGCCGCCGAGGGCCCGCTGCTGGCGCGGACCGGCGGCGATGGCCGCTCCGGTGCGGGAGCGCAGGTTGTCCGCGACGACCCGGACCGCCTCCGGGGTCGGCGTGCCCATCGTCGCGACGGCGTGTGCCACGTCGGCGGCCCGAGCCGGGCCGAGCCCGGCGATGACGTGCGAGGCCTGCTCGGGTCGCAGGTGGGCCAGCACGAGCGCGATCGTCTCGGGCAGCTCGCCGTCGAGGAGGCTGAGCAGCTGCGAGGGGTCGACGCTCTCGAGGAAGTCGTAGGACTTGCCCGCCATCGTCGAGGCGAGCCGGTCCATGACGCCGGCGGCACGGTTCGGCCCGAACGAGGACTCGAGCAGGCCGACGGCGAAGTCGCGCCCGCCCAGGGTCGTCCGGCGGCCCGACACGGCCAGCTCGTGGAACTCGGCGATGACGTCCTCGGACACCGCCGGGTCGACACGGCTCAGGCGCACGATCTCGGCGGCGATGTCCTCGGCCTCGGAGTCGCTGAAGTGCCCCATGACCGCTGCCGCGCTCTCGGGGCTCATCTGCATGAGGACGATGGCGACCTTCTGGGTGCCGGTCAGGTGCGATGCCGTCGTCAGTGACGACAGGACCGTGGTCTCGAGGGTCATACCGGCTGCCGCTCGTCCATGAGGCCGCGCAACAGCTCGGCGGTCTTGAGCGGCTCGGACGACCCGAGCCGGTTGACCTGGGCGCGGCGGCGCTCGGCGTCGAGGACGTCCGCGCTCGGGCCGGGAAGCTCGGGAACGGCGGCGACGTCGTGGCTCGCCTTGAGGACGGGCAGCACCATCGTCGCCTCGGGGCCTGCGATCGCCGGGACCTCGTCCGCGACGAGCTCGCCCTCGAGGTCGACCGGCTCGCGGACGGCCCGCTTGCGCGAGCGCAGCCACAGCACGAGCACCGCGATGGCGATGAGCAGGAGCATCCCGGCCCAGACGAGCGTCGTCATGAGCTGGGCGCCGGCCTGGGCCTCGTCCTGGGCCTGCTGCGCGGCGAGAGCCGCCTTGGCCTGGTCGGCGGCCGCCGTGCTGAAGGGCAGCACCTGCAGCGACAGGACGTCGCCGCGGTTGGTGTCGACGCCGGCCGCGGCCGACACGAGGTTCTGCAGGTCCTGGACGTTGAGGTTGCGGGCCGCGGCCGCGCTGATCGCGACCGAGACCGACTGGCGCTTCAGGGCGCCCGCCGGGATGGTGCGCTCCTCGGTCACCTTGTTGACCGCGTTGTCGCGGGTGTCCTTGGTCGAGTCGTACGAGCCGTTGCCGCCGGTGCCACCGGGCACCGCGATGTTGTCGGGACCGAGCACCCCGGACCCCTGGGAGGTGCCGGTCCCCCGGTACTTCTCGGTCGTCGTCGACTGGCTGAGCGGCGGCACGTTCTTGACCCCGGCGAACGTCTCGGACGTCTGCTGCGCGGAGTTCGAGTCGATCTCGGGCGTCACGGCGACGGTGGCGTTGCCGGGGCCGAGCACCTTGTCGAGGACGGCCTGCACCGAGGCCTGGGTGCGCTGCTGGTACTCGCTCGCCTGCTTCGAGCCCGAGCCGTTGGTGCCGGCGCCGACGGCCGAGAGCACGGTGCCCGACGCGTCGACGACCGACACGTTGGCCGCCTTGAGCTCGGGCACGGCAGCCGAGGTGAGGTGCACGATCGCGTCGACCTTGTCGGCCGACAGCGTCTGGCCCGGCAGCGTCTGCACGAACGCAGACGCCGTGGGCTCACCCTGCTGCGAGGTGAACACGGTCTTCTCGGGGATCGCCAGCTGCACCGACGCGGTCTGCACGCCCTCGAGGTGGGAGATCGTCGTGCCGAGCTCGCCCTCGATGGCCCGCTTGTACGTGACGTTCTGCTGGAACTCCGAGGACGTGACGCCCATCTTGTCGAGCAGCGAGTAGCCCGACGCCGGTGCTGCGGGCAGTCCCGCCGACGCGGCCTTGAGCCGCTCGTCGTAGACGCTCTCCTGCGGCACGAGCACCGTCGAACCGCCGTCGGCGAGCTGGTAGGGCACGCCGTCCTTGCCGAGCTGCTGGACGACGGCGCTCGCGTCGGCGCTCGCGAGGCCGGTGAACAGCGGGCTGTAGCTCGGCTTGGTCAGCCAGCTCGTCAGGGCGACGGCGCCGAGGGCGAGGACGGCCAGGCCGATGGCCGCCACCGTCTTCTGCCCGACGGTGAAACCCTTGACGGTGGTGCCGAAGCGCTGGGCCGCGGACGTCAGGAACGGGGGCATCAGGCCTGCATCCTCATGATCTCGTTGAAGGCGTCGACTCCCTTGTTGCGCAAGGCCGCCGCGACCTCGAGCGTCACCTGGGCACGGGTCGCCGCGATCGTCGCGGAGTGGATGTCGTCGAGGCTGCCGGTGACGGCCTGGACGGCGAGCTGGTTGGAGGTCGACTGCAGCTGCTGGAGGTCGTCGACGGCGCCGGCGAGGCTCGTGGCGAAGCCGCCGCCGCTCGTGGGCGCGGATCCCGTTGTCGCCGTGACAGACCCGAGAACGGGCCCGACCGGTCCGACGGCTCCGATGGGCGCGATGCTCACGAGGACCTGCCGATCTGCAGCGCCGACTCGTACATGGTCCGAGCGCGGTCGACGACCTGGGCGTTGGCCTGGTAGCCGCGCTGGGCCATGATGAGCGAGCCCATCTGCTCGCTCATGTCGATGTCGGGGTAGCGCACGTAGCCCTCGGCGTCGGCGATCGGGTTGTCCGGCTCGTACACGAGGCGGCCCGCGGCATCGCCCTCCCGGATGCCTGCGACGTAGACACCCGACGTGCCGGCGCCGGCCTGCGCCTCGACGTAGCGTGCCTGGAAGGCCGGTCCGCTCGTCGGAGAGGCGTTGTTGACGTTGGCGAGGTTGTCGGCCACGGCGTCGAGCCACTTGCGGTGCACCGTCAGGGCGGTGCCGGCGATGCCTATCGCGTCGAAGGTCATCAGCTCGTCCTCAGTGCCGCACGGATGCCGGCGAACTGCGCGTTCATCGCCTGGCTCGCGAACTGGAAGCGCAGCACCGTGTCGACGTTCGACAGCGTCTCCGTGTCGAGGTTGACGTTGTTGCCGTTCGTGCGCGTCGGCTCGGCCGACTGCGACGTCGAGGCGGCCGCGTTCCCGTCGCCGGCCTGGACGGACGCCGCGAGCGCGTCCTCGAAGGCGACGCGCTGGGCGTGGTAGCCGGGCGTGTTGACGTTGGCGATGTTGTCGGCGATGGCGCGCTGGCGTTGCGAGAGGCCGTCGAGGGCACTCGTGAGCGCGGCGGACGTCACGGAATCGAGCACAGTTCTCCTGCAGGAAGCTTGCAAGGGGATTGGCCGATCCGTGGCCTGACGCGGCGAGCAATCCGTGCTCGACGGTCCCTATCGGCAGGTCCGCGAGGCGCGTTAGTGCCGGCCTCCGGCGGGTTCGGGACGAGCCCGGACGTCAGCTCGGGACGTCAGCTCTGGACGTCGACGAAGACCGGCGTCCGGGGTGGCGCCGGCGGGAGAGCACGAAGTGCGCTCAGCTGGTGGGCGGTCGCCGTGTGGAGCAGGTCGAGGCGCTCGGCGACGCGCGCCTGCGCGTCGGCCAGCTCGCGGGCTCGGTCGATGAGCCGCTCGGGCAGTGGGCCGAGGCCGCGGGGGGGCACCCACGTGCGCAGCTGCGCCGACGCGACGTCGGACTCCGTCGGCGCCCGCTCGGCCAACGACCGCTCGACGGCGGCGAGGTCGGCCTCGAGGCGGTCGAGGACGGCGTCCCAGCTCTCAGCCAACCGCGTGCACCGTTCGCTCGCCACCGGTCGGGGACGACCAGGCGGACCCTGCCGAGCCCGCAGCCGCGGGCGGCGCGTCCGGCGCCGAGGGTGCGGCGGAGCCGGACACCGGGGACGACGTCGCGTCCTGCAGCGTCCCGGCGGCCGCGTGCCAGGCCTCGTGCAGCGGCGTCAGCAGCGTGATCGCTTCGCGGGTGCGCGCGACGTCGCGGTGGATGTTCGCGTTGACGAGCGCCATGCGCACGTACTCGTAGAGGCCGCGCAGGCCCTCGGCGCCGTCCCACACGTCGGGGCGCAGGGTCGAGGACAGCTCCATCACGATGTCCTGCGCGTGGAGCAGCTGGGTGTTCGCCGTCTGCCAGTCGGCGGCCTCCTGGGCGGCCTCGGCCCGGCGCAGGTCGAGCAGCAGCCGGTCGTAGAGCATCGTCAGGAGACGAGCGGGGCTGGCCGAGAGGATGGCGTCGCGGGCGTACTGCTGGCGCGCGTTGGCTGCGTTGGTCACGCGTCGTGTCCTTACTTGGTGTTCTGCGAGAAGCTCGGGAGGCCGGCGATCTGGCTCGTGAGCCAGGACTGCTGCGACTTCAGCGTGCCGAGCGCGGTGTCCATCGCGTTGTAGACCGCGAGCAGCTGGGTGCGGCGGTCGGCGAGCCGCTGGTCCCAGCCGGCGATCCGGTTGCCCAGGTCGTCGGAGACCGACTGGCGCCCGGCGATGAGCTGCGTGATCGAGCCACTCACGGGGGCCGACGCGTTCCTGGCGGCGGTGGCGACGCGTCCGGCGACCTCGGTCAGCGCGGCGCGGGTGCCGGACGCGTCCGCGGCGAGGGCCGCGGTCAGCTTGTCCTGGTCGAAGGTGAACGTGCCGTCGCGCTGGATGACGATGCCGATCTCCGAGGGCGAGCGGCCGTTGCTCGTCGGGCGGTAGGTGGCGTCGGTGATGGCCGAGGCGATGCCCCGCACCGTGGAGTCGCCGGTCAGCAGCCCGCCCTGGGCGGACGAGACGCCCGCGGACCCGGACGTCGTCGTGACCTTCGCGTTCGTCGCGATGGCGCCGAGCAGGTCGTTGACGGAGGCGACGAGATCGCTCGCCTGCTTCGCCACGGCCGCGCTGTCGCCGCTGACGGTGATGGTCGTGGCGGTGCCGACGCCGGCGGCCGTGGCCGTCACGGAGACGCCGGGCACGACGTCGGCGAAGGTGCTGGTGGCCGAGGTGACGACCTGCTCGGCCGCGGTCCCGGCGTAGAGCAGCGCCGACGCGTCCTGGGCCGGCGCCACGACGGCGGCACCGGGGCGGCTCATGAGGTCGGTGGCCGTGCCGGCCGTGACGTCGGCCGGGGTCCCCTCGTAGGCGCTGAACGCGCCGGCCGCACCGGAGCGGGTCGAGGTCAGCTGCAGCCGGTAGAGCGGGGCGCCGCTGCCGTCGGTGCCGGCGCTGACCTTGAGCGCGCGGGCCGGCCCGCCGGAGGCGTTGATCGCCGACACCACGTCGTCGAGCGACGTGCTCGCAGGGGTCACCTCGGTGGTCGCGCCGGACGCGTCGGTGAACGTCAGGTGGGTGGGGGCGCCGCCGGCGTCGGTGGGCCACGTGCCGAGCGCCGCCGTCACGTCGACCTGGGTGCGGGCCAGCCGCGTCACCGTGAGGTCGAAGGTCCCGGCGGTCGCCGTCGTCGCCGCCGTGGCGGTGATGCCGGTGGTGCTCGACGTCGCGGTGAGCAGGTTGAGCGCGTTCGGCGCGGCGACCTTGGCCGCCAGCGTGCCGAGCGCCGACGCCTTGGTGTTGAGCGTGCGCAGCACGGTCATGAGGCTCTGCTGCTGGGACTGCGCCTGCTTCAGCTGCTGCTGCGGCAGCGCCTCGGCGTTCATGAGCGAGTTGACGATCGAGGTGATGTCGAGCCCGCTGCCGAGGCCGTTGACCGAGACTCCCACGAGATGCTCCTTGCGTCCGGCGACGTGGTCGGCGATGTCCTGGCTGGCGCGCCGGGACGCCGACGACGGCCGGGGTCGGGTTCCCCGGCCGCCGTCGGCTGTGCCCCGGTGCGGTTACTGAACGGCTCAGCCGAGCAGCTTGAGGATGCCCTGGCCGGACTGGTTGGCCTGGGCGAGCATCGCCGTGCCGGCCTGGGACAGGATGTTGGTCTTCGTGTAGTTGACCATCTCCTGAGCCATGTCGGTGTCGGTGATGTGCGACTGCGACGCCGCGAGGTTCTGCGACGAGACGTTCGCGATGTTGAGCGCGTGGTTGAGGCGGTTCTGCGCGGCACCGAGGTTGGCGCGGTCGGTCGAGACCGCCTTGATGGCGGCGTCGATGCTGTTGATCGTGGTCTGCGACGACGCGTTGTCGGTGACGTCGAAGCCCGTCGCACCGGCCGCACCGCTCAGCGTGCCCACCGAGGTGGCGACGTCGGCGAGGTCCACGCTGATCGTGTCGTTGGCGGTGCCACCGGCGCCGACCTGGAAGGCCTTCGTGCCGCCCTTGAGCAGGTCGATCGAGTTGAAGTTCGTGCCGTTGGTGATGCGGTCGAGCTCCTTGCCGAGCTCGTCCGCCTCGGCCTTGATGGCCGTGCGGGAGTCGGTGTTGTTCGAGTCGTTGGCGCCCTGGACCGCGAGGTCGCGCATGCGCTGCAGGATCGAGTGGACCTCGCCCAGGCCGCCGTCGGCGGTCTGGATCATGTTGATGCCGTCCTGCGCGTTGCGGGCGGCGACACCGTAGCCGTTGACCTGGGACTTGAGGCCCTCGGAGATGGTGAGGCCGGCGGCGTCGTCGGCCGCGGTGTTGATGCGCAGGCCGCTCGAGAGCTTGGCCATCGAGCTCGCCATGCTGGCGGACGTGCGGGAGAGGTTGTTGTAGGCCTGGAGAGCCGACAGGTTGGTGTTGACGGTGAGAGCCATCTGGGGTTCCTCCATGAAACGGGTGGGTGGTTCCGGGCCCGTCCGTGGGCCCTCAGCCGCCACTGTCGGCAGGCCGTCCCGGCGCGTTAGTGACCATCGAGGGGATCTTGGGATTTACCGCGTCTTTACCCGGGGCCTAATCCGTCCCGTGCCGCTGCCGATAGTGGAGACTGACGGTGCGGAGTGCGCCGGTCCGCGACGTCTGTCGGATGGGGGAAGCTCGAGTGGATGGCGGGGCTCGAAAGGCCGGGGACGGCGGCTCCGGGGCGACGGCCGGGTCGACCGTGCAGGACCTGTCGGCCCTGCTCTGGTACGAGCGTGAGCTCCTCGACCTGTTGACCTTCAAGCTCGAGGAGGAGCAGCTGCTCCTCACGGCGGGCAAGACGCGCTGGCTCTCGCACGCGACCCGTGAGGTCGAACAGGTGCTCGAGCGGTTGCGCGTCGCCGGCCTCGAACGGGCCTCTGCCGCAGCCGCGGTCGCCCACGAGTGGGGCCTGCCCGAGGACGCCAGCCTGCGCGACCTCGCCGCCGGTGCCACCGAGGCGGCCTGGGCCGACATCCTGTCGGCGCATCTGACGGCCATGACCGACCAGTCCGCAGCGATCCGCCAGCTGCGCGATGCAAACGCCCAGTTCCTCAGGGCTGCAGCGCGATCCACGCAGGAGACGCTCGCGACGACCGACGCCGCGGCCACGACCTACGACTCGCAGGGACGGGCGGCCGCGCAGGGCGAGGCGCACCTGTTCGACCGCAACCTCTGACCTGTCTCCCCACCAGACCTCTCGACCAACCTCTCACCAGAAGGGTCACCATGAGCACCTTCGGCGCCCTGAACACCGCCTACCGCGGGCTGTCGGCGGCCCAGCAGGCCATGGACCTCGCCGGTCACAACGTCGCCAACGTCGGCACCGACGGCTACACGCGCCAGCGCATCGAGCAGTCCTCGGTCGGCGCCCCCGCGCCCATGTGGCCCGGCGCCACGGGCCCCCAGGCCGGACAAGGCGTCTCGGTCGACCGCATCGCCCGTCTCGGCAACGCGCTGCTCGACGCGTCGGTGCGCACGACCGCCTCCTCGGCCGGGTACACGGCGCAGCGCTCGGCGGCCTTCGACGGCATCGAGGCGACGCTGCGCGAGCCCGGCAGCGACGGGCTCTCGACGCGTCTGCAGGCGTTCTGGTCCGCGTGGCAGGACGTCGCCAACCACCCCGGCGAGGCGGGGGCGTCGAGTGCGCTGCTCAGCGCCGCAGGTCAGCTCGCCGGCACGCTGAGCAGCGGGCGTGCGTCCCTCGAGGTCCAGTGGAACGACACCGCGACCGACACCCGGCGCATGGTGGCCTCCCTCAACGACGCTGCCGCGCAAGTGGCCTCGCTCAACAAGCAGATCAGGTCGGCCGTGGCCCAGGGCGGTTCGCCCGGCGAGCTCATCGACGCGCGGGCCCGGCTCACCGAGTCGATCTCCTCGCTCGCCGGCGCCTCGGTCCGCGACGAGGCCGACGGCACCGTCACCGTGTACCTCGGCGGCAACGCGCTCGTCCGCGGCGACACGGCGCGACAGGTCGCCCTGACCGGCGCGGCGTCGATGGCCGACACGACCTCCTCGGCGCTGCGGCTCGAGTGGGCCGACCAGCCCGGCCACGAGGTCGGGCTCGAGGGCGGCAGCATCGCCGGCGCCCTCTCGACCCTCGCTCCGGCAGCCGGCGGAGCGGGCGGCGCCATCGCCGAGGCCGCGGCGTCCTACGACGCGGTCGCCACCACGATCGCCACCTCGGTCAATGCCGTGCACCGCGCCGGCCAGACTTCCACGGGGGTCACCGGGCTCGACTTCTTCCGCCTCGACCCGAGCCTGCCCGCCGCGCGCGGGCTGTCCGTCGTCCCGACCGACGCGTCCGGCCTCGCCACCGGGGCCGTGGGTGCCGGCGCGCTCGACGGCAGCACCGCCGACGCCATCGCCCAGATCGCCCGTGGCGCAGGCTCCCCCGACGCGCGGTGGGCCGCGTTCGTCACGGCGACGGGCAGCGCGTCCCGGGCCGCGACGCAGCAGACGGGGATCGCCGACACCGCGGCCGGCAACGCCAAGCACGCGCAGATCTCCAGCGCGTCGGTCAGCCTCGACGAGGAGAGCGTCAGCCTGATGGCCTCCCAGCACGCCTACCAGGCCGCGGCCCGCGTGCTCACCGCCGTCGACGAAGCCCTCGACACCCTCATCAACCGCACCGGGATGGTAGGACGCTGACATGCTCCGTGTGACCGACCAGTCGATGTCCCTCGCCGCGCAGCGCGCGCTCGGCGAGCGGCAGTCGAGGCTGGCCTCCGCCCAGCAGACCGCCACGTCGGGGGCCCGCATCACGCGTCCGTCCGACGACCCCGCCGGCACGGGCGACGCGCTCCGCGTCCGCGGCGACCTCGCTGCGCAGGCCCAGTACCAGCGCAACATCGACGACGGCACTGCCTGGCTGTCCACCGTCGACTCCGCACTCGAGGGTGCGACGGGCCTGCTGCGCCAGGTGCGCGACGCCGTCGTGCAGGGCGGCAACGGCTCGCTCACCCAAGACGCCCGCGATGCCCTGGCGACCGTCGTCGACGGCTTGCGCACCGACCTGCTGTCCTCGGCCAACACGCGCTACCTCGGCCGCAGCGTCTTCGCCGGCACGTCCGACGCCGACGCCGCGTTCACCGACGGCACCCCGCCCACCTTCAACGGCGCCGCCGGCAGTGTCGCGCGTCGGGTCGGGCCCGACACCACCGTGGCCGTCGACACCGACGGCCGCACCGCGTTCGGCACCGGCGCGACGTCGGCGTTCACGGTCCTCGACGACATCGCCGCCGACCTGCGCGCCGGCGTCGACCCGGCGGCCCGGCTCGGCGCGCTCGACGGCGCCATGAGGAACGTCGTCGCCGCGCGGGCCGAGGCCGGTACGCGTTCGGCCCTGCTCCAGCGGGCGAGCCAGGCCACGGCCGAGGCCACGACCGCCCTGACCTCGCGCCGCACCGCACTCGAGGACGTCGACCTCGGCCAGGCCGTGCTCGACCTCCAGCTGCAGCAGACTGCCTACCAAGCCGCCCTCGCCGTCACGGCGAAGGTCCTCCAGCCCAGCCTCACGGAGTTCCTGCGATGAGCACCCTCGTCTTCGAGCAGCCCCTGCCCGGCCTCGCGCCGCACACCGTCTACCAGCTCGACGCCGTCGACGGCGCGGAGGGCGTCTTCAGCCTTCGCCCGTCGGACGCTCCCGACGTTCGCCTCTTCGTGCTCGACGCCGCGGTGTACGCGCCGTCGTACTCCCCCGAGGTCGCCGCGCCCAGCGCGTCGATCGGGCTCGAGCCCGACGAGCCCGCGCGGATCCTCGTCGTCGCGACGCCGGGCGCGTCCGGCACGTCCGTCAACCTGGCCGCCCCCGTCCTCGTCAACGAGGCGGAGGGGCGTGCCGTCCAGGCCATCCTCGAGGGCTGGGACCTCCGCGCTCCGCTCGGCGCCTGACCCGGCTGACCCGGCTGACCCGGCTGACCCGGCTGACCGGAGTCGCGCCCTACCCCTCCGACCCGCGTCCGCGACTTTCGGACGGGCAGGTCGCGACCTTCGACCGATGACCACGGGGCACGGCCACGCCAGAGTGGTTCACGCGCCACGAACCGCTCTGGCGCCGACCGGAAGGAACGTGCACATGGCTGAGTCCTGGGACGGCACCGTCGTCAGGAAGTCCCGCGGTCTGCTCGACGGGTCCAACCTCTACCGCCGCCGCCTGACAGGTCCCGGGCCGCAGCGGCAGGCCCCGACGCTTCCCCCGGGGTGCAGCTCGCCACGATCCGGACTCCGGCATGCGTCGCGAGGTCATGGCCGATAAGGTCCCCCGCGGTGGAGGGGAGTACTCCCAACTCCGGATGTCGTCATCACGAACAGCACCGCTGCTGTTCCGGTGTCCGGGGCCGACGGTGTCGGCGGAGGAGACCTCCGGAGATGACGTACGCCTCCGGAGGTTCCGATGATCAGCACCATCCCCGCCTATGCCTGGGCCGCGACGCTCGCGCTGCTGGCCGTCATCGTCTTCGTCGACCTGCGGGTCATCGCCCGCCGCGACGGCGAGGTCACGCTCGGCCAGTCGGTCAAGTGGGTCACGTTCTACGTGTCGCTGGCCGTGCTCTTCGGACTCGTGCTGTCCCTGACCGTGGGCGGGCGCACCGGTGCCGAGTTCTTCTCCGGCTACATCACCGAGTACAGCCTCTCGGTCGACAACCTCTTCGTGTTCGTCATCATCATGACGAAGTTCGCAGTACCCTCCTTCGCCCAGGACAAGGTGCTCTACCTCGGCATCGTCATCTCGATGGCGCTGCGTGCCGTGTTCATCTTCGCCGGGTCGGCCCTCATCGCTGCGGCCTCGTGGACCTTCTACCTGTTCGGCATCCTGCTCATCTACACGGCGATCTCGCTGCTTCGTGGCGACGACGAGCCCGAGTTCGGCGAGTACCGGGTGCTGCGGGCCATGCGCCGGGTCCTGCCGATGACGCGGGACTACCACGGTGACCGGCTCTCGGTCCGCCAGGACGGGCGCCGCCACTGGACGCCGCTCGTGATCGCGGTGTCGGCGATCGCGCTGGCCAACGTCGTGTTCGCCCTCGACTCCATCCCGGCGATCTTCGGGCTGACCCAGGACGCCTTCGTCATCTTCACCGCCAACGCGTTCGCGCTCATGGGGCTGCGCCAGCTGTACTTCCTCGTCGGGGGCCTGCTGGAGCGACTCATCTACCTCAACATCGGGCTGTCGGCGATCCTCGCCTTCATCGGCGTCAAGCTCATCGTCGAGGCCCTGCACGGGTCGCACATCGACAGCATCGGCTCGGTGCCCCTGCCGGAGATCGGGATCGTCACCTCGCTCGGCTTCATCGTCGTCGTCCTCGTCTCCGCGGCGCTCGCGAGCCTCGGCAAGAACTGGCTCGACGAGCGCGCCACCTCGTCCTGAGCCCGTCCAGGACGGCGCCCGTCCCCGCCCGAGCCTCAGACGACGCGCCGGATCCCGGGGACGTGCGCCAGCGGGACACCGACGGCGAACGACCCCACCACCCCGGCGGTGGTGACGGCGAGGTAGGCCATCTCGGGCGGCCAGGCCAGCGCGTGGGAGCCCAGCACCAGCGCCACGAGCACGCCCTGGTGCACGAGGAAGGCGCCGTAGGCCGCTCTGCTGAGGGCCGCGCCACGGGTGCCCTGCGCGTCGAACCTCCGCTCGAACAGGTCGACGACCCAGAGCGAGGCGAAGACGACGAGCAGGCCCTCGACGAGCGCGACGACGGCGGACTGCCACGAGCCGCCGCCGAGCAGCAGCGTCAGGTCCGCGCCCGTGACGCCGGCGCCGACGAAGACGAGGGCGCACCCGGACAGGGCCGTCCACGCGGTCCAGCGGATGCGCCGCGCGTGCTCGCGGTCGAACGGCAGCCAGTCGCGCTCGCGCGCGACGACGCCCAGGGCGAAGCCCGTGAGCCAGGCCGGCGCCTGGGCGATGGCGAGGCGCCAGACCTCCTGCCCCAGCGGCGCGACCGCCATGATCGGGAAGCCCGCGACCGCGACGGCGAGCGCGAGGGCGAGCAGCGAGCCGGCCCCCGGGGCACCGGCCGCGTGCTCTGGCTGCGGCCGGACCTGCCGGAGGAGGCCGTACCCCACAGAGAACAGGAACAGGACGCCGAGGAACCAGGTCGGTCCGGGCACGGGAAACCACAGGACGTGCGGCAGGAACTCCCAGAACCCACCCGGCCAGCCGGCGTTCTGGGGGTCGACGAACTCGATCGGTGGGCTGAGCAGGAGCGCGAACGCCAGCATCGGCAGGAGCAGCCGCATGGCGCGGTCGGCCACGAACCGCCGAAGTCCTTTGCGCGACAAAGACGTCGGAGTGAAGTACCCGGCCACGAGGAAGAAGAGTGGCATGCCGAACAGGCCCACGGTCGCTGTGGCCAGCGACAGCACCGACAGCAGCGGGTCGCGCACGAGCGGCTCGAGGAAGACCCAGTTGCCCACGTGCGTCCACGCCATCGTCGTGTGCGCGACGACGACGCCGGCGATGAGGACGACCTTGAGGTTGTCGGCCCACAGGGACCTCGCTCCGTCGCCGGGACGGGTGACGGGGTGGGCCAAGGATGTCGTCGCGGCGTTCATGCCATCACCTCCGGGCTCCGTGCGGGCCGCTCGGCGGGTGACCGCGACCGGCCGCGGGTGCCACTTCCAGCCTAGAAGGCGCGGCACCGACGCCAGGGCCGCTGTGACGCAGGAGTCACCCTGGGGCCGGCCCCTCGGGCGCCCTTGGAGGAGAAGGGGGGCCGTCGGTGGGGTCGGCGAGCCCGGCGCGGAACGCGTACGCGACGAGCTGGGCCCGGTCGCGCACGCCGGTCTTGGCGAAGACGTGGTTGATGTGGGTCTTGACCGTCGCCTCCGACACGAACAGCGTCGCCGCGATCTCGGCGTTGGAACGCCCGGCGGCGATGTGCCGGACGACGTCGAGCTCGCGACGTGTCAGTCCCTCTGCGCCGGAGGCGACGACGTGCCCGACGCCGGGGACATCCGGAGGGACGGGGGCCGCCTCCGAACCGGCGGGACCGGCATCGGTGACACCGAAGGGTTCGCCGGCCCTGAGGGCGTCGAGCAGGCGCCGCTGCACGTCCGGGTCGAGGTGGGCCCGCCCCGACGTGGCGGCGGTGATGGCGACGTGGATCTCGTCCGCGCCGGCATCCTTGGTCAGGTAGCCACGGGCGCCGGCCCGGAGGGCGGCGAAGACCCGCTCGTCGTCGGTGTAGGTGGTCAGCACCACGACCGGCAGGTGGGGGTGGCTCTCGGTCAGGCGGCGGGTGGCCTCGATGCCGTCGAGACGGGGCATGTTGAGGTCCATGAGGACGACGTCGGGGTCGGTGTCCTCGACGAGGCCGAGGGCCTCCTCGCCGTCCGTCGCCGCCCCGACCACCTCGAGGCCGTCGATGAGCCCGAGCAGCATGAGCAACCCTTCCCGGACGACCCGCTGGTCGTCGACGACGAGGACCCGCGTGGGGTCCTGGGCGGGCGGGTCGGTCACCGTCATCGCGCCCCTCCGGCAGTCGGGGTGCCGTGCGGTTGCCCGACGGGCGAGTCCCAGGCGGCGTCGGTCCCGTGCCGGGTCGGCAGGGTGAGGCTGAGGCGGAACCCGTCGACCGTGGGACCGGTCGTCAGGCTGCCACCGGCGAGCTCGGCCCGTTCACGCAGCCCGGTCAGGCCGTAGCCCCCGGACGGCAGTGCCTCCGGGGTGGGCTCGGGGGCGTGGGCGCTGCCGGGTCGTCGCGTGTCGGTGACCTCCAGCTGCACCGCGTCGGGCGACCAGCGCAGCACCAGGCGGGCGCTCGCGCCCCGGCCGGCATGCTTCGCCGTGTTGGTGAGGGCCTCCTGGGCCGCCCGGTACAGGCAGAGGCCGGCGTCCGGGGCGAGCGGCCGGGACTGGCCGTGGACCTCCAGGGTGGCCCGGACCTGCTGTGCTGCCTGGGCGTCGCGGACCAGCTGTGGCAGGCGTTCCGGCCCGGGAAGGGCCTCCCCGCGCAGGGCACCCACCGCGCGTCGGGCCTCGCCGAGGCCGTCCTTGGCCAGCCGGTGGGCCCGTTCGATCTCGGCGACGACACGCGGGTCGGAGCCGGTGCGTTCGGCCAGCATCCGGGTGGCCTCCAACGACATGACCTGGCCGGACAGCGAATGGGCGAGGATGTCGTGGATCTCGCGAGCCAGACGAGCCCGCTCGGCCAGGGCGGCCGCGGCCTCCTGCGCGGCGCGCGACTCCTCGAGCTCGGCGAGCAGAACGGTCGTGCGGGCGTTCGCGGTGCGGGCACTGCGCGTGGCAGCCGCCGCGACGAAGACGAAGGCCAACCCGACGTCGCTCGTGGTGACCGACGTCGCGACCTGGGTCGAGGTGGCGACGATACCGACGTCGACCGCGACGACGAGCACCGCGCTGAGCACCGCCGCGGGCCGCAGCGGGAATCGCATCCCGAGGCCGGAGACGGCGAAGAACGTCAGGACGAACCCTGGCGACTGCGGCGCCAGCGCGTTGAGCAGCGCGCCCGCGGCACCGACGCCGAGGAGCGTGGCAGCCTCCAGGACGCGGTCCCGCGGGGTGCGGTACAGCTCGACGAGCCACAGCCCGACGCCCGCCAGGACCACCCAGGCCGTGCCCGGGCGCCACTGGGCCATGGAGGGGACCATGCCGAGAGTCACCGCCACCGCACACACCGTCCCGAGGACCACGAGGCCATGACGCCATCCCGGGTCGACCGGGTCCGCCGGTCCCAGCGTGCGGCGCCATCGAGAGGTCACATCCGTCACTGTAGGTTCGGTGCCGGACGGGCGGAGCGGTCTGGCCAGGGGGCGTCGTCACGGCCCGTCGCGAGGACGACCAGCGCGCGGATGGCTCCGGAGGCGTCCGGCATGAGTGCCCGGATGACGACTGCCCCGGCCACCGTCACGGTGGGGCTCCCCCCGAGGGCCACCAGCCCGGCGACCAGGGCCTGCCGGGGGCCGGCGGGGCCGGTGACGCGCGCCCGCCGGCGACCCGGGATCACCGGGCCGCCGGCGGGTACCGGAGACGCGCTCATGCCGTCACCGCGGTGTCGCGGTCGCGACCGGTGCGGGCCGCGGCGGCCGCGGTGACCGCCACGCGGGCGGCGACCATGGTCAGCGCCATGAGGACGAACGCCGCGGTCCACGCGTCCGCACCGGTGATCTGCTGCGCGCGGGAGAACTCCCCGATGTGTCGGCCGAACCAGTGGTCGGCGCCGTACGCGAAGAGGACGCGGCCGCCGATGACGGCCACCCAGAGCGCGGCGTAGGCCGGCCCGGCGGAGGTGGTGACGATGCCGTCGGGACGACGCTCGACCCGCAGGAGCAGGCCTGCGACGATTCCGAGCGCCAGTCCGGCGACGACGCCGACGGCCTCCAGCTGCACGTCGTGACCGATGGTCGGCACGTCCCGCAGGAAGAACGAGCCGGCCACGGCGACCAGGACGACCGGGAGCAGGAGCCGCCTGGGCGAGAGCCGTCGGGTGCCGAGGTTGGTACCCAGGATGAAGAGCAGGAGCGCTCCGTTGAGCAGGTACTGAGCGGTCGACATGGCGGTGTTTCCTTCCGGGCTGTCCGGCGGCTCACCGTGAGCCGCCTGTCCTCTGACGGTAGGAACGAGGCGGTGCCCTCGGCATCGGCGCACGGGTGGATCACCGGTTCTCCACCCACGGGTGGAGACGAGGCTCGACTCGGCTCGGGGACCAACGCCCCTGACGCCCGGGGCCCGAGGGCGCGAACCTCAAGGGGTGAGGATGTCGGCCCGCGCTCCGCGAGCGGGTCACGCCGCCGGCGTGATCCCCGCCTCCCACACCGACCTCGCGCAGCACCCGCGCGTCGCCGCACTCACCACCGTCGCGCGCGACGGCTGTCCGCAGACCTCCGTCGTCTGGTGCGACCTCGACGGCGACGTGCTGCGGGTCAACACGATGCGGGGCTTCGCCAAGGAGCGCAACATGCGTCGCCGGCCTCAGGTGGCCGTGTTGGGCTACGACCCACGCCGGCCACTGCGCTACCTCGAGGTGCGCGGCACCGTCGTCGGCCTCGACGAGGACGGCGCCCACGAGCACCTCGACGCCATCGCCTCCGCGTACGCCGGACGGCCGGTCCGGTACTTCGGCGACGTCGTCCCGGCGCACTACGCGCAGACCGAGGTCCCGGTCCTGTGCCGGATCCGGCCCCGGCACGTGGTGGCGGTCGATGAGGAGCCGCGCTCCCCCGGCCGGCCGGGCCCGGCCGGCGGGCCACGCCCACCGTCGGCGTCGGCCACGACGGCGACGGCCGACGCCGGCGGCCCGGTCCCCCGCTCCCACCTGGACCTGCTCCGCCGCGGGATCTGCGGCGTCTTCACGACGATGGACTCCCTCGGCCGGCCGCAGTCGAGCCTCGTGTGGCTCGACACCGACGGCGAGTGCGCGCGGGTCAACACCACCCTCGAGCGGCAGAAGGGCCGCAACCTGCTCGCCGACCCGAGCGCCAGCCTGCTCGTCGTCGACCCGGACGACACGTCGCGCTACGTGCAGATCCGCGGTGAGGTGGAGCTGGTACGCGACGGCGCGCTCGAGCACCTCGACGCCCTGACCCGGACATACACCGACCAGTCGGGCTTCTACGGCCACGTCCACCCAGCGGCCTTGGCCTCGAAGGAAACTCGCGTCATCTGCCGCCTCCACGCGCGTCATGTCACGTGCGACGCGATCCACGCCGGCCCGTGATCGGGACCTTCGGCCCTGCCCGGGCGCGGCGGGTCGGGAGATCGTGGACGCGTCGAGGAGCGGCGCGATCGACGCGCCGCCGCGAGGGGGCGCAGCGAATGCCATCGATCAACGACGCCGCAGCAGACTTCCTGAGCCACAAGCGGGTTGCCGTCACGGGCGTCTCGCGCACCCCCGCCTCGCACGGCAGCAACGCCGTCTACCAGCGGCTTCGGGCTCGCGGCTACGACGTCTTCGCGGTCAACCCGAACGCGTCGGAGGTCGAGGGCGACACCGCCTACCCGAACCTCGGGGCCATCCCCGGCGGCGTCGAGGCCGTCGTCATCGGGACGCGTCCCGATCACGCCCTCGCCACCCTCGAGGAGTGCGCTGGGCTGGGCATCAAGCAGGTGTGGATGCACCGCGGTCCCGGCGCCGGGAGCGTCTCCGAGGAGGCGACCCAGTGGGGTCGCGGTCACGGGATGACGGTCATCGACGGCGGCTGCCCGCTCATGTTCGAGCCGACGGCCGACACCGGCCACAAGGTGATGCGCTGGATGTTCAGCCTGACCGGGAACGTGCCCCGCCAGGTCTGAGCCGCCCGACCCGTCGTCGGACGTGCGCGAGAACCGCTGTGCCGAAACGACCACTGAACCGGCGACGCGCCCGGCGCGCGACCCGCACCCGTCGGGCGTCGGTGCGGCATCGGCCCCGGGTCCGTCGCGCGTCAGTGCACCGGTCGCGGGTCGGAGGGCACGACCGCGACCGGGGTACGGGCGTGGGTGAGGACCCGGCGGCTCACCGATCCGAGGGTCAGACCCTCGAACCCGCCGCAGCCCCGGCTGCCCAGCACGAGCATCTCGGAGGCCGCCGACTCCTCGATGAGCGCGTCGACCGGGTGCCCACCGACCAGCCTGGTCTCGACGTCGACGTCCGGGTAGGTGTCGCGCCAGCCGCCCAGCTCCTCGCCGACGAGGCGGGCCTGCTCCTCCTGCGGCGGCGCCGCCCAGTCGACCGCATCGGCGCCGTGCGGCCACGTCTCCTGACGCCACCGGCAGGTCAGCACGGTGAGGCCGAGACCGAGCCGGCTCGCCCGGTCGAAGGCGAACGCGAGCGCCGCGCCGCACGAGCCGCTGCCGTCGACCCCGACGGCCACTCGCTGACGGTGTCCGGCGCGGCCGGCGTAGCTCGGCGTGGCGGTGAGGTGGGCGGTGTCCCGGACGACGACGAGCGGGCAGCCGCACCGGCCGGCGAGCTGCTCCGCGACGGCGTGGCCCCGGGTCAGCGCCTCGTCGTCGTCGCGCCGGCCCCCGAGCACCACCACGGCGCAGGTGCGCGCCCGTGCCAGGAGCTCGCGTGCGGGCGGCCCGACCATGGTCTCGGCACGGACCTCGAGCCCGGGCGCGAGCCGGTCGACGAGCGCGAGCGCCGCGTCGGTGGCGGCCTGGGCCTCGTGGGCCGCGCTCGACCCGGGGTGGGGCTCGTCGTCGCCGGTCAGCGCGTGGACGACGTGCAGCGCCCGCCCGCGCGAGGCGGCCTCGTGCGCCGCCCAGGCCAAGGCGGCGTGGGTGCTTCGACGGCCGTCGTACCCGATGAGGACGGGCCCGGACCCCGACCGGTTCGTCATGTCGTGCTCCTTCGCTGCCGCCCAGTCTCGGTCGCTCCCCGGCACCGGAGAAGGGCCGAAGGGCCTTGTCGCGGCTCACGGCCCGGGTGCAGGCTGGCGTCGGCGGAGGGGGAGCACACATGGCAGTCGACGAGGACCCGGGCGCCCGCCCGCGTCCGTCGCGCATGCGCGCGTGGGAGGTGACCGGCAGGGCGGGGCGCCGTGAGCGCGTCCGGCTCGGCGAGCGTGACGTCCCCACTCCCGGCCCCGGCGAGGTGCTCCTGCAGGTGGAGGTCTGCGGCGTCTGCCGCACCGACCTCCACGTGGCCGACGAGGACCTGCCGGTGCACCGGCCGGCGGTGGTCCCCGGCCACGAGGTGGTGGGGCACGTGGTGCAGGTCGGGCCCGACGGCGAGCGCTTCGCCGTCGGCGACCGCGTCGGGCTCGCCTGGCTGCGCGGCACGTGCGGCACGTGCCGCTGGTGCCGCGCGGGCCGCGAGAACCTGTGTCCGCAGGCCACCTTCACCGGCTGGGACGCCGACGGCGGCTACGCCGAGCTCGTCGTCGCGCCCGCCGCCTACGCCTATGCGCTGCCTCCCGGGCTGCCGAGCGAGCAGGCGGCACCGCTGCTGTGCGCCGGGATCATCGGCTACCGCTCGCTCCGCCGGGCAGCGCTGCCGCCCGGAGGCCGGCTCGGCATCTACGGGTTCGGCGCCAGCGCGCACCTGACCGCGCAGATCGCGATGGCCGAGGGCGCCGAGGTGCACGTCCTGACCCGCGGTGAGTCGGCGCGTCGGCTCGCGCTCTCCCTCGGGGTCGCCTCGGCCGGCGGCCCGCACGACGCGCCCCCGGTCCCCCTGGACTCAGCCATCGTGTTCGCGCCCGCGGGCGAGCTCGTGCCGCTCGCGCTGGCCGCCCTGGACCGCGGCGGCACCGTGGCGCTCGCGGGCATCCACGTGACCCAGGTCCCACCGCTCGACTACCAGCAACACCTCTTCCACGAGAAGCGGCTCACCTCCGTGACCGCGAACACGCGGGCGGACGGCGAGGAGCTGCTGCGCCTGGCCACCGCGCTATCGGTGCGCGCCGACGTCGTCCGCTACCCCTTCGAGAAGGCCGACCGCGCCCTCGACGACCTCTCGGAGGGCCGGTTCGCCGGCGTCGCCGTGCTCGACGTCCGTGTCTCGTGAGGGCCGGTCCGACGCCGGTGGTGCGTCGCGTCGGGAACATCGCAACAACGCGGACACCAGCCGCCGGCGGAAGCCTATGCTCGAGCCATGGGTTCGGACGCCGAGCCCGATCGTCGCCTGCGGCGAGGGGCTGAGGGCAGGTCTGTACGCGTCGACGACCTCATGGAGGAGCTCCGTTCGAGGGCGGACTCGGCGCAGCGCTCGCATGCTCAGTTCAGGGGACTCTTGGACGCCGTGACCGCCATCAGCGAGGACCTCGAGCTCGCCGAGGTGCTGCAGCGGATCGTCCGGTCCGCCTGCGCGCTCGTCAACGCACGGTACGGGGCCCTCGGGGTCCTGGGCCCCGACGGCGAGCACCTCATGCAGTTCATCACCCACGGCGTCACCGCCGACCAGCGTGCCCGGATCGGGGACCCTCCATCGGGGCACGGCATCCTCGGCCTGCTGATCCGCGACCCGCGGCCCCAGCGACTGACCGACATCTCGGCCCACCCGGACTCCTACGGCTTCCCGCCCGGTCACCCCTCCATGACCAGCTTCCTCGGCGCCCCCATCCGCATCCGCGACGAGGTCTTCGGCAACCTCTACCTCGCGGAGCGGCAGGGGCAGGATGAGTTCTCCGAGAACGACGAGGCCATGCTCGTCGCCCTCGCGGGCGCCGCCGGCTTCGCCATCGACAACGCCCGCCTCTACGCCCGCAGCCAGCAGCAGCGGCTCTGGGCGGAGTCGGTCAACGAGCTGACGCAGAGCCTGCTCGAGGGTCATGACGAGGATGCCGCGCTGACGATGGTCGCGAAGGACGCCTGCCGGCTCACCGAGGCCAGGCTGGGCCTCGTGGCGCTGCGTGACGAGGGCACCGCGACCGTGCGGGTGCGCGCGCTGTACGACGCGGAGCCGACCGAGCGCCCGGTGCCGTGGCGGTCCTGGCCCGCTCTCGAGTCGGAGGAGGACTGGCCGGCGGTCGTGGGCGCGGACCAGGTGCTGCCCGGGCCCGTCCCCGCCCAGCCGCTGCTCGCGACGTTGCTGCGGTTGGCCGGCGTCGACCACGACGTCCCGGCCGCCTTCGTGACGATCTCCACGGGCCAGCGTGCGATCGGCCACCTCCTCGTCCACTGGCGCGTCGGCGAGGACGACGCCCCCGTGCTGGCTCTGTCGATGCTCAAGCTCTTCGCCCGGCAGGCGGCGCTCGGCGTGGTCGCGGCGCGCGCGCAGGAGGACCGCCAGCACCTCGCCATGCTCGAGGAACGGGACCGGATCGCCCGCGACATGCACGACCACGTCATCCAGCGCCTCTTCGCCACCGGCCTGTCCCTCCAGGCGGCGGCACGGCTCGCCATGCACCCCGTGGTGAGGTCCCGGCTGGACGAGGCCGTCACGAGCCTCGACGAGGCCATCAAGGTCATCCGCTCCACCATCTTCGAGCTGCACACGGTCGCCCCCGGCGGCAGCCTCGTCGACCAGCTCGAGAACGTCGTGACCTCCTGGTTCCCGACGCTCGGCTTCCTGCCCTCCCTCGAGGTGCGGGGCGAGCCGGAGGAGGACGACGAGGGACTTCGGGCCGACGTCCTCGCCGTCGTCCGCGAGTCGTTGGCCAACGTGTCCCGTCACGCGGAGGCCAGCACGGCGACGGTTCGCGTGTCGTTCGGGGACGTCCTCACGGTCGAGGTGACCGACGACGGCGTCGGCATGACCTCGACCGACCGCCGCAGTGGGCTCGCGAACCTCGAGCACCGTGCGGCCGCCCGCTGGGGCGAGCTGGTCATCGACGGGGTCGAGCCGAGCGGGACGCGGGTGCGCTGGACGGTCCCGCTCCGACCCCCGGTGGCTGTGGGCCGCGGCGCGAGGCGGCGAGGTCCGCGCGGGTGAGACGTCGGTCGGCGGGCACGTACCCGCCGACGAGCCGTCGACGACACGAGAGGTGAGAGCCGTGACCATCAGAGTCTTCCTCCTGGACGACCACGAGATCGTGCGACGCGGCCTGCGCGACCTGCTCGAGGCGAACCCGGGGTTCGAGGTCGTCGGAGAGTCCGGACTCGCGGCCGAGGCTGCTCGACGGATCCCGGCCCTGCGCCCTGACGTCGCGGTCTTCGACGTCAGGCTCCCCGACGGTTCCGGCATCGAGGCCTGCCGGCAGGTCCGGTCCGTCGACCCGACGATCGCGTGCCTCATCCTCACGTCCTACGACGACGACGACGCGCTGGCGGCCGCGGTGCTCGCCGGCGCCTCCGGGTTCCTCCTCAAGGACGTGCGCAGCAACGGCCTCGTCGAGGCGGTCGAGAGGGTGGCGGCCGGGGAGAACCTGCTCGACACCGCTCGGGCCCACCGGCTCCGCGCCAGCTGGGCCGACGGGCAGGAGAGGGACCCACGGCTGCGGTCCCTCACCCCACAGGAACGACGCGTGCTGGACCACGTCGCGGCCGGCGAGACCAACCGTCAGATCGGCGAGGCGATGTCGCTGGCCGAGAAGACCGTCAAGAACTACGTCACGTCGGTGCTGGCCAAGCTCGGCATGGAGCGGCGCACCCAGGCCGCCGTCTACGTCGCCGTCCACCAGTCGCCCGACTCGGCGGCGGAGGGACACAAGCCCTGACGACGTGACGGCCCGGCGCGTCTCGCGCGTTGGCGCGTCTGGCGGACGCTGCACCCGAGGTCCGTCACCCACCGATGGGGGGACCTTCGGCCCGACCGGATCCCGGCGCTGCACCCGACAGTGGACCCAGCGCCGCGACGAGGTGCCTCGGCGCCCCCACCGGAGCGGCCGAGGAGGACCCCGATGAACGCGGAGAGGTCGACGCCGCCGCGCAGGTCCAGGATCGTCGTCGGCTACGACGGCTCCGCGTGCGCCGCGGCAGCCCTCGAGTGGGCGGCCAGTGCCGCCGCCGACCGCCGGTGCCACCTGGAGGTGGTCACGGCCCTGCCGCTCCACGACGCGTGGGCGGTGCCGATCGGGGTGGCCCTGGCGGTGGTGCCCGCCCGTCCGCACCACCTGCCCGAGGCCCGGGTCGAGGACGCGAGGCAGCTGGCCGCCAAGTTCCTCCCCGATGCCGCGGTGACGCTGACCGAGATCGCCGGCGTTGCCGCGTCGACGCTGATCCACGCCTCCGAGGAGGCACGG
The DNA here is from genome assembly GCF_057656595.1 of Intrasporangium sp. Soil_C_50. Taxonomy (NCBI): domain Bacteria; kingdom Bacillati; phylum Actinomycetota; class Actinomycetes; order Micrococcales; family Intrasporangiaceae; genus Intrasporangium; species Intrasporangium sp. Soil_C_50. Next base: position 1,352,420 of record NZ_JBDGKB010000001.1, read on the forward strand.
CTGGTCGTCGTCGGCAACCGCGGGCACGGGGCGTTCGGGTCGGCGGTGCTCGGCTCGGTGTCCGCGTCGGTGGCTCGGCACGCCTACTGTCCGGTGACCGTCGTGCGCGGCGCCGTCGACGAGCCGGACCGGCGACGGCCGGTCACCGTGGGCGTGGACTACCTGCAACCGAGTGGCGCCGCCGTGCGCTTCGCCGCGGACCAGGCGGCCCGGTGGGGCGTCCCGCTGCGCATCGTCTCGGCGTGGGCCCTGCTCAACCAGGGCGCGGCCGGGCTGGCGCACCAGCCGCCGGCCGAGATCAACGAGTGGGCCCGGACGCGGTTCGGAATGGCTCGGGGCGCCGCTCAGGACGCTGCGGGGCTGGCCAAACAGGTCGCCCACGACCTCGTGGTCGAGCTGGTCACCCCCGAGACCCCCGCTGCACCGACCCTGGAGGGGGACTCGCGACGCTCGGGGCTCCTCGTCCTGGGGTCGCGACGGCTGGGTCCGCTCGAGCGCATGGTGCTCGGCTCGGTGAGCCGTGCCGTGCTCAACCACGCGTCCTGCCCCGTGACCGTCGTCCCGAGCACCGCCGTCCCGAGCCCGTTGCGCACGTAGGGCCCTCGCGGGTCGCGCGTGCGGGGCTATGGTGCCCGCATGGACCTGTACGAGGTCATGCGCACCACGGCCGCCGTCCGCGACTTCACCGACGACCCGCTGCCCGACGCCGTGCTGGAGACGATCCTCGAGAACGCGCGGTTCGCACCCAGCGGCGGCAACAGGCAGGGCGTGCAGATCGTCGTGGTCCGCGATCCCGCCGTCCGGGAGCGGCTGGTGGAGATCACCGAGCCCGGAGCCCGGCGCTACCACGCCCAGCGGGCCGCCGGCGAAGGCCCGTGGAGCGCGTGGACCCCGAGCTCGGTCACCGAGGAGGACGTCGCGCAGACCGCCGTCCCGGGTTGGGTCACCGAGCCGCTGCGACGGGCCGCGGTGGTTCTCGTCGTCTGTGTCGACCTGCGGGCGGTGGCCGCGCTGGACCAGGACCTCGACCGCGTCGGCGTCGTCGCGGGAGCCTCGGTCTACCCGTTGGTGTGGAACATCCTGCTCGCCGCCCGCAACGAGGGCTTCGGGGGCACCATCACGACGATGGCGGTCGCCGAGGAGCCGGCCCTCAAACGGCTGCTCGGCATCCCCGAGCCCTTCGCCGTGGCAGCGGTCCTCCCCCTCGGCAAGCCGGTCCGCCAGCTGACGCGGCTGCGCCGGGTGGCCGTGGCCGACATGACCCACCGCGAGCACTGGAACGGCGGTCCCCTGCAGGACTAGCCTGAGTTGAAGGCGCAACTACCGCTCACCGACTCGTCCGCGGAGGTGTGGGCATGGACGACTGGAACGCCATGACCCCGGCTGGCAAGAACACGATCCTGCGAGTCGTGCGGCAGGAGGCGGAGCAGTTCTTCGCCCTCGTCGACCAGGACTCGGCCTGGGCTGCGCCCACCGGCGCCGGACACTGGCAGGTCCGCGACGTCGTCGGACACCTCGTCGACACGACGGAGTCGTACTTCGTGGCCTTCGACGCCGCGCGCAACCACCGCGAGGTGCCACCGGCGTACGGGTTGCCCGGCATGGCCCAGCGCGTCGACACGATGGCCCAGGCGCTCCGGGACCTGCCGCGAGAGGAGCTGGTGGCGCGAGCACGCACCGACTTCGACACGATGATGAAGACCTTCGACGAGCTGACCGACGAGGACTGGACCGGTCTGCAGGTAGCCCACTTCTACATGGGGCCGTTGCCGTCCTTCTTCTACCCCGCCTTCCAGCTGATGGACTACGGCGTCCACTCCTGGGACATCCGCCAGGGCACCGGACGCGCGCACGGCCTCTCGGGCGAGGCGGCCGACCTGCTCACGCCCTTCATGTTCGTGCTGTGGCAGTACACGACCAGGCCGGTCACCCCCGACGACGCGTGCGAGATCGGCATCCGGATCACGTCCGGTCCCCATGCCGGCGACACGCGTGTCTCCCTGACCGAAGAGGGGTTCTCGTACGCTCCTGGGGAGGCGACCGACCTCACCGTCCTCGAGTTCGACCCCGGCAGCTTCGTGCTCACGGCGTTCGGGCGCAGCAACGCGGGCACGATCAGGGGCGACCGCGCCGTGGCGGATCGCTTCCTCAACATCTTCTTCAGGATCTGAGGCACGCATGACCGAGATCGACCTCGCCGCCATCGACGCCGAGCGCGAGCGGATCCGCGGCACGTACCTCCGGGCCGCCGAGCGCCGCCCGGTCTCGAGCGCGCGAGGCCTGCACCACTTCGCGGTCGTGGCCCGCGACGTCGAGGAGACCATCCGGTTCTACCAGGGCGTCCTGGAGTTCCCGCTGACGGAGATCTTCGAGAACCGTGACTACAAGGGCTCGAACCACTTCTTCTTCGACATCGGCAACGGCAACCTGCTGGCGTTCTTCGACTTCCCGGGGCTCGACGTGGGCCCCTACGCGGAGGTGCTCGGAGGCCTGCACCACATCGCCATCTCCGTCGAGCCGCAGACGTGGGAGCGCCTCAGGGGCCGACTCGACGACGCCGGCGTCGAATACGTCCAGGAGAGCGGCACGTCGATCTACTTCCGCGACCCCAACGGCGCCCGGCTCGAGCTCATCGCCGACCCGCTCGGCGAGATGTACGGCACCACGGTCCTCTGACCCCGGGCGCAGCGCCCTCCGTCAGGTCCCGGTAGCGGCATCGCCGCCCCGGACGCGTCGCTCCAGCGCCTCGATGACCGTCGGGCAGACGTCCATGCCGTAGAGCCGTTCGATGCTCTGGAGCCCTCCCGGGCTCTCGGCGTTGATCTCGACCACCGTGTCGCCGATGACGTCGAGCCCGACGAAGAACATGCCGTCGGCGAGGAGCTTGTCCCGCATGGCGTCGACGACCCCGAGCTCGACCTCACCGACCTCGAGCGGGACCGGGTGACCGCCGACGCTGATGTTGGCACGAGGGTCGTTCCCCGCGGGCACCCTCCTGAACGCGGCGAACGTGCCGTCCAGCCGAAGGATCTCGCCGTCGAGGACGAAGATCCGCGCGTCCCCGTCCTCGCCGCCGTCGACGAACTCCTGGACGACGGCATAGCCGTCCTCGAGCACGGCCTCGGTCATCTGGGCGAGGTTCGCGTCGTCGGCGCCGCCGACCATGAAAACGTTCCGGCCCTTGGCCCCGTAGAGCGGCTTGACCACGGAGTGGCCCACGTCCCGGACGAAGGCCTCGATGGCCCCCGGGTCGCGCGTCACGAGCGACCGGGGCCGGATCTTCTCGGGGAACTCCTCGAGGTAGAGCTTGCTCGTCGCCCGCAGGAGCGAGGTCGGGTCGTTGACCACGGTGACGCCCCGGGCCTGGAGCATGTGTCCGACGATGGCGCCCATGGGCACCGCCCACGGCCGGCTCTGCAGGTCCTCGATCGACTCGTTGCGCAGGAACAGCGCGTCGAGCTCGTCCATCCCGGTCCGCTCGCTCTCGGCCTCCTTGAGGCGCGCCATGAACTCCTCGAGCGAGTCGCCGTCGTCGGACCGGGCCGGGCGTGAGCGCGCGACCAGGCCGTCGGACCGACCCATCTCGACGTCGCCGACGCCGACGTACCAGACCTCGTGCCCGGCCCGTGCGGCTGCACGCGCCAGGCGGGTCGTCGTGTACTCGTCGACCTCGGAGTCGACGTCGTTGACGAAGAAGGCGATGTTCATGCGGAGGGGCTCCCCTCGTAGAGGTCGGTGACGGACGCGCCCGAGCGCAGCTTCTCCAGACGCGCGGACGCCCCCGGGACGTCGAGCCAGCGGGGTCGCACCCACGGAGCACGGAGGACACCGCGGTCGAGCAGGTCCTGGACGAGCGGCACGTGGTCGAGCGCGAGCTTGCCGACGAGGAGCGCATCGAGGCGAAGGCCCTCGGCCAGCGACTCGAGCAGTCGGGTGATCCCGCGCAGGTAGATGGCATCCTTCACCGAACCGCCGCCGACGACGACGCGGATCGCGATCGACCACGCGGTCCTCGTGGGGATCGCGTGCTCGCGCCGGAGCGACTCGAAGATCTCGACGAAGTCGGCGCCGTCGAGCATCCGGCGGATGGCGACCACCCGCCCCGCGAGCACCCGAAGGCGCCGCGGGTCCAGCCCACCCGTCAGGTACTCCGCGAGGACGGCCAGCCCCTCCTGGGTCTCGTCGTAGCCCGGAAGGCCGATCGTCAACAGCTGCAGTGGTTGTCGCGCGCCGTTCTGGTAGGTGACGACGTGCGTGCCCACCTCGTGGTGCAGCAGCGGCTCCACCCGGTCCGCACGGATGGCGGCGGTCTCGGGGATCAGCAACCTCCCGAAGGAGACCATGAGCTCGGAGACGTCGTCACGCACCTCGAGGGCGACCGGGAAGTCCGGGTGGAGCAGCCGGTAGCGCTCGAACTCGGCCGTGGCGGCGTCGGCGAAGACACCGGCCGTCACGCTGTGGCCGCTCGGCGCCTGTGGCGGGATCAGCTCGAGCAGCCGCACGGCCGCGCTGACGAGCGACGGCGCGACCTCGCCGTAGAGCTGCAGCGACCCGTGGACGAAGCGCGTCGTGTCGCGGTCCTCGAGCAGCGTGACCTGTCGCGCGATCTCGTCGCGCTTGGCCCGGAACAGCGCGTGCAGGGCCGGGTCCGTGACGTCCTCGACCGCCAGGTCGTAGAGGGCGCGACGCACCAGGTCGGGCTCGAAGTCCAGGGCCCGAAGGCGGAGGACGGGCGCTGCACCGAAGTCGCTGCGCTCGAAGTCGGCCCACGCCTCGGCCGCATTGGTGGGCGTCAGGTTGATCAGCACGTCCACCTCGCGCTCCAGCGCGGTGAGGGCGGCATCGACCTCGAGGGCGAACGCCAGGCTGGGGGTCGGGGGCGACGCCGAGGACGATGCGGGCGACGACTCGGACGACGACACGGAGGGCGACACCCGCGGTCACCCGGCCAGGCTCGACCACCAGCCGCTGGTCCTGGCAGCCTCCCACTCGGCGCCCGAGACGTGCACGAGACCCGGGACGTGACCATCGGCCTCCGGTGCGAACCGGGCACGGCACACGGCCTCGTCCTCGAGCCCGAGGAAGGACACGCACACGCCCTCCTGAGCGTCCACGTCCGTGACGGTGCCGGGGTGGTGCTCCCCGAGGACACGGCCGGCGTCGACGGCGTCGGGGCGGGTGACGAGGACGGCGTCCGGGAGCCCGGTGTAGAGCACGAGGGCGCCGACCGGGTCGTTCGTGGTGAGGGGTCGCATGCCGTGGCTCCTTGCTGTGTCGCCCCGAGCCGGTTCCCCTTCAGTGTGCCAAGGGGGCGGCAGACGTGGGCTTTCCGTGTCTTCTGGTTCGGGCTCCGCGGCGGAAGCGCTGGTCACCGGCGTGCCGCGGAGCCCCGGGGTGGTGCCCCGCGACCGGCGGGTCGCGGGGCACCGGCGAGCCGGCGCTGGGAAGGGATCCGGCGCCACCTCGCGTCTCCGGACGCCGGCACGGAGACGGCTGGGAACAGGCGGGAGAACCGTGACGGTCAGAGGCCGAGCAGGCGGTTCAGGATGGTGGCGAGGCCGTTGATGCCGTTGCCGTCGAGGAGGCCCGCCACGGCGCAGAGCAGGTTGCCGAGCAGGTTGCCGGCGCCGGTCTGGCCGGTGATGTTCAGGACGACCTGGTTGAGGTCGACGTTGAGCCCGAGCAGGTTGAGGTGCAGGGGCCCCAGGACGAGGTTGAGGATGTCGCACGAGCCCGCGGTCGTCGCGTTCTGGACCGTGGTCGTGACGGTCTGCGACACCGGCACGACGGTGCGGTCGGGCCTGGTGAGCGTGCCGGTCACCAGCCCCGTGACGCCGAGGGCGCCGTTCTGGTTGCTGAAGCCCGTCGGCGTGAAGGAGCCGGTGAAGGTGCCGACACCCGCGATGACCTGGTTGATCGTGGAGGACGCGGTGGCCCTCGGCGTCGCCGCCGCGGGCGCTGCCGGTGTCGCGGACGGTGCGGCGGACGGTGCCGCAGAGGCGGCGGCCGCGGGCACGAGTCCCAGCGCGGCCGTCGTCGCGAGGGCGGCGCCGCTGGCGTACAGCTTGGTGGCGAACTTCATGGGCGTTTCTCCTTGGTTCGTGCGGGGAGGCCGGTGGGCCGTCGGTCACCACTGACGATGCCGAGGGCAACCCGGCATGACGCGGCCTCGTGGACGGCGGACGGCGCCGGTTCGGGCCGGTCGGACCCGTTTCCCGCCCGCAGGCGCCGCTGGCCCCCGCCAGGCGTGCCGGCGGCCCACGACGTCGCCGCGTCATGCACCAGCCGCCAAGGCGTCCGGTGCGCAGGTCAGCGTCCGGACGCGGCCCGGTGCGTCATCTCGTACGCGGCGAGCAGCTCGAGGAGCAGCTCGCCCGACGTGGCGTGGACGTCCACGACCTCGTCCGGTCGGGCGTCGGACAGCACCTCGCCGGTGACCTCCTGGTGGATCCGGCACACGTCGAGCAGGGCGACGCCGTCGGCGAAGGCGGCACGGCCCAGGTCGTAGGCCTCCGCCCTCACCCCCTCGGCCCGTTGGGGCAGGAACCGCAGCAGCAGCGGGCGGTAGTTGCGCGCGAAACGGTCCAGCTCGTCCGCGTGCGCCGGCAGCGGCGTCACCGGCGCTCCTCGGGGTCGAGGTCCGGGGGCGCGACGGACGGTGCGGGCTGCACGAGCGTCGCCAGCAGCACCAGACCCTCCTCGAGGTCCAGCGCCGTCGGCACGTGACCCGGCCCGAGGCCGAGCCGCACCATGGTGAAGGCCACCTCGGGCTGGATCCCCACGATCACCGTCCGGGCCCCACGCAGCCGCGCCATCTCGGCGATCCGGCGCAGCGTCAGCGCTGCGAACGAGTCGATGACATCGAGTGCCGCCACGTCGATGAGCACCCCACGCGACCGGTGCTGGCCGATGCGGTCGACGAGGTCCCGCTCGAAGCGCGCGAGCTCCGAGTCGTCGAGGGCGGTGTGGATCGATGCGATCAGGGTGTGACCCTGACGCATGATCGACACGAGAGCGGGGCCGCCGTTCACGAGCTGGTGCCGACCTCCTTCCGGATCACGCTGAAGCCGAGCAGTCGTTCCGCCTCCTCGAGACCTCCCTGCAGGTCGCCGATGGTGTTCATCTTGCTGAGGTCGACCCCGATGGTGACGAGGGTCTGGGCGATCTTCGGCGACAGTCCCGTGATGATGACGCTCGCACCCATGAGGCGTGACGCGTCGACCGTCTGCACGAGGTGGTTGGCAACCGCCTCGTCGACGTCGGGAGAACCGGTGATGTCGATGACGACGACCTTGGCGCGGTGCGTGCGGATGCCGGTGAGCAGCTGCTCGGTGAGCTGTCGGGCGCGCTCGCTGTCGAGCACGCCGATGATCGGCAGGATGAGCAGCCGCTCGCGCACCGGCAGCACCGGCGTCGACAGCTCGCGGATCGAGTCCTGCTGCTGGCGGATGACGCGTTCGCGTTCGTCGACGAAGCTCACGGCGACGGTGTTGGCGATGCGGTTCGCTGCCGGTTCGTAGGCGTCGAGGACCTCGTTGAGCAGCGCGAAGTCGCGCTGGTACTTCTCGAAGAGCGAGCGCGCCAGGACGTCGCGCAGCAGCAGCACGATACCGACGACCTCGTGGGTCTCGACCCCGCGCGGGATGATGCGCTCGGACAGGTCACGGGCGTAGTGCTGCAGCGCCTCGACGCTGCCGGTCTCGAGCACCTCGACGTAGTTGTCGTAGACGGAGGTCGTCTCCGCCGCCATCTCCTGCGGTGTCATGGCATTGAGCAGATGGGCCTGGTGGATGCGTTCGGCCCACTCCTCACGCAGACGGGTGCGGTGCTCGCGCAGGTGCGCGACGAGCTGCGACAGGAGGTGCTCGCCCCCACCGCTCTGCTCACGGCCGTCGTCGGTGTGCTGGTCCTCCATGGTCAGGTCCTCTCCCATTTGGTCATGGTCACCGTGGTGCCGTGCCCGGTCCCGCTCAGCACGGCGAAGTCGTCCATGAGACGCCGGACGCCGGGAAGGCCGAGCCCCAGGCCGCCGTACGTGCTGAACCCGTCGCGCATCGCCCGGTCGACGTCCGCGATGCCCGGACCGCTGTCGCGGGCGGTCACCCGGAGTCCGCGTCGGTCCTGCTCGGTCGGCTCGACGAGCTCGACGACGACCTCGCCCCTGCCGGCGAACCGCACGATGTTGCGGCACACCTCCGAGACGGACGTGGCGATGAGCGTCAGCTCCGTGGCCCCGAAGGCGAGCCGCGAGGCGAGCTCGCGAGCAGCCCCACGCGCCCGGACGATGTCCGCATCCCGGTCGATCGCGATGCGCACGATGTCGGAGTCACGGCCCTGTCCTCGTTCGAGGAGCGGCTCGCTCAGCCGCGCACACAGCTCGCACTCGAGCAGGTGCTGGGCCGCGCCGACCTCACGTTGTCGGCGCTGGTCCCCGCCGCTGAGCGCGAGCAGGACCGGCCGGCACCGGTCCGTCACGGTCGTGGCGTCCTCCAGCTCGAGGAGGTACTCCACGCGCAACCGGGCCCTGACGCGGTTGAGCCGGGCGCCGACCGCCCCCGCGGTGCTGCCGGCCGTCTCGGCGATGGCCCGGGTGGTCGTGCCCTCGACCTCGTGGTCGATCAGCAGCTGTCGTTCCTGCTCGCTGAGGTGGGCGAGCGCGCGTGTCATCGCGCCGTTGTCCTCGCCGCTCACCAGGTGGTCCTCCGGCAGCTCGGGCGTGCTGAGGTCCACCACGCGGTGCTGGTTGCGGCGCCGGCGATCCTCCTCCCGCCACAGGCTCGCGACGACGTTGCGTGCCGTGGCGATGGCGTACGGCTGCAGCATGCCCGGCTCGATCGTGTCGGAGGCAGCCAGGACGCGCGTCAGGGTCTCCTGGACGAGGTCCTCTGCTGCCGGGTGAGACCCCAGGCGGGCGCCCACGATGCGCCGGACGACGGGGATGAGGTCTGCGACGTCCTGCGCCGCATGACCGATTCCCTCGCCGTCGCGACCGGGTGCGCCCACCCCGTGGAAGTACCCATCGCCACCGAAACTGCCACGGCGGAGGTCGGCCGGGGCGCCTCGGCCACCCGGAATGTGAGGGTTGAACCGACTACCGGTAGGGGTCCATGCTGGTGGGCGAGCGGCACGAGGGGTGCTGCTCGAGGAGGCCGTGATGAAACCATCGCCTCACGCGTCCGGTCGGACGCCTCGGGTCGGGGATGAGCCGCGCCGGCGCACCGGGCCTCGCCGGCCGACGACGTTCTGCTCTGAGCTCGAATCGGCTTGCGGCACAACAGGGCCGCGGACGCTTGATGCTGTCGTCATGAAAACCCCCCTCACCCGGCCCATCTCGCTGCCCGTCGCGGCGCCGCCCCACGCGCGCAACGCGCGCCATCGCGTCCCGCGCACACCCGCCTGCTCGTAGGTCGATCACGAGTGCCAGCCGAGGAGGTCGCATGAGCACTCAGGAGGACGGATTGCGACTTCCGCCCGCCGGCTCGGGGGGCGGACCGTCGACCCGGGCGGACGTGCCGATCGGGACGCCCGGGACGACGGAGACGGCCGGGCCCGCGGTCGCCAAGATGAGCGTGCCGACCCTGACCGCGATGGTGGTCGGCAGCATGGTGGGGGCCGGGGTGTTCTCGCTCCCGGCGCGGTTCGGCGTCGCCACGGGCATCCTCGGCTCCCTCATCGCCTGGGCCGTCGCCGGCACCGGCATGCTGATGCTGGCGTTCGTGTTCCAGAGCCTCGCGATCCGCCGGCCCCAGCTCGACTCCGGTGTCTTCATCTACGCGAAGGCGGGCTTCGGCGACTATGCCGGCTTCAACTCCGCGATCGGCTTCTGGGCCAGCGCCGTCGCCGGCAACACCTTCTACTGGGTGTTCATCAGCGCCACGCTGGACACCTTCGTCAGCGGCTTCGGCGACGGCGCCACCGTGCTGGCCGTCGGCCTCTCGAGCGCCGGCGTCTGGTTCTTCCACTACCTCATCGCGCGGGGCGTCCGTGACGCTGCGGTCATCAACCGCATCGTCACGGTGTTCAAGATCCTGCCGATCCTCGTGTTCATCGTGGTTCTGTTCGTCAACTTCGATGCCGGCGTCTTCGCCGACAACTGGACGGCCGGCAGCTACGGCGACCTGGGCAACCTCAACGAGCAGGTCCGCAACACCATGCTCATCACGACGTTCGTCTTCATCGGCATCGAGGGGGCCAGCGTCTACTCCCGGTACGCACGCCGCCGCGAGGACGTCGGCCGCGCAACGGTGCTCGGCTTCCTCAGCGTCCTTTCGATCTTCGCGCTGGTGACGCTCTCGAGCTACTCCGTGGTGCCCCAGCCGGAGCTCGCCGCGACGCGCCAGCCGTCGATGATCGGCGTCTTCCGCTCGGTCGTGGGCGACTGGGGCGAGGTGTTCATCAGCGTCGCGGTCATCGTGTCCGTGCTCGGGGCCTACCTCGCCTGGACCCTGATGGCCGCCGAGGTCATGTTCATCCCCGCCCGTCAGGACGACTTCCCCCGCTTCCTGGGCCACGAGAACGCGAAGGGCACACCGATCACGGCGCTGGTCGTCACCTCCATCGGGGTGCAGTCCCTGCTCTCGTTGACGCTCTTCGTCGACGACGCCCTGAACTTCATGCTCGACCTCTCGACGAGCCTCGCCCTCCTGCCCTACCTCCTGGCGGCCGCCTACGCGCTGAAGCTGGGGCTCACCGGTGAGAGCTACGAGGACGTGACGCCGAGGACGCGACGCAAGGAGACCGTCGTCGCCGGCGTCGCCACCGCGTACACGATCTTCCTGTTCGACGCCGCAGGGCTGAAGTTCGTGCTCCTCATGACCGTGATCCTCGCCCCGGCCTCGTTGCTCTACATCAAGGCTCGCAGCGAGCAGGGCCGGCGGCTGTTCACGCCCTCCGAGCTCGCGCTCTTCGTCCTCATCGTCCTCGGTGGCGCGGCCGGCGTCGTCGGCCTGGTCACCGGGCGCATCACCATCTGACCCCATCGAGAAGAGGCGACCGGATGACCAGCCCATCGACGACGTACGGAGTGCACTCAGAGGTCGGGCGGCTCCACAAGGTGCTCGTGTGCGCCCCCGGTCTCGCGCATCGCCGGCTCACGCCGACCAACAGCGACGACCTGCTGTTCGACGACGTGATGTGGGTCGAGAACGCCCAGCGCGACCACGCCGACTTCGTCAACAAGCTCACCCAGCGCGGCGTCGAGGTGGTGGAGCTGCACGACCTCCTCGCCGAGACGCTGAGGGACCCAGCGGCGCGGGACTGGCTCCTGGACCGCAAGATCGAGCCGAACCACGTCGGGCTCGGCCTCGTGGAGGGCACGCGCGCCTTCCTCGAGTCGTTGGCGCCACGCGAGCTGTCGGAGTTCCTCATCGGCGGGCTCGCCACCAACGACCTGCCCGAGGACTACCGCACCGGCTACATCGCCCTCGCCCGGGAACACACCGGCGCTCGGGAGTACCTGATGCCGCCCCTGCCGAACACCCTCTACACCCGCGACACCACGTGCTGGCTCTACGGCGGCCTCACCCTCAACCCGCTGTACTGGCCTGCGCGTCACGACGAGACGCTCATCTACAAGGCCGTCTACACCTTCCACCCCGACTACGCCGGGTCGACGGTCTGGTGGGGCGACCCCGAGAAGGACTGGAGCCAGGCCACGTTCGAGGGCGGCGACATCATGCCGGTCGGCAACGGGGTCGTCCTCATGGGCATGAGCGAACGAACCTCGCACCAGGCGATCACGCAGGTTGCGGCGGCGCTGTTCGAGCAGGGCGCGGCCCAGCGCGTGGTCGTCGCCGGCATGCCGAAGCTGAGGGCCGCGATGCACCTCGACACCGTCTTCACGTTCGTCGACCGCGACGTCGTGACCCTCTACCGCACGATCATGGACGCGGTGCACACGTTCACGCTGCTCCCGACGGACAAGGCACCCGGCGTCGAGGTCGTCGACGAGGGCAGCGCCGCCTTCGTCGACGTGGTCGCCAAAGCCCTCGGGGTGGCCTCGCTCCGCGTCATCGAGACCGGAGGCGACGTCTACCAGTCCGAGCGCCAGCAGTGGGACAGCGGCAACAACGCCGTCGCCGTCGAACCCGGCGTGGTGGTCACCTACGACCGCAACACCCTGACCAACACGTTGCTGCGCAAGGCCGGCATCGAGGTCATCACCATCGTGGGCGCCGAGCTCGGACGCGGCCGCGGGGGTGGCCACTGCATGACGTGTCCGATCATCCGCGACCCCGTCGAGTTCTGACCGACACCGCCCGGGAGATGAGCACATTGAGACCAACGCACCGAACCAGGACTCCTCAGTCCGGCACCCGGACCACAGCACGGTTCCGGCGGCGACGTCCACGGACGGCGTTCGTGGTGCTGGCGTTCTTCCCTGTAGCCCTGGTCGCCGCCGCCTGCGAGAGCCAGCCCGACAGCACCCAGGCCCGCATCGACAACCCGGCGCGCGGCAACAGCGTCAACGCCCAGATCGGCGACATCCGCCTGCTCGCCACCCGGATCGACGCCCCGGAGGAGCGCAAGGTGCTGGCCGCCACGAGCACCGGGCTGTTCACGACGCTCGCCAACGACGGGAGCCAGGCCGACACGCTCGTGGCCGTGTCGACGAGCTACGCCACGCGCACGATCCTGCGCGACGGCACCGACGGCGCCGAGCGCCCCGTGAACGTGCCCGTCCCCGCGCACGGCGTCGTCTCGATGCAGTACCCGGGCCAGACGCACCTCGAGCTCGTCGACCTCAAGGTGGACGTCCGTGCAGGCCGGCTGCTGCCCGTGCAGTTCCGCTTCGCCCGGTCCGGCACCGCCACCGTCAACGTCTTCGTCGACGGGTTCGGGCTGCCGACGGTGTCGCCGGTCACCCCGTCCGGGAGCTAGCGACCGGGCGTACCGGGTCGGGGGCCAGCACAGCGTCGAGGAAGGCGCCCACCCGACGCTCCCACTCGGACGGTGCGGACGCCAGCGCCGCGGCGTGGCCGCCGGGGGCCACCCAGACCTGCACGCTCACCGGGGAGGCGGCGCGCAGGTAGGCCGCTGCGTCGCCCTCGTCGGGCCGCTCGGCTGCCGCGACCAGCAAGGTCCGGCGGGGAGCGGCCGCGGAGACGGCATCGCGCAGCGCGGTCGGTGGAGCGGCCGGGGTCAACCAGTCGGCGAGGCCGTACGTCAGTCGGTCGAGCTGCTGCTGCAGCCGCCCCGGCACGCCGTACTTCTCGTAGAGCCATGCCTTGTCGGCCGGGACCCGGTTGGTCGCGCCCTCGGCCACGACGCCCCTGATGCGGACGTCGGCCGCCATCGCCCCGATGGCCTCCTCACCACCCATCGAGATGCCGAGCACTGCGATCCGCCCGCCCGTGACGTCCCGCCGAGCGGCGAGCAGGTCCACGGACGCTCGGACGTCGAGGTCGCCGTACCAGCCGAGGTCCATGGCTCGACCGGCACTGCGTCCGTGCCCGCGCGCGTCGACGAGCAGGACGCCGTAGCCCAGGTCGGCCAGTGCCTTGGCCTGACCGACCACGCTCGAGCGCGTGGAGCCGGATCCGTGCAGGACCACGACGGCGGCACCGTTGCGCGACGGGACGTACCAGCAGGAGAGCTCGACCCCGTCGGCGGTGCGCGCGGTGACGTCGACGTAGGCGAGCCCGACGTCGGCCGGCGTGGCATCGACGGGACCACGCGGCACGACGGTGGCCGCCACCGCCTGCGCGACCGTCAGCAGGGCGACACCGAGGAGCACGACCGTGCCGCCCGCGAGAAGCACCCGCGTCGGCCGGCGCCGGCCACGCCACAGACGCGCACTGCCGGCCACGAGCACCGTCGACCCCAGGACGAGGCACACCAGGCCCACCACGGCGCCCGTCGTGGCTCCTCCCGCGCCGAGGTGCGGCAACAGCCCCACGCCGACCGCGAACAGGCAGGCACCGGCGAGCAGCCCGACCGCCCCGGCCACGACGTGCAGCGTCGTCGGCGCGGGGCCGCGCAGTCGCACGGATCGGGACATCGTGAGCTCCAAGGAGTGCTTCCAGCACCAGGGTGCGACCCGATGCGTCGTGGGGGCAGAGCCCAAGGTCCTCCGGCCGGGCGACGTGGCGGTCCGTCGTGACCCTGCCGCGTGGACAGACCGGGGAGCCCGGGGTCGACGCGCCTAGCCTTGGGCCATGGACCTGGGCCTGGACTTCGGCACGACGCACACCGTCGTCGCCCACGGCGACCGAGGCAACTACCCGGTGGTGGCCTTCCTCGACGAGGAGGGCGATGCCCATGACCACTTCCCATCGGTCGTCGCGGACGACGGAGGCACCCTGGTCTTCGGTTTCGCCGCGCTGGAGGCGGCCCGGCGTGGCCGGCCCATGGCCCGCTCGTTCAAGCGTCTGCTCGCCGAGCCGCAGGTCACCCCGCACACGCTGATGCCGCTCGGTGAGCGCGAGGTCCCCCTCCTGGACGTGCTCACCGGGTACTTCGCCGCAGTGCTCGACGCGCTCCGTACGGCCTCGAGCATCGAGGGCGGGATCGAGGCGTCGACGCGGCCCCGCGCCGTGCTCGGGGTGCCGGCGCAGGCGGGCAGCGCCCAGCGCTTCCTCACCCTCGAGGCGTGCCGACGTGCGGGCTTCGACGTGGCGGGTCTGGTCAACGAGCCGTCCGCCGCCAGCTTCGAGTTCGCGCACCGGCAGGCCCGCTCCATCACCTCCCGTCGCGACCTCGTCATCGTCTACGACCTGGGCGGGGGCACGTTCGACGCCTCTCTGTTGCGCCTCTCGGGCACCCACCACGAGGTGCTCGACTCCTTCGGCGTCAACCGGCTCGGCGGCGACGACTTCGACGAGGCTCTCGCCTCGGTCGCGCTCGCGGCTGCCGGCCGCGACGAGCGCGAGCTGTCGGCGGCAGCGTGGGCGGCCCTGGTCGAGGAGTGCCGGGAGGCCAAGGAACGCATCGGACCGCAGTCGCGCCGGGTCGCCGTCGAGGTGCCGGCGGCCGACGGCGGGCCGGGCACCGCGGTCACCGTCCCGGTCGAGGACTACTACGCCGCCGTGACGCCGCTCGTCGCGGCGACGACCGAGGCGATGGAGCCGCTGGTCCAGTCGCTCCAGGCATCCGACGGCGCGGATGGCGCCGACGACGACCTTCAGGGCGTGGCCGGCATCTACATCGTCGGTGGCGCCAGCGGCCTGCCGCTGGTCCCGCGGCTGCTGCGGTCCCGCTTCGGCAGGCGGGTGCACCGCTCACCGATGCCGAGCGGTTCCACCGCCGTGGGCCTGGCCATCGCGGCCGACTCCGAGGCCGGCTACTCGCTGCGCGACCGGCTCTCCCGTGGCTTCGGCGTCTTCCGCGAGCGCGAGAGCGGGACGAGCGTGTCGTTCGACCCGGTCCTCGACCGGTCCCTGCCGACCGGCGACGCCCTCGGCGCGTCGGGAGACACCGAGCCGGTGGTGGTGACGCGCCGCTACCGGGCCGCGCACAACATCGGCTGGTTCCGGTTCGTGGAGTACTCCTCCGTCGACGACCAGGGCGAGCCCCGTGGCGACCTCGCGCCGGTGGCCGAGATCGTCTTCCCGTTCGATCCTGCGCTCCAGCAGACCGTGCGCGAGGCGGGAGATGACCCCGCTGCCCACGCCGCCGTCCTGCGCGAGGTGCCCATCGTGCGGCTCGAGGGCGGCCCGCTGCTTGAGGAGCGCTACACGGTCGACCCGGCCGGCATCATCGAGCTGTCCCTCACCGACCTCACGACGGGCTACCGGCAGGAGCACCTCCTCCAGGTCTGAGTGGACCCTGGGCGTGCCGGCACGACGTCGCCCGGCGGTCGAGGTCCACCGGGGAGCACCACCGCCCCGACCTGCAGGGTGCAGGTCAGGGCGGTGTCCCAGCCGCTCTGGGGTGGCTCATCGGAACGATGCTGCGGCCCGGCTCTGAGGGGACGAGGTCGCGATCCCGTCCGCTGCACCGTGCTGGTCGCGCCACAGGGAGACCCCGAGGCCGATGAGCGCGAGGCCGGTGGGGACGGCGAGAGGCCGGTTGAACGACTGCGGCAGCACGGCGAGGGCCGCAGTGGCGACGTTGCCGACGGCGAGCAGCACCGCGGCCCAACGGCTCAGGATGCCGGCCCGGAACGTCGTGACGCCGAACAGCAGACCGCCGAGCACGTACGCGACACCCGTGACGGCGAACACGGTGGTCAGGGCACCGATGTCGCCACCCGCGCTGCCGTGGAAGGCCGCCTGGATGACGTCACCCGTCCACGCGGGGTCCGTGCGGGCCGTCGTGGGCAGGGCGAAAGCCGCCATGAACGTCGTGGCGAACATCATGAGGAAGCCTGCCGACAGGACGAGGTACCCGACGAGGCCGACGAGTCCGGCCCTGGCGTGCTGGCGCAGGTAGATACCGGCGATCCCGGCCAGGGCCAACGCGGACATCGCGGTCTTGGCCGCGTTGCGGACGACCCAGTCGGTGGTCGTGGCCGACTCGACGGTCATGGCGGGGTGGTTGATCTGGACGGCGATGTAGATGGCTCCGGCTGCAGCGGCAGCGACGCCGGCGGCCTGGCCGAGGCGGGCGGTGGAGATGTTCATGGCGGTTCCTCTGTTCGGTGGCTCGGCGGGCGTGCCGATGCGCTCGACGGTAGGAACCGGACGGGTGACGCCGGATCACCATCGGTGGTGATCCGGGTGGTGACCTGTCGTGTCACCGGACCGGCTCGCGGGCGGCGAGGTCGGGCCAGAGGCCGGGTCAGAGGTGGCCGAGCTCGCGGGCGCGTTCGACGGCGGCGCGGCGGGTGTTGACGTCCAGCTTGGTGAAGATGTGCTTGGTGTGGGTGCGCAGGGTGTTGACGGAGACGTACAGCTCGCGAGCGATGTCGGGGCCGCTGAGGGTGGTGGCGAGCAGGCGGAGGACGTCGAGCTCACGGTCGCTGAGCGCGTCGGGATGCGGGGCGTCCGGGGCGGAGGTCCGTGCGGACCCCGGGGGCGGGCGGTACGTGGCGTGCCGGAGGGCGCGGGCCTGCCCACCAGCGGTCGGGTGCCGCTCCACCGCCGGCAGGAGCCGCTCGAGCGGTTCACCCTCGTCGAGGAAGAGGCGGACGAACCCGGCCGGCACGCCGAGGGCGAGGGCCTCGGCCAGCCGCTCGACGGCCACCCGGTGGTCACCGCGGGCGTCGCTGCACAGAGCCTGCATCAGCCGGACCTCGACGAGGCTCGCGCCGCGACCGCCCCGGTCGGCGTCCCGAGCGATGGCGGCGAGGCGCGACTCGGCCTCGTCGAGTGCGTCGGCGACCGGGTGTGACTCCGGGCCGGCGATGTGCTCCGCGAGCAGCAGCCGCACGTAGGTGGCCTCGTTGAACTCGTCGAGGTAGCGCCCTGCCGGCCGCTGCTCGACGCCTGTGGCGGTCGCCCACTGCCGGGCGTCGGCCAGGCGGCCCTGGGCGATGAGGATGCGGGCCCGCAGGGCCGGAAGGGGGCGCACGTCGGGGAAGAAGCCGGCTCGGTACGCGTCGGCGGACTGTTCGAGCAGCCGCAGGGCTCCGTCGAGGTCGCCGAGCGCGCGGCGCAGGCGGGCGGCCGTCATCGCCCAGCGGTACCGGTTCTCCAGCAGGGACGCCGACTCACCCAGCGCGGAGGCCGCCGCGAGGTGTGCGTCGGCACGGTCGAGGTGGCCCTGCTCGACGAGGACGTCCGCCAGACCGACGTGGATGTCGCCGAGGGTCGCGAGGGCGGCGCCGGGGTGGGCCTCGGCCGCAGCGAGGGCCCGCTCGAACAGGCGCCTGGCCTCGTCGGGTCGCCCGCGGGCGGTCCACATGGCGCCCAGGGGCACGGTGCCGCCGAACTCGTCCGCGACGTCACCGGCGGCGGTGAGGTCCTCCAGCGCGCCCTGGAAGGTCGAGACCGCCTCGACGAGGTCACCGTCGGCCCAGGCGGCCATCGCGAGGAACCCGGCGGCCCCGCCCCGGGCCATGTGGTCCTCCGGTCCGCACAGGTCGAGGGCATGCCGCGCGTGCCACTGTGCCGCGGCGGTGTCGCCGCGTGCCTGGGCGGCGGACGCCCGGAAGATCGCGATGGTGGCGGGCAGCGTCCGCACCTCCTCGCGGGTGACCTCCGACGCGTCCGGCGCCGCGACCGGCGGGTGGGCGGCGAAGGCGGCCTCGGCCGCGGCGAGCCACGCATCGACACCGTCGAGGTCTGCTTCCACGAGCCGGGTCCACGCCCGGTAGGTGGCCAGCAGCGCCCGGGCCCGCACGGCGTCGTCGGGCAGGGCGGTCAGCCAGTCCCGGAAGAGTCGGTCGTGGCGGGTGCGCCGCAGGTCGGGCAGCGCCCACTCGACGAGGTCGGCCGCGTGGTCCGGGTCACCGGCGGCCAGGGCGTGCCGCACCGCGTCCCGGGGGCGGTCGTGTCCGGCGTGCCAGACGCTGGCCGCGTGGTGCAGCCGTGGGACGCGGTCGGGGTCGTCGGCGACCAGCCGGGCGCGGAGCGCCTCGACGAACAGGTGGTGGTATCGGTACCAGGTCCGTCGGTCATCGAGCGGGACGACGAAGAGGTTGGCTCGGTCGAGGGCCTCGAGGACCGCGCGTCCGTCGTGCCGGCCGGTCAGCGCGTCGGTGAGCGGACCGGTCAGCTCGTGCAGCACGGAGGTGTCGAGGAGGAACCGACGCACGTCTTCGGGCTGCTGCGCGAGCACCTCCTCCACGAGGTAGTCGAGGATGAACCGGTGGGTGCCGGCGAACTCCTGCACGAACGAGGCGCGGTCCTCCACGCCCTGCAGCGACAGGCCCGCGAGCTGGAGACCGGCCACCCAGCCCTCGGTCCGGTCGGCGAGCGCCTGCACGTCGGCCCGGGGCAGGGACAGGCCCATGACCTGGTCGAGGAACGAGGAGGTCTCGTCCGGGGTGAACCGCAGGTCGGCGGCGCGGATCTCGAGCAGCTCGCCCCTCGCGCGGAGGCGGGACAGGGCCAGTGGCGGGTCCGCCCGCGTCGCGATGGCCAGGGTGAGCCGGGGTGGCGCGTGCTCGAGCAGGAACGAGGTGATGGCGTGCGACTCGGGGGCGTCGATGACGTGGTAGTCGTCGAGGGCCAGGACGGTCTGGCCCTCGTGCAGGTCGAGGTCGTTGACGACGTTCGTGAGCACGGCCTGCGGTGGAGGCGCACCGCCGTCGGCCATGAGTCGCGACGCCTCCGGCAGGCCGCGGACGGAGGCGAGGGCGGCGACGACGTGCTCGAGCAGGCGTGCCGGGTCGTTGTCGTCGTCGTCGAGCGAGACCCAGGCGACGCTGCGTCGTTCGTCGGCGGTGGTGAGCCATTGCGTCAGGAGGGTCGTCTTGCCGAAACCGGCCGGGGCCGAGACGAGCACGACCCGAGGACGGGCGGCGCCGGCCAGGCGACCGCTGAGCCGGGGGCGCGCGACGAGACCGGGGCGCGCGGCAGGCAGGTGGAGCTTGGTCCCCAACACGGCCACGCGCCGAGTGTAGGAGTGCGGCCGTGCGAAGGTCAGCGAGATCGGCGGAGCGCGGGCCGTGGCCGGTGCCCGCTACTTCACTTCGGTGCGCCGCAGGGTGATGACGCCGATGACCAGCGGCGCGACGAGCCACACGGCTGCGGTGACCCCGAGCTGCGCCCACTGTTCGGCGCCGAAGCCGCCGTGGAACAGAGCGTCCTGGCTGTAGTTCGGGTCGACCCAGGGCTGCGCGGTGCGGAACCACTCCTGACCCATGGCCAGGAAGGTGAGCAGCGTCGGGGCGACGAAGGCGTAGACGAAGTAGGCGACGATGGCGCCTGCGGAGGCCCGGATCAGGACGCCGAACATGAAGCCGACCGCCATGAGCAGGGTGTTCGCGAGCGCGAAGTAGGCCAGGTCGACGGCGCTCTGGTCCCAGACGGGCTCGAGGCCGTGGACGGCGCTGCCCGCGAGGTTGCCGAGCGCACCGAGCGGGAACGCGAGGACCATGGCGAGGACGCCGACCAGGAGCATGGCGATGCCTTTGGCGAGGATGACGCGCCCGCGGTGCGGGACCAGGGTGAAGGTGCTCAGCCCGCTGCGTTGGGTCCACTCGGCCGTAACGGACAGGACGGCCATGAGCGGCAGCGTCACGCTCATCGGCTTGGCGATGGCCAGCGTGAAGCTGGCGTAGCTGAGCTGGTCTGCCGGCGCGAACGCGATGACGAGGATCGTCGTGGCCACGGCCGTCAAGGCCGTGCCGACCAGGAGCCAGAAACCGGAGCGCGTGTCGAGGGACTTGCGCAGCTCCACCCGGACCAGGCGGTGCACCGGGACGCGGGTCGGCGCGTGGAGAGGTCGTGTGGCGACCTGGGTGACGGGCTCGGGCAGGGTGGTGGTGCTCATGCGACAGCTCCTTCTCGCTGGGTCTGGGCGGTGAGCTCGAGGAACATCTCCTCGAGGCCGGCGCCCTCCGCGGGGCGCAGGTCGAGCAGGGCGACGCCGGCGAGGGCGGCCCGGCGACCGACGTGCTCGGGGTCGGCGTCGACGCGCAGCGTGCAGACGCCGCTGGTGGTGCGGGGGCCGTGGTCGGTGAACGTCGTTCCGGCATCCGCGAGCGCCGTGGCGAGGCGGGCGCGGTCCCGGGTCTGCACGAGGGTCCCGCTGGTCGCGAGCAGGTCGGACTTGGTGCCCTGGGCGACGATCCGGCCGTGGCCGATGACGACGAGGTCGTCGGCGATGACCTCGATCTCGTGCAGGAGGTGGGAGGAGAGCAGCACGGTGCCGCCGCGGTCGGCGTGGCCGCGCAGGAGGTCGCGCATCCACCGGATGCCCGCGGGGTCGAGGCCGTTGGCGGGCTCGTCGAGGATGAGGACCTGCGGGTCGCCGATGAGGGCGGTGGCGATGCCGAGGCGTTGCCGCATGCCGAGCGAGTAGTCGCGGACGCGTCGGGCCGCCTCGGTGTCGGTGAGGCCGACCGTGGCGAGCATCTCCGGCACCCGGTCGGACGGGAGACCCATCGTCTGCTGGGCCAGGGTGAGGGTCTCACGCCCGGTCCGGCCGGCGTGCTGGGCGGACGCGTCGAGCAGGACGCCGACCTCCCGGCCGGGGTTGGGCAGGTCGGTGAAGGCGCGGCCCCGGACCGTGGCGGTGCCGGCGGTCGGCCGGGTGAGACCGACCATCATCCGCATCGTCGTGGACTTGCCGGCACCGTTGGGGCCGAGGAACCCGGCGACGCGTCCGGGTCGGGCGGTGAAGGAGATGTCGTCGACGGCGACAGCCGGGCCGTAGCGTTTGGTCAGTCGATCCACGGTGATCATGAGTGGGTCCTTCTCTCGAGGTCGCTCGGTGCCGGGCCGTCACGACCGGGGTGGGTTCGCCGTCAGGGGCGTGGGCTTGAAGCCCTTGAACGTCATGTAGAGGCCGACGGTCAGCTCCCAGACGAAGATGAGCACGCCGCCGGGGGCCCACCAGACGGACCCGTGCTCGGTGGCGCCGAGGATGGTGGCGACGGTCGGGACGAGCAGCAGCGGGGCGGCGGCCAGGGCCATGATCGGGATGAAACGCGGCACCAGACGGGACCGGTAGAGGAGCGTGCCGAAGAGCACCGCGTTCATCACGGGCGCCAGGTTCGGCCCGAAGAGGAACGAGTAGTTGCGCATCTCCACCAGGCCGTGCCCGGTCGTCAGGAGGGCTGCCGTGTCACCGCCCGGGTTGCTCTGCCGGAGGGCGACGACGCCGAGGAGGGCGAGGACGCCGACCATGATGACGGCCGCCTCGTACATGCGGGAGGTGACGAACCCGAGGGCCATCGCATGGTTCTGCCGCTTGACCACCGGGTAGACGGCGACGGCCGAGCCGACGGCCGTGACGGCGTTCACGGTGTCGAGCAGGCACCCGATGATGACCCGGGTGTCCTGCCCCGGGCCGACGACGTAGAAGGGGTCGTCGAGGATCGGCTTGAGGAAGTACACGACTGCCGCGATCGACGAGGCGAAGGTCAGCAGGTAGCAGATGCCGGATGCCCGCGCGTGGTTGCGGGTCCAGTCGGCGGCGGGACGCCCGACGTTCGTCGGCGCGGTCGCGGTGGTGGTGGCCATGTCAGTCTCCTGGTGGGTCGGTCCGGTCGGTCGGGTCGGTTGGGTCGGTTGGGTCGGTGCGGGTGCTGCGGATTGCGGGGCGGTGGTGTCGGGGTCGTGCCGGTGCAGGGACAGCAGGGGGATGCCGATGTCGCCGAGCTGGCGCAGGAGCCCGTGGAGCGCCGCCTGGTCGGCGACCGGACCGCGCAGGACGGTCGTGCCGTCCTCGAGCGGAGCCAGGCTCATGCCGTCGAAGCGGCTCGCCCAGTGGGCCCCGAGCTGTCCCTGGAGGCGGATCTCGTACCACGCCCGGTCACGGCCGGTGTCGGCGATGTGGTCTGTCATGGCTCTCCTCGGGGCCGGCGCCGGGTCGGCGCTGCAGTGGTGGAAGGCTCGGTACGGCGCACGCTAGGAGCGGGGGTGGTGAGCGGGCATCACCGCATCTGGTGAGCGGCACGGTGAATCTGGGTGAGGCACGAGAGGTCACGGTGGGCGGAGCGGGGGAACCAGGCGCGGACCACGTGTTGCGCAGGTGCCGTGACCTGCGCTCTTCCGCCACGGGGATCGCCCAGGGCTGCCTACCGTGGGACCGGCGACCACCGCCCGTCCGGGAGCCGGTCGCCGGGGAGGCCGCACGTGCACGAGGAGTCCACCCACGCGGTTCGCCCATCCCGGCCCGGGCGCCGGGTCGGGCGGGGCTTCGTGGCGCTCTACACGCTCTCCTACCTGGGCACGTGCCTGCTGTTCATCGCGCCGCTGACGGTCACGCTGGCCCTCAAGGTGAACGACCTGGTCGGGACGGCGTCCGCTCCGAGCAGCCTGGCCCTCGTCGCCGGCGCCGGCTCGGCCGTGGCTCTCGTCGGCAACCCCGCCTTCGGCCGACTCAGCGACCGGACGACGTCACGATGGGGGATGCGCCGGCCGTGGATGGTCGGCGGACTGCTGGTGGGCACGGCGGGCATCCTCCTCGTGGCCACTGCCGCGAACGTCGCCACGGTGGTCCTCGGCTGGTGCATCGCGCAGCTGTCCTTCAACGCCGTCCTCGCCGTGCACGTCGCGGTGCTGCCCGACCAGGTTCCGGCGACGCAGCGGGGCCGGGTGTCCGGCGTCCTGGGCGTGTGCCTGCCCGTCGCCTCGATCGGTGCGACCTTCGTCGTGAGGATGTTCAGCGGTCACGAGCTGGCGATGTTCCTGCTGCCGTGCGCGATCGGCGGCCTCTTCGTCGTGGTCTTCGCCGCGAACCTGGATGACCGACGGCTCGAGCCCGAGGCGAGACCGGCGTGGACCTGGCGCGTCGCGGTCGACACGTTCGTCGTCGACCCGCGGCGTCACCCGGACTTCGCGTGGGCCTTCCTCAGCAGGTTCCTCCTCGTCATGGCGTACGCGTTCCTCACGACCTACCAGGTGTACTTCCTGCTGGACCGGCTGCACCGCACCGAGGCCGAGATCCCGAGCCTCGTGTTCCTGGCGACGCTGCTGCAGTCGTCCGCCGTCGTGCTGGCCTCGCTCGTGGGCGGGCGCCTGTCCGACCGGGCCGGGCGCCGCAAGGTGTTCGTGGGGGCCGCCGCGCTCGTGTACGCCCTGGCCATGGGGCTGCTCGGCGTCGCGTCCAGCGTCACGGGGTACCTGGTCGCCGTGACCCTCAGCGGCCTCGGGTTCGGCCTCTACTTCGCGGTCGACCTCGCCCTCGTCACCCAGGTGCTGCCGGATCCGGCCGACGCCGCGAAGGACCTCGGGGTCTTCAACTACGCCGGAGCCCTGCCGTTCGCGCTCGCGCCGGCCCTGGCCCCGGCCATCCTGTCGCTCGGCGCGGGAGGCTACGGCGTCCTGTTCGCCGTCGCGGCAGCCTGCGCGGCCGCCGGGGCGTTCGCCATCATCCCGGTGAAGGCGCTGCGCTGACGCCGGACGCCGGAGCGCGCACACACGCGTCGGGCGTCGGTGTCAGCCGTCGCGGCGGAGCAGGTCCAGCTCCCGGGCGCGGCTGACGGCGGCGCGTCGACCGCTGACACCGAGCTTGCTGTACACGTTCCGCGTGTGGGTGCGCACGGTGTTGAGCGACACGACCAGGTGCCGGGCCAGCTCCGGCCCGCTGAGGTCGGTGGCGAGCAGACGCAGAACCTCCAGCTCGCGCCGGCTGAGCGCGTCCACGAGGTCTTGACGCGGCGGAGGCGCAGCCTCCGTGGGTGGTGGGCCAGTGGGCTTGCTCGCCGCGAGCATCGTTCGGACGTAAGGCGATTGCTGCTCCTCGCGGTGGAGCAGCCCGACCAGCCGGGGCAGGTCGGCGGCGTGGTCGGTGAAGGGCCGGACCACGTGCTCCGGCCCACCCAGGCGCACCGCCAGCCGCAGGTGTTCGGTGGCGGCACCGGGGTCACCGGCCGCGGCCGCGGCGACTGCCTGCAGCAGTGCGATCTCCAGAAGGGTGCCGGCGCGGCCCCCGACCTCGCTGGACGTGTGCAGCCGGCCCAGGAAGGCCCGGGTCTCGTCCACGTCGTGGCGTAGCCCCTCGCGGTGCTCGGCCAGACGCACCGAGGCCAGGGTGACGTGCTCGTACTCGCGCAGGTACGACAGCTCGTCATCCGGTCGCAGCCCGTGCTCGACGGCCCAGCCCCGGGCCTCCCCCAGCCGACGGGCGCCGACGAGGACGCGTGCACGAGTGGCGTGCACCGGGCGGACGTCCGGCTTGAAGTCGGCGACGTAGAGCCGCTCCGCCTCGTCGAGCAGGGTCAGCGCCTCGTCGACGTCGCCACGGGCCGCGCGCACCAGGGCCATCGTCACCCGGACCTGCGCGGCGTGGGCCGGCATGCCCGCCGCGTCGCCGAGCTGCTGGGCGCGACGCAGGTGGCTCTCGGCGTCGTCGAGCACGCCGCGCTCCAGCGCGATGCCCGCCAGGCCGGTGTGCATGTCGGCCGCACCCCGCGGCGTCTCGTCCTCGTCCGCCACGAGGGCCAGGGCACCTCGCAGGGTCCGCTCCGCCTCCCCGATCCGGCCCTGGGAGACGCGGATGTCGGTCAGGGTCGTCGTGCATCCCAGGACGTCGGAGAGGTGACCGGCCTCGAGAAGCTCCTCGACGCATCGGGAGTAGCAGCGGTGCGTGGCCTCGACGTCGCCGGTCCGCCAGTGGGCCAGCCCGGACAGGCCCCACGCACCGGCGCGGGTGGGGTGGTCGTCGGGCGCCGCAGTCGCCGTGGCGAGCTGCACGTACCGCTGCGTCGCCTCGAGGTCCTCGCTCACCAGGGCGTGCGCCGCCCGGTAGAGCTGGACCTTGCCCGGTAGCCGAGCCAGCTCACTGGGGTCCTCCACCAGCAGCGCCACCGGGGCCGATCCGGCCGTGGCCGCGGCACGGTGCCGTTCGAGCAGGTCCTCGATCTCGTCGAGGCGCCGCGGCACGCTGTCGACCTCGTTGCGGGCCATGAGCCCCGCGACGAGGCCCATGGCCAGGGCCGGCCGGGAGCGGACGACGTCCTCGTGCAGGGCAGGGACCCAGGCGACGATCGTGCCCTCCTGTCGCTGACGGAGCAGGTCGGGGACAGCCCTCTCCATCAGCACGGCTGCACGCGCGAATTCGCTTGCCATCAGGGCGTGCCGGACCGCAGGGACCGGCTGGCTGTCCCGCTCGTACCAGGTGCTGGCGCGTCGGTGGAGCGTGCCCGAGGAGGGCACGGCGGGGTCCGACGCGGCGTGCGCGCGAAGGACGTCGGAGAAGAGGTGGTGGTACCGGTACCACTGCCGACGCGCGTCGAGCGGGACGACGAAGAGGTTCTGGCGCTCCAGCTCGCGCAGCAGCTCGCCGCCGCCCTCGCGACCCGTCACGGCGTCGCACAGCTTCCCGGTCAGTCGGTCGAGGACGGACGTGCGCAGCAGGAAGTCGCGAACGGGTCGGGGCTGCCGGCTCAGCACCTCCTCGACGAGGTAGTCGACGATGAACCGGTCGTCACCGGCGAAGCCGGCGAGGAACTCGCTGACGTCTGCGCGGTCGCGCAGCGAGAGGACGGCCAGCTGGAGAGCGGCCGCCCAGCCCTCGGTCTTTCCCTCCAGCGCGGCGGCGTCGGCGGGGGTGAGGTCGACCCCGTGGCTGCGCAGGTAGCTGGTCGCCTCGTCGCTGGTGAACCGCAGGTCGGCGGCGCGGATCTCGACGAGCTCCCCGTGCGAACGCAGCCGGCTCAGCGGGAGGCTCGGGTCGGCACGGGTGCTGAGCACGACGTGGGCGTGCGGCGGCAGGTGCGCGAGCACGAACGCGAGCCCGTCCGCGATCTCGGGGCCGTCGACCAGGTGGTAGTCGTCGAGGACGAGGACGAGGTCGTGGTCGAGGTCCGCGAGCCGGTTGAGCAGCTCGGTCAGCACGGCCGGCAGTGCTGCTCCCGCTGCCAGCAGCGGTGCGACACCGGCGGCGAGGTCCGGGTCGACGCCCGAGAGGGCGGTCACGACGTACGTCCAGAAGGCGTCCGGCCCGGCGTCCCCGGCGTCCAAGGAGAGCCAGGCCACCCCGCCCGGGGCGCGACGGTGCTGCACCCAGCTGGCGATCGCGGTGGTCTTGCCGAACCCGGCCTGGGCCGAGACGAGGGTGAGCTTCGTCGTCGTGCCGCGGTCGAGCAGGTCGCTGACGCGGGCCCGATCGAGCGCGCCCGCCCTGGAGCCGGGAACGTACAGCTTGCTGCTGAGCAGGGGACCCGTCATTCCTGCTCCGTTCGTGACACCCGGCTGGCTGCTTGCAGCGTAGAACAGCCGAGGCCGACACCAGAGGGGCTTCCGCTGGTCGCGAGCGCTACCGCGAGGAGCGAGTCACCAGGCGCACCCGGACCTTGTGCAGCTGCGGCATGAGTCCGTAGATGACGATGGGCACCGCGACGGTGGCGAGCACCAGGGTCCGCAGCACCGGGTTCAGGCTCACCAGCCAGCCACCCAGGGCCAGGTTGATGAGGGTCAGCGTCGGAAAGACGCTGAGCCAGATCATCAGGGCGAGCTGGTGCTTGGTCGGGGGCGCGACGGCCGGCGACGGGGCGTCCGAGCCGGGTGCAGGCGTGTGGGAGCTGGGCATGGGTGACCTCCTGGGTCGTGCGGTGGTGAGGACGCTCGTGCCGGGGCGGCACCGGGTCGGGTCAGGCGATTGATCCCTCGTCGAAGAGCGCGACAGCCGTGCGGATGTCGTCGTCGACGAGGTCGTTGTTGATGGCGATGGCGGTGGCAGACCCTTCGCCCGCGGCGGTGATGACCTGGGCCCGGGGGTCGGCCACGTTGCCGGCGACCCACACCCCGGGCACCGTGGTGGCACCGTCGGCGGCGGCCATGGGCCAGCCGTGCTCGTCGAGGTCGCACCCGATGCCGGCGAGGAGGTCGGTGTGAGGGCTGAACCGCGGTGGGACGAACAGCGCGTCACGCGGGACCACGCGACCGTCGCTCATCGCGACCCCGTGGAGGGCGTCGTCCTCGATGAGGAGGCGTTCGACGTCGCCCTCGACCACACCGATCGCACGGGCGACGAGCTGTGACCGGTCCCCCTCGGTGAGCAGTCCCTCGGGGACGAAGAGGACGAGGTCGGGCGTCCACTGGCGGACGATGTGGGCATACCGGACCGTCGTCGCGCCGTGCCACAGGACGCCGAGCCGCTGGTCCCGGACCTCCCACCCGTGGCAGTACGGGCAGTGCAGCACGTCCTTGGCCCAGCGTTCGGACAGACCCGGGACGTCGGGCACCTCGTCGTGAAGTCCGGTGGTGACCAGGACCCTTCGCGCGGTGATGCGCCGGCCGTCGGTGAGCGACGCACGGAAGCCGCCGCCGTCGCAGCGGGCCAGCTCTCGCACGGTGCCGCGCACGAGGGTGGCCCCGTAGCCGGCGATCTCCCGCCGGCCGACCTCGAGCAGGTCGGCCGGTGGCATCCCGTCGCGGGAGAGGAAGCCCTGCATGTGCGCCGCCGGTGCGTTGCGCGGGGCGCCGGAGTCCACGACGACGACATCGCGTCGGGCGCGACTGAGCACCAGGGCTGCAGAGAGTCCGGCGGCACCACCGCCGATGACCAGGACGTCGCAGGTGTTCATGGAGGCACTGTGCGGCGGCCCAACCGCGTCACGCCAGAAACGTTGCCGTTTCCGGGAACGGCGGCCGCTCCTGCGTCCGGGCAGTCCCGTTGCGCAGGCCGGCACGACGTCGCCACCATGTGTCCATGGACGACTCCGCTGCAGTCATCGCGCAGGCGATCGAGCAGGTCGGTCCGCGACTGAGGCTGCTGCGGGCGCACCGGGGCCTGACCCTGACCGAGCTGGCCGAGGCGACCGGGATCTCCAAGAGCACCCTGTCCCGGCTGGAGAACGGGCAGCGGAAGGCCAGCCTGGAACTGCTGCTGCCGCTGGCCCTCGCGTACCGGGTGCCGCTCGACGACCTGGTCGGCGCGCCGGAAGTGGGCGACCCGCGGGTGCGGCTCAAGGCCAGCAAGCGCAACGGCCGCACGGTGCTCCCGCTGACCCGGCAGCCCGGCGGCGTCAAGGCGTGGAAGATCATCGTGCCCGCCGGCAACAGCAGGCCCGAGCTCAGGACCCACGAGGGCTACGAGTGGCTCTACGTGCTCTCCGGGCGGATGCGTCTGGTGCTGGGCGATCACGACTCGGTGCTGCGCGCCGGCGAGGTGGCGGAGTTCGACACGCACGTACCCCACTGGTTCGGCAGCGACGGCACCGGACCGGCGGAGGTCCTCAGCCTGTTCGGCCCCCAGGGCGAGCGGGTGCATGCCCGGGCGCGACCCCCGGTGGGTGGGCAGGGAGAGCCACGGACCCGGTAGCGGAGCAGGACGGCGCGCCGGAGTGGCTGGGTCGAGGGTGGCCACAGCCCAAGGAGTCACCAGCGACGCCGAAGATGCGCGAGGCCGGCCTCGGGTACACCCCTGCTGGCCGGCCTCGCTCGGTGAGGTCGCGGAGTTCGACGGCGCCGGGTTCTGCACCTACAGATCGCCGCGCCCTTGGCCCTCCCACAGCCATCTCCACAAGCGCAACTGGTCCGACCCCTCCCTACGGACCTCTGGCCATCATGCGCTCGTCGGGACGAGATGGGAAGACCCACACAAATACCCGACCGAGCATGCGCGGGATACGGCCGATCCGGCGCCTCTCGCAGCGAGAAGCGCCTGCCGGGACGACGGTGGGTGGACGGCCCGAACTGGGGTATGGCTCGTTGTGGCGCCGCCGCCTGGGTGCTCCAGCAGTGCGGCTCCAGGCGGCGACGTGAGCATTCTGAGCAGCGACCGGCCGCTGCGCAACGTTCACCATCAAAGCGGTCACCGTACTTCGCGGACTGGAGCGGATGTGCGCGGGCAGGCGGGCTCCGGCACCGCGGCCACCGATTCCCGGCTCTCGTGCTGCTGGTCGCAGATGACCTCACAGCTCAGACGTAGTACCCCCAGTAGACGCCCGACTCATCCTTCTGGAGCTCGATCCCGTCGGGCTGCCCCAGCTGGAACCCGATAGTCATGAGGACCTCCTCGTACAGGTCTGCCTGGCCGACCTCCAACGTGTGGACCGTCGGACGATCGGGCCCCCCTGTCGTGTACCACGTGTGGCAGTAGAGGGATGGACCCCCTTGGACAGCATCGCGTAGCTGTTGGAGGTCGCCGGCCGCACCGTCCATGACGCGAATGCTGCGCGGCTCAATGAGGAGCCACGCACCGGCTTCCCCGGCTTGGACGTGCTCGGGCATTTCCGACGCGTCGAGCCAGCCCGGACCTGAGAACAGGTCGATGACAACGAGGCGCCGCATCATCTCGCGCAGCCTTTCAGGGGCGGGGATGGCTTCGGCGGCCGCCGATGTCGCGTTCCAGGCGCAGACCGTCACGCAGCCCCCGAGGAGTGGGCCACCCACGGGCGGTGAGAGCTGAAGCGTAATGTTCCATGGCTTGCAGCAGCGACGCGTGGGCGGCCACGAGGCGGTCAGGCGACGCCGGCCCGGCACGCAGCCTTCCGAGCTCCCCGCGAGCAGTGTGGAGGTCGTCCAGCAACGCTGACAGGGAAGGGCCGTCGGGCCGGGAGCCACGGAGCGGGTCGGCGGGCATGTAGGACCTCGACTCCCTCGCGGCCCGGGACGGTTCCGGCGTGCGAGACTCATCCCATCCTAGTTCCCCTTTCGGGTGAAGCTCATGGTCCGCCCTCACGCAGGACGTACTGTGGAGAAACAAGGACTTCCTCGGCGACGGCATTCTGGTCGTTGCCAGTTCTTCCTCTCGCTGGACATCGTCCGGCTCAAGGCGGTCTGGCATGACCGGCACAGACCCCGTCGAGGCGTCCGGCCTCCCGTTGGTTCACCCACTTCGGCTGTACCTTCCCGTGGCCATCCCGGAGCGGGCCCGGGCCTGCCTCGACGGCGCATGGTGGCCCTACTCGGACGACCTGGAGAGCCAGGCCGTCGACCTGGCCAGGGTCGTCGGGGCCCGGCGGAGCGGCCGGGTGGAGGGCATCGCCTACGACCCCAGCATCTGGACGGCGACTCGACGAACGATCCCTCGTTCGGGAGTCGCACTACGGATGGGGTCGGTACTCTCCGACGAACCTCACGAGGTCACGCTGGTGATGGTCGATGGGAGGAGGGTGGAGCTCCTCGTCGTTCCTCCTGCAACCTCGCCTCACAACGCCGACTGGATGATGCGACGGGCCGTGGAACGCGGCAGCGCTGCACACGGCAACGGCCTGATCCAGCTTGCCGACGGGCTGGCAACACCCCATCGAGATCCGCGGGACTCCTAGACCAAGCCGAAGCACCGTCAGGCATGGGCCAGAGCCGAAACGTCAAGCATCAAGCGGAGTCATACAGGTGAGAGAGCTGGCGGGGGGACTCGAACCCCCAACCACCTGTTTACAAGACAGGTGCGCTGCCAGTTGCGCCACGCCAGCGGCCCGGTCGTGCGGCAGATCCGCTGCCGTCCGGTCGGGCGCCAGCGTAACGGAGGCCGACCGTCCCGTCCCACACGGCAGACGAAGGACGGCCCCGCGGGACCCAGGGGTTGGTCGCGCGAGGCCGTCCGGTCGTGCTCGGTCAGAGGTGCGTCACGGAAGACGCAGCACCTGGCCGACGTAGATGAGGTTCGGGTTGTGCACCCGTGCCTTGTTGGCAGAGTACAGGGCCTTCCACCCGCCGGAGACGTGGTAGCGCTGGGCGATGCTCCCGAGCGTGTCGCCACGGCGCACCGAGACCTGCTTGCCGGCTCCCACGTAGCTGTTGACCTTCTTGGTCGTCGTCTTCGTCGCGTACGTCTTCTTCTTCACGACCTTCTTGGCGGTCGTGATCGGCGCGCGGACCGTCGAGCGCGACGCAGCGGCGTTGGCGCCCCCGTTGGCCTTGGTCAGGCCCGCACGACGCGAGCAGACGGGCCAGGCCCCGGGGCCCTGCGAGGCGAGGACCTTCTGGGCGACGGTGATCTGCTCGGCCTTGCTCGCGAGGTCGGCGCGCGGGGCGTAGGCGCGACCGCCGTAGCCGGCCCACGTGCTCTGCGAGAACTGCAGGCCACCGTAGTAGCCGTTGCCGGTGTTGATGCTCCAGTTGCCGCCCGACTCGCACTGGGCGACCGAGTCCCACACCGACGCGGCCTTGGCCGACCCGGCAGTGGTGAGGCCACCGACGACGGTGGCGGCGCCGGCGATGCCGACCCCGGCGAGGCGCTGCTTCATCGAGACCCGCTTGGCGGCAGCATGCTTGGACAGGTACTGCATAGGGGTATTCCTTCCTGACGCGGCGCCTGCGGGGTTAGCTGTCGGGTTGGGGACGTCAGGTGCCCTGCCGCGGATGCGGCTTCACCCCAAGGTCAGCCGAGCACGAGGACTCGACCGTCGGTGTACCGACGGCCTTCGACATCACGACTCACTGACCACACTGGGTCCCCCGTCCTCGCCCGGCCCACTGGAGTGGGCGATGTCCCTGGCTGGCGAGGCTCGGCGCGCTCAGGGACCGGATTGCTGGGTGTCCATGTGAAGTTGTGCAGCGTGCCGTGTGGAGGCCGGAACACCATGGCAGCCACCGGTCGTGGACACCCCGGGACGTACCCGGGACCCACCCCGTCCGGCCCGAGAGTCGGGGCCGCCGAGGCACGACGGTACGTGAGGAATCAACGATCCACAACCCGGTCCGAGATGATTTCGTGATCTTCTCGATATCCGGGCTTGACCAAGCCGGATGCCGCAGACGGGTCCCGCCGGACCCCGCGTGTCGGCTGGACGACCGCCCCGTGGCCCCTCAGCGGGGGAGGGGGTTGGCGCCGAACGGCAGCCACGTGAGGCTGGCACCGTGGTCGACCGCAACCAGCCCGACGACCAGGCCGGCCGCGACGAGCGTGATGGCCACGACCTGCGACGCCGTCCCGACCGGCACGGCACGCCGCACGATCGAGCGCGACCCACGCCGCAGCGACACCCCGCCCGGGCCCCACCACAGCATGGCCAGCCCGACGATCCCGCCGACCGCAAGCGTCGAGGGCGAACCGGGGACGAGGTCGGCCCCGGTGGCCCCGGCGAGCAGCAACGCCGTCGCGAAGATGCCCGCCAGCGCCACCGCGATCGGCAGCACGAGCGTCACGGCGGTGGCGATGGCCCCGACGAGCAGGTGCCACGGGCTCGTGATGACGGCGAGCGGGATGTCGCTGCCGCGTCGGCCGTGGGCGTAGCGCCGGAAGACGAGTGCGGACACCGACCGGTCGGTGGCACGGGCGAGGATCGACCACACCGCCAGCGCGACGACCGCGTACCCGGGCCAGGCCATGAGGGCGCCGACCCAGGCGATGCCGGCGGCGCCGAGCACACCGGTACGCATGGCCATGCCGATGCGCGGGTCGCCCTCGCGCGGCGCCGGCTCGGGCTCGGCCCACTCGTCGTCCCAGTCGTCCAGGCCGGCACCGCGACCCCAGCGCTCGTCGTAGAGGTCGGTGGCGCCCGCGCCGTCGTCGTACGGCGTCGGGTCGGGCTCGGGCTCGGGACTCCGGCGCGGACCGCTCGGCGGTGGCGCCCATCGGACGTCGTCGGCGGTCGGCGCGACCGGGGGCAGCACGGCGGTGCCGCGGTCCAGGAAGGCCTGTGTGGCGCCGGGAGCAGCCGTTTCCGCGGCGCCGAGCACGTCGGTGGGCGCGTCCCACGAGGACGCGTGTGGCGTCGGCACCGTGGCGGCCCGGCCGGCGGCGTACTGCTCCAGCGCGGCGATGACCTCGTCGGCGTGCGGGCGCCGCGACGGGTCGGGCGACAGGGACGCGCGCAGCAGCGGCACCAGACGGGGGTCGACGCCCTCGACGTCGACGTCGCCGGCGCGCACGCGGCTCAGGACGGCGTCCATCCGCGACCGGCCGAACGGCGGGCGTCCCGACGCGGCGTAGGTGATCGTCGCGGCCCAGCCCCACCAGTCGGTGGCGTCGGTGATCGCCGCCCCTTCGACGAGCTCGGGCGACAGGTAGCCGGGCGTGCCCATGACGAGGCCGCCCACGGTGTGCCGCACGTCGTCCTGGACATGGGCGATGCCGAAGTCGATGAGGACCGGCTCGCCGTCCTCGACGAGGACGTTGCCGGGCTTGATGTCGCGGTGGACGACGCCGCACGCGTGGATCGAGCGGATCGCCTCGGCCACGCCGCGGGCGAGGCTGAGCAGCTCGCCGGGGTGCAGCGGCCCGTGCTCCTCGACGATCTCGTCGAGCGCGGGACCGGGCACGTACCGGGTGACGATGTAGGGGCGCGGGCCCATGACGTCGGCGTCGATGACGCTCGCGACCCGGGGATCGCGGATGCGCGAGAGCGTCTCGACCTCGCGCATGAGCCGCTGGCGCGCGTCGGCGTCGTGGGCCACGTGCGCGCGCAGCACCTTGATGGCGACGGCGCGGCCTCGGGGGTCGAGCGCGAGGTGGACGACGCCCATGCCACCCTCGCCGATCTCCTCGACGAGCCGGTACCGTCCGATGCGCCCGGTGTCCCAGCCGTCGCGCGCGCCACCGATGGGCACGCCGCCGGTGCGCGGACCCGACCGCGGGCCGGACCGTGGGGCGGCGACCCGCTCGGTCCGGTCGTACGCAGTCATGGTCCTACGGTATGCGACCGCAGGGTCTGCGGCCCACGACCTCCGGGACGTGGCGCGGGTCGGATGTCCGTTTTGTCCGGACCGCGTCAGCCGGAGATGTAGTCGCGCAGCTGGTCGCGCTCGGACTGCAGCTCGGACAGGCGGTGCTTGACGATGTCGCCGATGCTGACGATGGCCACGAGACGGCCCTCGGCGTCGAGGATCGGCACGTGGCGTACCCGCTCCTCGGTCATCGTCGCGGCGAGGTCGGCGATGTCGTCGGCGGCGGTGCCGGTGGACACCTCGCTCGTCATGATCTGCGACACCGGGGCCTCGAGGATGCCGGCGCCGGTCGAGTGCAGGTGGCGCACGACGTCGCGCTCGCTCACGATGCCCTCGACGGTCGTGCCGTCGGAGCTGACGACGACGGCGCCGATGCGGTGCTCGTCGAGCAGTCCCAGGAGCCCGGACACGGTCTCGTCGGGCTGCACGGTGATGACCCCGCTGCCCTTCGCCCTCAGCACGTCAGAAATCTTCACGGCGACCTCCTTCACCTCGGGTGAGTGCCCCGACGCGTGTCGTCGTCGACGACGCGGCGCGGTGCCCTGACTCGACCCTAGAGCGACACCGGACAGGGCGCCACCGTTCGCTCGTTAGAGTGAGATCGCACCCTGCCCGCTCCACCCGGCGCCGACGTGGGTATGCCGGACGGTGGCCGCGCAGCCGTCCCCTCGACCACAGGAGCTGATCCCCGGTGCCGCCCGAACGGCAGACCTTCGACCTCGTCATCGCCGCGAACCGCCTCCCCGTCGACAAGGTGATCCTCGACGACGGCGAGATCGAGTGGCGCCGCTCCCCCGGCGGCCTCGTCACGGCCATGGAGTCGGTGATGCGCACGCAGCCCGGCGCGTGGGTGGGCTGGGCCGGCGACTCCGGAGAGGCGCCCGAGCCCTTCGACGAGGACGGCATCCACCTGCACCCGGTGGCGCTGTCGGCCGACGAGATCCGCGACTACTACGAGGGTTTTTCCAACGACACCCTGTGGCCGATCTACCACGACGTCATCGTGCCGGCGACCTTCCACCGGGAGTGGTGGGCTGCCTACCGCGCCGTCAACGAGCGGTTCGCACGGGCGGTGGCCGACGTGGCCGCCGAGGGCGCCCGGGTGTGGGTGCAGGACTACCAGCTGCAGCTCGTCCCCGCCCTCGTACGCCGGCTGCGGCCCGACGTGCGGATCGGCTGGTTCAACCACATCCCCTTCCCGCCCGTCGAGCTCTTCGCCCAGCTGCCCTGGCGCGCCCAGCTGCTCGAGGGCCTGCTCGGGGCCGACTTCCTCGGCTTCCAGCGCCAGGCCGACGCCCGCAACTTCGTGCGGGCCTGCCGTCAGCTGCTCGGCGCGCCCACGAAGCGGGACCTCGTCACGGTCGAGGGCCAGAACCGACGGGTGCGGGCATCGGCCATCCCCATCTCCGTCGACTTCCACGGCCTCGAGGAGCTTGCGAAGCGACCCGACGTCATGGCGCGGGCCCGCGAGATCCGCTCGAGCCTGGGCGATCCCGAGGTGCTCATGCTCGGCGTCGACCGCCTCGACTACACCAAGGGCATCAGGCACCGGCTCAAGGCCTATGAGGAGCTGCTGGGCGAGCGACGCATCGGCCCGCCCGAGGTGACCCTCGTGCAGGTGGCGACACCGAGCCGCGAGCGCGTCGAGGCCTACCGCACGCTGCGCAACGAGATCGAGCAGACGGTCGGACGCATCAACGGCGACCTCGCCAAGATCGGCGCCCCAGCCGTGCACTACCTGCACCACTCCTACCCGCGCGAGGAGATGGCGGCCCTCTTCCAGGCCGCCGACGTCATGCTCGTGACGCCTCTGCGCGACGGCATGAACCTCGTGGCCAAGGAGTACGTCACGTGCCGCCACGACCTGGGCGGCGCGCTCGTGCTGTCGGAGTTCACCGGCGCCTGGCACGAGCTGCACCAGGCGTTCGCGTGCAACCCGCACGACATCGAGGGCCTCAAGCAGACCATCCTGCGCGCCATCAACACCCCGGCCAAGGACAAGCAGCGCATCATGCGGGCGCTGCGCCGACGCGTCGCCGACCACGACGTGCAGCGGTGGGCGGCGCGCTACCTCGCAGCGCTCGATGCCGCGCCGGACGTGCCGCAGCCGCCTGCGGGAGGCTCGACCCGGTCGAGCGAGGAGCA
The DNA here is from genome assembly GCF_057656595.1 of Intrasporangium sp. Soil_C_50. NCBI lineage: Bacteria > Bacillati > Actinomycetota > Actinomycetes > Micrococcales > Intrasporangiaceae > Intrasporangium > Intrasporangium sp. Soil_C_50. The sequence continues at coordinate 1,388,620 of NZ_JBDGKB010000001.1, forward strand.
AGCGGACTCTTCTGCCGCACACGTCTCCTCACCCGACGGCGCCTCGGAGCCGATGCGTGAGGGGGGCGGCCGATGAGCGCCGCCTCGTCGCCCGAGGACGCCCTCGGCGGCGTCGCTGCCGCGTCGACGCTGCTCGTGGCCACCGACTTCGACGGCGTGCTCGCGCCGTTCGACGCCGACCCCATGAAGGCGCTGCCGCTGCCGGGCACCGTCGACACGCTCCGCGCGCTCGCCGGCCTGCCCGGCGTGCGCGTGGCCGTCGTGTCGGGCCGCGACCTCGACACCCTGCGCACCCTGACCGGGCTCACGGAGGACGAGCCGATCGTCCTCATCGCCAGCCACGGCGCAGAGTCCTCGGACGAGCACGTGCGGGCCGCGATGGAGGCCGCAGCGGTCACGCCCGAGGACGAGGCCACGCTGGCCGAGCTTCGGTCCGACATCGAGACCCTCGTCAAGGAGCGTCACCCCGACGCCGGAATCGAGTACAAGTCCGCGGCCGTCGTGGTGCACACCCGCGGTCTGCCCAAGGACGTCGGCGACGCCGCCATCGCCGACGCCCGACGCGTCGCGCTCGACCACGAGGGCGTCAAGGTGCTCAAGGGCAAGTCGGTGCTCGAGCTGTCGGTCTCCCACGCGGACAAGGGATCCGCCGTCACGGCCCTCGGGCGCGCGGTCGGCGCCACCGCACGGGTCTACCTCGGCGACGACGTCACCGACGAGGACGCCTTCATGCGGATGACCCGACCGGAGGACGTCACGGTCAAGGTCGGCACCGGCTCAACGGCGGCGCGCTACCGCCTCGACGACGAGCCCGCCGTCGCCCGGTTCCTCGACACCCTGCTCGAGCGACGCCGGGCGGCCGCCACCGACTGACCGGCGGTCAGCGGTGGCGGGCAGCGCCCGTCGACCCGCGCACGACGAGCTCGGGCCGGAACACGTACTCCGCACGGGGAGAAGGCTGCCCAGCGATCTCGTCGAGAAGGGCCCGCACCGTGGCGGCGCTCATCGCGTTGACGCTCTGGCGCACCGTCGTCAGCGGCGGGTCGGTGAAGGCGATGAGCGTCGAGTCGTCGTAGCCGACGACCGAGAAGTCGCGCGGCACCTGCAGGCCACGCTTGCGAGCCTCGCGGATCGCGCCCAGCGCCATGAGGTCGGACCCGCACACGACGGCTGTGGCGCCGCGGTCGAGCAGCCGCCCGGCCGCGGTGGCCCCGCCCTCGACGGAGAACAGCGAGCGCTCGATGAGGTCGTCGACGTCCGAGCGCCCGGTCAGCTCCTGCATCGAGTGGCGGAAGCCGGCGATCTTGCGGATGACCGGCACGTACCGGTCCGGGCCGACCGCCAGGCCGATCTCGCGGTGACCGAGCGCGACGAGGTGCTCGAGCGCCAGGCCCATCGAGGCGACGTCGTCGTTGCTGATGAACGGCGCGTCGACGCCCTCGATGTAGCCGTTGACGAGGACGAGCGGCAGGCCCCGGTCGCGCAGCGCGACGTAGCGGTCGGGGTCGGTCGTCGTGTCGGCGTGCAGGCCGGAGATGAAGATGATGCCGGCCACACCGCGCTCGAGGAGCATCTGGACGTAGTCGTCCTCGTGGACTCCCCCGGCCACCTGGGTGCAGAGCACCGGCGTGTAGCCGTTCTGGGCGAGGGAGTTCTCGATGATCTGGGCGAACGCCGGGAAGATCGGGTTGGTCAGCTCGGGCACGATCAGCCCGACGAGCCCGGCGCTCTTGCGGCGCAGGCGGCTCGGCCGATCGTAGCCCAGGACGTCGAGGGCGGTGAGCACCGCCTGCTTCGTCGACTCCGCCACCCCGGGCTTGCCGTTGAGCACGCGCGACACCGTCGCCTCGGACACGTTCGCCTGCTCGGCGATGTCGCGCAGCCGTGCCTTCACCTAGACCCCCTTACGTCGGACGTGCTTGGCCCCGCCGTCGGTGGGCTTCCACGTCCAGATGCGCACTCCCGGCGCGCTCGCCGACAGTGTGACAGCACGCGCGCCGAGCTTCGGAGCCGGTCCGTACGCCGACGTGCCGTTCTCGATGCCGCCGAGGTGGCGACGGTCGACGACGACGGGCTCGTGGGCCGCCCGGGCGACGTGCACGAGGGCGACCTCGTCGGCGGTTTCGCGCAGGAACACGATGGCGTCACCCGACGCGTGGACCCAGCGCAGGCCGCCGCGCCGCAGCGCGACCGAGCGCCGGCGCGCCGCGATCAGGCCGCGGTAGGCAGCCAGGATCCTTGCGTCCCAACGAGACTCGTCCCAAGGCATGGGACGGCGGCCGTCCTCGCCGAAGGAGCCCTCCATGCCGATCTCGTCACCGTAGGTCAGCATCGGCATCGAGGGCAGCGTGAAGAGCAGTCCGGCCGCCGCGTCGACCATGCGGTCGTCGTCGCCGACGAGGGTGCGCACGCGCGTCGCGTCGTGCGAGCCGACGAGGTTGAACGAGTGCACGAGCGAGGACCACGCGATGCGCGAGGTGAAGTCGCGCATCGTCTCGACCACGGCGCCTGCGTCGAGCAGCGGCACTGGCACCGGCGCACCGAGGAAGTTCGGGTCGCCGGTGTCGTCGCGCAGCCAGGTCCACACCGGCTTGCAGAACCCGGCGTAGTTCATGACGCCGTGCCAGCCGTCGCCCGGCATGTCCACCGTGTAGTCGTGGACGTGCTCGCCGACGAGGAGCGCCTCCGGGGCCCAGCGGCCCAGGGCGTCACGCATCTGCGCGGCGACCTCGTGGTTGACGTCGGTGGCACGCCAGCGACCGGTCATGTTGGCGACGTCGACGCGCCAGCCGTCGAGGCCGCCGGAACGGCTGAGCCACTTGCGCACGACGCCCGAGCGGTCCTCGAACAGGCGCCGGCGCAGGTCGCGGTTGAGGTGGTTGAGCTTGGGCAGCGAGGGCACGCCGAGCCAGGAGACGTACTTGCCGCCCTCCCAGATGTAGTAGTCACGCTCGGGCGTGCTCTTCCCGCTGGGCCCGGACGCCGTGAGGAACCACTCGTGGGTGTCGCCCGTGTGGTTCGTCGTGAAGTCGCCGAGCACCTTCATGCCCCGCTCGTGCGCGGCCGTGGTCAGACGCCGCAGGGCCGCGTCGCCGCCGAGGAGGGTGTCGACCGCCTCGAAGGAGGACGCGTCGTAGCGGTGGTTGGAGCGCCCCGGGAAGAACGGAGTCAGGTACACGACGTCGACACCGAGCGACTCGAGGTGGTCGAGGTGCTCCACGATGCCGTCGAGGTCGCCGCCGTAGAGCTGGTGGGCGATGACGCCCGGGCTCGTGTCGACCGGGTCGTCCCACGACGCCGGCACCGCCCAGTCGGGCAGCGTGCGCCGGTCGGCCCGCGCCGACCGCGCGAACCGGTCGGGGAAGATCTGGTAGACGACGGAGCCCTCGGCCCACGCCGGGGCCGGCTTGTCGTGCGCGACGAGACGGAAGTCGCTGGCATCGGGCACGTCGCGCAGCTGCACGCCGGTGCCGTTGAGCCACGCGTACTTCGTCGGGCCGCCCGCGAGCAGGAAGCGGTAGTTCGTCACCGGGTTGTGGCAGACGAGGCTCGCCTTCCACCACGCGTCGGTCGCCGTCGTGCGCACGAGACGCGCTTTGGCGAACTGCTGCTCGCCGTCGGGTGACGTGCGCACGTGCACGGCGTCGACCTCGCACTCGAGCGGCACTCGCACGAGCACGTCGACGGTGTCGCCGAGCCGTGGCGCGAGGTTGGAGACGTAACGGGCGGAGCCGTCGTGGTGCGGTTCGGACAGGAGGGTGGTGATCGGTGCGGGGCTCGGACTCACTTGACGGAGCCCGTGGTGAGGCCACCGACGAGCTGCTTCTGGAAGGCCAGGTAGAGCAGCATGACGGGAATGGAGCCGAGCAGCGCGCCGGCCGTGAACCGCCCGAAGAGGGTGTTCGCGTCGTTGCCTAGAGTCATGCCGTAGAGGCCGACGCCGAGCGTCTGCTGGTCGACGTCGGTGAGGAACACGCTGGCGAGCATGAACTCGCCGTAGAGGCCGACGAAGACGAGCATGAACACCGTGACGAGGATCGGCATGACGAGGCGCAGGGTCATGGTGAAGAAGATCCGGGCATGGCTCGCACCGTCGACGATCGCCGCCTCGTCGAGCTCGCGCGGGACCGTGTCGAAATAGCCCTTGAGCAGCCAGACGTTCGCGCCGAGCGCACCGCCGAGGTAGGCGAGGATCAGGCCCGTGGTCGTGTTGAGGCCGATGGCCGGCAGCACGTCGCTGATGCCGGCGAAGATGATGTACATCGCGACGATGGCCAGCAGCGCCGGGAAGAACGTCGTGAGCAGGAGGAACATCATCCCGGGGCGGCGACCCTTGAACCGCAGTCGCGAGAAGGCGAACGCCGCGCACGCGCCGATGAAGACGGCCAGCAGCGCCCCCGAGAACGAGATGATCATCGAGTTCTTGTACCAGGTCCAGAACGGGCGCGACGGGTCGTTGAACAGGGCGGTGAAGTTCTTCGTCGAGAAGCCGGAGGGCCACAGGCTCGCCGTGTTGAGGGTGCCACTCGGGTTCGTGGCGGCCGAGTAGATGAACAGGATCGGGAAGAGGGCCCACATGAGGGCGACGATCCCGAGGGCGTGGCGCCACCACACCGAGCCGCCGAGGCCGCGACGCTTGGGCGAGCTCGGCACGCGCGTGCCGGTCTCGACTTCGACGCGGGCGTCCAGGCGGGGGTCAGCGGGAACCGGGGGGTTGACGGTCGACATCAGTTGACCTCCTCGAGAGCCTTGGTGCGACGGAAGCCCGGGATGCTCATCAGCGCCACGAGCAGGAAGATGACGACGGACACCGCGGCCGCGAAGCCGTAGTTGGGCGCGCTGCCGGAGAAGGCCAGGCGGTACGCGTAGGTGATGAGCAGGTCGCTCGACCCGATGCTCGTGTCGGCGCCGTTGAACGGTCCGCCCTTCGTGAGCAGGTAGATCAGACCGAAGTTGTTGAAGTTGAAGGCGAACGACGCGAGCAGCAGCGGGCCGACCGCGACGAGCAGCAGCGGCATGATGATCGAGCGCAGTGTGCGGAAGGCGTTGGCGCCGTCGATGGTCGCGGCCTCGCGCACGTCCTGCGGGATGGACTGCAGGGCGCCCGTGCACACGATGAACATGTACGGGAAGCCGAGCCAGAGGTTCGTGATGAGGATGGCGGCCTTGGCTCCGGCGTCGGAGCCGAGCCAGTCGACGCCGATGTGCAGCGTCTGGTTGATGATGCCGTAGTCCTGGTTGAACATGCCCTTCCACACCAGCGCCGTGACGAAGCCGGGCAGGGCGTAGGGCAGGATCAGCAGCGACCGGTAGATGGCCTTGCCCTTGAGGCGCGGGTCGTTGAAGAGCAGCGCGATGAGCATGCCGAGCAGGAACGTCGAGAGCACCGACACGATGGCGAAGACGACGTTCCAGACGAAGATCCCGAGGAAGCCGCTGCGGATGGTGTCATCGGTGAAGATGCGCGTGTAGTTGGCCAGGCCGATGCTCTCCTTCCAGCCCTGCGGATAGGACTGCGTCGCGTCGGCGACGTTGACCCAGCGTGCGTCCTTCGGCCCGTAGACCGTCGGGGGCTGGGTCGCGTGGTCGGTGAGTCGGTCGGTCTTCGCGTCGTAGGTGACGGTCGCGCGACCCTCGAACGCCTCGGAGAGACCGACCGGCTTGATGCCGCCGCCGTCGGACGTCGGGATGGCGATGGCGGACAGGTCCTTGCTCCGCGCGTTGGCCTGCTTGGCGTTGAGGACGGTGTAGCCCGGCGCCCTGGTGATCTTTCCGATGGAGGTCTTCTCGACCCCGGTGGCGGGCAGCGGCTGCAGGCCCTCCTTGTCGCCGACGTACATCGAGCCGTCGGGCTTGGTCAGCAGCAGCACGAGGTCCGCGGTGGCGGGGTCGCCGCCCTCCTTCGTGGCGATCGACATCTTGTAGCGCGGGGTGTCGGGCACCTCACGCACCGACTGGGCGATGATGTCGCTGACCGACGCCTCCTTGCTGTAGAGGTGTCCGTCGCCGTAGTTCGTCGTGGACAGCGCCGCCGTGTAGAGCACCGGCCACAGCTGGAACAGCGCCATGAAGATCAGGCCGGGGACGAGGTACTTCAGTGGCACCGCGCGCCGCGTCGCGTAGACCGCGAGGATGCCCATCCCCACGAGCCCGGTGATGATGACGAAGGTGGTGTTGCCCGCCTGGGCCAGCTTGGTGGCGATCCACAGGAGGCCGGCCATCGTCACGAGGATGAGGACCCACTTGATCGCGAGCGCGAGGGGCTTGGTCATGTCACACGTCCTTTTGCGCCGTCGCGGCGCCGTTGCCGTCGATGCCGTAGAGGGAGAACCAGCACTCCCGAGAGACCCCGAGAGGGGTCGGGGTCCCGGGGTCCGCCATGGTGGCGGACCCCGGAACCCCTGTCACATCAGAGGGACTCAGCCCTTGGCGATGTTGGCGGTGATCTCCTTGGCGGCGGCGTCGAGACGCGCCTGGGCACCGGCCTTGCCGGCGATGATGTCAGCGGTCGCCTGGCCGAACGGGCCCCAGACCGAGTTCATCGCGGGGATGTTGGGCATCGGCGCACCACCGACACCGGCCTCGTACCAGGCCTTGACGTCGGGGTCGCTCGCGGAGACCTGGTCGTAGGCCTCCTTGAGGGCCGGCGGACGCTTGCCGACCTCGAAGAGCGCCAGCTGGACGTCCTTGCGCGGGATGTAGTTCGTGACGAACTCCTGGGCGAGGGCCGCGTTCTTGGCCTTGCTCGAGACGTAGAACATCTGCACGCCGAGGAACGGCTGCATCGGGCCGCCGCCGGTGAGCGAGGGCAGCGGGGCGATGCCGTAGTTGATGCCGGCGTCCTTGGCCTTGGCGACGCTCCACGGGCCGCTGATCATGAACGGGGCGGCCTTCGTGTCGAAGAGCGCGTCCTGGTTCGTGTCGTCGACGTTGGTCGACAGGACCTTCTTCTTGCCGAGGTCGGCGAGGACCTCGCCACCCTTGACCGAGCCGGGGCTGTTGACGATGACCTTGTTGGGGTCGTAGTCGCCGTTGGGCTTGGTGCCGAAGATGCCACCGCCCTGGAAGGCCGACAGGTACGGGTAGGCGAAGTAGGCGTTGCCGACCTTGGAGACGAACTGCGACAGGACCTGCTTGGCCTTGCCCTCCTTGACGAGCTTCTCGCCCATGGCGACCAGCTCGTCCATCGTCTTCGGCGGGTTCGGGACGAGGTCCTTGTTGTACATGAGGCCGATGTTCTCGACGGCGTAGGGGACGCCGTAGGACTGGCCGTTGAACTTCGTGGCCTCGATCGCCTTCGGGAGGAACTTCGCCGCCACGTCGGAGCTGAGGTTGATCGGGGCGACGGTCGAGTTCTGGACGAGCTCGCCGAGCCAGTCGTGGGCACCGACGATGACGTCAGGACCCTTGCCGACCTTCGTCGCGTCCTTGAACTGCGCACGCACGTCGGTGGAGATCTGGACCTTGACCGAGACGCCGTTCTCCTGGGCGAACTGGTCGGCGTACTTCTGGACGGCCGCAGAACGGTCGGCGTCGGTCCAGATGACGAGGTCGACGTTCGCGTCGCGGACGGGGGCCGCGGTGCCGCTGGGCGTCTCGGGGGTGCCGGAGGTGGCAGCCGGCTTGCTCGTGCCGGCGCCGCCGGTGTTGGACGGGGTGGTGGGGCTGGACCCACCGCAGGCGCTGAGGGCCAGGGCGGCAACACCCGTGACGGCAGCAGCGCCGAGCGCACGCTTGTGCATGGATTCTCCTTTGAAGCCAGGTGGCACACGCCGCCACCGGTGGCGCAGACGATAGCAAGAACTTGCAACGCCCAACCACGGGTCTTGCAGCAAGTTTTTGCAACGTTCCGGACACGAAGTCGGGACACGGTGGACGCCACAGCCCTGCCCCGCCGCACCCGGGTCTGGTCACCGAGACGGCCATGGGGCAGGATGGCCGTGCCCGCCCACTCGGGCAGGCAGCCCTTTACAACGGATCGTCCGGCACGTTCCTGCCGGTGAAGGAAGGCAATGAAGCCATGGCAACTGTGACGTTCGACAACGCGACGCGTCAGTACCCCGGGAACCCGATTCCCTCGGTCGACAAGCTCAACATCGAGATCGCGGACGGTGAGTTCCTCGTCCTCGTCGGTCCCTCCGGGTGTGGCAAGTCCACGTCCCTGCGCATGCTCGCCGGCCTCGAGGAGGTCAACGGCGGCCGCATCCTCATCGGCGACCGTGACGTGACGAACCTGTCCCCCAAGGACCGCGACGTCGCGATGGTGTTCCAGAACTACGCGCTCTACCCACACATGACCGTCGCCGACAACATGGGCTTCGCGCTCAAGATCGCCGGCGTCGACAAGGCCGAGATCCGCAAGCGCGTCGAGGAGGCCGCCAAGATCCTCGACCTGACGCCCTACCTCGACCGCAAGCCGAAGGCCCTCTCCGGTGGCCAGCGCCAGCGCGTCGCCATGGGCCGTGCGATCGTCCGCTCGCCCCAGGTCTTCCTCATGGACGAGCCGCTGTCGAACCTCGACGCCAAGCTCCGCGTCCAGACCCGCACCCAGATCGCCTCGCTCCAGCGCCGCCTCGGCGTCACGACGGTCTACGTCACGCACGACCAGATCGAGGCCATGACCATGGGTGACCGCGTCGCGGTCCTCAAGGACGGCATCCTGCAGCAGTGCGACACCCCGCGCCGCATGTACGACCACCCGGCCAACGTGTTCGTCGCCGGCTTCATCGGCTCGCCCGCGATGAACCTCGTCGCGGCGCCCGTCACCGACGGAGGCGTCGACTACGGCGGCCACATCGTCCCGGTCGAGCGCACCCTGCTCGGCGACGCCGGCAAGGAGGTCACCATCGGTGTCCGCCCCGAGGACCTCGAGCCGGCCGAGGACGGCCACGGCATCGCGGTCACGGTCGACGTCGTCGAGGAGCTCGGCGCCGACGCGTACATCTACGGCACGACCAAGGCCAACCAGGTCGACGTCGAGGGCGAGGAGGAGTCGGCCAAGCCGTTCATCGCCCGCGTCGACGGCCGTCGCCCCCCGGAGAAGGGCCAGACCATCCACCTCAAGCCCAAGCAGGGTCACGTCCACCTCTTCAACTCCGAGAGCGGCCTGCGCATCGGCGACTGAGATCGACGCACCACAGCACGAGAGCAACGGCCACCGGGCCGGCACCCCACGCGGGTGCCGGCCCGGTGCCGTGACCCCGACCTGCCGCCCCCTTCGGGTGGCCCTCGCGGCGCTCGACGCCGTTCGACGCCTGTCGCGCAGGCATGCCACGATGAGCGCGTGACGCTCGAGATCACCACCGCCCGCCCCGAGTCGGCCCTGCTCGACCTGCCGTGGTCGACACCCCTCGAGGAATGGCCCGAGAGCACCCTCGCCGCTCTCCCCCGCGGCATCTCGCGCCACGTCGTGCGCTTCGTCAAGCTCGGCGGGCGCGTCCTGGCCGTCAAGGAGATCAAGGACGACATCGCCGACCGCGAGTACGCGATGCTGCGCAACCTGCGTCGCCTCGACGTCCCCTGCGTCGAGCCCTTCGGGGTCGTCCACGGCCGCACCACCGAGGACGGCGAGCCCCTCGACGCGTGCCTCATCACCCGGCACCTGCAGTTCTCGCTGCCCTACCGCGCGCTCTACAGCCAGAACCTGCGCCCCGACACCGCGGTCCGCCTCATGGACGCCCTGGCCCTGCTCCTCGTGCGCCTGCACCTCGACGGGTTCTGGTGGGGCGACGTGTCGCTGTCCAACACGCTCTTCCGCCGCGACGCGGGCGCCTTCGCCGCCTACCTCGTCGATGCCGAGACCGGCGAGCTGCACCCGCGGCTCACCGACGGCCAGCGCGAGCACGACCTCGACATCGCCCAGGTCAACATCGCCGGCGAGCTCATGGACCTCGACGCCGGCGGCTTCCTCGAGGAGGCGGCCGACCCGTTCGAGGTGGCGGCCTCGATCATCGAGCGGTACCACACGCTGTGGGGCGCACTCACCGGCACCGAGCGGTTCGAGGTCGGCGACCGGTGGCGCGTCGACGAGCGCATCCGGCGCCTCAACGAGCTCGGCTTCGACGTCGACGAGCTGCAGATCACGACCGACTTCGGCGGCACCGAGATCGTCATCACCCCAAAGGTCGTCGACGCAGGGCACCACTCCCGGCGCCTGCTGCGCCTCACCGGCCTCGACGTCGGGGAGAACCAGGCCCGCCGCCTGCTCAACGACCTCGACGCCTACACCGCGGCCACCGACCAGCAGGGCGTCGACGAAGAGATCGTCGCCCACGAGTGGCTCTCGAAGGTGTACGAGCCGGTCGTCCGGTCGGTGCCCCGCCCGCTCGTCGGGCGCCTCGAGCCGGCCGAGATCTTCCACGAGGTGCTCGAGCACCGGTGGTACATGAGCGAGCGGGCAGGGCGCGACGTGCCGATGGACGAAGCGGTGCGCGACTACCTCTCGACGGTGCTGCCGGCCAAGCCGGAGGAGAAGTCGGTGCTCGGCGTCGACACCGAGGAGATGCCGGTCATCAGCCGGCTCGACTGAGCCGCAAGGGGGCCGGGCTCAGGCCTCGAGGTCGACCGGCTCGGGCGCCTGGTCGGCCGGCCCGGACAGGATCTGGCCGAAGAGCACGAGGACCCACAGCAGGAACGTCACGACGTGGACGGCCGTGCACCACAGGCAGATCGCGTGGATCCGGTAGAGCTCGGCCCAGACGAGGTAGAGCACCATGCCGAGGCCGACGGTGAGCCAACCGAGGCGGACCGCGTCGAGCCAGCCGGCCCGCCTGCGCCACGTCGAGGGCCACACGAGCGGCAGCAGGACGAGGAAGAAGACGAGCCCCAGCAGCGCCACGGGGACGCCCATGAACGTGCTCCAGGCGCTGGTCGTCACCTTGGCGCAGTCGACGACCCCACCGATGCTGCAGGCGAGCGTCGCGTTGTTCGTGAAGTGCTCGACCGTGAGGTAGACCGACACCCCGAGCCCGACGACGGTGAGCGCGAGGGTGCTCGGGGCGAGCCACGCCGGCCGGACGCGTCCGGGGCGGGTCGCGGCCGCTGCCGCGACGGACTTCTCGCCGCTCTGCTCGATGCGGCTCACGGCGTCACTTCTTCTTGAGCAGGACCGAGGCCGTCATGACGCCGCTCGACGTGCACACGTTCGTCGGCTTGCCGCCCGTCATCTGGCACAGCTGCGCGGTGATGAGGTTGATCGCCGGGTTCATCGTCTTGCCGATCGCGGAGTTCGGGTCCTTGATGCCGGCGATGATCTGGTCGTAGGTCTTGCCGTCGATGACGTTGGCGTCGACCGTGGCACCGCTCGTCGCGTTGGTGCCGCCGTAGTCGATCCACGGGATGCCGCCGCCGGGGTTGTGCTTCTGGAACAGCTGGAGGTTCTCGCCCTCGAGCGTCTGCAGCGGCTGCTGGTTGCGGTCCTGGGTCTCGATGGCCTCCAGGGCCAGGACGTCGCTCGTGTACTTCGCCTTGGCGAAGGACCACGTCGGGGTGTCGGGGTGCACGTCGCTCGACGAGCTCGTCGTCGGTGTCAGGCCGCTGAAGGTGCCGAACCGGGCCAGCGCACCGATGAGGGCCCAGCGCTCCATGGCGCAGAACGGGCAGTACTCGGCGCCGACGTAGAGCACCTTCGGCTTGCCGTCCTGGGTCAGCGGCGTGCCGCCCTCGAGCTTGGCCGGGGCGAAGTTCGGGTCGGGCGTGGCCGACGCGTCGAGCGTGGCCTGCGGCAGCGACACGAGGGACGACAGCGCCGCGTCGGCGCCGCTGGCCGCGGGGGCGGGCTTCGGCCGGTTCGACACGGCGATCCCGACGACGACGGCCACGATGACGACGACCACGGCGACGACGGCCGCGATGACCTGCTTGCGCTGGCGCTCCTTGCGCTCCACCTCGGCGCGCATCTGCGCCGCGCGTGCGGCGGTATCGGCCCTGCTGCTCTTGCCCACGTCTGCGTCCTTCACTCGATCCGCCACTCGATGCGCGGCAACCCGCGCACTGCCTGCCGACTGCCGACCGCTACTACAGGACGTAGTGCGGCCCGCCTCACTCTACCGACGACATTCTGACCAGCGTCGGGCGCACCCGGGGAGTTCCCCCGGACGCGGCCCGCGCTGTCACGATCGCGTCACCGACGCCGCTGCCGGGCCACCTCGTACAACGTGACGCCCGTGGCGAGCCCGGCGTTGAGCGACTCGACGGCCGAGCTCATCGGGATCGACACGATCTGGTCGCACGTCTCGCGGACCAGCCGCGACAGGCCCTTGCCCTCCGAGCCGGTGACGATGACGAGCGGCTCGGTGGCGAGCGTCAGGTCGGGCAGCTCGACGTCGCCGTCCATGTCGAGGCCGAGGACGAAGAAGCCGGCCTTCTTGAACTCCTCGAGCGCACGCGTGAGGTTGCTCGCCTTGGCGACGGGGATGCGCGCCGCCGCACCGGCGGAGGTCTTCCACGCAGAGGCCGTCATGCCGACCGAGCGCCGCTCCGGCACGACGACGCCGTGGCCCCCGAACGCGGCGACCGAGCGGACGATCGCGCCGAGGTTGCGGGGGTCGGTGATGCCGTCGAGGGCCACGACGAGCGGGATGCCGGGCATCTCGGGGTCGACGAGGTCGGCCGGGTCGGCGTAGTCGTAGGGCGGCACCTGCAGCGCGAGGCCCTGGTGCACGCCGCCGTCGGTGAGCCGGTCGAGCTCGCCGCGCGGCGTCTCGAGGATGGCCAGGCCCCGCTCCGTGGCCAGCTTGAGGGCCTCGCGGACGCGGTCGTCGGTGTCGATGCGGGTGGCGACGTACATCGTGGCCACCGGCACCTCGGCGCGCAGCGCCTCGACGACGGAGTTGCGCCCGTAGACCATCTCGCTGGAGGCCTTGCTCCGGCTCCTGGGCCGGCCGGCGGCGCGCGTGCCGGCCGAGCCGGAGCCCGCGCGCTTGGCCGCGGTCTTGGCCCGCTTGTGCGCGGGGTGGTACTCGCGGTCGGCCGCCTTCGGCGTGGGGCCCTTGCCCTCGAGGCCACGGCGGCGCTGGCCGCCGGAGCCGACGGACAGCTTCTTGCCGCCCTTGCGGACGGCGCCGCGTCGCTGGGAGTTGCCTGGCATGGGAGTCCTTCGGTTCGGGTGGGTCGGCGGTCAGTCCGCCGCGGCCTCGGTGCGCTCGGGCCGCGCGAGCGACCACTCCGCGCCCGAGGGCGTGTCGGTGATGGTGATGCCGGCGGCCACGAGCGCGTCGCGGATCTCGTCGGCGCGGGCGAAGTCGCGCTCCTGGCGGGCGTGCTGGCGTGCGTCGAGCTGGACGCGGACGAGGACCTCGAGCGCGGACTCGGCCGCGGCGTCGCTGCCGCGATGGGTGCCGCCCCAGTGGGGGGCGAGCGGGTTGACACCGAGCACGTCGGCCATGGCGACGACCGATGCGGCGGCAGCGAGCGCGGCCTCGTCGTCGGCGTCGTCGAGGGCCGTGTTGCCGGCGCGCACGGTGTCGTGGACGACGGCGAGCGCCCCGGACACCCCGAGGTCGTCGTCCATCGAGGCGACGAACTCGGCCGGCAGCGTCGAGCCGGCGGCAGCCGCCAGGACGTCGCCACGGCGCGCGGCCCGCTCGAGGAAGCCCTCGATGCGCTCGACCGCTGCGGCCGCCTCCTCGAGCGAGCCCGGGTGGTACTCGATCGTCGAGCGGTAGTGCGCGGCCGTCAGGAAGTAGCGCAGCACGAGCGGACGCGTCGTCTCGAGCAGGTGGCGCACCTCGAGGGCGTTGCCGAGCGACTTGCCCATCTTCTGGCCCTTGACCGTGACCCACGCGTTGTGGAGCCAGTACCGGGCGAAGCCGAGGCCGGCGGCGCGCGACTGCGCGAGCTCGTTCTCGTGGTGCGGGAAGCGCAGGTCGATGCCACCGCCGTGGATGTCGAACTCCTCGCCGAGCCAGCGCCGCGCCATGGCCGAGCACTCGAGGTGCCAGCCGGGTCGGCCCGCGCCGAACGGCGTCGGCCACGAGGCGGTCTCGGGCTCCTGGGCCTTGCGGCCCTTCCACAGCGCGAAGTCGCGGGGGTCGCGCTTGCCCCGCGGGTCGGCGTCCTCGGCCGCGACCATGTCGTCGATCGACTGGTTGGACAGCGACCCGTACTCGGGCCAGGAGCGCACGTCGAAGTACACGTCGCCGGAGCCGTCCGGCGCCGGGTAGGCGTGGCCCTTCTCGACGAGGGTCTCCATGAGCGACACCATGTCGGGCACGTGGCCGGTGGCTCGCGGCTCGTAGGACGCGGGCTCGACGCCGAGCGCGTCGAGAGCGAGGGTCGTCAGCCGCTCGTTGCGGTAGCTGAGCGCGAACCAGTCCTCGCCGGAGTCGGCGGCCTTGCGCAGCACCTTGTCGTCGATGTCGGTGACGTTGCGCACGAGGGTGACCTCGTAGCCGTGGCCGGTCTCGAGCCAGCGGCGAAGCACGTCGAACGCGACGGCGAAGCGGATGTGCCCGATGTGCGGGGCGCCCTGGGTCGTGAGCCCACAGATGTACATGCCGACCTTGCCGGCCTCGCGCGGCGTGAAGTCGCGCAGCTCCCGGGTGGCGGTGTCGAACAGTCGTAGGCTCACCCGCCGCAGTCTATCGGCGCACGAGCACCCCTCCGGACGCGCCGACGAGCGCCCACCCCCGATCGAGAGAGCACTCCGTCACGCCCATCCCGATCGAGAGAGCACTCCGTCACGCCCACCCCCAATCGAGAGAGCACTCCGTCATCGACGGAGTGCTCTCTCGATTGCGGGAGGGTGGCTGTGGCCGAGCGGGCAGTCTGTGGCCGAGCGGGCCGTCAGTGACCGCGGGCGACCCAGGCGTCGAGGTCGGGCGCCTCGGTGCCGACGCGCGTCGCGTCGCCGTGACCGGTCAGCACGACGGTGTCCTCCGGCAGTCCGAGGACGCGCTCGCGGAGCGACTCGATGATCGTCGGGAAGTCGGAGAACGAGCGGCCCGTCGCACCCGGGCCGCCCCGGAAGAGGGTGTCGCCGGAGAAGAGGACGCCGAGGGCGGGCACGTGGAAGCAGCAGGCGCCCGGCGCGTGGCCCGGCGTGTGCAGCACGTGCACCTCGACGTCGCCGACCCGCACGACGTCGCCGTCGGCCAGCCCACGCGTCGGGGCGAGGTCGGGGTGGGTGCGGTCCCAGAGGACGCGGTCGGCCGGGTGCAGCGCCACCTCCGTGCCCGGACGCGCCGCGAGCAGGCCCGGAACGGCCGAGACGTGGTCGTCGTGCGCGTGGGTCAGCAGCACCGCGACGATCCGCCGGTCGCCGACGAGGTCGAGCACGGGACCGGCGTCGTGCGGCGCGTCGACGACGACGCACTCGTGGTCGTCGCCCAGCACCCAGACGTTGTTCTCGACGTCCCACGTGCCGCCGTCGAGGCTGAACGTGCCCGACGTGGTCGTGTGCTCGACGCGGACGCCGCCGGGCGAGGTGGGCAGCTCGGGAAGGGCCGTCACAGGACCACGACCGAACGCAGCACGTCGCCACCGTGCATCTTCTCGAACGCCGCCTCGACGTCCCCGATGCCGATGCGCTCGGTCACGAACGCGTCGAGGTCGAACCGCCCCTGCTTGTAGAGGTCGACGAGCATCGGGAAGTCCCGGCTGGGCAGGCAGTCGCCGTACCAGCTCGACTTCAGCGCGCCGCCCCGGCCAAAGACGTCGATGAGCGGCAGCGTCAGCTTCAGGTCAGGCGTCGGCACCCCGACGAGCACGACGGTGCCGGCGAGGTCGCGGGCGTAGAACGCCTGCTCGTAGGTCTCGGGACGGCCGACCGCCTCGACGACGACGTCGGCGCCGTTGCCGCCGGTCAGCTCGCGGATCGCCTCGACCGGGTCGGTCTCGCGGCTGTTGACCGTGTGGGTCGCGCCGAAGTGCTTGGCCTTCTCGAGCTTGCGGTTGTCGACGTCGACGGCGATGACCGTCGTGGCACCCGCGATGCTCGCGCCCGCGATCGCGGCATCGCCCACGCCGCCGCAGCCGATGACCGCCACCGAGTCGCCGCGCCCGACGCCGCCGGTGTTGACGGCCGCACCGAACCCGGCCATGACGCCACAGCCGAGCAGGCCGACCGCCGCCGCGTCGGCGTCGGGAACCTTGGTGCACTGGCCGGCAGCCACGAGCGTCTTCTCGGCGAACGCACCGATGCCGAGCGCCGGCGTCAGCTCGGTGCCGTCGGTGAGGGTCATCCGCTGCGTCGCGTTGTGGGTGGCGAAGCAGTACCACGGCCGGCCCTTGGCACAGGCGCGGCACTGGCCGCACACCGCGCGCCAGTTGAGGATGACGAAGTCGCCGGGTGCGACGTCGGTGACGCCCTCACCGACCGCCTCGACGACGCCGGCGGCCTCGTGCCCGAGCAGGAACGGGAACTCGTCGTTGATGCCGCCCTCGCGGTAGTGCAGGTCGGTGTGGCAGACCCCGCAGGCCTGGACGGCCACGACGGCCTCGCCGGGCCCGGGGTCGGGCACGACGATGTCGACGAGCTCGACGTCGGCGCCCTTGCTCCGGGCGATGACACCCTTGACGGTCTGCGGCACGGTGATGCTCCTTCGCATGGCGGGGTCGGGGACGTTCGCCACCGATCCTGCCAAACGGGCCGCGGCCGCAGCCGGGCGGTCCGTCAGCGGTCGCCGGTGGGGTTCCAGTCGTCCGCGTGCCTCGCCCGACCGTTGACCGGGGTCGACGCGTCGTCGGTGCGGTCGTCGCCGTCGATGCGGTTGGTGTCCTCGCCGATGCGGTTGCCGTCGTCGTCGGTGCGCACGTCGGGGTCGTGGAGGTCTGCCTCACGCAGCCGGGCGTCCCGCTCCTGGCGCACCTCCGCAAGGCCGCCTGAGCGCTCGCGGGCCTCGGTCTCGAGACGTTCGGCCTCGAGGCGCTGCTTCTCGGCCTCCACCTGGGCCAGCTGCGCCCGCGCCTGTGCCTCGCTCGCGCCGACCTCGCGCTCGCGCAGCAGGCGGTCGTGCGTGGCCGCCTCCTGACGCATCTGCTCGGCCCGCTCCCGCTGCACGCGCTCCCGGCTGCCACGGGACCGCGACAGCACGAGGGCGACGACCACGGCCACGACCACCACGGCGATGACGATCCAGATGATGGTGCTGGTCTGCATGAGGTCCTCCTCGGTCAGCCCCCGAGGCGGCTGCGCGCCGCTCCTGACCTCGTCCTACCCCCGTCGGGGCCGGCCAACCGATTCACCCATCCGACCTCGACGTCGCGACCTGGCTCCGGTCCGGCGACCTGTCGGGCGAGCGGGGACGGAGCGGCGGACCCAACCCGGTCCGGCCGTCAGGAGCGCTCGACGACGAGGGCGGTGGCCACGGCGGCGACGCCCTCGCCACGGCCGGTGAGTCCCAGGCCGTCGGTCGTCGTGCCACTCACCGCCACGGGCGCACCGGCGGCCGTCGACAGCGCCGCCTCGGCCTCGGCCCGACGCGTACCGATCGTGGGCCGGTTGCCGACGACCTGCACCGCGACGTTGCCGATCTCGAACCCGGCCTCGCGCACGAGCCGGGCCGCCTCGGCGAGGAGCGCGACCCCCGACGCGCCGGCGAGCTCGGGCCGCGACGTGCCGAAGTGCGCCCCGAGGTCACCGATGCCGGCGGCCGAGAAGAGTGCGTCGCAGGCGGCGTGCGCTGCGACGTCGGCGTCGGAGTGCCCGTCGAGGCCGCGCTCGCCCGGCCAGTGCAGCCCGGCCACCCGCAGCTCGCGCTCGGACCCCTCGGGTGCGAGCGCATGGACGTCGACGCCGATGCCGACGCGGGGCAGCGGGGCGCTCACGCGCCGTCCTTCCAGTCGATGGGACCGCGGTGCACCTTGTGCGGCGCGGCCTGGGCCACCGGCTTGACGACCATGGTGTCGATGTTGACGTGCTGGGGCAGCCCGACGACGAAGGCGATGCACCGGGCGACGTCGTCGGCCACGAGCGGCCGGTCGACGCCCTCGTAGACCTTGTCGGCTGCGGTCCGGTCGCCGCCGAGGCGCGTCAGCGAGAACTCCTCGGTGTGCACCATGCCGGGGCGGATGTCGACGACGCGGATGTTCTCGCCGTTGAGCTCGAGGCGCAGCGTCTCGGACACGACGGACGTGCCGTGCTTGGCCGCGACGTAGCCGCCGCCGCCCTCGTAGACGCGCTCGCCGGCGATCGAGGACACGTCGACGACCGTCGCGCGCGCCGAGCGCCGCAGCAGGGGCAGCACCGCCTGGGTGACCCGCATCGTGCCGACGACGTTCGTCGCGTACATCCGCTCCCACTCCGCCGGGTCGCCGTCCTCGACGCGGCTGACCCCGAGGGCCCCACCGGCGTTGTTGACGACGACGTCGCAGCGCCCGAGGGTCGCGACGCCGGCCTCGACGCTCGCGTCGTCGGTGACGTCCATGACGAGCGCGCGGGCCGCTCCGCCGATCTGTGCCACGACGGCGTCGAGCTTCTCCACGCGACGGCCGGCCACGACGACGTCGAAGCCGTCATCGGCGAGGCGCCGGGCGGTGGCGGCGCCGATGCCGGTGCCTCCGCCGGTGATGAGGGCGAGGGGGCGGGTCTGGTCAGCCGGCTGCTCGGTCACGCGACCGAGGATAGGCAACTCCCCGCTTCGATGTGTTCCGCGGTCACCCGGGACCGCGGAAGACATCGAGCCGGGGGTCGTCAGGGGGTGAGCAGGCGGGTGGCTGCCTCGAGGTCGTCGGGCGTCGTCACCTTGAGGGCGAGGCGGTCGCCCTCGACGACGAGGACCGGCTCGCCGAGGCGCTCGACGAGGCCGGCGTCGTCGGTGGCCTCGCTCGAGACGGCGTGGGCCCGCGCGAGGACGTCGCGACGGAAGCCCTGCGGGGTCTGTACGGCCCGCAGCGCTGCCCGGTCGGGTGTGGCGACCACCCGACCCGAGGCGTCGACCTGCTTGACGGTGTCGACGACCAGGGTGCCGGGCACGACGGCGACCGCCCCGGCCTCGACGGCCGCGACGACACGCGCGAAGACCGCCGGCGGCGTCAGGCAGCGGGCGGCGTCGTGGACGAGGACGACGTCGACGGACGCGTCGAGCGCGGCCAGTCCCGCGGCCACCGAGTCGCCGCGCTCGGCTCCCCCGGCCACCACCGCGAGGTCCGGCGCGGCCGACGCGTGCTCGGCGGCGGCGAGGCGACAGACCTCCCGCGCCTCCTGCACCCACTCGGCCGGCGCGACGACGACGACCTGGTGCAGGTCCGGGCACGACAAGGCCCCCCGCAGGGCGTACCCCAGGAGGGGACGCCCGGCGAGGGGCACGAACGCCTTCGGGACACCGGCCCCGAGACGCGAACCGGAGCCGGCCGCGACGACGATGACGCCGACGCGACCGGCTCCGGTGCTGCCGTTCAGGATGAGGCTCGCCGTCAGGAGGCGAGGACCTCGTCGAGGATCGACTCAGCCTTGTCCTCGTCGGTCTTCTCCGCGAGCGCGAGCTCGGAGACGAGGATCTGACGGGCCTTGGCGAGCATCCGCTTCTCGCCGGCCGAGAGGCCCCGGTCCTGGTCGCGACGCCAGAGGTCGCGCACGACCTCAGCCACCTTGATGACGTCGCCCGAGGCGAGCTTCTCGAGGTTCGCCTTGTAGCGGCGGGACCAGTTGGTGGGTTCCTCGGTGTGCGGGGTGCGCAGGACCTCGAAGACCCGGTCCAGCCCCTCCTGGCCGACGACGTCGCGGACGCCGACGAGGTCGCAGTTCTCTGCGGGCACCTCGATCGTGAGGTCGCCCTGGGCGACCTTGAGCTTCAGGTAGAGCTTGTCCTCTCCCTTGATCGTGCGTGTGTTGATCTCCTCGATCAGTGCCGCCCCGTGGTGGGGGTACACGACCGTCTCGCCGACCTTGAAAACCATGTGCTGTTTTCCCCTTTCGCGACCCCCAGATTATCACGGCGCGGCGCACATCGCGATCTCAGGATCTGGCATCTGCGCAGGTCAGAGCCACAGTTGGTCACTCATCCGCCACCGCTGACGTCTTGACAGAACCGCTGTCCACATGCATCGCGCGAGCGCTTACATGACATCGGTCAGTCCCGCACCACCGGCTTGCGGCCGCTCCGGGCCTGCGCCGCAACGCCGCCGGGTCGCGGGCGGACGCGGGTCCTGACGCGACGCACGAGCGGCCGCCGGTAGGCTGTCGCCCGTGAAGCGTCGATTCCTCGTGCAGACCCCCGTGCGTCGCCGTGTCTCGGCGCTCGCCGCCGGCGTCGCCCTCGCCGCCGTGACGGCCGGGTGCCAGGTCAACTCCCCGCAGCAGACCCAGGTCGCGTACGTGCCGGCCGACGGCGTCCCCGCCGACGTGGGGCAGCTCGCCGTCCGCAACCTCGTCCTCGTCGGTGAGGGCAACGGCCCGGCCGTCGTCACCGGTTCGGCCATCAACCTCGGCACCGACCAGATGACGGTCAAGTTCCAGCCGCAGGCCGCCCAGGGCGCCGCGACCGCACCGTCCGGCTCCGAGGTGTCCCTCGGCCCGCGCGAGCAGGTCGACCTCGCGTCCAAGGGGCTCCAGATCTCCGGTGTCACGGCCAAGCCCGGCACGCTCGTGCCGGTCACGATCACCTCGAGCACCGGCGGCACGACGGTCGCCGAGGTGCCGGTGCTGCCGCCCACCCTGTACTACTCGACGGCCACCCCGGCTCCCACCGGCGGCGCCTGAGCGTCACCCACGTCGACACGGCGACGGCCGCCCCGCTGATGCGCGGCGGCCGTCGCCGTTCGCGTTCGGGCGGGCCCGACGGCACCGCGGGCCGGTCGGGTCAGCTCGCCTCGAACTTGTAGCCCAGGCCGCGCACCGTGACGATGTGCACCGGCGTGGCCGGGTCGGGTTCGATCTTGGCCCGCAGCCGCTTGACGTGGACGTCGAGGGTCTTGGTGTCGCCCACGTAGTCGCTGCCCCAGACGCGGTCGATGAGCTGCATGCGGGTCAGCACGCGCCCGGAGTTGCGCAGCAGCATCTCGAGCAGCTCGAACTCCTTGAGCGGCAACGACGCCGTCTCGCCGCGGACGCTGACGGTGTGGCGCTCGACGTCCATGCGCACCGGGCCTGCCTCGAGCGTCGAGGGCAGCAGGTCCTCGGGCTCGGTGAGGCGGCGCAGCACGGCCTTGACGCGGGCGAGCAGCTCGCGGCTCGAGTAGGGCTTGGTGACGTAGTCGTCGGCGCCGAGCTCGAGGCCGACGACCTTGTCGATCTCGCTGTCCTTGGCGGTGAGCATGATGACCGGCACGGACGAGCGCTGGCGCAGCGCCCGGCACACGTCGACCCCTGACAGGCCGGGGAGCATGAGGTCGAGCAGCACGAGATCGGCGCCGTTCTTGTCGAACTCGGCCAGGCCGTCGGGGCCGGTCTCGGCCACGGCGACGTCGTACCCCTCCTTCTTCAACAGGTAGGAGAGCGGGTCGGAGAACGAGACCTCGTCCTCGACGATCAGGATGCGGCTCAAGGGGTCCTCTTCGGGATCGGGCGGCTCAGGCGACGGTGTGGGAGGGGTGCTCGGTCGAGCGGGAGGGAGTCGAGCGGGAGGGTTCAGGGGCCGGCGACGCCGGCGCGACCGGCGTCGCGACATCGGCCAAGGACGCGTCGGGCACGGACGCGTCGGGCACGGACGCGTCGGGCACGGACGCGTCGGGAGTGAGGTGGGCGAAAGCGTCGGTCGTGGTGTCGGTCGGGACCGACCGGACCGGGGCGACGGCGGCGGGCAGCTCGATCGTGAAGGTCGAGCCGCGGCCGGGCTCGGACCACACCCGTACGTGGCCGCCGTGGTTGTCGGCGACGTGCTTGACGATCGCGAGCCCGAGGCCGGTGCCGCCGGTGGCCCGCGACCGTGCGGTGTCGACGCGGTAGAACCGCTCGAAGATCCGCGCCTGCTCCTCCGGGGCGATGCCGAGGCCCTGGTCGGTGACCGACACGTCGACGAGCCCGGCCGGCGTGCGGCGCACCGTGACGCTCACCCGGGTGTCGCGGTCGGAGTAGGCGATGGCGTTGCCGACGAGGTTGCTGATCGCGGTCGTGACGAGCTCGGCGTCGCCCCACACCTCGCAGCCCGGCTCGATGGAGCGGGCCAGGGTGATCCCGTGCTCCTCGGCGAGGAGCCGGCTGCGCTCGACGGCGTCGTCGGCGCACGCCCCGACGTCGGTCAGCAGGGGCTCCTTGATGACGTCGGCGCCCTGCAGGCGCGAGAGCTCGACGATCTCCTTGACGAGGCGCGTCAGGCGCGTCGACTCGACGCCGATGCGGGTGGCGAACCGGGCCACGGCCTCCGGGTCGTCGTGCGCGTCGCGGATCGCCTCGGCGAGCAGGGCGATGCCCCCGACGGGCGTCTTGAGCTCATGGCTGACGTTGGCGAGGAAGTCGCGGCGGATCTCGTCGACGCGCGCGGCCTGGGTGCGGTCCTCGACGAGGAGGAGCACGTGGTTGGCGCCGAGCGGCGCGACCCGCGCCGACACGACGATGCGGCCCTCGCCGATCCCCTTGCGCAGCGCGAGCTCGGCCTCGCGGATGACGCCGTCGCGACGCACCGCCCGGGCGAGGTCGAGCAGCTCGGTGTGCACGACCTCGTGACCGCGGACGAGACCGTGGGCCACGGCGGCCGGCGAGTTGTTGACGACCCGGTCGGACGCGTCGAGCAGGATGCCGCTCGAGCGCAGCACGGCGATGACGTCGGCGACCCCGGGCGGCAGCGTCGGCTCGGGCACCAGGACCTCCTCCGCGGCGGTCGACCGGTCGGACAGGCGCACGGCGACCATCGCCACCCCGCCGAGGGCGAGGCCGGCGATGCCACCGAGCGTTGCCGCGGTCGTCGGGTCCACGACACCAAGCGTACGCACGGCCGACGCGCGCCCCGGACACGCGGACGGCCCGCACGCAGGCGCACAACCGACTGTTCACCTTGGCGAACCCACCCGTTCACGCAGCGGTGCCACCCTCTGCGGGACAGGGTCGTGTCGGCCGTGTGTCGAGCGCCGCGCAGTGGCAGGCTGGGACGTGTCCGCAGCACCCCCGTGCCGGCGCGCACCCGCACCACGAGCCGGACGTCCCGGTGCCCACACCGGGACGGCGACGGCCCCAGAACGGCTAGCGACAGGAAGAGCATGCGCGACCAGTTCCACGAGGACCTCGACACCATCACGGACCAGCTCGTCGAGCTGACCCGGCTGGCCGGGTCCGCCATCTCCCGCGCGACGACCGCCCTCCTCGACGCGGACGTCCACCTCGCCGAGTCGGTCATCGAGGCCGACCGCAAGCTCGACGACATCCGCATCGAGCTCGACGAGCGGTCCATCGACCTCCTCGCGCGGCAGCAGCCCGTGGCGACGGACCTGCGCATCGTCGTCACGGCGATGCACATGAGCTCGGACCTCGAGCGCATGGGCGACCTCGCCCGGCACGTCGCCAAGGTGGCCCGGCTGCGCACGCCCGACTCGGCCGTGCCGCCCGAGCTGCGCGCCCACATCCTGCAGATGGGCCAGGTCGCCGAGTCGATCGTGGCCAAGTGCGGCTCGATCATCGCGAGCAAGGACGTCGCCGCGGCCATCGCCCTCGACAAGGACGACGACGCCATGGACGAGCTGCACCGGCAGCTCTTCGCGGCGCTGCTCGACGAGAACACGTCGTGGTCGCGCAGCTCGATCCTCGACCTGACGCTCGTCGGCCGCTACTACGAGCGCTTCGCCGACCACGCGGTCTCGGTGGCCCGACGCGTCATCTACCTCGTCACGGGCGAGTACGACTCGGAGGTCAGCTACGACCACGAGGACGCCGAGGACGCCGACGTGCTCGAGTCGATCGAGCACGACGCCCCCGCCTGACGCGTCCATTCCCCCTCACGCTTCACCGTCGAGAGGCCACATGTGGTCGCCTCGTGACCGTCGAAAGGCCACTTCTCGCGGCGAGAAGTGGCCTTTCGACGGTCGCCGGGCAGCCATTGTTGGCCTCTCGACGGTTCAGCGGTTGGAGAAAGGTCAGCGGCCCTGGTTGGCGACCGCGGCGGCAGCCTCGGCGGCGGCCTCGGGGTCGAGGTAGCGACCGCCACGGGTCACCGGCCGGAAGTCGTCGTCGAGCTCGTAGACGAGCGGCATGCCGGTGGGGATGTTGAGCCCGGCGATGTCCTCGTCGGAGACGTCGTCGAGGGTCTTGACGAGGGCCCGCAGCGAGTTGCCGTGCGCCGCGACCATGACGGTGAGGCCGTCGGCGAGGTCGGTCTGGATCTCGTTCTCCCAGTAGGGCAGCATCCGGGCGACGACGTCCTTGAGGCACTCGGTGGCCGGCATCGCCTCGCCGAGGCCGGCGTAGCGGGCGTCGTGGGTCTGGGCGAACTCGTCCTCGGGGTCGATCGCCGGCGGCGGCACGTCGTAGGAGCGGCGCCACAGCATGAACTGCTCCTCGCCGAACTGCTCGAGCGTCTGCTTCTTGTTCTTGCCCTGGAGTGCGCCGTAGTGCCGCTCGTTGAGGCGCCAGTCGCGCTTGACCGGGATCCAGTGGCGGTCGGCCGCGTCGAGGGCGAGGTTGGCCGTCGTGATGGCCCGGCGCAGCACCGAGGTGTGCACGATGTCGGGCAGGATGCCGGCCTCCTTGAGCTGCTGTCCGGCGCGCACGCCCTCGGCGCGGCCCTGGTCGGTGAGGTCGACGTCGACCCAGCCGGTGAAGAGGTTCTTGGCGTTCCAGTCGCTTTCGCCGTGGCGGACGAGGACGAGCGTGTAGGTCATGCGCGCCAGCCTAGCGACGCCCGATCAGGCCTCCGAGGCGTCGTCCAGCAGGTGACGGAACGCCTCGAGGTTGCGGGTCGACTCCCCCCGCGACACCCGCCAGGCCCACTCCTTCTTCATCGACCCGAGGAAGCCGAGGGCGAGCAGCTCGTTGAAGGCGTCGTCGCTGGCAGCGAGGACGACGCCGAAGAGCTGGTCGAGGTGCTCGGCGTCGAGGGCCGCGGTCGGCACCTCGCCGCGCAGGTAGACGTCGCCGTCGGTGTCGATGGCGTACGCGATGCCCTGCAGGCGCAGGTTCTTGCGCAGCAGGGCCCGGTAGAAGGCCTCGTGGTTCTCGTCGGGGTTGCGGATGACGAAGGCGCTGACGCTCGTGGTGCGGTCGCGCACGAGCAGCGACACGACGGTCTTGAGCTTCTTCTCCCCCGGCAGCGTGACGACGTACTCGCCCTCCCGCCCGCCGAGCTCCCACTCGAGGTCGACGGAGTCGAGGTAGCCGCGGAGCCCGGCCTCGGCGTCGGCGCGGACGCCCTCGGCCGGTGCGGTCACGGGATCACCGCGGTCGGGACTCCGGCCAGGCTCTCGCCCTCGTCGATGGGTGTTTCCGGCGCGTCGCTGCGGGCTCGCATGGCCCGACGGTACGCGTCGAGGAGGCGGTCGGTCGTCGCGGGCCACCCGAACCCGGCGGCGTGGCGCACGGCGCGACGCCCCAGCTCGGCACGGAGCGCGTCGTGCAGCAGCAGGGCATCGAGCGCGTCGGCCCACTCCTCCGTGCCGTGGCCGGGGACGAGGACGCCGGCGTCGCCGACGGCGGTGGGCAGGCCGCCGACGTCGGCCGCCACGACCGGCGTGCCGCACGCCTGGGCCTCGAGGGCGACCAGGCCGAACGACTCGGAGTGGCTGGGGACGGCGACGACGTCGGCGGCGCGGTACCAGCGCGCGAGGTCGGGACGCGCCACCGGCCGGACGAACCGCACGACGTCGGCGACGCCGAGGGCGGCGGCGAGCTCCTCGAGGTCACGGGGCCGGGCGAGGCCCGAGCCGCTCGGGCCACCGAGCACGGCGACCGTGAGGCGCTCGCGGCGCGTCGGGTCGCGGCGCACGATCTCGGCGGCCGCGCGCACGAGGACGTCGGGGGCCTTGAGCGGCTGGATCCGCCCGACGAAGAGCAGCAGGTGCCCGTCCACGGGCAGTCCGAGGTCGCGGCGCGCCTGCGACCGGTCGCCGGGGGTGAAGGTCTCGAGGTCGACGCCCGGGGGGACGACCGACACCTTGCCCGGGTCGGCGTCGTAGAGCTGGACGAGCTCGCGGGCCTCGTCGTCGGTGTTGGCCACGAGCCGGTCGGCGGCCTCGACGACCTGGACCTCGCCGATCTCGCGGCCGCGCGGCTCCGGGGTGTCGCCCTCGGCCAGGTGGAGGTTCTTGACCCGGGCCATCGTGTGCATCGTGTGGACGAGGGCGACGCGCCACCGGTCCGCGGCGAGCCAGCCGACCTGGCCGGAGAGCCAGTAGTGGCTGTGGACGAGGTCGTAGTGGTCCTCGGGCACGGACAGCCCGGCGTGCATGATGCCGGCCGAGAAGGCGCACAGCTGGCCGGGCAGGTCCTCCTTGGACAGCCCCTCGTACGGCCCGGCCGTGACGTGCCGGACGCGGACGCCGGGCACCAGGTCGGCCTCGACGGGGATGTCGCCGGTGGTGCGTCGGGTGAAGATGTCGACCTCGACGCCGCGCGCGGCGAGCTGGCGGGCCGTCTCGGCGACGTACACGTTGAGGCCGCCGGCATCGCCCGTCCCGGGCTGCTCCAGCGGTGAGGTGTGCACGCTGATCATCGCGACCCGCCTCGGATCGGCCACCATCGGCATCCCTTCGTCCGCTGTCCGTGCTGCTACCTGCTCTCCCCGACTCAACCACGACCCCGATTCGATGTATTCCACGGTCATCGAGGACCGTGGAATACATCGAACCGAGGGCAAGGAGGGTGTCCGCGTAGGCTGCGGGCGTGGCCGGCCGCGCTCGCCCCGTCGGGACCATCACCCGGGGCACGACGAACCCGAACCGGCTCAGGCGTTGCGACCGGTGGATCGCCGGCCCGCAGGCCTGGCGCCTGCGACGCAGCCCCGGCCCCCCGGTCGTCGTCGACCTCGGCTACGGGGCCTCGCCGATCACCGCCGTCGAGCTGCACGACCGGCTCCGCCGGGTACGCCCCGACGTCCAGGTCGTCGGTATCGAGATCGACCCCGCCCGGGTCGCGGCCGGGCGCCCGCTCGAGCGCGACGGCCTGACCTTCCGCCTCGGCGGCTTCGAGGTGCCCCTGGACGGCGGCGACCGGCCGACCGTCGTGCGCGCCTTCAACGTGCTGCGCCAGTACGCCGAGGACGACGTGGCCGACGCGTGGGCACGGGTGCAGCAGCGCCTGGCGCCGGACGGCCTGCTCGTCGACGGCACGTGCGACGAGATCGGGCGCCGCGCCACGTGGGTCGCCGTCGACGGGTCCGGTCCGGTCAGCCTCACCGTGTCGGTCCGGATTGGCGGGCTCGACCGGCCGTCCGACGTCGCCGAGCGCCTGCCCAAGGCCCTGATCCATCGCAACGTGCCGGGCGAGCGGGTGCACGACTTCCTCG
Organism: Intrasporangium sp. Soil_C_50; assembly: GCF_057656595.1. Classification (NCBI taxonomy): domain Bacteria; kingdom Bacillati; phylum Actinomycetota; class Actinomycetes; order Micrococcales; family Intrasporangiaceae; genus Intrasporangium; species Intrasporangium sp. Soil_C_50. Next base: position 1,415,922 of record NZ_JBDGKB010000001.1, read on the forward strand.
CCGACCTCGATCTCGCCTGGGCCCGCAGCGCACCGCAGTCCTCGTGGGGCGCCCGGCAGCGGTTCCTCGCCATGGCGGCCGAGGTGCGCGAGCGGTGGCCGCTGCTCGACGGGCCGTCGCGGTGGCGCCTGGGCGAGCTGACCGTGGCGTGGGAGGCCGTCGCCCCACGGTGAGCGGCCGAAGTCGCCCGAACCCGACCAAATCTCGCGGGGGCCGAGTCCGCCGCCGTCGTGGGGCCCGGGCGTAGCATGAGCGACATGTCGCAGGGCGGCATGGCTGCGTGGGGGCGGGGTCGTGGAGTGAGCTTCTACGCACTCGACAACGAGGGTGTCACAGCCGTGGCGAGGTACGTCGCAGACGGTTGGGACCATGACGAGTGCGTCGTCTCGATCTGCACGCCAGGCCTGAGGCGACGCGTGGAGGGCGCGCTCGCCAGACTGGGCTGCGATCCCGGCGGCGAGGAGGCTGCGCGCCGCTACTGGCCGCGCGACCCCGAGGCGTCGATCGCCGGGTTCGTCATCGACGGACGCTTCGACGTCGACGCCTTCTGGGGCAAGGCCCGCGCGCTCGTCGGGCCGCAGGTCTCGGGCGGCCGACGCGTGCGCGTCTTCAGCGAGACGCTCTCGCTGCTGTGGCAGCGCGGGCTCGTCGAGCCCGCGGTCGAGCTCGAGCTGCACTGGGCCGAGGCCATGGAGGTCTACGACTTCCAGCTCGTGTGCGCCTACCCCGGCCGGATCGCCGACCACGCCGAGCTCGTCGACGTCGCCCGCATCACGGCTCTGCACGTCGACCTGCACGTGGACAAGGGCACCCGGACGCACGCGCCCGACGACCCCGCCGTGTCCCGGCTGACGCCGCGGCTGGGGCTGACGCACGCGTACTCGCAGGTGTACCAGCCGCTGCCGGAGTCGGTCCCGGCCGCGCGCCACTTCGTCCTCGACGTGCTCCGGTCGTGGGGGCACGACGGCCTGACCGCCGACGCGGCCCTCATCGTGTCCGAGCTGGCCACCAACGCCCTCGCCCACGCCGTGACGCCGTTCCGGGCGCTCGTGGAGCGACGCGACGGCGGCGTGCGCATCGGTGTCGAGGACGCGACCGAGGCCCCGCTCGAGCGTCGCGAGCGCTCGACGGACGCCGTCGACGGTCGCGGCGTCGAGATCGTCGAGGCACTGTCGGACACGTGGGGCGCACAGGTCCTGCCCGGCGGGAAGGTCGTCTGGGCCGACCTCGACCTGCCGGGCTGAGCGCCATCAGGACGGGCCGGACGCACGCGTGCCGCCGGACCCTGGGCCCGGCGGCACGTTGAGCGAGTGACCTGTCGTGCTCAGCGCGCGTAGTCGTCCTCGATGCGCTCGATGTCCTGCTCGTCGAAGTGTCCGAAGCCGACCTCGAGCAGGCGTCCCGGCCGGTCGCCGGAGTTGCCCATGCGGTGCAGGGCCCCGCGCGGGACCCAGACGGTCTCGCCGGGGCCGGCCGTCCACTCCCGTTCATCGACGGTGACGTCGATCGGCACGTCGAGGACCTGCCACATCTCGCCACGGTGGTCGTGGCGCTGGAGCGAGAGCCGGTGCCCGGGCTGCACGGTGATGATCTTCACCGTGACCTGCTCGTTGGACACGAACTGCTGGAACCGGCCCCACGGGCGGTCCGCGACGAAGATGTCGGTCGTGGGGTCGCGGTCTCCGAGGTCGTAGTCGTCGGGCGTGTGGACGGGGTCGGACTCGTGCTCGTGGTCGTCGAGCACGACGTCGCCGACATGAGTCGGCCGTTGCTGGGTCATCTGTCCCCCATCGTTTGGTGAGTGCCCAGTGTGCCCTACGTCCATGCCTTCCCCGGCCAGGACCGAGAGATCACCAGGGGCGGTCGGACCGCCCGCCGAGGCCGCGCACCTGGCGCAGGGCCGGACGGACGTCGGCGAGGTACACCGCCGCACCGACGAACCCGAGCAGGCCGAACAGGCTGAGGGGGTTGAGGACCGTCACGAAGCCGAGCGCCAGCGCGACACCGAGCAGGACGAGCCAGAACGTGCGGGTGCGCTTGCCCGCGGCGACGTAGGCGCCCTCCGGGTGCCGGAGCGCGTCGACGAAGGCCCAGATCTCGCAGCCGAGCGCGACGACGCCGAGGACGAGCTGGACGACGCTCTGGAACCCGTAGTAGAGCTGCATAGGGGAAGCGTAACCCGACCCCGTGTGCACGGACGCGTCCAGCGCCCTCCCAGCGGGCGCCCAGCGGAGGTGCCCGACGCGTCGGGGACGGCGTCCCTGCTCCGGCATGCCGGCTCAGGAGTCGACGACGAGGGTCACGGGCCCGTCGTTGACGAGCGAGACCTGCATCATCGCCCCGAACCGCCCCTCGGCCACCTCGACACCACGGGCGCGCAGGGCGGCCACGACGTCGTCGACGAGCGGCTCGGCCACCGGCCCGGGAGCCGCTGCACCCCACGACGGGCGCCGACCCTTGCGCGTGTCGGCGTAGAGCGTGAACTGGCTGACGACGAGCACCGGTGCGCCGACGTCGAGGACACTCTGCTCGTCGCGCAGGATCCGCAGCTCGGCGATCTTGCGGGCCAGGCGGTCGACCTGCTCGGGGCCGTCCCCGTGGGTGACGCCGACGAGGGCGAGCAGCCCGGGACGGTCGATGGCGCCGACGACCTCGCCGTCGACCTCGACGCGTGCGCTGGTGACGCGCTGGAGGACCGCACGCACGTGGTCGTCCTCCGGCTCAGATGCCGACGGCGACGACCGAGCCGACCGGCTGGCCGTGTCCGAGCACGGGCTGGTGCTCGAGGGCGGCGAGCGTGTCCTCGGCGTCGACGCCGATGCGGCGCAGCACCGCCGCGAGCACCACCGGCCGCGCCCGCGAGGACCCGTCGGCGACCTTGACCGCGATGCCGCGACCGTCGGGGAGGCCGACGGCGTAGACCGCCTCGGCGCCGTCCTTGGCCACGAGGCCGTCGACGCCGCGGATCAGCGTCGTCACGTCGCGGTGGCTGCCGCCGAGGTACTCGGGGTAGGCGCGGATCGCGGTGGCGATGCGGGCCTCGGGACCGTCGGTGGCCGCGGCGAGGCGCCCGAAGGCCACGGCGAGCGCCGACAGCGGGATGGCGTGGATCGGGGCGCCGCAGCCGTCGACGGCCACCGCGCTCGGTTCGGCGCCGGACAGCTCACGCACGGTGTCGGCCACGGCGACCTGGAGCGGGTGGGCCGGGTCGCGGTAGGTCGCGAGGTCCCAGCCGTTGGTCACGCACGTCGCGAGCATGGACGCGTGCTTGCCCGAGCAGTTCTGCACGATCGACTGCTTGGGCAGGCCGTTCGCGATCCACGCGATGCGGGCCGCCTCGTCGTAGGGGTAGTCGGGGGTGTTCTGCAGATCGGTCTCGGTGAGGCCGGCGCCGGCGAGGATCTCGCGGGCGGCCTCGACGTGGAAGTCCTCGCCGGAGTGGCTCGAGCAGGCGAGCGCGAGGTGCAGGTCGTCGGTCTGCAGACCCGAGCGGAGCATGGCGAGCGCCTGCAGCGGCTTGCTCGAGCTGCGCGGGAACACCGGGCCGGACGCGTCGCCCACCTCGAGCTCGACCGAGCCGTCGGGCGCGGTGACGACGACGGTGCCGTGGTGGACCGACTCGACGAAGCCGGCGCGCACGACGTGCGCGACGACGGGGGCGTCGGCCAGGGCGGTCGACACTGGCCCTGCGGCGGAGCCGGCGGCGGGGGCGGACGGGGTCTGCGTGTGGTCGGACACGACCCGCAGTATGCCGGAGGCGCCTACGCGCGCGACGAGGGCCGCCACCGGATCGGTGACGGCCCTCGTGCGCAGGGGTGCGGCGTGGGTCAGGACTGGGTGGTCGTGGCCTTCTTCGCGGCGCTCTTGGCCGTGGCGGCCTTCTTCGCCGTCGACTTCTTGACCGCGGTCTTCTTGGTCGCGGTCTTGCGCGCGGCCGTCTTCGTGGAGCCGGCCGTCGTGTCGGCCTGGTTCGCGGGGGCGGACGAGCGGGCTGCGACCTTGTGGGTCGTCGTCGACTCGACGGCGTCGGCCTTGCGCGTGGCCGCAGACTTCTTCGCGGCCGCGGAGCGGATGGCCTTCTCGTGCTCGGCGGTGCGCGTGGCCGGGACCGGCGCGGCTGCCTTCTCCACGGCGGCGGCCGACTTCTCGACCTGCGAGGTCACGGTCGCGGCGTCGTCGGACACGGCGCCGAGGACACTCTGGGCGACCTTCTCACCCTCTGCGGTCGCGGTGCTCGCGACGCGGCGGCCACGGGCGATGACGGCGTTGCCCTTCTCGACGGCGTCGAAGGCGGCGCGCTGGCCCTGGGCACGGGCGTCGGTGACGACCTTCTCGCCGCGGGCGGCGGCAGCGTCGTACTGGTCCTTGGCGTTGCTCGCGAGGACGAGGCCCTGGTTGAGCACGTGGGCCGGCAGCTCCTGGGCCTGGGCGACGAAGCGGTCCGCGTACGTGGCGGCGATCCGCTGGAGGTCGGCCGTGCGGGCCTGGAGGTCGACGATGCGCTTCTGGAGATCCTTCTGCAGCTGGTCGGCCTCCTTGCGGGCACCCTTGCGCAGGTCGGCGGTCTTGGCCTGCTTGCGTGCCGCGTCGAGCTGCTCGCCGGCCGTGCGGACCGTGGCGATGGCGAGGTTGGCCGCGCCGACGACGGCGTAGAAAGGCGTCGGGTCGACGGTGATGTCGGGGATGCGGCCGTCGAACTGCCCACGGACCTCGGCCACGGCGGCCTCGGCCTGCTTCTGGGCGTCCTTGACGGTCTTGGTGATCTTCTTGGTCAGGGCCATCTCACTTCTCCTTCTCGGTGACGTCAGGGGTCGCGGCGGCGGTGCCGGCGAACGACAGGTAGATCTCGGCGAGCACGCCTCGCTGGCGGTCGGTGAGGACCGGGTCGGCGGCGATCGCGGTGAGCACGTCCGGGGCGGTGGCCGGATCGTCGCCGACCCGCTCGTCGAGGATTCCCGCTCTGACGTAGAGCGACTCGGCCGACACCTGCAGCCCCTTGGCGATCTGCTGGAGGATCTCGGCGCTCGGGCGCTTGAGGCCTCGCTCGATCTGGGACAGGTAGGGGTTGGAGACCCCGGCCATCTCGGCGAGCTGGCGCAGCGACAGCTGGGCGTTCTCGCGCTGTTCGCGCAGGTACGCCCCGAGGTCGGGTAGCGGAAGCTTGCTCACCCCTCCATTGTGCTAACTGCAGCAAGCAAAATGCAAACCCCAGACAGCGTGAGCCCGCCCACACTCGGCCTGGGATGTCGTGCAGGTCAGCGCGTGCGGCGGTCCTTGATGCCGAGGGCGGCCCGAGCCTCGACGGTCGACATGGGCGGACGCTGCATGAGCGTCGCGAGCTCGGCTGCGCGAGAGACGAGCTCACTGTTGTGCTCGACCGGCCGGCCCTTGGCGAACATGAGGTTGTCCTCCATGCCGACCCGCAGGTGACCTCCTGCCGACAGCGCTGCGGCGACGATCGGCAGGTGCGCCCTGCCGATACCGGTGGCCGACCAGCTCGTCACCTCCTCGGGCAGCATCGCGACCCCGGCGAGGAGGGCCTGCGGCGTGCCCGGCATCGACCCGGGCACACCGGTGACGAAGTCGACGTGGACCTGGCCGCCGTAGGGCAGCCCGCACTCGTCGATGAGGCGGCGCAGCGCGTGCACGTGACCCAGCTCGAAGAGCTCGAACTCCGGCACGACCTCGCGCTCCTGCGCCTGGCGGTAGAGGTCGACCATGAAGCCCCACGGGTTGAGGAAGACGCCGTCGCCGAAGTTCGTCGTGCCGCACGTCAGCGAGCACGAGTCGGGGTCGGCGTCGAGGACCGTGAGGCGCTGCTCGAGAGGGTCGGTGACGGCGCCGCCGGTCGAGAGCTGCACGACGAGGTCGGTGGCCTCACGCACGGCGTCGACCGCCTCCTTGAGCAGCACCCGGTCGAGCGTCGGCTGGTGGTCACGGTCACGCACGTGGATGTGGATGAGCGCAGCGCCGGCCCGTTCGCACGCGACCGCCGTCTCGACGAGCTCCTCCGGTGTCGTCGGCAGGGCCGGGACGTCCGCCTTGGATGTCTCGGCGCCGGTGGGCGCGACGGTGATCAGGGTGCTCGCGGCGCTGCGTGCAGGACTCATGGCGTCATCCTGCCAGCGCCCACCGCGCCGGACGGTCCCGACGCGTCAGGGGCGGCGACGCGTCAGGGAACGGACGCGTCAGGGGGCGACGATGACGGTCTGCGCCGCCGACAGCCCGTCGACGAGCAGCTCGAGGGTGGGGTCGGTGTTGCGCTTGACGATCGCGAGCGCGATGGGCCCGTCGACGTGATGGCGCCCGACGGAGGTGAGGTGGCCGACGACGCGGTCGCCCGCGAGCACCTCGCTCCCCTGCGCCGGCAGGGTGTGGCCCGAGCCGTCGAGGTGCAGGAACACGAGGCGACGCGGCGGGCGGCCGAGGTTGTGGACGCGGGCGACGGTCTCCTGCCCGCGGTAGCAGCCCTTGTGCAGGTGCACGGCGGTGCGGAGCCAGTCGACCTCGTGGACGATCGTGCGGTGGTCGGTCTCGAGGCCGAGCCGGGGGCGCCAGGCGGCGACGCGCAGCGCCTCGGCCGCCCATAGGCCTGCGAGCGGCCGATCACCCACTGCTGCAACGAGATCCGAACGCGGCACGATGACCTCGCGCCAGGAGCGCTCCGTGCCGGGGTGACCCTCCGTCGGGCCGTACGCCGTCGTGTCGCCGACGAGGTCGGGCCACGGGTCGCGCCACGCGATCGGCTCGCCCTCGACCGACTCGGACGCGTGCGGCTCGCCGAGAACCGCCCAGTCGTCGGTGACGAGCGCGACCTCGACCCGGAGCATGAACCGCATCTTGTCGAGCCACTCGGCGAGCGCCGCGCCGGCCCCGGGCTCGGTGGTGACCCACGTCGTCGCGCCGTCGTCGACGAGGTGCAGGGAGTGCTCGACGTGGCCCTTCGGCGTCAGCACGAGCGCCTCGCGGGACTGCCGGGGCTCGAGGCCGAGCAGGTGCTGGGTGGTCAACGAGTGCAGCCAGCTGAGCCGGTCGGGGCCGGTGACGGTGATGACGTCGCGGTGGGAGAGGTCGACGACGGCCAAGCCCTCCTCGAGGAGGCGCTGCTCGCGCATCGGGTCGCCGTAGTGCACGGCCACCCCGGCCTCGAGCCCCTCCCCCGCGACGGCGCGGGGCGCGTCGAGGAGTGGGCTGCGGTGGACCGTGCGGGCGGGGGCTGCGGGCACGTCGACGTCACTCATGTCGGTGGAACGAGCGGCGAGCGGGCTGCATTCCACGGGCGCCGTCACTCGACGCGCTTGAGCTGGGCCGAGACGTGGCTCTGCATCTCCTGGCCGACGGCCGCCATGTCCATGACCCACATGAGCTGGGACTCGACGAGGCCGTAGAGGCGCGTGGCGGCGTTGTAGTCCTTGGCGCCCGGCGAGCGAAGCACGCCGTCGGTGCGCAGCTCGATCTTGGCCGGCTGCATGTTCCCGTAGTAGAGCTCGAGGATGCCGGTCGGGTGGGCGAGCAGCAGCTCGACCTCGCCGTTGTCCATCGGACGCCAGAATCCGGACTCGACGGCGGCCGGGCGGACCTTGGAGCCGTTCTCGGAGTCGAGGATCCAGGCCTTGCTCTCCCACTTGAGGAAGCCACGGCCGTCGTGGGTCACCTCGATCTCCTGGCCGAAGTGCGCCGACTCGATCGTCGGGTAGCCGACGACCCCGGCGCCCTCCCAGCGTCCGATGAGCCACGCGAGGGGTCGCAACGGCTCCGGGATGTCCTGGTCGAGGTTGAACATGCCCGGAATCGTAGCCTGACCCCATGGACACCCCCGCCCGCTCGCTCGTCGTCAAGGTCACCTCCGGCGTCGAGGCGCCCGAACGGCTGTCGCAGGCGTTCACCGTCGCGGCCACGGCGGTGGCCAGCGGCGTCTCCGTGTCGGTGTGGCTCACCGGGGAGGCGTCGTGGATGGCCGTGCCCGGGCGGGCCGAGGCGTTCGCGCTGCCCCACGCCGCGCCGGTCGTCGACCTGCGGGAGGCCGTTCTGGCCGGAGGTCGCCTCACGGTGTGCACGCAGTGTGCGGCACGGCGCGACCTCACCGAGGACCAGCTCGTCGAGGGCGTGGTCATCCGCGGGGCCGCGGCGTTCGTCGAGGAGGTCATGGCGCCGGGCGCGCAGGCCCTCGTCTACTGAAGGCGTCCCGGGGCCGATCGTGGCCTCTCGACGGTTGGGAGCCAGCCGATCGTGGCCTCTCGACGGTTGGGAGCCAGCCGATCGTGGCCTCTCGACGGTTGGGAGCCAGCCGATCGTGGCCT